>NZ_JABUNR010000042.1 GCF_013343715.1 Mesobacillus harenae
AGGTTACCCCACCGACTTCGGGTGTTACAAACTCTCGTGGTGTGACGGGCGGTGTGTACAAGGCCCGGGAACGTATTCACCGCGGCATGCTGATCCGCGATTACTAGCGATTCCAGCTTCATGCAGGCGAGTTGCAGCCTGCAATCCGAACTGAGAATAGATTTATGAGATTGGCTTCACCTCGCGGCTTCGCTACCCTTTGTTCTATCCATTGTAGCACGTGTGTAGCCCAGGTCATAAGGGGCATGATGATTTGACGTCATCCCCACCTTCCTCCGGTTTGTCACCGGCAGTCACCTTAGAGTGCCCAACTGAATGCTGGCAACTAAGGTCAAGGGTTGCGCTCGTTGCGGGACTTAACCCAACATCTCACGACACGAGCTGACGACAACCATGCACCACCTGTCACTCTGTCCCCCGAAGGGGAACGCCCTATCTCTAGGGTTGTCAGAGGATGTCAAGACCTGGTAAGGTTCTTCGCGTTGCTTCGAATTAAACCACATGCTCCACCGCTTGTGCGGGCCCCCGTCAATTCCTTTGAGTTTCAGCCTTGCGGCCGTACTCCCCAGGCGGAGTGCTTAATGCGTTAGCTGCAGCACTAAAGGGCGGAAACCCTCTAACACTTAGCACTCATCGTTTACGGCGTGGACTACCAGGGTATCTAATCCTGTTTGCTCCCCACGCTTTCGCGCCTCAGCGTCAGTTACAGACCAGAGAGCCGCCTTCGCCACTGGTGTTCCTCCACATCTCTACGCATTTCACCGCTACACGTGGAATTCCGCTCTCCTCTTCTGCACTCAAGTCCCCCAGTTTCCAATGACCCTCCACGGTTGAGCCGTGGGCTTTCACATCAGACTTAAAGGACCGCCTGCGCGCGCTTTACGCCCAATAATTCCGGACAACGCTTGCCACCTACGTATTACCGCGGCTGCTGGCACGTAGTTAGCCGTGGCTTTCTGGTTAGGTACCGTCAAGGTACCGGCAGTTACTCCGATACTTGTTCTTCCCTAACAACAGAGCTTTACGACCCGAAGGCCTTCATCACTCACGCGGCGTTGCTCCGTCAGACTTTCGTCCATTGCGGAAGATTCCCTACTGCTGCCTCCCGTAGGAGTCTGGGCCGTGTCTCAGTCCCAGTGTGGCCGATCACCCTCTCAGGTCGGCTACGCATCGTCGCCTTGGTGAGCCGTTACCTCACCAACTAGCTAATGCGCCGCGGGCCCATCTGTAAGTGACAGCCGAAACCGTCTTTCAGCTTTTCCTCATGAAAGGAAAAGGGTTATCCGGTATTAGCTCCGGTTTCCCGAAGTTATCCCAGTCTTACAGGCAGGTTGCCCACGTGTTACTCACCCGTCCGCCGCTGACTTCAGGGAGCAAGCTCCCATCCGTCCGCTCGACTTGCATGTATTAGGCACGCCGCCAGCGTTCGTCCTGAGCCAGGATCAAACTCTCCAAAAAAGAGTATGAGTTTAGCTCATAATTTAAAACGTTGGCTAGTGATCTTCATAAATGAAGTCACTATAAATATTGTTTGTTGACGCTTGTTTGTTTAGTTTTCAAAGAACAATAACCGTCATCCGTTGATCGAATCAGCGGCGACAAATACTATCTTACCATAATGTTTCGTTGTTGTCAACTTCTGCGAAGTATTTATTTTTGACGAACACGATCAATTTCGGATCGCCCAACAACATAATCTATCATATCATGTTATTTCGCTTGTGTCAACTTCTACGAAGTTTATGTTTTTTGTTTCATCCGCTCTATGATGGCAGCTTCCCTATAGTAACACCACCGGTGTTTCCTATCAAACGAAACTTTTGCCATTTTTAAGCGAAAAAAAAAGACGTTTATCAAAGTCTTTTTTCGCCTGGCAGCGTCCTACTCTCACAGGGGTAAAACCCCAACTACCATCGGCGCTGAGAAGCTTAACTTCCGTGTTCGGTATGGGAACGGGTGTGACCTTCTCGCTATCGCCACCAGACTATTTTGA
>NZ_JABUNR010000043.1 GCF_013343715.1 Mesobacillus harenae
CCTACTGATTACAAGTCAGTTGCTCTACCAATTGAGCTACACCGGCAAGATATTGAATAAGGTATGGTGGAGGATGACGGGATCGAACCGCCGACCCTCTGCTTGTAAGGCAGATGCTCTCCCAGCTGAGCTAATCCTCCGTAATATTTTTATCATTTTGTGAAATCATTGGTGACCCCTACGGGATTCGAACCCGTGTTACCGCCGTGAAAGGGCGGTGTCTTAACCGCTTGACCAAGGGGCCGATCTAATAACTTATGAAATCATTTACCTTAAACATCATACCACGTCGTTTCGTGTATGTCAACTTCTACGAAGAAATAAATTTGAAATAATCTTCTTTAGAATGGCGACTTCCCTATCTTAACACCTTGGTATAATCTAATCAACATATATTTCTTACTAAAAAAGACGTTTATCAAAGTCTTTTTTCGCCTGGCAGCGTCCTACTCTCACAGGGGTAAAACCCCAACTACCATCGGCGCTGAGAAGCTTAACTTCCGTGTTCGGTATGGGAACGGGTGTGACCTTCTCGCTATCGCCA
>NZ_JABUNR010000044.1 GCF_013343715.1 Mesobacillus harenae
AGGCTGCAACTCGCCTGCATGAAGCTGGAATCGCTAGTAATCGCGGATCAGCATGCCGCGGTGAATACGTTCCCGGGCCTTGTACACACCGCCCGTCACACCACGAGAGTTTGTAACACCCGAAGTCGGTGGGGTAACCTGGGACAAAACTTAACCTCTTATTATCATTATAGGAAGTTAAGTTTTGTCCTAGGAGCCAGCCGCCTAAGGTGGGACAGATGATTGGGGTGAAGTCGTAACAAGGTAGCCGTATCGGAAGGTGCGGCTGGATCACCTCCTTTCTAAGGATATTGTCGTAAAGACAATCGGAACACTGTCCTTTCGGTCAGTGATGTTGTACGCTTGTTTGTTTAGTTTTGAGGGAGCAATTCCTCGAAAGTTTGTTCTTTGAAAACTAGATAATCGTAATTAAGAAGGCAAAAGAAAGAACCGAGTATTCGCCATTTTAATTTTCTCTCTTATTTAATAAGAGAAACAAAACAAATCAGCAGTTTTTAGGAGCTGGTTATTTGTCGTCAGGTTAAGTTAGAAAGGGCGCACGGTGGATGCCTTGGCACTAGGAGCCGATGAAGGACGGTACTAACACCGATATGCTTCGGGGAGCTGTAAGTAAGCTTTGATCCGGAGATTTCCGAATGGGGAAACCCACTGTTCGTA
>NZ_JABUNR010000045.1 GCF_013343715.1 Mesobacillus harenae
GATAAGCGTGAGGTCGATGGTTCGAGTCCATTTAGGCCCACCATCTATGTAACGGGGCCTTAGCTCAGCTGGGAGAGCGCCTGCCTTGCACGCAGGAGGTCAGCGGTTCGATCCCGCTAGGCTCCACCATAAACTCCGAGAGTGAATCACATAGTGATTGAATCTGCGGTTTTGTTCCTTGAAAACTAGATAATCGTAATGAAGAAGGCAAAAGAAAGAACCGAGTAATCGCCATTTTAGTTTTCTCTCTTATTTAATAAGAGAACAACCAGGTCAGTGATGGCCACATGGTTAAGTTAGAAAGGGCGCACGGTGGATGCCTTGGCACTAGGAGCCGATGAAGGACGGTACTAACACCGATATGCTTCGGGGAGCTGTAAGTAAGCTTTGATCCGGAGATTTCCGAATGGGGAAACCCACTGT
>NZ_JABUNR010000046.1 GCF_013343715.1 Mesobacillus harenae
GTGGCCGATCACCCTCTCAGGTCGGCTACGCATCGTCGCCTTGGTGAGCCGTTACCTCACCAACTAGCTAATGCGCCGCGGGCCCATCTGTAAGTGACAGCCGAAACCGTCTTTCAGCTTTTCCTCATGAAAGGAAAAGGATTATCCGGTATTAGCTCCGGTTTCCCGAAGTTATCCCAGTCTTACAGGCAGGTTGCCCACGTGTTACTCACCCGTCCGCCGCTGACTTCAGGGAGCAAGCTCCCATCTGTCCGCTCGACTTGCATGTATTAGGTACGCCGCCAGCGTTCGTCCTGAGCCAGGATCAAACTCTCCAAAAAAGAGTATGAGTTTAGCTCATAATTTAAAACGTTGGCTAGTGATCTTCATAATTGAAGTCACTATAAATATTGTTTGTTGACGCTTGTTTGTTTAG
>NZ_JABUNR010000047.1 GCF_013343715.1 Mesobacillus harenae
TTCAATCACACGGTCTACTTCAACCTCTATTTCGTTAAATGTCCCACAAGATTTAAACTCCGCCAAATCCTTAAAGTGGCCAAAGAAGCTTTCCATCGGCGCGTTATCCCAACAGTTTCCCTTTCGGGACATGGACTGGGTTATATTCAGCTCCCTAACCCTCTTCTGGAACTCAGGATGGGTATAGTGGAAGCCGTGATCGGAATGTAATATGGCATCTGGATGAAAATGGCCATCTAAGGCATCCTCCAGTTTTTTCAGCGTTTGATAAACAATATCCATTTGCAGCGACCTTGATAAATAATAAGCAAGGATTTCTTTGGTGGCGACGTCCTTCACACAGGACAAATATGCTTTTTGGCCTTGTCCATAATATAAATAGGTAATATCGGTAAGGAGTGCTTTCC
>NZ_JABUNR010000048.1 GCF_013343715.1 Mesobacillus harenae
GGGGAACTGAAACATCTAAGTACCCGGAGGAAGAGAAAGCAAACGCGATTCCCTGAGTAGCGGCGAGCGAAACGGGATTAGCCCAAACCAGAAGGCTTGCCTTCTGGGGTTGTAGGACACTCTATATGGAGTTACAAAGGAACGGGGTAAATGAAGAGGTCTGGAAAGGCCCGTCAAAGAAGGTAAAAACCCTGTAGTTGAAACTTCGTTCCCTCCCGAGTGAATCCTGAGTACGGCGGAACACGTGAAATTCCGTCGGAAGCAGGGAGGACCATCTCCCAAGGCTAAATACTCCCTAGTGACCGATAGTGAACCAGTACCGTGAGGGAAAGGTGAAAAGCACCCCGGAAGGGGAGTGAAATAGATCCTGAAACCGTGTGCCTACAAGTAGTCAGAGCCCTGTGCGTATTTCTTTGGAGATATGCCGGGTGATGGCGTGCCTTTTGTAGAATGAACCGGCGAGTTACGATCCCATGCAAGGTTAAGTTGAGAAGACGGAGCCGCAGCGAAAGCGAGTCTGAATAGGGCGTCATAGTATGTGGTCGTAGACCCGAA
>NZ_JABUNR010000049.1 GCF_013343715.1 Mesobacillus harenae
ATGAGATTTCCCATAGCGCAAGCTAGTAAGATCCCTGAAAGATGATCAGGTAGATAGGTCTGAGGTGGAAGCGTGGTGACACGTGGAGCTGACAGATACTAATCGATCGAGGACTTAACCAAAATATAAGGCGATACTCAGCTTTCTTCTTATTTATTACATTATCTAGTTTTGAGGGAACAAACCTCAAAATAGTCTGGTGGCGATAGCGAGAAGGTCACACCCGTTCCCATACCGAACACGGAAGTTAAGCTTCTCAGCGCCGATGGTAGTTGGGGTTTTACCCCTGTGAGAGTAGGACGCTGCCAGGCTTATATATTGGAGGATTAGCTCAGCTGGGAGAGCATCTGCCTTACAAGCAGAGGGTCGGCGGTTCGATCCCGTCATCCTCCACCATATACACTATACACATTGCCGGTGTAGCTCAATTGGTAGAGCAACTGACTTGTAATCAGTAGGTTGGGGGTTCAAGTCCTCTTGCCGGCACCACTTTTTAATAGGTCCGAGCCATTAGCTCAGTTGGTAGAGCATCTGACTTTTAATCAGAGGGT
>NZ_JABUNR010000005.1 GCF_013343715.1 Mesobacillus harenae
GCCAACGGCGGCGAGGAGGCTCAGCGCCGGCCCCGCGGAAAGCGAAGCGCCTGGAACGGAAATCAACAGCCCCCATTCCACCACCAACCAAATAAGACTGTAAACAAACACGATTTTCATCGAGTTTGTCTACAGTCTGAGGCACCATCCAGAAAACTGGATGGTGCCTGTCACCCTAACTCACCTCTGCTTATAATCCCATGTTTTTTGCGATGATTACTTTCATGACTTCATTTGTTCCGCCATAGATGGAGGCTACTGCGACATCGCGATATCTTCTGGCAATCTCGTACTCTTCCATATAACCGTATCCGCCATGAAGCTGCATGCATTCAGCCGCGACACGCTTGGAAAGGTCTGTCATCCACCATTTAGCCATAGAGACTTCATTTACAATATCTTTGCCTTCCATGTGATCAACGATCATCTTATCAACAAACGTCTCGCCAATTTTAATGTTGGTTGCAAGTTCTGCGAGTTTAAACTGAGTGTTTTGGAACTTGCTGATTGGCTTTCCGAAGGCAGTGCGCTGTTTCACATAATCCACTGTGATTTCAAGCATTCGCTTCGATCCGGTAATACTGCCGACAGCAAGCATAAGGCGCTCTCGCTGCAGCTTGTTCATTAGGTAATAAAAGCCCATGCCTTCCTCACCGATTAAGTTTTCCTTAGGAACAATCGCATCCTCAAAAATCAGCTCGGATGTGTCATTGGCATGCTGCCCAATTTTACGAAGCTTTTTCCCCTTCTTAAATCCGGGAGTGCCTTCTTCTACCACCAGCAAACTAACACCCTTGTGGCGCGGCTGAGCATCTGGGTTCGTTAAGCAGACAACGATTACAAAATCGGCTGAATACCCGTTTGTAATAAATGTCTTTTGTCCATTCAGCACATAATGGTCGCCCTCTTTCACGGCAGTTGTCTGGATGGAGGCGAGATCTGACCCCGCTCCAGGTTCTGTCATCGCAATGGCTGAGATCATTTCTCCGCTCACTGCTTTTGGCAGCCACCTTTGCTTCTGCTCTTCGGATCCAAATTCCGCAATATATGGAATGACTATATCGTTATGAAGGCCAATTCCAACCCCGCCGCCTACTTTATCCATTTCTTCTACCATGACGATCGAATAGACAAAATCAGCTCCAGAACCGCAGTACTTTTCATCTACCCAAGGACATAAAAATCCTTGCTCCCCGGCCTTCTGCCAAAAGGATCTTGGAACTTGTTTTGCTTGTTCCCACTCCTCATGGTAAGGCATGGCTTCTTTTTCAAGAAATTTCCGAAAGGATCTCCGGAAAATTTCATGCTCTTCTTTAAAATAAGGTTTCATTTAACACCCAACTCCCTTTATAGCGTTATTTAGGCTGCATATTTTTCTGCTTCAGCGGTGCTTTCAGGATTTTTCCTGTTGCGTTCTTTGGCAGCTCCTCAAGGAAGTAAATTTTCCTTGGGACCTTATATGGTGCAAGCTTTGTTTTACAATAAGCAATAATTTCTTCTGGAGTCCTTTTTTCCTTCATGACAATGTAAGCAGCGATTTCTTCCCCAAAAACAGGATCGGATTCCCCAATAACAGCGCCCTCTATAATATCCGGATGGGTGTAAAGTACTTCTTCAATTTCCCGAGGGTAAACATTATATCCACCGCGAATAATCATGTCTTTTTTACGGTCAACAATATACAAATAACCACGTTCATCCTGTCTAGCAAGGTCGCCAGTATGGACCCAGCCATCAATGAGAGTTGAAGCTGTTTCTTCTGGCTTTTTATAATAACCCTTCATTGCATTTGGCCCTTTGAAGATAATTTCTCCAACCTCCCCAACTGGAACCTCTTTTCCAGATGGATCGATAACCTTCAGTTCCATGCCAGGAAGCGGAAGGCCAACAGAACCAAATTCTTTTTCAACATCAGTTGGAAAGCAGCTGATCATGACGGTACTTTCCGTCTGTCCATAGCCTTCGCCAAGTTCTACACCCATTTCTGCTCTTACCTTGTCTCTGATTTCCATTGGCAGACTCGCACCGCCACATCCTGCTGATCTAAGGTAAGGAAACTCAAGCTCTTTGATTTTTGAGGAGTGGACAAACATTGTGTACATAGTCGGCACACCCATGAAAATAGAAATTTTTTCGTCAGATAGCTTTTGAAGGATGATATCCGGTATAAAACGTTCTTCCAGATAAATCGTGATTCCAATATACACACTTTGGAGCATGCCCTGAAGCTTCGCAAAAGCATGAAAAAGCGGCAGGACAACCAGGATTCGGTCAGCTCTCGTTATCTCTGATATTTTAGCGCTCGTTTCAGTCATCCATTCAAGGTTTCCATGCGTGATAATGGCGCCCTTTGGTTTTCCTGTTGTTCCTGAAGTATAGATAATTTGCGCGTGCTCCTCTTGTTCTTTCGGTTCAAGGAGGAATTCATCGGCGTCACCGATTACCTCCTGCCAGGAAGTAAACGGGATTGCGGGCTCCAATGAAAAAATCTTTTTGACCGTGGATAACTGGGAAGTTGACTTTTCAACTTCTGCCATGGAAATTTCATCAACGATTAATGCTTCCGCCTCTGAATCGTTAAGAATATAGGTAAGTTCACTTTCCTTAAAAAGTGGATTAAGCGGAACAACTGTTGCACCGATCGATAATAAAGCAAAATAGGCAACCATATATTCTGGCTTGTTACCCATCATCAGTCCAACATGAGAGCCATTTTTTATTCCAAACTTTTTTAAACCGACTGCTTTTCTTTTCACTTTTTCAGTAAGCTCCTGATAGGTAATCGGGTTATTTTTAAAAACAACAGCGGGATGGCTTGGAATCTCTGCAGCTGTATTAAGCAAAAATTGTGTAACATTCATCTTTTTTGCCTCCTTTTCGTACTAGTATGAAAATGATAATTTTCATTATGTACATTCACATTGTGTTGCAATTGAAGGTGACAATGATGGACAAGCAACACTTTATTCAGCCTATAAAACGTTTTAAACTAGCCAAAGGTGACTGAATAAAGTGTCTAATTTTTAGAAGCTTAGACTGGCAGTTTTGCTTCCCATTTATCGACAACAGTGACGCCAAGATTTTGGAATGTGTTCATTTCTTCAAAAATCCTCGGAACTTCTTCCAGAGAAATTGTGCTCGTTACCAATTTGCCCGGGTTCAATCTGCCCTGCTCAACCATTTGCAGCATATAAGGGTATCTGGATGGCTGCATGCCTAGGGATCCAACTAATTGAATTTCTGATAAAGCGATTAAATCGATAGGAATCGGGATCATACCTTCTTCTTCTCTTGAGGTTAAGCCGATCTGTAAATGTCTGCCGCGCTTTCTAAGGCTCATAATCGAGGATTGGCAGGTTTGTTTGATACCCAATGCATCGATTGAGACATGTGCACCGCCTTTGGTAATTTCTTTAATTGCTTCAGGAGCGTTTACCTTTCTTGCATTTACGGTTGCAACAGCACCGAGTCCTTTGGCAAACTCAAGCTTATCGTCACCAATATCTACGGCAATGACATTCGCTCCAAGTGCAGTTGCGATCTGCACAGCAGATAAACCTACTCCTCCACAACCATGTACAGCGACCCATTCACCCGGCCTAACACGTGCTTGGTCCGTAATTCCGTGGAAAGCAGTCATAAAACGGCAGCCCATCCCGGCTGCTTCCACAAATGAGATACTATCAGGTAGCTTCGTCAGGTTTACGTCTGCATTCGGAACATGTGTATAGCGCCCATAACCTCCCCAAGACGTAAAGCCTGGCAGCTGGACGTTCTCACAAATATTATGGTGGCCGCTCTGGCAATAAGGACAAGTTCCATCACCAATTGTAAACGGAACGATGACACGGTCACCCTGTTTAAAGTTTTTAATGTTTGCGCCTACTTCTTCGACAATTCCTGAGAATTCGTGGCCTAATACATGAGGCAATGGAAGCTGAATTCCGATCCATTCCCAGTCTCCCTGCCAGGCATGCCAGTCGCTGCGGCACACCCCATTTGCTTCAACCTTGATGACAACCCCATCTGGCGTGCATTCTGGATCTGGCATTTCCCGAACAACTAATGGTTTCTTTAACTCTTCTAAAACTAGTGCTCTCATACAGCATTCCTCCTAAGGATATGTTGCTTTAGTAACTCCCGGACCTTGTTTGTCCGAGTCCATAATTACTCTATGAAGCTTTTTAAGTTTAAAGAACTTGTCTGAGATCCCAAGATAGAAAATAATTGGTAGATTACAACCCTACTAGTAAGCGCTTACAACATAATGAAAAACGACCCATTCACCTCTCTCCACACAAGTCTTTATGCAATCCACACTGCATCACAAAGGCACATCTGCCTGCATAAGAAAAACCATTCCAACTCTTTCATTCTTATTATGTAGTAAAAATATTCTGAATGTTATAACTATAACACACTCGGGTGACAGGCACCACCCAGTTAATGGAAATATTTTAAATCTCTCAATCTATCTATAATTTAAAAGCCCCTATCCACCGTAACTTTCCGTGTAGTGCTCCCTACTGAATCGGTGACCATGGTGACAGGCACCATCCAGTTATATGGAAATGGTTTTCTGTTTGGCTGTGGACATAGAAAAATAAATTGTTGATGCTGCAGCGTCTTTGCTATACAATGGCAGAAAATGGATGGGGGTTGGTCATAACGTTCTTGACAGTATTACCTTACATATTAATCTTTGGCTTGCTTGTTTATTTCTTTTATTACTTTGTAATTCTAGTGATCGACTCAAAAAAGCGAGTTGAACAAAACGATAAGATCATTGAACTGTTACAGCAAATCAAAAAGAGTCAAAATTCAGGTGGGTGACAGTCACCATCCATATTTTTCTAGAAATTTGCATTTTCCACATAACAAAAACAGCTAAGCCTTTGGCTGTTTTTGTACAGTTACCAATTAACTGGGTGGTGCCTGTCACCTTTCAGTCACCTTTCAAATTAGATATTTGCAGGCTGGGGTGCGAATTTCTTTTTTTGAATATGGATAAGTCTTAAGGACAGGGCGATTGATGCGGCCAGAAGGCCTGTTGTTAGGCCAATCCAGTAGCCTGATGCTCCAAGACTTGTATAATGTGCAAGGATATATCCTACTGGCAGACAGATCAGCCAATAGGCAATCAGTGTCATAACAAATGCTAGATTAACATCTTTATAGCCTCTTAATGCAGCAAGTGCTGTTGCCTGGATGGCGTCGACGATAACAAAAAAGAGTGCATATATCAGAAAGTGGCCTGTTAAGCTGATTACTGCAGGATCGTTCGAGTAAAATCCAGCCACATCATATCGGAATAGAACGACAAGCAACCCTGTTACAGCTGCGATAATAATCGAAAGATAAATGCCCAGCCAGCTGTAAGTCTTAGCATCGCCATACCGCCTTGCTCCCACTTCAAAGCCCACCAAAACCGTTTGAGCCATGCTGATCGCAAGGGGAATCATGTACAGAAAAGAGACAATATTTAAGGCTGTCTGATATGAGGCAATGGTAATAATATTAAACCTGCTGATTAATACTGTCACCACTGCAAACATACTTGTTTCAAAGAAAATCGAAAACCCCATCGGGACACCAATTTTAAGGATTTCCATTAGTTTTTCTGTAGAAAATTCGCTAAAAAGCGTCGATCCTGCGAATTCAGAAAATGGTTCCTTTGTTTTAATGATATAAGCGGTTATCCCCGCAATTACTACATAGGTAAAAGAAGTTGCATAGCCTGCACCAGATCCGCCAAGCTCAGGAAAGCCAAATTTCCCGAAAATCAGCATATAATTCAGTACAAGATTCACTGGCAGAGACAATAGCAAGATAACCATAACCACACGTGTTTTTCCTAATGCATATATAAAGGCTCTCAGTACGTTATATAAAAATAAAGGAATGATCCCAAAACTGAGACCAACTAAATAATCATGAGCTGTTTTATGTACACCTGGATCCAAATTCATACTGTTTAAAATTGGATTTAATATGAGTGCTCCGATTAAAATGACCGTTAAACCAATTAAAAAAGCAAGGTAAATTCCATGAGTTAAAACAGAAGAAACTTCACGGTGTTTCTTTTCCCCAAGTTTCTGGGCAGCAATTGGAGACACTGCCAGTAAAATTCCGCTTAATCCAGTAAAAACTGGAGTCCAAATCGCCGAACCAATTGCAACTCCTGCTAAATCCGAGGCATGGTACCTTCCAGACATGATTGTGCTGAAAAAGACCATTGAAAACATTCCCAGCTGCGTGATTAAAATAGGAACCAACATCGTTGTCAGCTGTTTAATTTTCTCTTTTAAAGTAAATGTCTGATACATGATGAATACTCCTTGGGTTAGAATTAAACGAGCACACAAAAATAGAGACGGCAAAGACATTTAAGTGACGTAGGACTGAGGAACACCCGCTTAGATTAAAGAGTCAACAAGAGATGTTGCCTTATTATCAGTCGCCGGCCGCACTCATATTTGACGCAGCAACGCATATGGTTACCCACAAAATCAATCCTTTAGATTTCCCTAACAATAAGAAAGACACCCCGAAGAGTGCCTTATTAATTCATAATTATGATTATATCTCAGAAACCATTCCCCGTCTTTTCTAAACCCTTTTGGGGTAACAGGCACCATCCATATTTCTTCCAAATACCTATATCAAAAACATTCATTCATACTTGAAATCTATCGTTATGTGACTAAACATCAGCCTTACCAATCTCCCCTTCTTTATCCTAATTATACTAGAATAAAAACCAAGGTGCCTGTCACCGAACTACTTCAAATTCTCCTGTTTGGGTGTTGACGAGGAAGCCTTGTATGAGGAGTCCTTTTGGTATGATTGGGTGGTTTTGGATCATTGTCATGTTGCCTTTTACTGCTGTTTTTACATCTTCCTGGCCTGCCAGCCAGCTCATAACATCGCCGTTGGCAGCCTTAATGTAGTTTATTGTTTTAATCGTATCTTCTGATATTCCTGATTCTTTCATTTTTAATAAAAGCGCCCCGCTGTCAAGAGGGTTTTTCTGGCCTTTTTCTGCAACGATAAAAATTTCTTCTATTTCTTCCATCAATAAGGTTCTAATAATATTTCTAACCGTGCAGCCATATGGATGAGACACTTCATTGTCAAAGCTATTTAGAATAACAATCTGCTCTTCAGTTCTATTAGTAATTTGCGGCAGCATCTGAACTACTTCTTTATTCATGCCTGTAATAATTAGTGTTTTTTTGTTGGTCATCGTTATTTCCTCCTAGTAGAATAGTTTGGCCAGTCCATAATAAATCGGAATTCCGGCGATTAGATTGAATGGAAATGTCACTCCTAGTGATAATCCTAAATAAATCGAAGGGTTTGCCTCTGGTACTGATGTTTTCAAAGCAGCAGGAGCAGCAATATAGGATGCACTTCCCGCAAGAACTCCCATAAGGGTAGCGCCGCCCAAGGAAAGACCGGCGGCATGCCCGACAACCACACCTAAACTTCCAAATAAAATCGGAGTAACTATACCAAACAACAATAGCTTCAGGCCATGTTTGCGAACCTCAGGCAAGCGTTGCCCGGTAATAAGCCCCATATTTAGTAAAAAAAGAATTAAAATGCTGCTATACATATCCATGAATAACGGTTTGACCATCGGAACCGCCCGATCGCCGAGCAACAAGCCAATTAGTAAACTTCCAACCAGAAGTAAAACGCTTTTTCCAAATAAACTCTCCCTTAAAACTTCACGATCTAAGGTTGGAAGTGAAGAAATAATTCCCAAGCTTCTTGCAGGAGCCGGCTTTATTCCTCGGTTGCTCTCAATCATCTTCAATAGCAGCAATGAAACAAATATAGCTGGGCTTTCCATTAGAACAACAAGGGCATTCATGTAACCCTCATAGGATACTGTCTCTTTTTCTAAAAAAGAGATAGCTGCCCCGTATGTTACTATGCTTACCGAACCATACGTTGCAGCAATGCCTATCGAATTTTTCAGGTCCAGTTTGACAAACCGCAAAATTAGCAAAGCTAGCAATGGGGTAAGTGATCCGAGCAGTAGTGTTGCTAAGATCGGGGCCATTACCGAATCGAGTGAATAATGGGTAAGCTCGATTCCCCCTTTGATTCCAATTGCAATTAGCAGATAAATACTCAATGCTTCACTCAGACCACTGGGGAATTTCAGGTCAGATTTGCATAGAGCAGCAACAATTCCTAGAACAAAAAACAAAACAACTGGGGACATTAGATTTTCCACAATCATCTCAGACATAAATCATCCTCCTTTATAAAAAAAACCGATATTTGCAGAATACAGATGGCTATGCCTCTGATCCTGAAATACCGGTTTACCCTACAACGAACCAATCTGGTTTTTTTAGGGTCTCCCTGTCTAGTTTTATAGCTTTTCTTCGAAGTTTGAACTTAACTTGAATACCATAATCCGTTCGCCTGTACGAGTGCTAATATCAGTGTGAAAACTAATTACCTCTTCTTGGCTAATCTTGCAGACGATCTCCATGAGCTGCTCCAGTCCGTGCTCTACAAGCTCAGACCGTACTTTTTTTATTGTCAGCACGCCCTCTTTTGTTTCACATAACGAATACTCTGCAGGTGTTAAAATACCACGCAATGTGACAATAACCATATCCCGCAAAATATCAGTTTTAACTAGGACTGAGCCACGGCCAAGGAAATCCTTTTCCCATTGGGTTAATGCTTTGCTAATTTCTGCCTCAATGGAACCTTTCGACCTTTTCATCAACATCATTCTCCATTCAATAACAAGTCGCATTTACATGTCTGGGGCTAAGGACTTTTGGACACCACACATCATAAAGGCTGGCAAAGCCTAGTTGCTGGCGTGCAGGCAGACTCTTAAGCTTTTTAGTAACTTTCACCTTTAAAGTTTTTTACATTCCCAGACCATAAAAAAATCGGCATATTTCTCCCTAGCTTCCCAGAAAAGAAATATCCCGATTTATCTGCTTCCTCCCCCTCCGTCTTATAAAGGTTCCTTTTTCATACAGTCAATTCACATTAACAATATGCTAAAGTTACTTCAGAAACAGAAGGGTAAGAGTAATCTCTCGGATATTATATTATAAAAAACATAATAAACTGTCTAGCACCCAGCTGTCAACAAAAAAATCTCAGGTGACAGGTCCATCCATTTAATTCCCATTTCATGACACACGTCCTCAATTATAAGGATAGGGAAAAAACTGTGACTACACTTAAAACATTCTTCTGCCTTTGGACAACTCTCTTCCTCATGATATGATGAGAAAATAATGTAAATTGGGGTGATTGGATGAAGTACAGACGTTTAGGCAAAACGAATCTTGATATTTCAGTAGTTGGTGTGGGGACATGGCAATATGGCGGAGAATGGGGCAAAGATTTTTCGCAATCCGAGGTGGACGCTATTTTAGATAAAGCTCAGGAGGTTGGCATTAATTTTCTTGATACAGCTGAATGCTATGGAGATCATCTTTCCGAGCGGCTGATTGGGGATTATTTGAGCCGGAATAACCGGGAGGATTGGATTGTCGCCACTAAATTTGGCCATCACTTCCTCGGAAGCTTTGAACGGTCAAGACAATGGAGTGCTGGTGATGTCCTGAATCAGTTAGACGCTTCACTAAAATCTTTAAAGACAGACTATATCGACCTTTACCAGGCCCATTCTTGCTCTGACGAGGAATTCAATAATGATGAGCTATGGACAATGCTTGATAAACAAGTTCAGGCGGGGAAAATCCGGCATCTAGGCATATCATTAAAAAGTAATGATGATAGTTATCAAACAGATAAGGCCCCGGACGTGAACGCTGGTGCTATTCAAGTTGTATATAACCGGCTTGATCAGAATCCTGAAGAAAAGATCTTTCCCTCCAGCATTAATAACAATCTCGGGGTACTTGCCCGAGTTCCGTTAGCAAGCGGCTACCTGAGCGGTAAATATAAGCCTGGCGCAACTTTCAGCAAGGATGATGTGCGTTCCAAACATGATTCAGAAAGAACTGATCAGCTTTTAAGGAAAGTCGAGGAAATTAGCCGGACAGAGGTTCCTAACGAAGTACCAATGGCATCATGGGCACTAGCCTGGTGTTTAAAGCACCCAGCCGTAACAAGTGTCATTCCCGGCTGCAAAAATCCAGAACAAGTAGTCCTAAATGCCAAAGCAGTTGAATGGGTATCAGGCGATCACCCACAAACTATCCAAAAATAGGCAGGTGACAGGCACCATCCATTTCCTGCCAAAAAAGCCCTTCCCGGACCGGAGAAGGGCTTTTTGCATGCTATTTAAAAGTAGATAACATAGATAACTAAGGCTAAAACAATACGATAAATTGCAAATGGTATGAGCTTTACTCTATTAATCAGCTTTAGGAAGAATCGAATTGAAATTAACGCAAATACGAAGGCACTCAGAAAACCTGCGATAAAAAACGGCAGCGCGTCCATCGAAAAATACTGCCAGTTTTTCAGTAAAGATAGTGCACTTGCACCGAACATTATCGGTACAGCCATTATGAACGTAAAATCAGCAGCAGCCCTATGGCTTAATCCCAATAAAACACCACCCGAAATAGTGGAACCTGAACGTGAAAACCCAGGCCACAGTGAAAAACACTGAATTAAGCCAACTACCATTGCCTGCTTATAGGTAATTTGATCGACGGATTCGATCTTTTTATTTTTAGGACTGAACAGATCAGCGGCAATCATTAATAGAGCACCTACAACCAAGCCAACTAAAACCGTTTCAATAGAAAATAAATGTTCATCAATGTAATCCTCAAATAAAACGCCTAATATTCCCGCTGGGATAAGGCCCACGACAACTTTTGAAAGACTCAGCCGTTTTTGTGTTACAGCCTCGCTGGTTCTTCGCTTTAATCCTAAGAGGTCTATGAAGCGATCTTTAAAAATAATGACCACTGCCATGATCGAACCAAGCTGGATCACTACTTTAAAAGTATTTGCCACATACTTCGTTAAAAACTCCTCTGATTTTAGCCACATATCGTCGACAATGATCATGTGCCCGGTAGACGATACCGGAGCAAATTCTGTTAATCCTTCTACAATACCTAAAAAGATTGCTTTTAAAATAATTAATAGATCCATATAACTTCCCTCTTATTCCTGATGATAGAAAATCCGGATCTCCCATTGCCAGATGGCATGGATGAACCTGAAATTCATTTTAAAACATATATGGTTAAGAAGCTATATAAATCGAACGAGAAAAGAGTTATTTCTTACCTAACTTATCTATCAAGCTATTCCTCGTCAGCTCTGCCTAGTACTGAATTTGTAGATAAAACCGGCCTAATCCAACTCTTCAAATTGGATTATTTTTTGGAGTTTTTCAACAATGACCACACACCTTCGTTCTCCAATTTTATAAATATACATCTTTTGGCCCTTCTCTTGAATCAATTTCTTGAATTGAATTTCCCCAGTCAGTTCCTGTGCTTTTGCTAAATCTGATATCTTTTTATAGATTTGGTCTTTCGTTGGTTCAATTTTAGATGCTATTTTAATAGGGAGCTGCATCCCCTTTACTCTAATCGTAACTAGTATCACTGAATCCACTTTTTTCATCTCCTTAATGAAGCTATTCGACGCAAAAAGATGATTCCCTTTAACTTTTACGAAACCGTAAAAAAGCATAAACGGCCTTTAAATGAAGTATGGACAGGAGCCAACAAGAAATGCGGAAGCGTTTCAAGTTGGCTTATCGCAGAAAAGAAGACGTAGTACACTTATCACCCAACGCAGGAATTGGATGCACACACCGCATATACGAATCAATAAAATGAAACTTTCAGTATTACCTGAACCGAAAAAAAAGCCGGACATGTTCATAATGTCCGGCCTCTTGGTGCTTCTACTCATTAAGAGGATTCTCTCTGCCTCTTACTGAATATTTTTGTATTCGTCTTTAATCTCTTTAATAGTCTTATCGAACTCTTCGCCCCAATGATCATTAATAGTATTAAAGATTACCGTTCCTTCTTCATCCATTAATGCATAGCCTCGATAAGCAGTATCACCATTTTTCATATCCATGTGATCTACTAATTCAAGATCAGGATCGGATATAAAATCAATGCTTGTCCCATATTCTTCTTCTAGCGCATCATGTAACTCTGCCTGATGTTCTGGCGTATCATTACTGATAACATACTTATTGGCGTCGATATCGTCTAATTCATCAAGATTTTCATGCAACTGAACCAGTTGCTGCTGGCAAAGTCCTCAGGTGTAGCTAGTGATGAAAAAGAACAAAGTTGGCTTATCTTGCGGGAATGTTACTTCGTTCTTATTATGATCCATTAAAGTCGTTGATTCCAGATTATCCTGGCCGCACGCAGTCAAAAAAACAGCTGCTGCCACAAGCAATAGCATCATTTTTAATTTCATACCGTTTCTCCTTACTAATAAGTCTAATAATTAAAAACAGTACCATTTTTAATTTAAAAAGTAAACTAATAGGGCTGACCAGACAGGGTGACAGGCACCATCCAGATATTTGCCAATCTGCCTAACAAAAAAAGGCAGAAGCTCTTTTAAAGAAACTCCTGACTTTTCTTCACACCAAAACTAATCTTCGTAAAAAAATGCGTCTTCATACCCGGAATTTCTTGCCCGGTCTCTTTGCAATTCTGCATTTTCACGTACTGAGAAGGCACCAATTTGCACTTTATACAAACCGTCTCTGAGCAGGACAATGGATTCGAATCCTTTACTCTCTGCATCAGCTGCTAACCTGTCTGCATTTGCCTTATTCCTGAAAGCTCCGATTTGAACTTTATAGAGAGTGCCTGAACCAGTATCAGGATCAGCACCAGGATTAGGATTTGATACTCCTGACAAATTAAATGCCCTGGCAATTCCATTGGCATGGCCTCTGGCGATCTCATTTAAGAAACTTGCCGAACTTAATCGACTTGCATCATTGGCATTATCAATAAATCCATTTTCCGTGAGTACTGCCGGCATGATGGATTCCCTCAACACATGAAAATTGGCTGTTTTTTCACCACGGTTGGCAAAGTTTGTCTGGCTAAGCACCTCTTCATGTATGGCAGTTTGATATGTGGTTGTAGGAGCTCCCACGCCTGGATAAATATAACTTTCCAAACCAGCACCACCCCCTGCATTTACATGGATTGACAGGTAAAAATCAGCTCCCCAGCTGTTAGCCTCATTCGTTCTTTGATCCAAGCTAACTGTCTGATCACCAGTCCTGCTCATGCGGACAGTCACACCTTCATACTCGTTAATCAAAATATCTCTTAAATTGGTGGCTATTTGCAAATTTAAATTTTTTTCTTGTAAGCCATTTCCGGCTGTTCCTGGATCTGCACCACCATGCCCTGGGTCTATAAAGATTTTTACCATTAACATCACCTCTCTATATCATATAGAAAGGATCTTTAAACGTTTGGACAAACAACATATTTATTTATAAAACAAGTTTTAAAATAACAGGTTTACTGGAGGCTTTCAATCGCTTGTTTAACGTGTCTAAATGACCTTATAGCAGACAAATTTATTCCGCTGTTCACAGCTGTCTGTGCTAATTCCGGTCTTATTCCTGTTATTGAGATAATTATTCCTAATAATCGCAGGACATTTCCAATTTGATGAAGATAATAGGCCATTTCCGGATCTATTGTCTTAAGCCCAGAGAAATCGGCAATCAGATGTTTAATTTCCAGCTTTGAAATTTTCGGAACTACCTTTTCTAAAATATAATCAGCCCTGTATGAATTCATAGTACCAATTAGCGGCAGTACAGCAACTCCCTCTTTAACCAATACAATTGCTGCTGACAGTTCGGCCATTTCTTTTTGATTCTCTTTAAACATTTTATCCGTAAGACGTTCATATGCGATGACTGTTTGATTGACGCTAAAATCGAGCAATGTGTTAGTCCGCTTAATTATATAGGTAGTTTCTTCTATAGTAGCCTCGAACTCTATACAAATTCTTGTTACAATGTCAGTTAAAACTTCACGTGTTGGAGAATACCGAACTATGATGTCAGAGATTTTTTCTTCAGATGAGGCTTGTCTTTCCCCGTTTCTTTCACTCCATATTAAAAGTCCTTCAGGCAATTCCTCTTTTTCTTGAATAAGGGAGTTTCCTAAAAAACCCATTAACTCCACATACATGCTGATCGCTTGGTCTTTTTCCCACTGGGGGATATTCAAGTTTAACGTTCCAAGAACATTTTCCACGATTTCAACAGCTAAAGATTCTGCATTATTTATTATGTAGGTAGAAATCGAAGTCATTCTCATCCATCACCTTTTCTCATTTGATGAACCTATTATACCCTAATCTATCAATTTATAAGTATACCAAGCCTTGGGTATTTGTATCTGATGAGAAACCCCCACGTGAAAGAAAAAATGGAAGGTGACAGGCACCATCCATTTTTTTCCTCTTAGTGTTTATTTTCATCAACATACTTCCCGAAATCAGGGATTGCAATTTTATCAAATTCTGCTGCAAGCTTCTCTAAACTGATTGATAATTCTTCACCTGAAAGTGGCAAGCCATGTCCTGTTACGGCAATGCTCGGCTTAAGTGCTTCCAGTTTCCGAACCGATTCCCATGATGCATGCCAATCTGTCGTTAAATATCTCGGCGGACCGCTAATTTCCTTTTCCTGCATCATCACACTGTATAATGATTCCTGCTTTACGGTAACAAACGCATCTCCGGCAATTAACGCCCGATCCTTGTCTCTGAAGAAAGAAACATGGCCTGGTGTGTGACCTGGTGTGTGGATCCAACGCCAGCCGGGCATCTCAGGAACACTATGATCAGATGGTAAAGGCTTTACATGGTTTCCAAGATTAATCGGTTCGTTTGGAAACATCGGCGACATTTTGGCGACTAATCCGCCCTCTACTGTTGGATCAGGCTCCGGATAGCTCTTTTGCCCGGTAAGGAAAGGCATCTCCATACTGTGGGCATATACAGGGACCTTCCACTCCTCAACGAGTTCAATAATCGCACCCACATGATCAAAGTGCCCGTGAGTTAAAATAATCGCCTTTGGCCGGCTGTCCTCACCAAACCTTTCCGCTACAGCAGCGAATATCTCACCAGCAGTTTCAGGCATTCCCGCATCTACTAATACAAACTCTTCTGACTTAGGTTCACCGACCATACAGAAGTTTACAATTTGAATGGTTTGGCAAAATAAATCCGGTAATAGTTCGAGGCCATTTCCACTGGCAACCGAGCTAGCAGGAATAAATTTATAGTCATTTCCATAATTCATATCATTTTCCATTAAATCCGCGCCTCTTTTCAATGTTACTTGCAAACAATAACCAAACTTATCTTCCGCTTTTTGATTATTATTATTCAAACCAAGGAGAAGGATTCTCTATTACAGAATATACCCATGTTCAGCAAGGTCTCCCAGCTGTTCAACCACCATCATACAGTCCACAAAATCCAGTTTCTTTAAACAGCTTTACCTAGTTGTCTTTACCGCCTTTTTTGTTAAACGTTCGTTCTTTAAGCCTTTATCACTATAGGAGTTATCGCTATTAAGTCGCCCTCCAACTGGTCCGCCATTCCTATCATTATTACCTTGCTGTCTGTTGTCTTGTGCCATACTTCACCTCATCACCACATTGTCTTTATGATCTCATTAGATCTATCTAAAAGAAAAAGATCCTTTTAAAAAGGACTATTTCGACTACTAGCTTATTTATTTCGATGCTTTCTTTCTTTGGTACTTTGCGGTGCAGTATCTATGGTACCGCTTTTACTATCATATTCCTTATCAATTCCCGCAAACCTTTTATAGTCATCAGGACGATCCTTTCCAACAGACCCTTTGGCCATATACCTCACCTCCTCTTTTAAAAGTAGGATTTACAGCCCAGCCACAATTATGTACAACGGTATTTTCTAGTGATTTTTATATAAAATCATCATGGAACAACCATACTATGTAGCAGAAAGGAGGAGATAGCATGGACAATAAAAAGGAAATACCACAAAAAGAAAATCTTAAAATAGCAGGCAGAAATTATGAGACATCGGATTATAAAGGTGAATCCCAGCTAGAACAAGGCCTTGCAACAACACACGAACAGGCTGGGGACGATTATACAGAAGGAACCGTTGACCAACTATTGGAATAACGGATGTTAAAATTGAAAACAGATACTAATTCAAACCCGGATATTGGCTAAAAACCTGTATATTCGGGTTGTTTTCTATTCCCCTTCCTTTTTTAAAAGCTCCCTAATTCACCATTTATTCCAATTCATTTGTCTATCACACCTAATATCCTGCTCTTTTTTACAGATGTCTGGGTTAAGAGAAGTTTAACTGCTTCCCTTGCAGTATATTGAGTTGTAAAATAAAAGGGTCAAGAAAGGATGTGTAACAATGGCGATCGTATTGCCTCACATTGAAGATTCAAACACAACGCACTATATCCCTCCAAAAAATGAGTATGAAACCTTTCAGGATGAAAATCATTATGAAGAAAAAGTACGAGAATGGGGATTAAGCACAACAAAGGATGTTAAAAGGGAATTTTGGTACAAGGATAAGAATCATCAGCGGCTAATAACTATAAAAGGATATGAGACTTTTGGTGAAACAGCCGATCATAATACACTTGTGATTGAATTTCAGGATGGCAATCTTTCCTGTATCCACCCCGCTTACTTAAAAGAAATGCAGGCATCTTCCTTTGGGAAAGAAAACTGGGCTCAGGACGAAGCAGTTACTCCGAAAACAACTAGTAAAGCCCCAAAACAAAGTGAAAAAACTGATTCTGCAGTAAAACCTAAAAAGCAATCGAAAGTAAAGAAGGAAAAGCCTGCTAAGATCGTCTTGCCTGAGGAAAAGGTTCATTTCTCTGGAAAAGTTAAACAACTGGCTCTTAGCTGGAATCACTTTAATGAAGATAACGACGAAGTAATCGTTCTGGAGAATGTCCGGATACAACAAGATGACGCAATTGAAATTGGCCTTGCTTGGTGTTCTCATAGCAAAACGCTGAAGAAATTTGAGCTATCTCCAGGAGAAACGCTTGAATTCGATGGGAAAATCGTCAAAAAGAATCTCCCAAAAGGTAAGGATGTTGAAGACGAGGCCTTCATTTTGGACGTTTCAGTACCTTATAAGATTAACAACCCATCAAAAATAACTAAAATATAGTATCCCCTTAAAACCCCGCAGCTGTAACTGCGGGGTTTTCGATTAAACATTATTATTCCTTTCTAAGTGAAAAACCGATATTTTTCAAAGCACTTTCAAGGTTTGCCTGGATATTAACCTTTTCTAAGTCAATGTTCGTTTCCATCGCTTTCAGTGCCATATCAGGTCTAATACCAGTTAGGATTGGTGTCACCCCGATTAATGATAACAAATTAACTATTTTTAATAAGGATGAGCTTACCACATGATTAATTTGGGCTATTCCAGATAAATCAATGATCAAAAATTCAAGAGAGAGGTCCTGGCTTTTTACAAGTGCCTGTTCAATAATGCTGTCCACCCGCAGTTCATTGACATTCCCTATTATTGGTAAAATCGCCACCCCTTTGGTAATTGGAACCAGCGGCGCCGACAAATTCTCTATTTGTTTATTTGCCTCATCCAGCTCTAAAACATAGGAAAGTAGAGAACTCATTGTTTCGAAAAGCTTAATATTCTCTTCAGTAAAATTGAACGGTTTCGTATCTAAAGCACAAATAGTCCCATAGTTGCTTCCATCCTCATAGAAAACCGGCAGACCAACAAAACTTCCGCTTCCCAACTCATCGGTTACCTTTAAAGACTTCGTTAGTTCACTTTTTGTTATATCAGGAATTATAAGAACTTTTTTCCCATAGTCTACGCTTAACTTGCAGAATGTCTCTTCAAACGGCATAGTTTCTCCAGCCTGTAAAAGAGTTTCATTTTTGTTAAGTACTTTAATAACTTCATTACTAACATTATCATTTTTAGCAATAAATAAGGTGTTAATATCTAAAAGTTTACTCATCATTTTTAGGATACTATCTGCTGCCTCATCAAAATTTTTGAATACATAGGTAGAGTTTTGTCTAGATACAGATGATACGTTCATATGTATTTTCCCTTCTGTCCATTTATTATTAATCTGCAAAGAAATTCTTTTACCCAGATTGTTTTCCTTTTAAACATTTTTAAAATATTTAAAATCGATGAACAGCTTTAAGCTTTAAAATAATAGATAAGCAAGAATAGAATAACTGGGTTATAAGTGGAAAGGATAATTAAAAACCGGGTTCGGTTTTGTTGATTAAAAGGAGGGGTTTTTGGAATGGATTATTTAGATATGACCTATCGAATTATCTTTACCTTTATTGTGCTTTATATCCTTTGCAGAATCTTAGGGAAAAAATTAATTTCCCAAATGACTTTTTTTGACTTTGTCGCGGGTGTTGCATTAGGGTCAATTTCAGCCAGTTTGATATTTAGCCAAAATCTCCCTACACGAATAGGGATATACGGTTTAGTTTTATTTGCTTTATTGGCATTAATACTTGATATTGTAGCCTTAAAATCATTTAAAGGCCGGAAAATTTTAAACGATGAACCCACACTTATAGTGAAAAACGGAAAAATATATGAAGAAGGTTTATCAAAAGCACGGCTCACGATCGATGAAATGCTATTTCAGCTTCGGAATAAAAATATTTTTTATTTAGATGAGGTTGAAATTGCCTTTTTTGAAACGAATGGCCAGGTAACAGCTTTGAAAAAAAGCACGCAATTGCCCCCTACAAAACAGGATATGCAAATCAATTCCCCATCCAGGGGGCTGCCGCAAACTTTCATTATTGATGGAAAGATCCTGCCCAACAGTCTGAAGGCTGCCGGAAAAGATGAGGCATGGGTGAAGTCAATATTACAGACTAATGGGATCTCAAAAATTGGTGATGTAGCTGTTGCTCAAATCGACCAACTAAATAAGGTGTTTATTGACAAAAGAAATGACCAAGAAGCCCTTACATAAAAGGGTACTTTCGAGACCACCATGTGTGGTCTTTTTTTTAGGAATGATCGCAACCTACTTTAGGCTTCCCGCAATGATATAAGGTGCATAAATTAGCATAAGCATTTTCATTCTTAAAGGAGGTCCATATGATCAATTTTTTTTGGCGCCCTCGCCCTACCCGTCCACCCCTGCCGTTTTGGTTTAACCATTCCCAGTTTCCAAGTCCCCACTTTTTTAACGGTCAGCCTATAGAGCAGTCACCTTATAGTTCACCCTATACATTTGTAGTTGGTCACCATACAACTGGCAGCTTTGTTCCAGGAGGTGGAGGACTTCCGCCAAACTTTTAGTTTTTCACCCTTCCATTTTGCACCTGTTTACTGGCTTTACATTTGAAGTTATAATAAGAAAGCCATCCTGCACCCTTAACTAATTAAAAAGGAGGCGACATTATGGCAAAAAAAGCGTTAATTATGAAGCACAAGAATGAGCAAAAATTTCAAGTGCGTGAATATACTCGCTGTGAAAAGTGTGGACGTCCACATTCCGTATTGCGTAAATTTAAGCTTTGCCGAATTTGTTTCCGTGAACTCGCTTATAAAGGACAACTTCCTGGGATCAAAAAAGCAAGCTGGTAATAGAATAAAAACCCCACTTTTTGGGGTTTTTTACATATAATGTCTAGTACAGGACTAAATTCTTTTACTCATCAATAAAAGAAGCGAGATGTTCTTTCCCGCTTCCTTTTGTCACTTTTATTTTAGAATGGTAGAGAAATGTTGATTTCCGCTCCTGGGCTTGCTTTCCATAAAAAAGAAAAATAGGCCAAACCGAAAATAGCTCGAGTTTGTTTAAAGTCTGAAACGAGACCCTCACTAGAGGGCTCGTTTTTTTGAGCAAATTAGATTTCTTCTATTTCCCAAGTGTGATTTAACTGAATGCATCCCTTCAAAGTCTGCGCGACAGGACAGCCTCGGTCAAAAACACCGAGAGCTCGTTCGGCAGCATCTCGTTTTCCTTCAGGAACTTTGAGTTTATAATGGCAGTCGATTTTGGTTATCTTAAGAACTCCTTCAGGTGCTTCAATTGTTCCTTGAACCTTAGCACTGACCTTATCTGGGGAAGTCGGTATTTGGCGCGCCTCCAGCGCACCGGATAAAGTACCGACCAGTCAGCCACCCGCAGCAGCAACAATGTGATCTAGGGTTGACGGATATTCTATCTCTGTCTCAGCTTTATAAAAGTCCCGGACACCACCGTGCACTCCAAAATAGAACGGCTCTGTAAAGCCCTCTACGTATGCCTCCCTAATTTTATTTGCTGTATCCTTTTGAAAAATCGTAATATTTGATAACGCTATCTGATCTGACAAAATGCAGCCCTCCTTTATATTTGCTCTTACCTTACCGTAAAAGCCTTCCATGGTCAAAAAATCCAACTTTCAATCTGCTTGTTTTATATTTCCCTCATGTGAAAAATAAAAACCAAAGTTTGTTACTTAAAAAATGCTGCCCGAAGACAGCATTGCCCAACATTCATCTTAAGATTTTACTATACTGCTTGAGATTTCACTATTAAGGAACTCGCCGATATAATTGTACACTTCCTTTATATCTTCCTTTGAGTCAATCATGCTGAACAGGTTAAAGAATCCATGAATTTGGCCTTCCTCCCGCTTAATGATGACCTCAACACCTGCTTCCCGTAATTTTTCACCATAAGCTTCCCCTTCATCACGCAAAGGGTCATATTCGGCGGTGATTACAAGAGCAGGGGGAAGACCACTTAAATCTTCCGCTAGCATCGGCGCAGTATGGGGGTTGTTTCTCCCTTCGTCACTTTGAATATAAAGTTTACTGAACAGCCCCATTGATTCTGTTGTTAAGAAATATCCGCTTCCATTCTCCTTGTAAGAGGCATATTTATCCGGCTGGAACCGATCTGTAACTGGGTATAGCAATAACTGTTTGCTTATTGATAATCCGCCTTGTTCTTTTGCCATCATTGAAACAACAGTTGCCAGATTTCCGCCAGCACTATCCCCCGCAACTGAAAGCTTTGTATTATCAACATTTAATTCCTCTGCATGGTCATACACCCACTTGGCAGCTGTAAAACAATCATTTGGAGCTGCTGGGAATGGATTTTCTGGTGCAAGGCGATAATCAACTGCAACAAGAACTTGCTGGGAGGCTTTTGCAATACTCCTGCACACACTATCATGGGTATCTAAATCCCCGTAAACAAATCCGCCACCATGGAAATAAACAGTAACTGGAAATGGCCCTTCCCCTTCTGGCATATAAACCCGCACTGGAATATCACCTTCCGGGCCCTTTATCTTCTTGTCCGTCACTTTATGAATCTGTTCTACTGTTCCTGCCGGTGAAGCAGCGCTTCTTCCTCGAATATCCTCTAACGTAGGGGTATAGCCCTCTGGATAAACAGGTAACAGGTTTTCTAGAAAAAATTTCATTTTCGGATGCAAAACTCCCACTTTTTTTCCTCCCTTATTAGATCTCACATATATGTCTAAAAATTCAGTTATTTATTTATTCGACAATTCCCTTTTTATTCCTGCAATTTTTCTTTAATTCATGCTAACTGATCCTAATAGTTACTTTTTCCGAAAGTTTGGATTTTGAAGATCTGCTAAAATCGTGGGATATTCTTTGTCAATTTTAAATAGGAACATAAGAATAACCTGAATAACGGCTAACCCCAACGGAATATGAAGATTAAGGATCATGATCATTTTTATTGAAAGTGCTGTTTGCTCTCCACCGCCGCCAACATATCCGCCATAAGCCAGCATCCAGCCAATTAATCCGATACCAATACCTGAACCAGCTTTAATTCCAAAGCTCGCACCGCTATTTACTAAACCTTCAGTCCGAAGTCCGGTTTTCCATTCTCCATACTCAACAGTGTCGTTAATCATTGCAAAGATCAACGCTAATGCTGGCATTGCTCCAAGACCTCCCAGTGTGCAGCCGATCAAGAAAAGGACTAAGCTAGTCGGTTCGACCATCCTGACGATTTGGCCGATGATGAATAAACAGGCACCCCACATGACAACATTTCTTTTGCCAAACTTCTTTACAACTGGCCCCAGAAAAAACAATCCAACGAGCATAGGCAAAGATATAGCCATTCCGATTAGAGGATAGTAGTTTACATTGCCGAACACATATTGCGCATAATAGAGGGCCGAACCCTGTGTAAGTCCAATTGTCGCGTAAAACGTAACACTAAACCCCGTGACAATGAACCAGTATTTATTTTTTAATAAAGCACGGTAGGAAGCTTTAAATGGTATATTCTCTTGCATACTTGCGGTTACCTTTACTCTTTCTTTTACAAAAAAGAAAGTCACAGCAAGGGCCGTTATAGTAACGAATCCATATAAAACGGCAAGCGGCGTCCAGCCCATAGCAGCTGTTAACGGTTGGGTAAGTGTCATGACGAGCAGATTTCCTACCATAATAAAAATTGCCGCATAAATGTTTGACATTGATCGGCTATGCTGATGCTGGGTCATTAGTCCAAGCAATGTTTTATACGGAATCGACACTGCTGTATAAAGCAATATAAATAAAATATAAGTCGAATAAGCATAGATGATTTTACCGGTCATCCCAATGTCAGGGACTGCAAATAAAAGGACCATTGTAACGGCTAGCGGGACAGTCATCCATAATAGCCACGCCCTAGCTTTTCCATGCTTTGACCTAGTTCTATCTACAATCGTTCCCATTCCTATGTCGGTAACTCCATCGAAAAGACGGGCCACCAACATTAATGTTCCAACGACCCCTGCTGATATTCCGGCTATATCTGTATAATAGTACGTTAAAAATGCGCCAATCAAGGTTGTTATCGCAAATATTCCAAAACTCCCAACCCCGTATGCCCACATCTCCTTTTTCCCAGGCTGTGTCAATTCTAGCGCTGTGGTGGGTATATACCCGCCGTCTACCTTTTGCTCTAACATTTACTTCTCCCCTTTGCCTAAATTATAATTTTTCTCTTTCTAACAAACATTGATTGGCCAACGGGCTGGCATACTCAAACAGTGCTGTCATGCTGGCAAACAATTGTTAAGAAAACCAAGGAATAACCGACATTGAAGTGATAAAAAATCATTATGTATGCATGAGTGCACTGAGAAGAAATTATTAAGATACTTTTTAGAAAAGACTCTAGGATAGGAGTGGAAGGAGGAATAAGCTGCAGAATCTGATAATCAGCCACAATAATAAAATGATCATGTCGGCTGACGAAGTTGGTGAAAGCGGTTACAAAATAAGATAAGTAGGTTACTAACTTGTTTATGTTTTCAAGTACTTAAAATATAACGGGTCAAAAACAGCTTTGTCAAACTAATTTTCTGACTATTCGGTTATTTAATTTTTTATTATTATTTTAAAATAGATCAGCATTACTCTCGTTAGCTAAAACACTGCAATACCAGTGACCACTACAATCTCAAAAAATGATTTTATAAAAACGTTTTCATAATACAGTCATCTATCATCAAACTATATGCAGGGTATTCACAATTTCCCCCGAATATAGTAGACAAGACTTATATTAAAGAGGTGATGAACATTTATGCTAAAGGCTGAAAAAGTAGAAACCAAGGATGCACTGGATGCGATAGAATACTTTTATCAACAAGGCTGGACCGACGGCTTTCCGATCGTTCCGCCTACTTCTGACAGAATCCTTGCGATGCTGGCTAGTGTAAAGATGGAGCCCGATACGATTGTTGGTTCCATTCCTGAGAGAGAGCGGGCGTTCACGGCTGAAGTGGTAGCTATCAATTCCGTTATTGCCGGATGTCTCCCAGGTTATTTCCCTGTCGTTATGGCGGCGGTGCAAGCGATTACCGAGTCCGACTTTGGATTGCACGGTCCAAGTGCTAGTACACATGGCGCGGCAATCATGATTGCCGTAAACGGACCAATTGTACAGCAAATCGGTCTAAATGACAGTGAAAATGCTTTTGGACCAGGAAATCGAGCTAATGCAACGATCGGGCGGGCAATTCGGCTGCTGATGATGAATGCCGGCGGCTCACATGAGTTCGACCGTTCAACACTTGGTACCCCTGCCAAATACAGCTTTTGCTTTGCTGAGAAAGAGACCGACTGGACACCCTTGCATGTTCAACGCGGATTTAATGAGGAAGATAGTACGGTCACTGTCTTTGCTTGCGAAGGTCCAAACCAAATTCAAAACCACGGTGCTCTTAAAGGAGAAAGTATTTTGCGGACACTTGCTGATCGTATGACTCCATTAGGCTCCTTTAACATGGCTAGCGAAACAGAAATGGCTGTTGTGATTTGTCCGGAGCATTATTACCATTTACGGCGGGAAGGCTGGACGAAAGAAACAGTCCAGCAATTCCTGTATGAGCATGCTGTTCGCTCTGTGGCAGATATGAAAAAGGCAGGCCTAATCGAAGCGCCGATTGGCGATGGGGACGATCTGCAACTCAAACATGCAGTTCCCTCACCTGAACACCTATTATTAATGGTTGCCGGAGGAGATGCCGGCCGCTTTTCAGCCTGCATGCCCGGCTGGTTTAGCTATAAGCAATCTAAGGCTGTCACCAAATCGATCTCAGCCGCTACAGGCTTCACCTGAGCAGAATGCTAAATAGCCAATCGGTGATTGGCTTTACTAATTGAAATAGAAAGGATGAGATCTGCCTTGAGTTTAATAGTTTTTAATCCAACGAGCGGCCCGAGCTTAAAAGAGTTGCATATGGCAAAACGAAACAAGCCATTAGATGGAAGTGTAATCGGGTTAGTGGATAATGGAAAAATGAATTCAGATACTGTTGTTCAATTTTTAGGTGAAAAACTTCAGGATAAATATAAAGTAACAGAAGTAATTCGTTTTAAAAAACATTCCTTTTCACATGGCCTGAAGGAAGAGGACGCACGAATGCTGGCTGGCAAGTGCGACTTTATTATTTCAGGTGTTGGGGACTGAGGCTCCTGCAGCTCGGGCAGTTTGCTCGATGGAGTTATTATGGAAAAGCTTGGAGTTCCTACAGCAGTCATTATCACTGAACCATTTATTGCTTCAGGCAAAGCAATGGCAGTCGCCCAGGGAATTCCAGACTACCCGTTTGCGGTAATCCCCCACCCTATTGCCGCTACAGAAAGACAAGCTCTCGGTGAATGGACGGAGCAAATAGTCGATGAAGTCGCGGAGATTTTAACTAAGGTGAATTAACCCAAAAAGTCGTACTTTCCTGAAGTGGATTGTACGGCTTTTTTCATTTTGAATTTGAGGATCCCAGCGTATTTTCTCCAACATTCTTTCTAAATAAAGTCAGACTTGTTTTCTGTATGTCCATTTCATGATAACATTCTAATTGAATAAGAATAGAGAGAGTGAACCCATATGATTTTTACCAAACTAGTGATTGATCTGCTTTGTGGCCTGCTTGTCCTCGTAGCTGGGATAGTCTATTTAAAAAACACGTTTAAAACCATTCAGAATTTGGACGAAACTAAAACAGATGCTAAACAATTTCGGAAAGAATTTTACTTTGCTGATTTTATTCGGTATCTGTCCATTGCCGTAATCGTCATGTTCATCATGGTATGGGCCATAGACAAGGAAGTGAACATTGCCTTAAATATTGTGTTTCCCTCTATGCTGATTGCCGGAGCCGTAAAAGGTTTTCACTATCTTTTTAAAAATAAACTTACAGGTCCCCGCTATATTTACTACCTTGCAGTAATTGTCCTATCTATATTAAATATTCTTTAGGTGTTTCATTCCGCTACCAATTTTCTACTCCATATAAGAAAAACCAGGCAAAAACCACCTGGTCCTTTTTTGTTTGGCTGTTAAATGGTGCTGTTGATTTCCACTCCAGCCGCTTGCTTTCCGCGGGGCGTGCGGTGAGCCTCCTCAGCGCTAAAGCGCCTGCGGTGTCTCACCTGTCCCGCTGCTCCCGTAGGAGTCAAGCGCCTTCCGCTCCAATCAACAAAGTGCAAAAATCAACATCTGGCTTTAAAACAGCCTTTTGTTTAAAGCATCCAAAGTTCTATTCCATTCCTAATGATAATCCCGAATCATACTATAAAGAATGTCTTCCTTTAGGACGTTTGGCCGTAAGGAGATGGGCACTGGAGCTGGATAAAAATAGTCAACCCATTTAAATTCTGATAATATAAAATAATGTGCCTGAACCCGAAGTGGGGTCAGGCACTGCTATTTTAACGCTGGATTTTAAAGGTTCCTGTTCCCTTGGCAATGAGCTTATTTTCCGAGTCAATAATTTTAGAATCAACGAAGGCTAGTTTGTATCCCTGCTGGATGATAGTAGCTTCGGCAAAAACTTCACCTTGCTTAACAGCGGCAAGGTATTGCGTCGTTAGGCTGGTTGTTGCAACTCGCTGCTTTGTGACGGACCTAAGAAGCATTCCTGAAATAAGGTCAAGCATCGTGGCATGAACACCTCCATGCAATGTACCATTTACGTTAAGCAGGTAGTCACGAATTGCCAGCTTTACCTTTACCCTGTCATCCGCAAACTCAACAATTTCAAAGCCAATATGCTTAAAAAATGGGCTGTCCTCAAAACTTGTCCGAATATCAGCATGTGTTAGCTGCACGTATTTGTCCTCCTACATCAGCGTGAAGTAAACTCTGGTTTCCTTTTCTCTAAAAATGCAGCCGTGCCCTCATTTTTATCCTCAGTTGAAAATAGGATGGCTTGAGCTAATTTCTCAATGATCAATCCCGTTTTTTGATCAGTTTCAAAGCCGGTATGTACGGCTATTTTCGCCAATTTAACAGCGAGCGGCCCCTTTGAAAGGATTTTTTCGGCAATTTCTTCTGCCTTTGCTTCTAGTTGTTCAGGTGGAACCACTTCGGAAACTAATCCGATTCGATACGCTTCTTCCCCATCAATAATTTTTCCTGTCAGGATCATATCAAGTGCTTTCCCTTTGCCGACTGTCCTGGCAAGACGCTGAGTTCCCCCTGCACCGGGGATAATGGAAAGATTCAATTCAGGAAGACCAAACTTTGCATTGGAAGAAGCTACTCGGATATCACAGGCAAGAGCAAGTTCACAGCCACCGCCAAGTGCAAAGCCGTTGACCATAGCAATGGTTGGTTTATCATACATTTCGATAAGATCATAGACCTCTTGCATCGCCCCAGGCTTAAAGACATCAAGCGCAGTTTTTTGCTTTAACTGGCCAATGTCAGCTCCTGCTGCAAAAGATTTGTCTCCTGTTCCGGTAAAAATAATACAGCCTACCGTTTCATCTTCCCTAAGCAAATTTAAGGCAGCAACAATGTCCTCAAGCGTTTCTTTGTTTAATGCATTGCGAAATTCTGGACGATCGATCAAGATATACGCTAGTCGCCCGGTTTTTTTTAGTTTAATATTATCAAATTGATCCATTTAACTGTCAGCTCCTTTCTCCCTTATTTCTTTAAGGAGATTACTTTAAAACTTGCCTGTCCGTTTGCAGCTATATTGCCCTCAGGATCAAAAACCGTTCCCTCTCCATATGCAATATTGGCATTATCATGTTTGACTGAAGCTTTACAAACAAAATAATCTTTTTTGGTGTTGTCAAAAATATTTACACTCAGCTGGATGGTCACACCAAAACCATCCAGTGTCTTGGCAATAACTGTTCCAATAGCCGTATCAAGCATAATGGAAAACAGGCCGCTATTCACGGTTCCTTCATCCTGCAGGTGCTCAGATTTTACGTTAGTGTGCAGAACCACGGTACCATTCTCATCCTGTTGCCGCTGAAAAGATAAATGATCAAATAAAAGCGAATGCTGTTGTTCCATGAGTGCACCTCCAACAAGTGCCGGTAGGATTATCCGGCAATATTTTCAATTAATATTGCCATTCCTTGTCCCCCGCCGACACAAAGAGTCGCGATTCCGTATTGCTGTTTCCGGCGGATCAGTTCATGAAGCAAAGTGGTGACGAGGCGGGCGCCGGTTGATCCGACTGGATGTCCTAGCGCAATTGCTCCGCCGTTTACATTAACCTTAGACTGATCCAAGCCTAACTCCCTAATGACCGCTAAAGCCTGGGAAGCAAATGCCTCATTTAATTCAATTAAATCTATTTCCTCGATTGTTTTCCCTGTTCTTTCAAGCAACTTTTTGACTGCAGGCACTGGACCAATTCCCATAACTTCGGGGGAGACACCTACTGCTGCCCAATCAATGATTCGGGCTAGTGGTTTAAGGTTCAGCTCTTCAGCTTTGGTTCTTGACATAACAACTAGAGCTGTTGCACCGTCATTACGGCCACAAGCATTCCCTGCTGTAACGCTCCCATTTTTTCGGAATACAGGTTTCAATTTACTAAGCTTTTCAATTGTCGTTTCAGGCCGGGGATGTTCGTCGGTCTCGACCAATACTGAGCCAGATCTCGACTTGACCTCTACTGGGGCAATCTCAGCTTTAAATCTCCCTTCAAGGATAGCTGAATCAGCTCTCCGCTGGCTTTCAATCGCAAACGCATCCTGATCCTCTCTAGAAACTTCATATTTCTCGGCAACATTTTCAGCTGTAATTCCCATGCCAAGGTTTTCACCGTATATTTCTTTCGGCTGCTGCCCTGCTTCCGTATTCGAATCAACTAAATGTGCCTTGTCGCCTCCGAATCGGGAACCGCGAAGGTAAACAGGTGAACAGCTCATGCTTTCTGTTCCCCCAGCGACAACGATCTCTGCCTGACCTGACTGAATTTGCTGCACAGCAGAAGCGATTGCCTGCATACCCGAAGCGCACAGACGGTTGATTGTAAAGGCAGGTGAAGAGTCTGGAACACCTGCTCTTAAGGCCGCTACTCGAGCAACATTAGATGATTCAGTTGTTTGTCTTACTTCCCCAAGGATCACTTCATCAACTTGGTCTGCTTCAATATTGGCGCGATTAACCGCTTCTTTGATCACATGGCTTGCCAGTTGTCCAGAGCTAATTTCCTTGAACGCCCCTCCATACCGTCCAATTGGGGTGCGTACGGCACTTACAATTACAATTTCTTCATTTAAACCCATGTTCAGTCTCCTCTCTCTTTATGCTTTTAGCTGTATTCTTTTTTTAATTGGCCCGCAATAATATTTTTTTGAATCTCAGAAGTTCCTTCATAAATACGTGTGATTCTTGCATCCCGGAAAAAACGCTCAATTGGATAGTCAGAAATGTAGCCAATTCCACCATGTACTTGGACAGCTTTGTCTGCAACCCGGTTATAGACCTCTGATCCAAACAACTTGAGCATGGCAGCCTCTTTGATCACTTTCTGACCTTCATCAACCATCCAGGCGACACGATAAGTGAATGATCGAAGCGCTTCGATATCTACTGCCATTTCTGCAAGCATATGTCCGACCGCCTGGTGATCAATAATGGGAACATTGAATTGGATCCTTTCGAGGGCATAAGTCGAGGACAAGTCAAGAAGCTTCTGGCATGAACCCAGATTTCTAGCTGCCAGACCTGCACGTCCATTTGCTAGGATTTTTAATGCATTCACATAGCCTTGGCCTTCTTGACCCATTACGTTTTCGGCTGGCACCTCGCAATCCTCCATAATTACTTCGGCAGAGTGAGACCCTCTTAGTCCCATTTTCTTTTCTACTGCTCCTACATGAAAGCCAGGAAAATCTTTTTCAACAATAAAAGATGTTATTCCCTTTGCCCCTTTTGCAGGATCTGTAACAGCCATTACTGTAAAAACGTCAGCCTCTGTAGCATTAGTGATATAATGCTTTGTACCATTGAGGATAAATTTATCGCCTTTTCTAACTGCAGTGGTTTTTAGATTTGTCGCATTGGAGCCTGCTGCTGGCTCTGTAAGTGCAAACGCTCCTATCTTCTCCCCAGACGCCATATCTGGAAGATACTTCCGCTTTTGCTCTTCATTCCCCATTTCAACAATCCCAACTGTTCCAATGCCCGTATGTGCACCAATCAAAGTAGTATAGCCATTATGTGTAGCTCCGATTTCCTCATACAGCGCGCATTTACCGACCATACCGATACCAAGCCCGCCGTACTCCTCAGGAATACTTAATCCAAATAATCCAAGCTCCTTTGACATTTGAATAATCCGGTCGGGAATTTTATTTTCCTCTTCAATTTGCATGGCCACAGCTTCGACTTCTGTTTGCACAAAATCACGGACATTTCTTTTTAAAAATTCAATATCTTCACCTAAACGAAAATCCATATCCAGTCACTCCTTTAATTGTAGTTATAAAATCCTCTGCCTGTTTTTTTGCCAAGATGCCCTGCTTTTACATATTTTACGAGAATTGGACATGGACGATATTTTTCGCCGAGAGTCTTATGCAAATACTCCATATTTCTTAGCCTTGTATCAAGTCCAACAAGATCGGCTAGCTCCAGCGGTCCCATTGGATGATTGAGTCCAAGCTTTATCGCTTTATCAATGTCCTCTATCGTACCAACGCCTTCCATTACCATGTTCATTGCTTCGTTTCCGATCATGCAGTTCATCCTGCTAACAGCAAAGCCTGGAAATTCATTGATCTTGACACACTCCTTGCCAAGCGTACGGCCAAATTCAAAGCATTGATTAATAGTTTCTTCTGACGTTTCCAAACCGCAGATGACCTCAATCAGCTTCATCTTGGGCACTGGATTGAAAAAATGAAGGGCGATACAGCGGTCTGCCCGGTTTGTCTGTGCCGCAATTTCTGTCGGGCTCATTGTTGATGTATTCGTCGCCAGTATCGCATTAGCAGGTGCATACTGATCAAGCTGCTTAAATATCTCTATTTTAAGTTCCATGATCTCAAGGACTGCTTCAATAACTAAATCAGAGTCATGAACGGCATCCTCGAGGTTTGTAGTGAACCGAATGCGTTTTTTTGCGGCATCTGCCTCCGTACTGCTTAGCAATCCTTTTTCGATTGCACGGTCAAATTGCTTATCCAAATAGGATCGGCAAGTGTCCAATGAAGCTTGATTAATATCTTGGACTGTTGTTTCAAAACCTGCTGCAGCACAAGAAAACGCAATTCCTCGCCCCATCGTGCCAGAACCAATTACACTAATCCTTTTCACAAAACCTTCTCCCCTCGGCTGTTCTATATATGTATATAAGCCCCCGCCGGAGCAGGGACATTTACTTTTGCAGGAATATTATAGGTTGTTAGTAGCGCTTAACGGGCGCTTCCGCTTTTGTTTTCATCCAGCTCCAGCGCCTAGCTCCTCGAGTCGCTTCGGTCCAGCCGATGAAGTCAAAGAACGACTTCACCTTCTGGCCCTCCAGCGCTTTTTTAGTTGCGCCTCCTAGCTTCTCGAGTCGCTTCGATCTTGCTGATGAAGTCAAAGAACGACTTCATCTGCAAGACCTCCAGCGCTTGTCGAAGCTAAACAGTCGGCTTCACATTAAGGTTTGTCGGAGCTGATCAAGGCGCTTGCGCTTTTGTTTATTTATGCGTTCACTTTTAAGCTTTTAATCTCTTCTACTAGCATCGGAACGACTTCAAACAAATCTCCAACAATACCATAATCGGCAACCTTAAATATATTCGCCTCAGGATCTTTGTTAATTGCTACGACAATTTTAGAATTGGACATCCCTGCTAAATGCTGGATGGCACCTGAGATACCACAGGCAATATAAAGATCTGGAGTGACAACCTTGCCTGTCTGCCCAATCTGGAGCGAGTAATCGCAATACTCTGCATCACAGGCTCCGCGTGAGGCACCCACAGCCCCCCCAAGCACATCGGCAAGCTCCTGGAGCGGCTTGAAGCCATCTTCGCTTTTGACACCCCTGCCACCGGCAACGATCACTTTCGCTTCGGAAAGATCTACCCCTTGAACGGCTTTTTTCGCTACTTCTTTTACAATCGTCCGCAAGTCTTTAATCTCAACAGACAGCTTCGTTACTTCCCCTGTTCGTGAAGCATCCTTGGGGAGCGGAGTAATATTATTTGGACGAATCGTCGCAAAAATGGTTCCAGCAATTGAAAGCTTTTTTTCAAATGCCTTTCCAGAGTATATTGGACGGGTAAATACGACATTTTCGCCTTCTGTCTCGATTTCAATAACATCCGAGACTAGACCGGCACCAAGCTTGCTGGCAACTTTGGGAGCCAGATCTTTTCCTGCAGCTGTATGGCCAAAAACAATCGCATCTGGTTTTTCCTGATTAATGACAGCTAAAATTGCCTGTGAAAAACCGTCTGGAGTATATTGGGCAAGCTGTTTGTCCTCAACGGCAACAACCTGGTCTGCTCCATAATGGAACAACTCCTGTGCCAAACCGCTAACTGTTTCTCCAATAAGAACTGCAATGACCTCGCCCCCTTCAGATATTTTCTGGGCAGCTGCAATTCCTTCAAAAGATACATTGCGCAATGCTCCATCACGGGCTTCACCTAATACAATGACTTTTCTTGGCATTTTGTAAAACACTCCTTTTTATATGACTTTTGCTTCAGAATGCAGCAAGCTCACAAGTTCCTTTACCTGGACATCCAACTCACCTTCAAGTACCTTCCCTGCCTCTTTTTTTGGCGGCAGGAAAATTTCGATTGTTTTTGTTTTTGCTTCTACGTCATCTTCGTCAAGATCTAAATCATCTAGCTCCAATTCCTCAAGAGGCTTTTTCTTTGCCTTCATAATTCCCGGCAAGGATGGGTAACGTGGTTCATTTAAGCCTTGCTGAGCAGTAACAAGCAGTGGAAGTGCTGCTTCGATTGTTTCAGAGTCACCCTCAACGTCACGTACAATTTTAACGCTGGTTCCGTCGACAGTAATATTAGTGATTGTTGTTATATAAGGAATATCTAACAGGTCTGCAACTCGCGGTCCCACTTGTCCGCTGCCGCCATCAATTGCAACATTTCCGGCAAGGATCAAATCTGCCTCTTTACCTTGAAGAAATTCAGCTAATATTTTTGATGTTGTGAACTGGTCACCATTTTCGATATCATCTTCAATATTGATCAGTACAGCTTTGTCAGCACCCATTGCAAGAGCGGTCCGGAGCTGTTTTTCTGCTTCTTCTCCGCCAACAGACACCACCGTGACTTCCCCGCCCTGACTGTCCCGAATCTGGATAGCTTCTTCAACAGCGTACTCATCGTATGGATTGATAATAAACTCTGCTCCATCTTCAACAATCGAACCATTAGAGATGACGATTTTCTCTTCCGTATCAAACGTTCGCTTTAATAATACAAAAATATTCATGTTAACCCTCCTTAAACTTTTTCCGGAGTGGCCTCATAGTTATAAAAGCCTTTTCCGGTTTTGCGTCCAAGCTCACCTTTTTCAACCTTTTCTGCTACGATTCTGGATGGCTTATCCCGCTCATCCCCTGTTTCCTGATAACGTTGCATCCTAACTAAATAATTAACATCAATTCCGGTCAGATCCATTAATGCAAACGGGCCGATTGGATGGTTAAGAGCTTTTTTACAGACAATGTCAATATCTTCGTGACTGGCAACACCGGATTCTAAAAGATAAACTGCTTCATCCATCAGCTTTCCTAAGATGCGGTTGGCAACAAAACCTGAGATTTCCTTATTCAACAGCACAGGTACTTTGTTTATCGATTTAACAAATGCAACAGCGGTGTCGGCTGTTTCTTCAGATGTATGAGGCCCGCGAACAACCTCGACAAGTTCCATGACCAATGCTGGATTGAAGAAATGCACATTGCATACCTTCTCCGGCCTGGCTGTTACGTCAGCAAGCTTCGAGCTAACGATGGTTGAACTGTTTGTTGCAAGAATCGCATGTTTCTGAGTGATTTGGTCAAGCTTTGAAAAAAGCTCTCTCTTAACTTCTAGCTTTTCGACAATTGCTTCAATCACCATATCAACGGAGCTTAATTCGGCTAGTTCAGTAGTAAATAGGATTCTATTAAAGGCTGACTCAACAGCTTCAGCTGTATATCTACCTTTACTTACGCGTTTTTGCATCTGTTCTTCTAGAATTCCCTTGCCCTTATTTAGGCTTTCCTGACTAATGTCCTGCAGTATGACTGAATAACCGGCGAGTGCACTGACCATTGCGATTTGGGCCCCCATCGCTCCTGCTCCAACGACAGCGACCTTATTAATAGCGTTAATTGGCATTATTTTGCTCTCCCTTCTCCAGTTCCTCTTTTACTAGCAGCCTTTTTAATAGCTTTCCAACTGTATTCCTTGGAAGTGATCCCCTTACATCAATTACCTTTGGTACTTTGTAAGGTGTCAATTTGGAGTAACAGTACCCACGGAGTTCATCTAGATCGATTTCGCGCCCGGTTTTTGGAACCACATAGGCTTTAACTAGTTCTCCGTGTTCCTCGTGGGGAATTCCGACTACTGCCGCTTCTTGGATATCTGGATGTTCATAGAGAACTCCTTCAATTTCCTGTGGGTAAATGTTAAAGCCGCCTACAATAATCATTTCCTTTTTCCTGCCTACGATATAGAAATATCCTTCATCATCCATCATCGCGAGATCTCCGGTATATAACCAGCCGTTTTGGAGTGCCGTGTGTGTGTCTGCTTCGTTATTCCAGTACCCTTTCATTATTTGCGGTCCTTTTATCAGCAGTTCTCCGACCGATTTTGGGCCAAGTTCATTATTGCTGTCATCGATAATCATACAATCCGTTTCTGGCATAGGAATTCCAATGCTTCCAACTTTTCTGATTCCGAAAGGGGGATTGCGGTGAGTCGAAGGTGAAGCTTCTGACAAACCAAAGCCCTCCCCGATCGTCGCGCCCGTTAATTGTTCAAAACGCTTGATTATCTCTACAGGCAGTGGCGCTGATCCGGACGAACATATTTTCAGGCAGCTTAGTCCGAACTGCTCAATTTTTGGGTGATTGACGAACGCATTATACATCTTTGGTACACCTGGAAAGAATGTTGGCTGATATTTTTTTGTTTTTTCTAGAACATCGTTTATTTCAAATTTCCTAAAAAGCAGGATCTTTGCTCCTATATAGATTCCTAGATTCATCGCACTGGTCATCGCGTACACATGATACAGGGGGGTCGCCGTAAGAACGGTTTCCTCCCCTTTGAGCATTTTGCCGCCGTACATGGTAAAGCTTTGAACTACATTGGCGACAAGATTAGAATGAGTAAGCATGGCCCCTTTCATTTTCCCTGACGTACCGCCTGTATATTGAATAACGGCCACATCTTCGTTAACATCCACGGAAACCGGAACATCAATTGGGTCTGATTCTTGGATCATTTCATCTAGACTTGTAAAACCGTCCCATGGCTCAGAACCGCATTGCGAAGCGATCAATCGCTTGAAATGGTAGAGACCATTCACTTCTAAAATGGTTTTTTTAGCTAATGGATCTGCTACAATATAGGCGACCTGGGCGTCATTCACTATCTGCAGGAGCTCCCTTGGTGTATACATTGGATTGATTTGGACGACGGTAAGTCCAAGAGCATGTGCTGCATAATAAGAGACAATGTAATCTGGATGATTGGCAAGCATTAATCCGATTCGCTGGCCCTTTTGAAAGCCAAGGTTTCTCCACGCTTCTGCAAGGCGATCAACTTTGTCCTTTAGCTGAAGATAGGATAATGTTTCATCCTCAAAAATGATAGCCGTTTTAGACTGATACTCGTCAGCTGATTGAGCGAGCATTTGGTAGAGCGATATTTCTGGCAGCTGTATGGAGGCATTTTCCTTATAAAACTTAAACCATGGACGACTTTTTAAACTTTGCAAAGGTTTTTCATCCTCCCGTACTTTATTCTAGAACACCCTGTTCCTCATAATATTTTTTTGCGCCAGGATGAAGTGTCTCCGGATCGATTCCATCGAAGGCAGTTTCAAGTGTGAAATGCTTTGCGCGCTCTGGAATCTGTTCTTCAAAAGAGTCCATATTGTCCCAGAAAATTTTCGTTAAATTGTAAACATAATCTTCTTCCATATCCTTACGAACGGTCAGCATGGAAACAGCAGTATAGGTAGGAATTTCTTCATCCTGTCCCTTATATGTTCCTGAAGGAAGATTATCGAAGGAAATACCAAAACCTTTTTCATTAATGCTTTCCAATTTTCCCTGGTCGATTGGTATGACTTTGATTGGGTTTGTCATTTCAATTTCTTGAAGTGCTGTAACGGTTGGTGCTCCACCACCTACAAAGACATCAACATTTCCGTCTGACAGCATCGATGCTCCGTCTGAATAATTCCCATAAGAAATTTTACCGCCCGAACTTTCAATCGACTTTTCGTCAATTCCATATTCCTCCATCATTCTCCAGAACGCGACCGGTCCGCCGCCGCCTTTTGGCCCAAGGAATATATGCTGGTCAACGATATCCTCAATTGTATTAATATCACTATTTTTCTGTAATGTAGCGATGGTTTGGTATACAGGATAAAGAGAAGCAACACTTGAAACTGTATCTAGCTTTTCAGCAAAGCTTCCTTCACCTTTAATTGCATCAGAGAAATCAGAGGTATAATTGATTCCCATATGAATATCTCCAATATCAAGTGATTTTAGGTTGGCTGTAGAGCCTCCTTCAATTTGAGATGCATTAAGATCGCTAAAGTTGTCCATATAAACCTCTGACATGACGGTAGTGATTGGGAACCAGCCTGATCCCATCGGACCAGAGCCAATTTTCAGGAATTTTTCTGGTGCTTCAACTTTTCCATCATCCCCACTTCCACTCGTTTCATCAGACCCACAAGCTGCCATAAGGAACATGCTAAACATAAGTAAAAGACTAATCGTTAATTTTTTCATTTTTATATCCACCTCTCCAATCTTTCTATTAAACATTCAAATGTTTTGGTGCCTCGGTCAAAACAGACCGCTTTTGCCAGACATAAACCAGCACGAATACTGCAAGTCCAATTAAATCTGTCATGAATCCGGGAATGACAAGCACAAAGGCTGCTGCAAAGAGCAAAATCCTCTGGACAGGATTTAAACCAATGATTAAGTAATTTTCAACAGCTGCTGAGAATAAGAAACAGCTAACTAACGCGCTCGCAACTGCTAGCGTAACTTGAAGTGTATTCCCATTTTGCAGCAGTAATTCAGGGTTGTACACAAAGATAAATGGGATTAAGAATCCGCCTGCCCCGATCCGCATAGCATAAAACGCAGTGGCATTTGGATTTGACCCTGCAATTCCAGCCGTTGTGTAGGCTGTTATTGCCACTGGAGGTGTCAGACCGGATAATACACCAAAATAAAACACAAACATATGAGCGGCAATCAAGTTAACACCTGCATCAACAAGAGCTGGAACACCAAGGACTGCTAAAATGACGTAAGCCGAAACAGTCGGCATTCCCATCCCAAGTATGATGGAAGCAAGCGCAATCAAAATTAACAGCAGGAACAATTGTCCGCCTGCCAGGTCGATGACGAACCTTGAGAAATTCAATCCTAGTCCAGTCAGTGAGACTGCACCGACAATGATGCCAGCTGTCGCACAAGCAGCAATGACGGAAAGAGATCCGCGAATTCCACTTTCCAGCGCTGCCAAAATATCCAAGAAGTTCATTCTGGTCGCCTTCCTGATCCAACTAATCGCGACTGTTAACAGGATGCCATAAAATCCTGCTTTCATCGGGCTGTATCCATAAATCATAAGCGCGATGATCGCGAAGATCGGCAGGAAAAGATAGCCTTCTCTTAACAGGATCTTAACCGGATCAGGCAGCTTTTCTTTTGGGATTCCAGAAAGCTTTAGCCGCTTTGCATGGAAATAGACAATAAAGCCTGCAATTAAGAAATAGATGACTGCCGGAATAAGGGCATACAAAGCTAGCTTTATATACGGCACACCCGTTGCTTCTGCCATAATGAATACAGATGCTCCCATAATAGGCGGCATGATCTGCCCGCCTTGAGAGGCAACCGCTTCCACAGCAGCTGAAAACTTTTTCGAATACCCAAGTTTCTTCATCAGTGGGATCGTAAATGACCCCGTAATAGCAGCATTTGCAGCACCGTTCCCGGTAATCGTTGAAACAAGACCGCTCGCCCCAACTGCAGACAGAGCAGGGCCTCCAGTTTTGTTTCCAAGAGCTCCGAATGCAAAATTTGTGAAAAACTGACCTCCGCCAGATTTCATCAAAAATGAGCCAAAGATAACAAACAGGACCAGTATCGTCGAACTCACGTAAATCGGAGAACTAAAGATTCCAAGCGTACTATTAAACATTTGGTCGATCATCTTGCCATACCTTGCACCTGGATGGGCAAGGATTCCTGGAAAATACTGACCAAAGAAAATATAGACGAGGAAGAACAGGCCAATCAGCATCATGAAGAATCCATTTGTTCTCCTAGTTGCTTCAAGGATCAAACCAAGCAGGAGTGTGCCAAAAATCATGTCATTATTGCTGACATTCCCTTGCCGGCTTTGAATTTCTTCGGCGCCAGCCATTATATAGGCACCGACCACCATCGTGAGAATTAGAAACAAAACATCGATGGCTCCAAATTTATTTCCTTTCTTAAACGGAAACAGCAGAAAGATCAATAACAAGGCCCATACGACATGAATACTTCTTTGCTCCCATGATGGCAGTGTTCCAAAACCTGCTGTATACACATGAAAAATCGACATCCCAATTGCCAAAAGCGTAACAATTAACATATAGACTCTTGTTTTATTCCAGCCTTCTTTCCTGGAATGCCAAAGTTCTTCGATAAAGGCAGGTTTTTCTTTTACCGTTGTGTCAATCTTCCCCGCAGACTGTTCTTCAGCCATTTTTATCCCTCCCTTAACGTAATGCGTCAGGCGCTAAAGCGTACTGCCGCCATCTACGGATAGCACTTGTCCTGTTACAAAATCACTGGCAGGGCTGGCGAAGAAAAGGGCTGCTCCCTTTAAGGCCTGATCATCTCCAATTCTTCCGAGAGGGTTGTGGTTTTTAATCTCCTCCCCTTTATCAGCCAGCACATGTTTTGTCATTGTGGTTGGAAAGAAACCCGGGGCAATTGCATTAACATAAATGTTATGCTGCGCCCATTTTCTTGCGAGATCCCTTGTAAAGTGATGAACAGCTGCTTTACTAGTGCTGTAGCCAATCGCATTCAGTACCTCAGGAGGTTCTGCCTTTACACCAGCTGCAGACCCGATGTTGATAATCTTACCGGACCTTTGTGCAATCATCTGCTTTCCCACTTCTTTTGTAACCAGAAAGGTTCCCGTCAGATTGACGTTCAGTACTTTTTGCCAGCCATCAAGCGGCATGTCCTCAACAGACGCTCCCCAAGTTGCTCCACTGTTATTTACCAGGATATCGATTTGTCCAAAATCACTAATGACTTTTTCGACTGTATCCTTTACATCCTCTTCGTTCTGGATATTGCATGCGTAGCCTTTTGCTTTTATGCCGAAAGTATTTTCCAGATACCGAGCCGTTTCTTCGCACTGTTCAAGCTTTCGGGAGCAAACAGCAATATGACAGCCTGAGGAGGCGTAAATTTCGGCAATTTGGCGGCCAAGCCCTCTTCCTCCGCCAGTAATAAATGCGACTTTGTTATCAATGTTAAACAAGTCAGCCTGGCTTTTTATTTCTTCATTCATCAATTTTCCTCCAAAATTCTTCTGGCAATAATTAACCGCTGAATTTCATTTGTCCCTTCGTAAATCTTGGTAATTCTTGCATCCCGATAGAAGCGTTCGACAGGATAGTCGGATACATAACCCATTCCGCCATGGATTTGAACAGCTTTATCAGCAACTCGATTGAATACTTCTGAAGCAAATAACTTAGCCATTGAAGCTTCCTTAATCACCTTTGTTCCTTCATCGATCATATAAGCTGCCTTTAAAGTAAGAGCTCTGGCTGCTTCGGTTTCTGTTGCCATGTCAGCAAGCATCCACTGGATTGCCTGGTTGCTGGCAATCGGCTTACCGAACTGGATTCTTTCCTTAGCATAGGATGCGGATAGTTCAATAAGCTTGTCGCAAGATCCGACAGACCGTGCTGCCAATCCTACCCGTCCTTCTCCTAGAATTTTCAACGCTGACATATAACCCATTCCAACTTCACCGATGACGTTTTCTTCTGGCACAACACAATCTTCAAAAATCAGCTGAGCTGTATATGAACCTCTTAAGCCCATTTTTTTGTCTTTTTTACCAATCGTAAAGCCAGGGAAATCCTTCTCAACAAGGAATGCGGTAATGCCTCCCTTTGCCCCCTTGTCCTTGTCTGTCAAGGCAAACACGGTAAACACATCAGCAACCGGTGCATTGGTGATGAAGTGCTTTGTGCCATTAAGGATCCAATTGCTGCCGCTTTTCTCGGCTCTTGTTGCTAGATTGGTAGCATCTGAACCTGCTCCTGGTTCAGATAGGGCGAAGGCAGCAATCTTTCTGCCAGCTGCCATATCCGGCAAGTATTTTTGTTTTAAATGGTCTGACGCAAGCTTTACTAGACCAGTACTTCCGATTCCAGTATGGGCGCTAATCAAACTGACAAAGCCGTTATGAGTCCGTCCGAGCTGCTCAAGCACTACCGCTTTTCCGACTGCATTTAACCCAATACCTCCATACTCTTCTGGAATACTGATTCCAAATAAGCCTAACTCCTTTGCCTGTTCGACAAGATGCTGAGGAATTTGGTCTTCATCTTCGATTTGCTGTGCGAAAGGTTCAACTTCTTTCTCGACAAAGTTTTTAACCATTTGTTTCATCTGTTCAATTTCTTGTGGAAGTGTAGCTTGCATATGTATAGCCTCCTTGATTGTTTTCATTTTTACAGTTGCAAGAATCGTGCCAAAAGTAAAACGCTTTCACGACACTATTCTGAACTTGTTAAAATTTTAGAAGATTCATATTTGAATCGACAAATATATACATTTCGACATTGAATATAGGTTAATTCATGATTCTTTTTTGAATCGATCGATTCATTTTTGAATCAATTGATTTTTGTAGGACTATTTCTAGAGAATAAGCATGGATATTTGCTATAGAGGTATGGTTTTATTGGAAATGAAGAAAAAAAAAACCACTAGTTTTCAATTTAATGACAACTAGTGGTGGAAATGGTTTATTTTCGTTGTTGTTCTTCTGCGAATTTTAAAAGTCCATGAATTGTGTTGGTTAGGGGAACTTGGACATTTGTTTTTTCTGCTTTTCGGATAAGATAGCCGGTTAATGCATCTGTTTCTAATTTTTTCCCATTTTTAAGATCCTGGAGCATTGATGTCTGATGGTCTTTTGCCCTTTCTGACGTGATAAATAGGTTTTCCAAGAACTCTTGCGGAAAGGAATAGCCCAGTTTATTTGCAACTGCCAACACTTCATTCCCAATTCCTTCTGCTAATTTACGTAAATGCGGGCTACCCAGCATATCTCCTACACTAGCATTTGCGACCGCTGAAAGAGGATTAAAGGTAACATTCCATATGTACTTCTTCCATTTGTTCCTTAGGATATCTGATACTGTTTTAGCTGGGATATTTGCTTGTTCAAAAACTTGAGTAAAGAGCTGGCTTTTGCTTTCTGAATCACTGCCAAGCCCACCTATTACTAGTTGATAAAAGCCATTCTGTCTGAAAATCCCAGGTGAAACGGACTTGGCCTGCACATAGGTGGCGGCAGAGAATACCCGCTCCTCACCAAACACCGACACTAGTACTTCTTCATTACTAACCCCATTTTGTAAAGTTAAAATAAAGGTGTCTGGACCGCACGCAGCATTTATCTGCTGTGCTGCCTCCTCCGTATCCCCCGATTTCACACAAAAAAGCACCAATTCAGCATTCGATAATTCCTTTACATCATCTGTAAAATGTTCACTAACAACGATCAACTCTTCATCCTTATATACATGCAGCCCATTCTCCGTCATTTTTTCAAGGCTGCTTCCCCTGGCTATAAAAGTAACTTCGTGACCAGCTGAACTTAGCAGACTTCCAAAAAAAGCTCCCACAGCACCTGTGCCCATAATTCCGATTTTCATAGTACCTCCTAGCGGCATAACCTGCCAGTTTAATTATTTTCATCTGTTGTTTTAAATTTTAAATTGTACTTTTTCAGCTTTCTTACAATGGTTGGCTGGCTTGTATCAAGAGCAACAGCCAGATCATAAGTGTTGGTACAGTTTTGCATAGCAAGTGATAGGAGCTTTTCTTCCGCCAGCTCTGCAGCTTCCTTTAAGGTCATTAGCTGATTGACTTTGACATCTGCCACTTCCGACTGTTTATATTCGGCTGGTAAATGGCTAATATGCAAGGTATCCTCCTCAGTCACAAGCACCATTCTTTCTATCAAGTTACCAAGTTCACGAATATTACCCGGCCAGCTATAGCGGTAAAAGAGCTCATTGAGAGCAGGAGAAACCTTTTTACGTTTTTGATATTTTGTATTTAAAGCCTCTAGAAAATAATCGACCATCGGCAGAATATCGTCTTTTCTTTCAGCAAGTGGCGGGATTGACATCGGGACTACATTAAGGCGGTAAAATAAATCCTCACGAAAGGTTCCTTCCATTACCATGTCCTTTAAATTCCGGTTTGTTGCTGCAATGATACGAACATCTAATTTCACCGGTTTTATGCCACCTACTCGCTGAACCTCTCTCTCTTGGAGAACTCTCAGCAGCTTTACCTGAAGCTGTAAGGGAAGCTCGCCCACTTCATCAAGAAACAGAATGCCTTTATGGGCAAGCTCGAACATTCCAGGCTTCCCTTTGGTATGAGCACCTGAGAAAGCGCCACCTTCATATCCAAATAATTCAGACTCAAGCAAATCAGGAGGAATCGCACCACAATTAATCTTGATAAATTCTCCCGCACGGCTCCGTTCGCTAGTTTCATAGATAAACCGTGCAAGAACATCTTTTCCTGTTCCGGTTTCACCAAGGATCAATACGGTTGCATCCACATTAGCAATCCTAGCAGCCGTTTCGTAAATCATTTTCATTTGATCGCTTCGAATCACGACACCTTTTGGCTGATACACTTTCCCTTTAAGTCTCTCAATTTCTTTTTTATAGCTATTGTTTAATTTAGTAGCTTTAGTAAGCGCAGTTTGGAGTTCATTTAACTCAGACAAGTCACGGATATTTGTTACAATACTTTCAATTTCCTCCGCTTCATTAAAAACCGGGTTACCTGTTAATAATGTTTCACGTCCCGCATAGTTCGTCTGGACCAATGAAACACTGCGTTTTTTTTCAAGAACTCGATGGGTCACCGAACTTTTTAAAATACCTCTTTTAATTAAGTCGTCAACCTTTTTCCCAATATAATATTCCTTAGGAATTCCAGTTAGTCTTTCTATCGCTGAATTCGTTTTGATCGTTACGCCATCTTTATCTGTTATATAGATGCCATCGTAAGAATTCTCGATGATGGCATCCAGTTTTCTGTTGGTCCGCCTGGCATCTGCCAGCTCTTCTACTAACGAAGTTAATTCTGAAGAAAACGTTCCTATATAGACAATATCGGTAGAATCCTGAAGCTTGCTCTTAATAAAAATACAGTCGGTATCTCCGCAGACTGCATATATTAGTGTACCGCCCCTCAACTCTTCCCAACTATCAAATATCTCATTTATATTCTTTTGGATAATGTTCGTTTTTTTAGGCAGGCACTGAAGAAATACTTCGTTGCTGTAACGGATGCAATCATCGGATGAAGCAATAAAAAAAGGAAATGGGAGTTTATCGATTAGGACTGCTTCCATGTTCTCACCTCGGCAATTGTATAGTTATATAGTTATTATACACGGAAAAATTACTTTCTCCTTATTCACTTATACAGATGCGGTATTTTCAGGGGACTAATTTCTCTGCTAAGAGAATAAAAAACTCCCCCTGCAGTCACTGCTGCAAAACTTAGAAACAGGTAGGCCTGGCTATACTCAGTCCCGATTCCATTCCAAAAGGGATTAATAGCATTTATTGAGGAAAAGCGAGCCAGTATAATTCCGGATACGGTAACCCCCATCGCTCCACCTATATATTGAAACAGCTGAAGTGTCCCAATACCAGTGTTAACTTGTTCGGTTGGCAGCACTTCAGATAGTCGGTTAGGAATCCCTGTAGTGATACAGACGAACCCAGAACCGGCAATGATAAAGGCCACCAAAACAATGAATATTGACTGAAAGCCCAGTGAAGAAAATATCATTGCAGCTGTAAACATGCAGCCAATCCCTGCAAGGATAAGTTTTTCCGCCCCATATTTATCAACAGCCCTTCCTACAAGAACCGAAGCTAGCGAAGAGAAAATCGCTGCAGGGAACAGGATCAGGCCTAATTTCGCTGGACTTGTAACTGAATGGATCTTAACTAGGAGGAGGGGGGTCACAAACATCATGGAAAAATTAATAAAGAAGATCATGAATCCGATTGCGATTAAGTGAGCCACCCGTCTGTTTTTTAAAATCTCTGGTTTTAAAAATGGATGCCTCTTCCTGCCGAGATGCTTCCAGAACAACCATATTAAAGGCAGTCCTATCAAAAACATAAGCTTTCCGGTTGATAGAAGAAGCAGGATTGAAAATAAACTGCCCATCATCAACAGCAATCCTGTAATATCAAACTTCACAAAGGACCTTTCCTCTTTCGGGAGGATCCGACGATAAATCGGGATGGTAATCATTGATATCATGGAAATAGCAAAGAGTTTTTCCCAGCCAAGATACTGGGTAATTACTCCTCCCAATAAAGGCCCAAGCCCGAACCCCAGAGTAATGGCCGCTCCGATTCTTGCCATAGCTGCACCACGCCGATAGAACGGAATATACCTCGAAGTAATGATCACCCCAAGAGCCGATATGCTAGAAGCACCAGCCGCCTGGATCACCCGTCCCGCGACAAGGAAATAGAAATCATTTGAAAGGAAACCTACTAGAGAACCCGCACCAAGACAGAGCATTCCAAAGGTCAGTAGCCCCCTGACAGATATTGAATTTGACAGCTTGCTATAAAGTATCGCACCAATTGCAAACACAGCAGAATAACTGCTGACAATCAGAGATGACGATGAAGGTTCCAGGTTAAATCGATCAGCAATTGTCGGGAGCGCTACATTAAACATCGATGTATTAATGACGGTTACAAGTGTATTTAAAAAAATGGCACTATAAAGTATGTATTCATGTTTGATCAAAAGGACTTCATCCTTATGATTTTGTATTTCCAAAAGAATCTCCTCCCTGTTTTTTTGGACGGTACAGTCAGAGAAAATTCAGCGAACTAATATAAGAGAAAACCCAGCAGGACCAGCAAGATTTGCTGCCAAGTCACTGCTGGATCTTTAACTGCAATTGCTTATTAAAGTTCTGCTACTGGTTTTTTACTTGTTGAAACTGATAATGCAAATCTGCTAATGCTGCAACAATGGCATTGGTCGCCTTGCCATAGTAGTTTTGTTTTACCGCTTCAGACAAGTCGTCTATTCCATGAAGAATACTATGTCCTCGTAATAGCCTTCCTATATAATCTCGGCCATGCTCGGTGGCAAGTGTACAAGACGCTTCTAGTATAACCCCATACTTTCTTTCAAGCTCTACAGTAATTGTTAGCGTTTCATATACATTTTGCGCAGCCATACCAGCAGGCAGCCGGGCGTGCCCAGCAATAAACATCGTATGTGACATATTTTCCACCTCTGCGAATTGTTCTTTACCTATAATCAATTCGCTTTGGCAATATAGTAATCCTGCAAATCATTTTATTTAGTCAGAGGCTCTGAGGAATTTCGTGATTAGCTTTTGACACTTTCCTTATGATTTTCAAACGGCCAGCTTGGAAGCGGGTTAGAAAGAGCTTTGTCTGCGCGATAATCCAAAAGGTATTCAGCTTGCATAACCGTATGAATTTCCCTTGTTCCTTCATATATAACTGGAGCCTTGGAGTTCCTAAGAAATCTTTCAACCGGATATTCATTTGAGAATCCATATGCCCCGTGAATCTGAACAGCATCATTCGAAGCTTCATTTGCAAAGTCGCAGGCTTGCCATTTGGCCAACGAAGTTTCACGAGTATTGCGTTTCCCGTCATTTTTCAAGCAGCCTGCTTTGAATACAAGCAGCCTGGACATTTGATAGCCTGCTTCCATTTTAGCAAGCATTTGCTGAACAAGCTGATGCTTACCGATTTCTTTGCCAAATGTTTTTCGTTCATGGCAATATTTAACACTTTCTTCAATACAAGCCTTAATTTGTCCACACGCGCCTGCTGCTACTGTAAATCTTCCGTTGTCTAGTGCGCTCATGGCAATTTTGAAGCCTTCTCCTTCTTTGCCGAGCAGGTTTTCTTTCGGAACACGGACATTGTCAAAGAACAGTTCCCCTGTGTTTCCTGCCCGTATGCCCAATTTACCTTTTATAGCTCTGGAAGAAAACCCAGGCATTGTTCGTTCAATGATAAAAGCTGATATACCATGGTGCTTCTTTGCTTTGTCTGTGTAAGCGAATACAAGGAAATGATCGGCAAAATCACACAGTGAAATCCATGTTTTTTGGCCATTTAAAATATAATGATCCCCATCAAGCACAGCAGTGGTATTCAAGGATGCAACATCTGAACCAGCATTTGGTTCGGTTAACCCAAAAGCACCAACCTTTTCACCCTTAGCCTGTGGGATTAGGTATTTTTGTTTTTGCTGTTCATTTCCCCATTGAAGGATTGTCAGACTGTTTAAACCTGTATGAACCGAAACCGCCGTACGGAAAGCAGTATCGCCTCTTTCCAACTCTTCGCACACAATTGCAAGTGTATTATAATCCATACCGCTTCCACCGTATTCTTCCGGAACACAAACTCCCATTAAACCCAGCTCAGCAAGCCTTTTCAATATAGATGGTTCGAAATGACCTTTTTCATCCCACTCGCGAATATTTGGGTTAATTTCCTTATCTACAAAATCTCTGACCATTTTCTGAACCGACACCTGTTCATCTGATAAATTAAAATTCAACATTTTCTAATCTCCTCCTGTGTTTGCAAATAATCTGTTTTTAGCTAAAAAAATAAAAGCCAGCTGCATAGGTATGCAACTGGCTCTTGCCTGGGTTTCCCTTTCGGTACCAGACTAGACAGTAATGTAAAAAACATTTATTAATAGTGAGTAAAGGAAACAAGCGTTCCGCTGATCATAAGAGGGCTACCTCTTTAGAAGCTCAAGCTGTTTGAAATTATTATAACTTCCTTCAAAAAAAATTGCAATCTGTTTATTTGAAAATTTTCAATATTCTCTTATAAAATCTCTTTTTTAAAACTAGCGTAACTATATGGCTTGTACTTTTCAGGATAAATCCCACAGAATTAGTATACTCTGATACTATACCCGTTGTTTTAGGCATAAAGGTAAGGTATAATTTGGCTTTCTGACAATCGTGTGATAGGATTTATGAATCAACATATAGGAAGTGAACAATTAATGATTAAGATTGAAATTCCAGCACCTGATGTGGTACTTACAAAAAAGAAACAACTTGGAGAAGCCGTTGAAGCACCATTAAGCAGCGAATTTGGTTTTACAGACTACCATCGAATTCCAAGAGATAAAGGCGGTATCATCATGATGTTTAATGCTGATGATGAACTGCTGTTTGTCGGCAAAGCCCGGAAGCTACGCCCACGTGTAAAAAAGCACTTTGAAGACACAGTTTCGCCTATCAAGGCTCATCGCGATGAGGTTTACAAGATTGCTGTATTTACTGTCGAAGAGGCTGCGGATCGTGAAATATACGAAACCTACATTATCAACACACTTAAAGCAAAATATAATGTTGATAAAGTGTTCTATAAGTAAATTTGAGGTACAGTAAAAGAGCTGGGAGATAATTTCTCCCAGCTCTTTTATTTGGCTTTATTATCTTTATACCTCAATTCAAGGGATCCTCCTTCATGTGGAGTGAATCTGTCTATCTGAAATAAAGTCCTTTCCATGTACATTTCCTTCAATTCCCTCTACGAAATCACCGCCTGCCTAGCTATTATCCAATGCTCCTCACACACATCCTTTTATAAAATTTCTGGAAAAGTTATACTTCTCTCATTTATTCTGGAATATTTTTTGTGAATCTCTTCAAACTAATTGGAGGTCTAGTATTAAGTACATATATTTTGGGAGGTACATTTATGAAGGATATTAGCCATAATACTGGCTTAACTTCGTCTGAAATTGCAAATCTTTGGTCTCAATATATTAATGACAGTATGTCGGTATGTATTTTAAAGTATTATTTAAAATCGGTAGAGGATAAGGATATACGCTCGATTCTCAAGATTGCCCTAAGGCTGTCTCTAACACATGTTGATAAAATAAAAGGCTTTCTTGATAAAGAAAACTACCCAGTCCCAAAAGGATTTACTAAAGAAGATGTAGATTTGGCAGCTCCACGCTTATTTTCAGATACGTTTATGATTGTCTACATGCACATTATGACCATTCACGGCCTTTCAGGCTATGCAGGGGCTGTCAGCACCTCCACAAGGCATGACCAGATTAAGTATTTCACAAACTGCAGCGCTCAGGCCATGGGATTATACAGCCGGATATTAAATTTAATGCTAGAAAAGGGTATAGCCAGCAGGCCTCCCAATATAAATCCACCCAGCCAGATTGATTATGTTGAAAAGCAAAGCTTTCTAACTGGCTGGTTCGGAACGCGAAGGCCCCTAAATGCTGTAGAATCAAGCGGGATCTTTTTCAACATGCAAAAGAACGCGGCAAAAATAGTATTAGAATTAGGTTTTAGCCAAGTCGCGAGATCAAAGGTTATTAGGGATTATTTAAAAAGAGGTGCAAATATTTGCGACCAGCATTTTGATTTTTTCAGATCGATATTAGCAGAAAGTCATTTACCGCCTCCAAAAAAATGGGATGCTGAGGTTACCAACTCAACTGTTCCTCCCTTTTCAGATAAGTTAATGCTATTTCATATTGCAACCTTGATTTCAACTGCCATCGGGTATTATGGTGCCGCTTTTTCTTTATCACAACGCCGTGATTTAGCGGGAAAATATTCACTTCTAATAGTAGATATCACAAAATACGCAGAGGACGGGGTAAATATTTTGATAGATAATGGATGGCTAGAACAGCCTCCTACTTTTGATGACCGAGATAGTCTGATGAACAAAAATTGATCAACCGTCTGTTACACAGGTCGGCCGACGTGAACCTGGAAAGTTTATTCATTCAAATCCATAGAAAAACCTGCATCCAAAAATGCAGGTTTTATCTTCTATTTAAACCAGCCCTTTTCCTTTGATTGGGTAATGGCTTCAATTCGGTTTTTAACTTCTAGCTTATCTAAAATGGCTGAGATATAATTTCTGACTGTACCCGTTTTTATGCTTAGCTCATCAGCAATTTCATTAGTGTTTTTCCCGCCGGCAATCAATTCAAGGACTGCCTTCTCCCTGTCAGTTAACGGATTTTCTTCGCTATAGACATTATCCATTAGTTCAGGTGCATAAACTCGCCTGCCCGCCATAACGCTGCGGATGGAATCAGATAGCTCTTCGCTCGGGCTATCCTTCAGTAAATAGCCGCTTACACCTGCTTTTAAGGCACGCTGAAAATAGCCTGAGCGGGCAAATGTGGTTAAGATAATCACTTTACAACCTTTCCCCTTAAGCTCTTCAGCGGCTTCCAGCCCAGTCTTACCAGGCATTTCTATATCCATAATGCAAACATCTGGTTTAAGCTTCTCGACAAGCTGGGTCGCTTCCTCCCCATTGCTTGCCTTGCCAACAACTTCCATATCATCTTCGAGATTAAGTAACGAACCTAAAGCCCCCAATAACATTCGCTGGTCTTCAGCAATGACAATCCTTATCATTACTCTTGCTCCCCCTTATCCTATCTGTTTCACATCATTTGGTACTTTGATAACCAATTTTGAACCATCCCCGCCAGTAACCTCAAGGCTGCCATTCACAAACTCTAGTCTTTCTCTCATTCCAATTAATCCATGGCCATTTGCAGAGGATTGGTCGTTCACATCGCCAGTTCCATTGTCACTGACAGTTATAATGACTTCGTCCCTCGTTTGTGCTATCGATACGAGGCATTCTGTCGCCTTGCTATGTTTTACTACATTAGTCACAGACTCTTTTAGACACATGCTCAAAATATTTTCAGTTAATAAGGAGACATTTGTTAATGTCGGTTCCGTTTCTAACTTAAAATCGATTTCAGCAGCACTTAATAGCTGTTTTATGTGAGTTAGCTCATCTCTCAAGCGTATCCCGCGCATTTCAGAAACCATCTGTCTTACTTCATTCAGAGCGGTTCTTGCCGTCTGCTGTACATCTCTTAACTCGTTTCTAGCTTTTTCAGGGTCTTTGTAAACTAATTTTCTCGCCAGATCGCTTTTTAAACCGATTAGAGACAGCTTTTGCCCAAGTGTATCATGCAAATCGCGAGCTATTCGCTGCCGTTCCTCCAATTTTACCAAATCGGATATCCGCTTGTTTGCATCCTCGAGTTTCTCCTCTAGGTGTCCAAGCTCTTTTTTATTGCGAATGGTAAATGGTAGTAAAATGATACTTACCCAGATAATAATGACAAACGGAAGCTGTCTCAGGAACAGTTCATCTTTCATCACTATGTTAAAGTTAATGGCACCCGAAGTGCTTATCAGATGAATAAAATAAAGGACTAGAAAGGCAATTCGATCTTTTATATTTCCAATTAAGAAGGCTAGAAAAAAAGCAAAATAAACGTAACTGTAAAAACCCGTGGCTGCAATCGACATAATGATAAGAAGGCAGGTCCAAAGATAGACTGGCCATCCCTTAGATACAAATGCAAACCAGTAGATAAAAAAGAAAGATAGCGTTAGTAAGATTCCAACAACCATTTCAGCTGTCGTTGATAGTTGTGAGATAAAGTAAAACGGCAATATCGCTAATACTGCCCATATATAAGGAGATATCCCGGTGCTTTTTAATAAATTTACATACTTGTTTAACATTTAAAAAACCTCATTTATAATAAGAAACTGGGTTTATTTGTATTTTACCATAATACCTTGTCTATTGCCTTAAGGCTTATAGCTTTTATAAAACAAGCTCCCCTTTTGCAGATCAACTCAAAAAGTTGTGATCTTGCACCAAGGGGAGCTTTAAATCGTATTTTACAGCTCAGGCTTCGTCTGAACGGACATATTTTTTTGTTTAATAATCCCTTTTATGTCACCAAAACTAACAAAGTTTTTACGTTCTTCATCCCATAATCGGAAACGAAGAGACTCTAAGCTTGTTTTAAGTGTAATGGTTGGCACGTTTTGTAAAGGTGTTGTACTTTTATGAACTTCTTCAAGCTTGTAGTTCGGTACTCTTGGGCTCAAGTGATGAACATGGTGAAAACCAATGTTCCCAGTCAACCATTGTAGGAGTTTTGGAAGTTTGTAAAACGAGCTTCCTTCCACTGCAGCTTTTACATATTCCCAATTCTCATCTTCTTCAAAGTAGGCATCTTCAAAGGTATGTTGTACATAAAAAAGCCAAATGCCAACAGAACCAGAGATGAAAAAGATGGTCCCCTGAACAATCAGGAAATTCTGCCATCCAATTAGCCAAGAAAAGAAGACAACCAAACTTGCGAGGGAAACATTTACGATATAAGTGTTAAGACGTTCATTCCATTTAGCGCCTTTTCTGTTAAAACGGTTGGTAATCACAAAAATGTAAATTGGTCCTATGCCGAACATCACTAACGGATTCCGGTAAAGCCGGTAGCCGATTTTTGTCCAAATAGAAGCAGCTAAATATTCATCGACTGTCATCATCCAGATATCGCCAGTACCCCGTTTATCAAGGTTAGAGCTTGTAGCATGATGAACAGAGTGTTCATGCGCCCATTGATTATAAGGGAACAAAGTCAAGATTCCAGCAATGGTGCCCACTATTTTATTAGCTTTACGGTTTTTAAAGAAAGAGTGGTGGCAGCAATCATGAAAAATAATAAAGATTCGCACTAAAAAGCCTGCTGCAGGCACTGCGAAAACAAGTGTCAGCAAATAAGAAACTGAAAGACTTTGGTAGGCCAGGATCCATAGTACCACAAAAGGTACAACTGTATTAACTATCTGCCATATACTTGCCATTAAATCGGATTTTTCGAAGGGAGCAACTAGCTTCCTTAGCGTCCTTGCATTTTGGTTGGTCATTTTTTCAAATTCCCCTTCCTTTCATTCAATATCTAAAGTATATAGAAAGCAAATATCACTGTGTAGTAGCACCTGTCATGTCCAAACCATGATAAATGTCATGTATGAGGAAAAACAGCCGAAATTAATTTTACAGGTATATTTTTAGACAGGTTAATTGTAAAACAATAGTATGCAATGTATCTGGAGCAAAGATTTAGAAAGACAGCATAAAGTCAACTTTTTTCGGTCAGTATACACACAAGCTAATTTTATTGTGTCCGAGTAACTTTTACCAAATATTTTCTGACCATAAAAAAGCTTGAATCCCTGTTGGATCCAAGCCCTTCATTAAAAAAACGTCTTAATCACTTCATCTTCTTTTCCGCATTCTGTACAGCGGTATTCGATTTCTAAGGCGTCTTCCCGGGCATTGTGGACCGTTTTCTTTTTACAGTTTTTACAGAATTTTGTTTTCCATACCTCTTTCATCCCTATCCCTCCATATTGAGTACTAGCTTAATCCTAAAAAGTACTATCCCTGATAACTGCCTCCATTGTTAATCGATTTGGAAAAAATATCTTGACGATATCTTCAGCACCTGATTATATATTCTTAACCATTAATACTTATAAAATCAGGTTTACAAAGGGGCTACCTACATGTATCTCAAATCGGTAAAAATGAGTCCGCCGCAGCTCTTAATTTTAACTTTTATTATCTCAATAGCTGTAGGTACTGTTATTTTAAAATTGCCTTTTTCTACGACTGGAGGGATATCCTGGGTGGATGCTTTCTTCACCTCCACTTCTGCTATGACTGTTACAGGGTTAGCAGTAATAGACACAGGAAAATCCTTCACCTTGTTTGGAGAAGTTGCAATTATGATTCTTATCCAGCTTGGCGGGTTGGGTATTATGTCTTTTGCCGTTTTAATTTATATCATGCTGGGCAGGAAAATCGGCTTTAAAGGCCGGATGATTTTGCAGCAAGCCTTGAATCAGACCTCTATTGGGGGAGTCATCAGGCTGGTTAAAACCTTACTCTTCTATTCAATTATTATTGAATTTATTGCCTTTCTTATGCTATGTCTGCGTTGGATTCCAGAATTTGGCTGGAAAACAGGGTCATACTATAGTCTTTTCCATTCCATATCTGCATTCAATAACGCTGGATTTGCTTTGTGGCCCGATGGATTAAGCAGGTACGTTGGGGATCCAGTCGTGAACCTGGTGATTACCTTGTTATTTATCATTGGCGGATTAGGTTTCACGGTTTTGACAGATCTTTGGTACAAAAAGGAGTTTAGGCAGTTAACCCTTCATTCAAAAATGATGATTGTTGGAACGCTAATTATAAATGTTGTCGCAATGCTGACCATTTTCGGATTAGAATTCAATAATCCCAATACATTAGGAAGCTTAACGGCCAATGAACAGTTTTGGGCTTCTTATTTTCAAGCAGTAACAACTAGAACAGCAGGGTTCAATACCGTTGATATTGGCGGGCTCGAAAACTCAACTGTACTATTTATGGTGTTTCTTATGTTTATTGGAGCTGGAAGTGCCTCTACAGGCGGAGGGATTAAATTAACAACATTCATGATTATCTTCTTAGCTGTATTTTCATTTATTAAAGGTAAAAAGGATATTGTAATCTTTAAAAAGTCTTTGGCTTCCTTCTTTATTCTTAAAGCTTTAGCCATCTTTATGATTTCAGTTTTATTTGTGTTTCTTGCTCTTTTTATCATTAACATTACTGAGGAACTCCCCTTCCTGGAACTCCTGTTTGAAGTCGTTTCTGCATTTGGAACAGTTGGGTTGTCAATGGGGATCACCGCGGACTTATCAGCCGTTGGTAAAATTGTCATTATATTTATCATGTTTCTAGGCAAACTGGGTCCGTTAACTCTCGCTTTTTCGCTCGCAAAGCCTGAAAAAACCAATGTTAAATATCCGAGCGAAGATGTCTTGACCGGCTGACAAGCTAACTTCATATTGGTGATACACATTGATGCCGCCTTTACATAAGGCTGTCAGACTGTAGACAAACTCGATGAAAATCGTGTTTGTTTACAGTCTTTTTTTGGTTCGTGGTGGAATGGGGCTGTTGATTTCCGTTCCAGGCGCTTCGCTTTCCGCGGGGCCGGCGCTGAGCCTCCTCGCCGCCATTGGCGTCTGCTGCGGGGTCTCACCTGTCCAGCTGATCCCGCAGGACATTGATTGGGCATCCTCGAATTTGCCCACGCACGAAGGAAATGCGATAGCACAAGGAAGGCATCCGTGAATTCACATCACACGAAATTATGCGATAGCATAATGAGGAATTTCGAGGAGTCTACGCGCCTTCCACTCCAATCAACAGGGCTTCTAAACTTAAGGTAGAACTATACCAAAGTCTATTTTAAAATAGAATCATATAACTCTTGAGATGATGAAGATGCTTTCGAAAAATAATCCAATCCAACGAGATCAATTAGAGGATGGTCGCTTTAGATCAACTTGTTCCTCAATAACATCTAGTCCGCAAAATATTCCAAAAAGGGGTTCGGAATGAGAACATTCCAAAGACCCTTTTGTCGACAAACTGGCCACCTTTACATAAGCGGTTTTTTATTTTAATCTTTTTTTATTCACCCAAGATATGGATAGAACCTATAATTCTGGGAATGCTATCATTAAAATTAGTCCTTCTAGGAGGTTTTGTTCATGATGGATTTATCAAATAACATGGAATTTGAAATGAAAAACGGATTTTTGCCTAACCTGAGCAATTCGGAGCGGTTAAAGATTTTAGAAGTAAAAGAAGGCATAGCCGTCATCCAGATGGATAAATCTCATTCCCGAGGTGTATTCCCAACCGAAAGCTTGCAATATTGGATTAGAAGAGGTGCACTAAGGCTCATTGATGAGCATCAGCAGAAGTCCTCTTAATAAGCAAAGTGCAAGTCCGTAAGCTAAGCATAAACTGAAGCAGCTCGACAAAATAAATGAAAACAAGCCGCCCATAGCGAAACGCGGGCGGCTTTCCTTTGTAAGATCTTAAAATTCAAACATTCCTTGCCTAAGATTCTATTTCACAAACATTTCATGCAAATATAACTCGAAATGATGCTTTTCTTCCGATGAACCTTTTAAAGCTATTTGACCTTTAAAAAGGGTTTTTGTTGTTTTCAAGTCTGCAACAATCACACCTGCATCAATGGTTGAACTCATTTGCGCGGAAGCAAGATACAGTTTACCGTCTTTTACGGTTGTCATTTGACCATGCACAATATCCTTCTCACCTGATAGTTGGATACTAAATGCTTGACCAACTTGATCTTTTTCTAAACTATAAGGAGTTACAACGAGCTCCTGTCCAGCTAAGATCATGAAATAAATGGTAGAGCCATCATAGAAGCTAAGTTGGTTATTATCTAATTGCAAGTCTGGTATATTAATTTCTTCTTTTTCTTTCGTTTGTAAATTGACGGAAATGATTTCTTCATTGATCACTTCTTCTCTGATAGATTCCGTATCTTCAATCACTTTTACTTCCCTTTTTATGAGCACAAGGTGTTCATTTGCTTTTGTGGGGTTTGTTCTCATTATTTGTACGTTAAAACTGGTATCGCCTTGCCCTTGTGGATCTTGAACAATAGGTTCATGGTTGCTAATTGTCTGATTCGAAATATCTATTGTATAGATATGTGTTTCATTATTGAAGTCATTTTTCATGATGTTTTGGGTGATAAGAATCATTTCATTATCAAACAGCTGTATATCTTCCACAAAAATATGATCCAGTTCTCCACTGTTTGGAACTTTCACCGTGAAGGAGTTTATATGATCATCCTCTTTGTTTAACACAGATAAATCAAACGTAAAGTCCCTCGTTCTTAACGACCCCATTTTATAATTAACATCTGCATAAGCCAGAAAATCATTGTTCTCAAAATACAAGTTGACCCATGACTGCTTGCCTCGCATGAAGGTACGATATTCTTCCCGAAATTCTTTGATCATAGTAGGAGGCTGCCCTGTTACCTGATCTAGAAAGGAACGGCTATTGTATGTAGATCCGTCAGCGGTGATTTTCAAATTCGTACTCACATAATTCATAGAGGAAGTATCTGTATAGGATCCCTCCAACACTAATGAATTTATCTCTTTTGCATCACCACTCTGTGTTTGGATAACAAACTCCGGATGTTGTTCCGCTGATGTAGCAGAATTCACATAGAAAGTTCCAATTGTTAGCACAATTAAAACGATGATTGCAGTAGATTTCCAGTATTTTCTCATTTTATTCACTCCTTATACGGTGATCTTATTCTTTAATAAAAATCCACTTAGCCAAACCGATAGAGCGAGTACAATTAACCCCATTACGATTTCAAGTATCAACAATTCAATCGGGTAGAAAAAGCCGTTTAATACAAACTCGTGTAAAAAAACTGGTGAAATCAAAACAACTGCCGCGACGGCACTATAAATAAGGCCAGCAAAAATTCCTTTCCACCTGTAACTTCTTTCCATTAAAATTGCGGTAAATAAAATCGAGACAACCAACATTCCAGCTCCATAATAGAGGATAAGCTCAACAATACTGGTTGGAATAATGATACCTAATTCAGGCATGCTTGATACAATTTCATTCACACCCATATCCCTTCTGAATTCATTAGGTACCATAACTTTCATAACCAACATCTCGATCGGTATGATAATAAGTTGAAATGCAACAAGACCAAATGTCATAATCAGGATATTGGTAATCTTTGAATAAAAGATATTCAATCTTGTTGTTGGGAGCATTAATAGCCGATAAATAAATGTATTTTTTCCAATCCAATCACGATACCAAATAAGAAAGATATAAAAGCCAACCCCAGCAATACAAAATGCGATTGGTCCCATAAACCATACACTTCTTGCGATCTGTAAGAAACTCATTTGACCAAAAATTTCCAGAAACTGAGCCTTCGACATCATCTCATCATAGATTTTTTCATTGGCCATGCTTAAATAACTTCTTGATTGCACAATAACTCCTACAATCTGCGCAACAAAGGTGATCCCTAACAAGGCTGAAAATAGTATCGCAATACGGTTAAATTCAAAGTTAACTAGCTTCAGATAATTTTTCATCTTTTATACACCTCTCTCATCACATCGATGACAGACTTCCCTTCGTTTTCACGTGCTTCTTCTGCACTAAATTCTTTTGTAACGATTCCATCGTCTAGAAGGACAACCTTATCGATTAAATGTTCAATATCTCCTACTTCATGTGTCGTAATGATGACGCCGCGATTCTCAATCAAATGACTTGTGAACACATTTGCTATTTCCTCTCGACTGAACATGTCAATTCCCGAGAACGGCTCATCCATCAAAACATAATCCACATCAAGTGCTAAGCCAAGTAACAGATTAACCTTTGCCGTATTCCCTTTTGATAAGGAAGCAATTCGGTCACTAAGATTTAATCTAAAAAACTCTAGTAATTCGGTTGCACGTTCCTGATTCCAACAAGTATAAAAGTCATTCATAAACTCCATCGCCTCTGCTATTGTCATTTGTGGAAGCATCGTAATGACATCAGGAATAAAAGTGATTTTTTCGAATGTAGTTTTATCTAACCGTTTTCCATCTATTAAAATCTGTCCTTTATTAATTGGGGTCAGGGCCATAATTGCATTTAAAATTGTTGTCTTGCCAACCCCATTTATTCCAATTAAACAAGTGATTTCACCCTTGTTCGCCGTAAAAGATACGCCTTTTAATATTTTCTTGCGTCCGAATTTCTTTTCGACTGCTTTTACTTCTATCATGTTTAAGCCTCCTTATCATCGTTAGCTGTGTACTTTACCCTAACCAAGTCAAGCAGCTCCTCGACTGGCACGTTAATCGAACGAATCGAAGTTACAAACATATCAACTGCTTCAATAATCAACTCTTCTCTCACTTTACCTAGCGTCTTTGTATCTGTGGTAATTTTGCTCGGATGATTCCGTTCTGTATAGATCAAACCCTGTTCCTCCATTTCTTTATACGCTCGTTGTGCAGTATTAGGATTAATTTTCATCCTGTTTGCTAACTCACGTCTCGATGGGATTTCCTCTCCAGGCTCCAATTCACCAATTGCGATTTTTTCCTTGAAATAACGAACAATCTGCAAATAGACCGGGTCACGATTATTAAAGTTTACATTCATCGAAACAACTCCTATACGACCTTTTAAGTAATACATCACTTAAGTGTGTGTATTAAATAGTTCATACACTATGGGTGTATTATATGATTAATACACAATGGTTGTCAATCGTTTTTCTGTATAAATATGGAACGGAAGTTATCTGTCGCTTTTTTTACTAATCTGATATTAAAAACATGCAGAACGCTTCATAGATGAAAGAAGCCGCCCTGGGCTATCCGAGAGCGGCTTTTTATCGATATAATTTTTACTGGAATATCAAGGTTGTGAGAAGCTCTTCCAATCAGTTTAATACATTCTCGAGTTTTTAAATGCATTGTAACTGGATCTTTTGAACTTTTTTAGTTTCTATGATAATTAATCAGACACCGCGTTTATTTCCCCATATCAGTGCATGCAGCTGAGGCAGAATTCTTACATTATTGAGCTTAGCATCTTCCATAACTGCATTAACTAAAGCTTCATATTTCATAAGCAGCTTGGACGTTAACTCCTGATTATTCATATTAGAGATATCATCATTCCCAACCTGCAAAAACAATGGAACCTGAGGATATCGCAAATGAACAGTCTTTGCATAAGTCAAATCGTTTTCATCAAAAATGACTACCTTTAAACTCGTATGAGAATGGTGTCTTAGTTGGTCAAGAATCAAGTCTAAGACACCAAAATCGGTGACCATATTGGAGCTCGGCGGCTTCGGCGAAATCGTTAAATCATTGATTTCAAGCATCCAGTCCTGCCATTTGCTGCCCTGTGTTTCGAGTGCGGTTTGGATATTATTCTCTTTTAACAGCAATACGAGTTCTCCAAGATTTTTTAAAAGGGCCGGATTTCCGCCTGAGATCGTCACATGGGAGAATGACTGGCCTCCTACATTTCGAAGCTCACTAAGAATTTCCTCTGCTGTCATAAGGTCGATGTCATCTTTTCCAGAACCGTCCCAGGTAAAAGCTGAATCACACCAGGAGCAAGAATAATCACAGCCAGCTGTTCTGACAAACATTGTTTTCTGGCCGATGACCATACCTTCTCCTTGTATGGTCGGACCGAAAATTTCCATTACAGGCAATTTACTCAACTTCCATCCACTCCCGTCGCGCTTCTGCAAAGCTAGTTGGAGTTTCATATAAACGGACAAACTCTACCCTGGCTCCATCATACGAACTCTTGCGGCTGTTTGTTTTCAGAGCCTGATCCATTTGTTCGTATATCCAAACGACCATATTTTCCGCAGTCGTATTCATGGCTGGCAATGTTTCATTTAAGTAACGGTGATCCAAGTGAATTTCAATTTCCGACTTCCATATCTCTTTTATTTCTCCAAAATCGATTAGTAGCCCTGTCTTTCCAACGAAACCGCTAATTCCAAAGATCACCTGATATGTATGCCCATGTAGGTTTTTACATTTGCCCTCATAGCAATGAAGATGATGAGCCGCGTCAAAAGTGAATTCCTTGCTGACCATCACTCGTTTATGATGGTATTTTAGCTCATCTCTCTTAATATCCTGGTCTATTTTTTGAAGGTTTTCGACGATCCGGAAGCCGTACATTACCGTTCCCCCTTTTCTGCCAGGTAGGTTTCCAATCCTTTTTTACGTAAGACACACGCTGGACATTCCCCGCATCCGTCGGAAGGGATTCCATTATAGCAAGTCAAGGTCTTGTTCCGAACAAAATCAAGGGCCTCGAGATTGTCTGCAAGCTTCCAAGTTTGGGCTTTATCAAGCCACATTAAAGGTGTGTGGATCACAAACTGTTCGTCCATTGATAGGTTTACGGTGACATTCAATGATTTGATAAAAACATCCCGGCAATCAGGATAGCCGCTGAAATCTGTTTCACACACTCCCGTAATGATGTGCCTTGCTCCGACTTGCTTTGCCAATATTGCAGCAAAAGACAAAAATACAAGATTTCTTCCTGGAACAAACGTGGAAGGCAATTCCCCTTCTTTATGGGTAATTTCAATATCATCCCGTGTTAATGCATTGGGTGCAAGCTGATTCAATAAGCCCATATCTAAAACGGTGTGTTTCACACCAAGTTCATTAGCGATATTTTCTGCAACTTCAATTTCCAACTGATGACGCTGATTATAATTAAATGTGACCGCCTCTACCTCTTTAAATTCTTGAAGCGCCCAAAACAAGCAGGTTGTACTGTCCTGGCCTCCACTAAAAACAACAAGTGCTTTTTCATTTTTCAAACCTTCCATCTCCTTAAGAAGGAAAAACAGCAAAAATCCATGCCCTAAGGACATGGATTCATGGTCTCCTTAGTTTTTTATAGAGGGTGCAGCTAAGAACCTCTTCTATTCACTTTGATAGAATACCATAAAATCATTTTAATAGTAACTAAAATAGATCGTTTTTTAGAGAGTTATTATATTCACTTTATTCGTGGTGTTAGTGATTTATCACACCTATTTTCTGTACTTTAATTCCAAATCTTCTGTTATATTAGACCTATAGAATAAATTTCCAAATTTATTATTGGAGGCCTTTATGAAACGCCTTACAAAGCATTTAATTGTGGTTTCATTTGACTGCCTTTCCTCATTAGATTTCCCACTCCTTAAAGAGCTGCCCCATTTCAATGCTCTGTTGGAAAGAGGATCCTATTGCACTCATGTTGAAACCATTTACCCTTCAGTCACTTATCCATGTCATGCTACGATTGTTACGGGAAAATTCCCTAAACGCCACGGGGTGATTAACAACACATTTGTACAGCCTGGCAAAACATCGCCTGACTGGTACTGGGAACGCAAGCATGTAAAGAGCACCACTTTATATGACGAAGCAAAACGAGCAGGACTCTCAACTGCTGCCTTGCTGTGGCCGGTGACAGCAAAAGCAGACATCGATTACAATATGCCGGAGATTTTCGCCAATCGGCCTTGGCATAATCAAATAGCCGTTTCTCTAATGAATGGAACTCCTCTTTATCAGCTTGATATGAATCGAAAATTTGGCCATATCCGCAACGGGTTAAGCCAGCCTGAACTGGATGATTTCGTCTTGAAATCAACTGTACAAACGATTAAAGATAAAAAACCAAACCTTATGCTTATCCACTTTGTAGATCTTGATTCGCAGCGCCATTATCATGGTTTTTCATCAGAAGAAGCTATGGCTGCTCTCCGCCGTCATGATAAGCGGCTGGGCGATATTACCAATGCACTAGAGGAAGCTGGCATTTACGAGGATTCTACGCTTATTGCATTAGGTGATCACAGTTCGCTGGATGAATCAAAGGCTGTCAAACTTAATGTATTGCTGAAAGAACGCGGACTGATTTCTATAAATAAGAACGGCAAAGTAAAGGACTGGAAAGCTTATTGCAAAAGCTGTGATGGCTCTGCCTATATATATGTAAAAGACAATAAAGACACCACGACCAAACGAACTGTTAATCAACTGCTCGATCGGCTGCTGCTTGATGCTGAAAATGGAATTGAACAAGTGCTGACGGGTGAGGAGGCTGGTGCTAGGGGAGCCGATCCCAGTTGTTCATTTATGATCGAAGCACTGCGAGGATTTTATTTTACAGAAGGACTTAATGGTGCTTACATCGATACCGTCACAGCAGAAGATGTAAAAGCAAAACGATACACGTTTGCATCGCACGGCTATTCTCCTGAAAAAGAAAATTACCATACGATGATTATCGCAGCCGGAAAAGGGATTCGGGAAAACAACGTTATACCCTTCATGCACCTTGTCGATGAAGGGCCTACATTTGCCCGCCTGCTTGGGGTCGACCTTGGAGATACAGATGGGAAAACTATCGAAGAATTTTTCTTAGATTAATAGATACACATAATCTAGTTTCTAGGGAGGCAATTTTATGAAAATGCGTTTTTCTAAAGAAGAGAACAGCTGGATGATGTATGACTGGGGGAACTCTGCTTATTCCATCATTATTTCAACTGCTGTTTTTCCATTGTTTTATAAAGCTTCTGCAACAGAAGCAGGAGTCAGTGCTTCCAATTCAACAGCCTACTTAGGCTATACGATCGCAATCGCAACATTTATATTAGCAATGCTGGCCCCTATCTTAGGAACGGTTGCTGATTATCAGGGATTTAAAAAGAAATTCTTCACCTTTTTTGTTGGTTTAGGAGTACTGTTCACCGCCCTGCTTGCGTTTATTCCAAGTGAACAATGGGCTTTACTGCTTGTTTGCTACACCATCGCAGTAATTGGTTCGTCCGGTTCGAACGTTTTTTACGATGCCTTTTTAGTTGACGTTACAGAAGAGGAGCGTATGGACCGCGTTTCGGCCCGTGGCTATGGATTGGGCTATATTGGTAGTACAATTCCATTTATCATCTCAATAGCGATCATCATGCTAGCGCAAAGTGGCACGATCCCTGTATCGACCACGATGGCAAGCCAAATTGCATTTATTATTACTGCTTTGTGGTGGGGATTTTTCTCAATTCCTTTGTTTAGAAATGTTCAACAGCGCCATTATATCGATCGTGAACCTAGGATTGTTTCTAACAGTTTCAGGCGCTTAGGTAAAACCATTAAAGAAATCCGTAAACACCGGGCACTGTTTATGTTCTTGCTCGCCTATTTCTTTTACATTGATGGCGTTGGAACGATTATTACCATGTCAACAGCATATGGATCAGATCTAGGAATCACCTCTACAAATCTGTTAATTATTTTATTTGTCACCCAGGTTGTCGCTGCTCCATTTGCACTTTTGTATGGAAGATTAGCGGAAAGGTTTACCGGGAAGAAAATGCTTTACGTTGGTATTATTGTCTATATTATCGTTTGTATCTACGCCTATTTCATGAAGACGACATTTGATTTTTGGATTCTTGCGATGCTGGTTGCGTCCTCTCAAGGCGGGATTCAAGCGTTAAGCCGTTCCTATTTTGCAAAGCTCGTGCCGAAACAAAATTCCAATGAATTTTTCGGTTTCTATAATATCTTTGGAAAGTTCGCCTCAATTATGGGCCCGCTGCTTGTAGCTGCTACTGCCCAGATAACCGGCAATTCAAGCACTGGTGTGTTCAGTTTAATTGTCCTGTTTATTATTGGCTTAGCCATCCTAGCCCGTGTCCCAGAACCCACAGTCGATGTGATTGCGGGCGAGCAGACTAAATCTTTATAGCGATGTGGCCTGGCAGATTATTGCCAGGCTTATTAATTGATGCAGCTAGACTTTACCTAACTCTTTTAACTGCTTTAACGAATAGATTAACTTCATTTATCAAACAACACGAATACCTTAAAGAATTTCCCTCAAAAAATAGAACTAACAATTCTATGAGAGGCTGTTTTAGCTCCGGATATATTACGGGCTGTTGGTCCAATTTCCAGTTCAGAAAGAGCACCCATTACGTATAAACCTTTTGTCCATTCAAGATTTGAAGAAATAACAGGAAAACCGCACTCTACGCAAGGAAGCTCCTCTTCCTCTATCAATGGGTGAATCCAGTGTAAATCCTTCATAAGGCATGCAGATTCGTTTCGTATTTTTTTCCAATTTGATAGAGGCTCATCATATGGATCGATGACAGCCATTTGTTCAGGTTTTACCCTGCCACACTTCAATAAGGAGATAGCCAGAGTACACCCCTGAATACCTCCTCCAATTATTGTCCATCGATACATGAAAATCACCTACTAGAGAGAAATAAGCACTCTTTCATACATGAATGCTTGTTTCTTATTTTGTCTCCCGATGAAGCGTCCGCCTTTTTAACCGGGGACAATACTTTTTAAGCTCGATTCTGTCCGGGTTTGTACGTTTGTTTTTCGTTGTGATGTAATTACGGTCTCCTGTCTCAGTACAGGCTAAGGTAATAGTAACACGCATAGGAAAGCCTCCTTTTTTCAAATAGTAATCATTACGATTTGTATTATATTTATTTCTTCTATTTTTGTAAAGACTTTTATGTGTAAATTATTTCACCTATTCTATGTTCATCCTCCCCCCAACTTTCCTACTCTAATTTCTAGCCAAAAAGATAAATCGTAATCATTACGAAAATAATTTACTTCTTTCGAGATTTCAATTATAATTCAAAACGTAATCATTACGATTTAATTAATTGCCGGTAATGTGATACTGAACAAAATGAATTTACACAAAAATCGCGAAAGTCCCTGTCTTTTAATTGAGTTTTATTCTCCAAAGTTTCAATCCTTATTCATAATTCGGCTGAAAAAAGGTCAATCATACTAGGAGGAATGTTTGAATGAAAAAAGTACCTGTTACAGTATTAAGCGGATATTTAGGAGCTGGGAAAACCACTTTATTAAATCATATTCTATCTAACAGAGATAACCTTAAGGTTGCTGTCATTGTAAATGATATGAGTGAGGTTAACATCGATGCCTGGCTTATAAAAGATGGAGGTTTTTCAAGGACGGAAGAAAAATTGGTTGAGATGCAAAACGGCTGTATCTGCTGTACCTTGCGTGATGATTTAATGAAGGAAGTCGAGCGCTTAGTAGACGAAGGGAATATTGATTATATCGTCATTGAATCCTCGGGGATTAGTGAGCCCATTCCTGTCGCCCAAACTTTCACATATATTGATGAGGAACTTGGCATTGATTTGACTAATAAATGTGTCTTAGACACAATGGTAACTGTTGTGGACGGAAGCAGCTTCTGGAAAGATTATGTATCTGGGGAAACATTGCTTGAACGGCAGCAAGGTACAGATGAAACCGATACTCGTGATATATCTGATTTACTTCTTGACCAGATAGAATTTGCTAATGTCATTATTTTAAACAAAACAGATTTGCTAGAAAAAGAGGCTACAGACCAGCTTCTCTCTCTATTACGAAAGCTAAACAGCGAAGCCAGAATTATTCCTGCGGTCAAATCTGAAGTGAACCTTGAACTTCTATTAAATACAGGCAGTTTCGATTTTGAAAAGGCAAGCGAGGGAGCAGGCTGGATAAAAGAATTAAATGAAGAACATACACCTGAGACAGAGGAATTTGGCATTTCTTCCTTTGTTTATAAAAGAAAGGTTCCTTTTCATCCGGAACGGCTAATGAGTTGGATGGAAGACTGGCCTGTCGATATTGTCAGAGCTAAAGGCTTCTTCTGGCTGGCGTCCAGAAATAACCTCACAGGACTACTCTCGCAGGCTGGTCCAAACATTACCATTCAGAGTGCCGGCGAATGGATAGCAGCACTGCCTGAAAAAGAACAACAAGAAGTACTCCCTGATTATCCTGAACTACTTGAAAAATGGGATCCTATATATGGAGACAGGGTGACAGAGCTCGTGCTAATTGGTATAGATATGAATCGGAACGAAATTGAGGAAACCCTCGACGGCTGTCTTTTAATAGAGGCTGAATTACGTTCTGACTGGTCATTATTAGTTGATCCCCTCCCCTCTTTTGCAAAAATAGAATAATAAAATTTTGATTGGAGGCATTCTATTGAAACAAGCATCACTATTAACAGCCTTAATACTCATCCTAAGCTTGTTTCTTGCTGGATGTAATGGATTAGATAAAAATGCGGGTAGGCATGAAGATGACAGCACCAAGTTAACGGTGTACACAACTATTTTCCCTCTTGAGGATTTCGCGAAAAAAATTGGCGGAGATTTTGTTAAGGTTGAATCCATTTACCCGCCGAACGTTGACGCACATTCATTTGAACCATCCACAAAGGATATGGTCAAACTGGCAAATGCTGATCTGTTCATTTATACTGGCGCTGGTATCGAAGGCTTTGCAGATAAGGCAGTCAAGTCTTTAAAGAAGCAAGAGGTGAAAATTGTAAAGGCAGCAGAGGAAATAGAGCTTTTAAAGACTAAACTTAGTCATGAAGACGCGCACGGACATGAGGAGGAAAAAGCTCATTCTGAAGAAGAGAACGGACATGAGGAGGAGCAGGATCATGGGAAAGAAGAAGCTCGCTCTGAAGATGACCCGGAACATGAGGAAGTAGAAGCCCACGGACACGGCACTGGAGATAAGGACCCCCATATTTGGCTTGACCCAATCCTTGCAATCAAACTCGCAAATAACATTAAAAATTCTCTAATTGAACGGTTGCCTGAACAAGAAAGAGTGTTCGAAGAGAATTTTAACAACCTTAGAAATAGACTCGAGGAACTTGACGAGGAGTTTTCAGTGGCGATTGAAGCGTCATCCTCTAAATATCTGTTAGTTTCCCATGCCGCATATGGGTATTGGGAGGAGCGCTATGGTATCGTCCAAATCCCTATTGCTGGGTTATCTCCTAGCCACGAGCCAACCCAAAGAGGCTTGGCGAAAATCATTGAAGAATCGAAAGAACATAATATTGATTATGTAGTTTTTGAAAAGAATGTTTCTCCAAAAGTTTCTGAGATTATCCAAAAGGAGATAGGAGCAGAATCCTTAATGTTAAGTAATCTAGAATCTATTACTGATGAAGATATTAATAATAATGAGGACTATTTTAGCTTAATGAAGAAAAATCTCGACACATTAATCACCGCTTTACAATAACTATTCAGACAGAACGGTTAGACCAGGCAGTTACCCAGCTATATTAAAAGAAAGTACTCTGTTTAACTTGGCTGTTGATTTCCAGTCCAACCGATCGCTTTCCGAAGGCAACTCCGGGTGTCTCTTTGGCGCACAGTGGTGGATGCCACTAAAAAAGGCTCTACAAATTAAAAGGCTAAAACTTTTCCAAGAGTTAAAGTTTCAGCCTTTTTTCTGTGACTCACTTATACACGAGCGTTAATTTTCTCTCCAGGGTTTCATTTGCCGTGGGTCGTGGCGGCGGGCGGGCCTTCTCGGCAATATAGCGTTCTCCGGGCTCACCGTGGCCCGTTCTCCCGCAGGACATTTATTGGTATTCTCGAATAACCTATGGAGAAATGGTTTTTTTCCTTCAGTAGAATAGATAGACATTACCTGCTGACTAAAACACTCCACCCGCCGCCAGCAATAAAGATCTCCAAACAAATAGAGCTGGCTAAGTTAAACTTAGCCAACTCTACCTTCTTTATTATATCATCCTGTATTGCGCAATCCTGCAGCAATGCCGCTGATTGTTAATAACACTTGATTAAAGAGTTCTTCGTCAGGTTCTTCCTGTTGACGAAGTTCGTTAATGAGCTCCACCTGGATGAAGTTTAGTGGATCGACATACGGATTTCTGCGATAAACAGAGTCCTTAATGTTCGGAGCGTGATCCAGCAGCTCTTCGTCACCTGTAATGCTTAAAAGAATGTTTTTTGTTTTGTTATATTCTTCAACGATGTTCGTGAATATACGTTCACCGACTTTTGGGTCTTCGACTAATGACGTATATTCCTTCGCTGTGGTAATATCCGCCTTCATCAAAGCCATTTGCAGGTTATCAATAGTAGAGCGGAAGAAAGGCCATTCCTCATACATTTCTTGTAAAAGCTTAATATTTTCCGAACCTTTTGAAGCAAAGCTTTCAAGACCTGAACCTGCTGCATACCAGGCTGGCAGAAGCTGACGGCTCTGTGTCCAGGCAAATACCCATGGAATAGCACGCAAGTTTTCAAGTGAATTGCTGTTTTTCCTGCTCATTGGACGGGATCCAATGTTCAGGCTTGCAAGCTCTTTTAATGGCGTAGCCTGATTAAAATAGGTAATGAAATCTGGGTCTGAAAACACGAGTGATTGATATTTAGTTAGTGAAATGGATGACATTTCCTCGATTGCCTCTACCCATCGCTCATCACGGATATGGCCTTGCTCTGATTCTTTCGACACATGGGCAGCTGCTCTTAACAAGGTAGAAGTTGCCTGTTCAAGACTTCTGTAGGCAATATCCTCTAGCAAGTAGCGGGAGGATAGAACTTCGCCCTGCTCCGTAATTTTCACTCCGTCTCCAAGCGTTTCGACCGGCTGTGACAGAAGGCTCCTGTTTAGCGGGCCGCCTCCCCTGCCGAGCGAACCGCCGCGGCCATGGAAAAACTTAAGAGCAATATCATAGTTTTTGGCCATTTTATGAATCTCAACCTGAGCTTTGTACAGCTTCCAGTTCGCCGTTAATGTTCCGCCATCCTTGCTGCCGTCGGAATAGCCAAGCATGATTTCTTGCTGGTTGTTTAACTGCTGCAAATGTTCACGGTAAACTGGCATATTGAACAAAGTTTCCATGATTTCCGGCCCCGCTGTCAGGTCATCAATTGTTTCAAGCAGTGGTGCCACGTTTAGGTCGCTTTCAGCAGTCCCATCAGGGTGAAGACGGTAAATTCCTGCTTCCTTAGCTAGGAGAAGAACCTCTAGCAAATCACTTGCAGACTGGGTCATGCTGATAAGATAGACGGAAATAGATCTTTTGCCAAATTCATCATGGGCATTTTTTATCATTTGGAACACATTGAGTATTTCCTGTGTTTCTGCTGAATAATCGGAATGCATAAGTAACAGTGGTCTTGGATCCTGCAGCTGCTTATTTAAAAGAGACATTTTCTCTGTTTCAGTAAGCGAAGTATAATCTTCGGAAATACGGACCTTTTTGAAAATTTCCGCTATCGCAGTTTCATGCTCGCCGCTGTGGTTACGAATGTCTAGCGTTGCTAAATGGAACCCAAATAGCTGCACTTGGCGAATAAGTTTTTGAAGAGTTTTTAACTCATGGTGAGTGGGATGATGCTGATAAGTGCTCCGGTGAATTAATTGGATATCCTCCAGCATCTCCTCGGATGTTTTATATCCTGCTTCGGTTTTCCCAACCTGCTTGAGCCTCTCTAGGATAATCGCAAATTGGCGGCGGTAAACTTCAGCCTCAACAGGCCATTTTTGATCTTCTTTTAAGTACCTCGCTTCACCAGCTTCTACAGATTGGAGAAGTTCACCGCTTACATTTACTCTTGCAGTCGAATGGCTGAAGCGTTTCATCAGCTCGACCAGCACGGCTTTATACTTTTTCAGAACAAGCCTGCGCTGCTTTTGGAGAGTCTCCCAAGTAATATCTGAAGTTACATGAGGATTTCCATCTCGATCCCCGCCGATCCATGATCCAAACCGAAGGAAATTGGGGACTTCCCAGTCGCGTTCCGGGTAATGTTCTTCAAGGCAATCCTCAACTTCCTGATGGATATCAGGCAGCACATCAAATAAAGTCTGGTCAAAATAATATAAACCATTCCGGACTTCGTCAATAACAGTCGGCTTACGGTCACGCAGCTCGTCCGTCTGCCATAAAACAGTAACTTCATTAAAAAGGCTTTCCTGAAGCTTTTTGCGTTCTTTGTTAGCAAGCATTGGATTGTCGAGGCTTTTTAAAATATCGGCAATCCTCTTTTGAATTTCCAAAATGGACCGTTTGGTTGCTTCTGTAGGGTGAGCCGTCATGACTAGTTCAAGTGAGACGGTATTTATAACATTTTGGATTATTTCTGGAGTGATTTCATTTTCCTTTAGTGAAATAATTGCGCTCTCAATTGATCCAGGCTGAACCTTGCCATCTGCTTGGAGATGATATTCGCGGCGCCTGCGGATCCGGTGGTTTTGTTCGGCGGCATTAATTAAGTGGAAATAAACCGAAAAGGCTCGAATGACTTGTTTTCTCATTGGTGAATCAAGAGCTGCAATTTCACGCTTTAAAATATCGTACGTTTCATGTTCGTTTTCATTTCGAAGTGTTTTACACATTGTCCTGATTTTTTCGACTTTTTCAAGCAGTTCAATTCCGCCTTGGTGAACTAAAATCTCTCCTAATATGTTCCCTAGCATCTTTACATCTCGTCGTAATGGAAGTTTATTATCGTTGATCGTTAACTCTGTTGTCATTGTTTCACCTTCCCTAAATTACAGTTAGTAGAATTTTTTAAATATTAATATAACATATTTCTAAAAATTTTTATAGGAATTTATACCCCGTTCATCCGTTCGGTATTAATTCATTGTAACAATAAAGGCCGGACTTTTCTATTAATTCGGTATTTCTGACACTACACCGGACATACAAAAACGCTCTCTAAAAATATTGAAAAGCCCACCAGATATAGGTTTATAAAAATCCCAATATTTTTTTAATCTATGTGATTTTAACCAGCTGTTTTCTGTTTATTAATGATACATCTAGTTTGATATTGTTATAATTTGGCCGAAATTAAAGACAGTCTATTGAACTTTTTCTCCCATAAAGAAAAGCCTCCTCTGGAAAGGAAGGCTCATCTCACGTTATCTCAATTTCGATCCATCTAGTTACTTCTCTAAACACTTTTTTTTCTTTGTAAGAAGTTCTATATCCAAAAAAGTGACGGAGTCTAAGGTTTTCAAAGCCTTCAAGCTGATTCACTACTGTTTCAATTCTTCTTTTTTCGTCAGGAGTAGCTATTACGCTAGTCGTTTTTCTCGATAGAACAATGGTGATTTTTCCTTTAGCCAAATCAGATTGTGAAATCCCTCTTCTAGCCACTATGTTTAACTTTTTATTCACTTCCCACAGAAATAAACCATCAACTGTTTGAAATGTATGTATTACTTGTTTAAGAGATTCCTTTTTTAGTTCTATAAAATTAATTACTTGTTCGATTTTTCGTTCCTTCAAATCTTTGACCGAAGGGACTTGCTTTCGCCAGCCTTGGATTCTTTCTAACAGCATTTTGTAAGCCTCCAATTTCCCTGATGTTTCTGTTGCCTTTATACTATTCGAAGCTTTTCACTTTTTTGGGGGGATTGATAAAGAAAAATCCCTGTTAAACTTGGATGTTAATTTCAGCTACAGCCGCACTCTACCTAAAACTTAGAACTTTTATGGTTTCCTAAACAGCAAAAAAAGAAGCTGAAAACAGCTTCTTTTCGAAAAGTTTATCTTTCCAATGGCAATCCAAGCGCTGCATTGTTTACAATTCTGTCACCAATCAGTTTGTAGCCCTGCTCATTGGGATGGAAGAAATCACCTGCAAGCAAGCTTCCGGTATTTGCTTCAAATAAGTCCTGGATTGGGATAAAACTCGTGTTTTCATATTTGCTTAAAACTCTCTGAGAAGACTCATTCCAACTGTCAATGATTTGATTTGATTCATTAATGCCAGGAAATGCTTCAAAGAAAGGATTAAACAGGCCTACATAATAAATTTGCGAATCAGGATTAAGCTCCCGTACTGTCTGCAAGATCTTGTCTAAATTTTCGGTATAAACCTTTTCCTGTTTGTGAAACAGCTCCATTTCAAGATTCAGGAAATGATTTTTAACGATTTTAAAGACGTCATTTCCGCCGATGGTCATTAAGATAACATCGGCTCCTTCGACTGCACCTCTAACGGCAGGGTCTTTAAGCCTCTTTAGCATATCTGATGTATCATGACCCTTTTTCCCATAATTATAAAGCTGGACAGTTGGATCCTCTACTTCAAGATGGGAACGAAAATGCCCAATATACCCGAGCTTAGTAACATCGCCGACACCTACGGTAAGGCTGTCTCCTAGACCGACAATATTCAAGTGATCTTCATTTAAAATCAGTTTTCCATTTTCCTGTGTAATCCTGTTTGGTACTGCGATCTGCTGTTTTAATGCTACAGTCCCCTCAGTCTTTTCAGCTGGTTTGGACTTTTTTACAGTGCTAAGCACTTCCTTTTCATGTTTCACCAAGTCAGGTTTAGCAGCTTCAAGCTGAACCGTAAGCATATCATCTGGCAGTTCATTGGTTTTGAGAAAATTTGAATGGAACAGTGCAAATCCTGTTATTCCAAGGACTAGCACCAAAGAAATGAGTGTGGCTAGAGGTTTATTTTTCAAAATGGCATCACGTCCTTTTTGCGGGTGTTTACAATAGGTGTTCACGGGATGGATGACCGTATAAGATAAGGTTATGTTACTAATCTTTTCATACTTCCATTATATCAAAATAGTTAAAATTTTAGGAGATTTATATTCTATAATTAGCGTATTAATTTAATTTTTTATGGAACATTGTCCAATTATTTCCTTAATTAAAATATATGAAGAAATGTTAAAATTGCTACGTTCATTTCTGGATATTTTCAAAAAAAGACTTCCTAAAAACAGACCTGATTACCTTTTCCCAGAATTACAACTGTCTAAACATATTGAGCATACCCCCTATTAAATTCAAACCTCACATAAAGACAAAAAGCATGCCCTATTTGACTATAGTCAAATAGGCATGCTCCATCTCAATAAAACGGGAATGGAAGAATGAAGGGAAACACAAATTGAACATAAGGAAACCGGCGTCTCCGATATCGGCGGTACCTCCGCCGCCCGCCGCCATAACCGCCTGGGACTCCGTAGCCACCTCCAGGAACACCATATCCTCCGTAGCCTCCGTACTGGCGGCTTTCATCTTCTTCAACTACTTCAGGAACGAGCATGATAACGCCGTCTTCATCTGCATTTTGAATAATACCTTCCATTTGTGAACCATCTCTCATTTGTGCAAGCACATGATAGTTCATATACTTGTTACAGACGCTTTGGACATTTCGAAGATTCTCACCTTCCTGACTCCAGCCCTGTAGCGCATGTGAATTATTATAATAATACATCTTAATCCCTCCTTTGCCTTAGCAGGATATTCACCCAGATAGCAAAGTGACACTTTCTCGTGCACCAAAATAATTAGCCTTCCTTTCTTTTACTGCATAGTTCCAGTGCAGTTTGAAAAAACTAACTAAAAGCAATATGGAGGATTTCCAAATGACAAACGATCATTTAATGAAATTAACTTCCAGTGAAGCAAGTTTCTTATGGGTAAGTTATATGAAAGATTCCATGAGTATATGTATTTTTCAGCATTTCTTAACCCACATTGAAGATGAAGAGATTAAATCACTCCTGTCCCTGTCGATGAGCTATTCACTGGAACATGTTCAGGAAATTCAGCACACGTTAGAGCTGGAGAATATTCCGGTTCCCGATGGCTTCAATGAACACGATGTAAAACTCAATTCCCCGCGTCTATACACGGATCCATTTTATTTACGGTTCCTAGAACAGTTTGGAAAGAATGGACTCAAATCTTACTCCCTTGCCTTGTCCAACTCTTACCGGGACGATGTTAGGGGATTTTTCAGTAAATGTATTAATCAGACTTCAAACTTATTTAATCAGGCAGTGCAGCTCATGCTTGAAAAAGGAATGACAATGCTCCCTCTGCTCTCGGAAGCACCGGAAAAAGTACAATATGTAATAAAGCAAGGCTTTCTTGCAGGATGGTTCGGAAGCAAGCACAGTTTAACGGCTTTGGAGGTTGCGGCACTGCATCAAAATGCGCAAGCTAATGCTGTTGGGAAAGCTTTATTTACCGGTTTTACCCAAACAGCAGAAACAAAAGATGCTCGTGATTATTTCAAAAGAGGTTTGGAGATTGCAGTAAAACATATAGATATCTTTCATAACATCCTCTCACAGGAAAACCTGCCCTTCTCTGATATCAAGGACAATCAAGTAACAGCCTCCACAACCCAAATATTTTCTGATAAATTAGCAATGTACTGCATCGCAGTACTGAATGAAAATGGAATGCGGAATTATGGAACTGCCTTCTCACTGTGCCAGAGAAGAGACTTAACTAACTCATTTAACCGCCTGGCTTTAGAAAGCAGCCTTTATGCTGAAGATGGTTTACACCTGCAAATTAAGCATAACTGGGTGGAACACCAACCCATGCCTTCTTCGGATGGAAAGTCTATACTTCCGTGAGACACCTAAATTGCAACAGCCTAAGCCCATCGATTCCTCCGATGAGCTTAGGCTGTTGCAACCTTCAAAATACAACTAGTTGTTTGGAACTTCTTCGTTATTTTCTTTCTTCTTGCTGAATCTTAGATCTGAGTTCGCCGTTTCTGTCTTAAGGTCTGTTAAATATAGGCCTAATTCCTGTTTCAGTTCCTCTTCTGACTTTTCAACATACAATCTGCAATCACCTCCTGTAATTTATCTTGTCATTAATTCGAATTACTTATCCTTTACCCTTAATATCTTTGAAAATTCATAATCTTTTCAGACCCGTTTTCCCTATGAATTATACAAACAAAAAAAACCAGGGTTTTCCCCCCGGCCAGTAGTGAATGCGTGGATCGTACTTTATTTAATACCACATTTAATCGATAAAAAGTGTATGGCGGGTTTTCCATCTTTCCAGAGCGAGAAAAACCCAAAAGCTATACACCCCAAAGGTAATTATACAGAGGATCCACCATTTTACCCAGTTGCCAAATAACCCAAGTGCCGAACCAGTAAACTTTAGACGCCTGCCTTCAATTACCGTATGCTTTGCTTTCCAACCGTAAATCATGGTAAATGCCCAGGGGAAAAACAGACCAAAACTAAAAATTGTAACCAATACTCCTAGTACGGTCCAAGTAATAAATTGCAAAAGCCCTCCATCAAAATAAGACTTTGTTTCCATCTGCATAATAGGAATTCCCTCATTAATAATTGCTCTGGTATTCATTGATTCACACCCACTCGGTTTTTTTACGATAATATTCAATGAAAAAGGCCATTCCCCTTTATTTTTTTCATAAAATTATACTTTAGTACTAATCGATTACATAAAAGGATATAGTCCTAATTTTTACCGAATTCTTACCTAGTCCATGCACTCTATCTGGAAGGTTCATTCAATGAAAAACACACTGATTTATGTTGCTTAACTAGTATTTTTAAGATTTCTTGAGATTCTTCCTTCTTCCTCAGATTTCTTCTTTCCTCTAGCTTATATATGCCAGACAATTTTTTGATAAAGGATTGAGTTTGGGTCATTTAAATTGAGGCCGAGATCTATTGGGCCTAGTACCCTGACCCTATCAAACTATCTAATTAATACAAATTGCTAGTCTAGAACTCTCTCTTTATTCATATTAATAGAGAAAAAGGAGAAAATGATGGCCTTTTTAAACATCTATACGCAATCTAAATTTATTGGTTTATTGCTGGGTCCGCTTGGATTTTACCTTATTTTAATGCTGATGGACGGCGTTGAGAAAGAGCCAAGAGCAGTTCTTGCCACTACTGTCTGGGTTTCAGTATGGTGGATAAGTGAGGCGCTGCCAATCCCGGCCACGTCACTTCTTCCGCTGATTTTACTGCCGGTTTCAGGAGGGCTCGACAGTGATTCAACTGCTTCTGCCTATGCAAATCCTGTAGTGTTTATGTATATGGGCGGCTTTATTATTGCCATTGCTATTGAAAAATGGAAATTTCACAAACGGATTGCTTTGTCGATCCTGTGTGTAATAGGCACGCGAAGCAACCGGATTATCCTTGGTGTGTTATTGGCAACCTCGTTTATGTCAATGTGGATTAACAACACGGCTACCACCCTTATGATGCTTCCGATTGCCCTGGCACTTATAAAGCAGATTGATGAGGAAGAATTGATGGATGCAGAAAACCTTGATAGTTTTAGGAAAGGATTATTACTTACAATCGCTTACTCAGCTACGATTGGCGGACTTGCAACACTCATTGGATCAATACCCAATGCTGTCTTTGCGGCAATTGCTTCTAAATTGCTCAACAGAACTATTACGTTTACAGACTGGCTTATGTTTGGGCTCCCCCTGTCGCTTTTATTGCTGGTAATTCTTTATTTTTATATGACTAGAGTCCTATTCCCGGTAAAAATCAATACTCCATTAGAATCCGATTTTATCAGGCAAGAACTTCGAGAACTTGGACCACTCAGTTTAGAAGAAAAACTAGTAGCAATAGTATTTTTGATCACGGCTTCCCTATGGGTCTTCGGCGGATTTTTGCCTGAAAGCATTAATGATTCAATGATTGCTATTTTCGGGTCACTCTTACTATTTTTTCTGCCATCTGGAAAAGCATCAGGTGAACGGTTGCTTGAGTGGGAGGATACTGCTCAGCTTCCTTGGGGCTTATTGCTGTTATTTGGCGGGGGGCTTGCACTGGCATCTGCCTTTAAGGACTCTCGGCTTACTGAATGGATTGGCGAGCAGCTTTCGCTGTTAAATAATTTCCCTTATTTTATTTTGATCGTTCTTTTAGGTGCAATCATTCTGTTTTTAACAGAAATTATGTCAAATACTGCCGTTTCCAACATGGTCATTCCGATTACGGTTGGGCTCTCTGCTGCCTTAGGAATCGAAGCTTATGGGCTGATGGCTACTGCTGCATTAGCTTCCTCCTGCGCATTTATGCTGCCGATTTCAACCGCACCAAATGCTATCATATTTAGCTCGGATTACATCAACATGAGTGATATGATCAAAGCAGGCTTTTGGCTCAATATTATTTCTCTTATAGTCATTACCCTGCTAATTTATTACTGGCTTCCAATTATTTTTTAATTTCCAAGTGAAAGTCTCATGATTCGGACAGCTTAAGCAGGATATGGGCTCCCGCGAGTCCGAATGCTTGGCTGATTCGGACGACTGCCGTGATTCCATTATAAGGAAAGGTAAATTCAAATACGTTGTTGCATTGCAAAACGACATAAAAAAAGACAGATCGAGTGATCAGTCCTTTTACGATTACTATGTGATAGCAGGGAATGTGAGTGTAATTGAAGTGCCAACCTTGTATTCACTGGTAACCTTTACTGTTCCTCTCATGCTGTCGACAATTCGAAAGACAACCATCATCCCCAATCCTGTCCCTTTCTGTTCTTTTAATGAGAAATACGGTTCACCAAGCCGAGCAATGTGCTGTGGACTCATACCAATTCCTGTATCCGTGATGCGAATATTAACTTTTCCTTCTGCCTCCGAGGTTACTATCGATATAACTCCTCCGCTAGGCATCGCTTCTATCGAATTTTTGCCAATATTGATTAAAACTTGCTGAAACTTATGGGGATCTCCGTGAATCCTGCTATTATGAAGCAATAAGCTTTCCAACTCCACACCCTGCTTTAAGGCCAGCGGACTGAGGATTTCTACACACTTTTTGATTTCGGATTCTAAACACATGGCGGTTTCTTCTTCTGAATGAGGCTTTGCAAAGGTGAGGTAGTCATCTATAATTCCGGTAGCCCTGCTTGTTTCTTCAATTGCAAAAGATGCGTAAGCTTTACTTTCTTCTGATGTTTTGGGATTTTCATGTATCAGCTGTAAAAAACCTTTAACAGCAGTCAATGGATTTCTGACCTCATGGCTGATACTTGCGGCCAAGTGGCTGACAATTTCCATTTTTTCAAATTTGATTGATTCTAGCTGCAAAATATAGGCTGTTCTAAGAACTTCCAATAGATAGGTAACAAAAAAGGCTGATGTAGTTAAGACGAGGGAGTAAATGAAAAAGGAAGAATAATCATTAAAGCCGAAAACCAGCGATGGGATCAAAAATCCTATAATTGAATAAACAAAGGCTGACGCCGTAACAACGGTCACCTTAACATGCAAGGGCTTTTGAAAATAACGGTAAGAAAGCCATATAATGCCGGTAGAGGACAGCAATATGAGCAGGAGTGATACCCAGACGCCGCTTCCCCCAAGCAAAAAGCGGCTGACAATAAGAAGGAAGCTAAGAGCTATTGTTACTCGTTTCCCCCCGTACAATCCCGCTAATAGAAATGGTATAAACCTCAAATCATAAATAAATCCGTGGTTGCCGACTGGTACTGCTAAGAGAAGGCTGATGATAATTAAGAAGGCGGGGACAAGGAACAGCTCAAGTTTTCTATAAGAAATACGCAAAAACCTGGATTTATTCAAAAGAAGCATGTTTCCTATTAACACAGTGATTAGAATAGCCAGCAGATTGATAAGCAAACCGGAAAGCAAGCTCAAGAGCATTCCCCATTTTTAAAAGATTCTTGATCCTATTGTAAGACTCTGGCAGTTTATTTGCAATAATCAAAAAGATGCTGAACCAACACTTGCGTTAGCACAGCACCTATAATCAATCTCTTGTTATTGAGGCATATTGATATTTTTACCGTAAAAAATTTCATCCATTTCAATTTGCAGTCGTTCTGTAATTTCGTCTTGTTCTTCCGAATTTAACTTTGTTTTCGAATAACCAAACAGATAATTGTTTAAATCAAACTCTTTCAGCTTGCATTTGGTATGAAAGATATTTTCTTGATACACATTCACATCAATCATATCATAGGAATCTTTGATAACATCTGGAATGTAGTTTTGGATTGAACTAATATCATGGTCGATAAACAGCTTACGTCCATTTTTATCACGTGTAAATCCGCGAACTCTATAATCGATTGTCATCACATCTGTTTCAAAGGAATGGATCAGGTAGTTCAATGCTTTTAAGGGCGAAATTTCCCCGCAAGTCGCAACATCTATATCTGCCCTGAATGTACTAATTCCCTCGGTAGGATGGAATTCAGGATAAGTATGAACGGTAATATGGCTCTTATCAAGCTGCATCACAACATTGTCCGGCAATGGCCCTGGTGATTCCTCAAAAGATTCTTCAGTTGGGACCTCAACAACAGGTCCTTCAGATACGAGCATCGTTACACTCGCTCCCTGCGGCACGTAATCTTGTTTCGCCACATTAAGGAGGTGGGCTCCGATAATATCAGCAACATTTGAAAGTATTTTGGTCAATCGATCAGCGCTGTATTGCTCATCAATGTATTCTATATATGCCTCACGCTCTTCTTTTGTCCGTGTATAACATATATCATACATGTTGAAGCTTAATGATTTTGTCAGGTTATTAAACCCGTGTAATTCAATACGCTGCTCAGGTGTCAGTTTCACAAAAAATCCCCCTTATAGTCTGCGTTACGTTGATTCCCGTAATGCTTGTATACCTTATTCTCCCTAGTTCAAACAATTATAGATAAACAAGCGGCTTTTTTCGGTAAATATTTTTATGTTACCCATTTTGATGAATAAAAAAACAGCCATGCAAGAAATGCAGAGCTGCTATAATTCTAACTAGGTGTTTTCTTCTTTATTTCAATCAGTTTCAAACGGTTATCATCAATCGATTTGATTTCAAAATGCAAATGGTGATATTCAAATGTATCCCCTTCTGCTGGGAAATGACCGATCTCTTTTAAAAGAAACCCTGACAGATTGTCTTCCTCTTCAGGAAGTTTGGTTTTAAAAACTTCATTTAGTCGATGCAGACCGAGCTTGCCGTTGCAAATAATATGGGAATCAGTTAATTCATCGATTAACACTTCTTCATCTTCATCCATCTCATCTTTAATCTCGAGGCCAATCATCGCTTCAATGATATCCTCATTCGTGATGATTCCCTCTGTTCCTCCATATTCATCAAGGACAATAGCAATATGCTTACGCTCTTTCAGCATCTTCTTAAAAACTCTTTCAATTGAATGAAACTCGAATACAAACAGAGGTTCTTTATCTATCAAGTCGTCTAAAGCCATTTTAGGGTTAAGTGACCAGGAAATGAGCAGCTTGGAATGAAACACACCGACAATATTATCCATGTTCTCTTTGAAAATCGGGTATCTCGTAAAACTATTGTTTAAGACAATATCTCTTGCGTCCTCAAACGCAGCTTCAATAGGAATTCCGATTATTTCAGTCCGCGGCGTTTTAAGAGCATCTTTTACATCAAGGTTTTGAAAATCAATTGCCCCTTTAATCCTTTGAGTTTCTTCATTTCGGAAGGTTCCCTCCAGAGCAGCAATGTCCACCATTGTAATTAGCTCTTCTTTAGAAATTGAAACAGGCTCTGCTTTTCCCCCTGAAATCATCTTAATAATTGTTCTTGTAAAACCGGTTAAAAGGAAAGTCAGCGGTTTAAACAATATTAACAGGACTCTAATAACAGGAAAAACAGTATAAGCAACCTTTTCTGAAAAAGTGGCTGCAATCGACTTTGGGAGGACTTCAGCAAAAACAATCAGGACTAAAGTCAATATACCTGTCGCAATTCCAACATTAAAGCCATACTCAATCGCAACTATTGTAACTAGGGTAGGCAGCATAATATTGGCAATATTATTTCCAATCAAGATTCCTGTAATCAGTTCATTCGGTTTAGAAACGAGCTTAAGCAGCTTTTGCGATTTTTTATCATCATTATCTGCCTTTGTCTTAATTTTCATCTTATTTACGGCTGTAAGTGCCGTTTCACTTCCAGATAAAAAGAATGACATTAGTAAAAAAAATAAAATTGCTATAAACACTTTTTGTCCTCCAGCTAGGAATAAATTTTCGACATTTTACAATAATAGGAAAAAGCAGCCATATAATCAGATGTGTTACGGTTAATTTAAAAAGTTACCCATATTTTCAAATGCAGTAAGTAGCGATTGTTGTATTTCTTCATCTATTCCCGCGTGCACCAAAAAATATGCATTTCTTCTATATTAATCATAACAAAGATACATCCTAGAACGAACATTTTCAAATAATATTATCTGAAATAAAAATGGATTGATAAATTCATTATTTTAATTAGAATTTTTATAAAAATATTTGAATATTCAAGCCACAATTGGAAAAGAAACCCTAAATATTTTTCTTTGCTATCTTGGTATAATAAGGATATAAAGGAGAGGAGCTTTTGAAACTATTCAAGCTATTATTAGTTTTTGTAATCGTTGGTGCACTTTGTGTTTCGGCTTGGTTTTACTATCCGCAATACCAGATTGAAAGAATGAAAAAGCAAGCCATCGAAACCACCACTGATGTGCAAAAAACTTCATATATAAATTATTTTCAAGATTCAACAGAGCAGCAAATTGATCATCTAGCTATAGGAGACTCTGTAATCCGCGGCTACGGAGCTAATCATGATGAGAGTCTCGTTCACCAATTTTCCAGTCAGCTTGAGGAAAACACGGGTAAAAGTGTTCATCTCCAAAACGAAGGCATTAACGGGATAACCAGTGGCGAATTAAATTCAATCGTCCAAGCAGGCCAGTTCGACCAACAGTTTAAGTATGCAGACATTATTACGATCAATGTTGGAGGAAATGATGTTTTACGCATGGCACAGAAACAAGATTATTACCGTGCCTTCCAGGAATTCGAACAGCTTCAATCGAACTTTTCTGAGAATCTCAATTCCATTGTCGCCCATATTGACAAGCTTAATCCCAATGCCGCGATTGTATTGCTTGAACTATACAACCCTTTGCACCCTGATAATCAAGTATACAGCCTTGCAGAAAAATTGCTTCCAAAATGGAATGTGAAAATCTATGAGGTTGCTAAGCAAAATCCGAACGCAATCGTTGTTGAAACAACTAAAGTAATTAACGGTAAAAACCTCCATCATTTATCGGCTGATGGTGTTCACCCCAATTCAGATGGGTACGCAGCGATCTCTAGCCAAATCTTGTACCAATTCACAAATCAATATATTCAAAAAGCAGTGTAGAAAGAGGGAATTCCCTTCCTTCACACTGCTTTTTTGTATTCAGGACCCAGAAAGTTCCCAGGTTTTTAATCATCGTAGGGGTTTTCTGCAATTACATCATGCCATTATCAATTTCATTCTTAATAGTGTGCATGTGGGATTCCACATATGCTCTTTCATAACCTGACACATGCTTGGCATTTTCTTCTGGAACCAGATCAGAAATGCCGAGTTTTTTGTATATCCAGTCAACTAAACACCAAAACCTAGCAGTCCTCCGAAAAGAGCTAACCAAACCATACTCCGTCACCCTTTCTGGTTTTTATTATTAAGATGGAAATCCAAAATTGAGGGCATTTTATAAGGATCTTAGTCGATTTACTGCTTGAGCAGCCTGCCAGAATGATAAGCAGGATAACACACAACGTCCCCACGTTCTCATTACTACAACCCCTATTTTTATAACCTTTATTATTAGTACGTTTATTCTAAATAAAAGTTTCAACATTCAGACATATCAAACTATAAAACCCAAGGACAAGCATATTTAAGGAAGCTGAGAGGTGAATTTGTTACACTAATATGGAAATGAAATATTTGGTTTAAGGGGGAATTTTTAGGTATGTATGATATTTTAATTGTTGGAGCTGGACCGGCTGGAGCCAGTGCTGCTCTTTTTGCTGCAAAAGCTGGGAAACAAACATTGGTCCTTGATCATGATAAGAGTATTACAAAAAAAGCTTGGATTAAAAACCATTATGGTGTTCCAGAAATTGACGGACCAGAACTAGTGGCTATTGGTAAAAAACAGGCTGCAGAATTTGGGGCAAAGATCGTTGAAGGTGAAGCCTTAACGATTAAAAAAGCTGATGAAGGATTCAGCGTCGAAACAGAAAACGGTGTCTTTGAAGCCAAGCACATCATTCTTGCAACCGGGTTAAGCATTGATCTAGCCGAAAAGCTAGGTGTGAAAACAAAGGATGGTTCAGAACCGCGCATTAAAAGAGTCATTGATGCAGACCATAACGGAAGAACCAGCATCGAAGGAGTCTGGGCAGCTGGCACTTGTGCAAATGTCAGTGTTCATACAATCATCACTGCAGGTGACGGCGCAAAGGTAGCTATTAATGTGCTTAGCGAGTTAAACGGAGAACGTTATGTTGACCATGACCTGCTAAAATCATAATACAATAACGTAGAAAGCTGTCCGGCAACTGGACAGCTTTTTCTGCTTTCATAATTATTGTTTCCGTATGACTATTTATCCGCCAGGTTCATGGCTGTTTCAGCTGCTGTCATATCGACGTGAATCTGCTGGCTTATATCACTGGGATAATAATATCCTTTCGAAATCATATAATTGCTGATGTTTTCATGTGTCTCGACAGCGGTCCTCAACTGTTCCCTTAAAATCTCACGCATTTCAGGTGTCGCTGTTTCTGTAATCGCAACTGCCAGATTTCGGACCCCCGACTTGGCGGCGATCAAGAAATCGGTAGCAATAACCTGTTCAGTCATCCCGCCCATTCCTATTATCTTCTGAATCAGTTCATTCACAAGACTGGCCTCCCTGCTCTTATTAACCCTTGCAATTGTTGAATCTCTTGGTATCCACTTGCAGCATCATTTTCTAAAATTTGTTTAAGTTCGTCATCCTGAACCAGCTTACTCATCAAAGCTGACTTGGTAACACAGAGATTTTTAAAGGTTAATATTTCATGTAAATCTAAAGTTTCATGCACTCCCAAAGTTCCCATCATATTCACTTCCTCTAAAATAATTTACTTTTTTAGCGTGTGTATTTGATAGGTAATTATTCATGGAAGCCCTCCTCTCTCTCTTCTCGATTGTATAAATCCCTCCAGTAAGGAGTAAATTAACTTTGTTAAAGACTTGTGGAGGTGATAGATCATGGAACAACAGGAAGCAATGGCCTTTCATGAAACAATGGAAACTCATGAAATTCTTAATTTTAAAACGATCTGTCTAGTTCGCTCAAAACTTATGCAGGGCATTTGCTTTGACAATGATTTGAAAAATTTAATGCAGAAAGATGTCGAGCAATCTTCAAGAGCGATAAAAGAACTTAAGGAATTATATACAAAAGCGCGAACTACTTTACAATGAGGTGAAAGTCATGAGAACAATGGATTTTTTAGATCCAGGTAGTGCTGAAGGAATGCCGGATAAGGCAGATGCAGCATTCGCCTTGGACTTTTTGTTATCTGTAAAAAATGGAATACGTAATTACTCCTTTGCTTTAACAGAAACATCCAGTCCAGAAGTCCGGAATACCTTGTTTAAACAGATGGAAGAAAGTATGGATTTACATGCAGAATTGTCCGATTTGATGATTAGCAAAGGCTGGCTTTATTCCCATGATGTTGGCAAACAAGTGGAGTTAGATTTAAAATCTGCTGACATGGCCCTTGATATTGCTGAAATGAACCTATATCCAAGAGACACAGACCGACTTGGAATGATGGCAACGCCAAATAAATAAAAGGAGGAGATCCTGTTAATGAAAGCAGTTACGTACCAAGGCATCAAAAACGTACAAGTTAAAGATGTCAAGGATCCATCCATTACTAGTGTTGACGATATAATTGTAAAAGTCACTGCCTCAGCTATTTGCGGTTCTGATTTACATTTGCTCCATGCGCTTATTCCGAATATGCCAACCGATTATGTAATCGGCCATGAGCCCGTTGGAATCGTTGAGGAAGTTGGCCCTGAGGTTACGAAAGTCAAAAAGGGTGACCGCGTTATCATCCCATTTAATGTAAGCTGCGGGCATTGCTGGTTTTGCGAGAATGATATCACTAGTCAATGCGACAACTCAAACCAACATGGAGATATGGGCGGATTCTTTGGCTATTCAGAGACAACTGGTGGTTATGCAGGTGGACAAGCTGAATACATGCGTGTTCCCTATGGAAATTTCACTCCCTTCAAAGTACCTGAGAATGCTGAAGTTGAAGATGAAAATTTAACTTTAATAGCAGATGCTGCTTCTACAGCTTATTGGAGTGTTGAACATGGTGGAGTAAAAAGTGGGGATACCGTTGTTGTTCTAGGGTGCGGGCCAGTTGGATTACTTGCCCAAAAATTCGCCTGGCTTAAAGGAGCAAAGCGAGTTATAGCCGCTGATCACCTTACTTATCGGCTCGAGCACGCTAAAAAAACCAATAAGGTAGAAACAGTCAATATCGAACAGCATGAAAACGTTGGCGAGTATATCAACGAGATGACAAGCGGCGGAGCAGATGTTGTTATAGATTGTACAGGAATGAGCGGTAAAATGACTCCTATGGAACAGCTTGGCAGCGGCCTGAAGCTTCATGGAGGAGCGATGGGCGGAATAGTAATTGCCAGCCAGGCGGTTCGGAAGGCAGGAACCATCCAAATTACAGGGGTTTATGGGGGAAGATACAATGGCTTTCCGCTTGGAGATATTTTTAACCGTAACATCGATCTGAAAATGGGCCAGGCACCAGTCATCCCAATTATGCCCAAGCTATTTGAAATGATGGGAGACGGAAAATTTGATCCAAAGGATGTTATTTCACATGTCATTCCTTTAGAACAGGCAAAACACGGTTACGAGATTTTTGATACCCGAACCGACGACTGCATTAAAGTTGTCTTAAAACCTTAAATCCTTTAACGGCGGTGGCTATCTCATTTTAGATGCCGCCTTTCTTATTCACTCTTCCTCCCCCTTAAGTCCCCTTTTTCTTTAATTGTTTATACTGGTCAATAAAGTATTTAGGGTTTGTTTTAACGTGAAAAGGGAATACACCTTGATTTGTATGAAGATAAAAAAATCCTTGTTTTCCAGACATGACTTTATATGAAACATCATGGACTTCTTTTATTAAAAATCTATGGGCCGATGTTACAATTTCATCCTCATAGAGGTGGATAAATTCCTCGGTTTCTGTGATTTTTTGTTCATTCCAGTCAATCTCTCTGATCATTTTAATATATGCCTGTGAGCAGATAAATTCCATGTTGTGCCTCCAGTCGAAAATCTGTATGTTTAACTATTGTAAAAGAATAGTTAATCCATATCAAACTAGATCACCTATATTACGGTTTCTTTTCAATTCTTGCCAATCCCTTTACTTAATGCAGTTTCTCCTTTACGCTTAACGAGGTAGATAATTAATAAACAATGGGTTGCTTGTAGCGGGGTCCCCCTATATTTTACAGAAAGGGGCTTGAAAAATGAATCTAACTAGTATTCAAGACATGCTCCAAGAATTAAAAGGGAAAACATTCGCAAACAGCAATGTCACTCATAATTTTATCTTGAAAAACAAACAGGAAGTGTCAATCAGTTATAATGAATCAGATGGGAAGTTCACCATTTTATTTACAGACCGAAACATCACAGAGCAGTACATTGATGTAGCAAGTGCATCTTTGGCATTGTATAAAACATTTAATGAGGAAGAAAACCTTAAAACTGTTTTAGGTAATGATAGCCAGCCTGAGGCTGTTCAATAGTAATAAATACACAGCCGCCGGAAGCGGCTTTTTATTTTGACTTACATTCTCAATCGTTGCTGATTTTTTTAGAAATGCGCTGGTTAAACGCACTGTTAATTTTCTCTGCTGTTGTTTACTTCCAGACCATTCGGGACATCTAGTTTTCGCTTACTGAAAACATGGCCAACAGCCTGAACTACTCTAACTGTGTCCTGTAACAACGTCGTCATTTCCGTTTAACTGACTAACCCAGAAAAAGGTTTGGATTTTTCATTCCAAACCCTTCCATTCTATTATATTTCCCTTCTCATTGCCTTCAAAACATCAATTTTTGTAGCGCGCTGAGCAGGGCGCAATCCTGACAAAATCGTAACAATATAACAGATAATTATGCAAATCAGCGGCAGGATAAATGGAATATGGCTAAACATTAACCCTTCTGGCAGTTCTTCTCCAAAAGCACTTTGAATAATCATTGGGATCGCAAAATTTACAGCAAAGCTGATTACATAGGATACAACTGTTCCAATTAATGCCCCGATTAACCCGATATAACTGCTTTCAAGCAAAAATATATTTTTTATAGTACGCGGGTTAGCCCCAATCGCTTTCATTATACCAATGTCTGGAGCACGCTCCGTTACAGCCATTGTCATGGTATTATAAATTCCTATTGATGCAATTAATATCGCAATTGTGCCAATGAGGATCAACCCTGCTTTGACAATCGTGAATATCATATTTATCTGCTTTAATTCGGATACAACTGAGTAGCTTGCATAATTCTGTTCTTCAAGCTTTTCAGTAACACCTTCAACGGCTTCTAGGTTTCTGGCATAAACTTTAACTTCTTCAAATGTATGGTTATCCGTGTCCGTAACTTGCTGTGCTCCACTATTCGGATCGTTCATCATACCGCGCGGAGTTCCGGTAAATGCTTCAATTTCTTTCAGGGTTTCCTGTGAAATGAAAACGTTTTGGTCCATTACCCATTCTCTTGTCGGTTTTTTCCCAATTCCAGCAACAATAACACTAATGTCTTTCTTCTTTTCTTCACCGTCAATCCATTGTTTAGCTGTGAATGTCAGTTCTTTTCCAACTAAGTCTCCCTGGTACTTGTATTTTTCATTAAGTACACCCTTTTCGTCGTACATATCTTCCTCTTTAGCATTCTCTGAAACCAAAGAGTTGGCAAAATCATAGCCGACAATTATTTCATTCTCTTTTTCCGGCAGGGCCCCTGCTGATAATTCAAACCCTGCTTTTATTTCAGAAGGAATGTGAGTCACATATGTTTGTGCCCATGAACCATATTCGCCAATTTTATAGGATCCTTCCTGAAATAATGCTTGCCGGCGAACAACCGCTTTAACATTATCGAGGTTCTCCAATGCCTCAATATCTTTTTCAGTTAACGGCCGATATGCTCCATCTCCCTCTTCCTTGCCGTGTACATCAATTTGCGTTACAATCCTTTGTTCAGTCGTTTCTTTAATAATTGACTTGTGCAATCCAAATCCAACAGAAGCTAGTACAATTAAAAACGCGCAAGCCATTGCTGTTGCAAGAATGGTCATGAAAACTCTTGTTCGATTCTTTTTCATATTTTGCTGAACAAATAGGAACTGGTCTTTGAGCTTCATAGGAGTACCTCCTGTTTAGTGGATAATTCAGGAGAGTATATGCGCCCGTCTCTCAGTTCAATTGTCCTGTTTCCAATCTCCGCTACTCTTTGATCATGGGTAATAATCAAAAAAGTAATCCCCAGCTCCATATTCAAATTTTTTATAAATTGTAATAGTTCTTGCTCTGTCTCACTATCCAGGCTTCCTGTTGGTTCATCAGCCAATATAACGGGAGGGTTAACGATAAGTGCCCTTGCAATAGATACCCTCTGCTGCTGGCCGCCCGATAATTCTCCGGGGTAATGATCCTTGTAGTCAATGAGGCCGACAGTTGTTAAAATTTCCTCAGTTGTTTTTTTTCGGTCTGCTTCATTGACACCTTTTAAAATGAGTGGCAGCTCAACATTTTGAAAAGCAGTCATTGAAGGAATTAGCTGAAAGCTTTGAAAAATAAACCCTATATGTTCGATACGAAAATCTGCAAATTTCGTTTCGCTTAGCTTCGTAACATTTTTATTATTAATCAAGATCTCTCCTTCCTTTGGATGGATAAACCCACTGATCAAATTGAGAAGCGTTGACTTACCAGATCCGCTTCGGCCGACAATTGTGACGATTTCCCCTTGTTTAACTTCAAACGATATATCCCTGAGCATAGGAATAATCGTTTTATTTCCCTTTCTGCCAATTTCAAAATCATGGCTTAAGCTTTGTACCTTTATCACTGTAACGTCCCCCTATGTAACTTCATATCTTACATAAATAAATGTTTTCACTTAATAGACGCTGGAATTGTAGTTTCCCCTACAATAAAAAATGAAAAATTTCTAAAAGCAACTCTTAGGTCCCCCTGAAATGCTCTCTCTTTCCATAGGTACTGAGCTAGCGGTTAATAGAAAAAACGGTATCCCAAGCTAGGGATACCGTTCCGTTTACTTTTTTAAAGAATGTCTAGTCTTGCAACTAGAGATACTAGAACTTGCAATAGTAGCTGTAGGTTTACAGCAAGGTCAGTGTCTGTTGTTGTTACTCTAACACCACGTGAGTTTTCGATATACGTCTGCTGGCGGTTAACCTGATGAGTCTTAAGGTTACCCATTAGATCCGTTGTCAGCCTTTCTGCTTCAGAACTATCTGCAACAGAGATGCTGATTATGAGCGTGATTGCTGCCTGCAGTGCAACCTGAAGGTTAACAGCTGCTTGAGTGTCTGTAGTAGTTACTTCAACATCTGCAGAATCTTTAATGATTATCTGCTCAAACGATTCCTGAATTGTTTTAACAGTAGCTTCCAGCTCTTCCGTATCTTGTTCACTTAGCGGATGGAATGAAGCCGGGTCTAATGCACTCCATTTTCTGTCTGCCGCTCCAGCTGTAGAATTACACTTAACTGTAGGTCTGTCTCCAGCCCAAACTTTACTTTCTCCCATTATATATTCCTCCTTATTTTAATATTGGTCCCAAAAATTACTGGCGGGCGAGTTTCAACTATGCTGCGTCTATTTGTCGGTCTGTTGTTTTGTCAGGTTTTTTACTCCATCCTGCAAGTTTTTTAACAGGTCACGGATTTCCTGCTTTTCCCGCTTTGACAACTTAGGCTTTTTAAAGGCGACTTTATTCCTTTTAAAAGCATTATCCAGCAATAAGTCGACACTTTTCCTAGTTGCATCATCTACATTCATTTTCTTGAAGTTTGCCATTAACCTCACCCTCCTTAATTTTCTTTTCTCTATAACCTATGTAGGGCAAATCTAGTATGTATAGTTGTTTGTCCTAGTGCATTCGCCTTTTCTGATACAATCATCTATTTCTATTAGGTAACTATCTATGAAAGATAGGCAGTCAGGCGATAAGGGCCAAGTTTAAATTAGGGCAAAATAAAAAGCCTATCCTCGTATGGATAGGCTCCTCTGTTTACCTTAATTTGTTGCTGGACGGTTTTCCTTCATGCTTTGCTTCCCAGTGCGGCTATTTTTAAAGTTTTTGAATTGATTAATCAATTTGTCGCGTGTCTTTTTGCTTCTCATCAGGTACGCTGCACCTAAGGCAATTGTCGTCATCATAGTTTTGTTTTTCATTATGTTACCTCCTCTAATTGTTCTTCTTTTGAAATTTCCCCATCTAGGTGTCGGATAAACCTAAATCAAACGATCTTCCTTGGCTAGGGAAGCAGCTGGGATATTGAGTGCTTTCTTAAAAAACGTGCGGAAATGACTGTCGTAGTAGCATCGTTGTTGGTATATAGTATTTGGCGAGGTTCTTTATTAGGAATTATATTAAATTTCACTTAATTGTGATACGGTTCACCGTAACGCTCCAAAATGGGATCCTCTTGTTTTTAAGATAAAACTAACTCACTTTTAAATAAGATGTCTTGTCCTTAATCGAGTAATCTTCAAAAGTAAAATAAGCGGAGATTTTTCCGTTAAATGCAAAAATGATCTCGTTTTTGGGAAAATAGGGGGAGTTTTTCCGCCTATACAAAGTAAAATTACCTATTTTCATGTTTTTCAGTCAAATAAGGGGAATTTCTCCATTTATTTTAATCCTATTTCAGAGCTACTTACTAGTTAAGGGGAATTTTTCCGTCTATTTATCAGATCGGTTGCATAACCTGATCCCCGAGCCGATAAGTTCGGGTGGAATCATCAGCTTAATCATAAAGTTGGTACCCAAAACGTCACTGCAAATGACAGAGGTTTTGTCCCTCTTTTTAAATTTCACAAAACTTATTATCCATCATAATAATGATGTCAATTGGCAATTCAAACGTCAATTCTTATAATTAGAAATCACTCAAAACGGAACCAGTAGGATAAAATACAACCTTTTTAATAGAAATGTCAGGCTGAGGTTTTATTACGGTTTCTTAGGTATGCGCCTATTAAGAGAAGAATTGGAATTATGATCTGCATAGGCCAATGCAGATAAATCGGAACAATATCAAGTCCCTCAATAATATGCTCAGGATAGCTAGCTGCGATTGAGATAGAAACGAATAAAATAATAATCCCAATCGGAAAGCAAAGCTTTTCCGTTTCTTTAAAATTAAACACCTCAGCTGTTCCGATCACAGCAGCGTAGAAAAATATCCCAATTTTAAAGAAACCGCCAATCACCGCATAAAGTAAAAAGAAGACGTCAAGCCGCTCGATAAATTCAGCAAATTCAATTTTGCTAATGGTTGTTAAAAGCGGAAACGGAGCACGAGAGTATAAATCTGGTCCTAATACGGCTACATTAATGGCCATTGTAATCGCAATATTGATTCCGCTGAGCAAAATAGCCATTAGACCGACTTTTTTTGCATACTTCGGTTTGTTAAGTGTTGGAAGAAGCATCGCAAAAACAACCATTTCTCCAAATGGAAAAGTAAGCGTTTGTGTCAAGGTTACTTTTATAACAGCAACAAAGCCAGTTTCCATAAATGGCTTTAAATTCGAAAGGTCTATTAAGCCTGAGGCGATGATTAATATAAACCCAGAGATAGCTACTATATACACCACTAAAAACAAGAGTTCTCCCGTCCTAGCGACAACCTCGATTCCCTTATAAACTGCATAAATGATAACCAGCATCATTAAAGCATTAATAATGAGAAGTGGTGTGAACGTATATGATGTCATAACGAGCAATTCTCCAAAGTCACGTAAAACCCTTGCAGCAATATAGATAAAGTAAATAATATAAAGAAATGAAATGATATTCCCAACCAGTTTTCCGGCTATCTTTTTCGAGTATCCCGTTAATGTAAGATCTGGATAATACATATATAGACGGTGGTAAACAAGGTAGAGTCCAAAGCCTCCAGCCATTCCGAATAATATCGCAATCCAGGCATCCTGTTTAGCCTCTGCTCCAAGGCTTACTACGATCGAGCTTCCCATTTCAAATAGGACAATTAGGACAAATAATTGGGTCGGACTAATCTTCACCTTATTCACTTCATACACCCGCTTTACAATTGACGTCTAGGTTATAAGAACGACTTGGTCCGTGACCCTGTTCGTCTAATAAATACATCCACTGATACCGTCACTTTTGCCTTAGAGAACTCTTCTTCCCAGCTTCCTTTTAACTCTTTCCATTTCTTTGGGTAACTCTTATGGATTTGCTCCCCGAATCCAAAGACATCACTCGGAACGGCCTGTGCAGTTTGTATTGCATCTAAAGTTTCCTGCTTAATTTCGCTTTCTAGTGCTTTCTCAATTTCCATTAAAACAATCGGATCCGAAAGATCAACTGCCGCTTTCACTTCACTGATGGTGCCCTCCATAGAAATACTAACGTGAAAGGAAGGTACTCCATTGTTTAGGTTCGAAGTGATTTTTGTGTTTGATCTAATTACCTTCAGGTTAACTGCTTTCTCCTTGCCTTCCCACTCAGTATTGACTACCGTCGACTTTACTTTGTCCAGGACCCAGGATACCCCACGCGCTTTTTTCCCTTCTATCCAACTGTTGAATTTTCCGTCTTTAAAGATAGCCAGGCCATTCACTTTTAAATATACCGGTAATTCTACCTTTTCTAAATCCTCTTTTTTTCCCCCTGAAGATGCATCCCCTTCGATCGTAATTCCTGAAATTGCCGGTTCTCTACCTTCAGAAACTAAGGCTCTGACTACCTCATCAATATCCACTTCAAAAGACTCTCCCCACCGACCTTCTGATACTTTAATAGCCTTCGAAATTTTTTCGGCAGGAATTTTTTCTAATGGGGTAAGGATACTAACAATATCCTTAGCTTTTACATTTTTTGCAATCAGGACCGCTGTTGTGGTCCTGAATTCGGGCTCGCGTTCCATTAAATCCAATACTTCATTCATTCTGCTTTTAGCAACCTCTTCCCCAAAGACAGCCACCGCGGTATGGGCATAATACAATTCTCGCGAAAATGTCTCGCTAACCTGTCTTGTTCCTTCAATAAGACTTTCTGAAATCGCAGTAAAGGTAACAATGGGAACACCTTCACCTCCAATTCCGGACTGCCCTAATGGAATATTATTAGGAATGACGACTTGATAGGTGAATTCAAACTTGTCATCATCTTCTGCTTTATCAACTCCTATTGCCATGACAAACGCAAGCTCAGTTAGCTCTGTTTTATCCCAGCAACCTCCTAGAAAGAGAATATTTCCGCAAATTATTACCAACAAAAGTTTTCTAACCATCCTTGTTCCCTCCCTTGGAAGGCCTAGGCTGTTGGTTTTCGCCCATTCTTTTAATATTTTCATCAGCAATTAAACGAGGCCGTGTTTTAAACGACCATAGTGGAAATCGAATAAACACATCTTTCTGATTATCAACTATAAACGGTGCTAAAGGTGCCATATAAGGAACCCCAAAAGAACGAAGTGAGCACAAATGAACAATCATAAATATTAAACCTAGCAAAATGCCATAAAAGCCAAAAGAAGCAGCTAATACCATAAGCCCGAATCTCATGACCCTTGTTGTTATCGCGATTGCAAAAGTTGGTGTTGCAAAGTTTGCTATTGCTGTAATTGATACAACAATAACCATTACTGGTGATACAAGCCCTGCCTGCACAGCCGCCTGGCCAATAACAAGCGCTCCAACAATAGAAACGGCCTGGCCAACAGCCCTCGGAAGCCGCAACCCTGCTTCCCTTAAAATTTCGAAGGTGATTTCCATAATCAGCGCCTCAATGAAAGCAGGAAAAGGAACACCTTCACGTTGAGCGGCAATGGCGATCGCCATTGTGGTGGGAATCATTTCCTGGTGAAATGTTGTTAATGCTATGTATATAGCGGGTGCAACCAATGAAATAAAAAATGCTAATATTCTTAACAACCGAATGGCGGTAGCAATATCAAACCGATCATAATAATCTTCCACTGCATGGAAAAACTGTATAAACACAGCTGGAGCACTTAGTACAAATGGAGTCCCATCAATAATAATAGCGACCCGGCCCTCCAAAAGGTGAGAACAAATTATATCGGGTCTTTCCGTATGGTACACAGTTGGAAAGACAGTGAATGTTTGATCTTCTATTAGTTGTTCGATATAACCTGACTCTAAAATAGAATCCATATTTATCCTTTTTAGCCTTGTGCGCACCTCTTCAACGATCTTTTCGTTCGCGATACCTTTTATATACATGATTCCCACATCAGTCTGGGTAACCTTTCCTATTTTCATGGATTCAAGCCACAAGTTCGGGCTTTTGATTCTGCGGCGTATTAGGCTCGTATTTGTTCGGAACGACTCGGTAAAAGCGTCTTTAGGTCCTCGTATGGACAGCTGTGTCGTCGGCTCACTTATTGCACGCTTCTCTTCCCCTCTCGTATCTCCTTTAATTGCTTTTTGAAATCCATCGATAAAAATGATTGTTTCACCTGATAAAAGTGAGGGAAAAAGCTGATCCCAATTAGTAACTTCAGAAACATCACCAAGGGCTACTGCTCTTTCTTTAGCCACTTGAAAAATTTCTTTTCCAACGGGCATATCTGTTTGCTCGTGGGCTGATTCCACGATAAATTGGCTGATAACCTTACTATCCGCAAGGCCATCCGTATAAGCGATAGCCGCCTTTATTTTATTAGCAATTAGCAGTTGACGAACGACAATATCATTGCTGTTCCCAAGCTCGTGTTTAATGTAATCAGTATTGTCTTGTGCCTTATTAAAAAGCGGAAGATTTTTCGGGTCACCAGGATCCAGGCGTTGGCGGAAATTATCGTTTTTATCAAACTTTGTTTTCCTTTTTTCCTTTTTAAACCAGTTCAGCACGCCTGTCACCTTCTTTTAAGTTATTTTGGTTATTTTAACCACAGCTGTGGATTTTATGAAGAAAAAGTTGGCTCGAATAAGTACGTGCAAATACTCTCATGATATAAAGAAAAGGTGATTAAAATGAAATTACTTTTTGTTACCCTCTTGCTCGCCCTTTCATTAACCGGTTTGATCATAGGTATTGATATCATTATGGGAACGCCCTTTTCACTTTCATTTCTTAAAACAATAAACCCCTATAAGGTATTGGACCCTGGAGAGCTAGCTATTACCTTATTTTTAGGTTTGTATGTTGCAATCAATTTCTATCGTTCCTATAGAAAACGACGAAAAGCAAAACCACAGACACAGTCATGACAAATGTCGGCTTGCTTTCTGTTTTTCTACCGCTAATCACTTTGCATAGTTGTCTCCCCAACAAGGAAAACTATATCTGCAACAACTAATTTAAGGAGTGAACATATGTCCAAAACATTAACCATAGTAGCTCTATCGCTTTCAATCATTGGCGTGGCTGGGTGTGGAGCTAATAATGCTGGTGAAGACCGAAATGGCACTATGCAAATAAACCAAACAGAATCTTACAATCAGCGTAGTCTTCGGGTAGAAAACAATGCTGAAGAGAATATTGAACGTATGGCTGAGGTTGACGAAGCGCATGTTATCATCGCCAACAACGATGCTTATGTTGCAGTAAGACTTGCAGACGATAACAACCGGACAGCCAGAAATACGAGGTCCAATGGCAATCGTACTGGAAGAGAAGGAACCAACATTATGGGCGGCATCGGCGGAAACGGTGTTGGCGGCACCGGGGAACGCAGAACAGATGGAATAGGCCGCAATACAGGAACTGGCACGATGGATGGGACAAACTTAGGAACTTACGGAACTGGGCGCAGGAATGGCAATGGCAATGGCAATGGTGCTGGGGCAAGTTATGGAGCTGGTAATGGAACCAACACAGGTACTGCCCGCCTGTATGGGCAATCCGGAGGCGGCGGCAATGGTCAGGGCTACACTCAGGTTTCCAACAAATTTGAACAGCAAATTGCTGATCAAGTCAGGGAAGCTAACCGCGACATCAATAACGTCTATGTCTCAGTAGATTCTGGATTTTTCGATCAAATGACCGGCTATGCTCATGACATTCGTGACGGTGGAAATAGGAACGGCTTATTTAATGACTTCAATAACACAGTCCGCGGACTGTTTCGCTAATACTCAATAGCCAGAGGGAGTAACCTCTGGCTTCTATTTTTTCCAGCAGATACAAGGATAGGTAATAGAAAAAAAGGAGGATTAAAAATATGGCAGACCAGACGTCGCTATCAGTGGAAGAAGCTATCGAAACTAGGCACAGTATTCGCCGCTTTACGGAAGACCCAATTCCAAAAAAGGAAATGAGTAAAATATTAGAACTGGTGCGTTTATCCCCGAGTGCCTGGAATTTGCAGCCATGGCGCCTTCACGTAGTAATTGAATCAACGCTTAAAAACAAGCTAGAGGAAGCTGCTTACGGACAGAAACAAGTCGGCTCGGCCCCTGCTGTCTTTGTGGTAATCAGCGATATGGAAGATGTTCTCGCTAACCTTCCAGATACCATTCACCCCAGCATCCCAGAGGCTCGGCGTGAAGAAGAAGTCTCGAATCTTGCTTCCTTTTTTAATGGAATGAGCATCGAAGAGCGAGGCCAATGGGGTTTAACACAAACCAATATAGCTTTCGGCTTTTTAATGATGGCTGTTCAGGGATTAGGTTACTCAAGTGTCCCTATGCTGGGTTTTGATCAGCAAAAAGTGAAAGAACTTTTAGACTTGCCTGAACATGCAAAATTCGCTGGGATTCTCCCAGTAGGCAAGGCGGCAAACGAGGGATATCCGCATCATCGTTTTGAACTTGAAAAAATTGTTACTTTTCATTAGCAAATATATGGGAGAAACAAATCAGTGATATGCTGGTTAAACTGGAAACTTTTCTAAAAACTGAGATATCGACTTTGGTCGAGCTCAGTTTTTTTGATTCAATCTTTATTGCATCAAGTCAATTGAAGCAACTTCTGTCAGCTTTAGCAACAATACTGTCAGCCTCCATTTCACCGTACAAAATAAATCTGGCAATTTCACCTTTTTAAAATATGGAATAAGTTTCATAAATTACCTTAACTAAGCGTTTAAAGAACTATTTTATCTTTGCATTTCGAATTGTTTCCCGATAATGTAATAAGAAGCAAAACGTATGTGGAAAGGTTGAGATGATAGATTGAAGATACTTATAACAGGGGCCAATGGGTTTTTAGGAAAGAAGCTTAGCTTAAACCTATTAGAGCAGGGGCATGATATGTACTTATTGGTAAGGAAAAGCAGCCGATTGGATTCTTTTATGAAGAATGAAGGAAAGAACTACTCTTCAAAGATTCATATAATAGAAGGTGATGTTACAGATAGATATCTTGGATTAACCAGTCAGCTACTTGATGCTTTACAAGGTAAAATAGATGCAATTTACCATGCCGCTGCACTGTTATCATTTGATGAAAAAGATAAGGATAAAACTTTTATGATCAATGTACAAGGTACCGAAAATGTGCTGGATTTTGCACTAAAGATCGGTTGTCCCAAGGTATTATATATTAGCACTGCCTATACAGTCGGAAAAGAAGTGTCAGGCTCTGAAGCACTTTATTCAACTGACCGAAGCTTTGTGAACCCCTATGAGGCTTCCAAGTGCAAGGCTGAGCACCTTGTATACGGATACAAAGACAGTCTGAAGATTGCCATTCTCCGCCCATCAATCATAATTGGTGATTCCAAGACAGGGAATGCGGACACTAATTTCGGTTTGTATGGATTTTTAAAAGGCATTAAAATCTTGAAAAAAAGAGCAGACCGCAATCTAAATAAAAACCCATATAAGCTGGTCCTTGATCCGGATATTGCACAGAATTTGGTACCGATAGACTATGTAATTGATGTTTTGACAGCAGCATTAAACCATAGCAAAAATGGCGATATAATAAACATTACAAATCCAAATCCTCCCCTGCAGTCAGAGATTTTGTCGATTGTAAAGGAGGTCCTGGATTTCCCGCAATTGGAGCTTCATTCATTTCTATCAAGGGAAGAAATGACAAACGAAGAGTTGGGCTTTCATCATTCAATGGCTATTTTTAACAGCTATTTTCAAAGAACTATTGATTTCCCTACTGCAAATACGAAAAAAATGCTTTCCTCTGCAGGAGTTCCGCTTCTGGATATGGATAGACAAATGTTAAAGAGAATTATAAAAGTGTTTTTAATGGAAAAGACAAGGGTTGTTCACACATAGCTTTGTATTTCTTCTGCCTTTAAAGAGAACTCCCATTGGAACCTAAAAGACCGCGTATAAGTACCAATCCGCGGTCTTTTCCGCATTCCTGATTTAAAGAATTCTTGGTTTGTCATTAATTAATGCCTATAGAGCGCATTATTAAAACACACTCCTATGACTTGAAGAGCTAGCCGAATTATTATAAACTGACATACTGCTAAAATTTTACTACCTGATCCTCTTACAAAAATCCGAGCATATTCCTTTATGCAAGAGCTACAACCATGGAGCTAAGCAACCTGCGGACCCAGCCACAAAAATAAATACCAGGCATCATTCAACAAATCTCGACGCCTGGTACTCTACATAAAAACTTTGCCTAAGGTGTTGTAAATCCCAAAATCCCCATTAGGATCGGCACAAAAACAGTACCGAGGATGAGGAAGGTTACGGTTAACATTCCGCTGTATTTGAGCAATCCCCTCTCTCGGCGAATAATACCTACTGCCCCCAGCAGGTTGCTGACAATCATTGAACTGATTGCCGAGAAAAACAGCAATTTTATCGTATTGGCCTTTTCTACAGAAGGCTCGCCACCTGCGATTAAATAACTTAAAGCTAAAAAACTGATTCCAAGGATGATAAAAACCGCAGATGTTCTGCTATAGGCGTTGTTCATAAGGCACCTCCCAATAAAATTAGGCAGCATGTTTCTATAAAATTTGTATTAATGGAAAAAATTCCAAACATGTTACCTTCTTCCCTTTCAACTTCTTTTACTTTGTATAATAATGGTGCTTACTAGCAGGTTATAGGAGGTAAATAGATTGAATAATACTGAGAACCTTTTTTCGGTAAATGGTAAATTTAATTTGCGGAAATACGCTTTATTTGGCTCTCAATCTTTCTGAAGTTTAATATTTCTCCACTATAAAAGCGGGGTATTCAGCTATAGTTCATCATCAGCAATTACCCTGCTCGGCTACTCCAGCATGAACTTCATAATCTTAATCTATTATCTTTTTGCCACCCAAGTGACCGGCAACACCTGTAAGTGCAATTTGAACTTTATATAATTTATACAAAAACGCGATTGAGGGTTCCGGTTTAAAAGAAAAGATGGTGATTACTTTTGGCTGGATGATTTATTAATGCTTGCTAAACCACAGACGGCGAAATTGGAATTCGCCAATTTGATCGAAATCATAAACAATGTTGCCGTGCTATTAAATAGACAGGCTTTATTAACGAATATTGCAATTGAGTACAGGGCTAGGTAACAGATCTGAGGGTTTCTTGCGAAGTAAACAAAATTAAATAAGTGATTATTAATATAGTTAAAAATGCATTCGAGACGATGTCGAGTGGAGGGAAGATTACCATCAAAGCTAAGTATGAGCAGGAATTTGTTCTTTTAAGCATTCAGGATTCTACCGACGCCTTGCTCTTCGTATATTTTAAAAATCATCCTATCTTTGCAGGCTATTCCGCTTTTCCACTATTATACAAAAAAGTGCACGCTTTTCGCATGCACTCTTTCCGATATTTTTATGTTTTATGCAACCTTTTTCCATCCAGAGATATCTTCTTCAAGCGGAAGATTATTTGCTCTGGCTTTTTTAGCGGCAATGAAGAATATTACTGTCACAGCTACTGTTGCAATTGCAGCACCAATATAGGCAACATTTAATGATAACCCGAATCCGATTGGAGCGTTCAGGATATAAGTGGTTGTTGCCATTGTCATGAAAATACCAGGAACTGCTGCAATCCAGTAGTTTTTCTTAGCAATGAACAAGTACATGGCGCCAACCCATAAAGCAATTACGGCTGTGGATTGGTTTGCCCAAGAGAAGTATCTCCATAATAATGTGAAGTCAATTTTTGTTAAGGCAAAAGAAATAACAAATAGCGGAAGTGCAATCCATAGACGGCTCATGATTTTCTTTTGTGAAAGATTGAAGTAATCTGCAATAATCATACGTGCACTGCGGAAAGCTGTATCACCAGAAGTGATCGGCAGGATGATAACTCCCAAAACTGCAAGTGTTCCACCAATTGCACCAAGCATTAACGTAGATGCTTCACTTACTACTGCACCTGGTCCTCCATTAGCAAGAAGCTCGTTAAGTCCTGTTGCTCCATCAAACAGGCTCATAGCCGCAGCTGCCCAAATCATAGCTATAATACCTTCTGCGATCATCATGCCGTAAAAAATCTTCCGGCCTTGTTTTTCATTTTGTGTTGTACGAGAAATAATCGGCGTTTGTGTTGCGTGGAAACCTGAAAGAGCTCCACAAGAAATGGTTAAGAATAATAATGGAAATATAGGTGCATTATCAGGATGCAGATTTGAAAACGAAAGTTCAGGGATTGGTGCTCCTGTAAAGACAAGTCCTGCTCCTACTCCAACAGCACTTATTAAAAGTAAAGCTCCAAAGATCGGGTAAAATCTTCCGATAATTTTATCGATAGGAAGCAGTGTTGCTAGTATATAATAGATGAAAATAGCTGTCAGGATTAACCACATTGCTGCATAGCCATCCATCAGAGTGTAAAGCAATCCTGCTGGAGCAGTTACAAACACTGTTCCAACCAGTAATAGCAATAACACGGCGAATGCATTAACAACATGCTTCATTACTTTACCTAGAAATCTTCCGGCCAGCTCTGGAAGGTGGGCACCACGGTTACGAATCGAGATCATACCAGTTAAATAATCATGGACAGCACCGGCAAAAATACAGCCGACCACGATCCAAATAAATGCTACTGGGCCATAAAGCGCTCCCATGATTGGTCCGAAGATAGGTCCTACACCGGCTATGTTTAATAATTGAATCAAGGAATTTTTCTTTGTGGTCATCGGGAGATAATCAACATCATCTTGATGCGTGTAAGCTGGTGTTGTTCTTCCTTCGTTCACTCCAAAAACTTTTTCTACAAACTTGCCATACGTGAAATATCCGACAATCAAAAGCACTACACCTGCCAGAAATGTATACACTATAATCCCCCCAAATAAAGTTATGAATGCGTTTACATGGATTATATAGTAGAAACGCAGGTTAAAATGCTTTTTGGGTTTAACATGCCGGAATTAGGGATTAACATGTTGATTTAAGAGATTAACATGTAGAAAGCGATTACATACAAAATCGCTAGTACCTTGAATAGCCCGACAAGCGCTAGAAGATGGTGTTGTTCTTTGACTTCATCATCCAGACCGAAGAGACTTCGAGAGTGGAGGCCTGAGCTAGACAGTAGTCAAGGGCAAAGATTTTATACATGCTTATCTTTGAACAAAGCGCAAGTACCCGTAAGTCGAAGTACACTAGGCGCCGGTTACTGAAGCAGGATGCAGTCAACCAGTACGATTATCTGTATTATGAAACTTTTATAGTTTCCTAAACAAAAAACAAGCAGGATCGACATATAGCAATTGTCTTTCCTGCTTGTTATGGAGTTCTTTTCTATAACTCTAGTTTTGAGCGCAGCGCTTTTACATAGTTTCTGCTGACAGACAGCATTTCTGGCCTGCCCGTTACTTCAAGCTGATAAGCACCATTAAACCAAGGCGTAAGCCGATTAACGTAATGAAGGTTAACCAAATAGCTTTTATGAATTCTAAAAAATGAAAATGTGGTTAAACGGGCTTCTAAGTCCTTTAAAGGTGATTTAAGATCGTATTCTCCTGTTTTTGTGATAATCCTCGTCATCTTTTCATCCCTGTATATATACAGAATATTAGTTGGCTCAAGATAAATTATTTCTCCACTTTCTTCAACAGCCAGCTTTCCAGAGGTCCTTACAGCCGCCTTTTCTGAAGATTCTAGCAAAAGTTTTTCTATGCGTTTAATTGTCTGCCGGAGCTGCTCTTCGTCATAAGGTTTTAATAGGTAATCAGTCGCTTCATAACGAAATGCTTCTGCTGCGAATTGCGGGTAAGCTGTTGCAAATATAATTAAAGGCACTTTTTTTAACTCAAGCAAAGACTTTGCCACTTGCATCCCATTCATTTTTGGCATTTCAACATCTAAAAATACTACGTCAGGCTGGATTTGCAGGCATCTCATCAAAGCTGCCTCCCCTGTATCTGCCTCTCCAGCGATTTCTATTGAAGCATGCTCGGACAGCAAATGCTTTAATTCATCTCGAGCATATCTTTCATCATCAACTATAATTGCTTTAATTTTCTTATCCATTATACTTCCTCCGTAATCGGAATCACAAAGCTGATTTCCGTCCCCTTATTCAGCCGGCTTGTTATATTAAGCGCTGATTTTTCACCGAACATCATCGTTAATCTCCTGTTTACGTTGTATAGTCCAAGGCCAGTTCCAGACACAGACTGGACAACGTCCTTACCAATTTGTCCGATTCTTTCTTCACTCATTCCACTGCCATTGTCTGCTACCTTAACTTTTATCGCATTTCCGTCTGCAAAAACCGTGATCACAATCAAACAACCCTTTTCCATATCTTTAATCCCGTGTTTAATTGCGTTTTCAACAATAGGCTGCAATGTAAGCGGCGGGATTCTTTCAGTAAGAACATCGTCTTCAATCTTGTATAGAACCTGAAGTTTGTCAACAAACCTTGCCTCTTCTATAGCCAGGTAAGCCTTTACATGCTTCAGCTCTTGTTCCAGACTTGTGATATGGAGGGTGGTGGCAGTCAGGTTTTGCCGTAAGAAATGAGAGAGAGAAATCAATAACTTCCTAGCCATACCTGGATTAATTCTAATCAGTGAAACAATGGTATTAAGTGAGTTAAATAGAAAATGCGGGCTGATTTGTGCCTGAAGAGCCTTTATTTCTGCTTCCTGTGCCAATTGATAAGCTCGGTCTGCTTCAGCAATTTCAAGCTGATTACTTAAAAGGACACTTAGCCCGGATATCAGCTCCATTGCAACGTTTGTAATCTCTTTTTCAGAACGGAAATAGAACTTAAGAGTTCCAATCGTTTTGCCCCGCTGTTTTAAAGGAGCAATTACCGCTGCACCGAGCGGACATCCCTCTTCTCGGCAAAAAATCATTTCTCCGTTAGCCACAACCAGCTCACCGCTATCTAGTACATCTTTTGTTATTTGTGTCTGAATTGGGTTATTAGCATGGTGGTGATCATCACCAATTCCAACATGAGCTAATATTTCATTTCTATTTGTGATCGCTACAGCACTTGTTTGGACTTCGGTGTGAAGAATTCTGCAAACCGCTTCAGCTGATTCGGTTGTAATTCCTTTCCTTAAAAAGGCCAGTGTCTGGTCCGCGATTCGCAAGGTCTTTTGAGCTTGCAGGGCACCTGCCTTTTCCTCTTCGTTGACCACATTTTTAATAATAAGCAGGAAGAGTGCCGAACCGATTCCATTAGCAACGATCATCGGCACACCAATAATTCCTACTAGCGTAATGGCTTGTTCAAGCGGGCGTGCAAGCAGGATGATAATTATCATCTGCACCAACTCCGCTAGAGCCCCGACCAGGAAGGCAACAGGTAGTGTAACATGTTTATTTTTACGAAAAAACGCTCCTGCAATGATACCTGCAATGATTGAAGCCAATCCGCATGAAACCGCAGTAAAGCCACCAAGTGTCAGTCTATGAAGCCCGGCTATTAATCCAGCACCAATACCGACCTTATAGCCACCTAGTAAACCGGCCAAAACGACTCCAATGACTCTGGAATTAGCCAAAGCCTCATCTGCATTCAAATCTGCGTTCCAGCGTTGAAAGCCTAGTGACTCTGTGCTAAAAGCGATCCCAGAGTAGGTCCCGATAATGCCAAAGAAGCCAAAAAATAGGATTGCTGTGTACTGCTGACGCCGGCTAATGTTTTCATAGTGGATCATGTCTCTAAAAAAGCGAAATCTAGTTAAGATGAAGGCAATCGTCACGATAATTCCAAGCCGTTCCACCATGGTTATCAGCAGTTCAAACATAAGTCTGCTCCTTTTACATTCAGGATTTTATTGTCCAAGTTTCTTCTCCCCATCTTAATTGAAAAAACTAAAAATGAAAAGTTCAGATTTTTTTCAGCTTGCCTATTCCGTAGGAGCCAATTGGTGGCGGTTATAAAAACAACAATTAGCTTGTATACAGCCTGACATAAAAAAGGCAGCTAGATGGCAGCTGCCTAATAATTAGGTTAATTTATATGGTCACGCTGTGCATTTTTGAAGGTAAATTGATTTTAGCTGCTTTCTTGCGCGATAAAGCCTTGTTTTTACAGTCGAAGACTTAATTTGCAGGGCATTGGCGATTTCATCTTCCTTTAAGCCGAATTTCGCCTTTAGCAGCAGAACTTCCTGATATTCAGAGGACAGCTGTGTGAGAAGCTCCTGGATATCATCTTTTAAAAATGTTGCCGCTGCTTCCTGTTCCAAACCCACCCCATAATCTGTTCCCATCTGTACTTGTTCAATAATTACCTGATCAACGAGGATACAGTTTTTTCGTTTATCTGACCGAAGGAAGTCAATTGCTGTTCGGGTCGCGATACAGCTCAGCCACCCGCCGATTTTGCCTTCATCTTCAATCGTATCGATCTTTTTGAAAGCTTTAATAAAGGTTTCTTGAACAATATCTTCAGCAATGTACGGATCACGCACTATACAAATAGCGGTTTTATAAAGCCTGTTTGAATAATTGGAAACAAGCTCATTAAAATCAATCGTTTTGCTGGCCACTTCTCACACCTCCAGTTCCTTGAATAGGATTCCAGCTTACTCTTCGAAATGTTTTTTGATAAATTCCGGTGCATGGTCACGATGAAATGCTTTTAACTCTGGACTTTCTTCCGTCTCATACATAAATGAAGCAATATAGGTTTCTTCTATATTCCATGTGGCCCGATCAAGACATTCTTGGATTCGTGCTTTGTCCGTAATTTTTATCGTATTTGGATGATTTTCAAGTTTTTCATGAACTTGACGCGAATCAATGGAATAAGGATCCAGACCGATATCAGATTCCTTGCCGACGAGAATATAAGAGATGTCATCTGCTATCACCATTGCCCTGTGCAATAAGTCTTTCCGTTCCAGCCATTCCTTCAGATTGTTGTAAGAAGGTTTTAATTCTAAATAAACGAAGGAGTTCCCTCCCATGTAAATCTCCATGCTTGCTGAATTCCCTTGCCGATACACCATGCTTTCATAGGATTCTTCCAGAATATCCTTTTGAACAGCAGCAACCAGTTCTTCCACTTCAGCAGAATCTGTAATGGTTATATGCTTAGGGACCATTCCGTGCGATTGAATCGTTACTTTTTCAGCCTGGTGCGGTTTAACTTTGAAAATCTCATTGACTGCACGCTTATATTTTTCCGATTCATAAATAGGTTTATAATGTTGAGTGTATAAATCCCTTGGAACCACATATTCTCGGATAACTTTATTGCCATCCTTCAGTTCATAAATAAATAGTGCCGTTTCAGAAGATGGACTTATCCCATTATTGCTCCGCTTGTTTGCTACGATTTGCTTGTGCAATTCCCTCACCTGCTGAATACTTTGTTCATCAGTCAGCGGCGAAGGCTTAAAAATATCCTCGTAGTTATGAATAAACACACTATGATTGTTGGTTAAAATGACCCCTTTAACATCTTCCTGATCGGGCACCCTATTTTCATAGCCGGTTAAGAAAGGCACGCTTACTGCTAAAACAGTAAATACAGCTCCATAAATAATCAAACCTTTAATATGGCCAAATACTCTCCATGTTTTTTCAAGGACCATTTCAGCTGCAAAATAGCCAATTATAGTCCCTACAGCATACCCAAAGACTGTCCATCCATAGTGGTTTTGTACTTCTCCAAAATACATTCCGCCAAGTAACATGACACAAAAGGTAACCCCATATTTAAAAATGGATTTAAGCTTTGGAAAAGCGATCGCCTGGGTAACAGCTTCCGTCTTTCGTTTTTTATAAATCCAGAGAGACAATAAGTAAAGTACTAACGTGATTGCCAGATATGTTCCAATCGTTGTCCATGAAAATGAATTGTGCTCTAGAATATAAATCGTTGTAAGTGGCGACATTTTCTCCAGCTCACGGTTTAAAAAATAATCGCTTGGAAAACCGTAAAACAAAGTCCCCATATTCACGAAAATAAGAAGCGTTATTCCAGCTGGAAATAATAGAAGGATATAAGTCAAAACACCTTGAACAGCTGAGATCCCCGTCAGCATACCTACAAAAATGCCAGCTGAATAAATAATGATATTAAACATAATCGTGTATCCAGCCCAGCCATAAATGTCCTTTAGCCCAAAGTAGGTATCTAGGTCCATAACGCCGTGCAATACAGCAACTAATAACGCCACAGCCACTATCGGCAGGAGTAAGAAAAATAGTCCTGTAAGGGTGTATTGAAAAAATAAACTTTCCCTTTTCAATGGAAGGCTGTGCATTAAATCCACACTTAGTTTAACTTGTAGAAACCTAAGCAGAAAGACAGCTAAAAGTACCGGAACGATGATCATAAAAATCATTTGAATCGGGAAATCATATCGGAACAAATTGTTCTCTTGGTGGATGAACCTGTATTCTTCCCCGTAATACATCATCATTCTAATCGGCAAAATGAATGCTAATCCTAAAAAATAAACCAATGAAACCCAGCCAATGCTTCTGCTGATCTGGAGGGCAATTTCTTTATTAAATAAAGATATTTTTGATGGCATATCCCAGATCCTCCATTTCATAAATGAAAATTTCCTCCAGCGTAAGCGGCAGTAAATCAAAAATTACAGGATTTGAATTTCTAATCTTTGCAGTTAGTTCTTCTTCATTTCCTCTTACTATGCAGAGCATGACACTGCCTCTTTTTTCCAAATGCACCGGATTTAGCTGCTCCATTACTGATTCAGGAACTTTCCCTTTATAAGCAATTTGAATTTTATGAATATCAGATTTTAAGTCATCGAGCTCTTTTTCCATTAAGAGCTTTCCTTTATGAATGATTCCAATATGATCACACATATCTTCAATTTCTCTCAGGTTATGGGAAGAAATCAGAATTGTCATTTCCCTTTCAGCAACATCATGAATCAGCAGGTTTTTCACCTTTTTCCTCACAACAGGATCCAGGCCATCCATTGGCTCATCCAGCAGCAAAATATCAGGCATTGTTGACAGAGCCAGCAAAAATGCCGCTTGCCGCTGCACCCCTTTTGAAAAAGTGTGGATCTTTTTGTTGATGCTCATCTCAAAAACTTCTGAAAGACTTTCAAAACGCTTATCATTCCATCCTGAATAAATATTTTTATAAAAAGCAGCCATTTGTTTAACCGTATATTGTGAAAAGAAGAAGGGCTGATCAGGAATAAAGAAAACTTTATCTTTAAGATTTATATTTTCATATACTGGCTGCTCATATATCGTCACGTCGCCTTTATCTTGACGATAAATACCTGCCAGCAGCTTTAAAATCGTTGTCTTCCCTGCTCCGTTAGAACCGATTAATCCATAAATTGAACCTTTTCGGACGGACAGATTGATATCCTCTACTGCCTGGAGACTTTCAAATGCTTTAGACATATTATTTATTTGAATCATCATTCTGTCCCCCCCCTTTTCCTGCTTCTAGCTCTGAAATCAGGCTGTATAAATCCTCAGCTGAAATGCCAAGGTACAATGCTTCTAAGATTAGCTTTTCTAACTTTGATTTCACCTCTGCCATTTTCTCCGTATCCTTTACATAAGTATTTGCATTTACAAAACTTCCCCTGCCCTGAACTGAGTAAATAAATCCTTGAGTTTCTAGCTCACGGTAAGCCTTTTGAATCGTATTCGGGTTAATTGTCAGCTGCTGCGCAAGCGTTCTGACAGATGGCAGCTGCTCATCAGGCTTGAGCACTTCATTGATGATCAGCTCTTTTAGCTTGTCAACTAGTTGTTCATATATGGGTTTGCGGCTTCTAATATCGAGCTCAAACATTCAGGCACCCCAATCTGTATCAAGTGTATTAAGTGTACTAAGTGTGTTAATACAGTTGATTATATACTAAGCTTTTCCAAAATAGAAGTCTTTTTTTATGTAAATTTATAAAATCTATAAGCTGATGATGGTGACCTTAAAAAGTAAGCCAGAAGCATGGTTCCCTGTATAATAGGAGTAGAGTTGTACGGTTAGAGGTATTAACAAAATATGGCCAGTCGATTACTTTGTACGAAATGTAGTTTTCGTATTATCATAGGATATATGGATGGGTATTTGAAAAGGGCCATACCCTTATGCGTTCTATATATTTAGGCTAAAATGTTGATTGTAAGGAGGAGATTAATTGAAGCGTTTTATACTGTTATTGATTATTGCCGGATTCGTATATGTTTCATGGGGGAACTCGGAGAACAACGACCTAAATTTATTAGTCGATAAAATAACTTCACAATTTAATTCAGCAAGTGATCAGTTTAATCTTGATGAAACGATAGATACAGTTGGAAACCGCCTTAAGGAATTGACAGGCCAGCTCGACCCATCGTTACTTCAGCTTCAGGAGACCGATTCAGAAAGTGTTCCTGTACAAGTAGCGAAACCTGAACTGGAGAAACCTGCTGAACAAGTCTTCTCCATTCATAATCTTGAAATAGGTACTACCATGCAAGAAGTTAAACAAACTATGGGAGAGCCTAACCGAGTATCAACGAATGAATACGGTGGCCAGTGGCACACATTCCATGATAACTATCAGAACTTTTTAATGGTTTCATATGATTCTAATAATCGGGTATCCGGTTTGTTTACAAATCAAGATCTGATTTCTTCCAAAAATGGGGTCCAATATGGGGCTCCTAAAGAAACAGTTATCGCAGAACTTGGTGAGCCTGTCGCGAGAATTCAAAAAGGGCTCGTTTACTATCAATTACAAGAAGATCGAGATTATGATGTATTTCTTATAGATGGCAACTATATTACGGTTTTCTATGACAAACATCAGAATAATACAGTTACGGCTTTACAAATTCACACCAAAGAGATGGAGCAGAACAAGCAAGATTTTTACGCAGAGGCTAGCCAGACGTTAAAGGAAGGGTTTGAGTACCAGCTCTTTGATTTAACAAACTCCGCCAGGGTGAAGCATGGAAAACCAGTGCTGGGGTGGGATGACCATGTCAGAGGCACAGCGCGGAAGCACAGTCAGGATATGGCGGAAAATAATTACTTTAGCCATACTAACCTTCAAGGTCAGTCACCTTTTGACCGTATGGAGGAAGATCAGATCTCATTCTCTGTTGCTGGGGAAAACCTGGCCTACGGACAGTTCAGCGGGATATTCGCCCATGAAGGCTTGATGAATTCTATGGGACACAGAGAGAATATATTGAAGGCTGACTACAAGCTTTTGGGTGTAGGCGTTGCCTTTAATACGAAGTCCCAACCCTACTTCACCGCAAAATTTTATACAAAACGAAGAATATAACGAGTAAAACACACAATTTGCTGATCTTAAAACTTTAGGGATATTTCTTTTAAAGAGTTAAGATCTAAACTTTTAAAGCTAAAAACCCTCTGATAAAAAGGTATTTAGATATAATATTTTTCTAACTTCTGCTTTGTTAAGTAAAACGGAAAAGAGGTCTCCCTTAGAATAGGAGACCTCTTTTTTTTGCGAAAATTATTAGGAAACTTCTTTTTCCCTATCAAACGTGTATTCTTCTTCCCAATACTCAGCATTTTTAATACCCAGCTTGGTTGAATTAAAGACAGGATCGAGTCCTTGTTTCTTTTGCTCCTCATAATCCTTAAGGGCAATCAAAGCAGGTTTGGCTAATAGAAGAATGGCAATCAAGTTTAGCCACACCATTAAGCCTAAACCAACATCACCCAAAGCCCAAGCTAGCGAGGCTGTTTTAATTGCTCCATAGAATGTCGCACCAAGCAAGACTAGCTTAGTTAGGAGCACTGGTATTTTACTGTTTCTACCGCGGAATAGGTATGCAACATTCGTTTCCGCCATATAGTAGTATGCCATGATTGTTGTAAAGGCGAAGAAGAAAAGCGCAATTGCAACAAATCCAGCACCAAAGCCTGGGATATTGGCTTCAACAGCAGCTTGCGTGAACGCAGGTCCTGCCTCCACTCCCGGCAGGTTTTCAACAATGAAAGTTTTACCGTCTGGTCCCACTGTATTAAACGCACCAGTAAATAAGATCATAAATGCAGTTGCGGAACACACAAGCAATGTATCAATATATACAGAGAAAGCCTGGACAAGCCCTTGTTTGGCAGGGTGAGACACCTCAGCTGCAGCTGCAGCATGCGCTCCAGTCCCCTGACCGGCTTCATTAGAATAGATTCCCCGCTTAACTCCCCATGCAATTGCACTGCCTAAAATTCCTCCAAATGCAGCGTCACCACCAAATGCACTTGAGAAAATAAGTGTAAACACTTCTGGCAGCTGCCCAACATTCATTCCAACGATGACAAGTGCTACAAGCATGTAGCCTAAAGCCATCAAAGGAACAACGTATTGTGCAACTACAGCAATTCTTTTAACGCCGCCTAAAATGATTGCACCGATTAGTAAGACCAAAACGATACCAGTAACCGTTTTGCTTATTCCAAAGGCATTTTCCATCCCAAGTGCAATTGAGTTGGACTGAATGCCCGGCATCAGCACGCTCATAGCAAGAAGAGCAGCTACCGCAAACACCACTGCAAACCATTTAATTCCTAAGCCTTTTTCGATATAGTAAGCTGGGCCCCCGCGGTATAGACCGTCCTGCTTTACTTTGTATATCTGTGCTAGGGTTGACTCAACAAATGCACTGCCTGCCCCAATAAAGGCAATCATCCACATCCAGAAAACTGCACCCGGTCCACCCATTGCAATGGCTGTAGCAGTACCGGCAATGTTACCTGTTCCAACACGGCCTGAAAGAGCAATAGATAAGGCCTGAAAAGAAGAAACGCCCGCATCGGAACCTCTGCCTTTGAACATGAGCATTACCATGTCTTTAATGTGACGAACTTGCAAAAACCTGGTTAAAATGGAAAATAACAAACCGATCCCTAGGATAGTATAAATAACCGGTGTACTCCACAAAATACCATTTACCGCATTTACAAAAGCCTCCAAGAAGATCCCCCCTATTTCTTTGTTTTTTTTATCTATTCTGAATTATATTCTATAAACTATCTTTTGCACAATAACGAATTTAAAAATATTTTGAATCTTCTTAACTGGACCAAAAACGCTTTTTTCTATTTTAGTTATTTATCACAATTAGGTCAATAGTCCTTGTTCAACTGCAAGCGTATTCAATCAATTTAATTTAATATGCTGCGAAAACCAAGTGTACTATGAGGGCCAACTGGGTAAATAGGATTGAGGCCAATTAACGATTTTCCATACTTCAAGGAACTAAATCAGATGATAAGGAGAGTTGTATTATGCAAAAATTTGAGAAATTAAATAAAAGCTATATAAATGGCGAATGGGTTGAAGGCACAAGCGGAAGATCAGGTGATATTACTAACCCATTTGACGGCTCAGTTATTACTACTGTTCCGTTGGCCACCAAGGACCAATTAAAGGAAGCTTTTGAGGTAGCAAAGACTGCTCAAAAGCAATGGGCAAAAACAACAGCCGACGAACGGAAAAGAATTCTCGGCAACGCGGCTGATTATCTAAAGGAACATAAAGAAGATATTCAAAGAATTATAACTCGCGAGACAGGCGGGACAATTGTAAAAGCTGAAGTTGAACTTGGTTTAACGATCGGTTTGCTGGAGCAGGCCATGAAATATACAAATGAACTTTACGAAATCAAAGATGTTGAAGATCAGATTGAAGGGAAAGTAAATCATGTGCATCGTCTTCCATTAGGAGTCATCTCTTCTATTTCACCCTTCAATTTCCCTATGAATTTATCAATGAGGACCATTGCTCCAGCGCTTGCACTTGGAAATGCTGTTGTTCACAAGCCTGATTTGCAGACAGGCCTTACGGGCGGCGCCATTCTCGCGAAAGCGTTTGAAGAGGCAGGTTTGCCGAATGGAGTCTTTAATATGATTTTCACGGATCTTGAAGAGATTGGTAATGAAATGCTGGAGAACCCAATCCCGCGTCTGATTGGATTTACTGGTTCAACCCCGGTAGGAAAGCTGATTGGTGAAATTGCCGGAAAAAACCTTAAGCGCGTTGCTCTTGAATTAGGAGGCAATAATCCATTTATTGTCTTGTCAGATGCGGACGTCGATAAAGCTGTCGATGCTTCTATCTTCGGCAAATACATCCACCAGGGTCAGATTTGCATGAGTGTTAACAGAATTATTGTTCATAAAGATCTTTATGAGGAATTCAAAGGAAAATTTGTGGAGCGGGCAAAAAATCTACCCTATGGGGACCCAAGCGATCCAAATACTGTTGTAGGCCCACTTATGAATAGGAATCAGGTTAACAAAGCGCTCGAAGTTGTAGAAAAAGCGAAGAAAAATGGAACCAATGTAGCACTAGATGGGAAAGCAGAAGGCAATGTTCTCTCCCCTGTCGTTTTTACTGAAGTGGACAACTCAAGCGAGCTGGCGCAAACTGAATTATTTGCTCCTATCGCTTCTCTCATTAAGGCTGATTCGGATGAAGAGGCAATTGAAATGGCAAATGAAACACAGTACGGATTAAGTTCTGCCATCTTCACGACCAACCTTGAAAGAGGCGAAGAGCTCGCTCTTAGAATTGACAGCGGTATGACCCATATCAATGACCAGACCGTTAATGACAGCCCGATTGTTCCATTTGGAGGAAACAAAGAAAGCGGTATGGGACGCTTTGGTTACCCGTGGGTAGTCGAAGAATTCACAGTTACAAAGTGGGTTTCGCTGCAAACCAAATATCGTAATTTCCCATTCTAAAACAATAGAAAGTGATAAAGCCGCCGGGCCCTCCTCTAAAGGGACCCGGCGGCTTTTAAGTTTTAGCAAAAGCCTCGCATTCGTTCTCTCTTACCTTTCTTCTGTAGATTTTTTAAGAAGTTCAAATTGCACTTTACACTAATCTTTAGATCACTTTTTTTAAAAAAAGGATAATGTAGGTTCTGTTTTTCAGACCAGGTAAGATTAATTGAAGGTTTTGAGCCAGAATACCCGTAACTGTATTTTAAATAACCTTCCTGCAGTACTTATCTATTTTTGCGTCATACAAGGTGGTTATTGGATCGTTCAATCGACTTTTTGCATCGTTAAATTTGGCTATTGCATCAAACCGGTGACAATCTTGTTACACACTCAACTAAAATAAGAAGAATACCCCATCCTAACACCTTGGCCACCCATAATTTGCAGCCCTCCTAACCAAAATACATTAAAAGAAGGACAGCCCCTCTTTATCGAAGGCTGCCCCGTTAAGAAAATCTATTTAAAACCTTCCAGTTTTCAGTATGGAATAAATAATCCATAAAAACATTAAAAAAGCGATGATAAAGCCTATTTCAATAGCCGGGAAGCTAGCTAAAATAGTTTCATTTCCAAAGGTTGAACCAATGATTAAGCCTAATACAACAATGCTGAATGCAAGCAGCGTTAAACTGAACGAGACTTGGTTTGAGATTCGATCCAGCTTATGGAGAATATTCTTAATATCGGCCAGCCCAATCTGAAACCGGAGCTCCCCTTCCGATGCCTGCTTAAGGACATCTTTCATCTGGCCTGGAAGACTGAAGATCGTTCCTGATACTTCCTCCGTTTTATTAAGCCAGCGCTTCCCGAGTTTAAAGGGATCATATCGTTCGAGTAATAATTTTTCCGCATGGGGCCTTGCCATTTCAATCATACTTATGCTTGGATCGATATCGCTTACGATCCCCTCTATTGTCATAAGCGTTTTTCCGAGCATGGTAAAATCTTTAGGTATAAATATATGATGGTTTTGAGCAGTGGAGAATAATTCGTTCAAAGTAACACCAAAATTTAATTCACCGAGTGGAACATGGCTGAATCGCTTACGGATACGGTCAATATCACCGTAAAACTGGCCATGGTCAATCGAGGATGGAACTTCTGTCAATTCGTACATTGCTTTCACAACAGCATCTGTATCTTCTTTCATTAACCCGATCATTAACGTGGTTACATGGTACCGCTTGCTGGGTGATAGCTGGCCAATCTGGCCAAAATCTATTAATGCAAGTTGGGCTGTCTCCTTAATATACAGGAAATTCCCGGGATGCGGATCGCCATGGAAAAATCCTTCTCGTAAAATTTGTGTCACAAATGCTTCCACGAGAGTATCAGCTAACTGTCTCTTATTATTTTCACTAATACCGCCATCATCAAGTTGTGTTAATTTTATCCCGTTAATGCATTCCATTGTTAAAATTTGAGACGTGCTATAATCCCAATGAATTACCGGAACTTTAATTAACTCATGTTCCTCGAACTGCAGTTTAACTGTCTCTGTATTACGTCCTTCTTGAATATAATCAAGTTCTTTTTTTATGGAGAAAGATAGCTCTTCCATTATTTCAGTTAAATGATTGTATTTTGCCCAGTCGTAATGATTCTCGATCAGACTTGATAACTCCTCTAGAATATCTAGATCTGTGTAGATCTGGCTCCTGATTCCAGGCCGTTGGATTTTCACCATAACCTGTTCACCGGAACGCAAAACAGCTTCATGTACCTGTCCAATCGAAGCTGCAGCCACATAATCCTCATTAAAAGAATAGAAAAGTTCTTCTGGCGGAACGCCAAGCTCTAATTCTAATTTTTCTTTTATTTCCTGAATTGGAACCGCAGGTACATCATCTTGCAATTTCTCTAGCTCAAGGATAACTTCCGGAGGCAAAAAATCACTGCGAATGCTTAACATCTGGCCAATTTTTATAAAAGTTGGTCCTAAATCCTCTAGGAGAGTCCGCAGCCTGCTGCCAGCCTCCTTTGCATCCCCATGTTTAAAATCTGCTGTTATTCTTTCCTTAAAAGATAAAAAGTGAGAGAGCCCCACTTCTTGGACTAAATACCCATAGCCGTTTTTTACAAGAAGGGAGACAATCTCATTGTATCGTTTTATGCGTTTAACTCGATCTGATATCATTCCGATCACCTATAGTCTGTATTATATTTTTCAGTGCTGTCATTAGTATTTTTATTGTCGTTTTTTATCATTTCAATTTCTTCACGTAAGAAGGTAAGCTGGTCATGAACGACTGAAAGCTCTTCTTGAGTTACAAAGCCAAGTTCCTTCAGCTCTTGTTTTGTCATGTTTCGGAGTTCTTCATTCCAGCGGTCGCTCTTTTCTTCACCTTTTTTAAAAAATTCATCTAAAATGGCTTCCGCCTCATTTGGAGCCATCTGGCCCTTTTGAACAAGGCTTTTAACGGTTTCTTCAACCCTTTCCTTCCCCACAACTGCTGCTCCCAGCCCTAGTAAAAATCCTTTTTTTAATAAATTATTCACTTTATGTCAACCTCCCAAATAATGTACTTAACCTCTTTTCTAAATACCCCAAACCACATATTATTACTCTTTAAAAAAGGCTTGTTAAACCTTAATGTTGATAACAAGTCGTCAAAACCGCTAACTTTCCACGGGCGAACCAGCTTAGCTTATACAGGAATCTAGACAATTTAGTAAGATTTTTTGAATTATTTACCTGCCAGTCCTTACAGAGGACTTCTGCAAATAGGTGATTGGACAAACTCGTTCTTCTAATCTGCTTGTTTTCACATATATTTTACAGAAGAAAAAGGTAGGGTGATGAGAGTGTTTTCAATTCGAAAAATAATAAAGTCTATTGGAAAAGTTACAGCCGTTTTTACGGCACTTGGCTTAAGTATTGTTCTTTTATTCGGCACAGCCGGAGCAGTTTCTTCTGAAAGGTTTGAATCCCTCAAATTAAATGTGAATGTAGGGGAAAATGGAACGGATATGCTGCTTAGGTTCATGAGCTTTGAAAATAGTTTGCTCGCCCTCAAAGTGTACGAACATCAGCCAAATTTTTCAATTGCTGAAATGGGGCTTAAACTTGTCACAAATATACAGCTCGATGATATTCGCAGCCTCGTGCGCAATGAACTTCCCGGTTTTGCTTTATTCGATTCTGATTTCATCATTGCTGGGGACGGGGTCACGTATGCCGATATCCCATTCGAGTCTGCACCTCCGCTCGATGAATTATTGACTGAAAGAGAAATGGCTGCCGGGGAATTAGCAGAATTAAACAAAGGACTTGACTCTAAAACTCCCCCTTCTGGAAATCTATCCGAGAAAAAAATCTTTATTTACCATACTCACAGCTGGGAAACATACCTTCCATTAATTGGACTTGAGGGGGAGTCAAATGAGGAAAAAGCTGTAGATGGAAAAACGAATATAACGGTTGTCGGTGATTTGCTTGGCAAAGAATTAGAGAATAAAGGGATAGGAGTCAGTATCGACAAGACGAATGTTGGTCAGGAACTGCAAAAGAAAGGCTGGAAAACAGTAAAATCCTACTTGTTTTCACGTGGACTTGTTGAAACCGCAATGGCAGGAAATGAGCAATTGGATTATTTTATTGACCTGCACAGGGATTCTGCCAGGAAGAAGTCAACGTCAGCAACAATTAATAACGAACCTTATGCCAAACTTGTGTTTGTCATCGGTAAGGATAATAAGAATTATCAAAAAAACTTACAATTTGCCAATGAACTTCATAAGTTTTTGGAAGGAAAATACCCCGGATTAAGTAAAGGGATCTTGCAAAAGTCAGGAACGGGCGTAGATGGGGTATACAATCAGGATCTCTCTCCGAACTCGCTTGTAGTCGAAGTGGGTGGGGTAGACAATAATATGAAAGAAATTAAAAATACTGTTTCTGCTTTGGCGGACGCAATTAGTCAGCACTATTGGAAGGCTGCGGAAGTCAATGCGCAAGGTCAATGAGCTATTTTTATGGCTGATATGGACTTTCCTTACTGCTTTACTTTCCTTGTACACCTTACCTTTCAGCTTTACAATCGGTTTTTTTTTAGCCGGATTGGCCATGTGCTGTAAAACACTTATTGCTGCAAATATTCGAGATAAAGGTTGAATCACGGTCTCTTTAAGAGATTCTAAGCAACATGAATCACCCTCTTTCAATTAGGTTACCTTAATACAGAGCAATTAACTTTGCTCAAACCTTCGTGAGGAGCGTGATGTGTCATGGCAAGAAACAAGCTTTTGGTGCCTGGGTCTGAAAATGCTCTCAGTCAAATGAAAGAAGAAATCGCCAATGAGTTTGGAGTTCAGCTAGGTGCAGATACGACCGCGCGGGCAAATGGTTCTGTCGGGGGCGAGATGACAAAACGTCTGGTTGCCCTTGGAGAACAGCAGCTTAATAATCAATCTTAGAGATTGATTTTCAGAAAGAGGTCCGCAGTTGCGGGCCTCTTCTTTGATTGTTGAGAAAACTCTAAAAATTGCAGGTTGTGAATCACTGTATGCGTTGTCTTTATCCAGCTCCAGCGCCCAGCGACTCGTGTACTTCGCCCACCTCCCTATGATAAGTCGACTTGAATTACTTCCGGTTATCTCAGTAGGTGTTCCCCAGTCCAGACGTCGCTTAACGGGCCCTTGCGCTTTTGTCTGGCAAAAGATTTTTAGTGACTCAATTTTAGCCACCTTGGATAAATTTTTTAAAAGTACATATGCTATATCTGCTAGGAGGTGAAGGATATGTCAAACCAACAAAATCAACAAAATCAGCAGAACCAACAGAACCAAAACAAAGGGCCGGCCAGTCAAGTTGCCAGCAGAATACAGGAAGGCGCAGATGTTGTATTTGATGCTGCCCAAAATACTATTGCTGCAACTGAAAACGTTGCAATGAATGCAGTAGAACAAACAGGCAAAGCAATAGACAAGACAGCTCAGTCATTCACCAACGGTTCAAATCAGAATCAGAATCAAAACCAAGGGAATAACCAATAAAAAGTAATCTTAATCAATTTTTTATAAACGCCATTTCTATGGCGTTTTTCTTTTGGAGGGATATAATGAATAAAAAAAACCATGATCTAAGAACTTTCGAAGAATTAAAAAAGCAGTATGCTGAAGTGTTAGAAATTAGTTCAACCGGATATGGGCTGGAGTCTGTATTCCTGGATAAGGCTGAAGAGCAGCAAAACAAACAGAAAAGCAGCACTCCCCCGCCCAATTGCGGAGGACTATAAAAACCCGCTTGGATGTTTTGGTTGCATCCAAGCGGGTTTAATTATTGATAGGTTCTTGTCGTGTCATGCGGCCAGCTGGTAGTCGGCACTTCAAGAATAATCATTGTTCCTATTCCAGGAGAAGATTGGATGCGCAATTCACAGCCAACTGCTTTGGCCCTTTCCTCCATACTAAATAACCCTACACCACGTGTGTTTTTTGCCACGTCAAACCCTTTGCCTTTATCTTCAATGACAACAGTGACAATCTCACCTTGCTCACGAATCGTTACAGAAGCCTCGTTTACTTCTGCATACTTTCGAATATTTGTAAGGCTTTCCTGAATGATTCGATAAATGGTTATTTCTTTGTTCGTATCAAGACGCTTATGCAGCGCACAATCAAAATGTACGTCGATATTATAGTGTTCAGAATAACGGGACAAATAAGATCGAATCGCCGGAACTAAACCAAGATCGTCAATAACAGAAGGCCGGAGCTCCCAGGAAATCTCTCTTATTTCTTCAATCAGCTCAGTCGCTTCCTGCTTCATCTGTTCAAGAAGAGGATGGTCCATTTCTGCTTGAAGACGCTGAATGGTAATTAAGTGGCTGTACACGTTTTGGCCGATTCCATCGTGCAGATTTCTCGACAGCCGTTTTCGTTCTTCTTCCTGCACCTCGATCATTCGCGTCGCCATTCGTTTTAACTCTTCCTCTATCTTTTTGCGTTTTGTAATTTCATATCGAATAGCAAGATATTGATAGGGCTTTCCTTCTTCCGTTAAAAAGGGCACGATCGTTGTGTCCACCCAATAAAGGTTGCCATCCTTTGCTCTATTTCTAATTTCTCCCTTCCAAACCTTGCCGGACGAGATTGTGCCCCACATTTGTTGAAAAAACTCTCTCGAGTGATAACCTGAGTTTACAATTCGATGATCCATTCCAATTAACTCTTCTCTAGAAAATTTCGAGATTTTGCAGAACTTATCATTCACATAATGGATAACTCCACGCTGGTCTGTTATCGCTAAAATTGAAGAAGCATCAAGTGCAAACTTAAAGTCCATCAGTTCTTGAAGTGATTGCTTCAAATCGGTTACAGCTTGTTTATGTTCTGTGATTTCCTTTCTAATCGCCAGATACTGATAAGGGGCTCCATCTTCATTTAAAAAAGGAACAATCGTCGTGTCCACCCAATAGTAAGAGCCGTCTTTTGCTCTATTTTTAATATTACCGCTCCATACTTTTCCAGCAGTAATGGTGGCCCACATTAATTCAAAAAACTCTTTGCTGTGGTATCCGGAATTTACGACTCGGTGTGTCTTTCCGATTACTTCTTCAGCTTCATATTTCGATACCTCGCAAAATTTTTCATTTACATATTTAATAATCCCATTTGCATCAGTAAAGGCAACAATTGTTGATTTATCAAGAGCGAATTTTAAATCTACAAGTTCGCTCAACGGTTGAGAGAGCTCTTTACTCAGCTTTGTTCGGTCTTTCACATTATGGATTACAATTAAAAAGTACACGGCATCTTTTAAAATAAACGAATTCATCCGGATAAAGAGAGGAAAACTATTCCCTTTTCGATGCTTTCCATATTGCTGAATTAGAATGCCTTCCTCTACGGTGGATAAATCCAGTTCAGGAAACAAAGAAGTTACGTCCTTATCGACACATTCATAGCTGTTATACCCGAACCTGCTGCATGCTTTTTCGCTTAAAAAAACAATTAGCCCGCTCTGGTTAATCACAATCGTTTCTTCACTAACAGATGGATATGGAATGTTTTTTATTTCATGCCTCTCCATCTGCTTCCCCCCTGTAAAAACGATCTATCAGCTCCTGAAGTTCAGCAGCTGTCCTTGCTACTGCTTCTTTTGCTTCCTCTGTAAAGATATGCTCCTGACGATTACCCACTAAAAGTACACCCCGCTGAACCTGGTTAAACACCAGTGGAACAGCGTATGCTGACTGAAGGTTCTCAGCAAGCATAATAGGATAATCCAGAGCTTTTCCAAGTATATCATTTGGAAAGTGAACAACACTCATCGGTCGGCCCGTTGAAATCACCCGCCCGGCAATACCTTTACCGAAGCGAACGTTAATTTTTTTATATTTATCATTACGGTTTCCTGCTGCCTGATGCCAGCTTACATCTGGTGTATTTTCATTTTGAATAGCAAGCCCAGCAAAATCAGAGCCTATTTCGATCCGAAGCTTCGCGCATGCATCTGCAGCAGGCTGAAAGTTCCTCAAATTCCTCATGTATACTCACTTCCTTTACAACCCATAACCGAGCAGCCCCTTTTTAAGGGCATAGGCTACCAGCTCGGGCCTCGTTTTAAGCTGCAGTTTTTCCATAAGGTTCCCTTTATGCGTCTCGACTGTCTTCACACTAATGACCAGCTGCTCAGCAATCTCTTTATTCGCATATCCTTTGGCGACCAGCGCAAGCACCTCGCGTTCGCGGTCAGACAAAAGACTATAGGTGTCAGCACTTCCTTGTTTGATATTCCCAATATATTCCTCCATTAATCTTTTTGTTGCTGAAGGATTTAGGTAAGCACTCCCTTTAGCGACCGTTTCAATGGCCGCCAGTAATTCATCATGCGGAGCGCTTTTTAAAATACATCCAGAGGCCCCAGCCTCAATGGCACGAAATAAATATTCCTCATCATCATGCATCGTTAAAATTAAAATAGAAACTTCCGGGAGTTTTTTTTTCAATTCAGTGGTTGCCGATAATCCGTCTTTTCCGTGCGGCATGCTCAAGTCCATAATTACTACGTCCGGCTCTAGCTGAAGAGCCTTTTTTATTCCCTCATTGCCTTCTGATGCCTCCCCTACAACGTGCATATCAGGGTGATTATTTAAAAGCATTGAAAGTCCCATTCTGACTACCTCATGATCATCACAAAGCAAAATCTTGATCATTCTCCATCCCCCTTTCTAGATCTTTTATAAATTTGGCATAGAATATTTTTTTAAGTTTAATAGGTATTTTTGCTTTTTTAAAGTGATTCTGCCATTTCTAAGAATGTAATAAAAGCATTACTTTTTGGAAGCAATGCTCTTAGTGTAATAAAAGTCCCTCTATTAAAGTTGGACATATCGTTATGATAAACTAACTTTCATGTGATGGAAAGCCTTTCACGAAATGATAAAACAAACAATTATCGTAATGGCAGGGTCAGTTTAATATACGTACCTTGTTCACGCTGGGATTGAATGGTAAAAGTCCCTCCTGCAAGATGCATTCTTTCTTTCATTACTGCAAGACCTAGATTATTACGGGAATTTTCTTCATTGCTATCAAACCCGACACCTTCATCAGCAATTTCGATTGCCAGAAACGTTTCTTCCCAGCGAAAAGTAACAGTGGCACAGCTTGTATCAGCATGCTTTGCAATATTAGCTAATGCCTCTTGGAACACTCTAAAAAGAACGATATTTTCTTTCTCAGAAACCAGACGTTCTTTCCCTATTGTTATTAACTCTACCTCAATTCCAAATGTGTTTGTATACAACTTAATATAGCTTTTTGTTGCAGCAAACAGTCCAAACGCTGAAAGAGCTGGCGGGTGAAGCTCAACTGAAAGAAGTCTGACTTCCTGAATGGTTTTTGCCAGAACAGCCGTCATGTCCTTAAGGGCACTTTTCATGACTGGGTTTTCTATTCCCCCCTCGATAAATTGCAAGCCGGTAAATAAGCTATAAAGGTTTTGTCCAACCCCCTCATGCAATTCAAGCGCAATACGCTTAATCTCTTCCTCTTGAGTATGAATAATGTATGAACTTATCTCACTAACTGGCATAACCATTCCAAACCTCCCTTCTAATAGAAAAGCGCAGCCGACTGCCCAGGGGCGACAGGCATATGGCAAGCGCTGACAGAAGGCGTTTTTTGCCTTCCGAAGCGATTGACCTATGACCCCGAGCCCCTAGGAGACGGAGCTAGACAAGAAAAGCGCAGCCGACTGCCCAGAAACGAGCAAACTGGAGGCTCCGACCAAGAAGCGTTCTTTGCTTCTGCCGGAGGAGCTGAAGTTTGCCGAGTTTCTAGGAGGCGGAGCTAGACAAGAAAAGCGTAAGCGCCTTGTAAGCCCCGACCAGCTTAAGACAGGATCCGCAAGAAGGTGTGTTTCCTTCTGTAGGATCCTGGCTTAAGACCTCGAGGGGCTAGGCGCTGCAGCTAGACAAGAAAAGCGCAGCCGACTGCCCAGGGGCGACAGGCATAGGACGAGCGCTGACACCCCTATTAGATAAATATAAAAGACTTCCGGTCTCTAGCCTGGCTATTCAACCAGGCAGACCAGAAGCGTGTTCATTTATGCTGCAGTCGCTACCTTCGTTTTCTTGACTGACTTTCTTAGGTAGTAGAACCAGTTCACGACAAGTGAAACAACATAAATGGCGATAAAGAAGTAGAAAGCTGTTACTGGTGATCCTGTTGTCTCTGACGACCAGCCAAAAAGCTTTGGAATAAAGAAAGAACCGTATGCTGCAAACGCAGCTGTGAATCCTAAAACAGGTGCAGCTTCCTTAACCGGAAAGATATCAGGAATCATCTGGAACGTAGAACCTGAACCAATTCCCGCTGCGATAAACAAGATCATGAAAGTTGTCAGGAATCCGGCAAAGCTCTTCTGATTTGTAAAGTAGATAACACCGCCTGCTCCTAACGTCATAACCACTAATACCCATGAAGTTACAAGAGCACCGCCGAATTTATCTGAAATCCAGCCTCCGATTGGTCGTGCTGCAGCCGCTAGGAATGCTCCCAAGAATGCAAGTGAAATATACTCTGGGAACTGAGATCGAAGCAGTAATGGAAATGCGGCTGCATAACCAATAAATGAACCGAAAGTTGCAACATACAACAAAGTCATAATCCAAGTATGTTTACGTTTAACGATAACAAATTGATCCTTAACAGATTGTGTAGCATTTGGCAGGTTATCCATGCCAAAGTAGGCGGCAACAGTCAAAATTGCAATTGGAATTACCCAGATAAAGGCTGCGTTTTGAAGCCAGATCGTTTCCCCGTTAGAAAGCACCTGTCCTTGGCCCACCAGTGAAAATGTGCTGACAGTGATGATTAGTGGTGTAACAAACTGAACAACTGATACACCCATGTTTCCTAGTCCACCATTAATTCCAAGCGCTGTTCCTTTTTCCTTTTTGGGATAAAAGAAGCTCATATTGGCAGAGGAAGATGAGAAGTTTCCGCCGCCGAGTCCGCAAAGGCCAGCCAGCAATAACATAACGGAATAGGGAGTTTCCGGATTCTGAACAGCAAATCCAATTCCGATTGCCGGAATGGCTAGAACTCCAGTTGAAATAACCGTCCAGTTACGTCCACCAATTTTACCAACAGCAAATGTGTAGAAGAATCGCAGTGTTGCACCGACTAGACCAGGCAGGGCTGCAAGTGTAAATAATTCTGACTCTGTAAAAGAAAATCCAATATCATTTAAGCGAACGGCAACGACTGACCATATTTGCCAGACAATGAACGCCATCATTAACGATGGAACAGAGATCATTAAATTCCTGCGAGCATGCTTTTTTCCACCTGACTGCCAAAACTTTTCATCTTCTGGGTTCCAGTTTGTAATCCGTTTATTTTTACTCATGTGCACTGCACACCTTTCGAATTTCATATTTTAATTTCTGAGTTTGATCAAACGCGGTCCATTGGCTATCAGTTTGTTCTGCTGACGCGGTTAACGGAACAGCAAAGAAATAGAAGTCATCAAAGTAAATGCGAAGATGAGTACCATCAGGGCACTGCTCAATTTTTTTGATCGTTTTCTTTAGGAAAGGAGCTCGCTCGCCGCCGTCCTCATCAAGGATCCCAACTTCGACCTGGCTTTCCATGAATCGTTTCAATTGATTAATGGTTACATGCTCCACTTGACTTACATCCTCTCTTTGCAGGGTAAATGAACAGCTTGTAGCCTTGGACGTACTCCCAAAACTTTTCGCCTGCATGCTCTTCGATAAACTCTATTGTTTCTTCCTCAGAACTCCAGCTGCTCATTCCTTTAACTTCTGCAACGACGATTTCTGCGCCATCTGCAGTCTTTTCTTCGAGATACCAGTTAAGATTGACTTTGGAAAACAGCTTGCTTAACATTTGATCAATTTCTGTTTTAAATTCACCGGTTTCCGGCCTGATAAAGCAAAAGTCTAAGTAGGTTTCGTTATGCATCAGTTTTCACGCCCTTACGGTACACATATAGTGCTGCTGGGAATAACAGCAGGTTCAAACCGCAAAAAATGAGTGTGGTTACATAGTTTTCAAAGTAATATTGGTGAACCATATATTGAGTAAACACAATACTCATCATCAAAAATGCACAAAGGATCAGAACAGGTATATAACTACGCTTCATATCGTTTCACCTTTACAGCAAACACTGTGCCGTTTTCCACTTTCACCTGAATTTCAGGCAGCGGACGTCTCGGAGGCCCAGCAGTCGGCACGCCTGTATTGACATCGAATTTTCCGTGATGGCAAGGGCAAATCATTTCGCCATCTTCCTTCTCCCAAAAGACTGGGCAGCGTAAATGCGTACAAGCATTCTGGTAGGCAACATATTTAGATTCAGACAGCCTGATTAGGATTGCATCATCATGATCTCCTGGGAATTTAAAATCAACTGAATCTCCAATCGCGATTTTGCTGACATCGGTGATTTTTTTGTTTGGGTACTCTTTTTCGCCAAGTCCCATTAATTCTTTAGCTGCAACAGCTCCCCATGGCAGGGAGGATACTGCGAATACTCCAGCAGCTCCCACCAATGTCTTCATGAAACCGCGCCTGTCGAGCTTACGTTCATTGTTTCGGTCAATATTGTGTGTGTAATTATCTTGATCAAATGGGATATTGTTGTTCCTTTTTGACATGGTCATCCCTCCTAAAACAGCTTTGTGGTTCCCTGCAAAATACCAGGGAGATTAACTTTTACATTAGTTTCGCCTTCTAAATATGGCAGGCTTGTAACCCATTTTCCGTTATCAAGGTTGAATTGTTTTTGCTTAGCTTCAATTTCCGAATCAGACAGCCACTGAAGTGTATTGGATGGGCATACACTCGCACACATTGGCGGAATGCCATCCTTTGTACGATCGATACATAGGTCACACTTGTACATCAAGTTTTGTTCTTCATCAAACTTTGGAATACCGTATGGGCAAGCAATCGTACAGTTTTGGCATCCGATACATTTTTCAACTAAAGCTGATAATACTGCTCCTGTTTCATGAATTTGGATCGCCTGGGCTGGACAGCTTCTGGCACATGCCGGATTCACACAATGAAGGCACATGAGAGGCATCGTTTGCCGATTGACCAAGGGGTTGACATCATAGACGTAGTTTCGGTTCCGTTCTTCATGTCCCCCGCATTGGGTACAGGCCGCCAGACAAGAGCGGCATCCTATACAATTTTCGAGTTCTAAATATAGCCTCTTTTTTTCCATTTATTGCACCTTCTTTAGTTCGAGTTTTTCAATCTGTGCTGCACATGCTTTAAATTCAGGCATCCTCGACATTGGATCAAGCGCGGCAATTGTTAACAGATTAATAGATTGGTCATGTCCGAAGTGGTAAGGGACAAAAACCGTATCTTTACGAATCGCTTCTGTGATTTTAACTTTGTAAATCGCTTCGCCTCTAAGTGTAAACAAGCGAACTTTTTCTTCATGGCTAATGTTATATTTTTGTGCGGTTTCGGGGTGAACCTCAACATAGGCCTCCGGGCACATATCTTTTAAAAATTGAATCCGTCTCGTCTGGTTGCCTGAGAGGTAATGATAGACAACGCGGCCAGTCGTTAACCGGAGGGGAAACTTTTCACTTGGCTCCTCAGCAGGTGGACGGTATGGCAATGCACAAATCTTTGCTTTACCATCTGGGTGATAGAATTTTTTATCCAAAAACATATGTGGTGTTCCCTTGTCATTTTCGTCCTTACAAGGCCAGAATACTCCATCTTGTTTTTCGATTTTATCCCAGGTAATTCCGTAGTAATCTGCGTTGCCGCCTTTTGAAGCTAAACGGAATTCTTCACCAACGTCACTAGCTGATTTTAAATGTGAGAAGTATTTCCCTCTTCCTAAGCGTTCACATAACTCTATTTGAATTTGCCAGTCTGGTTTGGATTCACCAAGCGGCTCTTGTGCTTTATTAATTTTTATACAACGTCCTTCAAGGTTTGTAACGGTCCCTTCGTCTTCAGCCCACGTTGTTGTAGGAAGAATCACATCTGCAAATTCTGCAGACTCTGACAGATAGAAATCAGCGCATACCATGAAATCAAGGTTCTTCATTTGTTCTCTAACATAATTCAAATTTGGGGCAGACACTGCTGGGTTTGAGCATAATAAGTACAAACCGCGGATCGTCTTCTGCTCCATTAATCCGAACATTTCATAAGCGGAAACCCCTGCTTCTGGCATTTCTTCGGGTTCAATTCCCCATACCTTAGCTACTTCCTTTACGTGCTCAGGGTTTGCAATCTTCCTGTAGCCTGGCAGGGCATCTGCCTTTTGCCCGTGCTCACGCCCGCCCTGGCCATTTCCTTGACCTGTAAACGTGGCAACACCTGCTTTAGGGCGGCCAATTTTACCTGTTACTAATGCCATGTTTGTGTACCCTGAAACGTTGTCTACACCTTTAACCTGCTGTTCAATACCGCGGGCGAACATAACGATAGCATTAGGAGCTTTACCATATATTTCAGCAGCACGTATAATTTTCTCCGGAGCAACTCCAGTAAGTTCACTCGTGTATTCTGGTGTAAATAGTTTCACTAGTTCCTTTGTTTCTTCAAAGCCATTTGTATGTTTGTTAACAAATTCTTCATCGGCATAGCCATTTTGAATTAATTGATTCAAAATTCCGTTTGCTAAGGCAAGGTCTGTTCCTGGTCTTAAATCCAAATGAACATCGGCTCTTCTGGCGATTGGTGTCTCTCTAGGGTCGGCTACAATTAAGTAACCACCTCTCTCCTGAACTGCCCACACTCGAAACATTGATGTTGGATGGCACTCAGCAGTGTTGCTGCCGGCAATAAATAAACAATCTGTCTCATGAAGATCTGTCCATGGAAGTGTGGAACCCCGGTCAACTCCGAATGATCTCATAAATCCGCCGGCAGCACTTGCCATACAAAAACGTCCATTATAATCAATATAACGAGTTTGTAAGCCCACACGAGCAAACTTACCAGTCAGGTAACATTTTTCGTTGGTCATCGATACGCCGCTATAAACACTTAGTGAATCTTTCCCATAATTATTTTGAAGTTCTTGGAATTTATTCACGATCAAGTCGTACGCTTCATCCCAGCTCGCTTCCCTGAAGCCTTCTTTGGTTCCTTTTAATGAAGCATCGTCCCGAATCAATGGCTTTAGGATCCGGTCATCGTGGTTTGTCTGCTGATAAGCTGTAACACCTTTAGGGCACATTTTCCCGACCGTTACCGGCCAGTCATAACGAGGTTCTACCCCGATGATTTTGTTTGTTTTTGTATTTACTCTAAGATTCATTCCGCATTGCATCCCACAGTAGCTGCAATGAGTTTTAACTAGCTTTTCGTTTGGGTGAGTTACGTTTTCGACTTCTTTAAAAAATTTATCCCTTTGCATTCTGGTTGGCCTCCTTGACCTTTACTTCGTGTGTTGGGAATCCGGAGAATTGTGCAATCCGGTATTTCCGTCTGCATGGAAGACATAATTCAGCAAGATGGAAACCTTCCTTTGTTTCAAATTCCATATTGTTTACTCCAAGTACATTAACGACATCCTGTGATTGTTCAGTAGAAACAAATGATGTTCCGCAAACTTTACATTCTTTCTTGGACTGTTCCATATAATGCTCTCGATAGTTTCTCGCAAACACGCTGAGCGGCCGGAACGGGATATGAGCAAGCTTCCCAAAAGGAAGGTAAATGAGTGTGATGATTACGCCCCATTGATGGATCAGTGACATGGCCGGCTGGCCCCAGCCGTGCAGCACTACGTTTTGGAAGGTTAATGATAACCCTGTAATACTAATGAACAGCAGCAAGTAAAGTGGCAGGAAATCATACATGAATTTTTGTTCTGCTCTTGCCTGCATGTTTTTAAGTCTGCGGTAGAACACCATTGAAACACCTGTGATTACCATAACTGCTGAAAAGTTTAATGCGTTATAAAAGAAGAATGCTAGTATGCCATCAGCTTTTACCGTCATCAGGTTGATTCCCATAAAGACTACAGTGTAGAATCCGTTTTCCGGCATTGTGAAGTACATCCATCCAAATACGAGCGGAAAAGTTACCATACAGGAAAGGATGACACCCCACCCCATCATGATGTGCTGTGTCCAGCGGTAGATTCCACGGTTCCAGATAAAGTTATAGGTTGCCAGATGGTCAACAGAAGTTTTCGCTGTTGATTTTCTAAAAAGAAGCTTAATGCCTTTTTTTATGAAGATCTTTGTTGGCGGTCTTTCGCCCCAGGCGATGAACCGGTAGAAGAAGCCTCCGATAAAAACGATCGTTCCGACCATGTAGCCATAAAGATTTAAATCCACGTGAGTAAACTGTCTCGTTGCAATAAAGGATAAAAACACAATGACACTAACCGTTATAAACATTGATTTAGCAAATTTTGAAGCGAATGCATTACCAGATGGTTTTGAATGCGTCGCTGTTTGTTTAGTTGAAATTTCTGCTTGCATGCTTAAGTCCTCCCTTAATGTAAACCTGTTTGTTTTCTTACTCTTATTGTAAAGAGAGAGACGTTTTTTCTTTATCAGGGGAATCCCCTATCTACTCAGGGAAACTCCCCTATTTACCCCCGGTTTGTGTCGAAATTGTAACAGGAGGAGGTTGGGAAGGTTTTTATAGTATTTATGGTTTGTATATTTAAGTCGAATCGCGCATCTTCGAACTGTGGAGGTAATAACACTGGATTGAGGGACAACTTGCCTTAAGGTTTGGGATTGAGAAGTTCCTATAAGGTGAATGGGATGATTTTAAATATCTTAACTTGGACAGAGAAGTTAAGTTTGTATCTATTGAAGTCATGGTTTAAGGAGGTTGCCTTTAGCTAGGTGCAGTTTTTTAAAAGGTTTGCACCGCACTGATGAGCTTAAATCATTTGATCGGAACTTAAGAAGTGTGTGGGAATTCCAGAAAAGAAATGAGGAAGGTCAGGTCTAGGGCTTCCTAAAGTTTTAGACCTTTTATCATTGAAAATATGGTACTTTTATAGAAGGAGAATAATAGAAACAGGAGGACAGTATGAAAGAAAAATATTTATGGGCAGCGCTGATTGTCATTTTAATTAGCTGGGCTGGCAATTATACATATTTTCAATCAAAACAGCTCGATGAGCCGATCTTTTTAAAGCACTATTCCGATTCGTATTACATCAAAGATGGAGAAAGCATGCTTACGTTTTATTACCTTACCAATAAGCAAAACCCCGCAAATGTGCATTACTTGAGAATTGATGGACATGAATTCTATCCTAATAACCAAGGAATGTCTTTTCATTATGACCAGGAATTCCGCCATCACTACTTAAAATCCGTTATGATCCCATTTCCTGAACATTCCTTGCCTATTAGCGGTGATGGGACTTGGACTTTCGAATCAATGGAAGTTGGTTTTGATCAGTACCCTCCAAGAACCTATGATATTGGAAAGGTCGCATTCTATCCCCAACAGGAAGCTGAGCTGCCATTTGATTTCCGGATGAGCTCAGGAAGCTCAAGCCATCGAAGTGATACAGCATTTGTGGCTACCGAAAAAGTAACACTAGAAGCTATAAAAATTCCCTTTCCAGAAGCAGCTGATGACCTAGAAGTTAAGCTTAACTTAGATCAGGAAAAATTGAAGGAACTGGATGCCCTTCAAGACGGAAGAGATATCCCCGAATGGTACGATCAAAGTTTGCATGAGGACTGGAACAAGATCGATGGAGTGATAGCCAACGATGATTTCTTTCCTTATTCAATTGAAAAGGATGAATGGCTGAGAATGATGATTTACTTTAACCCAGAAAGGACGAGTGCCTTTGAGTTTAGTCTTAATCTACAAGGTACAACCGAAAATGGAGAGAGGTTTAACATTATGGCCCCTATTAACGACTTTCCTTCTTTAGAACAAAAGGATGTCGATGAACTAGTTGACCAGCAAGGGGGCGCATACTAATGATGAGAAACAGCTTCAGCAAACTGTTTTGGGGATTTATTTTAGTATTAATTGAGATTCATTTAATAGTCGTTGATATTTTGCCCGATCCGCTCGGCTACCTGCTGATTTTTTGGGGCGTACAGTCCGCGGCAACAGAAGATCCCGCCGGAAAAAAGGCAAAAACACTGGCACTTATCTTGATGTTCGTTTCGCTTCCAACCATCTTTATTCAGCAAAATCAAACCGCTAATGAGTTTGGACAGCTTGCACCGATTGATGGATGGGCCTTTTACATGCATGCAATTGGGCTATTAAAATTAGTTCTCGTTTTCTTTGTTTTTAAAATGATGATCAGTATCGTGAAAGAACGCGGGGAAAGCGACCTCGTTAGCCGTACCTCCACAACCCTATTGGTCTATATGATAGTGATGCTTTGCAATAGTTTTCTGCAAACCTTTACTATGAACATGGGAAGCAATATGCTGTTGGGCCTTATATTCATAATAGTCAGCTCCTCGATGATTATGGAAATCGTCTTCCTGGTTTTATTAAGGAGATTTATGAAAATTCAGGATGAACCAGATAATGAAAGCCATTCTATAGAAATATAGGAACAATAAACCCAAGCCTGGACTTGGGTTTATTTTATTTAAATTGTCCTATAGTATCTAGTATTTTTCTATAATAGGAAGCCTCATGGGCACAAACCAGTTCTTCCCAGCCTCATTGTGAATTTCCTTCGCAGGAATTTCCACTCCTTTCATTAATAGTTGATCTGCCGGACCAGATATAATAATTGTTCTCTTTTACCATTCCTACTATCAAAATTTGATGCTTTCAGGGAAAACTATCCAGTTTCTTCTCGCTTTTTACGGGTATTTATATACTATTAGACCTTAAGGAGGCTATATTCATGGCAAACGAAGAACAAACAAAAGGCAGCTTTGACCAAGTAAAAGGCGAAGCAAAGAAACAGTTTGGCAAGCTTACTGATAACGAATCAATGGAAGCAGAAGGCCGCATGGACAAAGGCGAAGGCAAACTTAAAGAGACTTATGGTAACGCTAAAGAAGACGTCTCAGATAAATTTAACGACAAGCATAGAGATTAATATAGTATGGAACGTCCGGTGTGAACTGATCCCCGGGCGTTTTTTAATTATAAAAATCTAGTAATCGATAAAAGGCGAATGATAAACTCTCCCCTTAGTTTTTCCGGAGACAGAGAAGTTCATATTTGAGAGAAAGTTGAAGATTGATTGGGGGAAATTTAGATTTAAGAAGTTTCGGATGTCCTCATTGATAGCTGTATCCTTGATTATTAAAAAATAGTCAAGAATAGCCTGTTTGTATGCCGCTTTTATATTTATTTTACATACTGGACAGTGCCATGATTGGCGCTTTCTTTTCATGGCCGTATGGCTGCAGTCAGGGCACAGGACACCTTTTATAATCTCCTCGGACTCGATGGAAAATGATTTTAAGATTTCATACTTTTCAGGTTCGTGGTTTTTTATTAGTAGTCTTTTCAGTCTTTTTATTTCTTTTTTATCAATAGGTTCTTCTTTATATATAGATTCAAACGCTTGAATCCTTTCATAAAGCTGCTCAGAATGGCAAATTCTTTTTTTTACTTCAGGATTATATGATGTCATCTTAAGAATAGCTGTTGGATTACAGTAAACAACAAGATGTTCCATCGGCTGCTTGGTTAATTGTTGGCCATCAAGCCATTGCTGATACTGGAGTTGCTGCCTCTTTACCTGAAGAATCGGATTGATCATCCTTTCCTCAGCACCTTTATAAACTCTTGTTACCTGATCAAATGTGTTATCAAACGTTATCGTGCCGGAGATGTTTTTAATTTCTAGTAGGAGAGTAAAGTTTGAGGATACGAGCAGGGTGTCAATTTGGAAGAAAAATTGGCTGCGTGCCATACGGAGTTGGTGAAAAACAAGATACTTTTTTTCATTGAGAAAGCTTAAATAATAATCAATTGATTCCTCCCCATAATATCCAGCATACCGCCGGGTCAATTCTTGTTCAATCAGCTGTCTTTTTCGATGATCAGTCGGAAGCCTCCTCAGCAATGCTTCCAAAATTAAAATTTTCAGTGGAATTTTACGTTTTTTCGCGATCAAAAACATCACTCCTTATCATTCTTGTATTAAAAATTCGATAGATCCTCTTAATTTCCTTCTCGTTCTCTTTCATAATGGGAGGTTATTGTTTATTCCTGGGAGTTTGGGAGGAATTCGAGGGAGTTTGCCCATAATTCAACGCCCATGGATGATTATTCCGGGGAGTTAGATCGTAATTCCTGATCATCAAATATTCTGAATAATAAAAACAGCCATACGCACAAAAAAAACCTGCACCCCAACTGGGATGCAGACTCTCACACTACTTTTTCATATGTTTCTTTATCGCAAATGACAAACATTTTTGTACCTTCCGGGATTTGTTCGTTATGCCTGCGGGCGATATCAAGCTGATTGCCGTCCGAGATTAAAATGGCTCCTTGCTCAAACAGTTCCATCGCGGCATCCTTATATGTGTTCCAGTGCGGTTTTTTGACAATTTCATATAGGTTTTCGCCCTCTGCTTTGCTTAGCAGCTGTTTGAACAGCCGGCTAGATCCTGGGTGGATCGCTGCCTGCGCCATCAATCTAGATACCGATTCATTTGATAAAATAAATTCGTCGACCTTTGCATATTCAAAAAGAGAAATATTTTTTTCTTTCATAATCTCTACTATTGTATATAAGCTTTTATCGTATTTTTTCGATATGTACTCAACTCTTGAAGCGATTAGAAGTGTTTTTCCATCCGCATATTCTGCATATTCGATTTTCTCATCTGTAAAAATGGACACTGAGTTTGATTCCAGTATATTGGCCATCATCAGGATGTCCTCTTCGGCCGGGTCACCGCTGATAAAATGAACGCGATCATCGTCAATCGGTGACTTGCCGGCATGGTCGATTACTACGATGTTAGCTTTTTTTCCGCTGGAGACGATCTCTTCAATTACATTACCGAGTTTTTCTTTTGAAGATCCGATTAATATATAATGCCCGTTGCCTGTATATTTCAATTTCCCTTCCTCCCTTAGTCTCCGGAAATGGCTGAAGCTTTCAAAGATTTTCCCAATGATAACCCCCATGGCGCCTATTCCAATTGTGTATAACAGAATCATCGTAAAAATCCGCCCTGCATCAGTCACTGGTGAATAATCACCATATCCAACCGTTACAACCGTTGTCATCGTCCACCATAGTGCATCAAGGAATCTTGGGAAGGTATCAGGCTCTAGTTTTTGGATAATCAAACTGCTTAACGCTAGTACCAGTAACGTCAAAACTATTACCTGCCAAAGTCTTACTTTAATGAGCTTCGAGAAAAATTGGTATAAAATCCACAATGTTCTTCACCCCTTTTTTATGCCGATGGGCAAATAATATGATAAGTTGTTCGTGATCGCGTCACCAACTCGAAAGCCTATGGCAGCATTTCTGCCGCTGATCAAAAAGCTTCCAACAAGTTGATGACCAGTTCTTTCACCCTTTTCAGTTTTAAAAGGAATCACAGGCAGCTCGATAAATTCTTGATAAATCGACATGTACTGTGTATAGGATTTTTCTTTATCCTCACTTTTCAACTGTCCGGCCTCATCGAAAATTTGAACAGTATCTCCTTCACGACCAAAGACTGGCTTCTTTACAAAAGCCAGATTATTTTTTAAAAAATGAGCAGGCTCCAAGTACGTAGGCAGGAAATGCTCCGCGATCCATTCATGCTCAATCTCGGTAAAAAATGAATTGCGTTCTTGATGCAACCCCCAAATTACCGCCATAACTGCTTTATTCTGCAGCAAAAAGGCAGATGGCGGATTAACCACGGCCAGTTTTCCATTTTCTACTAGTTCAAGAAGCCACTGACCGATTTGATTTCCGTCCTGATCTTCATCTGAAATTAAATTTTCGACCGGAAATGTCTGGCGATACAGAACATCAACCCTTCTACCCTCATTATCATATAACCCTGAACCCTGCTCAATCTGAAGCTGATCCAGCGGAATAAACCTTGACGGCAGACCGGCTATTTCCTGTAAATACAGCGCTGTATTCCGATCTTCTTCATTGTCTTTATGAGCTGTAAAAACAATATAGGGTTCCTGAGTGCCTACCTTTATGGCAGATTCGAATATACTATTTCGAACCGCCTTCGAGAGTTTTTCCGCCATTCCGCTATTTGGGTCTTCTGCATTAAACTCCTCACAAACAAACCCATTCACATGAAAAAGCTCTTTTATAAACGTTGGGGTATCGGAGTTTAGTTCGATAACCTTATATGTACCGCTGTTTTTAACAAGGTCAAGGCGTGAAATCACACTCTCTGCCTGAAGCACTTTTAGCCGAAGAAATGCCAAAGCCTCCTTCGGGTATCCCATTTCAAGTAAAGTCTCATCTGGAACACTGCGGAGCAGGCTGGCTATTTTAAAAAAGATGCGTCCGATTCGATCTGATGCCTGATGAATAACACCAGCTTCCTTCTTATCGATATAGGCGATATCAAAAAGCGCATACTCTTCCCCATATAAATCATGCCAGAAGTGATCCACTTTGCAATAAAACTGCTGCCTATCCTCAGAAAACATTATCCTCGTTCTCCAATATTTTTTACATAAATAACATACACAGCGCGGTCTTCATCAATTTCAGTTGAAGTGACCTCCATTTGGCCGAGCTCAGGAACATCGACAACATCTTTAATCAGGTAGCGAATGATATCAAAGTGAGTTTCAACGGGCCGGGATGTCAGTAACCGATAACGCTCACGCTCGCTGTATCTCCGAAATTCAAGGTGAAGGCCTTTACCGCGATAAAACTGTTCATCCACCGAGCTCTCGCTGTTCCCAACTTGCTTAAGCACCAAGATTTCCTCGTCCTCTGACATTTCGTTTGAGACGAGTTCATACTGGATCCCCTTCATTATGAAGTAGGTGCAAAGCTGGCGAGCGTATATCTCATCAGCTCCAACTTCAGGAATTTTATATTCATAAAAAGGCTCAAAATCGCCTTTGCCTGTATCAATGAAGTAGGTTAATTTATTCATACAATCACCCTTAATAGGTCAGACATTTCGCAACAATCCAGCCAACTGAAAGCGACAGGGTAAACAGCATCACGCCGACTGCCCTGTTATCTTCTTCAATTGCTTTATGGATACTGAAGCGAATTGTGACAACCTCTGCTAAAATAAAAAACACAATTTGGGAGACAATCCCAATAACCCCCCAAATGACCATATCGACAAGTGAGACAGAATACTCTGCAGCTGCGCCAAGTACGATTGCGAGTCCAAGCATTTTACCGCCAAGCGATAAAGCAGCAGTTACATTTTTTTTGCCAATAAGCTGAAATTCCTTGAGTTTTGTTGTGGTGATTTCAAACAGGAATACTCCTGCAATCAGTAAGCCTAGTGCACTAACTAAATAGGCCCCGAAATTCAAATATAAATTCATAGCCATCCCCCGTTTCTATTCAACCGCCTGTACTTTTGGAACCGCTGCCAAAGCCGGTGCTCCGTTTAATCGTTTTGTTATCACCTATTGCGCCGCCTTTAAAAGCTGCGCTGTTTTTATAAGATTGGTAATCTCGATTTTGTGCTAAAAGTCCGCTATTGCCAAAGAATCGGCCAAGGAAAAAGTAATGTCCGAAAAACCGGGAATTTTTCTCGTCGCACTTCCAGACACCTTCGTCATCATCCCACTCCCAGTCTTCGCAATCTTCATCCTCCGGTACAGGCAGGATATCTGCATCTTCTTCTGCTGATTGTGTTCCACAGGCTGCCAAGCTTAAAGCAAGAGCAGTTGAGGTTACACCCGCCATTATTTTTTTCGTTTTGCTCATCACATTTCACCCCATTCTAAATGACCTTTATTATGTACGATTTATGCTTCAAAAAGATTCATCCATTATGTTACTTTTGATAATTAAGGAGCCAGCCCACCCCATGTTTGTCCGTCACATTGGCATGAATTGCTCCCCAGAAGGTATTCTGAAGCTCAACCTCTGCCTGGCCTCCGCTTAGCAAGGCCTCGTACACGTGCCGGATTTCCGTTTCACTCTCACATTCTAGGGTGATTTTAACAAGATTCCCGTGTGTCATTGTTCCGAATAGATCAGAAAAGTGAATAACACTATCGCCTACAAGCAATTCAGCGTGGAGTACCTTGCCTTCATGGCCTTTAAACTGTTCAATATTATCTGCTAACTGGACTTTTTTGATTTCACCGCCCAAAGCATCTTTATAAAATTCCATTGCTTCACTGCAGTTTTCAATAAAAATATAAGGACTTACACTTTTCACCATCATCCCTCCTGCTTTTTATCATCCCAAAACTTCACAATCTAATCAAGTTTAGAGGAGATCAACTTCCAACTTCCTAAGCACACATTAATCGATTTGCGCAGTAGCAATCCAACTGAGATAAAGGGTATACGAAAAGAGCTGTGGTATACAATGTTGACCTTAACTCATAATGAGGGATAAGACACTAGATGCCGCATGATGTATATTTTTTTCAAATCGGAAATTCTGTATTTCTTAACGAAGAAAAAAATGCCTGGAAGACCCGGGCATTTACATCAGCTTTTTTATTGTAAAATTGTCTTCGAGCAGGACCCAGTTTTGCGGGTAGGCGAAACCCAGCACCCAGTAACTGACCCCGCGCAGATTGTAATCCTTGATTAAATCAAACTTTGCCTGGGCACTTCGAGCGTCTTCGAACCAGACTTCATGCTGCCGTCCCTGTTCATCTGTATAGTAGAAAAACGGCGAAGCCGCCACCGGGTCATATTGAATCGTTGCTCCATACTTTGTCGCCCGGGCGATTGCCTCCTGGGGACTGTATGTTTCGGCTTCTCTTCCCTGCACATGTGGAATAATCCAGTCTCTTGCATACAGCTGAAATCCCATTAGAATTTTATCGCGCGGAATTACAGTTACCGCGTAATCCAGTACCCTTTTTATTTCATTTAAAGGAGACACAGCCCGAGGTGGTCCTAGCCGGTAGCCCCACTCATAGGTCATTAAGACTATAAAATCGGCGATTCGGCCATGGGCAGGATAATCGTGTGCCTCATACAATAAGCCCTTCTGCTCTCCGCTGATCTTTGGTGCAAGGGAGGTTGAAACAAAGAAACCTGCCCGGTGCAGCGCATCAACTGATTCTTGTAAAAACTCGTTGTATAGTTCACGATCCTGCGGCAGTACATTTTCAAAATCGATGTTTAGACCCTGATATCCTTTGTTCCTTAGAACTGAAAGGATATTGGTGAGGAGCCGCGCCCTGTTTTCCGGACTAGCCAAGACAGCATGAGCAATATTTTCCCCCGCTTCTGTTGCGGTAAAATTGGTAATCGACATCATCGGCAAAGCATTTTCAGCAAGTCCTGTCTGGATAGCGTCCGTATCATCCTTCATATAATTCTGGAGAGAACCGTCTTCTTGAATCACATAAGCAAACGTCGCAATATAAGTTAAATGCTCGGCCACGTTACTAACGAGCTGGACGGCCGTTTCATCGGAGTGGTAAGTAAACGCATTTGTTTCAATAACAGGCTTCCTTCTAGGTATTGTTAATACGCGCCCTGGATACAAAACGTTAGGGTTTTGTATTTGGTTGGCCTCGACAAGAGCCGGGATCGTTACCCCGTACCGCTGTGAAATCTGCCATAGTGTTTCACCTGGCTGTATTGTATGGCTATTAGCAGGAATCTGTAAAACCATCCCTGGGTAAATCAAGGCCGGGTTTTCAATCTGGTTTAGCCTCGTTATTTCCTCAACCGAGGTTCCATAGCGCCTGGCAATCATCCACAGTGCCTCTCCGGCTTTTACGGTATGAGTCACATCTGATGTTGGAACGACAAGAGCCTGCCCGACAGCCAGCCGATTGGGATCAGGCAGTTCGTTTAGTTCACTGATTTGTGTCACACTTACGCCGTAACGGCTGGCAATTTGCCATAAAGCTTCTCCTCTTTCAACTACATGTATAATCATGGCTTCCTCCCCTATTATTCCTCTAAAACAGGGTATGAGAAAACTGGGCTTTTGGTGTTAAGGAAATTCTTTTTACTCAAAACCATCTTTAACGGTAAAATTGCATGCAGCTGGCCTTAAACGGGAAGGTATATAGTCAGGAGGTGCCAAATTAGAATGGGAATTATTATAGGAGCAAGGTTCGCAGAATTTAAAGAAAAAATTTCAAAGCTGACTCTGCCAATTCATGAAAATGAGCTTCTGTCTGAAAACTTCCTGCTTGAGGAATCAGCTGAACTGCCGTTAGATATTTATTATGCGCCTGTTGATTATTTCAATGACCACGCAAAAATCCTCATGGTCGGTATAACGCCAGGGCTCAATCAAATGAAAAAATCATATAGTGCGGTTCGAGAAAGGCTCGCCTTAGGGCTTAGCGACGAAGAGCTGCTGCATATGGCAAAAAAAGAATCAAGCTACGAAGGTACCATGCGGAAAAATCTTGTGACCATGCTCGACCAGCTTGGCCTTCCCGCTTATTTAAATATCAAAACATCCATGGAGCTTTTTAGCAGCGCTAATCATCTCGTTCATACCACAGGAGTTCTGCCTTACCCTGTTTTTTTCAATGGTAAAAATTTCAACGGTTCCCGGCCGGATATGCTGAAGAACGATCTGCTAAGACAATACATTCTGAAGCATTTTGCACCCTCCCTTCAAAGAATGGAAGAACCGCTAATCATTCCGCTTGGCATAAAAACTGCAGCTGTGCTCAATTACCTGCTTAAGAGGAATTATCTAAAGGCCACTACCATTCTTAGAGGATTTCCTCATCCTTCGGGAGGTAACGGCCACCGTCACAAGCAGTTTGCTGCCAATAAAGAGGATATGGCTGAACAAATTAAGTGTTATTTTTCTAATCATTAAAGAGTCATGGACTCTTTGGTTTGTCATCAATGATATAACTGAGTATTCTAACATATTAAAGCTATATTGTTATTTCATTACAGGTTTGTAACTTTTTTTAGTTTATAAGGTTTAGAGTTTTGTTAAGCGGGAATATAACTAGTAACAATAAATTGACAGGAGCGTGTACATAATGTTAACCACATTCATCACTTTAGGAGTTGCTTTCGCTGCTGCCGCTGGACTGAATTATGTAACTGTTGAACAAGATACTTCCATTGAAGATGATCATATGCGATAAGGCGCCCGTGAGGCGTCTTTTTTTTTAGCGGATTTCGTAAACTTTGTTGCCCTTTAACAAGCAGTCGTTGACTTCCGCTTCCGATGCTCTCTTTCCGAAGGACGGGGGTGATCCCACTGGACATTGAAGGGCTTCCTCAAATACACCCACGCACGAAGGAAGATGCGACAGCGTTTTCGATGAGTCTAGCATCTACCGTTCCAATCAACTTTTATTATCTCACATCATGCAAAAGCAACAGTCTTTTAGAAAAGAGCCTTTTTATTTCATTAAGGAAGAAATTTTTATTAGAAACCTCATTTAAAGCAACAAAGGAATTTCCATGTTCGGGTCGAAAATATAGGTAAGGGAAAAGATAGTTGGGGAGGAATAGGTGTGGCTAAAGGCACGAAAGGTGAAATCTATTCATGGGCCAAATCAATCGGTTTTGCTTTAATTATAGCGTTTATTTGCCGGCAGTTCTTCTTTACACCTGTTGCCGTGCAAGGCGAATCGATGATGCCTACCTTTGAAGATAATAATAGAGTCGTAGTCTTTAAAATAAGTGAAATAGAGCATTTGGACATGATTGTTTTTCATTCCCCCGATTCCGAAGATAACTACATTAAAAGAGTCATTGGCCTTCCAGGAGATACAATCGAAATGAAAAATGACCAGCTGTTTATTAATAAGGTTTTGGTGGATGAATATTATCTAACTGAAAATATAAAAGACGCAAAAATAAAGGGATTGGCAAGGCTTACAGAGGACTTCGGACCACTAAAACTACCTAAAAATCAATATTTTGTTATGGGAGATAACAGATTGCGAAGTAAAGACAGCAGAATTTTCGGATTCATTTCCAGAAGCTCAATCATCGGTGAGGTCAAATTCCGTTTTTACCCATTGGAGGAAATGGGACCTCCCGAATAAAGATAAGTCTAAAAGATAAATAATAAACAAATGGAACAGACCAAATCGTAAATGATTTGGTCTGTAAAAGTTCTGCTCCGGCTGTTCGAATCCCACTCTATTCGGACTCGAACCTACCATCTTCTATCTTGGCTGTCCGAATCAACCTCCTATTCGGACTCAAACCTGCCATTTTCTGCTCCTGCAGTCCGAATCGCCTTCCACTAAGACTCTACAAACGACTTAAAAGCCGACAACCACAAACAATTTCTATTTTTCCACTTAACAGAACTAACTCATTATCAATTCTTTTTAACCTTCCAACTCTCCCTTTGGACCAAAAAACTCATAATGAATGCGTTCATCTGCAACTCCTAAATTTTTAAGAGATCGGTTTATTGCCTTCATAAAGGGTACAGGGCCGCAGAAAAAGAATTCCGCCTGAGCTATATCAGTGTTTTGTTCCAGCCACTCTTCTGTCACATAACCCTCCACATCAAAGGCGTTTGCCAACCGATCTTCTTCTGTAGGAGAATCATAGAAAACAAATGACTTAAATTTTGTTTGTTCTGATAGTGCTTTTACCTCATTCTTAAGCGCATGTACTTTCCCATTAGCCGCTGCATGAATAAAGGTAACTGCCCGTTCAGGCTGGAGGGCTGCTGCTGTTTTTAGCATACTCACCATTGGAGTCAGTCCAACGCCGCCGCTAAGCAGAACAACTGGTGACTGTTTGCGCGTATCCAGTATAAAGTCGCCTGCAGGCGCACTTATATTAATGGTATCTCCTTCAGCCATTTCTTGGTGAAGGAAATTAGATACCTTCCCATCCGGAGTTTCCAATCCATCCTCACGCTTTACACTAATTCGATAATAATCTTTGTGCGAAACATCAGATAAGCTGTATTGACGGATATGGGTAAATTCCTCTCCTGCAATTTCAAGTTTCACGCTGATATATTGGCCGGGTTCGAAGCTAGCAATAGGGCCATTATCTTTCGGTCTTAGATAAAAGGACGTTATAACCTCGCTTTCGATAACCTTCTTAGAAACAATAAAGCTGCGGAAGCCATCCCAGCCGCCTGTTTGTTTTTCTGCTTGATCGTACATTTCCGCCTCTAAACTTATAAAAGCATCGGCTATTACATTGTACGCTTCTCCCCACGCTTCTATAATATCGTCTGTCGCCGCATCCTTTAGAACATCCTTAATTGCAAAAAGCAAATACTTTCCTACAATTGGATAGTGCTCAGGTTTAATTCCAAGGCTTCGATGTTTGTGGGCAATTTGCGTAACAACCGGCATAATCGCTTCTAAACTATCAATGTACTTTGCTGCTGCATATACTGTACCAGCCAAAGCTCGCTGCTGTTTGCCCTGCTTCTGGTTAGCATGGTTAAAAATGTTTAATAATTCTGGGTGATTCTGAAACATCGTTTCATAGAACCGAGTCGTAATTGCTTCTCCATGTTCTTCCAAGACGGGTACCGTTGACTTAATAATTTCTACTGTCTTCTTGTTTAACATTTTAAATACAACTCCCTTGTCTTGTTTCAACCTTCTGCTTATATGTTTTCAACATTCTCATGGTGATTATAAGGGAGCTAAACAAAAAGAGTTGTGATCTATATCACACTAAAAGTTTTTTAAGAGTATAGTCCTAGAATACAAAAGTTGATCCAAAGCAGTTTATAAGTTAATTTACCTAAAATCCTAGAAAACTGATGTTTTAAAGACTGCATACTGATCAGGACCAAACTTTTTCCATCCAGCCGAAACGCTGATAACATTTTCAACAATTGTTAATAATCTAATCATCACTTTTTTATCAAAAATAGGGTGATAATGAAAGTTCTGGCCAAGCACTAGCCGAGAACTTTTTTACTTTGCACAACTTCTATCGTTTTAAGATACTCCTTTATTAAAAAAACCCTTTAACTGGATTAATTTTCTGCTTTTTTAAAAGTCAGCCATTGAAGTAAAATGTAGCTAATAGGTTTTCATCAAATGAAAAGGACGAATAAATTATGACCAGCAACAATTATGTGATGTCTTTTAAAGAAGTCGATTCTAGTAAACTCCCTAATTTTTATGAATATGGATTCGTTATCCATAAAATCAAAGACAAATTGCAGCAAAATTTCGGATTTGACTTCCAGCAGTATTCGGATGATGAAACCTCAAATGAGATTTGGGAAATTCTTGAGGAGGATCTTGAAAACGGTAACGATAAAGTCCAGCTCGTCTCCCATATCTTCGATGTTATTGAGATTGAGACAATTTCCTCCAACCATACCGACAAGGTGATGGAGCTGATTTCCAAGCAAAGGATCCCGAATTCCATATACTTTTACCCTGATTTCCAAGTTGCTTTAGCGCGGTCTCCCATCTTTCAAAGTCATATGGATACAACTCATGATTTGATTTTTGCTAAAAACAAACAGAGCCTGGAACTATTCCTCCGCTATGTGCTACAGCGAAAGCGCGAATACATACGAAATTACGTGACGGTTTTTACCGATACAGAAGATGGAGCCGAGACTGGGAAAGAGAGGATTACGAGCTTAGTCACCCGGGAAGAAGTGTTTTTGGAAGCACACCTGAAAAAGGAGATTTACCGGTCGATTGATGAGTTTTTCTCGGAAAGCAGGGAGTTTTATAAAAAATATAACATCCCTTATAAAAGAGGGATTCTCCTTTATGGGAAACCTGGCAACGGAAAAACCACGCTAGTTAAATCCATTGCCAACAGCATTTCTGCACCGGTTGCTTACTGGCAGATTACCGAATTCACATCCAGTTATTCAATTAATGAGGTATTTTCGTCTGTTGCCAAAATGGCACCGATGGTCCTTGTTATTGAGGATATCGATTCGATGCCAGAGCATGTTCGTTCCGTTTTTTTGAACGTGCTTGATGGTGCAACATCGAAAGAAGGCATTTTCCTAATCGGGACGACAAATTATCCTGAAAAAATTGACCCCGCTCTCATAAATCGAGCCGGCCGATTTGATCGGGCCTATGAATTAAAACTGCCGGCCCAAGACTTGAGATCAAGCTATCTTTCTAAAAAAAATATCCTCCAGTTTATAGATACAGCTGATCTCGACAGAATTATCGAGGCATCTGACGGCTTTTCGTTTGCTCAGCTGAATGAATTATATACCTCAATTGCCCTACAATATCATTATGAACAAGCAGTTGACATTGATCTCATTTGCAGCGAGCTCCAGACTGCGAATCGGAAATCAAAGAAACAGACTTGGGACTCTGAACTTGAATCTCATCGAGTTGGTTTTGGAATATAACATCGGTAAATGAAAGAGTTTCCTCTAGCAAAGAGAGGAAGCTCTTTTAAATTCACTAAACCTCGGAGAAACCTAATTCTATTAGAATAGAATCTCATCATTTTTTCAGGGAATGGTCAAAACACACCGCATACTCTTGGTTGACGAAGTTTCCTGTTATAAACTACGCTCGCTTTTTTTCATTAAGATAAAGGATCAAAACAAGCAATCCAAGCATTCCAAGAATATAAGTGCCATTCCGGTTGATCCTAAAGCAGGAAATTGATAGTTGATTCATGGGCATAAACCGCTTTCAAATAGTGGTTCGTCTGGTCTTCAACCGCAGAATTCGGTGAAACTCCCTTGATTTCATAATACTTTGTGCCTTTTTTAAAGCCATTGGAGGCATTGCCGAAATATTCGCCTGTCCTTTCATTTACACCTCTTTTAACTTTACCAAAGACTTCTCCGACTTCCTTTACTTCTTCCTCCGTTACCTCATAGACGTTTCCTTTCCAGACAACGAAGGTATACGCCATACGCCCAGCTCAATGCCACTGCTGGACTCGTTCCCAAATGAACTAAGATAATCAGCAGAAGATCAGCCTTTTTCAAAGTGCACCTCCTTTTAACAGCTAATAAAGAGCACTGCTGAATTTATCAGCAGTGCTCTAGTATGCGCCTTGAATCATTTCACTTTTTCTAAAATGGTTGAGATCGAAGCATGATCCTCAGGAGAAGAATCGATATGACTCCAGATGACCTTTCCGTTTTCATCATAAATCCATGTTCCGCCCTGAATATAAATATCTTGAGATTTCATAGCCTCTTGGACAATTTGTTTCTGGCTTGGATCGGCTGGCATAAAAGCTTTTGTGCCGCCCTTTAACAGGCCAACTGCAGCCTTTAATAGGAGCTTAGGCTTTGCCATTGTAATGTGTCCCATGTTTCGATAAAGCTGGCGGCGAGGGTCCCCGTAAATTTCAAAGGGATATGGACCGAATGCATCGATAAATTTTTCGAGAAATTCCCGTTTTGACGGGGTTAGGACGATGACCTGAAACCCTGTGGCTGTAAGTTCAGGATGATGTTCACGCAACTGCGTGAGTACTTCTCGACAAACTGGTCAGCCGGGATAGCGGGCAAAGACTGCAATTGTTTTTTTATCATGAATCACATCTTTGAAAGCACGATCCTCATGAAAAGGACGCTCTAATTTAAACTCCATAATATAGCCTCCATTCAGCTGTGTACAAAACTTATACCTACATAGTATCACTTGCCATTAGAGGATACGAGCTTCAGGTTTTAACGGATGGATTATATCCCCGTCGGCCAGGTTGCCAAAAGCCGATCACTTTTCTCCCTTTTCGAGGTTAAGAGAAATTCGAGCGACTGGCAAAGGAATTTCCGGGTATCGCGCGGCTCAATGACATCATCGATCAGGTGCTTAGCAGCTGCCTTATAAGGTGAACTATCAAACGACCAGTGATTTAACAATTGCTGGCGCATTTCCTTAGGGTCTTCCGCTCGGGCCAATTCTCTGCCAAACACGACATTAATGCCAACTTCCGGTCCTGTAAAATTGATTTCCGCAGATGGCCAGGCAACCACTAAATCTCCACCCATGCCCGGACCGTTCATATTTCCATAGGCTGCACCTATGCTTTTCCGTATTACAACTGAAATTTTTGGAACAGTTGCTAATGCAAGAGCCTGGTTCCACACCATGATTTTTGTTGGCATTTTCGCCTTTTCCGCTTCACTGCTGATTCTGAATCCCGGTGTATCATGCAGGAAAATTAGTGGAATATGATAGGAATCACAAAGGCAAATAAACTCTGTAGCCTTTTGGCACTCTTGTGGTCCTGGTGCCCCAGCAAACTGGTTTGGCTGGCTGGCGATAATTCCGACCGACTGGCCATTTAGATGGGCAAATGCTGTAATCAATGCTTTACCAAACTTAGATTGCATTTCAAAGAAAATCCCGTCATCAACAATCTCTTTAATAATTTTTTTCATATCATAAACGCGATTGCTTTTAGGCGGAAGAATATTTAAAACCTCATCAACGGACCGATACGGATCATCATTGCTAAGCCTGACTGAAGGGCGTTCATTACTGTTTTGCGGCATATATGAAAAGAACGTCTTAAGCTGATCAATGCACTCATCCTCTGTGGACCCATTGTTGTCGATTTGGCCGGTATGTTTATTATGCATATCAACCCCGCCGAGTTCATCTGGAGTCAATTTTTGTCCATTCGCGAGCTCGAGCATTCTTGGACCAGCAATCGCCATGCATGTGCCTTGTAGCTGGGTAACAAAATCACTGCCAACCGCCATCCAGGTTGGCCCGCCGAAGCTGTCACCGAGGATTGCTGACATGGTAGGTACCTGCCTGTGATGAGTAAGCATTTCCCTTGGGAAAAGCTTGTCGCTGATTCCGTCAGAGCCCATTCCATCCGGCATTCTAAGTCCTCCGCCCTCATTTAGAAAAAACATAGGAAGCCCGTTTTTCACGGCAAACTCATGAATACTTCTCGACTTTCGAATGTGAACATTTCCCTCCGTTCCGGCAAAAACCGTTTTATCGCCAGCCTCAATCACTGCCGGGCGCCCATTTACCTTCCCAATTCCCGCTATCAGTCCGTCTCCGTAGCTTTTGTGCTCCTGCCCACTGACGTCGGATGTATTCAACATGCCCAGTTCCATGAATGAGCCTTGATCAGCTAGCTTTTCAATCCGTTCCCTGGCTGTAAGCAAGCCCTTTTCATGCTGTACCTTTATCTTGTCCTGTCCTCCACCTAGCAGTGCCGCTTCTTTTTTTTGTTTAAGCTCTTCCGTAAGTTCCTGTACTGTTTTCATACTTTTTCCTCCTTGGAATGTTAGCATTCTAACCGGTTAGTATAATTTCGTTAAAAGAAAAGCCTAATCCAATCGAGGATTAGACTTTAGTGTCTACTTAACTGGCAAACTAGTAAGTTTGGCAGTCTGATTATTCAAACGCGTTAAAGCTGCCTGGTATTCACTTTCGAGCTGCTTAATGATATTCGCTGCCGAATCAATCTTTTGGATTGCGCCAACTCCATGACCAGCCGACCATATATCTTTCCAGGCTTTAGCGTCTGTATCCTTCTGCATGCTGTCAAAATTAACGCTGTCTTTCTTTGCCAGACTCTCAGGATCAAGCCCAGCTTTAACGATGCTTGGCTTAAGCATATTCGCATTGACCCCTGAAAAAGCATCTGTAAGCACAATATCTTCCTGGGAAGCTTCGACAAGCATTTCACGATATTCATTATCCGCAATACTTTCAGTCGCAACAATAAAGCGTGTTCCCATGTAAGCAAGGTCTGCCCCAGCTGCCTGCGCGGCCAAAATGCTGTCTCCAGTTGAGATGGAGCCAGCCAGAATAACAATGCCATCCCAGAATTTGCGTACCGTATCTACAAACGCAAAGCTGTTAATCTCACCAGCATGGCCTCCTGCACCATTTGCCACTAAAATAAGTCCATCTACACCAGCCTCGGCTGCCTTTTTAGCGAACTTTACGCTGCTAACATCTGAAAAAACTAGCCCGCCATACTCATGAACGATATCCACGACCACTTTCGGGCTGCCGAGCGAGGTAATAACAAGCTGTGGTTTATGTTTTTTAACTAACGCTAATTCTTCCTGAAGGCGGCTGTATGAACTATGTACGACCATATTCATTGCCCAGGGGGCAACTTTCCGGTTAGGTTCGCTTGCTCTCGCAGCCTCAAGATCTTCATTAAGCTGTCCCATCCAGGCGTCAAGCACCTCTATCGGCCGAGCATTTGGAGCGGGAAAGGAGCCTATTACTCCATTCATGCAGCAGGCTTTCACAAGGTCTGGCCCAGATACTAGAAACATCGGAGCGGCAATTGCCGGCAAAGTCATTTGATTCCACCATGTATCAGGTACTTTTTTCACCATAATTTCTCTCCTTTTGGTTCCGAATTTTCAGAATTGCTTCTTATTCTTATCATACAAGTTTCTTGGTTAGTTTTCAATGTTTAAGAAACCGCTTGCAGTGTTATTTATCCTCAACCATTTTTCCCTTTTTAGTGAATAAACGTTATAATTCCCTATAGTAATATATGAAAGGATGTCGACCGTGTCTGTTAATTTTATATCATCATTTATCTATATTTTAATTGTGGGGTTCCTGTTTATATACGTCTTTAAAATTATTTATGATTTTTTATATGGAGAAAACCATGAAAAGCAAAAAAAGAAGCTGCACAAATATTTCAAAGACGAACAAATAAAATCAATTGAGATCATTGAACACCATCCGCGAAACCGAACTCTGTTTCTAATCAAGACAAACAAATATTCAAAACAAATGACATTGAAACCAGGATATAGAATCGAAAAAGGAAATAACAAAGAAACAAAAGGCTCCCGCTGGTTTTAGCGGCAAAAGCGCAAGCGCCTTGAACAGCCCCGACAAGCGCTGGAGGGCCAGAAGATGAAGTCGTTCTTTGACTTCATCAGCTGGACCGAAGCGACTCAAGGGGTTAGGCGCTGGAGCTGGATGAGAGCAAAAGCGCAAGCGCCCGTTAAGCGACGTATGGACTGGAGGACACCGACTGAGATAAAGGAAACACGAAGAGCAATAGCGATTCGATGTTGACTTATCATAGGAAGGTGACCGAAGTACACTAGTCGCTGGGCGCTGGAGCTGGATGAGAACAAAAGCGCAAGCGCCTTGAACAGCCCCGACAAACCTTAATGTGGAGCCGACTGTTTAGCTTCGACAAGCGCTGGAGGGCTTGAAGATGAAGTCGTTCTTTGACTTCAGCAGCTAGGCATCTACCTGAAATGGCTTCTTTGCAGCCTTGCGACGCGGCTTTAGCCGTGGGAGCAGGACTCCCGGGGTTGTTTCCTCTAGTGATGCATAGGCGACTCGAGGACACCGACTAAGTAAAGGAAACACGGAGAACGGAAGCGATTCGATGTTGAAAATAACATGAAATCAGAACTAGTAACGAATAAGGCAAGATCTTAGCTACAAGCAGGTACACTAGTCCTTGATGAAGAAATAAATAATAGATTTACAATAAGCTTCGGTAAGGAGTGTTTGTTTGTATGTATGAGCTAAAAACCAAACAGAACGACAGCGATGTCATTGAGTTTATAGAAAAAGTCGAAAATCCTAAAAAGCGTGAAGATGCTTATGAATTATTAGATATTTTTTCTGAAACGACTGGCTTCCAAGCAAAAATGTGGGGCGACAGTATTATCGGGTTTGGTTCCTATCATTATAAATATAAAACTGGTCACGAAGGTGACGCGCCTCTCGTCGGGTTTTCACCTCGAAAATCCAAAATCAGTTTATATTTTGCAACAGGAGACTCACAAAGAGATGCTTTATTAAAGGATTTTGGAAAACATACTTCAGGGAAAGCATGTGTATACATCAATAAAATAGCAGATATTGATATAGTCGTATTAAAGGCATTAATTCAGCAGTCTGTGACATTTTTGAATGAAACATACCCAAATCCTTAAACCAGCCTTTAGCGTGTCACTAAGCTTGGAGACACATTACCTGAGGTTCATATTTGCAGTAGAATCAAACGACTCATCCGGCGTACTTTCTTTTTAATAAGTAGAAGCGCCGCATAAAATTAAAAGGCTAGGTGGGATATAGGTGTCCAGTCAGTTAGAGGGAGCTTTTTACTTTAGTGTAATGGCATTAGCAATCCTAGTAACTATTACCTTTACCTATTTTATGTTAAAAACCACCAAAAGCTCCAACAAAGTCATTGTTTATTCTTTAATAATAAGCTTATTACTATTTATAACTGCCTGCATATGGTGGGGAATGTTTGCAAGTGATGGATTCAGTCAGGTTTTCGGATGGCTGTTCTACGGGGCTGCTTTTATTTTAGTGAACATAATAACTACTTTGTTGTCACTCAAGAAAAAAAAGGCAAGCGTTCTTTAGTAATTTTAAAAGCACCGCCTATGGCGGTGCTTAGGCTTGTCAACAATTAGTGTTTAAGAGATTTATTTTTACTTGAATGGGTATTTTTCCGGGGCCATTCGCCGAAACTCCGCGCAGCACACTCCTGGGAGTCTCGACTGAGATGAAATGTCGATCTCCCAGGTGTCGATCACCTTCATTCCGCCATTCATCTAGTACTTTTTAAACTGATAAAAAATATGCTTCCCGAGTCCTCTTTAACTAACTTGCCCTATCCAAGTTGCTAGTTTCTTTAAGGTCATAGCAGCAGCCTACACATCGCCTGCATAGGCAATTTTTTAAGAACCCATAAGTTGACCTTTTCATACCACATCCGCTTATACAAAAACACGTTCTATCGTTTCTTTGCGTCTAGCGTATATCCCTTTGCTGTCTTTGTTTGACCCTCGTTATAACTTAGGATTCAATTGCTTTAACTTCGCTTAGCTCTTTAATTCTCTCAACCACTCTGCGCTTTTGGTACAGCATCGTACCTGTTTCAGCAATATCCTCAATCATGGCACGGTTCGTAAATGCTCCAAACACAATTCCAGCGACCGGTACCATTTGAAAGAGCTTCTTCCAGCCAAAATGGTCGCGGTATGTATAAACTACCTCACGCCATCCCTGCAGCTGAGCCATAATTTCATTAGTTTTCTGCTCACCATGGTAAAAGGCTTCTAACTCTTTTAAAATCGTTTCCTTACCTGTTGTATCCGCCGAAGTAAATTGCAGACATTTTACAATAAAAACACGTTCCTGCTTATCGTTAGGATCATAGCCGTGTGCGATGGAAATTTCTTGCAATACTTTTAGAGACATACCAAGCAAAGCAGGTATATCAAGCGCTAAAGTAAAAATGCCTCCAATTCCAGTTGTTGCCCCCTGGACAGCCGCTATTTTCTTCCTGCTTCCAGCAATATCAGCGCTTACCTCCTTCATAATTCCAAGCGAAACAGTTTTGATCTCTTCGCGGCTTTGTATGGACTGCCCCGTTCGTTTTGTTAGTAGTTTATGAACCTGCTTCTCCTGTGTCAAATACTTTCCACCTGTTTGAATGAAACTGCCCAGCTCGTCCAGAAGGGATCCAATCTTTTTATGAATAAAGTTAGGAGTTAACTTGTCGAGAATCTTAAAAGGGAGCCTTCCTATGCGTTCCCAAAACCATAAACCGCTCTGATCTTTTTCCCATTTTTTGATTAACTCCAGTTCTGAGTATAATTCTTCTTTTGACTCCATCACTCTTCCCGCTTTCTATTAAATATTTTATATTCTGTCTATTAATAACTATTCCCTTCATCTTACTCTATAATCTCATTGTTAGGTTTTATAGGTTATAACTTTTTCCATGGTTTGTGTCAAGGAGATGACTGGGAGTAATGAAATTCCTCCCATATTGAAATTTTATCTCTGTGTAGAATGTCCACTTTAGTTGCTATCCTTTAAAATTTGTACTCCAGTACAGAGCTAAAATCCCAACAAAAAAAGCCTCTTTGCCATCGGCAGAGAAGCTTCTATGTTTTGAAGGAAGTTTATTGGTTTCCTTTTCTTACCCATTCAGCGACTGTTACTGTGCGCTTGGCTTGGTGTTTAACAGCGTCTTCTACATTTTCTCTCATGTTGCCATCCTGTTCAACTGTGACACTGGTTCCGTACGGATTTCCACCTGCTCCAAATATAGCCTGGTCAGTGTAGCCAGGTGCAGCAACAATTGCTCCCCAATGGTAGAAGGTTGTATAAAGGGAGAGAATGGTGGCTTCCTGGCCGCCATGCGGGTTTTGGGCGGATGTCATTGCACTGACTACCTTATTCGCAAGCTTGCCGTTGAACCATAGCCCTCCCGTTGAATCAAGGAATGCCTTCATCTGTGCTGGCATATTCCCAAAGCGAGTAGGAACGCTGAATATGATCGCATCTGCCCATTCTAAATCATCAAGACTTACTTCAGGCACATCCTTGGTTTCTTCGATGTGAGCCTTCCAACGAGGATTAGCCTCCAAAGCAGATGGAGGTGCAGTTTCTGGAACTCTTAATACATTCACCTCTGCACCTGCTGCCTTTCCACCTGCTTCCGCCCATTGTGCCAGCTTGTAATTCGTACCTGTGGAACTATAATAAATCACAGCTAATTTTATATTGGTCATACTTTTTCTCCTTTTCACTTAGTTTTTCGTTAACTTCTCTTTTAAACCCATTGTTACTATGCCAATTACCTAGAAAAATATACAATTCAAAAAAATAAATTGAATTAGGGTGAATGGTTAGGTAATTTTTCCTTTATAGTTATTTTTTTCAGTTAATTTTGGTTGACATTCTATTTTTAACAGCATATAATTTATCTTGAATTAAGTTATCTTGAATCCGAGATAAATAAACGCATTTAAGGGGAGAAAATAAAATGGCAAAGACAAAATGGACAATTGACGACACACACAGCTCAATCGAATTTTCTGTAAAACACATGATGATCGCAAACGTTAAAGGAGCTTTTAATGATTTCGAAGCTTCTGTTGAAGCTGATCCTGCTGATCTTACAACTGCTGATATTCAATTCACAGTTCAGTTAGCGAGCATTGATACCCGCAATACAGACCGTGATAACCACCTTCGTTCTGCTGATTTCTTTGACGTAGAAAACAACCCTACTATGACATTTAAATCAACAAACATTGTTAAAAAAGATGAGGGTGAATACGACGTTACCGGCGATCTAACGATCAACAATACAACTAAATCAGAAACTTTTGCAGTTACTTTTGAAGGAGAAGGGAAAGATCCTTGGGGTAATGAAAGAGCAGGATTTAGCGGTACTGGAGCCTTAAACCGCAGTGATTATGGCTTAACATGGAATGCAGCACTTGAAACAGGCGGAGTTCTTGTTGGAGATAAAGTAAAAGTAATTCTTCAATTTGAAGGAATTAAAGCTCAATAGGTTAAGAGATTTGCAGGCTGATTACTCACAACTATTTTAAAAATGAGACCCTTCCTTAAATCGAAGGGTCTCTTCGATATTTCTGAAATTTATCTTTTACTGTGTGAATGATTCTTTTTGCTCTATACTCTCTTGCCCTGGGGCCCAGCACATATCTTGCCCACAATAAGTGGATAATTTCCTCAACTAAAATGAACGCGATAAACGGTCCAACAATCCACATCCAAATCACCATCATAAGCCCCCTTTTTGGATAATTTACCCTATTCCTTATTTTACCATAGAATGTATAAATCTTTAAATTTCACTTTCTATTATAAATTAGGAGGTATTGCCTGTTTTTCACAGGATCTCACTCCATTCCCTCTCTAGATTAATCGAATAGCGCTAAAAGTAATTCCTTAAAAGTATGAAAAGATTTCCGTATCTATGAGTATGCTTTAGGCCATTTTAAACAAGGTGAAAACTATGTAATAGAGCATTCTTTAAAAATAATATATAATTTGATGATAGCTCCAAAGTTAAAGTGAAACCCACCAGCCAAAGAAAACGTATATAGTATAGATGCACCTGGGTAAAAAGATTGAATAAACAATGCGGTTCAGGAAAATAGTTTCCTCGAGCCAGGGGGTATTATGGAAAAGATAAAGCAGCAATTAATTAGGATTTGGGAAACAATTGTCCGCTTCTGGAAGAAAAAACACATTACACAAATCTTACTTTTGACAACATTGGTAATCATCCTGCTGACGATTCTCTACTTCGCGTTTTTGGCAAGCCGCGTGAATGTCCAGCAGTTAAAGGATGGGTTGAGCCAGGCAACTCTTGTATATGATAAAGATGGCAATGAAGCCACCGCTGTTGGAACAAACCGTACTAAGGGAATGAAAATGGCTGAATTGCCTGAGCATGTACCTAATGCTGTCATTGCTATTGAAGATGAACGCTTTTATAACCATAATGGATTTGATTTAAAAGGGATTTTTCGCTCCTTTTTAAATAACTTGCTTGCTGGCAGGATTACTGGCGGCGGAAGTACCATCACTCAGCAACTGACTAAAAACGCTTTGCTCTCACCGGAAAGGACTTATAAACGGAAGGCAGAGGAGTTATTTTTAGCGGTAGAAGTTGAGAAAGCTTACAAAAAAGATGAGATTTTAGAAATGTATCTGCACCAGGTTTATTTTGGCGGCGGAGCCTGGGGGATTGACCGGGCGGCAATTAAATATTTCAACAAAGATATTAAAGACGTCACGATAAGTGAGGCTGCCCTGCTTGCCGGACTTTTAAAGGCTCCATCCTCTTTAAATCCGTACAATAACTTTGAAGGTGCGATCCAGCGAAGAGATCTTGTTCTCGGCAATATGAACAAACTCGGAATGATTACCGGGGAAGAATATGAAAAAGCCAAAAACGAACAAATCAATCTTGAAGACGGCGGCGGGAGCCTGGTGAAGCGTCAGTATAAATACTATGTGGATGCAGTACTTGATGAAGCGACCTCAAAGTATGCCTTAACCCAAGAAGAAATTCTTACGAAGGGCTATCAAATATACACTGAACTAGATCCAGCTATCCAGACCAGCCTTGAAGAAGTGTATGAACGGGATTCATTGTTTCCTCGTAATAAAGGCGGGACACTTGTTCAGAGTGGGGCCGTTCTTCTCGATCCTAAAAACGGTGGTGTTCGCGGCCTTGTTGGCGGACGTGGAGAACATGTTTTCCGCGGCTTTAACCGGGCAACCCATATAAAAGCGCAGCCTGGTTCAACGATGAAGCCCCTAGCTGTCTATGCTCCCGCACTCGAGGATGGGTATCATATCACGTCAGAGCTTGTAGACGAAAAAATGTCATTTGGCAATTACGAACCAGAGAATTTCACAAAGCAATATCAAGGTGAGGTGCCAATGTATAAAGCCGTCGAAGATTCGATTAACATTCCCGCTGTTTGGCTGCTAGATCAAATAGGTCTTGAAAAAGGGATCTCATCCGTAAGAAAGTTTGGAATTCCTGTTTCTAAAGAGGATGAGAATTTAGCCCTTGCACTCGGCGGGATGCATAACGGCGTCTCACCTCTGCAAATGGCCGAAGCTTATTCTGTGTTTCCGAATGAAGGGAAAAGGCGTGACAGCCATTTTATAACAAAAATTGTTGGTCCGACCGGCGAAACTATTGCTGAACATAAACCAAAAACAACATCCGTTATTTATAGCTCTACGGCTCGTGAAATGACTTCTCTCCTATTAAACGTTGTTGAAACTGGTACAGGCCAAGCTACCAATATTGATGGTGTTCAGATCGCTGGTAAAACGGGATCGACACAGCTCCCGTATGCTGATATACAAGGCACGAAGGATCAGTGGTTTGTCGGTTATACACCGAATATAGTTGGGGCCATTTGGCTAGGTTTTGACACCACCGACCGAGAGCATTATCTGCCAAGCAGCAGCTCACAGACGGTTGTTCCGATTTTCAAAGAGATTATGGAGGGCACCCTTCAGCATATTGAGCCTGGAGAATTTGATGTGAAATCAGTGAATGAACGACTTAAGGAAAATCGTCGTCCTGATAAAATTCTTAAGGAAAAAGCGGAAGAGCTTGAAGAAAAGCTAAAGGAAGAAAGCTCAAAATGGAAAGAACGCCTGAAAAATGGATTTGAAGAATTAGAGGGTATTGGAAAGAAATTAAAAGACGAACTAAATAATATTCAAAATTAAAGCTGCTCGGGGATATTAGAAGAAATCAGAGCAAGTTTAACAGCCTTAAGAAAAGGACCAAATCCATTGTGATTTGGTCCTTTCTCAATCCTTGGTAGAAAGGCGTCTCTCATAAAAAAAACAAACCGCTAGGACTTACTCCAAGCGGCATTTGGTGTTATCTTTAAATACTTATATCTCTCTTTTCGAAAAACCCAAATGTAATAATCATGAATGCTGCATAGTAAACGCCCAATATAGCAAGTGAAAGGGGCAATGTAATATTACCAAGAATCTCATCCTGAAGAGCATACACAGTTAAGTCCAGATGGGGAAATATGAGAAACTTTGCCCAGGCAAAGCGATCAGCAAGCATAACGATAATTCCGCCAAGCGTCGATGAAAAGAATAGAACAAAAATTCCAATCCCCACTGCTAGGGCCTGACTTTTGAATAAAGTAGACAGCATGAATGATATGGTCATGATCATCAGTAAACTCGGCAGGTAAAAGATGATTTTCTGAAAGAATTGCGGTCCAGCCTCTGATACCTTTTGCCCATCAATTCCCATTTCGAATACTTTCGTATTAAAATCCCCGCTCCCAAACATAATGAGTCCGATTAAGTACCCCGCAGCAATTAGTACGGATACAAGCAAGAATGAGTACATAACTACACTTATATATTTTGACAAAAGGATTTTCCAGCGCTGATGAGGCCGGATTAGCAGCTGCTTAATCGTTCCATCCGAAAATTCAGCAGCTACATTCCCGCTGCAAACAATGACCACAAATAAGGTCACAAGTGCGCTAACACCAATAACAACTTCATTCATAAAATCCCAGTTATTTTTCGCGTTTGGATTTATATTTTCTTCAAGATAATATTCTAATTGTTCAATCCGGCTTTCAAGCCACCGTCTGTCCATTTCACTGGATTCATTAAGCTGTGTATTTAATGATGCCAGCTCTGCCTGGCTTTCTGCCTGCCAATTCTGATTATCGTCAGGTCCCATTTTTTGATAGAAAATGCCGCCAATCAGAATTGCTAAGATGATAGCTGCTAGATATACCCAGCTGGACTTTTTAGCGAACGTTTTCATCCATTCGTTCCGGATTAATGCCATCATAATGTTTGCCCCACTTTTTCTTTATTCGTCAATTCCAGGAATCTGTCTTCTAAAGTTGCTTTAACACTGCTAATTTCATATACATTTATCTCGTTCTCTACCAGCAGGCGATTCGCTTTTGCAATAGATTCCTTATCCATCTTTATCGTAATAAAATTGCCCTTAATCGCTTTTATTTCATTTACAAACTTAGCCTCCTTGAAAAGCGCAAGTGCGTTTTCTGCATTGCTCGTTTCAAACGTGACCTCTCTCTCAGCCTGCTCCTGTTCACCGATCGATTCATTCATGGTAGATATATGAATGAGCTTCCCTTGCTCGATAATCGCAAACCGGTCACACATCAACTGCATTTCTGAAAGTAGATGAGAGGAAACCAAAACCGAAACACCCTGTTCTGTAAGCTGGCGAAGGTAATCACGGAATTCCCTGATCCCTTGTGGATCAAGGCCGTTTGTCGGTTCATCCAAAATGAGAATACTAGGGTTATGTAAAAGTGCCTGTGCCACACCGAGACGCTGGCGCATTCCAAGAGAGTAAGTTTTGACCTTCTGATTGATGGCCTGTTCTAGTGCTACAAGCTCGGTTACCTGTTGAATTCTTTCAGCAGGAATCTTCTGAATGGCCATATTAGAATAATGAAGCAAGTTTTTATACCCGCTCATATATTTATAGAATTCAGGATTCTCCACTATCGCACCAATTTCACTCATTGCCTCTGTAAAAGATTCATCTAAATTATGTCCGTTAATGATAACTTCTCCGGCAGTCCGGTTAATTAACGAAACAACCATCCGAATAATCGTCGTTTTCCCTGCCCCATTTGGTCCAAGTAAACCAAAGATTTCCCCTTTTTCAATCGTAAAACTGACACCGTCAACAATTGTTTTTTTACCAATCTTCTTTGTTAACGAATGCACCTCAAGTGCATAATTTGACATCTAATTCCCCTCTTTCTTTTTTATACTAGCTTGCTGTTCGCCCATATTAATACATACGAACAAAACACGGTAAAAGTTGCAAAAACTGATTAAAAAGTTACTTTTTACTCTTTCACATTCTATTCCAAACAGAAAAGCGCAGTTATTACCTGCGCTTTTGTATTCTTTATTTTATTTTTATGTTAATTTCTGAAATCTGGTTGTACCCATACCCTTTTTTATTCCACATTGCCTTATCAGGCTGGACAAAGCCTGCAGAGTCGACTGCCCTTACTTTAATCTTATACTCACCTTCCTGTTCAGCCTTCCATTCGTGCCGCCAGGATGACCAGCTATATCGAGAGCCTTTGGTCAAGGTTGAATCAGTCCAATTTACTCCTGAATCCAAGCTGACCTGAACTTTCGTAATTTCGCCTGAACCACTCCATGCAACTCCTTTAATTTCATGGGTTCCTTTTTCAAGAATCGCCAAATTTAGGGGCTTTTGAATCGTTGAATTCACCTTAACGGCTGTAACTGGAAATGGTTTCTGATCCTTCGGGTAATAGACATAATCATCCGTTTGGAAAGGCCCTTGAAATTTTGTATCAATTACTCTGATGGTTTTTAGCCATTTAACAGATGCCATCCCGTACCAATTCGGAACAATAAGCCGCAGCGGGTACCCATGCTTGCCGGGAATTGGCATGCGGTTTAGTTCATAGGCAATGATTGTATCAGGATGCAAAGCTTTAGCCAATGGCAGGCTTCTCGCATAACGGATTGGCTGTGGGTATCCAGGGTGTTTCCCCTTATCATGGGCTTCAAATACGACTTCTTTTGCTCTTTCAGATAATCCAGTTTGCTCAAGTATCAATCTAAGAGGAACACCCCTCCATATTCCTTGGCTAATTGCACCGTCCTCCCACTGCTCACCAGCTACCTTCGGCTCAAACTTGGAGCGTTTGTTACCTGCACATTCCAAGACCGTTTCAATTGTTTGGGCTGGGAAGTTAAATAAATCCCGAATGGAAAAATGATAGGGGCGCGTCACGCTTCCAAATACTGAAAGAAAAAAATTATCATCTGATAATAAGGGGTAACGAAAATGATTTCTTCGATAAAACAGTTTTTCCGGTGTAACGGTATTACTTAGAAATTGGATCGGCGTCTCCTGGTTTTCCGGTGACAAACTCCTTGTGATCAAGTGGGGGTTGCCCTGACGAATTTGCAAGAAGTTTCCTCCTCAGTTTTTTTCACTCCTAAAAATTCCTTTTAAAGTATATGTTCTTGAACCTTGGCAATTGTCTAAACTTGATAGGAATATAATCAAACCTGTAAGATTATACCGGAAGGCTGTTGGGGGGGGAAGCATTATGAGCTGGTTTTTAGCCATATGGGAATATGTATTTGTATTTATTTTAGCGGCTATCCCATGGATAGAAATCGCAGCAGTGATTCCGTTAAGTATTATTAATGAGATGAACGCCTTCTCAGTCGGCTTGCTTGCCTTCATCGGCAATCTTTCTACAGTTTATTTGCTAGTGATTTTCTTTGAGAAATACCAAGAATGGCGCGTGCGGAAAAAAGGTAAACCGTCAAAAAAACAGGCTCGCGGCGAAAAAGTCTGGCGTAAGTACGGGCTGCCAGGCCTTGCATTTCTGGGACCTCTTGTAATTGGGTCGCATATTGCTGCCATAGTAGGATTAGCACTCGGGGCAAAAAAACGGCCGACTCTCTTATGGATGACGATTAGCCTGGCGGTATGGACGCTGGTTTTCACCCTGACATCCGTTTATGCTATTGAATTATTAGGATTTCCAAGGTAGAAATAACAAAAACGACCATTCCTAGCCAGGATGGTCATTTTTTTCTTCAAAGAAGCAATATTTAAATCCGGAATTGATAAGTTGGTAAATAGACTTTTCCCTTACACCCTATTGTTGTAGCTAAACTAATTTTCTCTACGGGTTATGTGTATATTCTCTTAACACCCTTACCAAACCAATGAATATAACCACAGTGTTCACATGTAAGTGTCTCAGCCGACCGGTTTGCAAAATCTAGGTTTAAGAAACTTAAAAAGGCTGTATTTAGCTGTGCTCGTCCGATTGAAAAGGTATCGCAGCCGCACAGCACACATTGGACCTTTATCCCGTTTGCCTCAAATTTCCCCGGTCCCATTGATTTCTTCACATTCTTTGATAATAGCTGCAAAAAGGTTTTGCTTTTTTGGGCCAAACAGTCTCCTCCTCAGTAAAAAACTATATTTGGAATACGAATAGAATGTCATTAGGTTCCGCCCATATGAAAAAGGCAATACCCGATTAATGGATACTGCCTTCTATGCTATTTCTTATGTCGACGATCGGTGTAATCTTCATGATAATGCTTGTGCATAAACTCGCGGTTTTTTGCTGAAAAGAAAAACCCGACAGCGAGTGCAAAAAAACTAAATATGAAGCCGACTGTGAAGCCAAATTGATGGTAGCCCATCACAATACTTACAATTGTCACCAGCATCAGTGTAATTAAAATATAGAAAAGAATGTTCTTAGTTCTCATTAATATAAACCTCCTGGAAAACCAGCGGATTATTTCATCCTGTTCATTTATTTTGCCTATAAGAAGCTTTTTTGTCAATACGCATTGTTTGGAAAATCTTATTTTTAGGCTTTTTTAACGATTATTGCTGGTTAAACAAGTCGTGCTGTACATTCACCGCAGAACAACGAGCAGCTTTTCTCGAAAAAACAATGTACGCAAGAAATATGAAAGCTGTTGGTTAGGTCAACTAACAACGAAATTCACACAGCCAAATAAAAGGAAAGTACTAAATTACCGATCATTTAATAGAGTTAGTATAAGGACAACTGTTTCGCAAAACGGAAATCAAAAAGTTCGTAATACGTAATAATTACGTTTTACAAACTCTCATACTTACGCTATAATTTTTTTGTTATAGGATAATGGATAAATGACTGAACCGTTTGCCACTTGCAATATATTTTACTGAATTCTAGTCAAATGGAATAAAGAACGATACGGAGGAACGCACATGGTCCGCTGGATACGATCGAACATAATTGATTTTACAGGTTTACTGATAATTGGGCTTGCTGTTTACATAGTTTCTTTTGGTTCAATTTTTCAGGAAAACAGTTCGCTTCCGCTAAAAATACCTTCTTCTTTTCTTAATTTAAACACTATTTTTTTAAGCATTCTTATAGAAGCTCTCCCTTTTGTACTTATCGGAGTTGTCATTGCTGGAATTATTCAAATATTTGTTACTGAAGAACATATAGAAAGATGGATTCCGAAAAATAAATTTTTAGCCGTTATCATGAGCTGTGTGGTGGGTGCGCTATTTCCAGCCTGTGAATGTGGTATTGTCCCGATTGTCCGCAGATTGATTGCTAAAGGAGTACCAATTTTTGCTGGAGTAGGCTTTCTCCTAACTGGGCCGCTCATTAATCCAATTGTTATTTTTTCAACTTATATGGCGTTTGGAAACGACTGGAAGATTGCCGGGTTAAGAATGGTCCTGGGCTTTTTTATCGCCATTATGATCGCTTTACTTGTTGCAGTTCTCTTTAAAGGAAACCAGCTAAAAGCATCAGTTACGAATATTTCTATACAAGATTCCGCGAGCAAAAAACCATTTCTAGACAGATTCTGGGATATGCTTAAACATTCTATCGATGAATTTTTTGACATGGGTAAGTATTTAATCATTGGAGCTTTTTTTGCTGCGGCCGTTCAAGTCTATGTCTCTTCAGGAGCCCTTCTTCAAATCAGCAGCGGTTTGATTTCTTCAACAATTGTCATGATGGCACTTGCTTATATATTATCTCTTTGTTCAGAGGCTGACGCTTTTATCGGGGCATCCTTTAAAAACCTTTTTCCGACCACTGCCATTCTTGGGTTTTTAATTTACGGGCCGATGATTGATTTAAAAAATACGTTTATGATGCTCAGCGTGTTTCGCTTTAAATTTGTAATTTCGTTGATCTTATTAATAACGGTGACTGTGCTTACTACCTTGGTGCTGTTAAATGGATTTATTTAAGGAGGGCAACTATGCAATTTCATATACAACAGGCTTTTAGAGCCGTTATATTACTCTCTTTCTCTGTTTTAATTTATAAGCTTCATTTCACAGGCGAGATAACTAAATTCATAAACCCTAAATACGAGCTTCTCAGCCAGACTGCGGCCCTCATGTTTTTAATCTTGTTTTTTATTCAAATAACGAGAGTTTGGACACTAAAACAAGCTGATTCCCAGCATGACCATAGCGATTGTCACCATGATCATGGACATTGTGATCATCATCATGACCACGGGACAAGCAAGTTTTCCGCAAGAAAATTTGTATCCTATCTGATTGTTGTTTTCCCTCTCTTTACTGGCTTCTTTTTGCCTGCCAGTGTGCTGGATGCTTCGATGGCTGAAAAGAAAGGCGGGATGCTTTTACTATCAAACAGGGAGTCTGCTGGCAAAGAAAATAAGGATGAGGACATTCTTATCGAGCAAGAGGATGATTTGGCTGGAGAATTTCCTATCGAAGATACAAACGAAGCAATTGAACCAGAAGTAATCTCAAATAGTGATTATGAAAATATGATGGCTGAACTTGAAAACGCCCCTGTGATCGAGATGAATGATACCGTTTTTTCCACATATTATGATGCAATCAGCATGGATATCGATAAGTATCAAGGGCGAAAGATTAAATTAAAAGGATTTGTCTACAAAGAGGAGGGTTTTGACCAAGATCAGCTGGTTATTTCCCGCTTCCTGATTACCCATTGTGTGGCAGATGCAAGTATTGGCGGATTTCTTTCTCAATTTAAAGAAGCAGCCGATTTATCAGTAGATACCTGGATAGAAGCTGAAGGTACATTCAGCGTTACCACTTACAATGAACAGCAATTCCCTCTTATTAAGGTGGAAAACTGGAAAGAAATTGAGGAACCCTCCGAACCATATGTTTACCCTATCAGTGTAAAAATAGAATAAAAAGTTTTTCTAAAAAAAAACAAAGCCCTTCTCTGTTTAATGAGAAGGGCTTTATCTTAGCTTGAAGCAAGCTGATTAGTGTCCCAGGCGAGATTCGAACTCACGACCTACAGCTTAGGAGGCTGTCGCTCTATCCAGCTGAGCTACTGAGACATATTTATAGTCTAAAAAACGACGACTAAATCATTATAAAACGGAATGGCTAACTTTTCAAGCATAAGCTTCAGGTTTTAATTAGAGAAGAAATCGATTATACTTATATTAGATGAAAACAGGAGGAATTAATTATGACTGAATCAAAGAATATAGAGCAAAATGAAACACCTAAAAAGAAAATGAGCCTTCAGGAAGCAATTAACCAGAAGCTTGCTAACAAAAAGAACCAGGCTGCTGCCGATCAAGCCAGCTCCAATAACACTCAGTCCATGAAAAAAATGAAAAGCCAGCAAACAAAGAAAGTCAGCAACCAGCGCAGGAAAATGGGTGTCTAAGTGAACGGCCAAAACCGAAAAGACATCACACCAGGTACAGAAGTCGATATTGTCTTGAAAGCTGACCAAAGAACCGGGAAATTGACGAGTGGGATCGTTAAAGATATTTTAACTAAATCCAGTTCTCATCCTCATGGCATTAAAGTCAGACTAACTGATGGACAAGTCGGCAGAGTTAAATCAATTCGTTCTTAATGTTGACAGTTCAGCAACCCGAGTCAGCAGGAAGACTTTCATTTTTCACTTTTCTTAAAAGCATTACAGATTCTGTAGTGCTTTTTTTATTTTTCAGGCTGTGTTAAAGGTCATTGTTGATTTTTAAGTATGTTGATTGAAGTGAAAGTCGCGAGATTCCTCGAAAATGAAAAACGCATTTTCTCGTGCGTGGGCCCTTTTCGGGGAAGTCTTTCAGTGTCCTGCGGGATCAGCGTGGCAGGCGAGACCCCTCAGGCGCATGCGCCGAGGAGGCTTGCCGCACGCCCCACGGAAAGCGAGCGGCTGCAACGCAAATCAACAGTCAAGTTTAACAGAGCTATTTAAAAAAAAGGAAACCATGTATATGCAGGCAGCACAAATTTTTCAACGTTCGTGTATTAATTTTCGGCGAAACAGATTCCATTTGTCGACAGGGGTTATAATTAAAAACCCCCGTTTACATTCTACCCGAACAAAAAGAAGTTTTTATCCAAACGCGCCGCCTAGCGTTCATGCTGGAGCACAAAAACAACAACTAGTGAAGGATAACGTAAATCGGGCTGTCGAGAATTCTCGGCAGCCTGTTTCCTCTTCGTTTAATTTATTTTTGCAGTAAGTTCCAAGTGGTTTAGGATCTTATCTTGATTTAACAGATTTCTGATTTCATCAGGCACTCTCGTCTTCACCCGCGATTGCCGGTCAATCGTAGCAAGGATAATTTCAGCTGAAGCGACAAGCTCCTGTTTATGATTCACTGCTGTTTGCTTAAGCGTCAAGCTAGTATTTCCGACCCTGGATAGCTCTGTACGAATGGTGATTCTGTCCTGGTCGAAAACTTCTTTCTTATAGTCTAAGCCTGCATGTACAACAACCGCTTCAACATTCAATAAAATGCTATAACGATACCAGTCATTTCGTGCCTGATCTAAATAGTCAAATAAGGTTACATTGCTAACATGCCCGCGGCTTGTTTGTGCTGTAACCTCAAACTGTGAATACGTCAAATGTCTCTCCTCCATTAAATTCTCCATTTTCTGACTTACTACCTTTTCGACCTTTTTCGCCGAACTCCTTGTTATTTCAAAAAATTACTACTTGAAATTAAATTCACTCCCTATCAATTATGGCAGTCCTTAAGGAAATACTTGCTAACAACGTCATTTTAGTCAAGATTGGTGAACTTATTTAATGTTTTACGCTTACCTCTCATTTTTGCGTTTCTTTAAATTCAACCTTCATCTATAATGGTTATAGTAAGCGTTATCGGGTATTATTAATAATCAATGACTTTTTACATAAGATTAAATAAGGAACTGCTGTGTGGCAGAGTTAGATACAAAAACTATAAGCGATTTGAGGTAAGGCATAATATGTTAGTTAGAAAAAGTATACCGAACTTATTTACACTTAGTAATCTTCTTTTTGGATTCTTATCAATTTTATTTGCGGCTAAGGGTGATTTTAGAAATGCATCGATCCTTATATTAATTGGAATGATGCTAGATAGTATGGATGGACGGGTAGCGAGGATGCTGAACGCTGAATCTGAACTTGGCAAGGAGCTTGATTCTCTTGCCGATGTTGTTACCTTCGGGGTCGCTCCAGCTATGCTTGTTTACTATATCACCTTTTCCCAATACGGAATGATTGGCATGGTAGTAGCCGGGCTGTTTCCTCTATTCGGAGCATTTAGGTTAGCCCGTTTTAATGTAAACGCCAGGAAATCAAACTATTATTTTACCGGTGTCCCCATAACGGCAGCTGGAGGGTTGCTAACATTAGTCACCATGCTCCACCGTTGGATTCCTGAAGTTTTGATCAGTGTTTCTTTTATGGCGCTCTGCTTTTTAATGGTCAGCAAGCTGAAAATTCCAAGTCTCAAAAATGTTCCTCTTCCTAAATACGGAACAATTATTACAATTCTGCTCGGTTATCTCATCTTTTTGATATTCCGCAGCAAATCTCAAGAAATGCCTTACTTTATTTATATTGCTGTACCTTTGTACATCGGATTCATTGGATATCAATGGCGCCGAAAGAGCAATAAGAAAAAAGCAGATAGCTTAAAGGCCAATCCGCCAAACGAAAATAAACCTAAATAGAATAGCATTTCACTGAAACCGCTTGGGATTCTATATCTCGAGCGGTTTTTTTTCGTAAATTTAAACACCAAGTTATAGAACCAGGTAACAAAAGTCACATACAAAATTATTTATTACTGTTAAACTCCATTGGAACGTTAAAAGAAATGGGGTATTAATTTGAATTTTCCACAATTAAAGATTGGACATATGATGCCGAAAGTTCCTGTTATGCAAGGAGGAATGGGAGTTGGGATTTCGCTTAGCAAGCTTTCTTCAGCTGTTGCTAATGCAGGAGGTATTGGAATAATATCAGGAACTGGTATTACGGTTGATGAATTGCGTAACCATATCAGAACTGCAAAGAGCCTTGTGAAGGATACTGGATACATTGGTGTAAACGTATTGTTTGCGATGAATGATTTTGCCGAAAAAATGAAGGCAGCCCTTGAAGAAAAGGCAGACTTTATAATTTCTGGCGCTGGTATTTCCAGAGATATGTATGCATGGGGCAAGAAGGCCGGCATACCTGTCATTTCAATCGTTTCATCCGCCAAACTTGCAAGAATTTCCGAGCGGCTCGGTGCTGCAGCTGTTGTTGTTGAGGGGTGTGAAGCTGGTGGGCATTTAGGTACAGACCGTCCTTTGTTTGATATTTTGCCAGAGGTTGTTGAAGCAGTATCAATTCCCGTTATTGCCGCGGGAGGGATCATGACCGGCTCTGATATTTCCAAGGCATTGCGTCTGGGGGCATCCGGAGTTCAAATGGGCACAAGATTTGTCGCAAGTGAAGAGTGCGATGCTCCTTTAGCCTTCAAACAAAAATACGTAGACGCTCAGAAAGAAGATACCCTTCTTGTTAAAACAACAGTCGGTTTACATGGGCGCGCGATTTCCAATAATTTCACAGATTTAATCAGCCAGCCTGGTAAACTTAAAATTGCAAAATGTCACGATTGTCTCAAAAACTGCTCCTATCGGTTTTGCACGCTCGATTCTCTCCTTTTATCCGTAGCGGGTGATGTGGAAAACGGTCTAGTTTTTGCTGGAGCCAGAGTACATGAAATTAAGAGCATTTTGCCGGTACAAACCATCATTGATAATCTTACTAATGAATATCGACAGGCTGCCTTATCTTAGATACACAGTAAGCAGCCATTCTCATTTAGTTGAGAACGGCTGCCTTTTTACTAAGACTTCAGATTGTCTCTTAGATTTATTTGCGCGCGGATCCGAGCGTATCTCTATACAACCGCCTTTATTAAATCGTTTACCGGGGCAAATCTACTACATCTGTGTTTTTATTTGCATTTCGGATGTTTCGAATATTGACTCTGATAAGCAGTGATATAGCTAGAGCTAGAGCAAAGGCTCCTGCAAAAATATACAAGGTTAATGAATAGCTATTTGTGGTCTCCCTAATCCATGAAACAAGAATAGGCCCTGCTAGGCCTGCAGCTGCCCACGCTGTAAGGATATAGCCATGGATTGCGCCAAGCTGTTTCGTTCCAAACAGGTCGCCTATATAGGCAGGTATGGAAGCAAAACCGCCCCCATAGCAGGTGAGAATCAAAAAGATTAATATTTGAAATACCCAGGCGTTTGATGTATTTGGCAGCATCAGAAATGCCGCTAGCTGAATAATAAAAAAGGCGGTATATACGTTAGGCCTGCCAATATAGTCGGAGATAGATGCCCAGCCTATTCTTCCTAAACCATTAAAAAGTCCCATAATCCCAACCATTGTTGCCGCTGCTGCTGCCGTTAAACCTGCTATATCCTGCGCCATTGGGGACGCAACAGAAATGATGGCAATCCCGCAGGTTACATTAATAAATAACATGGCCCATAACGCCCAGAATCGAATGGTTTTGACAGCTTCATTGGCCGTAAGCTGTGACAGATCTCCCTGTCCAGTCTCTTGCTCAGCTGTTTCCTCCTTCATTCCTTCAGGGAGCCATCCTTTTGGAGGCGGAGCTAGATATAAAGCAGATAAAATCATCACAACAAAATAAACACTTCCAAGCAAATAAAAGGTATTAGCAATACCCATTTCCCTGATTAAAGAAGCGATAATCGGGCTTGCAATCAAAGAAGCAAAACCAAACCCCATGATTGCCAGGCCTGTCGCAAGGCCTCTGCGGTCAGGGAACCATTTTACAAGCGAGGAAACGGGAGTGATATATCCGATTCCAAGCCCCATTCCACCAAGTGCTCCATAAAAGAAATACAATAGATACAAAGATCCGATATTTACGGCAAAACCCGCACCAATCAATCCTGCCCCAAAGCAAATTGCTGCGATGATCCCTGACTTTCTTGGCCCATGACTCTCGACAAAATGCCCCATGAATGCGGCCGATAGTCCGAGAAACAAAATTGCAATACTAAAGGTAAGCGATATGCTGCTTAACCCCCAGCCATGCTGTTCCCTCAATGGATTGGTAAAGACACTCCATGAATATACAGAACCGATTGAAATGTGGATACCCACTGCACTAGCTGCAATTAGCCAGCGGTTTTTTGTTTTTGCTACTGTTGTACTAATATCAATCTCCTCCTGAGTCGATTTATTAAGAGATTCCTACTTGGAAAAATGCCGGCCCTCGATTTATTTATCATTGCTGGGAGAGCCATTTACCGTATTTGATTCCCTTTTATGAAGATCCTGATCCTCAGGAAGCTGTGTATTCCTCTCCATTCCGCTTGTATCCTCACCCATGCCTTTTAAAAAGGTCATCAAGAGGGTAATCGCGCTGTTTATCTCAGGATCTTTTAAAGACTTAACCAAGTCAAAGTAGCCTGTTTTTTCTTCAGTCTCGTTACTTTCCGCAACTCTTGCAATACCAGAATTAATTTTCAAGAGCATTGGCTCCAACTGCTTAACATTAATGGTTCCAAGCGTCCCCACCATGAGAAGCAGGTTCTTAAGTGTATTCGTCGTTTCTGGCTTATCTGCTGCTTTAACAAGAACGTTTAATACTTTATCTCCCTGCCCAAAAAGTCCATTTAAAAGAGATAGAATTCCTCGGTCATGCATGTGATTGACGACGGTAATCAGCTCGAGGATTGACTCCTTATTTTCAATAAGAGCCGTTTCGACCTCCTCTAAATCCTTTTTCCGCTTATCCTCGGGACTTAATTCAAATCGTTGAATTTTGTTAATCGCTTTAGCCATGCTGATTCCGCTCCTTTTTAACTATATCCCCCGGGAAAATATAATCTTTTCTCGCCCACTTCTTTTCAACCTGTATGCCAATTTGCGGCTGAGGATTCCCATAACGGTGATTAATTTTAGGAAGAGGGTTTGTACCTTCTTCTTTTAAAATCTCAAGCTTGGCTCTGGTTTCCTTATATGCTGGTGTATCTGTATCTTTGTCAGCATAACTGCTTGTTAGGAGGTTAATTGCTGCTTCCCCCGTGTCATTCATTGGCAGGTATACCTCTTTGCCTTTTACTCTATCAGTAATATGGCATTTCACCTTCACATTTCCATATGGTGATGACAGACGGACAAGTGTCCCGTCATTTAACCCGCGTTCAGCGGCAAGATCAGGAGAAACTTCTAAAAAGACCTCCGGTGTTTTTTCACTGATACCGGCAGATTTATAGGTCATATTTCCTTCATGGAAGTGCTCAAGCAGCCTCCCATTATTGACATGAATATCATACTCTACCGGGAATTCAAGCGGCGGTGTCCAATCCACAGGGTAAAGTCTTGCTTTGCCGTCCGGGAATGGGAAGCCATCGGTATAAAGAAGCGGGCTGTCTGTTCCGTCTGCTGCTACCGGCCATTGCAGGCTCTTGTAACCTTCCAATCTCTCATACGTAACTCCTGAATAAAGTGGCATCAGCTTTGCTGCTTCTTCCATAACCTCGCTAGGATGTGTGTAATTCCAGCCCGCTCCCAGGCGATTGGCGATGTCGATTATAATTTGCCAGTCTGGCTTGGATTCTCCCAGCGGCTCAAGTGCTTTGTACAAGCGCTGAATCCTTCTTTCTGTATTGGTGAAGGTACCATCTTTTTCAAGGCTCGGACTTGCAGGAAGGACTACATTAGCAAATTGTGCAGTTCTTGAGAGGAAAATGTCCTGAACGACGAAGAAGTCTAATTTCTCAAATGCAGCCTGCACATAGTTAATATTTGAATCTACTAGACCCATGTCCTCTCCTTTTAAATACATTGCCTTTAACTTACCTTCATGGATTCCTTCAACCATCTCATGATTGTTCAAGCCTGGAACCTCAGGCAATGTTACTCCCCACGCGTTTTCAAACTTTTTCCGAGACTCAGGATCGGTAACAGTTTGATAGCCTGGAAGATTATCAGGGCTGCTTCCAAAATCACCGGCGCCTTGGACATTGTTATGCCCGCGCAGTGGATAGGCTCCTGCGCCAGGCTTGGTGTAATTTCCGGTTACTAGCAGAAGATTGGAAATAGCTGTGCTTGTATCACTGCCGCCGAGATGCTGAGTAACCCCCATTGCCCAAAGAGCAGATACTGTTTTGGATTCATGAATCATTTCAGCTATTTGAATTAAGTTCTCTCTTGAAATGCCTGTTGTTTTTACAGCATATTCAATTGTGAACTTCTCAAGATTTTTAATAAAATCCTCTAAGCCATTAACGTTTTCTTTTAAAAATTGCTCGTCTGCCCAGCCTTGGTCAATGATGTATTTCGTTACTGCTGAGAGCCATACCATGTCTGTTCCAGCACGAGGACGCACAAAAAGGTCGGATCGCTCGGCCATTTCGTGTTCACGAAGGTCTGCGACGATAACCTTTTGCCCATTCAGCTTTTGGGAACGCTTAACCCGTGTAGATAAGACTGGATGCGATTCAGAAGTGTTAGAGCCAATGATAAGAACGAGCTCAGCCTTCTGAATATCCTCGATCGAACCTGCATCTCCACCGTAGCCAACTGTCCGGAATAATCCAACAGTAGCAGGAGTCTGGCAGTATCTTGAGCAGTTATCGATATTATTTGTCCCAATGACTGACCTTGCCAGCTTCTGCATTAAATAAGATTCTTCATTAGTAGTTTTTGAGGAGCTGATAAAGCTAAGAGCATCTGCTCCATGATCCTTTTTAATTTCAGTGAATTTTTGGGCAATTAAGCTTAATGCTTCCTCCCATTCTGCTTCCCGGAATGAATCTCCTTCTCGGATTAATGGCTTTGTCAGGCGCTCTTCACTATTAACAAAGTCCCAGCCGAATTTTCCTTTCACACAGGTCGAGATGCCATTTGCCGGTGCTTCGGCATGCGGCTCAATTTTTAGAATTTCACGGTCCTTCGTCCACACATCAAAGCTGCATCCCACCCCACAATATGTACAAACGGTTTTCGTTTTTTCAATTTTCTCATCGCGCATAGCTGCTTCCATATCGGATATCGCTAATATGGACCCGTATCCGGTTTCAACATTTTTCGTCATTTCGATCATCGGACGGAGTGTATTTTTAGCTATGCCCGTTAAAAACCCTGCTTCACCTTCCATCCCTTTTTCCATCATAGCGTTACACGGGCAGACCGTTGAACAATGGCCGCATGATACACACGACGATTCATTGATCGGCACGTCCTTGTCCCAAATAACTCTTGGCTCCTGACGCTCCCAATCTATTGTCAATGTTTCCGTTACCTGGACATCCTGGCAGGCTTCCACACACCGACCGCATAAAATGCACTGATCGGGATCATAGCGGTAAAATGGGTTTGAGTCATCGACCTCATAGGGCTTCTGGTCAAACGGTATCCTTTGGTGGTTGATCTTCATCGCCTTTACAGTATTATGTACTTCACAGCCACCATTGTTATAATCACACACGGTACAATAAAGCTCATGATTATATAAAATTTTATCCATCGCGATGGTTTGCGCTTCTTTAACATCTGAAGTTGCTGTATCAATTACATCGCCTTCCTTAACACGAGTTGAACAGGACCTCACCAACTCTCCGTTGACCGAAACGATGCAAGTATCACAGGTTTCAATCGCCCCCAAGCTCGGATGGTAACAAACCTGTGGTATTTCAATGGAACTATCCGATAACAATTCCAGAACGGTCTGATTTGGTTTGGCTATTACATTAACGCCATTGATGTTAATATTCTGTGACTCTGACAAAACAATCCACCCCTTCTCAAAAAATTCAGATTTCATTTTTTACTACCCCTGTGTTAGAAACTTAAACGTTTAGCAAGCATTATCTTTAAATCTTCCTTTAAAATCCCGGTAAAAAAATACAACTCACTTGTTAGTTTTGTCTAACAAGTGAGTTGCATTTTAAATGGTGCACTTAATTATTTTTTCTTCAGCTCACAGCACACCTGAAAACAAACGGGCAAATGACTCTTTGGATCGATCTATAAAACCTCGTTTATAGTATTTGACCGGCCTAATCTTCTCACTGTCGTTCATATCTGTTTCATAATGAGCGACCAAGTCCCTAATTGAAGAGGTACCCAATAAAAATACATTTACCTCAAAATTCAGGTGGAAGCTGCGCATATCGATGTTAGCTGTTCCTATTGAAGCCATATTTCCATCAACAATAATGACCTTTTGATGCAAAAATCCTTTTTTATAAGAATAAATTTCAACTCCGTTCCGAAGAAGCTCTGGAAAATATGATTTACTGGCATACTGAGTCAAAAAGCTGTCGTTAACCTCTGGAAACATAATTTTCACATCCAGCCCTTTAGCAGCCGCTACCTTCAGCGCTTTCCTAATGGCTTCATCTGGCACAAAATACGGGGTAGCAATCCAAATAGACCTTTCAGCTGAAGCAATCAACGCATAATAATAATCCCCCATAATCCCCTGCTGTGTATCCGGACCGCTGACTACAACTTGTACAGCTCCGTCAAGCTCCAAATCTTCCTCTTCAAGTTCCGGTTTAACTGCTGCGTGGTTTTCAAGAACCTTATCACCGCTTACGTATTCCCAATCGAGCAAGAACACAGTATGAAGCGTATAAACAGCTTCTCCTCTTAGAATCATATGAGTATCACGCCAGTACCCTAACTTGTCATCCTCTCCTAAATATTCATCCCCTATATTCAAGCCACCAACAAAGCCGACTTCCCCATCGATAATCATTATTTTACGGTGGTTACGAAAGTTTAGCTTTTGGTTAAAAAAACCATATTTTAAAGGTGAAAATGGGTGAACTTTAATTCCTGACGCGTGCATTCTCTCTAAAAGTTTTTCGGAGAAGTGAATGCTCCCCGCTGCATCATAAATAAACAAAACCTCTACTCCAGCCTGCGCTTTTTCTATTAATATCTCAATAATTTCCCGTCCGATCCGATCCGTGCGAAAAACATAGTATTCTAAATGGATGAATTTTGTGGCGTTTCTCAGTTTCTGTTTTATCTCCGAAAACGTTTGATCTCCATCTTTTAAAATCACGGTTCTTGATGCTGTACTAACAGGCGTGGAAGAAGCATTCTTAGCAAACTGCAAGAAGGTTTGCTGGTTTTCCTGTAAAAAGGTTAAATCTGGTTCCCTTTCCTCCCGCATCAGCCGTTCCCATATATTTTTATCCTTTTGCCTTTTGCTTCGGAATAAATACCCCTTTAAATAAAGCTGTCCCGAATATAAATAAAAGAAATAACCCGCTATCGGGAAAAACACTAGGGAAAACATCCATAAAATGGTGTGGTTAGCCGATCTGTTTTCTAAAACTAGAGAATAGATTGTAACAAAAATAATTCCGCTGTATACACCTAGCAGAATGAACTTCCAAAGATCTGGAATACTCGTAAATAAGATGTAATATGTACAAATGATTAAAACAATTAAAAAGATAAACTCTATTCTTCTTTTGAACAATCCTATCAACCTCAGCCTTCTAGTTCCTCTTTGTAGATATCATTATGTTTATCTACCCTTTTTTCTATTCGAGAAAAACCTTTTGCGGCTAAGCAGGTTAATATTCATAAGAATTCTGTGAAATACTATTACAAATGCGCAAGAAATGTGTTAATATACTGATATCGGATTTCGATATCGATATCCGATATCAATTTATTTTCGCCAGGGGGGACTGCATGGAAGAAAAAGTGCTGCGGAAATTGTTTCTGGGCTTTATACAAATTCATATTTTGCATCATGCTCTTGAACAGCCTATTTACGGAGTTTGGATGCTAGAAGAACTTAAAGAGCACGGCTACAACATCAGTTCGGGTACATTATATCCGATTCTTCATTCAATGGAAACCGATGGTCTTCTGACAAGAGAAGACCGGAATGTTGAGGGAAAAATAAGAAAGTATTATACGGCCACCGAAAAAGGCAGCGTGATTCTTGTTGAAGCAAGAAAGAAAGCATACGAACTCTTTAAAGAAATTAAATAATGAAAAGGAAACATTCATGATGAATGAGGAGGTTTAGAATGGCAGAGACTCAAAATAAAAATCCAAATGAAAATAAATCCCTTTTAGAATTGCTTATTGTTTCGACAAGACTTGGCCTAACATCATTTGGCGGTCCTGTTGCCCATCTAGGTTATTTTCATGAGGAATATGTCCGAAGAAGAAATTGGATGGACGAAAAAAGCTACGCTGACTTAGTTGCGCTTTGCCAGTTTCTCCCCGGGCCGGCCTCAAGCCAGGTCGGAATCGGCATTGGAGTGATGCGTGCGGGCTTGCTGGGAGGCATCATTGCCTTTATTGGCTTTACCCTCCCTTCTGTTATTGCCTTAATCTTATTTGCTCTTTTACTGCAAGGGATGGATATTGGCAGTGCAGGCTGGATCCACGGTCTTAAAATTGTTGCCGTGGCGGTTGTCGCCCATGCAATCATTGGCATGGCGCAAAAACTGACCCCAGATTTGCAAAGAAAAGCTATTGCTCTTTGCGCATTGATTATTGTCCTTCTATGGCAGACAGCCTTTACCCAAGTTGGAGTTATTCTGCTTGCTGCCTTTGCTGGTTTTCTTCTTTATAAAAACCAGGCAGAGGATGAAGCTGCTAATTATAGATTCCCAATCTCAAAGAAATTTGCCAGCATCTGCCTGATTGTCTTTTTCGGTTTGCTGATTGGCCTGCCGATATTAAGAGAAGCGACAGCACTCAATTGGATAGCCATGTTTGACAGCTTCTATCGTTCAGGCTCACTTGTTTTTGGCGGGGGGCACGTTGTCTTACCATTGCTGGAACGGGAGTTTGTGCCTACTGGGTGGATGAGTGAAGAAGCCTTTTTGGCTGGCTATGGTGCTACCCAAGCTGTTCCAGGTCCGCTATTTACTTTTGCTGCCTATTTAGGTGCTGTTATAAGTGGCTGGCAAGGAGGGCTAATTGCTACAATTGCTATTTTCCTTCCTGCTTTCCTGTTAATTTTAGGAACGCTGCCATTTTGGGATACACTGCGAAGCAACCCTAACATTAAAGGAGCTTTAATGGGCGTAAACGCAGCAGTTGTAGGAATCTTAATTGCAGCCTTTTATCATCCGATTTGGACTAGTTCGATATTGGCTCCAATCGATTTTGCTTTTGCAGCTGTTTTGTTTAGTATGCTAGTCTACTGGAAACTGCCGCCTTGGGTGGTTGTTTTAACAGGTGCACTTGGCGGTGCCGTATTATCGTTCGTCTAATTAAGAAATGCTTAAGCTAGTGAAAAATCATCTAGGCTCTGGAGCTAGACAGTAGTATATGCCGATAATTTCATAGTATGTGTATTTTTAAAAGACCTCCTTCAAACAGCTTTGAAGGAGGTCTTTTATGTGCAAAGAAAGTTATTAAATTAGTTTACAGCGCCGATCTGAATTGCCTTTTCAAGAAGTGTTCTGTCTATAGACCGTTCAAGCAGCTTCATATTCTCTTTAAAATTGGCCGTTGATTTTGTACCGATTAGCACCGAATGGATCCCAGAGTTTTCGTACAAAAACTGGAGCGCGAGGGATGTTAACATACTCCCATCACCATCAACGAGTTCTAGCAGCTCTTTTACTTTCTCAGGTTTCGAAATTTTTTCTTGGGAAGCCTTAGTTACTTTTGAAGTAAGGAGACCTCGTCCGAGCCCAGTGCGAATTAGGACTCCGATTCCCTTTTGTTCACAAAGGCTAATATTTTGCCGATTTTCTTGATTTAATAAGTGGTATTCCATTTGCATCACATCGAAATCACCTGATTCAATACATTCTGTCGCGAGCGGGCCATCTATTGAAGCCCCAAGAAACCGGATCTTTCCTTCTTTTTGTGCATTTTTCATTGCCTCAACAGTTTCACCGTCCCGGATTACCTTTTCCGGATCGGGGCCAAAATGAATTTGCATCAAATCCACAGAATCAGTTTTTAACAATAGCAAGCTTCGATCAATTGATTCTTTTATCGCTTTATAAGAAAAGTCGTAATATGTAGACGGCTCGTCATTATGTTCTCCGCATTTGGTGGCTAAAATATATTCATTTCTCCGGTCTGAAATGAATTTGCCAATCCGCTCTTCACTTCGGTGGTAGGCACTCGCTGTATCCACTAGGTTTATCCCCAAATCTAAAACTTCATGAAGGGTCCTTCCTGCGTCTTCCTCTTCCGGTCTGGTCCTATTCTGGCTAATTCCCCAATCCCTGCCGATTGATAGTGAGCCAAACCCGAAAAAAGTTACTTCACTATTCATGCTTTTAATATTTCGTTTTTCTAATGCTTTCATTTACTTCATCCCTTTTTCTTTAGAGTATCCAGTGCTCGATGGCCTTTGCTACGCCGTCCTCGTTGTTTGAGGCTGTTTCCCAATCAGCCGCCTCTTTAACTATCTGCTGGGCATTTCCCATCGCTATGCCAAGTCCAGCTTCCTTAATCATAGCTAAATCATTCAAACTGTCCCCGATCGCCATCACGTTTTCCATACCAATTCCAAGCAAGCTACAAACCTTTTCAAGCCCTCTTGCTTTATTTACGCCCATGGCATTTACTTCGATATTAAGCGGGCTTGAATTGCTGATCTCAAACATTTTTTTCGCTAAAAGTTCTTGCATGATCGTCTCACGGACATGATCATCCTCTACAGTGAAGCCAAATTTGAGCCATTCCGAAGCTAAAATGTCTTCAGGCATTTCCCCGTAATATACACGTTTGGTTCCAGTTGCCCAGAATTTCGTGTTATGAGTCTGTGATAATTCCCACATCCATTTAACCTGGTCTGAGCCCACTTTATTTTGTTCAATCAGGTTCCCCTGAGGATCCCATATTTCACTGCCATTTACAGTTATTAAATATGTATCTAGCTCCATAGATTTAGCATGTTCCCGGCAGGTAGCCACAAACCGGCCTGTACTCAAGACAACAGAAACTCCCTTTGCCTCAGCTTCTTTTATCGCCCTTCGGTTGGCCTCACTAATCTTTCCATCAGAATTTAAAGTCGTCCCGTCTAAATCCAGGGCAACTAATTTGATTTCTTTATTTTTCATAAATTCTCAGTCCATTTCAATAAAAATTTGTCATTACTTATCTTAGCAAATTACAGGAACATCAGCTATTTTAAGGATTCAAGGACCAATAGGCACCAGATCCTGGTGCCTTAGCAGATTCTTAGTAATATTTTTTGCTTATGATTCTACTGAAGCCGCTTTGGAGGGTTACCCTCATGCTCTGAGTTTTCTACTTCTCCAAATAAAGGATACTTATTTTGAGCCTGGCTAGATTGACTGTTGTTCGCCATATCTAAGGGGATTGGGGGCTGTACAAATCCAGCAGGAAAGGGCAGCCTAGTTTCCATATACACTCTGAGCCGTGAAAGCTCGTCCATTACTTTGTTAAGATCTCCTTGTGTTACAGGTTGTTTATCTTTTTTTAATACATACCCTAACTGACCATTTGGCTCGAGCGTAGCATATTCAACGTCCGCGATCTTTGCAACACTTTTCTGACGGAGCTGCATTTCCAATTGATCAACTGTCATTCTGAGTTTTAGCAAGGTTTTATCATTTAATGTCCCATTTGATATAAGCACTTTTGACCTTCCAGTAATGAGTTTTTCCATAAAATCAAACTTTACTTGAGCTAGCTCCAAAAGAAATAAGGATGCCACTAATGACAGGCCAACAGCAAGGGTCGCCCAAACATTTCTCCCTGTTATTGGCTGTACCAGCAATGAACCGATTCCAATCATAATAACAGTTTGGGCCAGCGTCATTTGAGAAATTGACTTTCGGCCAGCGATTCTCAGCAAAAACGTCCCTCCAAGAACAATAAGTCCAGCTTTCCATAATAAGCTATAGTCCATATAAATCCCTTCCTCTCTTTTAAATTATTATGTGAAAATCCTGGTTAAACGATGTATAAACATTTTTTCACAGACCAACAGAAAGCGCCTCTTTCTTAGACATCCTTATGAAAGTGCTGTATACTTTTAAACTGTGTCAAAAAAAGTGACCTGATCGCCCTAATCATATTACCTGTCATTAACAACAAATTTTCCAAACCAAGGTTCATTTATCTTTTTCTATTTATGAGTATTTATCAGACTTTGTAGAGATAATAGTTAAATAAATTGGCCCATAAAGGGAGTTTAAATTGATTCGGCTATTTTTTAACCTCATAAAGAAAAGAAATTTTATTGAATAGGAGTTTTTTTATGAAAAATGCTACACCTGTTTTTTACATATCGGCTGCAATTCTTGCCGTCCTAGTCCTATTTGGAATTTTCTTACCTGAACAGCTTGAGAGTCTTACCGCTAACATTCAAGGCTTTCTTTCGAATGCTTTTGGTTGGTATTATCTTATTCTTGTTACTATTTTCGTTCTAGTTTGTCTTTACTTGCTGATAAGTCCAGTTGGAAGAATCAAACTTGGGAAGCCAGATGATAAACCAGAGTTTTCACGCCCAACATGGCTTGCTATGCTTTTCAGTGCCGGAATGGGTATCGGGCTCGTTTTTTACGGATCAGCCGAACCAATCAGCCATTATGCCGTCAGCTCTCCAACAGGAGAAACTGGATCAGAACAAGCAATTAGAGATGCACTTCGATTTACGTTTTTCCATTGGGGCATTCATGCGTGGGCCATATATGGTATAGTCGCTTTAGTTCTTGCCTATTTTACTTTCAGGCATGGTGAACGAGGATTAATCAGCCAAACTTTAAAACCGATTATTGGGAAGCACGCCAACGGACCTATAGGTAAAGTCATTGACATCATCGCTGTCCTAGCCACTGTTGTTGGGGTCGCTACGACACTTGGTTTTGGAGCCATGCAAATTAATGGTGGTTTGTCGTATTTATTTAATGTTCCCACTAATATTACTGTTCAATTTATTATTGTTGTTATTGTAACAATCCTATTTATGATTTCAGCTTTAACTGGATTAAGCAAAGGGATCAAAATTTTAAGTAACGTAAATATGCTCTTGGCTGTCCTTTTGTTTGGGCTAATGTTTATTCTAGGCCCAACCTTGCTGATTTTGAATTTATTTACGGACACTGTCGGCACGTATTTGCAAAGCCTTGCACGAATGAGCTTTCGGATTGCTCCTTTAAATGAAGAGAATCGGTCTTGGATTCAAGGCTGGACAATTTTCTATTGGGCGTGGTGGATAGCCTGGTCACCGTTTGTAGGGATCTTTATAGCACGGGTTTCAAGAGGACGCAGTATTAGGGAATTTGTATTCAGCGTTCTTCTTGTCCCATCCGTAATTGGTTTTTTATGGTTCTCTACATTTGGCGGTACTGCGATCATGCTTGAGCATAATGGCCTAGCAAATATATCTTCACTGGCGCTTGAAGAATCATTGTTTGGGGTTTTTTCAAATTATCCGCTTGGGATGCTAATGTCCATTATTGCAATGACATTAATTGGAACCTTCTTTATCACATCGGCCGATTCAGGTACGTATGTCCTAGGGATGATGACAACGAATGGTTCACAAAACCCAGCTAATGTCGTCAAGATTACATGGGGTATCCTGCTGGCAGCAACCGCACTTGTACTGCTCTACACAGGTGGACTCCAGGCTCTGCAAAATACGATGATCGTGGCTGCACTGCCGTTTTCGTTCATCATGGCATTAATGACCATTAGTTTAATCAAATCTCTTCATAAGGAAGCCAAACTGCTTGGACTCACTGGCCCTTCTAAACATAAATAAGAGTTCGTTGGCAAAGGAACCCCTCATTATCTTAAGCAAAAAACATAAAAGGACAACCGCTCTCTTACTAGGCGGTTGTCCTTTTCGTTGATATAAAAAAAGTGCACCTCGCGATGGAGGTACACCCTTCAATAGCTAAAGCTCTTGTTCCGGCTCAATCGCCTTTCCAATCAGCTGTATATCCTTATATATTTCTTGCCTTAGTTCTGAATCGTGACAATTCTCATACTCCTCAAATAAGCGGCCAAGCTCTTTAATAAAGATGAGATATTCGTAGCTGTCTGCCATATTATGACCTTCTTTATTAAAAATATGTTAGTAGTTTTTTACCCTTATCCAACCAGGTTAAACAATTAATAACAATCTTTCCGATCTGGCCGCTTTTATAATCCCAAGGACATCATGTAAAAAAAGGACAAAGCAAGTTTAATTAGATATAAATCGAACGTCATTAAAATTAGTGTTGATAACCTCTTCAGGCTTTCCAACTTTAGTGACACATCCTTCCCGCATCGAAACAACACGGTCGGCCAAAGCTAAAGCATCCTTTTGGTCATGTGTAACAAAAATGGATGTGATTCCGGTCCGCTTCAAAATATCACGAAGCTCGTCACGTATTTTTTGTTGAATATTAGCGTCCAAATTACTGAAAGGCTCATCAAACATAATCAGTGAAGGGTTAGGTGCCAAGGCTCTGGCTAGTGCAACCCTCTGCTGCTGACCTCCGCTAAGCTCATATGGGAACCGCTTCTCGTAACCACTTAGGCCAACCAATTCAAGAAGATCATTAAGGCGATTGAGTTTCTCGTTACGGCTCATCTTTCTCAATCCGAATTTAATATTATCAGCAACCGTCATATGCGGGAAAAGTGCATAATCTTGAAAAACCATTCCAATTCCTCGGTTCTCAGGCTTTTCAAACCTGTTATGATTGGCCATCACTTTTCCATTAATCACAATAGAACCGCTGCTCGGAACCTCTAGACCGGCAATTAACCGGAGGATTGTACTTTTTCCACATCCGCTTGAGCCAAGGATAGAGATAATCTCCCCTTGATGTACTGACAGACAAAACCCTTTGATTGTATGCTCTTTCGCATTTTGATATTTAAAATCTAGATCTTTAATTTCAATATACATCAGCTTGGCTCCTTTTCTAGAATTTTATGAAAAAGAAAGATGGACAATCCGCTAATCATAATAATAAATAAGGACGGAATGGATGCCTCTTGGATCATTTCATCACTCGCATATTGAAATGCTTTAGTTGCAAGTGTATAAAAGTTAAATGGCTGCAGAATTAAGGTTAATGGCAGTTCTTTTAGAATATCCACAAATACCAGTATAAATCCGCCAGCTACGGCCCCTTTTATCATTTTTAAATCGACCTTGAAAAATGATTGGGTCACAGACATCCCAAGAGTTCTCGAAGCTTCCGTAAACGACTGGCCTACTTTGTCAAAGCCTGACTCTATTGAATTATAACCGATTGCCAAGAACCGAATCACATAGGCGAAAATCAGCATACTGATACTTAAGCTCAATATGAGTGTCGGCTGGAGCCCGATTGCTTCATAAACGGGAAACAGCTTTCGGTCAAGACCAATGAATATGGTAATAACACCGATTGCTATAACTGCACCAGGCATCGAATAGCCCAGAATCGTGACCTTAGAGGCTGCTTTGGCAATCCTGCCATTCGATAGTCTAGTATAATTTCCAATGATCAAGGCTGCCACCACGATGAGTATAGCTGCAATCAAGGCAACAAATACGGAATTCCATACTAACTGATAAAACTCTTCTGTAAAAATAATATCATAGGTCATAAAGGCCCAAAGTGCCAGCTGGGCCAAGGGGATAAGGAAAGCAAACGAGAACACGATAAAAAAATAAGCGGACATCCCAAACCCTTTTATCCCTGTCAATTTTAATTTTTGAATCGGCCTAACCTTTGACGTTGAAAAGCTATATTTTCTTCGTCCTCGAAAAAGCTTCTCGAGCACAAGTATTACAATGACAATGCTCATTAAAATTCCAGCAAGCCTAACCGCAGAGCCGTGATCCCCCATTCCAAACCATGCCTGGAAGATAGCCGTGCTAAAAGTCTGAATTCCGAAATATTTAACTACACCGTAATCATTGAGAACTTCGAGAATGACAAGACTGACACCTCCGATTATAGCCGTGCGCGAAATCGGAATAATGACTCTGTAGAAGATTTCAAAAGAGTTGCTGCCAAGCAATCGGGCGTTTTCAACGAGTGATGCTGCCTGCTTTTCTAAAAAGCTCTTTGTAATAATATAAACATAGGGAAACAAGAACATCGTGAAAATGAAAATGGCGCCTGGCATTGTCATAATATCAAAATACTTTTGCTCAACGCTTATGTCAAACGAGTTTCTCAACTCTGACTGAATGACCCCAGTATAGTTTAAAATTCCGTGATATGTATAGGCGCCTATGTAAGGAGGAATCGAAAGCGGGAGAACCATTCCCCACTTAAAGAAATTTTTAAGAGGAAACTCAAAGGCAGAAACAAACCATGCCAGGCTGACGCCTATTAATATAGTAAAAAGTGCAGTAAAAAAAACAAGGGTTAATGAATTAATGACATAGCTTTTTAATAGATATTCTTTTATATGGTACCAATTTTCGTTTGGTTCAGTAAAAAGCTGGGCAAACACTGAAAGATTAGGCAAAAGAATGAGCAGAACAAAAACAAATGTAAGGATCGCCCAGCTGTTGAATTGCCATTTAATATTTCGAATCCACATTCCCGACTACACACCCTTTTCACCTAGCAACTATTGAACTCTGCCTGAATTATACGACATAAGAGGCCGTCATGTGAATGAATCGGCCTCTTAATTATATAATTACTTCCAGCCAACTTCATTAAAGAGTTTAACTGCATCAGCATTTCTTTCACCAAGAATATTCAAGTGAATGTCCTGAGCCTTGAATTCACCCCATGATTTAAGGAGCTCAGATGATTCTACGTCTGGGTTTGCAGGGTACTCGTTGTTTCCTTCTGCAAATAATTTTTGAGCTTCCTCACTTGAAAGAAATTCCATAAATTTCACAGCATTTTCTTTGTTTTTAGCGTGCTTTGTTACACCAATGCCACTAATGTTAACATGAGTTCCATTTGTGTCTTGGTTCGGGAAGAATACGCCAACCTGTTCAGCAAGCTTTACTTCTTCTGGATTTGTCGAATTCGCCAAACGTCCTACATAATAAGTGTTCATGACAGCTAGGTCGCCTTCGCCTGCTACAACTGCTTTAAGCTGATCCGTATCGCCGCCCTTTGGATCTCTTGCCATATTAGCAACAATTCCTTCAGCCCATTCTTTTGCTGCTTCTTCTCCGTTAAGCTCCATGAATGATGCTAACAATGACTGATTATACACATTTTCTGATGAACGGATGAGCACTTTGCCCTTCCATTTTTCATCTGTTAAATCTTCATATGTGGACAGCTGCTCTGGATTTACACGGTCTTTAGCATATACAATCACGCGGGCACGCTTTGTCATTGCATACCATTGATTGTCCTTATCACGCAGATTCTCAGGAATATTTTGATCTAAAGTTTCACTTTCAACTGATTGCAATAAATCTTTTTCTTTTGCCCAATGAAGTCTGCCTGCATCCGCAGCAAAGAATAAGTCACCCTCTGTTGCATCTCCTTCTCTAGAAAGACGCTCAATAAGTTCATCTTCTTCCCCTTTAATAACGTTAACTTTAATTCCAGTCTCCTCCGTAAATGCTTTGTACAGCTGGTCATCCGTATCATAATGACGGCCAGTATAAAGATTTACTTCTCCGGTTTCAGGTTTTTCAGCTGGTTTACTAGTTTCATTGGCATTTTGCGTTTCATTGCCTGAACATGCAGCCAGCATAAAGGCTGTTGTCATAACCATAATCCCTTTTTTCAAAAAGCTTTTTTTCATAAGTATACTCTCCCCTATTTCCTATGTGATTTTTTATTCCATACTTGAGAATGCTTCTCATTATCATTATACTGATAATAATTATCAAGTCAATACAAAATAAGTTATTTTTATTAAAATGTGTCAATATAGTGAAAAGTCAGGCTTTACCACCTATTAAAACATAACACCCGAGTTCGTTTCACTTTCCCAAAACAGTACTGAGCCTGGTATATGAATCATAAAACTCTTATACCGTTTTTGAGTAAATAAAAACAGCTCCTCCTCTACAGGAAGAACTGCCCGAATTTCTATTGTTTAGATAATAATTGGGTATGCGTCGATAGCTCACCTTTATATCGTAGTTTTTATGGACTTTTTACTTAAATTGCTTTTATTGTTTATTAACTCTATATCAAGCGGAGTCATTTTCGAGCTCTTTATCAATCCAGCCATCAAGCCGGATTATGCTTGCTCTTGCTTTAGCTTTATCTATTTTCCGGTAATGATGAAGGCCTCCTTCTTCTTCATCTTTTTCATCTGCTCCTTTAACAATTTGCTGTAAGGGTGTTCGAACAATATCATTCGTAGGCAAAAAAGAATCGGTGTGAAACAATATGGCTAACGAGATTTCCTTTGCTCTTACAGGGTTTTCTCCAAGCCGAATCAGAAGCTTATGCGCTCTTTCCGCGCCTTTTATCGCGTGAATATCGTTTTTACGATATAGTTCATAATCCCAGTTGCCGTTCCGGTACCATGTATAGTGTCCCATATCGTGGAGCAGTCCTGCCTTGGCAGCAACATCTACATCAATTCCTTGCTCCTTAGCGAGATGGAAGGCATGATAGGCCACTGCAATAGCATGAGCGATCCCTGAGCGCCTTAAATACTTTTGTGCAATATGATGTTCAAAGATATCTAGCAATGTAACGTCCCTCATCCAACATCCCCTTTTCTAATTAGCTGTTTTATTATTACTCCCCTTATACCACCTGAGTACTAGTAAAAACTCCTTTATGAAGCCTGCATGATGGAGGTAATACAATATTGTTTAAATTATTCTACACGCTATAGTTCCATTTTGACAATCTTTTCTTTTCAATAAAAACCCTTTGAATTAAACTCCTTCTTTATTATCCCCAACAAGGTCATCTCCTTCACACCTTAATAGCATGGTTAATGTTACGAGTGTGCTCTAATTTTTTCAAATAGCATAGCAGAAGGCTGTTTTTGAATCTTATTCATCATGCAAGGGAAATATACAAGTATAAACGGTAGCCAATAAACACCTATTTGGAGGAAAGCAATGAAAAAACAGTTTGCAGTTATTGGCCTGGGCAGATTTGGCGGCAGTCTTGTAGAAGAATTTCATGAATTAGGAGCAGAGGTTCTTGCCATCGACAAGAGTCAGGATAAGGTCGACAAATTCGGGGCGATTGCTACCCATGCTGTTCAGGCAAACGCTATTAATGAAAATGTGTTAAAGCAGCTAGGCATCCGAAACATCGATCATGCCATTGTATCATTCGGTGAGGATGTTGAAGCAAGTGTACTTACTACTCTTTTACTAAAAGAACTTGGAATAAAACAGGTGTGGGTGAAAGCGTCTAATGAGTATCACCATAGGGTACTCGAAAAAATTGGTGCCGACCGAGTTATCCATCCGGAAAGGGATATGGCCAAGCGAATTGCCCATCATGTCATTTCGGAAAAACTGATTGACTATATTGAGTTATGCGGTAATCATAGTATTGTTGAAGTTGCCGTTTCTCCTAAAATAAGAAATAAAACACTGCTCGATTTAAATGTATGGGAGAAATACGGCTGCAATATCATTGGTATCCAGAGGGGCGAGGATATCATTCTTTCTCCACAGGCAAACCAGCAGGTAAATGAACAAGATATATTAATCTTAATAGGGCATAACAAGGATCTTCAGCGGTTCGAGGATTACGGGGTTTAAATATCTTGGTTGAGCGCATGTCCATCTATTAAAACAAGCCGGCCCATGAGACCGGCTCGTTTCGCGCTGATTACTCAGAAGTCTTTTGTAGTAATCAACTACTTCCTTCTAAGGCGAAATCTGCTTTTTTTCACTTCAAGATGACTGTGTTTTTGAAAGTTTTCGATAATATTACTCAATCGCTGCAGCTGAAATGCATATTGGAAGATCGCTGAGCCCACAACAACTAACCGTAATTTTTCCGATTCGTTTTTCTGATATTTAGGCAGAATCTGCTGAAGAAACAGGCTTGTTTCTTCAATAATCGTTTCTTCCTTGTTGAGCTCTCCCGCTTTAACTTTCCCCTCATATTTCAATAATAATTGCTCATGGGCCTTGATAAGGTGCTCAATTTGAGCATCAAAAACTCTATCTTCTCTATCTGTCGGATGGCTTTGAAAATAATGTTCGTCAATAATTTCAAGCAGCTCTTCACCAAGCTGTAGAGACTTTAACATTTGTTTATATACAATGATCTCTCGTGCATTGACAGGTTTTACTTTAGAAATTTTTTCACGCTCTTCATCAAAAATTTTGTATAGCTCTTCCAGCTTTTTTATATCGCCCTTCAATCTTTTCCAGTCTTTCTGAAAAGAGGATTCAGTTAATTCATTTGATATAGCTGTTCGTAATAATAATGATAAGTTCTGAAAGACCTCTTCCATCTTATCCATATAATTGGTTTTGTAATTGGGTGGAAGAACGATGATGTTTACTAAGAGGGCAGACCCCATCCCAATTAAAATCGTTGAGAATCGGTTAAGGGCAAAGAGCCAATCGTCTTGGCCTGGTGCGCTCATAATAGCTAATACTGTTACAAGTGTTAATGAAATCGTGCTCTCCATTTTTAGTTTGAGACTTATCATAATCACGATGATGATAACCATGCCGATCGTAAAAGGGTTATGGCCAAAAAAGTACAGGCCAACAAGTGCAATCATTGCACCTAGTATATTCGTTTGTAGCTGGTCCGTTGTATTTTTCCACGAACGGTAAATGGACGGCTGAATCGTAAAGATTGCTGCTACACCCGCAAAAACAGCCGGTTCTAATCCTAAATAAGAACATATATATAATGCCAATGTTACAGCAAGCCCTGTCTTTAATACTCTTGGACCGAGCGTCACATTAAATCACCTCTATTAACATTCATACCCTATCTGTACGTAATTAGCAAACACTTACCTCTATCCTTTTAAAACGCCTCCAGTTATTCAAAGAATGTAAGGCATAGTCTTGCAGCAGCCCCATAAAAGACAGGTTGATTTCCTTTTGTGATACAAATAGATTTGAAATATTCATTTTTGCTCCTTATTTGGATAAACTACTGATTATAACCAAGTAAGGGAGGCTTTATAAAATGAAAAATAGGTTCGAATTGAACTTTTTAAGAGTCCTGTTAGTTTTCGGTATTCTCGCCTTCTTTAATCTTATGAAAAAGCCGCCAATCAAGGATTGGCTGATTGTCTTTTTTCTTAAAAGCTACATTGCGACATTTTTTGATACGATATTTGTAAAAAAAGGGTATATAGAGTATCCGGTTAATTTATTCAAAGGCTTTAATATTAGTGTTATTTTCAGCTATCTCATTTTTCCTATCACCTGTGTTTATTTTAATGTTGTCACAAAAAAAGCCAGTGTAATGGATATCATTTTTAAAAGCTTCTTGTTTAGTGTTCCGATGACAATTGCTGAAACATGGCTGGAACGAACTACCCAATTAATATCCTACAAGAAATCCTGGAACTGGATTCACAGCCTGGTATCCATTACCTCCACATTTTTGCTCGTCCGCTTTGCTATGGAATTAATTCGTCAAAAAGCCGCCCACCAGGCTAAGCGTTCTGTATAGCTAAGAAAATAAACAGCAGTAATCAGTTCAATCGAACGTATGGAATGTCAATTAAACCAGTTGTAGAGTTGATATACACAGTTTCAGTTTCTTCGCCATTCTCACTTTTTAAAATATGGACTGGTGCATATGTGCCACTATACATAGACCAAATGATTCCTAAGCCTTCGTAAGTAACTGAAACGCCTTCATTCTCAGGATTGAACTTTTTAAGCGCCATTTGCTTGTCAACACTGATCTCCTCCGTCTGCACCCGAACAAAGGCCGACGAAAAAAATAGCGGTGAGTGAAAACTAAAAAGTTCTCCTGTTCTTGCATCAATATGGATCAAATATTTTGCTTCGTATGGCAAATGCAATTCCTTGTTGCCTGAGACTGGGATAAAGCTGTAGCTGTATACTTGAAGATCAACATTACTGGAAACATTGTAATTCATGCCTTCTAATACCAGATTCACATTCACATTCACATTCCCATACATTCCTTCCAGAAAACTTATAGCTTTAATCCTTGCCTCTGTTTGTTCGATCAGCGTCCCCTCGGTAAGCCTGTGTGAAATAAGAGACCCTTTAATGATCTGTCCGGTAAAACCGTCAATCTTTCCGCTAAATTCTTTGTTGCTATCTTTGATGCTGTATTGGTAGACGCCAATAGCCTCATTTAAAGGACTCGTTTCCTGAAGATCCACTTCACCATTTTTAATATTAAAGGCTTCTTGAAGAACAACAGTTAATTCTTCCTTACCCTTTAGCCGAACATCCTCCGGCAGCTTGTGAAACCGATTGTAATAGAAGGAGAGGTTATTGATTTTCTCAAATAATCCGGACAGTCTTTCTGTATCAGAGAATACAAAATAGGAGCTATATCCATGATGAAATTCTTCATATTCTTCGCTTACAAATTTATGGTAATCAGCAAAATAAGCTTTTAGTCGGTCAAACGCTGCCTCATCCTGTTCGTTCCAGTCATTTTGAACATGTCGGAGATGGAGAATTTGCAGCATATCCACTAGCTCACCTTGGTTTAAATATAGCCAATAATCACTATTTTTTAATTGATGCCGTTCTAAAAAATTAAGATTTTCTTCATATGGTCGTGTTCCCTCCACGATTGAAAATAAACGCTCCGTTAAAAATTCGGTTTTTTCTACTTGGTCCGTTTTAACTTCATTAGAAGCCTGAGAAAAGAATTCGCTTAAAAGATATAAGCTGTGGTATGCGTTTGCGATGTGATCACGGCTACCCATATAATCCTTTACTGCTGAGACGATGATAACAGTTAACAGAAGAATGGCAATAAACGTCATCCGCTTTAACCGAAAGCGAAGCCTGATTTTATCATCCAGTTGTTTGGGCAGTGACTCTGTTACTGTCTTACCTGTAAGCAGTTCATTAAAGCCAGTTTCATTAGAAAAAACAGTATAGCAATCTGTACATTCCAATAGATGAGAATCAACCGCCTCTTTCACCTCAGGGCTTAATTCTCCCTCCTCATAAAGCGGATAAATGTCCCTTACAACCTGACATTCTAATTTCATTACTGGCTCCCCTCACTTTCGTCCAGATACAGCATTTTAAATTTCTTTTTTGCCCGATGAAGGCCAACTTTTACTTTCCCTTCAGTCAGCCCTAGAATACCAGCAATTTCAAGATAACTAAACCCATGTTCACGGAGCAAAATCAAGTTGGTTTCCTTTTCGGTCAGCTGCTTGAAAACCGACTTAATGATCAGCTTTTTGTCCGAGTCTATCGGACTGCTAAAATAATCGGTTTCATCAAGTCCAGAAAGCTCCATTTGACTAGACATTTTCTTGGCACTGTTAAGGTATGTATTGCGTGCGATTCGGTAAAGCCAGCTTTTGATACTGGACTCTCCTCTGAAAGTACTAAAGGATTTAAATGCCTTTAAAAACGTATCATGCGTCAACTCTTCAGCATGGTGGGGGTTGCTGCATAAGAAGTACAGATAGTTATAGATGGGCTTTTTATAGGTTTCATACATCTCCTCTAGCGGATCCGCCATGCTGTTCTCCCCTCTCAATTATAAAGACCATTCAAAAACTATTAAGTTACATTTTTTTTAAAATTTTTATTTGCTCCTGCATCCCGTTAGAATAGATTTAAGAAAAAAAGAATGAAAGCGGAACCATTATAGCAAGGAAGCGAATTACACAGTCACAGGGCTCTGGAGGAGAAAAACTCTTTAATAACTGCATTTTTGGTCAACCTAAAAACTGCATTCGATTGTTAGGTTGAGCCTAACAATCAAATGCAGTTCACCTGGCGTTTTTTCTTCTTCTATTTTAATTCCTTCTGTAATCGTTCCAGAAGCTGTTCTCCACTTATGACAGCTTCTCCTCCCCCTTGAGCAAACATATCTGAACCACCACCGCGGCCATTTATTTCCGGAAGAACTGCTGCTGCAATCTTTTTCATGCTCCCATTCGCAGTCTTCCCTCGCGCGCATACCATTTGCAGTCCATTTTCGTTTTCAGCTGTAATAAAGACGATCAAATTATCCTCTTCAGCTGTTATGATTCGCGCCAGCCTTTGCATATCTTGGACCGGGCGGTTTTTATAAGACTTGAATACTGCTCCGTTGCAGTTATCTTTGATTAATTCTCTAGCTTCGAAGCTAAGAAGTTGGTCTTTCGCTACTTCAGCCGCTTTTTCCATTTCTTTATTTTTATTCAGCAAGCGCTCTGCCGCCGCAGCCAGAGTAGCTTCCGGTGAGTTTAACAACTCCGTTAGTTTTGATATAGCTTGGTGTTTTTGATGAAGCTGCCTCAAAACCCTTTTACCGCAAACAAACTCAAGACGAACTTTATTCCGCTGTTTCTCCAGACCTAAAATTTTAATTGCAGAAACTTCGCCGGTCGAGTCAGGATGTGTGCCGCCGCAGCCATTATAGTCAAACCCTGGAATGATGACCAATCGAATATCCTCCGTTACAGATGGCTGCTTTCTCATCGGATATTGGGACAGTTCTTCTGAGGACACCCACTTCGTTTCAATTGGAAGATTGGCTAAGATGATTGTATTCGCCTTCTCTTCTGCAGCCAACACTTGTTCTTCTGTAATATCAGCATCAAGATCTATAGTCACCGTCTCTTTGCCAAGATGAAAACCCACTGTAGAGATGTTAAATAACTCTTCAAAAGCAGCTGATAAAATATGCTGCCCTGTATGCTGCTGCATATGGTCGAATCGCCGCTCCCAGTTAATTTCACCTTGAATTTCATTCTTAGTATTAGGCAGCGGGTCTTGTATGAAATGGCGAATCTCCCCATCTATTTCTTCCACATTTATTACCTGAACCCCATTGAGGGTACCTGTATCATGCGGCTGGCCGCCTCCAGCAGGATAAAATGCTGTTTCTTCTAAAAGAACATAATGATGGCCTGATTCGTCCGAATTTTGTTGTAAGACCCTTGTTGAAAAGGTAGTTATGTATGCGTCTTTATAAAAAAGTTTATGATGCAATTTGGCCCTCTCCCGCTCGTTTTTTATTTGCCTTTGTTTTAAAATAAACAACTACCCTCTAGAGGTCAAGCGTATGGCTGCTCTAAATCCAGCTGACAAGAGTGCTGATCGGCATTCTTAGACATTGTTAACCAGTCATTGGTATACTAAAGAAAAAGCTTAGGGGGTTATAATGATGAATGGACCTGAACCAATTTTCCCAATGTTCTTCGGACTTTTCGGGCTAGTCTATATCTTGTTTATTCTTTTTGTTGCGATCCTTTCCATCGTACTCATTTTTAAATTGATGACATTTATGAAAAAGAAAACAGAAAATGACGAACGGCTAATCCGTGCAGTTGAAAGGCTCACTGAAAAGCCTACGGACATTTAAACTTGTGGCTTCCCCTTTTGGGAGGCTTTTTTTAATCTCAGAACTTATATCGATGTCTTTTTAGGCGAACCTTATGGAAACGAATATTTTAAAAAGTCTTGATATAGGGCTTGTTTCCTTTGACTCTTTAAACCTCAAAAGTACGTATGAATATTAGTCTCAAGCTCACACTAAGTAAAATGTAAATGAATAATTATCAACCGGAGAAAATCTTTGAATTTTAAAGAATACTCTATAAAGTAAATCATTCTAATGGAGGATGATTTTGTGGCCTTTTATTTAGCAGTTAAAATTTTTATAAGTATTTTACTGTTGGGAACACTACTTTTCTTAAAAAAGAAAATATATCCTATCGAATTAATTGGGAGTTATTTGATAAGTGCATCGCTTTTTGAAATTCTCTACAATATTATCTCGGTCAATTCAGCTATTCTAAAGACAAGTTCTGCGAAATTGGGACTGCCCCTTATTCAGCTTGATCGGCTCGTTGTCTACCCTATCTTAACAATTTGGCTACTATATTTTCTTAGAAGACAAAATATAAAATATTTACAAAAATACTTTATTGCACTTCTATGGTCTAGCATGGTTGTAGCAATTGTATTTCTAAATCAGCATTTTGAAGTAGCAGAATCCCAAGGATGGTATGCCTTCATTGGATATGTCGAGGCGTTTGTAATGTTTGTTTCCTTTATGGGTCTATCTTACATATTTCATTCGATTTGGGTGAAGGAAGCGAGGCAATGATGCTTTTACTGCCAAAAAAATTTGACGAAAATGAAATTTTTATACTGATTATCGGTTTCTTTTTGACTTTACTTGTTCTGATTCTGCCAAGAAAATTCTCTCTAACCGAAACTGTGTTGATTTTTTTGTTTAATTTTTATCTTGCCGCAGTAGTCGATCATATTATTGCTGGCCCGCCCTTAAATTTGTATGACATCATGGATGATCCAAAGTTTGAAATCATGGATCTGTTTATGTATTTGTTTGTCTATACTAGCTCCGGTTATCTTTTTATTTATGGCTATACCTATTTCAGCAGACCATGGTATAAGAGTACTGCTTATGTTTTAGCAGTCGCACTTTTTACTGTTGGTCTTGAATGGATAGCCCATAATTTTCTAGTATTTAAATACTTCGAGTGGAGTATTTATTTCTCTATGATTGCCTATGTGATTCTCTTTACAGTAAATATATATTTTTTTAAACTTGTCCGCCATCTATTAAGAAATGCTCATGTTCCCGGTCAGTGATGTTAAGAATGGAGCCAGTGGAAGCATCAGATTTCGACTTATCGCAGACAAGCGGCTAAGTACACTAGTCGCTTGGCAAGAGATGGAGAACGACGCCCTTTCGATTATTGGTATTTTAATATCCCTATAAAAATATAGGGAGTTAAGCATCAAGGCCTAACTCCCATTTCAGGTGATGGTGGTGTGTGATTTTTTAAAATATTACTTACGCAGATTTTCCTGATCCTTTAGACGGTTCTGCTGATCAGGCATGTGCTGCTGGTCTTTCATACTATTTCTATTCCGCTTCTCTTCTTCCATATTTCCCCGTTTAAATTCAATTAAGCTTTCATTTTGATTGTTTTTCGCCATGCAGTTCCCTCCCTTCGGATGTCTTATCCATTGATTTCCCTATCTCAGAAGGACAAAAACATATAAAGCCTAATTTTTAAATGAGTATTTTTTTATATTTATAAAAATTCCAGTCGCAAATAACTATTGAATAGTGAGTAATCATTAGACCATTTAATAGAGGAGATGCGGGCACATCTCCTCAATACTTAATATGGATCTGATGGGTGCCCCATTTTTTCAGCCTGTTGGACCGCTTCTTCTGTTTCTGTTGCACCAATCGGACCTTGCTGCTCGCCAACCGAATCAACCTTGGCGTTTTTGAGACCTTCTTCGACTCGTTTTCCATAATCCTGATCGCATTTGTAGAAATTCTCGATCATTTGATCTTGTATTTCCTTGCGGCAAGGCTTTAGCGTATTGACTAAGTTATTGACAAGCTCGTCTCGCTCCCAGTCACTAAACCGTCTATAGGTTTCGCCTGCTTGTCCGAAATTATTTTCACGGTCGATTTTTTCTCGTTTTACTTCCCCTTCTACATAAGGAGTATGATCTTTTCCATCTTTTGAGGCTTCTTTCAGTCCGCCCATGACTGTAGGCTCGTAATTGACATGAGGATTCTGTCCTTCGCCCCTGTCGACCCGATAGAGCATTTGCCCGCCTTCCTGGTTAGTGGCAACATGTTTCTTTGGGGCGTTAATTGGGAGCTGCAGATAGTTTGCTCCCACCCTGTACCTTTGTGTATCCGAGTACGAAAAAGTACGTCCTTGAAGCAGCTTGTCATCTGAGAAATCAAGCCCGTCAACAAGTACTCCTGTCCCAAAAGCAACCTGCTCAACTTCAGCAAAATAATTTTCAGGATTTTTATTTAGGACCATTCGGCCTATGGGAACCCAAGGAGTCTCATCTTTATACCAAAGTTTCGTCGGATCAAGTGGATCATAGTCCAGTTCAGAATGCTCATCATCGCTCATAACTTGGGCATACAGCTCCCACTCTGGGTACTCGCCCCTTTCGATTGCCTCGTATAAGTCCTGAGTCGCGTGATTAAAATTCTTACCTTGGATTTCGTCCGCTTCTTTTTGGGTAAGATTCTTTATTCCCTGCTTTGGCTCAAAGTGATATTTAACCAGAACTGCTTTTCCTTCATTATTTACCCAGCGGTATGCATGAACACCCGAACCTTGCATTTGACGGTAATTTGCTGGTATTCCCCATGGAGAAAACAGGAATGTGATCATATGAGTCGCTTCAGGAGACTGTGATATGAAATCAAAAATTCGTTCGCCGTCCTGAATATTAGTGACAGGATCAGGTTTAAAAGCATGTACCAGATCTGGAAATTTAAGGGGATCGCGAATAAAGAATATTTTAAGATTGTTCCCTACTAAATCCCAGTTTCCATCTTCTGTATAAAATTTTACTGCAAACCCCCTTGGATCACGTAAAGTTTCTGGTGATTGTGCTCCATGGGTAACGGTTGAAAATCGGATAAATACTGGAGTCTGTTTCCCTTTTTCCTGAAAAAGTTTAGCCCTAGTATATTTCGAAATCAGCTCATCTCCATATGTACCATACGCTTCAAAATATCCATGGGCACCAGCGCCTCTGGCATGGACAACCCTTTCCGGTATTCTCTCCCTGTCAAAATGACTAATTTTCTCGAGAAAGTCATAATTTTCTAAAGTGGTTGGACCTCTGTTACCGACTGTCCGAACGTTTTGGTTATCCGTAACCGGATGGCCCTGCCGGTTCGTCATCGTATTTTCGGTTTCATTTTTCCCAGAGGTTTTGTTTCTCAATGATTCCTCTGAACCGCTGACATTCGTTCCATCAAACTCTTTTGTCAAGATGTCACCCTCCTTTGTTTCCCATGGGAATATTTTCATCTTCTAAAATGTTCCCCACTTCCAAAAAATTATTCAGTAACAATAAAAAATAAATAGTTATTTTCCACTAAGTTCTACTAATTCTTTGAACCTAGTTTTTAATTTTACTCAATGAGAAAGTCTACGTCTTTGTATGTAAATCTCATCCTTCATCAAAAAAATTATGTCGAACCTATTGAAATAAAACAAAAAAGAGTTTATATTTTCTGAATATTATAACACTTTAAAAGATTTCAAGGAGGGAAACTTTTGATCAATTCAATTCTTAAGAATCGGTGGCACCATTCATTTATTCTCGTGGCAGCCATGATGTTGCTAATCGTCCAAACAGGCTTTTCCTTTTCGACGTTTTCTTTGAAGGAAGACGGTAATTATCAAAAAAACCGGGATGCCGGAGGATTCCTAAATATTGTTCCTCCTGGTCAGGATGGGGTTGTGAATGCAGCAGAGGCATCCCTCTACCAGTTAACTAAAGCTTTTCCGAGGCATTTTAATGATCAGACAGAAATGTATGAAAAACTTGTTTATGAAGCGCCCATTAAAGATGAAAATCTTATGAATTATTTCAAAGATGCTTCATTTGGTGTTAAGGCAGACGAAATTGGCCGGAAGTATTCACCTATTAGCGGTGTCACTATTTTCCGGGATAAAGAGTTTGGAGTCCCTCACATTTATGGAACGACAAGGCAAAATACAATGTTTGCTGTAGGCTATGCAACAGCGGAAGACCGTTTGTTTTTAATGGATCTATTAAGGCATCTCGGCCGGGCACGAGTTAGTGAGTTTCTAGGTGCAAGTGAAGCAAATAAAAAAATGGACCGTGAACAGCTGGCTGTGGCCCCTTATACTGAGGAGGAGCTAACGAAGCAATATCTTGAATTGTGTGAACTGGGTGAGGATGGAGCTCAGGTCTGTGAAGATGTTAAAGCCTATAGTAAAGGAGTAAATGCTTACATATCAAAAGCCTTACTAAATCCTTCACTCTTGCCAGCAGAATATCCAGGCTTGCAGGTCTTGCCGCAAAAATGGAAGCCTGAAGATACAGTTGCGATTGCAAGTGTAGTTGGCGGCATTTTTGGTAAAGGAGGCGGGAATGAAGTGGCCAGCGGTCGTTTCCTTTCCCAGCTTCAAAAAAAATATGGGAATGAAGAAGGCAAAAACATCTGGAGTGACTTTAGAAGTGCTAATGACAAGGAAGCTCCTGTTACAACGACTACCTCATTTCCATATAACAATCATGACCAAATCGACCCTGACTCTACTGCTCTTTTAGATCTTGAGACAGCTGACCAAACAATCAAGGATACAAGTTTTTCGCGAGAGATAAACCTTGATGGTCCCTTTGGTGAAATTAAGTTTACTAACCCGCTTGGAATGAGCAATGCCTTGCTTGTCGGCGGGAAGCAAACTAAATCGGGCAAACCTATTGCCGTCTTTGGACCACAGACAGGATATTTCACGCCACAGTTGCTTGTTGAAATGGATATTCATGGACCTGGGATTGACGCCAGAGGAGTAGCGTTCGCAGGCACCAATATGTATGTCCAGCTGGGCCGTGGTAACGATTATGCTTGGTCGGCTACCTCGGCTAGCTCTGATAATGTTGATGAATGGGTCCTAAAGCTTTGTGAGCCAGACGGAAAGCAGCCAACAATGGATTCCGCACATTACCTATATAAAAGTAAATGTACACCTATGGAAGTATACGAGCATACCCAAATAGCTAAACCAACACTTGCAGGCATCCCTGAGCCTTCCATAAAGAATATAATATATAAAAACGAAGTTCAGCGGTCCGTTTATGGTCCAATTGTAGGAAGAGGAACCGTGAATGGAAAGCCTGTTGCTATTTCCGAACAGCGTTCCACGTATGGCAAAGAATTCAACAGTGCTATAGGATTTATGAGAGTTAACGACCCTGATTTTATGTCTAATGGGACTGAGTCCTTTCGGAAAGCCTTTGAAAAGGTGGATTATACCTTCAATTGGTTTTATGTTGACCAAAAGGATATCGCCTACCAGCATAGCGGATTGCTTCCAATCAGGAACCCTAAAACTGATCCTGACTTGCCAACATGGGGGGACGGAAATTATGATTGGACAGGTGATTTTTTGAAGAGTGATAGCCACCCTTTTGATGTGAATCCGAAATCAGGATATCTCCTTAGCTGGAACAATAAGACGGCTCCTGATTTCCGTGCGAATGATGCGAATTTTAATTATGGGTCCATCTTTAGGTCCGATTTTTTAGAAAAACGAATTAAGCAAAAGCTTAATACTAGAGATTTGTTAACCAGAGCAGATGTGGTTAACATCACTGCTGATGCATCTACAGTTGACCTTAAAGGCCAGGAGGTATACCCTCTGGTACTAAAGCTTATGGATACACAAGCCCCTGCTGGAGCCGATCAAGAAAAGCTGAAAAAAATGAAAGATCTCTTGGCCGAATGGGTAAAAGATGGAGGACATCGCCGAGACCGATATCCTGTTGATGGTGTATACGACCATGCCGTCGCAATTGCAATTGGCGATGAGTTTTTCAAAATGCTTAAACATGAAATGTTTGGAGGAGTATTGAAGGACACTGACCTGCCAAATATTATCGAAGATTCTCCGCAATTGGGCCAAGGATCAGCCTATATGAACGGTTATTATACTTATTTCCACAAAAATATCCGTCAGCTGTTAAACGAAAAGGTGATTTCACCTTGGCATAGAACTTATTGTTATGGGCCTAACAAAAAAAATGGAAGGCAAAACCTTGACTCTTGTAAAAGCTTAGTTTGGACGGCCTTAAGCAAAGCGGCTGATCATCTTGAAGATGAATATGGCTCTGCCAGAGTTGATGACTGGGTCTATGATTCTAAACGGGACGAAATCATTCAATCTGGAGTGGGGCTATTATCTGCACCAAATATGCAATGGATGAATCGTCCAACTTTCCAGCAAGTAGTTGAGGTAGGCGAAAAATAACTAAAAGAAGAACCGCCATACAATTTATGACGGTTCTTTTTAAACTTGTTTTATAGGATAAGATTCCTTTCCCCGCTCTATTATTAGTAATACCCATACACCGATCTGGAGTTACCTGCTTAGCAGCCTACCAAGGTACACCCCAGCTAGAAAAATAGTTGTAAGCATGACCACATGCAAGATAATCCATGCCCATTGTCCATAGCGAAAGCTTGAACTATTTATAGGTGTCCGCGACGAAGCAGGTACAATTTTCCCTCCTATTCCTTCAAAGAATAATAAGTAAATCCACCAGGCTGTGTAGGAATCCCATAAATCCCAGCTGATTTTGAAGTCTATAATTTGAACAGGACGATGCAAAACTGTTGTTTCTAGTGTAATTGCAATGTGAACTAGTACAGCATAAAATGGAATCTTCCAGATCCATTTTTCAGGACTATACTTTACCCCCAGTAAAGATAAAAACGGGATGACCGTTAGCATCTCTATAATTGGTATAGGCAGAACCTCTGTCAATTTAGCTTTAAAGGAATAAAAGTCCAAAGTCACAAACAAGTAACAAACGGATGCAGCAGAAGCACTGCTTAAGAGATATAGAACCCCATACCACTTCCAGTTGCTTTTTAGTATCATGACAATACCAGTCAACCCAGCCGTAACGGCAATCAATTCCACTATATGTTCCGGTTTTAATATACCTGGCATGATTTGCAGCTCCAAAGTTCAGAATATTAATAGTATCACCGAAACAATAAAATTGATAAGCATCTTTTCAAATCCATATTTTTTTCGCCTGGCTTTGGTTTAAGTAGATTCAAATGATATAATAGACCGAACTAAAATTACACTATTCTGGAGGCATTATGCTTACATTTGATCAAAAGCTTGCAATTATCGAATCTTTCCCCGAGCTGGAAAGAAAGAACGTATCTCTCGGCCGCGTTAATTTTCATTATGAAGAGAGTACAACTGATAAAAAAAATGTTGTTTATCACCTGCATCAAAATGGCAATGGTTTTGTTTATGGCGAACACCTTAGCGATTATGAAGCAGACCAAAGAGGAATGGTAAATATCAGAGATTTCTCAGAAGATGAGCTGCGTGAAATCATCAGAGCCTCTATTGATTCTCTGAAACCTCATGAAGGCAGTGGGACGGCTGCTACCGAAGGTTTGGATGAGGAGTTTTGGATAAATAAAGAGGGACATACCCTTATTGTGGTTAATGAAGATGATATGTGGAATGTATATGCAGGACTTAACCTTGATGGGACCTTCCCTTCTTACAATGAAGCTAGCCAATACCTAGATGAAGAAGGCTTTAGAAAAAAATAAAAAAATTGTTAAGCAAAAGAAGACTGATCACCCTTTTTGGGTAATCAGTCTTCTTTTTAAACCTGAAAAAAAACGGAACTTCACTCAGTTATTATCTTGAAACGCAAATTGTTAACCTTAAGGGTTAGGACTCTTGTGTAGACTGCTGGTCTTCACCAACAACGAGTGTCACATATTCAACATTTTCTTCATCTTTATTAATAATAACTGCAAAAACGCCTGGTTCACCCTCTCCAAACTGCTCTTCACTCATCGTTTCTGAAAGCGTTTCGCTTTTATACTGGATGATTTCACTGCTGCCATCTTGTTCTTGTATCCCTTTTTCTACCTGCTCAGCATCTTCGGGAATTCGTTCCTCGATAAAGGACATAATCTCATCCTCAGTTGGGCGTTCCTCACCAAAAGCTGCAAGCTGCAATTCAACATTTACGGCACGATGATTATCAAAGGTTACAATTACTCCATTATCATTATAGCGGGCAACTTCATTGTTTCCTTCATTCTCACCGTACTGCTGATCAATCGCTTCTCTTGTATCTCCAAGTCCACCTTCAGCCGTAATTTGCTTATTTTCCTGAGGTGCCTCTTCATACTCAGCCAGATTTTCTTCTTCGGACGGATTAAAGTCCTGATCCTCAGTTGTATCACTTGCGTCATCGTCTAAGCAGCCGCCTAAAATTAACCCAGCAGCAAGTAATAGTGATATAGGTGATAAAAGTTTCATGAATATTCCCTCCCTTAGCTTTCCTACTACCCATTATCATCCATAATGGATATTTAAAAATGGAATACAAAGTCTTGTTAGATATATAAAATATACCCGACTAAAAGCTTGTTAATCGGGAAATCTAATAATTGGAATGAAAACTAGCAAATTGTTATTCAAATTCCTAAGGCTTTTCATTCCTGAAGCTATGTGAGATGTTTTGAAATTTGTCATATCTACAATGTGTGTTGCCTTAACAAAGTAGTATAGTTAGTTACTATGGAAATGTAGTTTTCTACGAAAGAGGGCTGAACAGATGCGTAAATCTTTTTTTTCATTGCTAATATTAGGTGCTATCCTTGTCTCACCCTTACTGACACAAGCTCATGTAAAATGGTTTACTGAACTTGAACCACAAAAAGAGACAATTGAAGCGATCCTCTCACCAACATTTATTATAATAGCCCTTTTCATTGCTTTCGTGTTATCAGTCCTGCCACAGGTTTTGCCGAAAGTCATGGAATATAAATATGCTAAACAAATTGATTCAAAGCTGGATGGCTTTCGGATGTATTCAAGAGCCATTTTAAAATATGGAACTGCGATAGCGCTCATAGTTCAGATTCTAAATGGTACTCTGTTTGCTCCAGAACTCCCGGCAACATCAAATCTTATTATTTTTGCAGCTTGGGCTGCGATTATTTTATTGGTTATCCCGATTGCTCTGGCCCCAAAACTGGCTGCGATAATTCTCTTAGGCCTGTTTGGTATTGCTACAGCAGAACACGGGATTTTCTACATGCTGGATTACAGCTTTTACTTGGCCATTATTGGGGTCTTGTTATTAGAGAACACCAAATGGTCTGAGTGGAGCTTTCCTTTTCTTTACTTAGGAACTGGCTTGTCCCTTTGCTGGGTAGCGGTTGAAAAGTGGGTTTATCCTGCAATGAGCATTGATATTATCCAGAATCATGGTGTTCCGACCTTTGGGTTTGATGCGGCGCTATTTGTTATTTTGTCAGCCTTTATTGAATTCGTAGTTGGTTACTTACTAGTAGTTGGGATTTTAAATCGACTTTTAGCCTTTGTTTTAACAGGCATTTTCTTTATGACCACCCTGCTGTTTGGCTGGGTCGAGGTGGTTGGACACCTAATGATTCACTTCCTTCTCATCATTTTTATCATAGAGGGTGTCTCCTTCTATAACCCGCCTATTAAAATTCACAAATCGAAAGTCGATCAAATGATTTTTGTATTTCTTAATTTCATCTTTGTTCTATCAACATTCATACTCATCTATTACCGCTTTGCGTAATCAAAGAATTAAGTCTTTGCTTTTGCTATCAAACGGGTAATCAATCCAAGAAGAAGGATAAAGAAACGCTCAGAGATATTTGGCTCAGAGCGTTTCTTTTCGTGTTAATTTACCCTTGTTAGTGAGTATCGATTTCCCTAAATTCAAACGGGTCGATGATTGACAATTTCTATTCGTCTAAAATCAAATTTTCCGCATCCAACTTCCTAACATGAAATGCCTCTAAATTACCAATACTATAACGGGAGGTAGTATATGGTGAAATTGATTTTCCTATTATCATTAATTGTCCAGCAGTCCGGGCAGCCTGATCACTTAACAATATACTCAGAAGAACAACTTATTGCAGAGGTCAGCCGCGTCGAATTTATGGAGCCGCTGCTCCCAGACACACCATTGATTGATTTAGAAAAGGTAGATTTTCTTATGAAAGATATTGAGCAACAGGTTTACCAGCAACCAATTGATGCCAGAATTGACATTAACGGAAACATTATACCTGAGGAGCCTGGATACTCGTTGAATAAACAAGCATTTCAGAATCTTTTCTATTCCTATTTTTACAGCAATAAAGCCGCCTCAGTTAATGTTCCCAGACAGGTTTTGCACCCAAGAGTTGATAGTGAGCTTCTTTCTCAAGTTCGTACTAAGCTTTTAGGCCAATATGTAACTTTTTTTAATTCACAGAATAAAGAACGTTCACAAAATATATCCCTGTCGGCTGAAGCGATCAATAACTACGTGGTTTTTCCGGGTGAAACTTTTTCGTTCAATAAGGTTGTTGGAAAGAGAACTGCTGAAAGAGGATACTTACCTGCCCCTGTTATCGTTAAAGGTGAATTAACGGAAGGGATCGGAGGCGGGATTTGCCAGGTAAGTTCGACGCTTTATAATGCTGTTGACCGGTCTGGCGTTCAAATAGTTGAACGTTATTCCCACAGCAAACGGGTCCCGTATGTACCACCTGGACGAGATGCAACGGTCAGCTGGTATGGCCCTGATTTCACCTTTAAAAACAGCTATAATCAGCCTATTCTTATCCAAGCTAGAAAGCTGGGCGGAAAACTTGCTATCTTTATATATTCTTCAGAGGATGTAAATTATCAGCCCAGGAAAATCCCAAGTGCCTCTAGAACCCTTCCAGAGGAGGTTGAGAGCGGATCCAATATTAAACAGCCTAAACAGCAATAGTTAAACTAACTATTGCTGTCATCCTTTTAATTCGCTTCAGGAAAATCCAGCACAGGTTTTAAATAGGTCTGGGTGATTGTAGGAAGAATCACCTCTACTGTTGTTCCAATATTCCTTTCACTAGAGATTTTCAACTCACCGTTGTGGCTCTCAACGATTTTAAAACTTATCATTAACCCCAAGCCTGTCCCTTTCTCTTTTGTCGTATAAAACGGCTCTCCAAGTGATGCCATCCGTTCCTCAGGTATACCTGCACCATTATCGATAAACTTAACAGACAGCTTATCCCGGTTTAATTTAGAAACAGTAACTCTTATAATACCTCCTGCAGGCATAGCTTCAATCGAATTCTTCAGGATATTTAAGAATACCTGCTTCATTTGAGTCTCCTCGCAGGATATCGCCGGGAGGTCATTGCTGACTTCAATTTCTATTTGAACGTTATTTAAAAGTGATTGACTATTGATCAGAGTGATGACGTCCTTAACTAAACTTTCAACCTGATGCTCCTTAAAAACAACAGATGATGGTTTAGCAAGCACAAGGAACTCACCGACGATATTATTGATTCGTTCCAGCTCAGAAAGAACAAGATCATAATATTCCTGTTGATCACTATTTGTACGAAAAAGCTGAATAAACCCTTTAATTGAGGTAAGCGGGTTTCTTATCTCATGGGCAATGCCAGCAGCCATTTGCCCTAGAAGTGCCAGTTTCTCAGATTTTTGCAATAATCTCTCAGTTTCTGCTTTTCGTTCTGTAATATCTTTGCCAATTGTTAAAACTGCTTCTTTTCCTTCGTAAACAATATACAAGGAAGAGACCTCACAAAATATTGTACTCCCATCGAGTTTGCTTACCTTATGCTCTATATTAACGAGAGGTTTTTTTTCTTTGTAGACTTGTTTAATTCGCTCTTTCGCACGTTCACGGTAGTCAGCAAAAAGGAGATCATAGACATCCTTACCAACTAACTCTTCGTGCTTTTGCGCGCCAAACAATTCAATAGCGGCAGCATTAGCAAAAAGAATTTTGTTACCGTGGTGAATTAAGACGGCTTCTGGAAGCGAATTGATTAGCTGCCTATAACTTTCTTCGCTGGCTTTCCGCTCTTTCCCATAAAACATTGCCTTATCATACTGCCATCCAACAAACCAGGCAATTAAGGTTGCGATCGTGAAATCCAGCAGCTCTTTATCTAGGGGATCATCAAAAAACACTACTTGATATAATGTGAAGAGTACCGATATGCTAATAAGAAAAATTTGTCCTTTAATTTTCATGGCAGCTCCTCATTTGTTCTTTGTTAAAACAATATTACCATAGATTGGTATATTGGAGGCTGCTTACCATAATTTTTTTCCTATTTGAAAAAAGTTTTAAAATTAGGTTCACGAAAACTATTTTAAGGGCTTGGCTAATTCCTTTGTGAATTGAAATATATATAAAATAACAGCTTTAGTTAGGAATATTGCTAGGAACTGCAACCGATTTAGTTTGATAAGAGATGCGATCCCCAACTTCTTCAAAAAAAACAAACCCGGAAAAACAAATAGAGAATCCACTACTGTATTCAGTGCCATATACTTAAAGAATCTTCCATATGTCCAATTTAATATCCACATACTTCCAATGTAGAAAGGGCCCCAAATCAAGGGCGTCTCACCCATTAACCTTGGATGAAAACTTTCATAAAATCGCCACCAGGATCTTTTTTCCGCAAGATAACTTTCAGCTCTCACAAACAGGCAAATAAATAAGGCAGCAGGCCAAAATCTTCTCCATATTTTTTTATTAATAAATGGAACAGAAAACCATGGTAAAACTAACAGACCTGTTAACAGGAACTTACTGAATTTCATTAAAACGCACCTCCTCTTTATAAGGATGCGCATTTTTAATATATGTATGAGAACAAAAAAAATAAAAGCGGAAGCGATACGATGTTAACTTATCATAAGGAGGTAGCCGAAGTACACGAGTCGCTGGGCGCTGGAATTAACAATTCTTATACGAAAAAAGATCATTCGTAAAACCGGTGCCCTTAGATCAGAAACGGTTCATACGAATGACCCTTATATTTAATATTAGTAGACTTTGCGGCCCTTTTGAGCCAATGCGTAATAGATTCCGTGCTGCAATGTATTAAAACAATTAAATTTGGAGAGCTTGAAATTCGTCTCCGTAATTTTCACCCCAAGCTCCGGAGAGATCCCTACTAATATTGTTTCCGTCCCAATTAAAGCAGCAGCCGACGCTAATTTATTTAATACTTCTACAGTAAATTGGCCAATTGATTTTGTTAGTCCTGTTAGGTCGAGTACCAGGTAATCAGCTTTATGCTTAGGCAGGTTAGAAAGTGTTCTTTCCACCAATTCTTCTGATCGAAATTCATCATATTTACCAAGCAAAGGTACCACAACAATACCTTCCAATACCGGGATGACTGGGGATGAAATTTCTTTTACTAGGTTTCTGAGCTCTTCTGTACGAGCCTCAACCAGTGTTTCGAGTTCTTTTATTCTAAGTGATTCTTCCCGCCTTGCGAATGAATGAATATTTTTTTCAACTGTAATTGTGGACGGAAAGAACTCATATATACAAAAGTCATCGCCAGCTAACTGGTCCTTCTTCTTTTCAAACCATAGGCTTGTTTCATAGATGGCTGAAAAAAGACCCGCATAATGACCGGCAAGAAAATTGCCAGTTTGTTGTTTTCCCTGTTCCTTATTAATCTTATATTCCCAGCTGTCCCGTATGTGAACGCGGGCTTTTTTTTCTACGGGGCAAATTTCATCAATCTCTATTTTACCCCATCCTGCTGCTGCGTATATTTCAGGTATCATGGAGGAAATTTCAGCTGATTCGATATTAAGAGATTTAATATACTCTCCTACTACTTTCCCTTGCCGAAAACCTGACGTTTCAAGGACCACGTTCGTGGCATCTTTCCCTGAAACCTCTTCCACTGTATCGAAAAATGTCTTCATCGCAGAAGTTATCCAAAAAAGAACGGCATCTGCTCCTTGATAGCTAAAAACACCTTTAGCTAAATCCCATTTAAATTCAAACCCTGCAACATTAAGTTCAGGTGTTTCTTCTCTACCTCCGACTGGCATATAGATGCCCCCCTTAAACAAAGTACTATATTGTCTAATAGTACCTCAATCTAAAGGTTAGATTCAAACAAAACCATTTACTCACTTGCTAAAAAGGTCTAGTGTAGTTGTTCAAAGCTATAGGAACTTCTAAACTGGACTTTTGTTAAGTTTGTTAAGCTGTATCGTTACTCTTACATAGATGCATTAGAATCGCTTATTCCTCTTTATTGCGCTTATTTTTTAGGGACTCTACAAATCCTTTTAATATTTTTGGTATAGGCAAGCCCACCCTGCCTGCATTTTCAATGATCGAGATAATTTCATTTATTATATAAAAATAAATAACGGCATCACGGAAATAATTATTGCCTCCTGTAATGATATCAATCCCCTGAGCGACAGCTACCAAGGCTAAAATAATAATTTTCTTCCCTATCCCTTTAAAACCAACCCTGCTGCATAACTTCCCTCTATATGCCGCAGCAATCAGCCCTGTTACATAATCAATAACGATAAATACAACCAGAACTTGTAATAATGCAGGCCATCCTCCAAACAAAGGACTTACAATGGAAAAACCCGAAGCAATAATAAGTTTAATGGTATCTTCCACAAGGGATCTCCTCCTTTTGAGCAAAATTACTCTTCGCTCTATACATTATTCAAAGGCTTGAGATTTTGTTTGTACATGTCCCTAGAAAACTTACAGCTTCATTTGTTTTTCTATAGAAAAAAAGCCACAGAGCTGCTAAAGAGCTTTGTGGCTTTGCTATTATTACTTTGTAGAGTTTAGGCAACACTATAGAAGTGATGGTTACCTGCCAATTTTTTTTAATACCTCTTCAAGAGGTTCTGGCTTTAAAAATTCCACCGGAGATACGCCTTTCTCAAATGTAAACGAATCTCCTTCAATTAAAATTACATATTTCCCATGCACTTTTGCTATGTGTACGGTCTCGCCAAAATCAGAAAGCATCGCCTTGACATCAACATGATCGAGTTTTAGCTTCATAACCGTTTCTGGCTCATGTTCTACAATTGGTGCTGACACCTCTACCACTTGTTCAGGCGTCCATTTTTCTTGAAGCTCCCTTACTGGCGTGTTTGACCATGCCTCAATGTATTGTTCTTCTTTAACACGTTCCGGACTTTCCTCTTGATAGGTTTCTGCAATATGCTGCTGGGCAATTTCCATAACCTGTGTTTTGACTATCTCGGGCATCGATTGATGGTATTCGACAAACTTTAGGAAGTCTTCAAAATACCGGGCATGTGATGATTGATTAATTTTGAGCTCATGCTCTTCCACCATTCCCTCTTCAGGCATGTACGGGTATTGAATTGACTTCATATTCTTTGTAGTTATCGCCATTTCAACGTTCCTGATTAAAGTTGACTCATCAGATATTGAAGCAACCTTTGGTTCGAAGTCGCACTTCATGACAAAGACAAACGGCTCATCAAAGTACTTCCGCATTTTTGCTGAAGCAACCAGAAATACACCGCCGCGAACTGCACTTGTGTCGACATATGAAATCGCGAATTTTTCTGTCTCTGTCTGGAAAGATTCCTTTGATTCTGCGTGCCGGACCCGGTTAAACAGATTATAGTTAGGGTTCGATGTCAGGTCATGTCCTTCTTCAGCAATAAAATAGCCAATTTTAGTAGGTGCCTCTTCCGTCTTAGGATGGCGGCTCACCTTCCGCTTCACTATTTTAACTAATTCACCGTCAAGAAAGTCCTTTAATTGGCTGTTATCGTATTCAGATTCATCTAGGGTTTGAAAGTGCTTGTAACGCTTATCCGCATTTTCGCCTTTCCCTTCGACATGTATTACGTAAAAAGACAAATAATTTATTTGAAAGTCCATTTTTTCACCTAATTCTCATTTTATTACCTTCATCAGTATAGTGAACTCCAGAAACTTCGTCAATAAGATGCCATTGCATGGAAACTTCGATTTCTTTTCATACTGTTAGAGAAGTGATTACCCAAGGAGGCTAGTATTAATTTGAATAAAAACTCAACTAAAACCCATTTAATCTTATTTTCCTTAGCATTAGCTGTCCTGATATGGTCAGCCATAAATACGTCAGGTTACCGGATTTGGTTATTAGAATCAGCTCCCGGGATCATTTTGCTTTTGATTACCTTTATAACATATAAGAGATTCCGCTTCACGACCCTTTCATACGGAATCATCGTTTTGTCGGCAATCATTATGTTTATTGGTGCAAAATACACTTATTCAGAGGTACCCCTTTTTAATTGGTTAAAAGATACCTATGATTTTATCGACAGAAATCATTATGACCGCTTTGGCCATTTTCTTAAAGGCTTGTTTGCTATCGTAATTCGCGAAATTATCATCCGACAAACCTCGGTGAAAAAAGGGCCTTGGCTGTACTCAATTACGATAAGTTTTGTCCTGTCTATTGCTGCTCTTTACGAAATCATCGAATGGCTTGTTTCGAAATTAACGAACGATGGCGAGGCTGCAAAAGATTTCCTGGGCACCCAGGGGGATATTTGGGACACGCACTGGGATATGTTTCTTGCTCTGCTTGGAACACTAGTTGCGCTGCTTCTTTTATCTAGGCTTCATGATAGGCTACTAAAGAAGCACCATTGATTTTTTAAGGGAAGTTGAAGCTGCATTTGCAGGGTTTCTTAAAGCAAAAAAATTAAAAGCAATGGTAGGTTAAGAACCATTGCTTTTAAGGTTTGTTGGGCTGTTTACTAAGGAACACTGCTAAGAAAATAATCCTCTCAGGAACAAGCTGGTTTTTTTGCTTGTTCCTAAGGCGCTTTAGCTTTTGTTCATCATCCAGCTCCAGCGACCAGCGACTCGTGTCCTTCGCCCACCTCCCTATAATAAGTCAACATCGAATCGCTTCGGCTCTTCGTGTTTCCTTTATCTCAGTCAGTGTGCTCCAGTCCTGTCGTGCGCTTTTGTTCTCGATTAGCTTAATGGGTAATCTTCAAGCCTTACAAATGTAAAGCCGCGCCTTTTTAACTCTGGAATCGCAAGCTTTATTCCTTCGGCTGTTTCACCATCAGGCTTATTCATATGTAGCAAAACAATTGCTCCAGGTTTTGCATTTAAGAGTGCATCTCTTACCTGTACTGCTGAAAAAGTTGCTCCAGCATCCCCAAGAACATTAAAGTTAACCGGCTGCTCGCCGATTTCATTTATTACACTGACCCCTACCTCATCGTAAAACGCAGTGCCTGATCTGAAAAACTTTGGCGTTCTTCCGGTTAGCTTTTCTATTTTTCTGTGATTTAAAAGGATCTCGTCAGTCATTTGAGCTACATTTTCTGTACCTTTTATTCCCCAAGCAGATCTTCCATTCATAGATAACGGCCTGTGCGCATTCCCATGATTTTCGATCTCGAACAGGGGAATCCTGTTCAATGCCCAAAACGTCCAATAATTTGCATCAATCCATCTGCTGTTTATAAACAGGGTTGCCGGTACATTTTGCTGCCTTAAAAAATAGATCAATTCGGAATCATAACCGCTTCCATTTGGACCTCCACATGCATCAAGCGTTAATGCAATTACTTTTTGATCCGTATTCAGGCGTGTTTTGACCCCTGGTATAAATTCCCCCCATTGCTTTGGAACTTGATATTTATTATATAAGTATGTTCTTAGCTCATCATCTGAATCTGGAGCTGTTTGCTGGGTCGAATATTGATTTAATTCCTCCTGATTCCTGTTTGGATCAGTTGGTGCCTGTTCATCCGGGGGGTTAATTTCCTGCTGAGGCTCCACTCCTAGATCAGGTTCTTGCGTTTGTCCCTCACTCTGCTGTTCGGAATTTTCCAGATTTTCACTATCTTCCTGCCCCCCATTCGAACCTTCTTCTTTGTCCATTCCGTTGCATCCAATTAAAAAGAAAAAACAAGACAATATAATTACACACTGCTTCATAGAACACCTCCATACCTTTATTCTTTTGTATAGTAGATGTCGTATGCCATGAAATTTCTGGTTAATTAAGAGGGCTCATGTGGTTATTGTGGAAATATGGATTAAACCGGAAAAATATTCCGAAGCCACCCTGGCTACGATGGCTTTTGATAAGATGATCTTAATTATGGGGATTTAAAAAACCAGAACCCTTCGCAAGTACTGGTTTCGGTGTTCTATATAGCTGCTCTGCTTCCGGTTTTAGATTTCATTTTTTTTAGATAGAGAAAAAATAGCAAAAATACAATTCCACTTGAGGCCCTTAAGAGTGAAGCTGTAGTCATTGCTGTTTCAATAGAAGAACGCTCTAACAGAAAAACGCCAAGCTGCGGAGCTGCAAAGCCCACAATCGCTAGAAGGATATTGTATTGGGATATGAAGCTGCCGCGGCCATCTTCCTTAGTTACCTCTAGCAGCTGATTAAACAACAGCAGCACCGTACCAGAAACAAACAATCCTGAGGACAGGTTAACTAGAGTCAAATAAATCATATTGGTCGATAAAATAGTGAGAAATGGGGCTGTAGCCATCCCGACTGCACAAAAGGCAAGCATTCTGGAGTTACTGTATTTATCACTCATTTTCGCCCACCACTTGTAGCTGATAATTTGCCCTATTTGATTTGCGACCGTGAACAAGCTAATCCAAAACCCAGTAGCGTATGCGTATTTAATTTGGTAAATACTGAACAGCGGCCAAGCCAGCTGCCAAGCAAAATTAAAGAAAAGACCGCAAATAAGAAAGTAGACAAATGGTTTGTGCTTATATACTCCCCATCCTAATGTAATCCGTTTTTCCGTTTTGCGCGGTTCTTTTTTCCATTCTATATGTTTATTTAAATAGTAAACTTCGATTAGTCCAAACAAAAAAGCCAGTAAAAACAAAGTTTGATATGGCAAAGGATCACTTTTATTAAAAAACTGCAGAAGAAGTCCAATCAATAAAGTTGTCAGCATTCCCGCAATGGTCAGAAGCCTGTTTCTTTCACTAAAAAACCCACTTCGGCGATTGTCGGGGATAAGATCTCCAATTAGTGATTGCCAGCTTAAGTTAGCAAAAGAACCTGGCAGATTCATTAGTCCAATTAATAAAACAAATACCCAGGCCTGATACTGGGAAGGTAAATACAATACGCCGAACATCCCAATCAAGAATATCCTTGTAAAAAGGATCGATTGCAGGGTGAATTTTTTCTTTTCATCTAGCCTGCTCATGATAACTGAGCCGATGATCATGGCAAACATTCCAATAATTTGGGGAAGGGAACTAATCAGTCCAATTTGGTAGTTAGTTGCACCAAGGACGCTAATGGCAAACAAGGCGAAATAATTATTGCTCATATTCAATACCATTGTACTTGCAATACCATTCTTAATGCTATTTGTTTCATTTAATAGATTGATTTCTGACCGGGTCTGCATTCTGCCACTTCTTTCGGTGTTATAAATTTCTTTAGCTTCACGAAATTTCCATCTAATTTTATACCTTCCTTTCCCCTTAGGCAATCCTTTTTTCTTGACACTTTTAGGGTGGTGCCTGTCACCATCCAGAAATTTGGATGGTGACAAGCACCAAAAAAAATACGAAGTTCTGATCCAGACTTTGGATCACACTTCGCATCTTAGTTGGCGTTTTCTGACTCTGGCAAGAGATTTTTTTCCCTGATAAATGCTTTGACCTCTTCTCGGCTCGTTTTTGGAACTAGAATGTATAGAGTATCTAATGCTCTTATGGTTGTATCACCTAACGGGGTTATGAGTTTTTCTCCCCGTATTACTGCGGTTATTAAAGTTTTCTCAGCAAGATCCAGATCTTTTATCTGTTGTCCATCAATTTTTGTTCCTTCTTCAATCTGAATCTCCATCATTTCATTATTGGTCTTTCCGATAGAAATTAACTCAAGGCTGTGGGCGCTCTCCACCTTTTTTTCACCGTTTAGGCCCAGCAGTCTTGCAAGCGGGGAAATTGTTGCACCCTGTATAAGTGCAGAAGTTAAAACAACAAAGAATACGGCATTAAAAATGAGCTGGCTATTCTCAATTCCTGCCACCATAGGATAAGTGGCCAGAACGATAGGAACGGCTCCTTTTAAACCGGCCCACGAGATGAACAGCTTCTCTTTAGTTGTAAACTTTCCAACAGCAAGACTAAGAAACACCCCAACCGGCCTAGCTACAATGATCAACAGCAAGGAGAGCAAGATTCCTTCCCAAATAACATCAATCAACTCATTTGCAAAAACCAGCCACCCTAGAAAGATAAACATAACAATCTGCATCATCCAGGCAAATCCTTCATTAAAGCGGATGATCGAATGGCGGTATGTTAAATCGTGATTACCAACAAAAACGGCCATGATATAAACGGCAAGGAGCCCGCTGGCATTAAATAGAGTTGCGATTGAATAGGTTAAGATGGCAAGGGCAATCGATAAAACCGGATAGAGCCCTGATGAATCCAAATCTATCCGGTTTATTACCCAGACAGACAGTTTCCCAAGGAGAAGGCCGGCAAGCAGGCCAAACCCCATTTGCCAGAAAAAGTCTAAAACTAAGCTGGCTGGATTCAAGCTTGGCATTTGGATTAACTGCAAAAAGGCAACCGTTAAAAAAATCGCCATCGGATCGTTCGTACCTGATTCGGCTTCAAGGGTCGAGGAGAGGCGAGCTTTTATATTTTGGTTCCCGATTACTGCAAAAACAGCCGCTGCATCAGTAGAGCCAACAATAGCACCGAATAGGAAACCTTCTAGCCAGCTCACTCCTAGTACGTATTTTGCAGCGACCCCGACTAGAATCGTTGTAGCCAGAACACCCAAGGTCGCGAGCGAAAGAGCTGGCTTGTAAACACCTTTAATATCTTTCCACTTCGTCTGCAAGCCCCCTTCAAAAAGGATGGTAATGAGCGCAAGTGTTCCGATTAACTGTGTTAACTCAGCATTATCATAATAAATATAATTGCTTAAGATCATTCCAACAGCTATAAAGAAAACGAGTGAGGGCAATCCTAATCTTGACGAAAATTTTGCGGTAAGTACTCCTGTAACCAGTAAAAAGGCCAGCAGAAAAATCGTGTTATCAACCTGTTCACCCACTTCTCTCCCCCCCCTTCTTTTTTTATAGGTATAACTATTATATAAAACCTTTTAAGAATTTAACAATGTGAAGCTCTATACAAACCAAAAAGGGTGACAGGCACCATCCAAAAAATGGATGGTGCCTGTCACCCTTAAAGTTAGACGTTGTTTAACACCATATATAGGCGGTTGTTTCGTTCGACTTGGTCATCTTTGGAAGCGAGGTCGTATTTTTTTAATAGGTGGAAGACATCGTTTAATATATCTTGTGTGTGTTCCTTTGCAAAAAACTGTTCGAATAGCGGCCTCATTTCCTGAGGCAAGTGCTCAGCCTGGGATTCATACTTTTGCTTAACATCATCATGGCTATGGTCGAGCTTACATTCACTCATGCTTTTTCCTCCTCTGCTTTTACGCTTCCTGTTTATTTTACCAAATTTTACGATCTTCATTTATTGATACCCTTTGTTTTCCCAAAAAACACTTTTGAATTTTAAAAGATTCCTGTTAATAGTTTTCTTCTTAAAGTGGAATGATGAGGCTGTCAGGATCTTTTCAAAAAACTAACTCATGAAAGGCGGCTACTAATATGACCGACTTTTGTCCAGCCGTTTGGCCTGAAGATCTAGTTCCAAAGCAGATAGCCGGCTGCAGAGATTGTGGCCTTTACAAGCATAATTCTCGAATGATCTGGGGAGAAGGTAATCCAAGAGCAAGCGTAATGATAATTCTTGATAATCCTGGTGACAGGGAAGACCGGAAAACAGGCAGCCCATTCGTCTGCGGAACAAGACAGACATTGCAATTTGCCGCTAAGGAGTCAGGATTTAAGCCAGAAGACTTGTACACTACTTATATTCTTAAATATAAGCCAACACGCTCTTACCCTAAAGAAGAAACACGCAGTATCTGTATTCAGCATCTTTACAGCCAGATAACAGAAATGGCCCCCAAACTTATTATTTGTCTTGGGAATATAGCAGTCCAATCCTATTTTAATGATCCTAATGCTTCAGTAAAAGAGCTGCGGGGCAGATGGCATACTATCAATGGTATCCCTGTTTTAACAGGCTATCATCCTTTGGCAATTAGAAGGCGGCCCAATCTGATGACTTCCTTCCTAGAGGATTGGGCGCAACTGAGCGACCGTTTTCATGGAAAATGCCCATAAATATAAGGTAGAACTCGTAAGCATGGTTGTTTCAGCATAATTACCGGTTAATTACAAAACCTACATAGGAATGCAAACGATACCAACAAGGAGGTTAATAATGGATAACAAAAAACAAAATACCACGAATGAAGATATCAACGTTGAGCTAGGCGGAATGGGCCTTTATGGGACCACTTCAAATATGCCGATTGCAGGTTATGAAGCCACAGGCGATATCGAAAATGCAGGTCAGCTTGATAAATTTAAAAAAGATCAAGGCCACGAAGGTGCTGTTGCATCTTTGAAGGGTTCCCACCAAAGAGGCTAAGCATACTGAGAAGAGCTCCCATTACAGGGAGCTTCTTTTCATCATCTGCAAAACCAGAATTAGGTTGCTACATGTATCTAAGTCCCAGGACTTCACTAAACAGATTGCTTCCACTTTGTCCTTTTATTCACTTTGCTGTGTAATATTAAAGAACTCAGCCTCCTCTTCCCGTTCCGAATTTTCTTTGTTTTCTTCCTGCCTTCCCATTTTCCCATCTGATTCATAACTTAACCTAAAGGCTTGCTCATCCTTTTTTTCGTTTTTATCCAACGTCTGTACCCCCTTTCGCATCTGTATTGTCATCTAATGAAAAATTGGCGGTGGTTCTTTTTCTCTACTGCCTTTAAGGGTTAGATTTAAATCCCCATCGGAATTAATGCCTGCGTAAAACACATCAGTTTCGGTGTTAACTTTGTTGGACGCCAATTGATCTCTGACCCATTCAGAATCTTTGTTAAGTTTGTCCAGCGTACTTTTCTGAATGACACCGTCCAAAATTAGGGGAATCTCAAAGTTCGGCTTTTTCAATGGAATGTTCAAATCACCGCCTTTTACTTGTTGCTCTGCCGGTGTTAAGCTCACCGAAAGTTTACCGCTGGCTTCGACAATGGCAATCTCGACATCTTTTAACCGGAAGATGTCTTTCTCACGAAGCATTTGCAAGATATTGTCTATTGAGTAATTTATCTTCTTCATATTATTAGTTAAAAACTCTCCCTGATAGAGGACAACAGTTGGCTCAAAGGTCAATAGCCGCCCTATTTTGCGGTTTTTCAATTTAAGATAAGTGATACCCTTTTGCAATACGGCTAGAGCTATTACTGCAACAAATGTATGGATATGATTTATTGTCGGGTCTGCGATATCAGCGCCCACTACTGTCCCAAGAACAAGGATGACTAGTAAATCAAATACAGGGAGCTCACCGATTGAACGTTTGCCCATAAACAAGCCAATGAATAACATAAAGGGCAGAATCGTCACAATGCGCCCGATCACTCTTACACTATCTATAAGTAGCTCCAATTTCCATCCTCCCTCCTATGCAACCCTGTACGGGATTTTTGGCTTTTCAATGAAAGATCGGAGGCACATCTGGTTTAATCCGTCCTTTAATGGTGAGGTTTAAATCCCCCTTTAAATTTACTCCCGCGTAGAAAATATCTGATTCATCGGTTATTTGTTTATCCTTATCTTTCAGCTGTTTAACCAGCCATTCTTTGTCCTTTTTTAATTTTTTCAAGGCCTCATTTTGGATTTGTCCGTCTAAAATCACCGGTATTTCAAATTCGGCTTCCTTACCCGTAATGTTCATATCAGAGAGTCTTACTGGTTGTTTATCAGGCCTTAAATTCACAGACAATCTTCCATTCGCTTCAACAATCGCAACCTCGACATCTGCCGCCTGAAACACCTCTTTTTCCCGAAGCATTTGCAATACATTATCGATAGAATAGTTAACGCTTTTCATGTTCTCCGTTAAGAATTCTCCCTTATAAAGTACGATTGTAGGTTCAAACGTAAGCAACCGTCCAATTTTTCTGTTTTTAAGTTTAAGATAAACAACCAGTTTCTGAAGGAAAGCAATCGCAATCATAGCAACAACAGTATGAATATGATTTATTTTCGGATCTGCAATATCTGCACCTACGACTGCACCGAGTACGAGGATAACTAGGAAGTCAAAGACAGGCAATTCCCCTATAGACCGTTTTCCCATATACAATCCCAGGAACAATAAAAAAGGTAAAATGGTAACAATTCTTCCGATCACTTTTACACTGTCTATGAGTATGTCCATTTCTCTCCTCCATGTCAGCCTGGATTACTTGTAACTCGTAAAATATCACCTAAATACAAAATACTTCTGCCCTAAATAGTTTGCTGCTGTATAAAGACAGGTACCCAATAGCATTGCCAGCTCTTCTGCTGAAATAATCTCAAAACCGACAATGCCGCTAGCCCAGAACGCTAATTCCCTGCTTAAAGAATAAGAGCTAAAATAACTAATGATAATTACTGCTATAAAACGAGGCAGGCCCCGCTGCATATTCACTTCACTTTGAAAGGTAAAATTTCTGTTTAAAAAATAACTGACCGTTGCGCCAGCAGTATTGCCCGTAAAGGTGGAAATCCAATAAGAAGCTCCTGCACCGTTTAATAAAAAAAACATGATTGACAGTCCCGTCAGAGTATTTAGGATCCCAACTAAGAGAAATCGAACGATTGAGTTAGTTCGTTTCAGATAAGCTTCCAACATTTCTGCCATTGACCCGCTGTTCCCCTTCCTCTGAATTTTGATTCAAAATTTGGCGCCTCATTGGTAGATTGAAGGTATCTATCTCTATACTAAATTTGGGACGCCGTTTCGATTCCTTATAGATTTTCCCGATATACTCCCCGATTAGTCCGATTGCAATCAGCTGCAGGCCGCCAATCAGCCAAATTGATGTGATCAGAGAAGTCCAGCCTGTCTGAGTAGTACCGAAAAACTTTAAAGATAAAAAATACCCGCCAAACAAAAGGCTTACGAAAAAAGAAAAGAAGCCAATAAACAGAACAAACCGGATCGGCGTGACAGAAAAGGAAGTTATTCCGTCAAAAGCAAATGCAAGCATTTTTTTTAGGGGATACTTAGTTTGGCCAGCAAGCCTTTCCTGCCGCTCATAACTCACTGAAGTTGATTTGTAACCCAGCAAGGGGACAATTCCTCGTAAAAATAAATTCGCTTCTTCAAACCTTTCGAGTTCATCCAAAGCTCGTTTGCTCATAAGTCTGTAATCAGCATGGTTATACACAATATTTACGCCCATTTTGTCCATTAGCTTATAAAAGCCTTGGGCTGTGCTCCGTTTAAACCATGTATCCGTCTCACGCTTGCTTCTTACACCGTACACAATTTCAAATCCTGCCCGAAACCGAACAATAAAATCTCTAATCACACCTGGATCATCTTGCAGGTCAGCATCAATCGACACTACACAGTCTGACGCTTCTTTTGCCGTTAATAAGCCTGCTAGCAGCGCATTTTGATGGCCAACATTCCTGGACAGCTTTAGACCTTTTATATGTGGATTCTTTAAGCTTTCTCTGTAAATCACCGGCCAGGTCATATCCCGGCTACCATCATCGACAAACAGGAGCTTGCTGTTTCCTGAAATCAGTTCTTCGTCCAGCAGTTCCTTCAGCAGGCAATCCAGCCTGGCAATTGTTTCTGGCAGGACTTCTTCTTCGTTATAACACGGAACAACAATCGTTAAAATTGGGTTATTCATTCTGTTTCCTCCATGATGTTATAGTGCTTTATACAAATAAATTTTCCATGCTGATTCATTTGACTCGAACACCTTTTCTAAAGAAAGCTTATTGTCCGCAGCATTATCAATAGGAATGGACGAAAATATATGCGTACCTCCCATTTCTTTAAATGCCTCGATGTTAAGCTCTAAATTCTTTAAGGTTTTCTTTGAGTTCTTTTTAAACATATAATGCTTTCCGAGTTCATCAGTGAAAATATAGCAGCGACCGCCCCATTCATCAAAGTACGTCCTGATTCTCTTATTCTTTGCCAGTTCTTTTTCAATTATTTTCCGAAATTGATATTTATAGGTTAAAGGATAGAAATTATTATAGGTGTCGAGCGTATAAAAGCCGTTATACTGTGCGATTGCAGGGTGAATCCCAATACTCACTACCCTGTATTCCTCCTGTGGTTTCCCTATAAAGGTTTTCACTTCTGAGAATTGCTCTTCAGCATAAAACTCCTTAAATGTGGGTTTATTTTGAAAAAGAATCTCCTCGTTAAAAAACAGCATGACAACGACCTGGGCAATAGCCAAGTAAGGTACTGCTTTTTTCCAGATACCTCCCCTTAACCAAAATATTTTCAGGCCAAGCGCAAACAAAACATAAATAACGAGCGGCCGCAAAAAATGATAACGGGCAAAGTTAAACGTATCTAGAAAATGAAAGCGTTCGGTAAGGGGGAGCCACCCTTTAAAGAACCAAAAGGCATACCATGCAGACAGCGCGATATTTAGCCAAAAGAGAAAAACAAACACTTTCTCTTGTTTCCAAAGCTGTTTTTTAATAACAATATAAAATGCAAAAAGCGTGACCGGTAAAATAACGAATGTATGCATAGTCGCGACATGGTGATGACCGAGCACATAATTTTTAAAGGTAAGCCTAACTGAATGCCAAAAGGTAAGCCGAGCATGAAAATACTCGTCCCGGCTATTTGGTTCATGATCAAATAAAAAGGAATAGAAAAGCCGATATTCCACTATCATGAAAATGATCGTCATATAAGCAATTGAGAAAAGGAATGGTAAATTCCAATCTTTTTTCCTAATTAAATCAACTAGCCAAAAAATGCCCATCGCACTCAAAAAAAAGAAGAACCCGAGTACAATGCTTGCATATAAAGGGAGCAAAGTAAGAACGAGATAATTCACCCATGATCTTTCTCCATTTCGGATGTTCAGGAAAGCCCATAGCGCAAGCGGCATTCCAAGTGTACTCAGCATTCCGGAAGGCCAAAAAGGAGTCATTGCAAACGCAAGGCTAACAGCAATTCGAAATAAGGCCCAGTCAGGTTGAGGAGTAAAGTGTTTTTTTAACAGCAAAAACATTCCTAAGAATGCAACCACTCTTGTAATGGTTTGGCTAAGTGCATAAGCAATCATCGTCGGAAAAAGCGCGTACAGCCAGACAATAAGGCTGAGTTCGGTTCCGAATGCGTTTCTTTGGAGCTCACCATTAATAATCTGCGGGATCCTTGCATCAACAGCACCCGTCATGGCACCGCTGTTCGCCAGTACCTCGTACCAGGCAAGGTTGGAATCCAAGTTATCATGCACCCGAATATGAGCATTTTCCCCTAAAACAAACAGCGGAGCTACAAACAAACCTAAAACAATCAGAGCAAAAACAAGGAGTCTTTGCTCTTTTTTATTTTCTATCGAAAACACATCCAACACCTCATTAATAAAACAAAGAGCAACAATACTAAGAAAAACAGCACACTTTTAATAGCAGCCAGTTTTAAGGTTTGCAGATTTACTGAAATCTATTCCTAGTTTGTAAAAATCCCCCTGCTGGCTAATTTTTGATATAAATCAACCTGGGAAAGACATATATATATAAGCAATAGATGGAATTGTTGAAGAAAGGGGGCAGACTGTCCTGATAAAAAAAGCCGTTATCCCTGCTGCCGGGCTTGGAACAAGGTTCCTGCCAGCCACAAAGGCGCAGCCAAAAGAAATGCTTCCTATCGTCGATAAGCCAACCATTCAGTATATTATTGAAGAAGCTGTCCAGTCTGGGATTGAAGATATTATTATTGTTACAGGACGGAACAAGCGCGCAATTGAAGATCATTTTGATAAATCTATTGAGCTTGAACTGCTGCTACAACGAACTGGGAAACAAGAAATGTATAAAATCGTAAATGACATCTCAACAATGGTAGATATTCACTATGTAAGGCAAAAAGAACCCCTTGGTCTCGGCCATGCTGTACTTTGTGCAAAGAAGTTTATCGGCCATGAACCCTTTGCGGTTTTGCTTGGTGATGATATTGTTGACAGTGAGGTCCCAGCCTTACAACAGATGATTCAAAAGTATAATCAGGTACAGGCCGCTATTCTCGGCTGCCATGAAGTGCCTGCAGCCGATGTTACCAAATACGGGATTGTCCAATATGATCAATGTGTAAATGAACTTTATAATGTTAACCGGCTCGTGGAAAAGCCCTCGGTTAAGTCAGCTCCGTCAACCCAGGCAATCATTGGCCGATACATCCTCCCTCCGGAGGTATTTGATTTGCTGGAAGGAGTAGCACCGGATAAAAAGGGAGAAATCCAACTAACCGATGCGCTGGACCAAATCCTTCAATACCAGTCAGTCTATTCCTATATTATTAAGGGGAACCGCTATGATGTCGGAGATAAGTTCGGCTTCTTAAAGGCATCAATCGAGTTTGCTCTAAAGCGTCCAGAACTAAAGGATCAGCTACAACTGTATCTGAATCAGCTTGTCAAAAATTTAAGAAACTGAAGTCAGGTTAAAAGATTGCTTCCTACTCTTAACCTAAAGTTCGAAAAAGGACACTGCCAATTAAGGCAGTGTCCCAGACTGTAGACAAACTCGATGGAAATACAGCTTGTCTACAGTCATTTTTTGTTTGGTGGAAAAATGGGGGCTGTTGATTTCCGTTCCAGGCGCTTCGCTTTCCGCGGGGCTGGCGGTGAGCCTCCTCGCCGTTGGCGTCTGCGGGGTCTCACCTGTCCAGCTGATCCCGCAGGACTTTGATTGGGCATCCTCGAATTTGCCCACGCACGAAGGAAATGCGATAGCATTTTCGAGGAGTCTACGCGCCTTTCCACTCCAATCAACAGGACTTCTAAATTTAACGTGGAGGTAAACATAAGTCTATTTTAAAATAGATTCAATATACCTTTGGCATCCGTTCCAGGCGCCAGACCATTGCCAAAGTAGAGACGAACATGGCTACCGCTGGTTTTTGGGTTATGGATTCCATGATAAAGTGCCCCACTTCTCTACCTTCGGGAAGAATTACGAACGCCTTTTTAAAGACACCGATTGGTTTGAACAGATCTTCTATCGAATTCTTAAGACCGCAGCTGATAAGAAGCTTATTAGTGCTGAACATGTCTTTATGATTTGTCCTGGGTACAATCGTGACACCTGGTAACACACATGATAGATTGATCCTTGAGCCGCTGGTAGAACAAGTGATAGAGAAAGTCGGAAAGCTTAATGCCGTTGCGGCCGACGCAGCCTAAAAACCTCCAGCCATTACGAAGTTTTTGTTAGAAAATGAAATGACTCCGACTTTGCCTTATACCCAACCAAGAACGAAGGACGGATTTTCCGTAAATATGACTATGTATACAACGAATTCTATGACTGTTATTTGTGTCCTGCCGGTGAGGTCCTAAAGTATTCGACCACGACTAAAGAGGGGTATCGATAAATCCCCCAAACAAATCTGCGCAACCTGCCCGTTTTTAGCGCAATGTACAGAAGGAAGGACCCTCAAAAGGTGGTAACTCGACATAGCTGACAGGAGTATGTGGAAGAAGCAGACCACTTGAGTCACAAACCAGAAGTAAAAGAAATCTATGCGAAGCGTAAGGAAACCATTGAGCGTGTATTCACAGATGCAAAAGAAAAGCATGGCATGCGTTGGACAACCCTAAGGGGACTTAAAAAATTGTCGATGAAGGCGATGCTTACTTTCACTGCCCTGAACCTGAAGAAGATAGCCAACTGGACTTGGAGAAGTCCAGTAATGGCCTAAAAGTAAAGCGAAGAGAGTCTATTTTCCTTGAAAAATCAGATAAAATCCAAAAAGGGGTCCGGAATGAGACCATTCCGAACCCCTTTTGTCGACAAACTGGGACACTGCCAATTAAGGCAGTGTCCTTTTGAGTTTATTGGAAATCAAAATCATCGTATCCTGTTAGGGAATCCATGTGGCTGGCAACCATAGCAATGATCGTGCTTGCCTCTTCCTTTGTAAAAATAAAGTTTGATTCATCTTTTATAAGCTCATCATCTTCGGTCCAGATACGGTTTACACGGCGTAGGACACCGTCGCCTGTCTCATCGATAACACCGAATTGATATGTTACTTCAACCTCATCTTCCTGCATGAAAGCTGTAACTTCAGGTGTTTGCCACTCAACATCAATTTCCTCGAGGACATCCCCTGTATGGTCTGTTGTTTCTGCTACATAATATTCCTCTTCGTCGTCCTCCACGTCACCATCATCGTCGAATTCAAATGTGTCATCATCATCAACGTCGACCTCTACATAAATCTCATCATCGTCTCCATTCATAAAATCATGGAAATTTTCATGAACAGCATCCACAATGTCCTCAATATCAGGAAGGATTGTTCTAGACGGCTGATCCAGATCTATATCGTAAGTTTCCATATAAAATTCCTCATTATGCGGGTCAAACAAAAGCGTACTAAAGTATTCTCTGTCATCATCTTCGGTTTCAACAAAGAATTCAATACGTGGATGTTTCGCGCTGCGGTCTATGGACATAAGCCCAACCTGATCGTATTTATCACAAATTGATTCCAAATGATCCTGAAGCTCTACAGTCACACGGTCAAACCATTCTAAAGTCATTACATCCCTTCCTTTCAAGGTTATCGATTATATTGTTTCCAGATAGGTTAATCTTGTTCATGGCAGATTAAACCAACTTTGCTTGACTACTATATACACTCTCTTATAAAGCGATGTATATAGGCAGATTTACCTTCTTCTAAATCCAAACTATTTGTTTTTGTGTCAACTTATTGACACAATTGCCCACAAAGACAGAAACGTCACTCTACTTGGGAGCCGCATCATACCTGACTTTTATACATTCTATTTTTAAACCTTATAAGATTTCATTAAATTACCATATATCTTATTACTATAGACCTATTTATAATAGGATTTAGTATTCTATAATGAAAGTATCTTCCTAAGGAGTTGAATTATTTGAAATCGATTTCTAAAAAAATGTCGAAGATTCTACCACTGCTTGCAGTGCTACTTATAGTCGCCGCTGCGACAACCATATATTTTGCAAAAAATTCAAATGATGCCTTAACCATTCCTTTCTCAAGCATGGCTGATAAGATAGAAAGCTTGAATAATTCTCCTGTTTCTCTAAACGAAAGCTATGACGGTACTCTAACTTTGACAACTAACGAGGGTGTGTTCGTGTCACATGTACCACCTAATAGCCAAGTTGTCGATAAGCTTGTTGAAACAAATAATGTTTCCTATTCTTACTCGAGCAGCAGCAAAAATGCCACCTGGGTTATGGGTGGAATCGTAATTCTGCTGATTGCTGCTGGAGTCATGATCCAACGGAAAGCTAAGGGCGGAATTGGCCTTAACAAAATGAAAAACGGGCTTTCTAAAGCAAAACCGCTTCCAAATATCACACTCGATGATGTCGGTGGATTGCAGGATGAAATGAAAGAAGAAATCATGCAGACACTTTCAATTTTAAAAGAACCTGAGCGGGCAGCTAAGTTAGGTATTAAGCCTCCTAAAGGCGTGCTTTTATATGGACCTCCAGGAACAGGTAAAACGCTGCTGGCCCAAGCAATCGCTCGTGAATTAAATGCTTCTTTTTACTCGACAAGCGGGTCTGCATTTAATGAAATGTTTATCGGTGTCGGTGCATCACGCGTTAGAGACTTATTCCAAAATGCCCGGAAATCCGAAGGGCCAGCTGTTGTATTTATTGATGAAGTTGACGCGCTTGCCGGTAAGCGGAAGCCTCATGGCGGTGAAGAAGGTGAAAAAACGTTAACAGAATTGCTTGTACAGCTTGACGGCGGACACCCTAATGACGGCATTCTGTTTATTGCAGCTACAAACCGGAAGGATATGCTTGATGATGCCTTCCTTCGCCCCGGCCGTCTTGATTTTTCTTTTAATATTCCTCTTCCTGATAAAAGCGGACGAAGAGAAATTATTGAAATTCATACGAAAGGGAAGATGCTTGAGCATACTGTCCTTTCTTCGCTTGATGATCTAGCTGAAAGCACATCCGGCTTCTCCGGTGCTGAGTTGAACTCCTTGTTTGAAACAGCAAGCAGGCGAGCCGTCCGAAATGGCCAGGAGACAATTACCAGAGCGGATCTTGATTATGCGTTAGACCGTACCATTCTCGGAAGCACATCTCGTGCCCTCCAGGATTATGATACGAAGCGAAGAGTTGCTATCCATGAAGCCGGCCATGCTTTAGTCTCAGCGGTTACTAAGCCAGGCTCAGTTAGAAAAGCAACGATCATACCGCGGGGACAGGCACTAGGTTATGTTGCCCCAATCCCTAAGGAAATGCATCTATCAACAGCCAGCGAGTTGCTGGATCAGATTGCGATGATTTTGGCAGGCGGTGTTGCTGAACGCTTTATTCTCGGAGAACACAGCATCGGTGTCAGCGGCGATGTTCAGCAGGCCAAACATATGATTGAGCGTATGGTTGATACCGGCCTCTTGCAGGATGGATTCACGCTAACGTTTAGCAAGCAAGACCGAGATGTAAAAATGCAGCAGCTATTTGGCGAAGCTTTAGAGAAAGCTGAGCTTATAATCAAATCTAACCACCTTCAATTTGACCAATTGGTTCAGTCCCTTCTTGATAAAGAGACACTCGAGGGTACAGAAATTGAAGAAATTGTAACAAATAAAGTGTTCGCTGAAGTGGAAGAGCTAGCTCTGGCGTAACAATAAGCTAATAAAAAGGATGCATGCCTCTTGGCGTGCATCCTTTTTTATGTGAAAAACCAAAAGAGCCTTCATAAAAGACAACCTGTATCATACATTTAAATGACAATGTTGTTATGAAAGGATTGATCGTGATGTCTCATAAAAATAATATAAAACCCGCCTTCTTCTTAATTCTTCTGTTAGGATTTACTGCTTATCTTGAATCCCCCTATTCTTTTATTCATAGTGACTATGCGCTATTTAGCAGCGTACCAACGGCCTCAGTACCCGAATATCAGATGCCTTCCTCTAACGGCCCTGAGCTGGAATGGATTAAAGAAAAGGAAGAAATCGTTAATGGATATATGGTTGAGACGTATCGCGAATTCGAAATCAGTAAAGACGCCAGTGGGATGATTACTAAGAAAGAGCCAACTAATAACTATGATTATATCCGTTATAAAGTAGACAGCCCATCCAAGAAATCGGATGTTCAGTAAAGGAATCCGCTACCTGAAAATTAAAAGCTTTCTTTCTGAATAATGACCCTTTAACTGGTGAGACTACGTTATGGAACAACCTAAAGAAATGAGGGAACATTATGAAAGAAGTACTGGAGCATGCCAAGGAATTGCTGGAAGCTTCCTTTGACCACCCGAATGACGGCAGCATAGACCAGTGCATCGCGGAGCTTGCACGTGCCAAAGAGTCAGCTGGATATAAAGGCACCATGATTTCAGACGTTATTAATTCCTTAGAAAATGCCAGGAATGCCAGTGTGCAGCTTGAGAACGCCGGTGATATTTCTGCAACCAATGCTTATGCAGAGGCACATCGAGCGTTGGAACAGGCCATTAATTCATATACCAATTTTAATAATGATCCTTTTTAAGCAGGCGCCTTTATGCCTGTTTTTCTAATTCTCAAGACCTATCCTTTTTCCTTTGGAAGATTTTCATAAGCCAATTTTAAAATGATTTCTTTATGTACGGGATACTTTTTAAGAAGTTCTTTTTGTGTAAATAGTTCAAAATCTTGAAAATCAAAACCAGGTGAAACCATGCACCCGACTAGAGAAAAGGAGTCAGTTTTATCAACAGTTGAACCGAAGATAGAATTCTTTGGGACAACAAGCTGCGGTACTTCCCCATTTTCAAGATCTAACCCTAGTTTGGCCTGTTTGTATTTTCCTTGCTCATCAATTATATGAACCGTAAGAGGGCTCCCTGCATGGAAGTACCAGAGTTCATCTGATTTAAGACGGTGGAAATGGGATTGGTCATCTGATTTTAATAAGAAATATATGCTGGTGTACAGCAATCTTCGCCCCGAAAAGCCAATTGTTAATTCACTGTCAGTTACCTGTTCTTTTGACCTGAAGGTACTCCGGTAGAAACCACCTTCAGGATGGGCCGTAAGATCAAGATTTTTAATCCAATAATCAGGATTGCTAGATTTCATACAACATCTCCTCAGTTCATCTGTTTAATCAAATTGGTTTCTTATCTTTTTAAAAATAGACCCATAAAGGGTCCATTATTAGGAAGCTTGCACCGTTTTAATAACACTGAAGATTACCGAGCCATTAACTTTTCTAATATTCTTCGCTAAATCATCTTTTCCATTCAAAATGATGATGCTAGTATTTTCAAGCGCATAGAGCTCATTTACATACTTTTCAATAAGCAGCTCTTCAAATTCTTCCTGATCGGGCCCCTTCAGCATCTGCACCTTTAAAGCCAGAAGATATTGTTTTCTATCAGGGATTGAAGTAATCACTTTTCTAACAAGATAGGCTCTAATAATTTCAGGATGGCTCGTGATTTGCTCAACACCTTTAATTATTTCCGATTCAGGCTTGTCATGAGGAATAAATAGATCGTTATGATGGATAAAATCACATTCCTCATCTGCCTGCTCAACAATATCTGCCCATTCCTCAAGTTCCGCTCTGGCTGCTTCGAAGGCTGCTGTCTGCTCAGTACTATAATAATAGTCGCATAATAGCTCCAGTCCGGGAAGCTTGCATTCCCAATCTGCCTCGATTGCCAGTTGAATTAATTGAACACCCTCTTCTGCAGTTGTTTTTTGCTGCACGTAAATTTCACCTAAGGCAAGATAGGCTGCTGCTGATTGATCATTGGCTGGGAAAGTGTCGATAATCTGCCGGTAAACAAGAGAAGCGGCCTCCATTCCAGCAAATTCCTGAGTCAGTCCAGCCTTTTCAAGCATTCCATCAAGATCGTCTACCGTTTTATCGGCAATCTCCTCGTATCTTTGTTTGGATGCGTTATACTCCTGTATCTGTTCTTTCCAATGTTCTTCATTAAATACTACCCATAATTCATTAAAATGCTGAAGGATTGCATCAGAATTTGCAAAGAAATAGTCAACAGCGGAATCTTTACCCTTTGTAAACGCTGGGTTCATCCCTATTGCTTTCAATCGATCGCTCAGACATGGATGAGTATCAGTAACATAGCTTTCTGCTTCAAGCTCGGAATTTAAGTAACTTTCCGCTTGTAGTTTTTCAATCCCAAGAATTTTCTCTCTAAAATTAGTGTACGGTTTCGGAACACTATCGGTTTTCGCACAATCTTCAAAAAGCTGATTATAATAATCGTTATAATAATAAGGTGCAGCTACAGAAATCGTGCAAAGTGTATCTCGGACTGTTTCTGCTGTTGTAACCCTGGCTGCGGCACGGTCAGCTTTATACTCCTCCTGGCGAGCCATAACAAACGTATAGGCATCAAAACGAGGATAATACCATTGAAAAAATCTTCGAAACAGAAAAGTTCCAAATTGTTCATTTCTCTCTAAGGAATCCATCAAACGGCCCCATGTCCGGCGGACACGATAGATTTTCGCTCCCATTGCAGTATCAGAATAAGATATATGTGCAAGCTCATGTGCTAGTACTGAGGTAAACTGCTCGCGTGAAAGGGCCGTTAATAACGGCATCCCAATCATTAATATATTTTGTTTTTTTCCAATTAGCCCGTATTTGGGGATTTGGGTAACTGCTGCATTAAACTCACTATTAAGAACAATTGCATGAATTTCTGGTGTCTTAAGCTGAAGGCTAATTTGTTTAATCTTCTTCTCCAGTTCTGGAGCCTCACCATGCTGTAAATAATATCCTTCTGGTCTTTCAATCTTAACAATTAAGGCTTTTACAATAAAAAAAGACAAAGTACCCGTTATCAGCAAAACTTTAATATTTCCAAAAGTAAATTCACCGTCAGCAAACATCGCGACGGATATCCCCAGTAAAAATAACAATAATCCAAGAAAGAATAATACATATCCATATCCTAACCCTGTAAATAGTAAAACCTTAAAACGATAAAGATTCGGCTTTTCCCCTGCCTTTGTCTCCAGCTTCTTTACCAGATTTTCAAATTCTGCATTTGTCATTCCTTTTTCCCTCACTCTTTGTAAAGTTCTGTTAATATTATCTAGTTATTGGGTATATCTGACAAGCTATTATTTTTAGTAAAATAAGCCAATCTGTATAAAATATTTCAGAACTCAAATAGACCTGTGTTAGCAGGTCTTTACAATGGCACATAAAGTATTAAGACCCGATCCATTCATAAAAAGGTCTTGTTGCATTTATCTCGTAATTATTTTGTTTTTAACGGAAAGAAAATATTAAATACTGTACCTTTACTCTGGGCACTTGTTACCTTTAATGAGCCGCCCATTTCTTTAATGACCTTTAAAACAACCATAAGTCCTAGGCCAGTTCCTTTTTCCTTTGTTGAATAAAACGGAAGCCCTAAATTATCGATTTGGTATTGAGGCATTCCCTCCCCGTCATCCGCAATCTTTACAAGAACACGATCCTCATCGGACAAAATCCATATTTCGATTAAGCCGCTGCCGCTGGTTGCTTCAATCGCATTTTTTATGAGATTAATAAACATTTGCTGAAGTCTTTGAGGCTGACCTTCAATAAAGACCTTATTATGATCATGTAAAATTACTTCAGTGTTGTTTAAAGCTGCGTATGAAGAAAGAGTATTGATTGATTTGCTGATCACAGCAGATAAGTCTACATCCTTTGTTTTAATGGAAGAACTCTCTTTACCCATTGATAAATAATCTCCAATGATAGAGTTGGCTCTGTCCACTTCTTCAAGGCTGACTTTCAAAAAGGATTTCTCGTCGTTCGTTAAATTTTCCGATGACTGAAGAAGCTGAATAAAGCCGCGAATACTTGTCATCGGATTTCTGATTTCATGAGCCACACTTGCCGCAAGCTGACCAACCACATTGAAAGTTTCAGCTCTCTGAAGCTCTTTTAAAAGGGATCTCCTTTCCAGATGTGTTTCCAGTAAATAGACTGACAGCCAAATAATAATCGCATTCTCTAGTATAAAACACAGGTATGTAGCGGCACTTAGCAAAGTTACTTTTTCGTTTAGAATTATGGAACCAATAATTGGAATGGAAGCTGAGGCCACAATTAACAGAACCGTTGAAAAAACAAGTTTATTCTTTAAGGATAACCGTGGGTATTTTTTGACTGCTCCCCATAAAGCAAAGGACCAAAATATGATAACAATTAGGGCCGGAACCATCCCCGGACCGCCAATAAAAATTCTAACTATACAGAAAAACAGTGTGACACATATGCCGACAAAATGACCTCCATATATAAAGGCCATATACCAAGGAACCATCCTTAGGTCTAGGAAAACACCCGGCGAAACCTTAATGCTTACCATAAAAAATAAAACCATAATCATCATGCACAAAAGCGCTAAGATAGCTCTTTCCCTGTTGGCACTTCTCTCGTTTTTATCAAGGGCCATATATAAAACAAGCGGAAATAAAACCATTAAACCCTGCAGTAAAATTCTATCTAGCTGTAATTCCACTTAACAAACCCCTCTGCTAAAATATACTCTAATAATTCGCTGAATCAGTTAAAAATACCTTTTTCTTGCCACAAAAAGACAAGAAAGGTGACAGGCACCATCCAGAAAACTGGATGGTGCCTGTCACCTTAGCTTATTTTGACCTTATATTTGTCATGATAAAACCGCTTGCTGGCAGGGATGGCATTCTTTCCATGCTATAGCTCAAATCTTGATTTTGGACTAAATCATAGGAAATGTGGCTGGTAAGGAAGTTGAGGCTTACCTTCATGACTTCTATTGTAATCCCTTCACCTGGACAGCGATGGCCTTTTGCAGGGTCGCCGCCTCCTTGCGGGATTAAATCGAATAAACTGCCATTCCAGTTTTTGAACCTCTCTGGCTGAAATTCATTAGGATTTTCCCAAAGCCTAGGATCATGATTGGTCCCGTACATATCTAGTAATACCAAGGTTCCTTCTGTAAACTTGCACTTATTCCAGATGAAATCCTTACGGGCACGTGCACCAAGGAATGGTCCAAACGGGTAAAATCTGCGGACCTCTTGAATAAACCTATCCAGATAACCCTCTCCACTATCCTGAAGCTTCCTTTTACATTCAGGGTGCTCTTCTAACGCTAAGGCACTAAAGGTAATAAAAGTTGCGATGGCTACGATTGGCCTTAACACATTGATTAATTCGATTGCCGCCATAGTCGGGTCCAAGAGGCTACCCTGTTCATCACGATGTATTGCCATCTCGTGCAGGGCACTACCTTTCTCAGCCATCAGCTTTCCTTCCCGAACGGCTTCTATTACGCCGAAGATCCACTTTTCTGCGCGGGAACGGGCTATACGGCCCTGCCAATGACGTGGACCCACCGCTCCAAATGCATCGACCATTGCCCCGAAGTCTTTAGCTCTTGCTGTCACCTCTTCTTCTTTCAATGGCACCCCTGCCCATTGGCAAGCAGCTCTGCATAATATTTTTTGTGATTCCTCAAAAAGAACAACTTCATTCATGCTTTCCCAATTGCTTAGACTTGATTGGAACTGTTCCCTGGATATTGCCGAAAGCCTTTCTACGTGTGGAGGAGTCATGAGTGACATAAACAATAGCTTACGATGTTTATGCGCGCTACCGTCCATCGTCTGGATGGCATTCTCTCCAAATAATGTTTTTTGGATCCGTTTTGGCGCTGCGCCTTTTCTCTGAAAGCGATCTTCATCATAAAACACTTTTGCAGCTTCTTCCCCTACCATACATATGACTTTCTGTCCCATTAACCGAGTCTGAAAGATTTCTGAATCATATTTCCTCGTTCGGTTCTGAATAAAGTTGTAGCCTTCCTTTAAAAGCGAAAGACTGCTGTCTAATGTTTTCTCCTGGGGAACTTGTCCGCTTGCAGCCATTTTTCCGACTCCTTCTTTTATAATAATAATGGGGTTTGACTTCTATATCTTCATTTCTAACTCTTGTGCACTATCGATTCAAAAATATATTCAAGTATGATGTAGCTAAAAAACAAGGTAGCCTTCAACCTTCCTTTCGTATACCCTCCTGTTTTTTTCCATAAACTTCCCCTATTTCGCTTACTTTATACAAATACTTTATTACAAGACTATCGTTCATGTTGCTGGGTAATAGCAGGAGATTCTTTTACTAATTTGTTTTTACATACCGCTATTTGGGAATAAAATCAGAGAGTGCAAGAGTAAAGCCATGTATAAAGTTTGTCCAATAACTGAGGCTAAGAAGGAATCAATGAATATGTAACTGAACTTAAATTACTTTCGCAGTAAACAATTAGAGGTGTCTTAATGATAAATATAATTGGGGTCACTAGCGATGATCAGCTTAAAACCAACCTTCCAATAAGTAGTCTAGATTTATCAAATTATAAATGGTACTGGGTTGATTTTGATGAACCAACTGATGAGGAAATAAAACATCTATCCGAAACATTTCATTTTCACCCGCTTGCAATAGAAGACTGTGTGCAGAGACTTCAGCGTCCAAAATTGGACTACTACGACGACCATACGTTTTTTGTAACACATATAGTGAGAGAGGCGAAAAAAGATATTTCAAAAGAAGAATTGAACTTTTTTATCGGAAGAAATTATATTGTTACATTTCATCGCCAATCGGCCATGGAGGTTTCCCAGGTTTGGGAAAAGCTTTCCCTGCAGAGAAAGGCTGAGAAATGGGATACATATTATGTTTTTTACCAGATTTTAGATAAGATCGTTGATAATTATTTTCCGCTTATGTATAAAATTGAGGATGAATTAGACAACATTGAAGGAAATACTCAAAATAAATCAATGGATCGTTTAATGGATGAACTATTTGACACTAGGTACATGCTGTTAAATCTAAGACACACCATTAATCCGATGCGGGATTTGTTGTATCGGATGTTAAATTCTCATCACTTAGACGGAATCAATGAAAGAAGAGAGTACTTTTCAGATATCTATGATCATCTTTTAAAGCTTTCAGAAATGGTCATGTCCAACCGGGAAGTGACAGCTGACATGAGAGATAGCTATCTCTCCTTAAATTCTCACCAAACGAATAACGTAATGAAGGTGCTCACAATTATTACCTCTATCTTTGCGCCATTAACATTTATTGCCGGGATCTATGGAATGAACTTTGAATATATGCCTGAGCTCACATGGAAATATGGATATTTTCTTTCACTTGGACTGATGGGAGTTATTGCAGTAGCTATGTTTCTATGGTTTAACAAAAAAGGCTGGTTTTAATTTTTATAAATTTTAGAAAAGAAGGGAATTTTTTCGGAAGTTCCGTTTTAGTTTGTAGGCAAAAAGAGGTTTGGAATGTTCTCATTCCGAACCTCTTTTGGATTTGATGATTGTTTTTCTTGGAAAAATAGACTCTCTTAGCTATACTTTCAGGCCATTACTTGACTTCCCCAAAGCCAGTTGGCCATCTTTTTCAAGTTCGAGTTTTTTTAATGCTATTTCTATAGCTATTTTTTAATAGGCCTGATTATTTTATAGCTTCTCCATTCTTCGGGGAAAAGCCGCTGATATTTTGCCTGCAAGAAACGGTCATCAATAAGGGTAATGCTGCCATGATCTTCCTCAGAGCGGATCAGCCTCCCTCCAGCCTGAAGAACTTTATTCATTCCTGGGAATACATAAGCATAATCGTAGCCGTTTTTGCCACTCTTATTAAAATAGTCTTTGATAATATCACGATCTTTTCCAATTTGCGGCAGCCCTACACCAACAACTAACACACCATTCAGCCTGTCACCTTTTAAATCAATTCCCTCTGAAAAGATCCCTCCCAAGATAGCAAACCCAACTAGTGAATTGGGGTTATTTAATTTAAACCCAGCTAAAAATTTTTCGCGTTCCGCTTCCGTCATCGAAGCTTCCTGGATAATGGTGCTGATATTAGGAAACGAAAGCTTCCATGACGCATAGACATTTTTCATATACTGATAGGATGGAAAGAAAACGAGATAGTTGCCGGTTTCCCTTTCAACCCTCTCTCCTATAGCAGCGACGATGTCGGGGACTGACTGATCTCGATCTCGATAGCGAGTTGATAAGGCAAAAATAACCATTTCAATTTGTTCATGGCTGTAAGGTGATGGAATCGATACTTTGTAGTCCTCCTGTTCGCCCCCCAAAATATCCTTGTGATAATCCATTGGGCTTAAGGTTGCTGAAAAAAAGATGGCTGCCTGGTATTCTTTCGCCAATCTCCCCAGCAAATAGGAAGGATCAAGACAATAAATCCTAAGTTTTACCTGGCTTCCGGCTGTTTCAACAATCGTTACAAATCTTTCATCATAAAACTTAGCCGTTCTTAAGTAGGATTGGGCGGCAAAATAGTTATCAAGCAGCAGACGGGCGTCCTCTTGGCCGTTTTTGCTGATCAGTTCTGTTTCCGCAGCAGATACAAAGGATTCCAGCAGGGAAACAGCATCATCCTTCTGCTCCTGAAAAACGCCTTCACCCTGCTTTTGCAAATCTATAAAATAGTCATTCATATCCTTTGCTGTTTGATAAACAACTGGATTTCCTCCCTTATACTCCCGTTTCAATTCAAGAAAGCCTGCTTTTTCAAGAGTGGCAGAAAACATTTCTCTTGAGCGGTCAACGAGATTATGAGCCTCATCCACTAGCAGTACGGTACGTTTTTTCTCTTCGTCCAACTGTCTTTTTAATGATACACGCGGATCAAATATATAATTGTAATCACATATGATAATATCAGCCAAATAAGCGAGATCAATTGAAAACTCAAAAGGACAAATTTGATGTTTATGGGCATAACTCACAATAATAGCCCGGTCCATGACCACTTCATTTTCGAGGATATCTAAAACCGCTCCATTTATGCGATCGAAATACCCATTTGCATAAGGACACTGCGCTTTCGTGCAGACGGTTTCTTCTTGAAAACAAATTTTATCCTTCGCTGTGATTGTGACCGATTTCATAATAAGTCCATTTTGTTTCATTAGCAGTACTGACTCTTCAGCAGTTTGTCGAGTGATTGTTTTAGCGGTTAAATAAAAGATCTTACCCGTAAGCCCTTCTCCTGCTGCTTTTACTGCCGGAAAAAGAGTGGAAATTGTTTTGCCGATACCAGTGGGGGCTGTGGCATACAATTTTCTGCCGTCTAAAATGGTTTTATATACAGTCCCTGCAAGCTTGCGTTGTCCCTGCCGATAGGCTTTAAATGGAAATTCAAGCTGTTTGACACTTTCGATCATCGCTGATTTGTGGTTTATTTTAAAAGTGGCAAACGGTTTATACACAGCTAGCATATAGAGAACATTCGCCTCAAGCTCTTCAAATGTCTTCGTTTTCCTAAACTGCTTGATTTCAGTCGTGATTGTTTGAAAGTAGGTAAGCTGGATCGTCATCTTACTGCAATTTTGATCAGCAGCATACATATAGGCATAACATTCTGCTTGAGCCCAGTGCGCGGGATAGTTATCCTCTGTAATTAAAGCTAGATCCCCGGAAGTTGATTTAATCTCATCAATTATCTTTTCATTCTCTGTGAAAAGCAGCCCGTCGCACCGGCCGTTCAAAACAAATACCAAGTCACCATCTGCAATTTCTTTACTGAGCAAAACTTCGGTCTCATCGCCTTCTTTATAGGTTTTCTGAATCTTTTTATGTGCCTTCGTGCCCTCAATCATTGATGAGGTGCTTCTGAAGCCTGATTCGATACTTCCGCTCCGGAACACATATTCAGCCAACATTCTGACCGGCAGCTTTATCTCACTCTTCATATCCACATCTCCTATTTTAGCTTTTTTATTATAGCACATACGTTCGGTATTAGAGGAAGAAAAGCGACCGTTTAACGGCGTATAGATTGAGTAACACATAGAGCGAAAGCGATTCGATGGTGACTTATCACGAGGTAGAGGAAGTACACTTGTCGCACTAGTCGCTGGACACTGGAGCCGAAAGCAGACAACGCATTCGATTATTGAAAACCTAAAACTTTTATAGTTTCCTAATCAAGAAAAAGCAGGTTAACCATTAAGGTCAACCTGCCGTCCTTTTATTTGATTAGTGTGCAACTGGTCCAACGCAAGCTGCACCAACAATGATCAACAAGATGAACAATACGACAATTAACGCGAAACCAGAACCAAATCCAGCGCGTGGAGCTGCTGCATAGCCAGCACCAGCAACTGCAGGTGCAGGTCCGCATCCATAACCATATCCACCATATCCGTACATATATCTTCCTCCTATCTTTTTGCTTATTACACTTGTATCCTATGCAGATAAAAGGCAAGAAGTGTGGACGGAAGCTCACTAATTTATAGGACGTGACAATGGCCCAGGAGGCCTTTTAATCAGATCAAGTTGACTACTCTGGAGATTTCCAATATAAAGACAAGGAACTGGGCCATTACTTGGCATCCTGCCATTCTTTAGCTTTCCTGATTTTATAATCAAGTGTTAGTGCCTTTATACCAAACACCCAGCTTACGTGCGTAGCGTTAATTTCATTTCCTTCTCTCCATACACAGATCGTCTCATTAATTGGCAGTCGGAGTGGAACATTGGCGATCATTTGATAAACCCCCTGGTAATCAGCCCTCCTCCGTTCTGACAGACTTGTCAGCTTAACCCCTGTCTCTATAAAATGGGTAATTTTTAGTATGCTTGTCAGTCCCCCAAATGGCAGTGGAAAAAATACATTATAATATCGTTCAGGTTCATTACTTAAAAACGTTGAGTAAGCTGCTGCATAAAAGGCCTTGCGGTTTAGTCGGTCGCTTCGGATCCATGCTCGTACATTCTCTCTGCCGTCAAGAAAATCATTGAGCTTGATAATTTCACTGTCAATCTTTGTAATGCCTTGATGGTCTGAAACCGGAAAATTCATCTGCTCGGCACGAACTGACCATTTTTTATAGATCTTGGCTGCAGGATAAAAAAATACATTCCACTCGGCTTTTACGTCCATATCAAAATCGACTGTGTCAGTATAAAACTGTTTCACTTGTGGATCGACATTATCTGCCTTAAAATCGCCGCGATTAAATATGTTCATATCATCGACCATTCCCTTGGGTGTCCTAACAGCCTTTTCTGTCTAGCCATGGCGGTTAAAAAAGTCGACGCCAATTCGTTTCTCTCCTTTTATTTTTGAAAAGGAAGAACTTGAAATAGAAAAATGAGTTTGTGGATTTTCTTTAAAATATCCAATTAGTCCAATAAGTGCAAAGCCGATACCATTGATCCAGCCGTGATATTGAATCATTTCCGGAATGGCAACCATGTCAATTGCATACAAGAAAGATAGACTCATGGTAAACAGCAGCACAGCTGCCGAGGCGACAATCCACCAATTGGTTCGGAATTTCATGATTGCCGCAATGCTAAAAAGATAAAGGCAGCCCACATATAGACTAACCGAAGCAATTTCGATCATCTTTGAATAGGTAATCCCAACCGCAACTAGCAAGGGGGATACAATAAATAAACTAGCAACTGGAGTGTACCAGCGAGGCAGCTTCCTTGTCTCTTTTACAGCTCTGCCAAGCAGACCTAAAAAAACCGGCACTATTAAGGTAGAATAATGAAAATGGACCGCCGTCAATAATGCAATCAACCCACTAAAACCTAATAGTTCAAAGTAAAGCTGTAGACTACAAACCAGACTGCCCCAAGAGGCAAGTAAATAAGCGCCATATCCAAAACTGTCTCTTCTATGTAAAAAAAACCGCGCTGAACCATGCGAAAGCATCCTGCAAGAAACAAGCCGAAGCTATAAACGAGCCATAAAACAGACATCCAGGGAAACTCAAAAGCCCCTATTACTGAAAGCATAAAGATAGGATACATTAAAAGCAGTTTCTCTATAAAAGGTTCAGTGTTCCCAATTAAAAATAGAATTACGGGTAAAAATCCGCACATCGACAGTGTTAAGAGAAATTCCACCTGACTAAGATAGCCAGCCTGCCATAAAACAAAAGACATAATTCCTCCTATAAATGAGCTAGCTAAGCTATAAATCTTCAAAATGTACACCTGCTTTTCGAAAAAAAGATTCTATATAAAATTATAACAAGAAATTACCTTTCCGAGCAGCAATTAGCAATTAATTAGCATAATAAAAAACACTTTAGCCAAGATGAGTACCTTAAATAAAAAAGCCTGCTTCACGTTAATGAACAGGCTGTCTCGATGGTTCTTCTATATTTTCCAATCCATTGTTTTTTCTAGCAGCTGATCGATCTCGATTTCAATCATTTTTACTGTTCGGATTTCATTGGCAAGCTCAATAGTCGAGTCCAATAACTGATCTATATCCATATCCATGCTTACTAATACCATAATCGAACCCTCCCTGATGTTTAGAATCCGGAATTGCATCCAGTTTCTCTATTCTTCAGCTACTAGAGAGTTCGATAATCCACAGCTATATATAGGGGTGCCTGTCTAAATTTTGTTATGCTGATATTTAACATGCAGTTTATACGATGTCTGTTGTCCTGAATAAGTCTTTCCCAACCAGGCCAAAAGTTTGCAAGACAGTTGCGTTTTTTTCAAAACTTTTGTGATGAATTATTTGAAACCTGAAAAAATTAAAAAACAGGCCCCTGTACCAGAGGCCTGCTTGTAATGATTATTCACCTAAATCGACATTGTGGTACACTTGCTGAACATCTTCCAGGTCCTCAATCGCATCAATCATTTTTTCGAATTGTGCTTGCGCATCTTCTGGAAGTTCTAAATCATTTTGCGCTAGCATCGTTAGTTCAGCGACTGAAAAATCTGTTACCCCTGAATTTTTAAGTGCTTCCTGAACAGCATGGAACTGATCTGGTTCAGCATAGATGATAACCGCTTCATCTTCTTCCAAAATGTCGCGTACATCTAAATCAGCTTCCATGAGCAGTTCTAACACTTCATCCGCTGTTTTCCCTTCGAGACCAATTACGGCTGTCGCATCAAACATATAGGCAACCGATCCGCTGACTCCCATATTGCCGCCATTTTTACCAAATGCAGCACGTACCTCTGAGGCAGTCCGATTTACGTTATTTGTTAATGCATCGACGATAACCATTGAACCATTTGGCCCAAATCCTTCATAGCGCAGTTCATCATAATTTTCTTCAGAACCGCCTTTTGCTTTTTCAATCGCCCGGTCAATAATAACTCTTGGGACACTGTATGTTTTTGCCCGTTCAAGCACGACACGCAATGCCTGATTGGACTCAGGATCTGGCTCACCCTGCTTTGCGGCAACATAAATTTCACGGCCGAACTTAGCATAAATTCGACTTGTATTTTGGTCTTTTGATGCTTTCTTTTCCTTGATATTATTCCACTTACGACCCATTATGAACACTCACTTTCAAGTACTGAATCTATACAGAATGATTTAATTATGAATGAGCATCTTACAATGCACTCGATGCATCATACCATTGACAGATACTATTATACCTTAAAAGAATCACTATTTACGAGTTTAATAATCAAAAAAACAGGCAGTAATTGACTGCCTGACAAAGTTTTATTTTTCCGAATGAACCTTCAGCACGTTCACCAGCAACCGAACACCCAAATACAAGCAAATAAATCCAATAAAAGAATAGCTGTGTTTCCACTTAATCAAATCAAACATATTATAAATTGCAAAAAAGTGTTCAATTATAAAGCCAAGCACTCCGGCCAAAACAATAGCAGCAGGAATGAATGTTTTCCAGGTACTGAAATATTGATATATCAGCATTCCTGCAACCGGAATAACAACTAAATCAGCAGGCAGTAAAGGCGGAATAAAATGAATCAGCTTATTCGGATATCCCCATAATAACAAATCTACACCCATAACATCTAACAAACTCGAGAATATACCACATATAAGGCCATAAGTAAGGATCTCAAATAACCTGGCTTTGTCAACAACTTTCCACCACAAGTAATAAGGCAGGAGTGTTGAGAGCAATAAAAACCACCAGTGCGGGCTAAAAAGTTCATCATGGTACCAGTGGCTAAACGCACTTTCCATCAATGCTTCCCTTATTTTTTGTACATCATCATATGTAGGTATGTTTTTTCCCATATTACCACCAATTCCGCTTAATTATGGTCTTTTTTGTAAAGGTTATTTATATACATGCCCTTTTAAAAATTAGACTTTCCTTTATTCGATGCTGTCATACTAAATAGGGGAAAACCGACATCGAATCATGAAAATTTCCAAAGCTGTCTCATCGTTTTCCGGTTACAAAAAGCAAAGGGGCTCCCAAATTAATGAGACCCCCTTCAAAGCAGCTGTTATAACTCGCTCATGTTTTTAAATGCATAACAAAATCCTTTAATTTTTCCAAATCAGTAATATTTGAGTTGCATATAAAGCTGTTCTGGCAAATATAATTACCTCTTTTAATAAACGTACCCTGTTCCGATCCTTTTATTTCAGCTAAGAACATTCCCACATCCTCATGACAATTGCAAAGCGTGCAAATCCCCTTTTGGCTGCTTCTCCGAAAAATACCATGCAGCCCCTCAAGCTTATTCTCCTGCTGAGCGATTATATATTTTCGGCCGGTACCTTTATCCTCCCAGCCGAGATAGGAGATTTTCTTTAAATCAATATCCTGCAAGAAAGGCGCCTTCAATTTTTTAGACTTTGGAAAAAGCTTTGTGATCGTTTGTTCTGTTACAGATTTAAAAGGAATCACAAAGGGACTTAATGCCAAAAGAAACTGTTCCGCATCTCCCTTATCTTTTACCGTTACGATCTGTTCGAGTACTTGCTTTTGTTCCATTGTTGGTTCAGCAATCAGATTTAACACTTTATCGATTGCAACAGCTTTCAATGCCCTAATAACCCCCGTATCACTTGTTGTTGAGTGACCATTAATAAGTATCTGGGTTTGTGATTTAATAAAATTATACTGATCATTCCTTAAAAACGGTTCCATCTATTATCACTCCTGAATTTGTTCCGGAAATTGAACTTGGATACATATCCCTTTTACTTTAAAATACAGAAGTCATTTATTCAATGTACTAAAGTGTTATAATTAAACTCTGCATACAAAAGCACCACTGACCATTGCGATCACCGGTGCTGGTTTATGCTTTTATTTTGATACACTATTTTTTTTATCGTTTCGGTCGAGAGAAAATATTCTTCCGCTAATTGATCGATGCAGCTGCCCTGTTTAAAGGCTTCTTTTGTTATTCCTATCATCAATCATCTTTCTTCTGCCAGCCCCTTATTCTTTTATAATTAATAAGGTGCAAAGCCATGATGATCAGAAATGATATATGCTCTATCAGGCGATTCCTAAAAAGTTATGAACGCCCCATGCAAAGTATCGCCCCCATATCAGGCTTTGCATGAGACGCTGCGGATTCTGGCAAGAATATTTTGTTTGCCTTTTTCACCACCACAGCAAAAACAATATTACATAAACTCCCATGGAATATCTATTCTAATTTTACTCAAAAAGGTCCTTGCAGGCTAACACCTAAATCGAGAACTACTGCAGATTTTGTGTGAAACTGTGCTCATTCACTCTGTCCAGCCACTCATTTATATGAGCATTGAGTAAAGAAGCCTGTTCGATTTGTAAATTATGTCCTGCCCTGTCAAGAACAACGAACGTGGCTCTAGGATAACTTACAAGCAACTTAAAAGCATCTTTATACCCAACCATGGAATCCTGTTTGCCCATGAGGAAAACAGCCGGAAACTCAACCAACTCAGTATCGGTTTCAAAACTAAAGCTGTAATTAGCTTTGATTTTAGCGAGAAAGTCCTTGTCTGAAAGTTGATAGCCTGCCAATATTTCCTTTTGGAAACGCACCCAGTTATACTCATCAAGGACGACACTTAGCGATCTGAACTCTTCCTCTTCGTTCTTACTAAGGCTTTCCAGAAACCCTTCATCTTTAAAAATAATCAAGTGTTCTGGGACATTCCTTTTTTCATGGTCGGGGATGATCAATGGGCAAATGAATGCAGCACCGGCGACTCTCTCTTTGCACTTTTCAATGACCCCTCTTGCTATATACCCACCATACGATTCCCCAATAATCAAATACCTTTTATCAGGTATTACACGATCAATAAAAGCGAGGATAACTTCAAGCATATCATCAGAATTTCTGATTTGCTCATTAGCTTGTGTTTTTCCCATACCCGGTAAATCAATGTAAATCCTTTGATAACCTTCCCTATCTGAAAAAATTGGTTCCATACAGGCTGCCATTACTTGGTGATCAAGTGAAAAGCCGTGTATCATTAGGATGGGATTTCCCTCTCCGACTACCTTATAGTGAATCTTTGTATCTTTTACAAAACATACAGGCATTTTCATGATCCTCCTAAGGTTAACTGCTTTCATTCAATAAAACTAAGCTTTCCAAAATAAGCAGTGTTATGATCTTTAGTCATTAGTTGAAGGTGCGAATTGGAAAATAATAACTCTATTATAGGGAAATTCTGCTTAGACTTCCACGTTCAATTGGTTTACGCAGTTTTAAAGTTTCGTATTTTAATTTAATGTTCAATAGATTTCCCTAATTTTTTAGAACTATTTAAAAGAAACGGCCTACAGGTTTTTTAATTAGTTAACAGAATGATCGAGCTTTCCTTTCGTGGATGGAGAGAAATACGGATTGATAAAATAGTTCTGGTGGCTGAAACACCCTCTAAGCATGTGGGGATGGCTGGAATATAAGTCCCCATTAGGATCCTGGCTGCATCCTTGTGTACCTTCAAAAAAATTAATTGAAAATCCCTATTTTTTTGATTAATATAAATTTTAAAAAGCAAACTAAGGGGAAACGGCTATGATTCGAAAACTAAATAATCTTGACCATGATCAAGTAATCGACTTTCTTGGCGAGGAGGCTTCTATCAATCTATTTATCATAGGCGATATTGAGGTGTTCGGTTATGATTCTGATTTTCAGGAGCTGTGGGCCGAGTTTGATGAGAATGAACAGATTAAGGCTGTCCTGCTGAGGTTTTATAATTCTTTTATCCCTTATGCTAAAGGCCAGTTTGACCTTAAAGGGTTTGCCGAAATTATTACTTCCTACGATGGGCCAATCCAGCTCTCCGGAAAAGCCAATATTGTTGAATTATTTGAGGGCATCCCAGGGTTAGGAAAAAAGCAGCAAACTTTTTTTGCAGAGTGCCGCTCTGGAGGAAGCCTAGGGAATCCTGGTTCCCATATTAACAAAGCCCGTATAGAGGATATCGATAGTATACTTGAGCTTCGTTCCACAATTGCTGAGTTTGTGCCAAATCCCAATGCCCGGGATATGCTTGAAACCGCTATGAAAACGGGAACTGCACGAACTTATTACACAGAAGAAAACGGTTTGATGACAGCGTGTGCTTCAACAACAGCTGAAAACTCTCTTTCCGCCATGGTTGTTGGCGTTTGTACAAGAGAAGAAAGCCGGCGGCAAGGGCTTGCCACCGACGTAATGCAGGAGCTATTCAAAGACGTTTTAGGTGAAGGCAAAATTCTTTGCCTCTTTTACGATAACCCCGACGCTGGCCGAATCTATAAACGCTTAGGCTTTAAAGACATCGGCATGTGGACAATGTATCGGTAAAAAATGTAAGGTGACAGGCACCATCCAGAAAACTGGATGGTGCCTGTCACCTTTGCTAGAACTATTGTTTTGAGACTTTTGCTACAGTTTCAATTGCTTGGTCAATTTCTGCTGCTGTTACATCGAAATGAGTTGTAAAGCGAACGAGCGTGGGCCCAAAGGAGCCTGACAGAATGCCTTGCTGCTTAAGTATTTCTACGAAAGCTTCTGATGTTAGATTTAACCCTGCTACATCAGCTACAACAATGTTGGTATCAATTTGGTTAATAATTTCTATCCCATTAATCATATTCAAGCCGTTTGCCAGCCTTTTTGCATGATCATGATCCTCAGCTAGCCTGGTGCGCATTTTTGTGAGTGCAATGTACCCAGGAGCAGCAATTACGCCAGCCTGACGCAACCCTCCGCCAAGCCGCTTTCTCCATTTATGAGCAGTTTGAATAAACTCTTTGCTGCCAGCAATAATAGACCCAACTGGCGCTCCCAATCCTTTTGAAAGACAAATCTGGACCGTGTCACAATTTATTGTAAAATCCGTTACAGGGACACCTGCTGCAGCGGCTGCATTAAATAAACGGGCACCGTCAACATGGACTGGAATGTTATTTTCACGGCCAATTTGATAAATTTCTTCCATGTTTGCGGCTGAGACAATAGCACCGCCTGCGCGATTATGGGTGTTTTCAATACAAATCAAGCCAGTTTCCGGGAAATGCTGATCGGAAGGCCGAACGGCAGCCTTTACGTCCGCTGGATTCATCGCCCCTCTATTACCTGCGATCGTTCTCGTTTGAACACCAGCAAGTGCAGCTACAGCCCCAGATTCATAATAAAAGATATGAGACTCTGATTCTAGCAAAATCTCATTTCCTGGCCGGCAATGAGTTAAGACTGCAATCTGATTCCCTTGTGTGCCGCTGGTTACAAAAAGTGCTGCTTCTTTACCCAATATTGCAGCTGCAGCTTCCTCAAGTTTCCGAACAGCCGGGTCCTCGCCGTATACATCATCGCCAACCTCAGCCGTATACATCGCTTTGCGCATTTCTTCTGTTGGTTTTGTGACCGTATCACTTCTTAAATCAATCATAATCCAAAACCCTTCTATGTATATTTTTTATGATAACAATAACATGATACCAGATGATCATTGACCATACCAACCGCCTGCATGAAAGCATAACAAATGGTTGGACCCACAAATTTAAAGCCTCGCTTTTTTAAGTCCTTGCTTAACTTGTCACTAATCGGAGTGGTCGCAGGGACATCAGTTAGTGAGACGTACTCATTCAAGATAGGCTTACCATTTACAAAGGACCAAATATAGGTGCTGAACGAACCGAACTCTTCAATGGTACGCAGGTATGCCGCCGCATTAGAAATAACTGCGTTTATTTTTAGCCTGTTGCGGACGATTCCTTCATTAATTAATAGTTCAGCAATTTTTTGATCGTCATATTTTACAATCTTCTCGGCATCAAACTGGTCAAATGCTAACCGGTAATTCTCACGCTTTTTCAAAATAGTATACCAACTTAAGCCAGCCTGAGCACCTTCCAAGTTTAAAAACTCAAAAAGCAGCCTATCATCGTAAATTGGCACACCCCACTCTTGGTCATGATAATCAATATATAAGGGGTCGCTATTCACCCAGCCGCAGCGGTCTTTTTCAGCCTGCATACTCTCATCTCCTAAAAACAAAATAAATCAGCCTGGAAGCAAATTGAACCCATTTAAATATGGGGTTTGAAAATTCACTCTCACATAGCGCTACTCAACCATTATCCCTTTTAAACATAATTCTTTCTAGTTTAAACATAATTCTTTCTAGCAAATTTTGAAAGTTTCCAGCCTGTTTACAAGGGTAAATGTATAAGGAACCACTATTAGAGGAGGTTTTTAATATGAAAATAACCGATGTTATGACAACTCAAGTAGAATATTGCTCACCTGAAACATCTCTTACAGATGTGGCGATGAAAATGCGTGAATTGGATGTTGGTTCGGTGCCGATTTGCCAGGATGATCGTTTAATTGGAATGTGCACGGATCGCGATATTGTTATTGAAGGACTAGCGAATCAGGTTCCCCCAGAAGCAAACGTATCACAAGTAATGTCCGGTGATATTGTTACTGGAACAAAAAGCATGACAGCCGGACAAGCGTCAGATTTAATGGCTGAGCATCAAATTCGCCGATTGCCGATTGTTGAAAATGAAAAGCTTGTGGGCATTGTCTCTTTAGGCGACTTAGCTGTCGAAAACCGCTTAGACGGCGAAGCCGGAGCAGCTCTTGAAGACATATCCTATCCAGCTGAACCAAACAGATAAAAAACTAGGGTGACAGGCACCTTCCAGTAAACTGGATGGTGCCTGTCACCCTTTTTATTTTGTACGATGCAGAGGCATTGTGCAGCAGCGGAAGGCTCCGCCTGATTTGATGATTTCGGTGATGTCCACTTCGATTACTTCGTAGCCGCGTTTACGCATTTCGCTGTTTACATTTTTATTAATGGGAAGGCTGAACAATCGCTTATCACCGATGCTTAGCACGTTTGTTCCAAGAGTAAACTGCTCCTCTTTTGATACTTCAATTAAATCATAGCGTGATTTAATATATTCCAGACTTTCATTATGGATTTCACCTGGGTAAATGAGAGCTTCTGTTGGAGATATAATATTAAAAACGCAGTCCAAATGAAGGAATGTGTCAGTGAATGGAATAGGCCTGACCTCAAAATCCGGCATAAGGGTTTTCAGATGCTGGATGGCCTCTTCTGATGTTCGGTTGCTGATTCCAGCATAGATAGTATTGCCATCAATAATCACATCTCCGCCCTCAATCTCATCTCCCTTGAGTTTTTGAAAAGGCAGCTTCTCTCTTTGAAGCCAGTTTTCCAAAAAACTTTCCTCGCCTGAACGAATATCGGTGGCCAGTTCAGCAACAAAAACAGATTCGCCAAGTGTAAATCCAATATCTCTTGTAAAAACCTGCTCGGGAAACTGCCTTGCCGAGGGAAGTAAAATAACCTCTATTCCCTGTTCTTTTAAGGCTTCTACAAATTTCCCATGCTGCTCCATCGCTTTCTCGATATGGATGCCCTCATTTTTAAACTTTTTCTGAGTCTCGTTAATGACATCTTTTATAGTCATATGCTCAGGCTCACATAAGATAACAGATTTCAAATGATCATATTCAGTAAAACATGATGCTTGATGTGATTGTCCTTCAGTCATAGTCCTGCCTCCTTGGAAAAAAGGTTCTTCATTTACTATTTCCTATCTAGTAATGGATATGAGTCCCTTTTTAAAAAACCTCAGTGTTTTGAAGCAGCAAAATAGTGAATATAGAAACATAGGACTAATTTAGGAGGGATAAGATGGATCATAAAGAAAAAGTTATAGCTCAGGTTAAGTCGGAAATGCCAGTAAAAGAGAAGAAAAATGGGGTGGAAATTACCAACCCTTTTGAAATCGTTCAGAAGCTGATGGAGGATGCAACGAAAACGCTAGAGTTGCCAGCCTCTTTTTATGAAATACTGAAAAAGCCAAAGCGAGTTTTGAAAACATCCATACCCGTAAGAATGGACAGCGGTGAAATAAAGGAATTTGAAGGGATGAGATCCCAACATATCGATGTGTTGGGTCCCGCTAAAGGCGGAATTCGATTTCACCCTAAAGTCAATGAAGATGAAGTCAAAGCTTTATCAATGTGGATGTCGTTAAAGGCTGGGATATTAGGAATTCCTTATGGGGGAGGCAAAGGCGGGATTATAGTAGATCCAAGGGAACTTTCTGAACGTGAACTTGAAGAGCTGAGCAGAGGGTTTATCCGAGAGTTAGAACCGATTATCGGACCAGATAAGGACATTCCAGCTCCTGATGTCAATACAACACCAGAAATTATGGGCTGGATGCTTGATGAATTTTCAAGGCTAAAAGGAAAGAACGTACCACGGGTGATTACAGGCAAGCCGATCATCCTTGGCGGTTCTGAAGGAAGACTTGAAGCCACGGGCCGTGGTGTCGTCTATACGATTGAAGAAGCAGCCAAGCATCTTGGCCTGCGGTTGGATGGTATGACAGCTGTGGTACAAGGTTTTGGCAATGTCGGCTCCATCACGGCCAAGTTACTTTCCGAAAAAGGCGTAAAGATTATTGGGATCACTGATGCCGGTGGTGGCGTTTACCATGAACAAGGATTGGATATAAAAGAACTGATGGAATTCGCCAAAAAGACAGGGTCAGTTGCCGGTTTTAAATCTTATGAAAGTTTAAGTAATAAAGAGTTGTTCTCATCTGAATGTGATATCCTTGTTCCAGCTGCACTCGAAAATCAAATTACAGCTGAAACAGGGCCTACTATAAAAGCAAAGATCGTCGCAGAGGCTGCCAATGGTCCAACAGATCCAGAAGGAAATGATGCAATGGAGAAAAATGGTGTTTTTGTTATTCCGGACATTTTATGCAATGCAGGCGGAGTTACCGTCTCATATTTTGAATGGGTTCAAAACGCGATGAACCTTGCCTGGACAGAAAGAGAAGTAAATGATCGGCTTCATAATAAAATGACGGTTGCCTTCGATGATGTCTACCGGATGAAACAGGAAAAAAATGCAGGTATGCGTGAAGCCGCTTACCTTGTCGGCGTCGGCCGGCTGGCAGAGGCAATGATCGCAAGAGGATGGATTAAAGACTGGTCCATGCCAATCGAGTGTAACGCATAATTCTACTTATATTTTCAAAAAATTCAGCTTAAGCTTTTATCCAACCAAATAATAACGAAAAAATAGCCGAGCAGATATCTTTCTGCTCGGCTACTTTATGTTTTGAGAATGCTACAGTAATCTTTTCCCTGCGTCAGGTGACAGGTTAGCGTCCCCTCCGGCAATGATAGGGTGCTCAGCTGAAACACCATTTAATTGATCTTCCTTTTTCACTTCTCTTTTAGTCGAATTCTGCCCTGGCTCTTCATTGTTTTGATTCTTGTATTCTTGCGGCAAGTTTCTATCCACTTTATCACCACCTTAATTGGTAGTTTTTGAAAACAAGCCAATAATATTCACTTTGCAAAGCTCCAACCCCTTAACAGCACTGACATCTACTATACAGCAAACTAGATCTCCAAATGGTTGAAGCGGGATCCAGACAAGTATGATCATTCAATTTTGAATGATATTTGCAACATAAAAAGGAAAGGGCAGGCGCCCTTTCCTTTTTATGTTATTTTTACAGATTTCCAAATCCGTCTTGGTTTTTGCGAGCCTTTTTCCATGAATCATTCACTTCTTTTTTATCTTCCAGGCTATTTTCAGGTGTTTCATTGTATTCGCTGGTAAACGAGTTTTGTGTGCTATCATCGCTGTTTAGTGCGCTATTTCTATATTCGCTGCTTGGCGACTGGTTAATATCATAGCTTTCGCCTTTAACGTCGTCTCCTTCAAAGCGGATTTCCTCACGCTTTACCTTTTCGGTTACTTGCTCGGTATCCTGGACCTCACGTTTACCGATTACGATCTCATCCTTAACAACTGGTTTTTTGGTCACTTCTACTTTCTCTTCCATGATTGGAATACGCACTGTCTCGTCTTCTTGTATTGGAGAAGCATTTACTTCACTGTCTTTTCCATCAACATTTCTTTTTTCTACGTAAACCTCTTCACGGCTGACTGGAACGTTTACCGTTTGTTCATCTTCAACTACGTTTTTATGAACTTCAACTTCTCCAGTCTCCATTTTTTCTTTATTAATATTCAGCTGTTCCTCTTTTAATTTCATAGACTCCTGCTCTTTATTCTCCGAAGAAACGGAGGAGTCATTCGTATAACCCTCGTTCAGTGATGTTCCGGATTCCGGAAAGCCAGAAGCCGTCTCGGTATTTGTTGTTCCTGAATTATACATGAACCCTTCACTTTCTTGGCCAGTATTTTCACTGTATAAAATTATATTTCCGTTGTTAACCGATTTCTGATACTCTTCTGCTTTTTGATCATCCACGCCAAGTTCCTTGATTTGATTGGTAAGCGTGTAGTCCTGTTTATTTTCAACATCATCATTTCCATCAAATAAAGAGGAGATCTTATCGAAAAATCCTGCATTATCATCCCCATCTGGGCTGTTGTTTTCACCAACTTGATATGTCTTTGCCTTCACGCCGGTTTCTTCTTCAATCTGTGAATCGAGATTGCGTGTTTTCCCGATGATTCCTAAATCGTTCACTGGGTAACCATCATTTTGCAATTCCATAATCGCGTCAATTACTTCTTCTTGTGAGTTATATACTCCGATAATGTTTGCATTCATTCTTGTTCAACCTCCTACGCTGTAAAGCAAATTTGTTTTGTGTGCTACACTCCTTCTTTTCCCTGGTTAAACAAGATAAAACGAACGATCATTTGGAAAGAGTTCCATACTTTAACAGGTTTAAGCCTTAGATTTTGCCAGCAATGCAAGCAAGAGTGTATAAGAATTAAACTGAGATGTCTCCCTTAATAACAAGTTATTTTTTTCATTTCGTTAAACTTGGCTGCTGATTCGCCTACTGAGTACTAGTTTTCAGCGGGATAGACGGGAACCTCCTTCCATCGGTTTGCTTTAGCGATGGTCTCACCTGATCACCTTTTTCAGCAAATTACATTGTTTTTAAACAGAGCCATTTATTTTAGAAAAATTTTATGTTCAATTGTGTTCAGTCGGTTCTTAAACGACAAAAAACCGTTGCGGGCAAGCACAACGGCAACGATTTAAATTTTATTTATCCTTTATCGTCATAACAATATTTTTATCCTTCATAAGCTGCTTTAGTGCAGATTGAAAAGTGGAATAAATATTTGCTTTTATTTTAATTCCTGATAGAACGATCTCTTTTGTCATTTCTGGAGTCAGCCCGACATAACAAGGCTGGACCCCCATAAGTTTTATGGATTCTGTCAGCTGTTCGATCTGATGGCTTAACTCGGTCAGACTTATATTCTCTAGCCGGTCAACCGTAATATCTGTAAAGTCTATAATCGCTGTGTTTACTTCATTTTTATGTATATACCGCAAGATCTTTATTCTAATCTTTTCAAATCTTTCTCCCAATAATACACCCGTAATCGGCACTAAGATCGTTTGTGGAATGATGGAAGGAATAATAGGGGCTGCCATGTCTGAAATCATCTCTTCATATGCTTTTACCCTACTTTCAAGCTCTTCAATGTATGTATCTGACAGTTCCATCGACCCCTTTGTCTTTAAATTTTTCGTTCAGAACCTATATTTATAATACTACCTTTAAATGACTTGGTTGTAAAACAGAAACAGGAGAATTTTAGAGACTGAGCTTTCTCCCAAAAGCCTTTGCCTGACGGCTCAGATTGTTGACAAAAGGAATGAAGCGTACCTTTGTCATTTTCATTATGAATACCAAATTGATTCTACTCTTAGCAAAAGCTTACCGGGAGTGGAAGGGTAATTCCACTGCCAAAAAAACCACATTCTCGCGCTGGCTCCTAGTGGGGCGCACCTGTAACGCTAACTCGCAGGAGCGAAGTAAAGCATTAACCATCCTGTTTATCAAACCCTATAAATAAAAAAATGACTGTAGACAACCCTAAAAACTCTTCAAGGTTGCCTACAGCCTGAACGTCTTCCTTAGCTTCACACTCCAAATTTTTGGATAAGTCCTAACATGGCAATTAAACCAATGATAAAAGCATATGTTGGGAATCGTTTATTGACGCCTTCTTGGCTATCCGGTATTAACTCTTTGTAAATAACAAAGAGCATTGCTCCAGCAGCAAAGCTGAGTCCATAGGGAACAAGCATATCTACTTCTGAGGCTAAGACGTAGCCTAATGCTCCTGTCACAATCTCAACTAAGCCTGTGAGGGTGGCAATAATTAAGGCTGTTATCCGTGAAACCTTTTGGCTGACAAGATAAATGGCAACCAAAAACCCTTCGGGAGCATTTTGGAGACCAATCGCTAATGCAATGATGGCACCAAGATTTTCTGCCCCTGCCCCATAACTTACTCCTACTGACAACCCTTCAGGAAGGTTGTGAAGAGTAATTGCAATAATAACAAGAACTGTTTTACGATCGATTATTGTATTCATCTTCGGTATTTCGAGGTTATCAGAGGTAAAGCGAGAATCAAAGAAATTTAGTACCAAGGTTCCTAACAATAACCCTATTGAAACAACGTAAAGATTTGAGGCATCGAGCGCTTCTGGGATCAGGCTAAATGTGGTCGCAGCCATCATAACCCCTGATGCAAAGGCGAGCAGTATATCCCTGAGCTTAGACGATATACCTGTAAAAAATAGAATAGGAATAGCTCCTGCTCCAGTTGCGAGTGCTGAGAGCAGGATTCCGATTACAGCTTCTTGCATTCTGTTCTCCTTATCAATTTAATTTTTATAACTGAATAATATCCATTATTTTAATTCCTAAACTATTCAGCATGTAACAGATAGAAAAGGCACCTGGTATGGGGGTAACGGATTCTGTTTTGAAGTCAATATAATAATTCGCACTAGAGATAAAAAGCAAATTGACAAGTAAAATTAGCAAAGAAAATGCTTGGAGACTTATGCTCCAAGCATTTCTTATACCAATCCTATGGAAGATAAGCATCCCGGCAGTTCCAATCGGTTCCTTATTCTTCAAGGTTAGTGGTAGTAAATTTAGATATTTTTGCAAGAAACGATGATAATGAATCACATCATTCCTTCACCCATTATTGATCATAATAAGCTTTCTTCAAACTTTTTTGATAACAGTGCCTCCTCTTGCAAAACCCCAACCATAAAAGAGCGGATTCTCACGGACCAGAAGAGGTCAACTGCAAGGTTGATTAATAAGCGGAGAAATTTCTCTTATTTAGGAAAAAACATGAAATTTGGTTTAAATAGAGGGAGAGATTCCGCCTATTTGCTCCAAAAAAGTCAAATTCGATCACTTTGCCTTGCTTAACGGGATAACCTCCGCTTATATTCCCCGAACTAAGATTTATTCTGTTGTATAACGGGAAAACCTGGACTTCTGTCAAGAAAGTAGACACAAAAAAATGAGACTAGATTCTCCTCAGAATACTACCGCACTTCGTTTGGTGGGGTGTTAAAAATGACCACTCGATAAAACGTGACTGGTCATTTCTAACACCAAATGTCTAAT
>NZ_JABUNR010000050.1 GCF_013343715.1 Mesobacillus harenae
TTCCTGAGGAAGGCTCGTCCGCTCAGGGTTAGTCGGGACCTAAGCCGAGGCCGAAAGGCGTAGGCGATGGATAACAGGTTGATATTCCTGTACCACCTCTTTATCGTTTGAGCAATGGGGGGACGCAGGAGGATAGGGTAAGCGCGCTGTTGGATGTGCGCGTCTAAGCAGTTAGGCTGGTAATGAGGCAAATCCCGTTACCATGAAGGCTGAGCTGTGACAGCGAGGGAAATTAAGTACCGAAGTTCCTGATTCCACACTGCCAAGAAAAGCCTCTAGCGAGATAAATGGTGCCCGTACCGCAAACCGACACAGGTAGGCGAGGAGAGAATCCTAAGGTGAGCGAGAGAACTCTCGTTAAGGAACTCGGCAAA
>NZ_JABUNR010000051.1 GCF_013343715.1 Mesobacillus harenae
TAAGAGGATGGCAATTGGATTAAGCCGCCGCCCGCTAATTCTCTGGCAATTTCTAAAACACTATTGTTGATTTCCGGCTGCATCGCCATCGCACTATACAAAAACCTCGGATTTGGTACATAAACTCCATTTTGATTCGGCTTGGCTGTTGCTTCCGCTGCTAGCAGCAATCCTTCGAATACCGACGCTCTTGAAGCCAACTCCCCAAGCAGCCCCTGAACTGGCGGCATTTTGATGGTCCCGGTTGTGGTGGTCATTCTCTTGACTAAGCCCGTAATAAATTGAAGTTTCGTTACAAAACGGATTTGAGCTTGTGTATTCCCAAAATTGTGTGCTGGTGTTTCGAAAAA
>NZ_JABUNR010000052.1 GCF_013343715.1 Mesobacillus harenae
CGGAGTTTATGGTGGAGCCTAGCGGGATCGAACCGCTGACCTCCTGCGTGCAAGGCAGGCGCTCTCCCAGCTGAGCTAAGGCCCCGTTACATAGATGGTGGGCCTAAATGGACTCGAACCATCGACCTCACGCTTATCAGGCGTGCGCTCTAACCAGCTGAGCTATAGGCCCACATAACAGGTATTTAATTGAGGTTTTCGAGTCATTACTCGCAAGTAACAATGAAAAATTGCTCCCTCAAAACTAAACAAACAAGCGTACAACATCACTGACCGAAAGGACAGTGTTCCGATTGTCTTTACGACAATATCCTTAGAAAGGAGGTGATCCAGCCGCACCTTC
>NZ_JABUNR010000053.1 GCF_013343715.1 Mesobacillus harenae
AGGAGTGCTTTCCCTGGCTCATCCTGTTCAAATTCACGGTTTAGATGATTAGGACAGGTAAGGTGTTCCTGCGTTGCTTTGGCCATCTTCCGATATGGATTCGCTTTCCTGATCTTTGCCACAAGCCCATACTTTGCCATTAATCGCCTGATTTTTTTGTGATTCATGATGACCAAATAATCATTCGCCATAATCATCTTGATTTGGAGGGCGCCTACCTTTCCGTTTTTACCGTTGAATATCTCCCTGATCAATTTGATGTCCTGTTCATCTTGTTCAAGCCGATCTTCGCGGGAGGTAGCTGCTTTAAGCCAGTCATAGTATCCA
>NZ_JABUNR010000054.1 GCF_013343715.1 Mesobacillus harenae
TTTTTTTCGCTTAAAAATGGCAAAAGTTTCGTTTGATAGGAAACACCGGTGGTGTTACTATAGGGAAGCTGCCATCATAGAGCGGATGAAACAAAAAACATAAACTTCGTAGAAGTTGACACAAGCGAAATAACATGATAAGATAGATTATGTTGTTGGGCGATCCGAAATTGATCGTGTTCGTCAAAAATAAATACTTCGCAGAAGTTGACAACAACGAAACGTTATGGTAAGATAGTATTTGTCGCCGCTGATTCGATCAACGGATGACGGTTATTGTTCTTTGAA
>NZ_JABUNR010000055.1 GCF_013343715.1 Mesobacillus harenae
GAGTGCCCAACTGAATGCTGGCAACTAAGGTCAAGGGTTGCGCTCGTTGCGGGACTTAACCCAACATCTCACGACACGAGCTGACGACAACCATGCACCACCTGTCACTCTGTCCCCCGAAGGGGAACGCCCTATCTCTAAGGTTGTCAGAGGATGTCAAGACCTGGTAAGGTTCTTCGCGTTGCTTCGAATTAAACCACATGCTCCACCGCTTGTGCGGGCCCCCGTCAATTCCTTTGAGTTTCAGCCTTGCGGCCGTACTCCCCAGGCGGAGTGCTTAA
>NZ_JABUNR010000056.1 GCF_013343715.1 Mesobacillus harenae
GCAGCGGATAAGCCAAGTGTGTATGACTACCCGCTTTCCACTCGCTTTGATGAAACCGACGCATTGGCTGTTTTAGAAGATGTTTTCGTCCCGTGGGAAAATGTATTCGCTTATAAAAATATTGAACTAACATACAAACAGTTTTTCGAAACACCAGCACACAATTTTGGGAATACACAAGCTCAAATCCGTTTTGTAACGAAACTTCAATTTATTACGGGCTTAGTCAAGAGAATGACCACCACAACCGGGACCATCAAAATGCCGCCAGTTCAGGGGCT
>NZ_JABUNR010000057.1 GCF_013343715.1 Mesobacillus harenae
TTGATTTTTCTTTCATTTATGACTTGGTGAAGGATGTGTATTCGGAAATTGGGCGCCCAAGCATTGACCCTGTTATTTTAATTAAACTTACCTTCATTCAATATACCTTTGGTATTCGTTCCATGCGCCAGACCATTTCACAAGTAGAAACCAACATGGCCTATCGCTGGTTTTTGGGTTATGGATTCCATGATAAAGTGCCCCACTTCTCCACCTTCGGGAAGAATTACGAACGCCGTTTTAAAGAGACCGATTTGTTTGAGCAGATTTTCTATCGAATC
>NZ_JABUNR010000058.1 GCF_013343715.1 Mesobacillus harenae
TTGATTTTTCTTTCATTTATGACTTGGTGAAGGATGTGTATTCGGAAATTGGGCGCCCAAGCATTGACCCTGTTATTTTAATTAAACTTACCTTCATTCAATATACCTTTGGTATTCGTTCCATGCGCCAGACCATTTCAGAAGTAGAAACCAACATGGCCTATCGCTGGTTTTTGGGTTATGGATTCCATGATAAAGTGCCCCACTTCTCCACCTTCGGGAAGAATTACGAACGCCGTTTTAAAGAGACCGATTTGTTTGAGCAGATTTTCTATCGAATC
>NZ_JABUNR010000059.1 GCF_013343715.1 Mesobacillus harenae
AAATCAGGCGATTGATGGCAAAGTATGGGCTTGTGGCAAAGATCAGGAAAGCGAATCCATATCGGAAGATGGCCAAAGCAACGCAGGAACACCTTACCTGTCCTAATCATCTAAACCGTGAATTTGAACAGGATGAGCCAAGGAAAGCACTCCTTACCGATATTACCTATTTATATTATGGACAAGGCCAAAAAGCATATTTGTCCTGTGTGAAGGACGTCGCCACCAAAGAAATCCTTGCTTATTATTTATCAAGGTCGCTGCAAATGGATATTGTTTAT
>NZ_JABUNR010000006.1 GCF_013343715.1 Mesobacillus harenae
ACTTAAAACATTTGGATTCTTTTCAAGTTCTTTTATCTGAAAATCGGTATATAAATTCTTCCCCATGATACTCCTCCGTCCCCTCAATAATTCTATTGAAACACAAAAAACCCCGTATAAGGGACACTTTTTTATCAGTGTCCGTTATACGGGGTATAGCTCATAGAATCTCCCATCCTTTTATTTATAACTTAGGCAAAATCATCTGGTTCTTCTGGATCAGGTTGAATAGTATATAGGATTAACCAGTCATGATCCTCTTGGTCCAAACGCTCAACTTCATCATCGTTCCCATTATCCATTGCCTCTTTAACCTTTTTACAAACGTAATTAACTGTATAGTCGTCTTGAGCCAATGAGATGGTTTCTTCATAATCATATTGTAGAATTAATGGGCTATTGCAGACTTCACAATTACCTATATTGTAGTTACCGAAGCCGTGTTTAACTTCCCTGATAAAACAGTTAGTGCAATACTGTTTCACATTTGAACCATATTCCTTAAATTCATCAGTTTTAATTATTTCCTCAGGATTTAGAACTTTTTTACATTTATTGCACGCCATTTGTGTCATAAATTTCACCTCTAATCAGTTCAAAATTATTATGAATATAAATCAAAGTATATTAGTAGCTTAAATATAAAAGATCAACAAGCCTATATTCATATTATAAAGTTATTTGTTTATGTATGCAGTTGAATGAAAATAAAAGAAGGAAGTACAAATTGTGAACATCCAATATGGAATTAATCTATCAATTAAAAATTAACCTCAATTTCTACGTTAAGCATGTGATCACATCTGGAGAGGTGTACACTAAAAGAATTTGATCTTAAGAAATCAATAACCTTTACATCCAGATTGTTCACACATTGCTGGACATTCGGAACAATTGATTTCTCTGACAAGTCTTCCAAAAGGCTATGGGAATATAATGAAGATGCTGTTAGCAAGCTTATTGCAAAGATGCCGATGACAATGTGGGATAGAGGACCAGAGGGATTAACGAGTTTCGAAGACGGAATCTTCAAGATTAATTTTGATATCGTCGCAGGAGATGAGGAACTGCTTTATCAATGATCCCAAGAGATAGTTGAAATATAGGCTCCATTATCATTTTGAGCGGAAAGCTAAATAAAATCTATTTCCTAGGGGATCTCTGTTTAGGCAACAGGGATTCTTTTTTAAATCGTATGAAAAACGAATGGTATAAATCTTAAGGTATATTTTTTATACATATTTAATCCCATATATAGTACAATTTTACATAATCTAATATTTTATGATACGTACAGTCAGGAGATAACCATGGAAGCTGTCGAGAAGAAGTTAATCGTGAATTCAGATAAAGGGAATTTATTAAGAGAGTTAGTGAAATCGATCAGTGAATGTGAACGATTTTATTTCAGTGTGGCATTTATCAATTTTAGCGGTCTTCAGCTTTTACTAGATCCAATTAAAGAAGCTGAAGAAAAAGGGATAAAAGGGAAGATTATTACGTCCACATATCTTAATTTTACTGATGCAAAAGCTTTGGAGAAATTAAGAGAGTTTAACAATGTGGAATTAAAGGTTTTTGTAACAGATAAAGAGATTGGTTTTCATACAAAGGCCTATATTTTTGAATATAAAGATAGCTATAAGGTGATTATTGGGTCGTCTAATATTACGCAAAGCGCTCTTAAGAGTAATATAGAGTGGAACGTTGAGATCGTCTCAAAAGAGGATGCTTATTTTATAAAAGACGTATTAAAGGAATACGATAAGCTCTGGAACATTAGTGTAGATGCCGACCAAGACTTCATTAAAAGGTATGAGGAATTTCTAAACAGTTTCAAAAAAACAACATTGACCCATCAAATGATTTATGAGGACAAACAATACATTATTCCAAATAGAATGCAGAAGAGGGCCATTGAAAATCTTGACCGGCTTCGAAACTTTGGAGAAAGTAAAGCACTTGTCATTGCAGCAACCGGCACAGGGAAAACTTATATGTCTGCCTTTGACGTCAAAAGCTATAAACCGAAGAAACTTCTGTTCGTTGTCCATAGAGAAGAAATCCTAAGGAAGGCTAAGGAAACCTTTGAAATACTTCTTCCAAATGACGGTCTTACTTTTGGGTTGCTTACCGGTAATCATAAACAAAAAAATGTTGATTATGTATTTGCCACCATTCAAACAATTTCTAGATGTTTTCATGAATTTGAAAAAGGTGAATTTGATTACCTCATAATAGACGAGGCTCATCATGCGACTAGTTCAACCTATCAAACGATATTAGATTACTTTAAACCTCAGTTTACTTTAGGAATGACCGCAACACCTGAACGAAGTGACAGCCGTAACGTATTTGATCTTTTTGATAATAATGTGGCTCTTGAAGTTCGATTGCATGAGGCTCTCGAGGATGAACTCGTAATTCCTTTTCATTACTTTGGAATTACGGATATTGACGGCATTGATTTAAGTGACGTTAATATAGACGATATTGGTGAAATCACAAAACGTTTAAAAGTGAATGAACGTGTTGATTTTATCATAGAAAAGATGAACTTCTATGGTCATGATGGAGAGAAAACAAAAGGACTTGGATTCTGCGCAAGTATTGAGCATGCACAATATATGGCAAGTGAATTTAATAAAAGAGGATACAACAGTGTTTGTTTATATCGGGAAGATTCATCTGATAGACGGCAATTATTTATAAACAAATTAGAAGATGAGCAGGATGAACTGAAATTTATCTTCACTGTTGATATTTTTAATGAAGGTGTAGACATTCCTTCCATTAATACAGTCTTGATGCTAAGACCAACCAATTCACCGATCGTGTTTATTCAACAGCTAGGGAGAGGGCTGCGGAAGCATGCGAATAAGAGCTTTTTAACCGTGCTTGATTTTATTGGGAATCACAATAAAACCTTCTTAATTGCCTTAGCATTGAATGGAAGCAGATACTATGATAAAGAAAGCTTGAAGGTGGCAATTGTAACAGGATTTGCTAATATTCCAGGATGTACTCACATTCAAATGGATAAGATTTCACAGGAGAGAATTTTGGCGCAAATTGATGCTGAAAATTTTAATTCAATGAAGTACTTAAAGGAAGAGTACTTTGAATTTAAGAAGTTGAACCAAGGCCGGATTCCTTACTTATTATTGGATTACTTAAAGTATGATGGGGCCCCTGATCCGGTAAAATTTATTGATCGAGAAAAAACGTATATTCAATTCGTTGCCAAGGTGGAAAAGGATGACCATCTCAAAAGCTTACTACTTAACGAAAAATTTGAAGGCGCCTTAAAGGAATTATCAAGTAAGCTACCACTTAAACGTGTTCATGAGTTTGTGATTATCAGATATTTGTTGGAGCATGAGCAAATCAATATGGAAATTGCCAAGCAACAAATATTAAAGATGATCAAAAGCGTTGATGCAGATACTATTTTACATAGCTTTGAGTGTTTGAATCAGAACTTTTATGATAGTGTGCAGGTCAAAAACAAACCAAAACTATTTCATTATGAGAACGGACAACTGGTTAAAACGCAACTTCTTATAGACTTGCTAGGAAATGATGAATATCGAAAATATATTGAAGACATTATTTCATATGGAATTTTCCGTTACGAAAAGGAATTTAAAGGAGAATATTATGGTATTCCTCACTTTAAGCTATATGAGCAATATCAAATGATCGATGCTGCCTTCTTATCCAATTACAGAAAGATTCATAGTTCGTTTAGAGGATCGGGTTTGCTTGTAAATGGGAATGAATTTTTTCTATTCATAGACTTACATAAGGAGGCCGATGTAAAAGAAAGCATCAATTACAATGATAAGTTCTTTAATCCACACGAATTCCAGTGGCAGTCCGTAAATAATACTACTCAACAATCTGAAAGAGGGAAAAACATTATTTACAATAAACAAAGAGGAATCAATCTCCACTTGTTCATAAGAAAGTACAAGGAGATTGATGGAAAGACGGAGCCCTATATTTATATTGGTAAAGGAAATTCCGTACAATTTGAAGGGGATAAACCGATCACAGTAAAAATGGAGTTAGAGCATGAGGTACCACCAAGCCTATATACAGAATTCACTAAAAAAGTATAGTCTTCTCAATTTGAGAAGACTATTTTTTCGTGGATTAATTGTTCAACTGCTGGAATGTCGGCTGGCGCCCACTTCAGCGAGTCTAAATTATCTCTTTTCAGCCAAAGCAGCTTTGAATGCTCACTCGGCATTGGGCTGCCTTTGACAATAGAACACTTAATAGATATTAGGTTAATCGTAAAAGTGTCGTATTCGTGTGTATTGTCGTTGAAAACTTCGCCAGTCGCCTTAACCTCACAACCCAGTTCTTCATCAATTTCCCTTACAAGGGCAGCGTAGATATCCTCATCCTTTTCCACTTTGCCACCAGGAAACTCCCACATATTCGGGATTGCCATTTCAGGGGATCTAAGTGCACATAAAATCTCATTTTGATCATTTTCAATAATAGCAGCAACAACTTTAATAACCTTTTTCATGGTAGCCTCCAACAATAACTTTTCTATGATAATGATATCACTTTTGAATTATGGGACCAAGTTTAAATCTAAAAATCCCCGGTACATATGCCGGGGATTTTTTCATTTATTAGCAACTGCTTTCCTCGGCTTCAATACGCCTTTTTTAACAAGGTTAACGAGTGCGCCTTGATTCTTATATTTGAAGTAGACTTGTAATCTATTTAGATCTTTTACAGTGAGCGTCGAGGGATCTATGGCTAGTTGATAGTTCTGGCTTAGTTTATTGATTAGATTCATGGCAAAGTCGATTTGCTTAAGGGGTGAGTAAAACATCTTCATCAGTCCCTTGGTCGATAAGGGTGTTTGAAATTTCTTCAGTGTACTGACCCTGTTTAATCCATTTGATATCTTCTGTACTTAGCTTGAACCATTGGACCCGTTTGTGACTTCTACTTATTAACTGTGATATACCTTTGCTTGCTGAATTAATTCTTTAACAAATTCTTCGGCTGCTTTTGAAAAATGCTTGTTTTTTGAACGTATCAATCCCAAAGTTATTTTTCTTTTGTAGTCTTTTATATCTAACGCAATCAAATCACCATTTAATAAGTATGGGTCATTCTTTAAGGACAACTCTGTAAAAAAGCCAATAGCAACTCCTTCTACTATAACTTTTTTTGCAATTTCTGTGTTGTCAGAGGTAAATAGAATGTTTAAATTTCCATAGTCACTTAAAAGATTTATCATAAAATTACTCATATTGTAACCAGATTTAAACATAATTATAGGTTGTTTAATAATTTCTGAAAGAGTAATGGACCCTTGATTTTCTAATTTAATGCTTTTGCCGACACAAACTTTAACTTCGCTGGCTATCAACTCTTCAAAGTGTAGACTTGCATCTTCATTCCAAGTTCCGCTCTGTATAGCTATGACACCGAAATCAACATTTCCGACGAGAACGTCTTTATTTACATGTTGCGATCCTTCTTCGATAATTTCAATATGTACCAAGGGATATTTTGCTTTAAAGTTTGCAAGTGTTTTTGGCAACAGGGCTGAACACGCGCTTGGTACCATGGCTAATTTTAACGAACCAGTTAAAGACTCGGAATGAAGTTTAATATCTTCTTTTAATTCGTTCAGTTTAGATAGTATTTCATGTGCCTTTTTGATTACAATTTTACCCTCAGTTGTGGCCTCTGCACCCTTTCTTGACCGGTGAAAGATTTTTGTTTCTAATTCAACTTCTAAGCTGTTGATTGCTTGACTGATAGTGGGTTGGGTAATATGATGCTCCGCAGCAGCCTCTGAGAATGAACCAGAGCGACTGATCGCAACTAAATATTCAAGCTGTTCGATTCTCATTAAGATCCCCCTGTTTATTTAATAACTTATATAAATAATTATTGTTACATTTATATAGTAATATTGAATTCGCTTTTTTAAAGTGAATTCTTAATACATTATTATTACCTATGATGAACATAGGAATTATCAATTTTACTTATTTTGATTCATCATCTAATATTATTATTATAGTCAGAAGATTCAAAAAATGCAAAAAGATTATAGCTGCAAAGAAATCCAATTTAAGTTGAAAGGGGTTGGTTGCTTGGAAATGACAAATGATGTGTCTCCTGGTAAACAGATGCCAAAATCAGTCATTAAGTTCATTACTATACTGGCAATTACCATGTCGCTCTACCAATTGTATATCTCACTTTTTTCTGGTCTGGGACTCATGCAGCAAAGAGCCGTTCATTTAGGGTTTGGCTTAGTATTGACGTTTTTGATCTACCCCACAAAAAAAGGGTGGAATGGAACCCTAAAAGAAACTCTTATTAAATTGGTATTCATTGGAGCCTCCGTTATTTCAACCATTTATATCGTCAAACAATTTGAGAGGTTAATTGTAAGTTTTGGTTTCCCGACGGTATTAGATATCTTTTTTGGAACCATCATTATTATTGCATCATTGGAGGCATCACGGAGAATTGCAGGTTGGGGTCTGCCGATCTTAACACTTGCTGCCATCTCATACGTCTTCTTGGGACCTTATTTACCAGGATTATTTGAGCATTCAGGTGTAGCATTTTCGCGCTTTATAAGCTCCATGTATTTAACTACTGAAGGTTTATACGGATCAATTATCGGAGTTTCAGCAACATTTGTATTTATGTTTATTCTTTTTGGCGCCTTTCTTAATCAATCTGGAGCAGGTGAATTTTATATTAAATTTGCACTTGCATTCGTTGGTAAATTAAAAGGTGGCCCTGCTTATGTCGGTGTTCTTGGAAGCGCTTTAATGGGAATGATCTCTGGAAGTGGAGTTGCCAATGCTGCAACTACAGGTGTATTTACGATCCCACTTATGAAACGAGTTGGATTTAAACCATATTTCGCTGGCGGCGTTGAAGCAATTGCTTCAACTGGTGGCCAGATTATGCCGCCTGTAATGGGAGCAGCCGCCTTTTTGATGGTCGATTTTTTAGGAGTACCATACGTAAGTATAATGAAAGCCGCATTGATACCAGCGTTTCTGTTTTTCATTACAATATTTTTTATGATCTACTTCGAAACTAAAAAATTAGTACTGGAGCCAGTGCAAGATGAAGATATACCAAGAATGGGGCCTTTATTAAAGGAAAACTTCCATCACTTTCTTCCTCCGATCGTACTAGTGCTGCTGTTAACTGTCTTTAAGTTTACTGCGCTGTATTCTGCAGTAATTACGATTGGTTTCATTGTAGCAGTAAGTTGGCTAAGAAAGGGTCAAAGAATGACACCGAAAAAAATCTTGGTTGCACTTGAAGAAGGTGCAAGGGGAGCACTTGCAATTGTTGCATTATGTGCTTTAGCTGGGATTGTTGTTGGAATTATTAACTTAACAGGTGTTGGATTAGAACTATCCTCAATGTTAATTAATTTAGCAGGCGGTTCACTCCTATTACTATTAATTTTGACGATGTTTAGTTCGATTGTCCTTGGAATGGGTCTTCCGACTACAGCTTGCTACATTATTCTGGCTATTTTGGTGGCACCTGCTTTAATAGATTTTGGCATACAGCCAATTGCCGCTCACCTGTTTGTTTTATATTTTGGGGTATTAGCGTTGATTACTCCTCCAATCGGAGGCTGCTTCTACATTACTGCTGGGATTGCAAATGCGAATCCGCTAAAAACAGGAATGGTCTCTGTAAAATTAGGTTTAGCTGGTTTTATTGTTCCATATATGTTCGTTAGGAATGATGCACTTCTTATGATGGGATCACCAGTGGAGGTTTTGATGGCGTTATTCACTGCCTTAATTGGAACTTTTGGATTAGCCGCAGGTGCTCAAAAATATTTAATTTACGAGACGAACCTGGTTTCAAGGATTCTGCTTATTGGCTCTTCACTGTTATTAATTGATTCTAGTTTAATAACTGACATATTTGGCGTAGGGTTGTTTTCAGCTGTATTAATTTATCAATTGATAAATAGGAAAAGGAGGGTCATAGATCATCAAGATGTGAAGGCAGTCTTTTAAAAAATAAGGGGGAATTTCAAATGAGAAAAAAGACTAAGCAATTATCATTATTAATGTTGGTGTTACTACTTAGTTTTATGACAGCTTGTTCAAATACAGAAGAGTCAAATTCAGAGGGTTCTGAAACGGATAAGCCTGAAAAAGTCTCATTAAAATTAACCACAGGTAATACATCATCGGCCATTTACGCTTTAGGCGGAGGCTATGCTCAAGTAATTGAGAAAGAGCTTCCCGGTTCTAAAGTAACCGTAGTAGGCAGTGCTGGCTATGGGGAAAATGCTATATTAGTGGCAACACAACAAGCAGATATCGGAACTACAAGTGGGAAAAATGCGGATGCATCATTCAAGGATAAGCCAGAGCTTAAGGAAACACTTGCATATATATCTACTGGACACCAAAACCTGCAGCATGTCGTGGCAACTGCAGAAAGTGGTATAAAAACGTTTGACGATTTAAAAGGCAAAAAAGTATCCGTTGGGGAACCTGGAAGCGGAACTGAATTAGTATCAAAAAGTCTTCTTGCTGCCTATGGAATGAATTATGAGGATATTAAGCCAGAATATTTATCCTTTACAGAATCTGTGGATGCAATCCAGAATAATCGGGTTGATGCCATCTTAATTACGACCTTGCTGCCTAATCCAGGGATTTTGTCATTAGCTACACAAAAAGATCTCGTTTTCCTAGAGGTTGATGCCGAACATGTTAAGAAACTGAGTGAAGATTTTGGCGGAAGATTTGTAGATGCAAAAATCCCAGCTGGGATCTATGATGGGCAAACCGAAGAGATTTTAACGGCCGGCTCTCCGGCTGGATATGTAGTTCATAAGGAAATGTCTGAAGAAATAGCTTATAACCTAACCAAAATCTTTATCGAAAATGCTCCTGACGTTGAAAAAGTACACCCTGCAGCATCACAGTGGACGAAAGAAAATGCATTATTAGGTACAGATTTTCCATACCATCCTGGAGCTGTTAAATATTATAAAGAGATAGGAATTTGGGACGATAGAATCGATGGTGCATACGAATAATAAACTAGTGTCCTAGTTTCATGTATTAGGGCTTAGGATTCATAAAACAGAAGCTAAGCCCTATAAATTTTTGTTAATAAGGGGGAAGATCATGGAGAGTGCAACTCTACCTTTACAAGATTCATTGAAAGCAGCATTCAAACCTAATTCAATTGCAATTATAGGTGCATCAAATGGTCCTAGACTTGGCGGGGCTGAAATGCGTCTGCTAATACATTCAGGCTTTAAAGGTGAGATTTATCCTATTAATCCAAAAGAATCGATTATACAAGGAAAGCAAGCTTATCCTTCCATTTTAGATGTACCTGGTCCGGTTGATCGTGCTTCAATTATTGTTCCAGCCAGTAAGGTTCTTCAAGTAGTGAAAGAGTGCGGTGAAAAAGGTGTAAAGGTCGTACAAATTTACTCAGCTGGATTCGGAGAAATGGGGCAGAAAGGGGAACAAATTGAAAGGGAAATGGTGGAAATAGCACATCATTACCAAATGAGAATCATTGGACCTAATTGCATTGGCACATATTGTCCCTCTAGTGGACTTAATTTTACAAAAGGAGCTTCTAAAGAAACGGGTAACATTGCCTTTGTTTCTCAAAGTGGAGGAATTGCTTTTGACATGGTAACTAGAGGCCATATTATGGGCATTCACTATAGCAAAGTGATTTCGGTTGGTAATTGTATTGATTTAGACCACTCAGATTACCTCGAGTACTTAGCTGATGATGAGGAAACAGAGATCATTGGCTTTTATATTGAAAGTGTAAGAAATGGCAGGAAATTCGTGAAGGCATTGCAAAAAGCCGCCTCTAAAAAAACAGTGGTCATCTTAAAAGGCGGCAGAACAGCATCAGGATCTCAATCGGTTGCATCGCATACTGGAAGTGTGGCAGGAGATTTTCAAATTTGGAATGCGTTATTTAAACAGACAGGGGCTATCCCGGTAACTAGTATTGAAGAGATGCTGATCACATTGTTAAGTCAACAAAAAATTAAACGTTTTGTCGATAAGAAAATTGCAATCGTTGGCAATGGTGGTGGAGCAACGGTGCTTGCGACGGACTATTGTGAAGAAGTGAACATAGAATTAGCACAACTGCAACCAAAATCAGCTGAGAAATTAACTAGTTTAGGAGTAGCTGAAAATGGACGGAATATAAACCCTATTGATATGCCGGCCGGCCAGCTGGCCGCCGAGGAAGGAAAGTTATTTGGAGAGGTTGTAAAAACACTCTGTGAAGATGAAGAGGTAGGGTATCTGCTTTTTCATTTTAATCTAATACCTATCATGAATTATATGGACTTAGAGAATATCGTCCAAAAAATGATAGAGAAATTAAAAGTAGTTGACCGGACCAAAACGAATCTTATCGGTGTATTACGATATAACGGAGATCCAGAGGTAGAAAATATAAGATTTAAAGCCGCAAAACTATTAGAGAGTCAAGGTATTCCTGTTTTTTCAACGATTGAACAAGGGTTAGATGGAATTAGCAGCGTTGTAAACCATTAAGAAATGGAGGGTCTACATGGAAACCGCGGAAATGCAAACAATCATATTGAATGAAATTGAAAGCAGGCAGCTGTTGGAAGACCAAAATATTAATCTAAATAAATACGCTTTTACTAGAACAAAAGAGGAAGCAGTTAATCAGGCTAGAACCATGCAATTCCCGTTAGTCATGAAGGTTGTTTCTCCAGTGATTGTTCATAAAAGTGATTTTGGAGGTGTGCAGGTAGGGCTTAAAACAGTAGAAGAGGTTGAACAGGCCTATGATCGTATTTATGAGAATGCTGCAAGAAAAGGTGTACTCCGCAATGAGATTGAAGGTGTAGTGGTCCAAGAGATGATCGAGGGTGTGCAAGAAATATTGGTGGGGATTAAAAGAGATCCCATCTTTGGTCCAGTCCTAGTTATCGGAATAGGCGGAATCTTTGTTGAGTTATTTAAGGATGTCCAACTAGGAATTTGTCCTTTAACAGAGGAAGATGTTTCGAAAATGATAGAAGGGTTAAAGGGTTTTCCTTTGTTAAATGGTTTCCGTGGAAGAAAACAGGCTGATGTGAACGCGCTAATCTCCTTAAGCCAAAAAGTTTCTGCTATGGCCATGGAAAATGAACAAATTGTAGAAATGGATCTCAATCCAGTAATTCTTAAAGAAAATGGCTATGGAGCAGTAGCTGTTGATGCAAGGATAGTGTTGAAACAATAAGGGAAGACGGAGGTAAAGATGGACAATAATGTTGAATTACACCAAAAGAAAGACCTTGATAAAACCAACAGTGAACATGAACATACTTGGCAGGCTGAATTGGATGAAATTCAACTAAGACAGCAATATGCTGAAAAGCTTGGAGGAGAAAAAAATATAAAAAGGCAGCATGATTCTGGGAAACTTACATCTCGAGAAAGAATTCATTCATTACTTGATGAAGGAAGTTTCCACGAATATGGTGCTCTAACTGGAAAAGCAAATTACGATCAAGATGGAAATTTCATAGACTCCATACCATCCAATATTGTAATCGGGAAAGGGAAAATAAAAAAACAAAAGGTTGTTGTTTCTGCAGATGACTTCACAGTAAGAGGTGGTTCTTCGGAAGCAGCATCTCCAGAAAAAATGGTATTTGCAGAAAATCTTGCTTTGGACCTGCAAGCTCCATTGATTCGCCTGGTTGATGCAGCTGGAGGAAGTATACGTTTACTGGAGAAAAATCAATCAACCAAAATACCAGGCTATGCTCAGTGGAATATGGCGGAAATGATGGGACAGATTCCCGTTATAGGAGTGGCACTCGGTCCTTGTGCCGGCCTTGGTGCACTCCGTGTTGTTGCCTCTCATTTCTCTGTGATGGTGAAAGGAACAAGCCAAGTATTCGCAGCCGGTCCTCAGGTAGTTGCCCCAGGGGTCAAAGAAAATGTTACAAAAGAAGAGCTTGGCGGAAGTCAAGTCCATGTCCATAAGAGTGGCGCAGTCCATAATGAAGCGAAGGATGAATATGATGCGCTTAATCAAGTAAAAAAGTTTTTATCCTACTTACCTTCTAACATTTACAAACTTCCAGCTCGGATTCCATCATCTGATCCAATCGATCGCTGTGAGGACGAACTTGCTTCAATCATCCCTCGTGATAAAAGAAAAGTCTATAAAATGCGAAAAGTTTTAGAGTTAATTTTTGATAAGGATTCCCTATTTGAAATGAGAAAGCATTATGGGAGATCAACGATAACAATGTTTGGCAGAATCAATGGCTATCCAGTCGGAATTATGGCAAATGATCCATACATATATGGTGGGTCAATGAGTGCCGAATCAGCTGAAAAGATAGAGAACTTTGTGGATCTATGTGACACCTTCCATTTGCCGATTGTCAATCTAGTGGATCAGCCAGGTGTATCCATTGGATCTCAAGCAGAGGCAAAAGGAACGATAAAGAAGGCAATTCGGGCCATGATGACTTTATCCCAAGTAAATATACCTTGGAGTACGGTTTTTATAAGAAGATCTTTTGGTGTAGCGGGTGCAGCATATGCACCGCGTGGAAGAGCAAATGTCCGGTACGCTTGGCCTTCAGCACACTGGGGTTCAATTCCTGTTGAAGGAGGAGTAGAAGCAGCATTTAGAAAAGAACTAGGAAACGCAGAAGATCCTGAACAGAAACTTAAAGATCTAATTGATTATTATAAGCGGTTTGAATCACCACTAAGAACGGCGGAACGATTTGGAATAGAGGAGATGATTGATCCTAGAAGGACTAGGCCAATCCTAGCTGAATGGGTAGAAGAAGCCTATGACCAGCTGCCTCAACTGGTGGGTCCTAGGGGACGCACAATGCGAATTTAAATTCTGCAAGGAGGTGCCAATCTTATGAAATTTGAAGAACAGATTGCCGAGCATGAACGGCGAAAAAAAGAAGCCATGCGTATGGGTGGAGAGAAAAAGCTAAGCAAGCTGCGCGAACAAGGGATACTAAATGCGAGAGAACGAATGGATTATTTGTTTAATGATGGGACTTTTGTTGAATCTGGATTGTTTGCAACATCTTTTCGGCCAGAGAAAAAGGATCAGACTCCAGCGGATGGAAAAGTAACAGGATTCGGAAAGATAAACGGACGGGATGTATGTGCGATCGTAAATGATTTTACGGTTATGGGTTCCTCCAGCAGCCGAACAAACAGTAAGAAGATGGCTCATATGAAAAGTGTTGCTAAAAAGCGTGGGATACCAGTTGTTTTCCTTGGTGAGTCAACAGGAGCAAGAATGCCCGATGTAATGGGTGCTGATAGTATGGGAGGTTCATCGAACCCAACACAGTATCAAAGAATGAGGGAAAACCCTTGGGTTTCTGCAGTTTTAGGAAACTGTTTTGGCTCATCTGCTTGGTATGCATCCATGTCAGATTTCAATGTGATGAAAAAAGGATCGATTATGGCAGTCTCAAGTCCGCGGTTAACCTCTCTCGCCACAAGAGAACAAGTTGATCCTGAAGTATTAGGGGGCTGGAAGATGCATTCGGAAACGACCGGTTTCGCTGATATGGTCGTTGAAACCGATGAGGAAGCCATCGACGCTATTAAAACATTTTTAAGTTATTTGCCAAGTAATCATAATGAAGCACCCCCTATTGCCCCTGTACCAAAAGGGTCAGATGAGGCGATTAAAAACATATTGGAATTAATACCTGAATCAAACAAAAGTGTCTATGATGTTCGTAAGGTAATAAAAGCCATCGTTGATAAGGATAGTTATTTTGAATTAAAGCCCAAATTCGGCAAAACGGTCGTAACCTCTCTGGCTCGACTAAATGGGAAAACCGTCGGAGTTGTTGCCAATAACCCGCTAATGAAAGGCGGAGCTCTTGATGCAGATGCATGTGATAAGGTCGTCAGCTTTTTAGTATTATGTGATTCTTATAATATTCCGCTTGTCTTTATGGTAGACCAGCCAGGTTTTCTAATAGGGATAGAGGCTGAGAAAAAGCGCATGCCTGGAAAAGTAATGAACTGGATGAATGCACTCTCTTTATGCACAGTCCCTAAAATATCGGTTATTTTACGGAAAAGCTATGGCCAGGCGTTCTTAAATATGGGCGGTGGCGGTAATGCTGACGAAACGGTTGCCTGGTGGACTGCAGACGTTAGTTTTATGGATCCAGGTTCTGCAGTCAGTATTGTGTATGGTGTTAACGAAAAAGATGATCCTGAGAGATTCCAAGAACTGCTAACAGAAATGAAAAAAGATACTTCAGCTTACGATATGGCGGCTGTTTATGGAACACAGTCAGTTATTGATCCAAGAGAAACAAGAGACTACTTGATAGATATGCTAGATATTCACCAAATGCGATTAACAAACGGTATTGGCCAACATTTGATGCGCGCATGGCCAACAAGTTATTAAATATATGGGGGTATACAAAATGGCATTAACTGAAGTGACTGTAGAAATAACAGGTTCTATATGGAAAATTGAAGTAAGTGAAGGGGTTCAAGTCGAGGAAGATGATACGCTAATTATCATGGAATCCATGAAGATGGAAATCCCTTTATTATCTCCAGTAAGTGGTACTGTGAAAGAGCTTAAGGTGAAGGAAGGTGACTCAGTATCTGAAGGGGAGGTTGCCGTTATAATAGAAGGTTAACCTATATTGATGCCCTTACTTTCTGATTTTGAAAGTAAGGGCGGCTTTATTTAAGCTAGGTGCGAAACGAGAAAATAAAAACTCATAAAATCAAGAGAATACGAGGTGGAGTGTAATGTTTCAAAAAATACTTATTGCTAACCGAGGAGAGATTGCTGTTAGAGTTATTAGAACATGTAATAAACTTGGAGTTAAAACTGTTGCTGTATATTCCGAAGCAGATGCAGAATCTCCACATGTCAAAATGGCAGATGAAGCCTATCTAATTGGTGGAGCTCGAGTAAATGAAAGTTATTTAAATGTAGAAAAAATTATTGAAGTTGCCAAAGAGACAGAGGCTGAAGCAATTCATCCTGGTTATGGTCTTTTATCGGAAAACGAAAACTTTGCCCTTAGGTGTGAGAAAGAGGGAATCACTTTCATTGGCCCATCTCCAGACGTCATTGCTAAAATGGGAAGCAAAATAGAATCGAGAAAAGCAATGAAAGAAGCAGGTGTTCCATTCGTACCAGGTATCACCTATCATTTAAAAGATGCTGAGGAGGCTGTCGAGATTGCTGCAGGAATGGGCTATCCAGTCATGTTAAAGGCATCCGCAGGCGGGGGTGGCATTGGCATGCAGTTAGTCCGTAACAATGAGGAATTAACAAAAGCATTTTCAGGGAATCAAAAACGAGCGACAGACTTCTTTGGAGACGGAGCCATGTATGTTGAAAAGTACATCGAAAATCCTCGCCATATTGAAGTTCAAATTCTAGCAGATGAACAGGGGAACACTGTTTATTTATGGGAACGAGAATGTTCCATTCAACGCCGACATCAAAAAGTGGTAGAAGAAGCACCTTCGCCATTTTTAGATGAAGAAACCCGAAGAAAGATGGGAGAAACTGCGGTAAACGCAGCAATATCTCTTAACTATAAAAACGCTGGAACGATTGAATTTCTTGTCGATGAAGAAAAAAACTTTTACTTTCTAGAAATGAACACAAGGCTGCAAGTTGAGCATCCAGTCACGGAAGAAATTACAGGACTTGATCTTGTCGAGGAACAGTTAAAAATAGCAGCAGGACAGCAGCTATCGTTTAAGCAAGAAGAGGTCAAACGTAATGGTCATGCGATAGAAGTAAGAATATATGCAGAGGATCCGATAACTTTCTTTCCTTCTCCAGGCACAATAAGCAAATTCAGAATACCAGTAGGAGAAGGTATTCGTCATGAGTTGGCAGTGGAAGAAGGATCTGCCGTTACTCCCTTTTATGATCCCATGATTGCAAAACTGATTATCCATGCTGAAGATCGTCGTTCTTCCATTAAACAAATGATTAACGCTTTAGAAGAATATAAGATCGAGGGGATCAAAACAAATATCCCTATGCTAATACAAGTTTTAAGTCATGAGGCATTTGAGAGAGGAGATACAACAACAAGTTTTATAGAAAGATATATTAAGAAGAAAATAAAAGCTTAAATGCTCTAACTATGGTATTGCCGGCAGATCTACTTTTGTTGGTGAAAGGGCTATTAATTTAAAATTAATTCCCATAAGTTTTTATGAATTCCCATGAGTTCTGAATTAATTAAAAGTTTCCCGATATTAGAATATTATCGTGCCAACTTCCGGAACATTTATTCCAAAAAATGTAAGAGGGAATGTTTTAATGGTTTCAAATCTTTTCTAATGAGGGTTTGTCTTGTAGATCTTTAGGTTTTGGAGATGGAAAATATGATGAGGTTAAGAGTCGGTTTCAATAAAGAAAAGGGTTTCCGGTTTTTATATATATTTGCCTTTGGATTACTTGGCGGATACACATTTTCCTTTTTTAATTTACCGTTATCATGGGTTCTTGGTCCCATGCTCTTTACCCTCATTTTCACAATGACCTATAGGGAGGCATATATCCCTCCGTCTTGTACGATTTCCGGTTTTTTCATTCTAGGTATTTCTTTAGGTCTTTATTTTGTTCCGAGTACGGGGGCTGTGATTGTTGACAATATCAAATATATTGTTGTGATGTCATTAGTTACTATTATGCTTGGCATGATAAACGGTTTCTTTTATAAAAAACTTTTTAAACTTGACTGGATGACCGTTATTTTCGGAAGCATACCAGGCGGATTATCACAAATGGTTGAAATAGGGAAAGAATTAGGAGGGAAACCGGAGATTATTGCAATCCAGCAAACCCTGCGAATTGTATTAGTTGTTGCAATTATCCCAACCATAATGTTTTTCGCTGCAGATTCTAAACCTTCCGCTGCAGTTACGGTAAATGCGATTGAGGATTATAGTTTCTTTGACGTTTTCCTTTTAATCGGACTAGGAATTTTAGGGATATTTATTGGAAAAGTTTTAAGAATTCCTATCCCTTATTTTACTGGGCCTTTAATGATTATTTCGGTTATTTCATTGTCCGGTTATGATTTGGTTGAAATGCCCTCTATTTTGCTTCATCTTGCTCAAGTTTTTATCGGAATAACAATTGGGACTTATTTTAAAAAGAGCAATTTCTACGAGTACATAAGTATTTGCTGCTTGGCTTTTTCTCAGGCATTTCATTAACGGCTTTGAGTCTTCTAACCGCATTTCTATTAACGAAATGGGGAAACATTGATTTGCTTACAGCTATACTTAGCACTGCACCTGGAGGAGTAGCTGAAATGAGCATAACAGCTGTTGCGATTGATGCCAATGTTCCGCTTGTAACCGCTTTTCAAGTTATCCGTATGGTGTTAGCCGTATTATTTTACCTAAAGTAATCGTAGCCATTTCAAGAAGGGTAAAAATCAAAGATGCTTTGGAACATTAATTCTCGGATTGTGAACAATTATAGGGGAGAAGTAAAGCTCCAACTCCAAGGGGGGATATAGGTGTTAGATGTAGCAATTATTGGAGCAGGTCCATATGGAATTTCAATGGCTGCCCATGCAAAAAAGGCTGGTCTTCATTATAGAGTGTTTGGTTATCCCATGGAGTTTTGGCACTCAAAAATGCCTCCTAATATGTATATCCGTACATTATTGGAACATACAGGATTATCTGATCCGGACAATCAATTTACATTAAAAAACTATCAGTCTGAAAGAAATATTAACTTGACCTATCCTATGCCTCGCTCTGTATTAGTAGAGTATGCTAATTGGTTTATAAATAAAACGAAAATTTCAGTTGAAAATTCCTATATTACCAAAGTTTTAAAATCTAAAAATTTTTTCGTTTTAGAGACTGATAATGGAACTACATTACGAGCAAAGAATGTGATCATTGCCGTAGGTCTAACAAATGCGAAATACATTCCGGAAAACTTTAAACAGTTCTCTAAAAGTTATATCTCACACACCGCAGATCATACAGATTATCGGTCATTTAAAGATAAATCTGTATTGGTTTTAGGAGGCGGTCAAAGCGCTTGGGAGGCAGCAGCATTATTATACCAAGCAGGTGCTGAAGTTGAATTGGTATACCGCAGGCCTCAACGTTTAAGTCCAGATAAAAACACGAATGCTATACAAAAAGAATTAGCTGGGAAATTTTACTTTTTATCGTACCAGGAAAAAGAAGAAATACGCCGGCAGCTAGAGAGACCTACTGTTTCCGATTTTCTAATTCCATTAGTTGAAGGGAAAGTAACACAAAGACCAAATACAATGATCGATCAGGTTTTTTTAACAGAAAATCAACAATTACTTGTTAGTTTTAACGATCAGAGCTCTGCCGTTTATGATCATGTGATTGCAGCAACAGGATATCGATTTTCAGTTAATAAGCTTTTCTTTCTCCAATCATTTGTTAATTATATGCAAATCAACGAACAAGGCGAGCCCAAACTAAATGAATATTTTGAATCATCGATCCCAAATTTATATTTTGCGGGTCCAGCAGCTGCCTACTCACACGGTCCTACCTTTCGCTTCATTTCCGGAGTGTGGAAAACATCTGAAGTGACCATTAACCATATATCTAGGCAATCTAGTAAGAGGTCAATAGAATGATTTCGAAGAACTGTAAGATTTTTTAATTGAGCAGATAAAAAATGACTCTAACTTTAAGAATAAGTCCGCAGTGGACTTAGGTAACGATTAATTTGGTGATTATGTGTAGAAAATATATTCTCATTCTTCTACATTACAGATAAATAAATTCATAATTATTCCTAAACAAGATTTAGTCATTATGCTGACTTTTTATGCAGTTAATCAATTAAGGAGGGTTCTGATGAAAAACTTACTAGAAATCCATCAACCCACAAGATCCAAAGTTACAATTTTACCAAATATATTCTCAAAATTATATGAGTCAAAGAATTTACCTGGTATTGCTTTAGTAATCGTCATCGGCCTTATAGCTGATTCTTTAGGAAAGGATTTCCCGCTTATTGGCGGAGCCGTAATAGCCATCGTCATAGGAATCCTTATCAGGCAATTTTTAAGTGTCCCAGAGGTATTTTCAGAGGGAATTAGTTATACATTTACCAGGTTATTAAAGCTTGCTATTGTTCTGCTTGGTTTTAGCTTCAGTTTCTCCCAAATTTTTAATGTTGGTTTAAATGCCATTATCATCGTATTAATTGCTGTTGTTATAGGTATTTTTTTAACTTATTTTGTGGCTAGATTGTTTAAGCTAACAGGAAATATTCCATTACTTATTAGTTTAGGCACCGGAATTTGCGGTGCCACTGCGATCGCAACTTCAGGACCGATCATAAAAGCAAAAGATGAGGAGATCGTCTATGCAGTTAATACTATATTTGCTTTTAATGTGCTGGCAGTCCTCATCTATCCTTTAATTGGTCATTTATTATCAATTCCTGATAATCAGTTTGGGGTTTGGGTGGGAACAGCTATCCATGATACTTCTTCAGTAGTGGCAGCAGGCTACAGTTACAGTCAATCGGCGGGTGATGCCTCTGTAGTAGTAAAATTAATTAGAACATTGATGCTCGTACCAGTTGCACTCATTTTATCGTTATATATTTCATTTAAAAACTCTAAGCTGAATTCAGATGAGGACAACAAATTAAAAATTCGTAAGGTCTTTCCCTTTTTCATTTTATTGTTTGTTGGTGCTGCATCTCTAAATACAGTTATTTCGCTTCCAACAAATTTTGTTGAAATTACTTCATATGTTGCTAAATTTCTTATATTAATGGTGATGGCAAGTGTTGGCCTTCGAACCGATTTTAAAAAGATTAAGTCTGTCGGGGTAAGACCTTTGATAGTCGGGCTAGCATCTTCTGTTATCATGGGAACAATCAGTTTGGTATTAGTAAGAATCTTGTTTTAAAGGAACTAATATATAATTTTTCACCACAAGATCGTGGAAAAAGAATTCTTATAAGGCTTTTTGGCTCCACTTGAGGTCTACTCAATATGAGGAGACTATTTTTTATGGATGATACGTTTAACTGCTGGGACTGTCTGCCGGTGCCCATATGAGAGAGTGTAAGTTTTCTTTTTTCAGCCAAAGCAGCTTGCTGTGCTCACTCGGCATTGGAGTGCCTTTGACAATGGTACCCTTAATAGAAATTAAGTTAATCGTAAAGGTGTCATATTCGTGTGTAGTGTCATTGAACACTTCATCCGATGTCTTAACCTCACAACCTAGTTCTTCATCAATTTCCCTCACAAGGGCTGAGTAAATATCTTCATCCTTTTCCACTTTACCACCTGGAAACTCCCGCATATTCGGGGTTGCCATTTCAGGAGATCTAAGCGCGCATAAAGTCTCATTTTGATCGTTTTCAATAATAGCAGCAACAACTTTAACAACCTTCTTCATGATAGCCTCCAACAAGAAAATTTGTAGATGATGGTATCACTTTTAAAATACGTGACCAAGTTTAAATCAAAAAATCCCCGGTACATATGCCGGGGATTTTCTCATTTATTAGCAGCTGCTTTCCTCGGCTCGCCTTTTTTAACAGGTTAACGAGAGCGTCATAAATTTCTGCAGTTTAAATTTTCTCAGTAATAATGTCCGCTTTTTGATATCCGGACATACAGTGAGACACCTTTTTTAAGCAATAAGTATTAGAATTTACTTGATTTACCTATGTTTTTTGAACCTGGCACGAATTTTGCAATATAGGTTAGTAAGTGATTGAATTACCGATTCCATCATTTAAAAAATATAAAATGGAGGCGTTCACATGATTAAATGAAGGGATTCCGAATTGTCCGCCAACGCACCTAACGACTCTTCCATACGGAACACCAGGGGAAGTGAATGAAAATGGCACCATAAAAGCGGTAAGTGTTGTGCCAAGTGCATACACGAAATCACAAACTAGGCTTTTTCAGTCCTTTGGAGCAAGTGAAAGAACGTTAAAATGGTATGGAGAAGAAGATATTTCTCCAACGATCATGTTGGGACCGATGGATGGAGTGGACTTGGGATCGATCCTGAGAAAAGAGGGATTAAAGCAGTTTGAGCTCTTTGCGACAAAGATTATGCCTGAATTCGGAAGGACAGATGATGTACCTGCAGAAGTAGCTAAATATAATTTTAATAGGTGATGAATAACTAGATGAATAGTTATTATCCCTTAGCCATCTTTCGAGTTTAAAGAACTTTAGCGGTAACGAATGTTCTACATCATAAGATGACTAAATGTAATTATTTGAGATCGGAGGGAGTTTTTATGTCCGGTGTTTCTGTTAAGAATGTTATTAACCGATTAAAAGATGGGAACTTAATTATTATTTATGATGATATGAAAACTAAAATGGCTTATTTAGGAGGGGTTGCAGAAAGTGTAAATCCTGAGAAAGTAAACATTATGACAAAGATAGGAATGGGATTAATCTACGTTTGTATTACTGAGGAAAAAGCAGAGGAAATGAAGCTGCCTTTAATGGTAGAAAACAATATAAATTATGAATCAAAATCATTTGGCATTTCAATTGATTATAAGGATTGTACCACTGGTATATCCGCTTTTGAACGTTCCGATACGATTAAAGCAGTTTCAGTTGATCATATTCAGTTAAATGATTTTCAAAAGCCTGGTCATGTATTTCCACTGATAGGCAAAGATAAAGGACTTCTTCAACGTGTGGATTTCGTTGAAGCCATTCAAGACTTAGCGAAGATGGCTTCAGTTAAACCAATCGCATACATGTGTGAGATATTAAGCAAAAACGGTAATGTTGCTAAGATAAAGGACATTAAAAAGTTATCGTTGGTCTATAATATTCCCATCATAAAAATAAGTAAAATCCTAGAACTAAAGAAGAACGATCTTATAGATTCTTTAAGCGGTCCAGTCATCAAAGGAAAACAGTTAGGAAGAAAAATAGGATTCCCAACTGCTAATTTGGATGTTGATCATGATAAAAAACACTTAGTTAACGGTGTATATGGGGTTAAGGTTCATTTTGAAAATAATATATATGATGGAATTATGAACATAGGCTTAAGGCCAACCATTAATGATGGGGATCAAACTATACATTATGAGGTGCATATATTTAACTTTAACAAAACAATCTACAACACAATATTGAAAGTGGATGTTTACTTTTATTTAAGAGAAGAAATCCTTTTTTCTGGAGTAGAACAATTAATAGACCAAATAACCAGTGATATTGAAAAAGTAAACAAAAGATTTTATCCCACAAAAAGCATAAAGAGCGATTTGAACATAAAGACGAAAAAACTAGCTACCATATGATTGAGTGATAGATAAATAAAACAATCAAGTTAATTGCTAGATTAAGATACAACAGAAGATAAGAAGTGTCCGCTTTTTGTTTTCCGGACATACAGTGAGACACTTTTTTTGAACAAGAAGTACTAGAAGCACCTGGTTTACCTGTATTTTTTGAATAATTAGATCTTGGCATGATTTTTGCAATATAGGTTAGTAAGTGATGAAATTACCGATTACATCATTTAACAAAATAAAAAATGGAGGCGTTTATATGACTAAGGTTATTTTGCAAGTATACCCATCAATGGGTGGAGTAGAAGAAATGAAAAGACTTAGACCAATTGGCCGAAATAGTGATGCGTATCAAAACACACTTTCAGGATTAGTTGAATTGGTAAAGGCTGCGGATGAATTAGGGTACTGGGGAATTACTCATGTTGAGCATCATTTTCACTCTGAAGGTCTTGAAAACTCTCCTTCACCTCTTCTGTTAAATGCCTATCTTGGACAATATACGAAAAAATTGAACCATGGACAATTAGGGATCGTCTTGCCAACTCATGATCCAATTCGGTTAGCTGAAGAGGCAGCGATGGTTGATCATATGCTTAAGGGCCGATTCTTTGTTGGATTAGCCCGCGGGTATCAGGCTCGCTGGCAAAACATTATTGGCCAGAAATTCAATGTAACTTCAACTTCCTCTGATAAATCAGAGGCGGATAGGAACAATCGCATCATTTTTGAAGAGCACTATAAAATCATGAAAATGGCCTGGACAGAGGACCTGCTTAAGTACGACGGGCCAACCTATAAAATTCCGAATCCTATTGATGGAATTCCGAATTGGCCGCCAACACACTCAACGACTCTTCCATACGGCACACCAGGAGAAGTGGATGAAAATGGCACCATAAAAGCGGTAAGTGTTGTGCCAAGTCCATACACGAAACCACACCCTAAGTTGTTTCAGGCCTTTGGAGCAAGTGAACGAACGTTAAAATGGTGCGGAGAAGAAGATATATCCCCAACGATCTTGTGGGGACCGATGGATGGAGTGGAGAAGTTAATTCGATCTTATCAAGAGGGAGCTGCTTCTAGAGGACGGACAGTTGGATTCGGCGAAAATGTTGGTCTGTGTCGTACCTTCCATATCGTAAATGACCGTTCAGAGTTATATGAGGCTGTTGAAAAGTATGAGAAGCCTGTGTGGGAAGGCTGGTATAAGGAATTTGGATTTATGGAGGGGACACGATTCACAGGTGAAGAGGGACCAGTTCCAAAGCCAGGAGAGCATATGATGGATCGCTTAACAAATAGCGGAATACTTCTTGGCGGGACTGTAGATGATGTGAAGCGTCAGGTCGAGGCAGTCCTCAACCGGGTGCCAAACTTAGAATACTTTGTTTGGTTATTCCACTGGGGATTGATCCCGAGAGAAGAGGGCTTAAAGCAGCTTGAGCTTTTTGCAACAAAGGTAATGCCTGAATTCGGAATGACATATGATGTACCTGCTGAAGTAGCTAAATAGAACTATTGATAGGGGATGTATTTAACTGCTTCCCCTATTTATTTAACACGCGAAATAAAAATTTTGTAAAGAAGTAGGTGAATCAGTTGAAATTGGTGACTTATGTTGTAAAAACCGCTATAGGCAGTTTTCAAAGAATAGGAATACTGCGAAATACAGATGTGATTGATTTGGTTCACTCATACGCTCTTTTTTTACATGAGGAGAAAGAAAGTGCTAGAGCGCATGAAAAAGCAAAGGCTATTTTAGGAGAGAATATGCTTTCTTTTATACAAGGGGGTGTGTTTTCACTTGAGGCAGCAAGAACCGCCCATAGTTTTATTGAGTCAAAAGCTATAGATCAATTGGCACACAATGAAATGGGTAGAATTATATTCCCTTTAGATGAAATTACTTTAAAAGCTCCTCTTCAGCCAGTTTCTATTAGAGATACGTTGAATAGTGAGGTTCATTTCAAGAATTCTTTGAAGGAAGTAGGCCTGACTGAATTACCTGCTTTCTTTTACGAACGGCCTTATTATTACCGAACTAGCCATACTGCCATTGCAGGGACAGGCGATAATGTCCCGTGGCCAAGCTTTGGGGACAAACTGGACTTTGAACTTGAATTTGCTGCGGTGATTGGTAAAAAAGGGATTAATATTCCAGCAGAAAAGGCTCATGAATATGTTATGGGTTATACCATTTTTAACGACATTAGCATACGAGATTACCAACGCAAAGATATGTCTACCTCAATGGGACCGAGTAAAAGTAAAAACTTTACAAATGGAAATATTCTTGGCCCTTGTATTACTACAAGTGATGAACTGGACCCTACCAATATAAGTCTCAAGGCAAGGGTAAATGGAGAAACATGGTCAGATGCCAGAAGTTCAGATATGTACTACTCTTTTGCAAAGCTCATTGAGTTTATATCAAAAGAGGAAACTCTATATCCCGGTGAAGTCATTTGTTCAGGGACTATGGCTTTTGGATGTGGATTAGAACTCAATCGCTTTTTAAAACCGAATGATGTAATTGAGCTAGAGGTAGAAGGAATTGGAATTTTAAAAAACAAAATAATATCTTAGGAAAGGGTGAGGTTCGTTGGTCTTTTTTTCTAAGAAATCAAGCAAAAAGTTAATTATAGATCTAAGTGACTGCTTAAGTAACAAAACCAGTGCAGTTGAAGCTAATCCCCATAAGATTGATTATGTGGATCACGAAGAAAGTTTAGCCGTTAGTAATAAGTTATTTGGACTTAATAAAGAAGATTGGCCAGACGGACATGGTTGGGCTGCTGAAAATGTAACTCTATCCACACATTCTGGTACGCATGTGGATGCTCCCTATCATTATGGTCCTACCTCGGGCGGGCAGCCTGCAAAGACGATTGATCAAGTTCCACTTGAATGGTGTATTGGAAATGGCGTTGTTTTGAACATGAGTCACAAGAAAGCAGGCGAACGCATTACTGATGAGGATGTCCAGCTTGAATTAGAGAAGATTGAGTACGATATTCAGCCATATGATATAGTCCTAATTCGGACAGATACATCCAAAAAATTTGGCCAGCAGGGATACGACCAATTGCATCCCGGTCTAAGTCGAAAAGCGACTCAATACTTAGTAGAAAAGGGTGTACGTATGATTGGCATTGATGCCTGGGGATTAGATCGTCCATTTGATGTCATGGTGGAGGAAGCTAAGAAAGGCGATAGAAGCCAGTTATGGGAGTCTCACCTTTACGGAAAAGAACAGGAGTATTTACAAATTGAGCGTTTAGCTAATCTAGAGTCCATTCCAGTGCCGTACGGATTTACAGTGATCGCCTTACCGGTAAAAATCGATGGAGCAAGTGCTGGATGGAGTCGTGTTGTCGCAATTATGGAAGAATAAAATTTTAATAGAGTTTTAAAAAATTTTATCTTGGCTAGTTAATTGGTGGGGGTTCTTATAAATAGTGTTTTAGATTTTGATATGGGGGGGAAGAGGATGAGATTATTAGGAATTTCGGGAACGATAACAGGCTCAAAAACCCTTGTAACAGTTAAAAAAGTTTTAGAGGAAGCTCAGCTAAGAGCTCCTGACATAGAAACAGAATTATTAGACTTAAGACAGTACGATATTCAATTTTGTGATGGAAGAAATCCAAATAATTACTCTGAAGATACTCGTAAAGTTATTGATATAGTTAGTTCTGCTGATTGTTATCTGATAGGGACACCTATATTCCAGGCATCATTATCAGGTGCCTTAAAAAACTTATTTGATTTAATTCCTGTAGAAGTTTTTCGCAACAAAGTAATGGGATTTGTTGCAACAGGGGGGACATACCAGCATTTTTTGGTTGTCGAGAATCAGTTAAAGCCTATTGCAGGTTATTTTCGTTCGTTCATCGCACCTAGTTACGTTTATGCTCATAATGGGCACTTCGATATCAATAATAAAATTATTGATGAGGATGTATTAAACAGAATTAATTATTTAGCAGAAGAAATCGTATTTATGCAACAAGCGTTATGTAAAAAAGAAGCGCATAGCTGATTTGTATCCTGTCCACTCTAACCATTTAGAGTGGGCCTAAATATTACCGAAAATAACCTTCTAAATTGATATAGCTAACATAAGGTTATTAATAATCTAAGTATTTTTCTTAATAGATTTACATTTCTATTTATATATTGTTAAAATATTAATTATATTCTGACTTTTTATTGATTACTTTTTCTTAGGAGATGGTAGATTGAATAAAATGGAATCAAATTGGCAAAAGTTTGTTCTCTTAGGTGAAGAAAATGTTAGTGTCAGAAAGCCAGTCTGGGAATCATGGAATCGAAGCAAACAGTTCGGTGTATCTCATGAAGAAAACAAGGATTTGCTGTTTATCAATAAGCAGGAAATGGAAGAGAGAGTACAAGCAAATCGAACGCTTCTCAATGTTTCAAGTCCGATCATAAACGATTTATATGGAAAATTAAAAGGTGGCGGTTATCAAATCACTCTTACAGATGTAGATGGTTATTTTTTAAAAATTTTAGCTGACAGAAAAGTGGAAGCGCTTTCAGGTAAAATTGGCACATCAGTTGGAGTTAGATGGCTGGAGAAGGATGTTGGAACAACCGGCTTAACCATTGCACTTAATACCCACTCCGCGATGGTCACATCGGGGGCAGAACATTTCTGTGTGATGCTGTGGAACTGGGATTGTGCCGCAGCTCCAATAATTGTAGACAATAAATTCTTAGGCGTGCTGAACATATGCAGGATAACACGAGGTGGGGATGGATTAGAGGAGCATCTGTCATTAGCAGTTTCGACTGCAAATAGTATTAGTCAACGAATAAAAATTGAATATATGCAAATGAAGGAAAGAACAATGCTCGATCTTTTGTCACTTTCTGAAACGAAAAAAGGTTCACCTGGAATATTAGCTTTTAATAACCAACTAGGATTAGTCTACTGTAACGAGGCAGCCACTGAGTTTGTAGAACACCTTAAAAGAGAGAGAACAGCTTCAGACCTATTGCTAACGGATCCTAATCAACTTATGAATTCTAAAGCTTTTCATACTAAAGATCAAAAAAATGCCCATTTTGTTTTTAATGATAGCAAGAATGAATTTTATATTGAGTTAAAGGAATGCAAAAGTGGAGAGGAGTTAACATCTACTTTATTATTCGTACATCCTAAATCAAAGAGTGCAGGCAATGTGGCATATAAGGAAGCTTCCCCTATCTTATCCTCCTTTCCAACAAAAGAAGAGGGTTTTAAGAAGACGCTAAAGAACGCTGTTAAAGTTGCCAAAAGTGATAATTGTTTTTTACTGCAGGGGGAGAGTGGGACTGGGAAGGATTTCATGGCACGCTCTATACATAAGGAAAGTGGACGAGGAAATCAGCCCTTTATAGCCATAAACTGTTCTGCATTGCCTCGAGAACTTATCTCTTCAGAATTATTTGGCCATTCTCCGGGAGCTTTTACTGGTGCTAATCGTAATGGAAGTCCAGGCAAATTAGAAGCCGCAAACGGAGGAACACTCTTTTTAGATGAAATAGGAGATATGCCTATAGAACTTCAAGGTGTACTGCTGCGGACCTTAGAGGAAAAGCAGATTACAAGAATAGGCAGCACAAAATCTATTCCAGTTGATGTACGTTTTATTGCAGCAACTCATAAGAACTTAAAGGAATTAGTTAAAAGCGGAGAATTTCGTGAAGATTTATATTACAGACTTTCCGTATTTACCATTTCACTTCCATCTTTACGAGAACGAATGGTCGATTTAGAAGAAATCGTTAACTCAATTGGTTTAGATATTTTCAAGAAGGCAGGCCGTCCCAGTATTTCTTTTACACCGCAAGCTATAAAAAGACTACAAAACTACCATTGGAAAGGAAACCTTCGAGAGCTTCGAAATTTTCTCGAACGAGCCGCCCTTCTTCATGATGGAGATATTATTGATATCCAACACATAGGTAACTACCTTGATCTTACTCAAACGGATACTAGCCTAGATGATAAAGAATTGCTGCTAACCGTCCTTGATCAAACCCTAGGAAACAGAGCAAAAGCAGCCCGTGAACTTGGTATTTCAAGAGCAGCATTATACCGTAAGTTAGAAAGGTATGGGTTATAACTGATAAATTGATTGTAGATTAGTTCCACCCTCATTAAAAGATAGATAGATGGTAAGAAATATTATTAATAGAAGAACAAATATTAATAATGTAAATAGTCTTCTCAATTAGAGAAGACTACTTTTTTATGCCTTATTACCTAATTAACCTTCAATATAATTAAAGCAGTAAAATAATTACTACCTATTTATTTTATTGCATTTTACAAAACATCACTTCTAGTTTTCCTCGTTACCAAATGGCTGCAATGATTAAGATAATCCCTACCCACTGCAGGGCTGTGATGTGTTCCAAAAGAATGATCATGGCTGAAATGATTGCAATTGGCTGTTCAACAGAACTTTATACTTTGGCAAGTCTGCCTGATATGAGTGGAGCTCCTCCAGCCAAGAACAAGGGATGAATGACAGCCCCAAATAATGCAACTCCCGCCCCAATGCCCAATAAACAGCCGTTAACGAGGTTGAGGGTTGGAATACCCTAATGAAACACAATCAACATGAGAACCCAGTAATCATCATGGAACTCCTTAATAGGGGGGGGGAATTCAAACGTCCGTGTAGATTAAGGAACGGATGCGTATTTTCAAGACGAAGATCACCCCTTAAATATTAAAGTAAAGGGCATTTTTGTGGTACAAGAGAATTGATGTTTAAAGGAGGACAACTAGAATTAACCTTCGTAAATTACCTAAGAGTCTCCCCCAATAAATGTTGATGCTTTTAAGTTTTATCTTGAAATGGGAATGAAGGAAGTTGGTCCAGAAGGAAAGAAAAAGTAATTTTGGAGCGTTGATCCAAGAAGAATTAACTGCCTTTTTTATTGAACTCCTTTTTGTACTAACGTGGCAATAAGGTTTAATAAGAGTGCTATGTTGTGCCTCTAAACTAGGCAGCTTTTTGGTTTTGGGCTAACGGGGCATTTACTTTAACGAATTCTTAGTGCAAATAATTTTTTCATTAAAAGGAAACCCTACAATAAGAAATAAAATGAGGGGCTTCTAATAATACTATGTAAATTATCCCATTATTTATTTCTCCCTTAATAAATTGAAGAAGCTATTGAATATGTAACTTCTAGGAGGGCAATGTGCTGAATTTGAAAGATTTACAAATGGAGCTTATTCAATTAAATGAAAGTATTGACATGATGACAACGATGCTTAACAAAAACAATGACCAAGAATTAGTGGACAAGCTAGAGAAGCTATTAAAAGAACGTAAAGAAATTATTAAAAAAATCGAGAGGTTACAATAATGGACAATACGAAATCTGATACCGAAATGGCAAATGTACCGACCAGGGGATTAAAGAAATCAAGTAAGTTCAATAAAGGTGCGGTACATGAGAACGGAACTGGTAAGTTTGAAATACTTGACCGTTATATTGAAGACAATATCATAATGCTTAAATACAAATGGCTATCAGGTGACCTAGAAGGTGACATTGAGACTAACAAAGAAGTAAATGTTAACGCATCTATTTGGAAGTTCAAGAAGGTTCGTGGCCTTATTGGCAACCAACAGGCTGAACCTTCAGGTATGCAGATGCACGAAATACAAGATTCAATGCAGGGTGCGAGGGAGTTCCAAGAAGAACGTCTTTCAGAGTACATGGCGTACATGACCGACATTCATAAAAATACTACTGAATTAATTACAGTTTTTCACACATATGTTGAACAAGGCAAATCGACATTTAACCGTATAGATGCATTAGAGAAGCAGGTAACCCTTCTACTTGAAAATCAGCGTATTTATCAGGAACAGATAGCTACCCTAATTAGACAAAATGACCTAGCTTCTAAATTAATTGAAAAGATTTAAATACGTTAAACCCTTCGTACTGTACTGGGTCAGTTGCTATCTTGATCGCCAGTAAAGTATTAAAACGCCAGTTAAAGTAAACATAGATGTTAAAGATTAATCATATATAATAGCTTCTCCTTGTTCACGTAACTTTTTTAAAGTTGTAAGCATATGATTCACTTGTTCATCGGAATGTCTTTCCCACGAGCTTAATTCAGCTACTATTTTCAAAGGCGCTTTAGACCTATAAGATCGAGTTGGGTTTCCAGGGAATTTTTTGTCAGTTAAGTTCGGATCATTTTCAAAATCACCTAATGGTTCTACAATGTAAATTCTTTCTTTTGATTCAGAAGCTGCTAATTCAGCACCCCATTTAGCAGCATCTAATGTTGCAGTGAAATATACATAGTTGGACTTTTTGTCTTGGTAATTTGATAAGTGTTGGGGTTCTAAAAGATCTCCAATTTGTAGTTCTGCTTTAGTTCCATGAAAGAAAGGACCATTATCTAAGACACCTTTTTTGTCATTCATACTGTACACCCCTTATATTTTAGCTTTGTATATAACAGTATAGGATGGGAATTTTAGAAAGTGTAGTCTATAAATAATTTTTAATGAGTAGTATAATGTAAGTAGAGAGAATGATATAACAATTGACAGAATGATTGTTCTAACATAATATTATCGTAACAGTTAAATAATTATCTCCTAAGGGGAGTAGCTTTTACAGTAAAGTCGTCATTACGGAACAGTTGTTCTCGGCTTTATTGGCAACCTACGTTGTTAGCAAGACCTTACCATTTTTACGGTAAAGGTCTATTTATGTTTATTAAACCTTTACCATCTTTGGTAAAGGTTTTTTTTGTGCTATAATTGATAACTGTTATCAATAATCTCCTATGAAGGTTCTATTCTTAAGGTGTAAATCGTTTGTTACAAAGCGGAAAACTCTGCTGTTTCAAAACAATTTTCATATAAAAAGGAGAGAGATAAAAGATGAGAAAAAAAAAGGTTAATTTTCTTGAGTTAGTAAAGATAAACAAAGAAGAGCTTTTAAAAGATAAGATTCAAATCGAAAAGATTGAAAAACGTATTGACCAAAAAATAATTAGCTTTAAATAAATTCTTTGGAGGTGGAATGGTTGATACTAAGGAAATACATGTCTCTGTTAGGAGTAGGTTCGGCAAGGATAGATCTTATTTTACCTAAGGAAACATATAGTCCCGGAGAAAATATTAAGGGTTATTTTAAAATTGTAGGTGGGACAATCGAACAACAAATCCATCGTATAGACAGTGATTTAATATTGATTAACCAGACTAACGGAACTGAAAAGGTTATTGATTTCACAACAATCCTCACAAATAAAATAATTAACTCAACAGAAGAAAATGAATTTCCATTTACTTTTAAATTACCGATTGATGTCCCAGTATCATCTGGAGACATATCATATCGTTTTCATACTAAGCTTACTTTTAATAAAGGAGTAGAGAGTAGTGATCAAGACATTATAACGATTGTTTAAAGATTCGAGCAGCAGTTATAGGTATGTAAGATAATTACTCAACGATTTGTGAGACATTATTGGAGAGAAATTGATGCAATAATTCCAGCAAATCGACTCTATTGAAAAAGCGGCAACCATAAAAAACTTAATTAGCTTATTGATACGAATATAAAAAAAGGAGTCTTCTCATCAATTTGAGAAGACTACCTTATTACCTAAAATAGCCTTTTTACATAACTTCACTTCTAGTTTTCCTCGTTACCGACAGCCCACCCGATTCATTAATGAATATAGCTGCAATAATCAAGATAATACCGACCCACTGCAGGGCTGTGACGGGTTCTGAAAGAATGATCATGGCAGAAATGATTGCAATTGGCAGTTCAACAGAACTTAATACATTGGCAAGTCTGCCTGATATTAGTGGAGCTCCTCCAGCAAAGAACAAGGGTGGAATGACAGCCCCAAATAATGCAACGCCAGCTCCAATGCCCAATAAACGGCCGTCAACAAGGTTGAGGGTTGGAATATCCTGATGAAACACAATCAACATGAGAACCATTGAACCAGTAATCATCAGGGAACTCCTGATTACGGGATGAGAATTTACTGCAACACGGCCACTAAAGAAAATAAACCCTGCATATGATGCACCGGATAATAACCCTAGAATAAGTCCAAGGGGCGGAAGCTGAAATACGCTCCCATATAGGATATTTGAAGCAAGGAAAACGCCTGTTAACGTCACGAACATGGCTATGAGGTTGATTCTTGTTGGTTTGCTTTTGTTAAAAATCCATTCATAAATCATACCGATCCAAACAAATTGAAAAAGAAGAATGATGGCTAATGATGCTGATAAATACTGCATACTACCATAATAAAAGATTCCGGTTAATCCCACAGAAGTGCCTGTAGCAACGATTTTTATAATATCTGTCTTTGGAATTCTCTTTATGTTTAATCCTAGAGATAGACTGATCGTCCATAACAAAACCAAACTTATTAGCATTTGGGTTAAATTTATTTGTCCTAAGGAGTATCCATATTCAAAACCAGTTTTAACAAAAATAGGTGTAAACCCAAAACTTCCAGCACCTATCAAAACCAAGATGATTCCTTTCACTTTCATATAAATCTCCTTTCTCTAGTTGATCCTCTTACTACCCTGAATTTCAGTGCATTTCCATTAGCAAGGGAACACACCCTTTTTATACTAAGTTATTACAATTGGGCCGGCAAACTTAAAAGCTTATAAGGAAGGAATGAAGTCAGCCAGGAATGCTTCTATGATAAGTAGAATTATTGGGGAATTTTCTAATCCTTGGGGTGAATGTTAAGAGTTTACCTATTTGCTAGGTATTTCGCATTGAGCAGAGCGGACGCCAGTTGGTAGGCTAGTAAAAGGATATGATTATAACAGTTTTTCAGATGATTGTTTCACTGAACCGAGCTGTAAAACTTACTGGGGGAATAGACAGCATGGCATTTGCAACGAAAACAATTTTAGCAGGAGTTTTAGGAACCGGGATCGTAGTATCCACCATCGCTTGGACAGGAGCGGAAGGTATTGGCAAGATAAAAGGGAATATTGATAGCTTGAAAAAGGATGCTATTGAGGCTATGGCTGATAACGGCTTTTTAAAAGATGAATTAGTTAGCTTGCAGGGGTTGTACACGAATGCAACTGAAGAAGCTAACGCAAAAATTGTAGGATTAAGAGCAAGTAATTTACACTTGGAGGATATGATCGTAGACCTGCAGGCGCAGCTTGATGCAAAGACGGATACGACAGCAGAACAGGCCAAGATGCAACAAGAGATTGACAGACTTGTAACTGAACTGGAACAAGCTAATGCACAGATTGCAGAGCTAGAGACTTATGCCAAGACTGCTGATAATGAGGTTTCATACGAGCCTTTGACTCAAGATGAGAAAGATGCTCTTACCACAGAAGAGGTAATGATTGAGGGTGTTGAAGAGACTGCCCCTGAGGAGATTTCTTACCTTAACTTCTACCCTGAATTGGTATCCCAAGAGGCTTTACAGTTAGATGCTGCTGCCGTAAATATGATGGACGAAATGGCATCAGCTATTGAGGCTGATTTTAGTGAAGGAGAAATGTCTGTTTACCTTGATATCATTGGTGTGAAGGTATTAAATGGACAGCTGGCTTATGTTATAACTAATGATACAAATCCCGCCAACTTACCAGTATCATCAGAGATGGCTGCCAGTGTCAAAAATCAGCTAGGATACTCTGAATTGCACTTTATGTATCCTCAGGAATATCTAACTGATTCATCATTTTTTATCACCGAAGATGACATGATAGCTATTAAGTGATTTAGAGGAGCGGTTGCCTCCTCTTTTTTCTGTTTTTAATAAATACATAGCCGGATAAAAGAATAAGACTTTTTTCGGAAAGCTACTAATACTAATTGAGTAATTTCATCAACACTACCCAATTAACGACATTTTATTTATAATTAGTGCTTGCATCATTGTGAATTTATTATATAATTTAATAATCAGAATATTATATAAATACATTATTTTCTGGTGGCTCACTGTAATGGTGGGTGTTTTTTGAATACTAAATTGAAAGGAGGAATAATTATGCAGATAAATGAAGGAAGAAAAGCACATGACCATGCACTTATTGCTTTGTCTCATCTTTTAAATGAACCATGGTCATTCGAAGTACTAGGATTAGTGAGATATGAGTTAGGGCAAGCCTATTTCATGTTAAATAGGCACCTAAAGAAAGGGAAATGTCCTTGCGGAGATAAGCCTGAAGATCTTGAATTATACAAATCAGTTCTCACTGATGTAAACACAGCGATAACCAACGCAACCTTAAGTCCTATTCCTCTAGTAATTGACGAGCTCACATCTTATTTCTCCGAGAAAAAGTCATCACATAACTGTATTAGCTTTACACTTAAAAAGCATGCAATGACTCATGATCTGTAAACAGGGCAGACTGTTTCTTGTCAGCATGGGTGATTTTAAAAAACAAATAATCTAATAAATAAATTGAAAAAAGGCGAACAGTGACTGGCACTGTTCGCCTTTTTGAATTTTTTTTATTATTAATAATGATATTAAAGAAATTCATATGGAGAACTGGATCCTTTTCTGCTAAATTTATAAATGGAGTCTAAAAAACAGGAGATTATCATATGCACCCGTTATTTTTTTCTTTTTAGAAAATATGTCGTTAATTATTGCTTTAATGTTTTTATATTTAAAATTAAAAGGATTGGTCATATATAAGGAAAAAAATCAAAATCTGTTTCTATTTCTCTTTTCACTTTTTATTGGATTTTTATCTTTATCAATAATGTACTATCCATTAAGGTACGAAGGAATGCTTCTTGATTTAAGAGAGGTGCCTTTGTTTTTTATTTCCTATATAGGCGGTTGGAAGTTGGGTGTTATTTCAGCCATTATACCAGGAGCGTTCCGTTTTTCTCTTGGTGGACCTACCTTAATACAAGGGATATTTCAAACAATCCTGCTTCCTGTCTTGATAGGTTCCATTTTTCATAACAAAAAGTCATTTAAACCGCCTTATACAATCATTAATATAAAGCACATGATGGTTGCATTTTTACTTTATCAACTAATAAAATCCACTCTTATGATTGTGACTACGCCGGCTACCTTATCGGTAACCCTTGCCATGTTAATGTTTGCGTTGGTTGCCTTACTTAGTATTGGGCTTATGCTAAACGACTATAACAAGAGTGAGATTTCCAAATCAGAGCTTGAATTTTTCTCAAACTACGATCCTATGACACTTATACCAAATATCCGCTATTTCAAAAAAGAAGTTCAAAGTTTAATGGATCGAAAGATACCTATTGCAATCTGTATGTTTGATGTTGACTATTTTAAAAATTATAACGATGCCAATGGACACCCTGCAGGAGATGAAGTGTTAAGAACCATGGGACAGATATTAAAGGATAGCGTGATAAATGGTGATTGTTTCGCCAGGTACGGCGGGGAAGAGTTTATTATTTGTTATTCAAATGTATCGACAACGGAAAAAGCGGCTGCCAATGCAGAGAAGTTCCGAAAACAGGTTGAAGACCACCCATTTGGAGGGGAAGAAAACCAGCCTGGTGGGAACCTGACTGTTTCAATAGGAATAAGCCTTTTATCGGACGAAAAAACATTAGATGATCTTATTGGAGAAGCTGATAAAGCTCTCTACGTATCTAAACAAGGAGGAAGAAACAAGATCACTGTTTTTCCGAGTACCTAATATGCTGCGTTGCTTTTAGAAGTATACGTGTTTTAGATAATCTAAAAAATTCATACATAGTAAAAAGGCAAAAGTAAGCAGTAAAGCGACTTTTGCCTTTTGTTTTTTGAAAAAGCATCCCAGCATATATTCGGATTATATCTAGCAAATGGCGGTGCGTTCGGCGGTGAGATTCCACGGTTCCTTTAAAAGTGTTCTTTCAATCAAATTGAGACATACGTTAAACGAACTATGAAGAACGAAAAGGCTGTTTTGTCGCCATATTGTAAGAAATGGAGGATAGCGATCTCAGAAGCGTAACTTCAACAGCGTTCAAGGACGGGAATGACTGGATCGTTTCAGGCCACACCATACAGTTCAGAATTTCAATCAAGCTGCCTTCGGGGAAATTCTCGTAAATTGCCAGCAGGAAAACGGCAAAGAAAAACCGACTCTCTTTTTAATAGATTTAGATGGTAGATTGGAAATTCAGGAAACAGAGCTAATTAGTGTTCACACCTGCCACTGCATTACTTTTGAAAAATACCGCCTGGCTGATGAACAATTGAAAATGCTGCTAAGTCTATGTTATAAGCATTAGATTTCGAGGGGTTAAAAACTTAATAAAACATTTAACAAATTCGCAATATTTTAAAAATACTTTTAATGGGTTAGCGGGTATAATAAAAGTAAGAAAGAAAGAAAGCGATTTCATGTTTGTCTGATTTAGCATCCAAAATTCTAACCTTTATGAAAGGGTGTTTTAAATGAACTATCATGAAGTAAAAGAAAAATTAGAAGCCGCTAAACAGGAATTAATTTTGAAGATGCAAGATCCCAACTTATTAGCAGAAGAAAAAGAAACGATCCAGAAATCGATTGCGAATTATGAGTATATGCTTGAGTTAACCGATATGAACCACTTTGGGCGCGGGTCAGAGGCTCAGTAAAGGCGGATTTCCAAAATTCGCCTTTTTTTGTGCTTTAATAGCAGAGGTATTAGAAATATATTTTGTCCTACCTATTAATATAAAAACAACGTACAATCTCTGTTTCTTCTAAAATTTCACCAAGTTTGGTGTTCTCATATGCCTTTGAGAAAACTGTCCAAATAATATCATTATTTTTGAAGTCAGTTGATTACGCCTCCTCTCCTAAATCCTACTTTTTTAAGGTGAAAAATCCTTAGTTTCCGTTTTCATGGCATCCTTTTTAATTCAAATCTATTATAGGTCCTTCTTATTTAGTGAGAAGTAGGAACATTTTTTGGAACAGTGGGTGGAAAAAGTTCAACAGTTTCTTGATACGATAAAGCAAAATGGCGAGATCACCTCTAAACTAAATACGTTGAAAAAAGCCCGTGCATGATTGCCACAATTGTGGGGTTTTCAATAATGAAAAGTGAACAAGACGTAGAAGTGTTTCGGGATATTATCGAACTGATTCAAATTGAATATCGAACATTAGCCGATCCTGAACATTGTGTAATCTATTATAAAAGGCAAAAAAGAAAAAATGGATGACAACCAAGCGTTTACGTTGACTCCGTTCTTCTTTTTTATTAAACTTTGCTGTACCTTTCTGTTGGTACTGATTTATTTAAAAAGTAAAGAATAACTTTAAGTATAGAAATACATCCTACAGAAGACAAATATATGGAGGTAATCAAAAGTCATGACTCTAGAAAGTTTTTCAACTTTATTTTCATCAACGAATATAAAAGATATTCAATTAGCAAATCGTATCGGTTTAGCTCCAATGACACGTACAAGTGCGACACCGGAAGGATTAGCAACGGAAGAAATGGCTCAATATTATACAAATTTTGCAAATGGCGGTTTTAGTCTCATCCTAACTGAGGGTACTTATACAGATAATCAATATAGCCAAGGCTATTTCAATCAACCAGGAATTATCAATGAAGAACAAATTAATGCATGGAAAAAAGTAACGGAGTCTGTAAAACAGCAAGGTGCTAAAATCTTCGTACAACTTATGCATGCAGGTGCATTGTCACAAGGAAATCGCTTCACTTCTGAAACAGCTGGACCCTCTGCTGTTAAACCACATGGTGAACAACTTGGTTTCTATGGTGGGAGTGGAGAGTTTGCTCTCCCGAAAGAAATGACGGAAGCTGACATTGCAGATGTCACAAAAGGATTTGTAGTTGCTGCTAAAAATGCAAAGGAAGCAGGCTTTGATGGCATCGAAGTACACGGAGCAAATGGATATGTTCTTGATCAATTTTTAACAGACTATACAAATCAACGTCAGGACCAATATGGTGGCTCTCTTGAAAATCGTCTTCGCCTAACAATCGAGGTAGTGAAAGCTGTTCGTGAAGCTGTAGGTGCCGATTACCCAGTAGGAATTCGTCTTTCCCAGGCAAAGGTAAACGATTCTGATCATAAATGGAAGGGTGGCACGTCTGACGCTGAAGTCATTTTCACCAAACTAGTAGATGCAGGCGTTGACTATATCCATATTGCTGAGCCTAATGCGGCTGCACCTGCGTTTGGAGAGACTGGTCCATCTCTTACAGAACTTGTGAAAAAATACACGAATACAGTTGCCATTGCAAATGGTGCTTTAGGTGTTCCAAATGCAGCTGAAGTACTTCTTAATGAAGGGAAAGCTGATATCGTAACAGTAGGAAAAGCTGCACTTGCAAATCAGGACTGGGCTAACAAAGTGAAGAATGGCAGGGAGTTAGAGGAATTTGACTTCCAAAAAATCCTATTACCACAAGCATCTTTAAAAGAATTTGAAATAAAGCCGCAAATTGAGTTTTTGGGTGAAGGCATGGCGTGCGGCCCAGACGGTATTTGTGAATAAGAGGGGGAATCCACAGATGAAAGCAATTGTTATTGAAGAATATGGAGATAGAAACGTTTTAGTAGAGAAAAATATCGAAAGACCAAGCATCGCGGAGAATCAAGTTTTAGTAGAAGTGCATGCAACCTCTATTAACCCAATTGACTGGAAGGTAAGAGCTGGTCATTTAAAAGAAATGCTTCCTTTTGAATTCCCAATCATATTAGGATGGGATGCAGCAGGTGTCGTTGTGAAAGTAGGAAGCAATGTAACAGATTTCAAGGTAGGTGACAGTGTATTTACTCGTCCAGCAACTACAAATCGAGGAACGTATGCAGAATACCTTTCTGTAGATACTAATTTACTTGCAAAAATGCCAGAAGAAATGAGCTTTGAAGAAGCGGCATCTATTCCTCTAGCTGGGTTAACCGCATGGCAATGTCTTGTTGATTTTGGAAATATTCAAAAAGGGGCAAAGGTGTTAGTTCATGCTGGTGCAGGCGGGGTAGGAATATTTGCCATCCAAATCGCAAAAAGCTTTGGTGCATATGTCGCGACAACCGCTAGTGAGAATAATATTGAATTCTTAACATCGCTTGGTGCAGATGAAGTCATTAATTATAAAGAAAATGATTTCAGCGAGGTGTTGAATGGATTCGATCTTGTGTTAGATTCTATGGGTGGAGACATTCAGTCAAAAAGCTATAAAGTTCTTAAAGAGAATGGAAAGCTTGTTTCTATCGTCCAACCACCTTCTGAAGAAGAGGCAGCAAGTTTTAACGCTGAAGCTGGATTCGTTTGGTTAGAGCCGAATGGCGAACAGCTACAGAAATTAGCTGACCTTTATGTAGAGGGTAAAGTGAAGCCTGCTATCAGTAAAATATTTGACTTTAGTGAACAATCTCTAAAAGAAGCACATGACCTTAGTGAATCACATCACGCACGCGGGAAAATTGTCATTCGCGTAAAGAAATAAGAACTTGGAGATCAAATCACAATAGTGGTTTGGTCTTTTAGGTTTAACTAGACAGCGTAACCCCCACCTGAAAAAGAGTTTGAAGAAGAATTATATTAATACATTTTGACTACCAATCTCTTCTAAAGGCCACAAAAAGATTTACCTTCAAAAATATTCCTCAATTACTCATGTATGTTAAGTCACAGGGCTTGGCAGCACCAATTCAAGGTTTAGAATCCTTATGTTTTTCTACTAGAAACCCGTTGACAGTAAGTGGTAAATTTCGTTGCAACTGCTGGTAAAAAACATGGCAGAGATGGTACATTCCTGTGGCTATTATCAGATTACCTTTTAAATACATGTCGATCAATTACTACGGTTGTTTCTCTAGAATCTAACCAACGGCTAGTAGCGATAGTGGGATTATAGAAGAATAAGGAATCACCGGCAATATGGCGCTGGTCAGATAAGGCAGCATAAACAGCTTTGATCGACTCTTCATCTGCTTTTTTATTAATTTCACCATTAGAAACAGGCTGGAATTGGCGCGGGGCATAGATAACATCTTTAATATTATTTGGGAATTGGGAGCTTTCTACTCGGTTAAGGACGACACATGCGACAGCAACCTTTCCTTTGAAGGACTCAGTTTGTGCTTCGGCACGCACAATTCTCGCCAGTAAATCGATTTCTGCATCAGAATAATTTACTTTTACAGAGGCGGTTTTTTCTGGTTCAACTATAGGCTCAGTTTCAACAGTGGTTTTAAGAGTTTTTAAAAGATCACGGTCCCTAGGGGTTTTAGGCTTTTCTGAGAGTTCTTGTTTCACAGAGGCAGTTGCTTCAGGGATATTGGAATCTAAAATAGAGTTATCTGGATTTGTAATAGTAAGTGTTTCACCAATTTGAATCATATCAAGGTTTGCAATTTGCGGATTAGCCTCTGCAAGCTCTTGTAAGGTTGTCCCATTTTCACGTGCGATTTTACTCATAGTGTCGCCCTTTTTTACGGTATAGGCAAGAGTCGGTGAAGCAAATAAAAATGATGCTAGCAATATTAGTAACACAATTAGTTTTTTCATATTCTAGTCCTCCTGGTTGGTATAATTGGCTTGTCTCTCTATCTATTTCTATGAACAAACCAGGATAGATAGTATTACAGTTTGGTTACATAGTGATGTCAGTTTGTATCGAAATTAGCTTTTACTTGGAGTCTGTCAATCAATCTAATTAACTTTTAGCACACAAAAAACAAGAAAGGACTAGTAATTCGGACAAGTAAAAAGAAGTTTGCCTAATTAATAAAAGAGGTAAGAAAAGAGAAGCAGCAAATCTACAAGGGGAAATTCATCTGACACCCAGACATTGATGGCAACACCGAATTTACATAAACCATCATAAGGACAGCTCCTCCTAAAACTGACCATCCTATTTATTTCTCCCAAAAAGGATAGAAGGGATGATAAAATGAAAAAATTATTTCTACTGCTAAAACAAGGAAACATATCTGCTCTTATAGCTTCTACAGTTAACGCAGCAATCGCAATACTAAAAGGAATTGCATACGTATTGACTGGAAATGTAGCAATGTTTGCCGAAACAATGCATAGCATAGGGGATTCAGCTAACCAATTTTTCGTCTTTATTGGTTCTGCACTTAGTAAAAAATCACCAACAAAACGCTTCCCAAATGGGTTTGGAAGGTTAGTAAATTTAGTGTTATTAGGTGCTGTATTAGTTGTTGGAATTATGGCATATGAAACCATTCTTGAGGGGTATCATCATATCTTACATCCTGTAGAATCTACTGGGTTTCTCATCATTGTAAGTGTGTTAGTAATTTCTATAATCTTGGAAGCCTTGGTTCTATTTAAAGCCATGAAAGAAACATTACATGAAGTAGGGGTAGAAGCTAAGGGCTTTGAAATTATTCCAAAAAGTTTTGTTAATGTTAATAAAGCAAAAGCGGCCACTAGGCTTGTATTTCTTGAAGATATTGTCGCAACCGGCGGTGGTTTGTTAGCTTTAATTGCCGTAGTTATCTCGCAATACACTTCTTTTCACCACGCAGAGGGAATCGCTTCTATCATTATTGGATTGCTAATGTTCTACGTTGTCGGGAAAACATTCCTTGATAATGCTGCAGGAGTGTTAGGTGAAGCTGATGAAAATATGCAAAATAAAATTGGAACTGTTGTTCTCGAAGATCCAGATGTTATAGATGTACCTGACATTACTGTTCTGAAAGAGGGAGACGAATTTCACGTTGAACTAACGGTAGAAGTCGACCCTACAATATCTATTGCAGCTGCTGACGATATTAAGGATCGGCTAGTGAAAAAAATAATGAAAGAAAACGGAGTTGGAGATGTCGTTGTTGAGTTTGATGAAAATGACAATATCAGCTCCTGGGATAAAAGAGGGATAGGTAAAGACAAATTAAAGAAAAAATAAAGTTTTAGTGTGTTAAATTCCGGGGTAGGAAAGAATTACCCTGGATTTTTTGTGTGCAAAGAAGAGCCTGGTTGATTTTAATAGATAAACAGGATTTTAAAAGGAAGCTGAATATTGGCGAGTTTATAGAAGGTCCGTTAGTAAGCGATCTTTTAACATTAAATTTTTAACAGAGCTAAATTTACCATTTATAACCTATAATTTGCTATGATCAAACTAATTAGTTAAAGGAGATGATGGGGAAGTGGAAAAGAACACTCGTATTGGGAAGACAGCTCTTTATGTAAATCCGATTGGTCTTGGAACAAATGCGGTAGGCGGCCATAATTTATTTCCAAACCTTGATGATGAAGCCGGCAGAGAATTAGTTCGGACAGGGTTGGCTAACGGAATTAATTTTTTAGATACAGCTTTTATTTATGGGCCAAAACGCTCTGAAGAAATCATCGGGGAAGTTGTTAAGGAGAATGGAAACCGTTCTGAAATTGTAATCGCTTCAAAGGCCTCTTATAAAAAAGTTGGGGAAGATGCCAGGAAAGATGTTGTCCATGATAATTCACCTGCATTTTTAAAGCAATCCGTAGAGGAGAGCTTAAAAAGGCTGCAGACCGATTACATAGATTTATTTTATATTCATTTTCCAGACAAGGACACGCCAAAGGATGAAGCAGTCGGCGCGTTGAAAGAGCTGAAGGATGAAGGGAAGATTCGAGCGATTGGTGTTTCTAATTTTTCAATTGAACAGCTAAAAGAAGCGAATAAGGATGGATATGTTGACGTCTATCAAGGGGAATATAATTTGTTAAGACGCGGGGCGGAAAAAGAGTTATTTCCTTATGCGAAAAACAACGATATCTCTTTTATTCCTTATTTCCCATTAGCTTCCGGATTATTGACAGGAAAATATACTAATTTCTCTCAAGTAAGTGAAAAGAATCAAAACCGGCCACAATTCCAGCAAGAGACGTTTGAAGAAACTTTGAAAAAGCTTGAACATATCCGTAGAATTGCCGATTCAAAAGGGGCAGAGGTGGGACATGTTGTGCTCGCCTGGTACTTAACTCGTGAGGCAATTGACGTCATTATTCCAGGGGCAAAGCAAGCAGACCAGGTATTGAATAATCTTAAAACCTTAGATATTCAGTTAACCGATCAGGAAATCAAGGAGATCGATCAGGCCTTTCAATAAGAGAATTTTTTCATTAAATAACCCACTTCATTAAATTGAAGTGGGTTTATTTCAGATGTAAACAAGACAATATCAAAGTAAATCGCACGGGTTTTCACATTGAAAATCACCTTCAGATATTTATTGTTATATCAATGATTATTGAGCCCTTTTTAAAAAATCACATATCAAATCGCAGGATAATTCACAGACTGAGAATAATTATTGGAGGGTTTGTGAATTTGGTGTGATTTAGCGAGTGAAATATGCTGTGGTTACAAAGGTATTTGGATATTTTTTTAAAAAATAACATAAGGAGTATCGGAATTTGTTGAAAGAGTGTACTTAAGTAACGGGCAGGATAGTTTAAGAAGGAATAACGTTTAAATTGCAGAATTTATATATCAAAGAGAAAAGAAATGGGGTAAGTTATGAGAGATTTATTAGGATATTTTCTTATTGCACAAGCGATTATTACCGGTGTTATTGTTTACTCCATTCAACAACTATCAGATTCAATTAAAGAATCAGCTGCATGGATTGCGAATCCAGAAGGATCCCTGGCATGGGGTTCGGATTTGCCTGCATTTGTTTTGTGGTCACTAATGGTTGTTGTTGGATTAGGAATATTCTTAGTAGTAAAGAAGAAGAGTAATTGATAAGCCCTCAGAAGTAAGTGCATTGATCCAGTAAGGATTAATGCTTTTATTATAGAGTTCCTGTTAAACAAACGGAGCAGTTTAGCTGAACAAGACTTTCCTCTAACTCAACAAATTTAAAATAAAGGGTTAGTAAACAAGGAGCGTATTATGAAGGTAAATCAAAGAAGAGCAGTTATTAATGGAAAAGAGGTTCCATACACATATATCGAAAACGGAAGCCAGAGTGTGTGCTTTATGTTTTCTGGAATGGGTTACACATATGAGAAACCCATACTTTATTATTCAACAATGACTATGCTTCAAAATAAGTATGATGTTATTCACATTCATTATTCCTACGGACAGAATATCTTAAAGCTGCCCATTAAAGACATTACTTCGATAATGTCTACTGAGATAAATCCGATCATTTCCAATGTACTTGAGAATAAGCAGTATGAAGACAAGGTTTTTTTGGGTAAATCACTTGGTACAATTCCTCTTATCAATGGTTTTATGAAAAATCGGTTGTTTTTGGATTCCAAAATTATTCTACTTACACCTTTACTGAAATTTGATTCAATTTTTGAGACGTTACTAGGCAGCAATCACTCAGCATTTATTGCTATTGGAGAAAATGACCCTAACTACATACTTGATAGAATACAGGCAATTGAAGATAAAACTAATATAATAATCCAAAACGTTCCTAATGCTAATCATTCTTTAGATATGGAACCTTTTGATACAATAAAGTCCATTACAGGGTTAGGAGAGGTAATGAGTAGATTAGAAGAATTCTTAAAGTAAGCTCTTTTAGAACTAAAGGGATGGTTTAGTGAAAGATTGGGGGAGGAATTTTGAGGGGAATCGAAGTATATCCATACAATGCCGACTGGTTTTCTATGTTCATTGAGGAATCCCAAAAACTGAATGATATTTTCAATAATGAAATTGTAGAAATTCACCATATTGGTAGCACATCTGTTCAAGGGCTTAAAGCCAAACCCATTATAGATATTATGCCTGTTGTAAAAGACATCAGCGTGGTTGATAAATTCTCTAATAAGATGAAGGACATTGGTTATGAACCTAAAGGTGAAAATGGAATACCTGAACGAAGATACTTCCAAAAAGGCGGAGACAATCGAACTCATCACGTACATATTTATGTGGTTGGGAGCTATGAAATAGATAGACATTTAGCTTTTAGGGATTATCTGAGAATACATCCAGATTTGAGTAAGAGCTACGGTGACTTGAAAGAGAAATTAGCTCTGCAATTTCCGTATGATATTGAATCTTACATTAAAGGAAAGGAGCAACTTGTTAGGGAAATAGAAAGTAAAGCACTCGAATGGTATAAAGGTAATCAAAACCGTAATTATTAGAACTAAACTGGCAAGAATTGAAACGGGATTATAAGTTTTAACTGGGAGGGCTTAAATTGGGTTGGTTATTCATTGTTATAATTGCATATTTGCCAATATTTTATAGGATTCATAGAAGATTAGACTACTTGGAAAAAGAAATGCGACGATTAAAGGGTGAACAATAGGTAATTAATTTTATTAAGCAAACGGGTGCGAATATTCCATAAGGAGTTGTCGATACGGCAGCTCCTATTGTATTTACTGCCTTTTAGTAAAAAACAATACCTTATTGAATTAACTGGGGCGATGCTTCAATTCAAGTATCAGGCAGGTTAGCTTAATAAATGATTGTTAAGAGCCAAAGTAATATTTTGTTAAAATAGTCTAAAGGAGACCTTCGCTAACTTTAAAAATATAAAGTGAATATAGTGTCAGTCTTTATTCAATATAGTCATATAAGCATAATTAACTTAATTAATTTTAAACGAAAGATTTTTAACTCTTAGGTATTGGAGTTCTGTTAAGAGATTTTGAAGGATTTACATATAATTTTATAAAAGACACTTTTGTGTTTCCTGGTTCTTCAAGTAGCGGATGGGTTGGTTTGAGATGACATTTTACGGAAAATAAAAAGACCAAATCTTATTCGATTTGGTCTTTTTGATGTTTACTATTGTGATCCTATCTGTAATTTATCCTGTGATTTGAGGTGATAATTACAGTTTTCCATCTTACAAGAAAACCCACTTCATTAAATTGAAGTAGGTTTATTATAATGTAAGTTATTTTTGGACAGGTATGCTGTTGGTTTGATACAGTTTTTCATTTAGTCCAGTTAATCTGTTAATTGCATCAATATATGCATTGGCGCTCGCGACAATAATATCAACATCGATTCCTCTGCCTTTAACTGGTGAGTCGTTGTTTTTAATTCGAACAAAAACTTCTCCCAAGGAATCCTTCCCTTTAGAAACAGAATTAATTTTGTAATCGATTAGTTCTACCTCGATCTTCAGGGCATCATCGATCCCTTTATAAATTGCATCAATCGGCCCGTTTCCTTCGCCGATCCCTTCAATTATCGTGTTATTTTCTCCAGTAATGTTCACGAAGGCACGATATTGATTGCTGCTAAGGATTTGCAAGCTCATATCTTTAAACTGAAATTGTGACTCATTTCTGGCTGGCTGCGTTTCAAGGAGGGCAATCAGGTCCTCATCAAATATTTCCTTCTTCCGGTCAGCAAGTACCTTATAACTTTTAAAAATTTCTTTAAGCTGATCCTCATTAACTGTATAGCCAAGTTCCTCAAACCGCTTTTTCAATGCGTTCCTGCCAGACAGTTTGCCTAGAACAAGCTTTGTTTCCGTAAAACCGATGTTTTCAGGTTTCATAATTTCATAGGTGGATTTGTCTTTAATCACACCGTCCTGGTGAATACCAGAACTATGGGAATAAGCGTTGCCACCAACAACCGCTTTATTAGGAGGAATCGCAATCCCTGTCAGCCTGCTGATCAGCTTGCTTGTTTTCGCAATTTCCTTCAGGTTAATTCCGGTTTCAGTCTGGTAATTGTCTTTTCGAGTTTCCAAAAGGGCGGCCACTTCCTCAAGCGCCACATTTCCTGCCCTTTCACCGATTCCGTTAATGCAGCCTTCAACCTGCAGGGCACCAGCTTTAACAGCGGCAATGCTATTGCTTAAGGCTAAGCCAAGATCATCATGGCAATGACAGCTTAATCGAACCGATTCGATTCCTTTTGTATGTTCGGTCACGTATTGAAAGAGATGGGTATACTCTTCAGGTGTTGTGTACCCAACCGTGTCAGGGAAGTTTAAGACCGTCGCGCCAGCCTCAATGACTTTTTCCGATATTTCACAAAGATATTCCAGCTCCGTACGAGTGGCATCTTCACATGAAAATTCAATATGTTTAAAGAACTTTGCAGCATAGGAGACACTTTCAACCGCTTTATCCATGACCTGTTCTTTTGTCATGCCCAATTTTCGCTCCCGGTGGATAGGAGAAGTTGCGATAAAGATATGAATGCCTGTGTTTTCAATATCGCCGATTGCTTCAATCACAGCATCAATATCTTGTTTATTCGTACGCGCAAGGCTCACAACCATCGGTTTGCTAACCGCTTTGGCGACCGCTCTTACTGCTCTGGCATCACCAGGGGAGGCGGCTGCAAATCCAGCTTCGATCACATCGATCCCCAAGCTTTCCAAGCGCAAGGCAATTTCTACCTTCTCATCCTGATTCAGGTTTACACCAGGTGTTTGCTCACCATCTCTTAACGTTGTATCAAAAAAATATATCCTTTTTCCCAATCTAAATAACCTCCTTTTTATAGAAAAAAACCGTACTTCACTATAATTCCTTGGAATAGGAAAGCAAACATTCGCTTGATCAACATTCTGAATTTTCTTAAAATAATACAACATAAGTGTTAATAATTCAACCAGTTAATGGTTATTTATAAAAATAAAACAGAAATTATCATGACAGGGAAAAATTAGTGACGGTCTATGGAGGGGAAAGTGAATTTAACTCGAATGTATTAAAGGAAGGCATCACACTAACTATATTTATAGAAGAAAGAGGTGCAAAAGAGTGGAGTATGTAAAACTGGGCAATACCGGAATGGATGTTTCACGTTTATGCCTTGGATGTATGAGCTTTGGTGTTCCAGAGCGGGGGACTCATTCTTGGGTATTAAATGAAGAAGAGAGTCGCCCTATGATTAAAAGGGCTCTAGATTCAGGGATTAACTTTTTTGATACAGCCAATGTTTATTCAGATGGAACAAGTGAAGAAATTGTCGGCATGGCTTTAAAGGATTATGCCCATAGAGATGAAATTGTCCTCGCTACAAAGGTTCATGGCAGAATGCACAAAGGTCCTAACGGTTCTGGCTTGTCACGTAAGGCAATTATGAGTGAGATTGATAACAGCCTTAAAAGACTTGGAACCGACTATGTTGATCTCTACCAGATTCACAGATGGGATTATCATACACCTATCGAAGAAACAATGGAGGCTTTGCATGATGTAGTTAAGGCTGGAAAAGCAAGATACATAGGTGCTTCTTCGATGTATTCATGGCAGTTCCTAAAGGCTCTCCATATTGCGGACAAAAACGGCTGGACTCGTTTTGTCTCCATGCAGAATCATTTAAATCTTTTATACCGTGAAGAAGAACGGGAGATGCTGCCGCTATGCAAAGAGGAGAAGATCGGCATCATTCCTTGGAGTCCACTGGCTAGAGGACGGCTGACAAGGGAATGGGATGAAAGTACAGCCCGTTCTGAAACGGATGAATTCGGAAAGTACCTTTATGCTCAAACAGCTGAATCTGATCGAATTGTTGTTGAACGGGTCGCTGAGCTAGCCGAAACACGCGGTGTTTCTCGGGCGCAAATCGGCCTTGCATGGGTACTCCAAAAAGATCCTGTAACAGCACCAATCATAGGAGCAACAAAAATGACTCATTTAGAGGATGCCATAACTGCCCTGGAAGTTAAGTTGTCTACAGATGAAGTTGCTTTCCTGGAAGAACCATATGTACCGCATCCTGTTATGGGATTTAAATAAATTGTTCACTGGCAAACTGTTTAGTTTCGCCAGTTTTTTTATTGATGAAAATTTATTTTTGCTAGAAGAGAAGTATATGGTTTGGTAAGCTAGAACATGAATTAATACGAATTTTAACTTGGTTTGATTTGGATGGTGATTACAAATGACAGAATTGAAAAAACTCCTAGAAAAGGATTTATATAAGCCCATTCAAACGAATTTTGTTCGGGAAGGTTATGAGGTTTATGGTGAAGTTAAGGATTGTGATATTGTTGCGGTAAAAGGTGAAGAGTTAATAGTTATCGAATTGAAGCTGCTCTTGAGTGTGGATTTACTTATTCAGGCTGCGAAACGGCTCCGCCTAACAGATCAAGTATATATTGCAATTCCAAAACCAAAACATCGTTTAAACTCAAAGGCGTGGAGAGATAAATGCCATTTAATTCGGAGGCTGGAGCTGGGGCTTATTCTTGTTTCATTCTCCGGAAGGGGTACCAAAGCAGAAATCCTGTTTCACCCGTCTCCATTTACCCAACGGGAGAGTACTAGGCAAAGCAAGGTAAAGAGACACTCTTTAATGAAAGAAATTAATGGCAGAAGTGCAGATTTTAATATTGGAGGAAGCAACCGGACTAAAATCATGACAGCTTATAAAGAAAACTGCATTCACATAGCCTGTTGCCTGGAAAAACTAGGCCCGTTATCCCCAAAAGCCCTGACCCAGTTGGAAACAGGCGTTAAAACCTCATCGATTCTAACCAAAAACTACTACGGCTGGTTTGAAAGAATCAAGAGAGGAACGTATGTTTTAAGTGAGAAAGGAAGACAAGAAATCAGTGAGCATCCTGAGCTTGTGAAATATTACATGGAGAAATTGGGGTAGGCGGTAATCATCTGTTCCAACGTGATCGTAAGGTGAATTCCTCTCTGTCACTCCCTAATTTTTCGACTGAAAGACCCGACGTTAATTGAGAACAACTTAGGCTGAAAATAATAGGTTTGCCTGTGACATACATTTTTTATGGCTGAAACTTAAGAGTCGATATTCTATCGGCTCTTTTACTTTTTAAATGTAGTTTTATAGAGAAACATTTTATAGATCATGAAGTCCGACCTCGATAATAAGCCTCGCAATACGGCCTTTAAGCTAGTAGTTTGTAACTTTTAAATTTAGGGAAAATTAACTAAATTATATTAATTTTCAAATAAATTATTATAATATTCACTATGTTTATGTATAATAAGCATATGTCAACATACTAACCGTTCAGTTAGTGCGGCAAAGGAGGTGAGAAATTGTTACTATTCAACCGCAACAAACTTGAAGTTTATATAGGAAGTCCGCAAGAAGAGGTTGTTGAATCTTTTGCAAAAGCTTTTAAAACCATAGGAATAACCTTCGAGAAGTCACTTAAGCCGCCAAATGTTATGTATGATGCACGAAAAGAACAGGTTGAGTTTAGGTCAACTGGTATTTCATTCACATTCCTGCAAGTCACCTCTGATCCGATTCATCGTTTTTTCATGTCGCTTATAAGCCCAGGTTCATTACAAGCAAGCATTACGCTTCTATCCGTAAACTATACTCCAGAGACTAAAAGCAAAGTTAAAACCATTCTGCAAACATTTGACCAAAGTGCAGCCTATCATCCTTGGAAAATTAGAACTCATCCGAGATTTCAATATGCAATATTGCTAGAGCTATTAAACAAGCGAAAATGGAAGGCTTTTGCAGCAAAATGAATACGCTTACAAAAATAAGGGGGAATTTAAATGTCTTCAAATGATTGGTTTACTATGAAAAAGACGGATCTATACTTTTTACTCGGTATGTTTGGGATAGTAGTGCTATTGTTTTTGCCCTTTACGTACGAAATCATGATTTATAACATCTCCTTATTGGCTTGGGGAGCATATGCGTTACATATTCTAATCCCTGCTTTCGCAATTTGGCTAATAATGAGAGAACGTAAAGCCGAGCAAGGGGAGGATATTACATGAAAACACTCCAGTTATCTATCGTACTTATTTATTTAGTCTTTTGTGTGTTGCTAGGATTATGGACGCAAAGGAAAATAGCGAATTCTAAAGCGGGTATTGATGACTATTACGCTGCTGGAAGAAATATTGGAACTGGAATTAACTCTCTTGCCTTGCTGGCCGCTTTAGGCAGTGGAGGATCGTTTATGGCGGGGGCGGGTACCATTTGGAACTTGGGCTTTCCGTTTCTGGCCTGGATGACAGTTGGAGCGATTGCTGGTTTTAGTGTTGCAGCCATCCTTGTTGCTAAACCATTAAGAAACTCAAACACTCTGACAGTCTCTCAATTTCTGAATGAAAGGTATGGAGGAAATAAGTTTATTAAACTAGCGGTCCCGCTAGTCATCATATTTGGTTCTGGCATGTATTTGATGTCCCAGATGAAGGCCGGCGGTTTGATCACCTCCTATGTTACTGGTTTCTCCTATACATGGGGTCTAATAATTGTCACCATCATCTTTATTTTATATGTCTCGCTCGGCGGAATGCTGGCTGTCACGTGGACAAACGTTCTTCAGGGAGGTTTGATGATTCTTCTGATTTCAGCTATTGTCATTGCAGCCCTGATGAATTTGCCTACAGGACTCGGCAGTTTTCTCGTTCAGGCTACAGAGGCAAACCCGATACTTGGGGTCGCGGGTGGGACAGTTCCAATTGCTGGCTACATTGGGGCATTTGTAACATGGGCTGCAGCCGTCTGCGTTACACCGCATTTGGTTATGAGGATATTTACCTCTAAAGATGAAAAATCAGCCCGCCTTTCGCTTAATATCAGCATGCTGATCTATGGCATTTTAATGCTGGTTTCTGCTTTGATTATTGTTCCATTCATAGCCACACTCGGAGCAGACACATTGAAAAATAATGCCTCAGATATGTGGATGCTGCTTGTTGCAGAAAAATTCTTTGGCCCGTTAATGATGGGAATTATTGCGGCCGGAATCATGGCTGCAGTTATGTCGTCAACTGACGCTCTTTTGCTCGCTGTGAGCTCTGCCGTTGCTTATGATCTTTATAAAGGGGTTCTTAAACCGGAAGCGACTCAAAAGCAGGTGCTAAGGGTATCCTTTGTTGTTACATGGATTATTGGGATAGTCGTTATGTTATTTAGCATTAACCCGCCTCCGTTTTTAATTGTTTTGTACACTGCAGCTGTTGGCTTCATGGTTGCGTCCTTCTTTAATCCGCTTGTGCTTGGAATATGGTGGAAGAAAGCGAATGCAGCCGGTGCCGTTGCAGGTTTATCCGTTGGAGCTATCAGCTTTTTGATTGCCTTCTTCGCTTTTGAAATGCCCTATAATACTGAAATTCTAATTGCGCTGCCATTATCATTTATCTCGATGTTTACCGTTTCGTCTATAACTGCTTCGACATCAAAAATACAGGTTGAAAAAATGTCATCATACCATTCGAATTAGGAGGTGAAAGAACATATGAAGATGAAAGAAATTTTCGAAAAAAGTTGGCCGGCGGATGTTGCAAAAGAAATAAACTATCTTCAGGGAGAAAAGCCTTTGCATGAATATATCAGGGGTCATGCAGCACAAATTCCTGACAAGGTAGCCTATTCGTTTTACGGGAAAAAAATTACTTGGACAGATCTTCATGAAAACATTGGCAGATTTGCCCGTTATCTAAATGAAAAAGGCGTGAAAAAGGGAGATGCCATTGGCCTATATATGCAAAATTGTCCCCAATACATTATTGGCCATTATGCCATTCAGAGTTTAGGAGGTGTCGTGGTCCCGTTAAATCCGATGTATAAGGAAGCAGAGCTTGAATTTTTGTTAAATGAGGGGAACGTTAAAGGGATTGCTGCAGGTGCGGAACTTTATAATCGGCTTCATACCATAAGAAAAAACATTTCATCCGTCCAGTTTATCACAACCGCGAGTTATGCTGACTTTCTGCCAGAAACCCCAAGCTTGCCGCTGCCGGATGAATTAAAGGTTACGAAAGAGCTTCTTCCGGATACAGATGATTTTACCGAGGCGTTAAGAAATCATCAGCCATTAACACCAGAAGTCAAGATCGATTTATGGAATGATGTTGGCTTAATGGTATTTACATCAGGAACCACTGGACGGCCAAAGGCAGCCCTGCTCCCTTACGGAAGTGCCCTGTTTAAAACAGCGGCTACTGTTCAAGGGAATAAGGCAGAACCAGAGGACCGTACGCTTGCTATTGCTCCGCTCTGCCACATTGCCGGTATGGTGATGGGCGTCAATATACCAATATACACCGGCTGCGAATCTGTGCTGCTGACAAGGTTTGAACCCAATACAGTCATTGATGCGATTGAAAAATATAAAATTACCATGTGGTACAGTGTTGCACCTATGAACGTTGCAATTCTTCAAACACCTGGAGTTGAAAAAAGGGACTTATCTTCCTTAAGGAGGAACATGTCGACAAGCTTTGGGATTCCTGTAACCGAAGAACTTGCGGAGAAGTGGAAGCAACTTACAAAAGGGTGCCTTATGTATGAGGCAGCCTATGGATTGAGCGAAACCCATACATGCGACACGTTTATGCCCGCCGATAATATTAAGTGGGGCAGCTGTGGGATTCCTACATTTGAAACTGAAGTGAGGATCATCGGCTTGGATTCTGGGGAAGCTGTCGGTCCTGGCACAAAGGGTGAGATTGTTATCAAAAATCCGGGAGTTTTTAAAGGGTATTTAAACAGGCCTGATGCTACTGATGAAACTCTCCAGGATGGCTGGGTTTATACAGGTGACATTGGCAGCTTGGATGAAGATGGCTATTTATACTTCCATGGCCGGATTAAAGAAATGATAAAATGCTCCGGATATAGTGTATTTCCTGAGGACGTAGAGGCTCTGTTAAATGAGCACCCTGCCATCCTGCAAAGTGCGGCAATTGGTGTGCCGGATGAAATGAGAGGCGAAAGTGTCAAAGCTTTTATAGTATTGAAGCCTAACTTTGCCGGAAACTTAACAGAAACTGACATTATTCAGTGGGCAAAAGAAAAGATGGCCGCTTATAAGTATCCAAGGTATGTTGAATTCCTTGATCAGCTGCCTGCAACCAGCTCGGGGAAAGTACTTCGCCGTTTACTGAAGGAGCCCGAGAATAAAAACGTGTAAACCTATTTAAGTAACCTATGAATCTGGAAATCTTTCTTAAAGAAATACAAGTAATACGGAGGTTGTGCTATGTCTTGGGAGCAAGAAATTCAAGAAATTCGCCACAGAGAAGAGCTGGCAAAGAAAATGGGCGGAGAAGAGCGTGTTGAAAAACACCGCTCTCAAGGCCGTTTGCCTGTAAGGGAAAGAATAGACAAGCTACTTGATGAAGATAGCTTCCGCGAGGTTGGCGCGATCGCTGGAAAAGCCAAATATAGTGAAGGGGAGTTAAAGGAGTTCACGCCAGCCAATTTTGTTTGCGGGACCGGCAGGATCAGCGGAAAAAAGGTCGTCATTGCTGCAGATGATTTTACTGTAAGAGGCGGTTCAGCTGACGGAGCAATCATTGGGAAATCTATTTATGCAGAGCGAATGGCTCATGATTTGAAGTTGCCAATTGTCCGTCTTGTCGATGGCTCAAGCGGCGGCGGAAGTGTAATGGTCCTGGAGGAAATGGGATATACCTACGTACCAGTAAATCCTGCCTGGGACCTTGTCGTCGCCAATATGACACGTGTTCCGGTTGTTTCTGCCTGTCTTGGATCGGTTGCGGGATTAGGTGCTGCCAGGGTGGCGGCTTCTCATTTTTCCGTGATGGTAGAGGGTAGCTCTCAGCTGTTTGTTGTTGGTCCTCAAGTAGTCAAATATGGCCTTGGCCAGGATTTGACGAAGGAGGAGCTAGGAGGAGCACAGGTCCATCGTTCGAGCGGGGCCATTGATAACATCGCTGTAAGTGAAGAGGATGCCTTTAGGCAAATGAAACTGTTCCTTTCCTACCTCCCGCAAAACGTATGGGAATTGCCTCCTGTTATCGCTGCTGAAGATAGTCCCGAGCGCCGGGAGGAAGAGTTGATTTCTGTAATCCCGAAAAATAGGAGGAAGGTCTATAAAATTAGAGACATTTTGCCAAAGATTTTTGACAAGGATTCGGTTTTTGAAATGGGACGCTATTTTGGTGCAGGGACTGTGACAGCATTTGCAAGGCTCGACGGTCACCCGGTAGGAGTACTTGCTCCCGATCCATATATTTTGGGTGGTGGTCTGACAGCAGAAAGCTCTGATAAACTTGCCAGGTTTGTTGACCTTTGCCAAACCTTCCATCTGCCGATCGTAAATCTTGTCGATCAGCCGGGGATGGTTATCGGACTTGAGAGTGAACGGAAGGGGACAATTCGAAGGGGGGTCAGAGCCATTTCAGCCGTTTATCAGGCGACAGTGCCTTTGATCGAAATCATTATTAGAAGAGCATTTGGTGTAGGAGCAGCAGGAATGACAAACGGACACGGCTTGAATTTGCGGTATGCATGGCCATCCGGTGATTGGGGTTCTCTGCCGCTTGAAGGCGGGCTGCAAGTAGGTCTGCGAAGAGAGCTTGAGGCATCAGATGATCCTGAAGGCCTTCTTCAGCAATATTTGGATCGGCTTGAAGGGATCCGCTCACCAATCAGGACCGCCGAAGCATTTGGAATTGAAGAGATCATTGATCCAAGAGACACGAGACCGCTTCTTTGTGAATGGGTAAAGGACGCTTACCGGCTCCTGCCTGAGCAGCTTGGAATTTCCCAGCATGGGATGAGACCGTAGTATGAATGAATAGAGTTTCACTAATGCCAATCTGCATATAGGGTTGGCTTTTCTTTTCAAAAGATTCTCTGACGATGAATAATAAGGGAGTGCGATAAATGAAAAGCCTGTTTAAAAAAGAATACAGCTTGCTGAAGGAAAATGAAATGGTAACAAAATCTCTCGAGCATTGGGCTGAAGTACAGCCTGATAAAACCTTTGTATATTATGGTGAGGAGAAACTGAGCGTAACATTTCAGCAATTTAATCGAATGGCCAACAGCATTGCACATTCTCTAATAGATAAAGGAATTGTCAAGGGCGATCGAATCTGTGTTTTTATGAAGAATCCTTATATTACAACTTTAGCGATGTTTGGGATATGGAAAAGTGGAGCTGTATTTTGCCCAGTGAACTTTAACTTTGAAGGAAGACTATTAAGCTATCAGTTAAAGGATACTAACCCTAAAATACTGCTGACAGAGGAGGAACTTGTTCCAGCATTAAAAGAAATTTCTGATGGGATTTCGATGATTGAAGAAGTTGTATATTATTCTAACACGGCTGCCTCGAGCGGAGAGGCGAAAGGGAATTCCTTTGAAAAGCTTTTAGAAAACAAATCAGCTAATCCAGAAGTAGAGTTAAATTTCTGGGATACGGCTAATATTATCTATACCTCTGGAACTACCGGGCCTGCTAAAGGAGTCGTTCAGTCACATCGCTGGATAAATGGATATACGCATAATTTTAGAAAGCTCATGAATTCAAGCGATGTCGTATATAATGATTTGCCGCTCTACCATGTTGGGGGTGCATTCGCCAATGTTGCGAGAGCAGCTTATGTGGGATGTACGATTGGATTGTGGAATAAATTCAGTCCAACTGAATTTTGGCAGCGTATTGATGAATGTGGAGCAAGCAGTGCCATCCTGCTCGATGTAATGATTCCCTGGCTCATGAATGCAAAGCCTACAGCCGAAGACAAAAAAAATACACTCAATAAGGTTCATATGCAGCCCCTGCCTAATTACCATCACAAAGTGGCCGATCGCTTTGGATTTGACTATGTATCGGCAGGTTTTGGACAGACAGAATCAGGAAACCCTTTGGTAGGTTTGATCATTGAAACAGGCGAAGATGAAGGAACCCCTAAAACTTTGCAAAAGGGGTATTCAAGAGCAGAAATGCTGAATAGGGCCGAACAGCTAGGTATAACAACGATTGATGGAAAAAAAGAGTTAAAGAAGGGCTTTATGGGAAAACCATCCGCTTTGTTTGACGTTGCGATTTTAAATGAAAGGGACGAGGAGCTTGAACCCGGAGAAATGGGTCAGATAGCTTTAAGACCGCATGTTCCTGACATCGTCTTAACCGAATATTTTAATAAGCCCGATAACACAGTCAAAGCAATGAAAAACTGCTGGTTCCATACAGGAGATGCTGGATACTTAGATAATGATGGCTGTTTTTATTTTGTAGACAGGCTCGGTGATGTCATCAGAAGCAGGGGCGAGAAGTTTTCATCCTATCAATTAGAGGATATTATAAATGAACATTCTCAGGTAGACTTATGTGCTGCGTTCCCAATACCTGCTGAAGTAGGGGACGAAGACGAGGCGGCTGTATATATCGTTTTAAAAGAGGGGATCGAAGTCTCAGAAGAATCAATAATAGAGTGGATTAAGCAAAAAACACCAAAGTTTATGTGGCCAAAAGTTATTCGATTCACCGATGAACTGCCGCGTACCCCTTCGAATAAAATCCAAAAGCACCAGCTAAGAAAGATGCTTGAGAAAGAGATGACAATGTAAAACAGGGATACTGTAATAGGGTAGAAGTTTATAAAGCAAATATTAAGCTTCTCAATTATAGGCTAGAGAACAGTTGAAAAAATGCTGTTCTTCTTTTTATAAATAAAAAGTTGATACCTTGGTTGACAGTCGGTTAGACCAGATGCGCATATTCATTCTTCTCTGAAGTCTTCCTTATAGGATCCAGGTCTATAAAATATCTAATCATTCTAGTACTATACAGAAAATAGAAACTAGATTAGAATAATTAATAATATTATCGAATATTGTCAATTTACAGACATATCTAACATGTATCTGACATAGGAAACCTACTATAGAGAATAAATAGATTTCAAGGGGAGATAGAATGGAAAAGCATCTTTTATTTGAATCAATAAAGTTAGATGTGAAGAATTTAGAAGACTCGTTAATTAAAGAGGGAATCAATTATATATACATGAAAAAGGAAGACGAAGTTTATTGTGCAAAGGTAGCCAACTTTCTGAAACAGTACCGTTCAGGAAGAGATATTTTATTTTCAAAAATGAGTGATAAACGGAACGAGAATGACGATAGAATTGATTTTGAAACGATTCTATCTTCTCTTTACGATATTGTACATGTTACCGACGTTGAGGGAAATACCATTTATTGTTCCAAAAACTATGAGGATTATATAGGATTAAATCCTGAAAAAATGATGGGTAAAAAGGTAGCAGACTTTTTTAATCTAGGATATTTTACGCCTTCTATTACCCAAAGGGTTATTGATACAAAGAAAAAAACTTCTACCATTCAAAATACATATAAAAATAGAAAGCTGTTTGTCCAAGGGATTCCATACTTTGATAAGCAAGGTGGTTTTAAGGGAGTAGTCAATCTTTCAACCGACATTACTCATAAAGAAAAACTCCTTAAGGAGCAGAAAGAAGTCCAAAAGCTAGGATCGATCTATTTTGAAGAGGCTTTAAGGCATTTAGATAACAACGAGACACATACACCAGTCATATACAGAAGTGAATCAATGAATCAATCGATACAATTGGCAAACAGATTATCACAGGTAGATTCGTCGATTATCATAACAGGTGAATCTGGTGTAGGAAAGGGTGTATTAGTAAGGTATATCCATGATAACAGTTTGCGGAAGAATGGGGAGTTTGTCCATATTAATTGTGGCGCTATCCCAGAGAGTCTAATTGAATCTGAATTATTTGGTTATGAAAAAGGGGCATTTACAGGTGCACAAAAAGAAGGCAGAAAAGGATTGGTTGAAAAGGCCAACGGAGGTACTTTATTTTTAGACGAAATTGCTGAGTTGCCTCTTAATCTCCAAGTAAAGCTGTTAACAGTCCTGCAGGAAAAAAAGTTGACCCGCATTGGAGGTACAAAACCAGTTGATCTAGATATTAGGCTAATTACCGCAACGAACAAAAATTTACGGCAAATGGTACAAGAAGGTACCTTTAGAGAGGATTTATTTTACAGGATCTTTGTCATACCTATCGAAATTCCCCCTTTGCGTGAGCGAAAAGAAGATATCCCCGTATTAATTCATTACTTTATAGACTTATATTCTAATCGATTTTTTTTGGATCGACGATTAAGTGAAAAATGTTTTCAAATTTTAGAACAATATGATTGGCCTGGTAACGTTAGAGAATTACAAAACCTTATCGAAAGATTGGTCGTCATGTCCAACGGAGAAATCATCACAAGCGATCAGATTCCCTATTATATAAAAGAGAAACTGCAGTCTCATTTAACAGGCTTAACCGTACACGAGATGATGCCCATTCCTGAAGCAATCGAAGAGGTTGAAAAACAGCTGCTGCTAATGGCGTATAAACTTCATGGCTCAACTACCAAAGTCGCGAAGGCTTTAGGCATAAGCCAGGCAAGTGCAAGCAGAAAACTAACTAAATATTCTATTCAGTAAAGAAAGGAAGCTATTCCCTGGTGAATAGCTTACCCTTTCTTTTTTTTGGGCATAAAACCAGAAGTTTAATAAGAGTATTAAGAAAATAAAGTAAATTCAGCTATTACACTATAAAAACAATTAAGATTCAACCTGCAACTTTAATTGGCACGCATCTTGCAATATAGATTTCTAAGGAGGAAGGGGGAAGTTTTTTATAGTCGTTTTAAATCGTTGTAAATAAAAAGGGAGGCAATTCTATTGAGAAAAAAAATTAGTTTGTTATTCGTAATGATGTTCATGTTCGCTTCAATTGTAGGTTGTGCATCTTCATCTTCAACTGATGGTGGAGGAAATAGTTCTAGCAGCGAAGACGTTATTCGGATTGGTGGGATTGGGCCATTAACACCTCCGGGAAGCCCAGCTTTAGGTGAAGAACTGCAGCAGTCCATGCAATTGGCTATTGACGAAATTAATGCGGATGGCGGAGTTCTTGGGAAAGATTTAGAACTTTTCTACGAAGATAGCGCAGGTACGCCTGAAAAAGGTCAATCCGCAATGGAAAAGTTAGTTACGAAAGAAAAAGTAGTTGCAATTGCAGGTGAAGGCCATAGTTCTGCCGCTCTTGCAGAAATTGAAGTTGCCAAAAGAAATAACGTTCCTTTTATTGTAGCGGAAGCCTGGTCTGATTCGATTACTGAAAAAGGCTACGAGCAAGTATTCCGTGTGGCTCCAAATAACTCTATGTTTTCCAAGAGAGTAATAGAGTTTATTCAAGAATTTGGTTATGAAAACGTAGCTATTATTGCTGAAGATAGTGACTGGGGTATCGGTAATGTGGAGTTAATGGAAACACAGTTAGAGGAAAAAGGCATTAAATACAACAGCATTGTTGTGGATCGTAATACGAAAGACTTTGTTCCACAGTTACTAGAACTAACAAAAGAGAACGAGCCTGATATTTTACTTAATATCATGACAGGTATCGGAGCTTATCTTGTTGTAAAACAAGCTCATGAGTTGGGTATTTCACCAACTGCTGAAACAGCCATGTTTATGGGTGGTGCTGATGCAGCCTATCCAGAGATTTGGGAAACGACTGGCGAAGCATCAAAGTATGTAATCTGGCAGACCCCTTATTCACCAAAGGCAGATTTCACTGAGCTAACAAAACCCTTTGTAGAGGCATTTAAAAAGGAATACGACCGTAATCCTTCTTATGTTGGCCTTCACGGTTATGATACTGTAATTATTCTTGCAGATGCGATTGAACGAGCAGGATCAACAGAGCCCGATGCAATTATTAAAGCATTAGAAGAAACAAAGTTACTTGGTACAAGAGGTGAGATCACATTCCCGCTTGAAAAGGGACCTGATTACCACAACTGGCTGCCAGATTTATTGTTCATGCAATATACAGAAACCAACCAGAGTCCGGATGATGCAGAAATCGTGTTCCCTAAGAATGTATCAACGGCTGATATTATTGTCCCAGAATAAAGAAATTAAGGAAAAGGTGGAAATAGAAATCCACCTTTTCCCTTCATAGGAGGTAACTATGTTAAAGGTTGAAGGATTAACCAAACATTTCGGGGGAACAAAGGCGCTTAATGGAGTTAGTTTAGAAGTAGAAAAACAAGAAATTGTGGGTATTATCGGTCCAAATGGCTCAGGTAAATCAACTTTGCTCCATAATATAACGGGATTATATCTGCCTGATAAAGGAAATATATGGTTTGAAGGGACAGATATTACTAACCTTCCGATAGATAAAAGAGCAAGATTAGGAATTGGTCGAACCTTTCAAAACTTACGGTTATTTAAGTTATTAACTGTTTGGGAAAACCTTCTTGTTCCTGCTATCCAGCTTAAAAAACCTAAGAAGGAAATGGAAGAACAAGCGGCGGAGTTATTGGAATTGGTGAAGTTATCCCATTTGAAAAATGAACAGGCTCAGAATTTATCCATTGGTCAGCAGCGACTATTGGAATTTATTCGTGCTATGATGCTTGATTCAAAAATTGTTTTCCTTGATGAACCGACAGCCGGATTTCATCCGAATATGATCCAAACGTTTATTGATACCTTGCAGGAATTAAACCGTCGTGGGAAGACTTTCGTCATTATTGAACATAATATTCCAGCAATTATGGAAATCAGCACCAGATTAGTTGCTATTGCAGCTGGAGAGGTGTTAATGAGTGGTGATCCGCATTCAGTCCATTCAAATCCAGAAGTTGTTGAAGCATATCTAGGTTAGGGGGGATTCATTTGTTAAGCGTAAAAGATGTTGATTCTGGCTATGGAAATATACAAATATTAAACGGGTTATCTCTTGAGGCTCGAAAAAACCAACTAACATTGCTTATTGGCCCAAATGGGGCAGGTAAATCGACGTTATTAAAAACAATATATGGATTTGTAAAAACGACGAATGGTACGATTACATATGACGGTGAAGAGATTTCAAGTGCTGCATCTCATACTCTTGTTAATCGAGGGATTGGCTTTTTGTTACAACGAGTCAGTGTTTTCCCAGAATTGACCGTCGAAGAGAATTTAAAAATGGGTGCCTGGTCATTCAAAAGAGACAAAAATCGGATTAAGGATCGACTAGATTATATGTACGATAAATTTGAGATATTAAAAACTAAACGACATGAACAAGCTGGATTGTTAAGCGGCGGACAAAAAAGGATTTTGGAAGTATCAAGAACATTGATGTCAAGTCCGCGTATGATTTTGGTTGATGAGCCTTCCGCAGGGCTATCTCCAAAAATTGCGAAGGAAGTCTATCAGGTGCTACATGACTTGAAGGATGAGGGGATAACCATGCTTATGGTGGATCAAAACATCCGCGAGTCAATCCGGTATTCTGATCACGTCTATGTCCTGGAGCAAGGACGTGTTTCTTCAGAAAGTCCCGCTGCTGATATTAAAGATAACCTCAAAGAGGTAGTTGAATCATGGCTTAAATTTTAAAGGAGGGTCACAAATGGAAGCGTTTCTAGCTCAATTAACAAACGGGTTAATTATTGGGTGTATTTATGGATTAATGGCCCTCGGGTTAACGTTAATTTTTGGAGTATTAAAGGTTATTAATTTCGCACACGGTGAATTTTATATGCTGGGTGCCTATATATCTTACGTAGTTTCACAAATGCTCGGTTTACATCCAGTACTAGGTATCATAATAGCCGTCTTTGCAGTATTTATTATTGGGATGATAACAGAAAAGGCTCTGTTAACTCCTATATATGAAAATAAAGTAGACCAGAAGGATGAATATGCCCTATTAATAACGTTTGGCCTATCTATATTTTTAATAAATGCTGCGTTAGTCGTGTTTGGACCTTACCAAATGAGCCCTCAGCCGTTGGCAAATGGAGTATTTGATTTAGGGGTTCTCTCAGTTAGCTCAGGAAGATTATATGCAGTTATTTTAGCAGTCATTTTAATGGGGATAACCTTATTTATCATCAATAAAACTTGGTTAGGAACAGCATTAAGAGCTATATCTCAAGATAGAGATTCAAGCACAATCGTTGGCATAGATGCAAAAGCCCTTGGCAGTATAGCATTCGGTATAGGTGCAGCTATGGCGGCGGGTGCTGGAGCACTATTAGCGCCAGTCTTCTTGGTTTTTCCAATAATGGGAGTAGTGCCCGCAATCAAGTCATTTGTAATCATTGTTCTAGGCTCAATGGGGTCCGTTAAAGGTGCTATCTATGGAGCACTTATGCTAGGAGTGATCGAAAGTTTAGGAGTCTTCTTTCTTTCCCCGAGTTACCGCGACGCATACAGTTTTCTCTTATTAATATTAATTTTAGTCTTTAAACCAAAGGGCTTGTTTGGAGGGTCACAATGGAACAACTAGAGAAGAGGATTTTACTAGCATTGTTCTTAATTGCTTTAATACTGCCTTTATTCATGGATGATTACGTTCTTCACATTATCATTTTATCCTGCTTTTTTATAATGGTTGCATCTAGCTGGAATCTATTGGCTGGGTATTCTGGCCAGGTATCCTTTGCACATATGGCTTTATGTGCCATTGGTGCATATTCTTCAGGCTTGATTAGTACACATTTGAATCTTCACCCCTTCTTAACGATTATAATTGGTGCGCTTGCTGCAAGTTTCCTAGGCCTCATCATTGGAGTACTTACCTTAAGAATGAAAGGAAGCTATTTAGCATTAACGACTATTGCGTTCTCGGAAATTATTAGATTAGTACTAAATCTTGAGTATAAAGTTACGAATGGAAGTGTAGGTTTAAGTGTCCCTGGTTTATTTGGAGATGTAAGTTCAAAAATACCTTACTACTATACGGCTCTAGGCTTAGTGTGTTTGGTAGTTTTTAGTATATATAAACTAGTCTATTCCAATTTTGGTTTAACTGTCCGATCTATTAGGGAGGATGAAACTGCTGCAGCCGCAATGGGTGTAAAAGTTGTAAAACATAAGGTTATAGTTTTTGTGATCTCTTCCTTTATGGCAGGAATTGCAGGCGGGTTTTTAGCTCATTACAATATGTTGGTCAGTCCAGAACTGACAACCATTACACAGATGGGAATGGTCATTGCCATGGCTGTTATTGGCGGTCTTGGTACATTCATAGGACCTATTATTGGGGGGTTAAGCTTAGAACTCATCTCAGAATATGTAAAAGAGTTTGGTAATTACCACTTAATGATCTACGGATTACTTTTGATTCTTGTCCTTCGTTTCTCACCAAGGGGAATTGCTGGTTTGTTAAAGAAGAAAAGCAGAGTGCAAAATAATCCTATTATAAAAAGTAAGGGTCTTGAAAATGAGGTGCAGAAGTGAAGGTCATAAAGAAAGATCACCATATCTATTCATTTCGTCCTGATTTGACTTCAGTCGAATCTATTGAATCAGGTGAAATAATTGAATTCGAAACTTATGATAGTTATCGTGATCAGCTTAAGAGTGAGATTGTTGATCAATACTTTAAACTTGAAGGCGTAAATCCAGCAACTGGTCCAGTTTTTGTAAAAGGTGCTGAGCGTGGAGATACGATAAAAATCACCATTATCTCTTTAAAGTTAGAAAAAGAGGGCACGATGTATTTACGACCAGGGGCAGGAGTCTTAAAGGGCTATGTAGATCGGCCCGAGGTAAAAAAAATGAAGATTGAGAACAAAAGGATTATCTACAACGACGACTTCTCCTTTCCAATAAGACCGATGATTGGTGTGATTGGAGTGGGTACTGAGGAGGAAATTAGCACCTTCTCTCCTGGTCAGCACGGTGGTAATATGGATACTAAGGAAATTACAGAGGGGGCAATACTCTATTTACCGGTATTAACAACGGGTGCAAATCTTGCGATTGGTGATTTTCATGCGATAATGGGCGATGGTGAGGTTCCAATTTGCGGAGTTGAAATTGGTGGCAGGGTAACTGTAAAGGTTGAAGTAATCAAAGAAAAAATAAGCAGCTGGCCAATCTTAGAGGATTCTAAAAATTACTATCTAATGGCGTCTGCTAAAACGTTGGATGAAGCTACTCAGTTAGCAACAGAATCTATGTTTTTACTTTTAAAAGACAAGTGTTCCAAGTTTTCTGTAAATGATGTAATAAGGTTAATGGGGATTGTTGGAGATTTAAGAATTAGCCAGGTTGTTAATCCATTAAAAACAGCAAAGTTTGTTGTACCAAAAGATGTATTCAAGGTCAATTTAGGGGAGGTGCAGTAAAATTTGACGCGATCATTAGGATATCTAAACGGCCGGTTTATTCAGTTAAGTGAAAATGTTTTACCCCTGGAGGAGAGGGGGCTGCAGTTTAGTGACAGTGTTTATGAAGTGGTTAAAGTTTACAATGGCGTTCCATTTACCTTACCTGAACATATAGAAAGGCTGAATCATTCAGCAACCAGCATTCTTTTGGATCTGCCTATTCCTTCTGAAAAAATAATGGAGATTGCAAAAGATGGTATTTCTCAATTGAATATGGACCATGGTACGGTCTATATTCAGATAACAAGAGGAAATGCAGACAGGAACCATGAGTTTCCGGAAAATAGCCAGGAGAATATTATTATGATCTGGAAAACGGGTTTAGCAGGTCTTTCCGGAACAATTAGTGAAGGTAAATCTCTAATTACAGTACCTGATGAACGTTGGAGTAACTGCTTCATCAAATCAACCTGCTTGTTGCCGAATGTTATTGCTAAAGAAAAAGCAGTAAGAAACGGTTTTTATGAAGCCTTATTTATCCGAAGCGGCGAGATTAAAGAATGTTCCTCAATGAATATATTCTTGGTCAAAGACGGGATCATTAAAACTCCTCCAGCAGATCAATCTATTTTAAATGGGATTACCAGACAAAAAGTCATTGAAGTGGCTAAAAGAGCGGGACTTGTCGTTCTAGAAGTTAAACTTTCAATGGATGACGTAGAAGTATCAGACGAGGTGTTCATAACTAGCACAACCAAGGAAGTTGTTCCGGTCACAAAAGTAGATCAATTTTCAATAGGGGATGGGAAGCCTGGTGAAACATACAAGCTCATCCACCAATTATTTAGCGAGGCTATTGAAGAAGAGTGCCGGGCTGTAATAGAATTGCAGTCTGATTAAAACTTCAAGGCATTTTTCTAAAAGATTGTTGTTTTTGTATGAGTTGTAAAACTAAATTTGATTGGAGCGGTAGGTGCGAGACTCCAGCGGGATCAGCGGACAGGTGAGACCACAGAGGGGCTATTGTGCCGAGGAGGCTCACCGCCCGTCCCGCGGAAAGCGAGCATCAGAAGCGGAAATCGACGACTGCATTCTAAATAGCAACAAAGTATACGAAAACAGCCAACTTAAAAAAGAGAAAGTAGACCGCCTTGTCTAGTTTCTCTTTTTTGATGATAAAAGAAGTTTTATAATACACTAGAAGCCATTGAACTAAAGAGGTGGAACGATGTCAATTAGGAGAAAGACGATAGAAGAGCTGCTAGATTTAGAAGGTGAATTGATTCAGGCCAGAACCGATGAGCAAGGTGGTGCTCTTTACCAGCTAGTTTCAGTTTATGAAGCACTGTTCAACAAGATTTCCGCTGACCCTGAGAGTGAGTACACAACGAGTTTGCCTAACATCAAAAAGAAGCTTATTAACTATCTTGTTAAATATGGTACATACATGAAGACTGAATATCGGAAGGATGACAATGGGGCAATATCTGCGTTGAAACTGGCTTTAAGTATTGAGAAGGATATTCCAATTGCGCATTATCGTTTAGGATTTTTAAGATATAAAGAAAAGAATTATACGAAGACCATGAATCATTTTCAACACGCTCTCCGATTTCAGGAGAAGGGGATCAATAAAGAATACAAGATGAATGATCAGCAAGTATATAATACCCATCTTTATTTGGCCAACAGTGCCCTTTTTATTGCGAAGGAAACTCAGGACTCTCTAAAGGGTTTAAAACTTAACGTTAACATGGAAAACCTCCCCAACTATGAAACGTCTCCTTTATATGACCTGATCTCCCAGAATGAGCTGTATATAGCAAACAACGCTTATACGATTGTGACCCCTGATGGAAAAAGACTCTGCATCAAAGAGGAATGCGAGGAGTTGTCGGAACCAGCCAATACGATTATTCTAGACCTAATCAACAATGAATCGGTTGTCAGTTTTAATGGCGGCAAAGAGGTGCGCTTGTCAAAAAATCACGTAGAGATGCTGCGGTTATTTTTGATGGAAAGCAACAAGGATAATCCGCTAACGAAGAATCATTTTTACGACCTTTTCTCGAGGACGGGTGACAATGGGGAGATTCTCTCGAACACTTATACACGAAATATTACGAGGCTGAGATATAAGCTTGCTGAAGCAGGTTTGGAAAAAATGGTCATTGAAAACAAAGCCGGCAGCAGGGAAACGGCTTACTTTTACAATCAACAGTTTCCGTATTTGATTATGCATCGCAGCGATGAAGCGTTTCTTCTGAGTGAATGACAGGGGTGTCATCGACCTTTTGAGATAATAAGTTTACAAACAAAAGGGAGATGATACGATGAAAAACTGGAATCAATTATTCATTCGTCATGGCTGGAAGCTTGCTGAAAAGAAAGAGAACTTTTTTGACATTAAAGGTGAAACAGAGGAAAACATCAGCTTTTTGCTGGAATGCCTTGAAAAGTCACGGGTCCAGTACAAGTTGAATGGCGGCATGTTAAGTTTGCCTGCTTTAGCTATCTCTGAGGAAGACTGGCTGGAGGCGGTTAGTTTTCAATACAGGGGCAGAGGGGAAGGTTTGTGGTTCCGACCGGGTGTAGAGGAGCCTAAGCTTCGTGAATTGGATGTGTACATTAGCGGAATTGTCCGCCAGCTGAACCGGCTCGGCTTTTACACGGCCGGCTCCTGTGATGGGCATGGCAATAGAACCGCACATGTAATGATTACCTTACACCGTACGATGGAGGAACTATCTGAATTGCTCCACGCATTAGGCTTGAAACGAGTGCATGTTAGGGAACAGCGAAATAGTTTTCACCTATCCTTGCCGTTGCAGCAAACTGAACTGCTGGACCTAGCCGAGAAACTAAGCTTGATTGAAGAGAGCTGGATCGGGCAAGGATACGATTTTATAAAAGAAAAAATATTCTATGTGCTGCTTGAAAACCTGTTAGCTATTCCTGGAGTAAGCGGCAGGGAAGAAAGGGTTAGGGAATTTGTAAAAGAGCGGCTCGCTCCATTTGTCGATTTTATCACAGTGGACCGAGCTGGGAATTTGTTAGCTGAAAAAACGTATCGGACAGGGAATGGACCAGTGATCCTTTTGAATGCCCATCTTGACACAGTATTCGAAATCGAATCTGGGAGAGAGATTCTAAAGGATGGAAGAGTGTGGTATAGCAGCAAAGGAATATTAGGAGCTGATGACCGTGCAGGGATAGCTATCCTGCTCCATATAGCCGAACAGCTCCATCTATCTTCAACATTCAGCGGCAAAGTGAAGTTTATTTTTACGGTGGAGGAAGAATGCGGATTGGTGGGAGCAAGCCAGGTTGATGAGTACTTTTTGTGGGGGACAGATGCAGCAATTGTAGTTGATCGTTCCGGCAAGGGCGATATTGTGACTTCGTGTGGGGGATATATCCCTTTTTGTGACGCAAGCTACGGAACGTTTTTTGAAGAGGCAGCAGCAGAAGAAGAGCTAAAGGGCTGGGCAGCAACTATAGGCGGAAGCAGCGATACAAGAATCTGGGCGGAGCATGGGATACAAAGTGTTAACCTTTCGGCTGGGTATGGCAAGGAACATACTAATCAAGAGTTTCTTGATGTGTCGGCCTGCTATGAAACAGCAAAGCTGATCGAGGGTGTTTTCAAGAGAAGTAGTGAGCTAAGAACAATATTAAGAGAGATCAAGAGAAAGAGAATGGCTTCAACAATTCTTCGGCAGGCTCTGTAAAGGTGTTTTGATGTGGTCACTTCGTATGAGCAATTGAGGGCAGTAGAGGATTCTACTGTTCTTTTTTTGTCTTCGGGATAAAAGTGGCAGCTAAAAATAATTCAACAATCAGTGATGCAAATTTGCCAGCTTGTTTAGAAGGTGAAAAAAGTACTACCGGTTAGGAGAATAGGTGCAAATTCTCCCTTATAAGGGTAGTGTTTTGTAGTAGGCATAGTGATAATATAAATGTAATTATTTCTAAGGTTTTTCTGAAAGGAAGGTTACTGTGACTATTAATAAAGCATTTGAAATTATAGAAGACAATTACGAGGAAGCAGACTTTATTGGAGAAATAAAGGAAGAGAACATTATAGCAGCAGAAAATAAATTACAAGTAACATTACCAAAAAGCTACAGACTCTTTTTACAAAAGTATGGTGCAGGGGATATTTTTGGAGAAGAAATCTTTGGGTTGGGGATTGAGGAAAGTGGTATACCTAATATGGTTTGGATTACTGAACAGCTGAGGGAAGAAGCACAGCTTCCTAAACAATTAATTTGTTTCTACTTCACCGGATATGATGGTGAATATCTTTGCTTAGACTGTTCTAATATCAAGAGAATTAAAGATGATCATGCAAAAGTTGTTTCTTTCTTCAGTGGGCTCGCGCTCGAAGAACAGCAATTTGAGATTATCGCTGACACCTTTGCTGATTTTCTTTTGAATCTGTTAACCGACTCTTAAGAAGATTAAAAAATACTGTTCCAAATAAAAAAATATATCTCTACTATTAGTTACTCATGAAGGCTGTGAAGTGTTAGCTGCCATCAAAGGAAGCTCTTTGTAACCAGCAGGGTTGAACTCGTCAATTGGACCATTTTGATGATTAGAGTACGAGGTGAAAATATGAATCAGCCAACAATAGATGAAGGAATCGGTAAATTAAAGTTAGTTCTGGGCGGTGAGATGACAAGAGAAGAGGCAGCCGAGTGGGCTGAGTTCTTTGTAATGTGTGATATTCCTGCAATCGAGGATGAGAAGGTTTGGGACTTATTAATAATAATTAGCGGCATAGATATTTTATATTCACCAACCTCTTATCTTCATAGTGAGGAGGATATAGAGGAGTGGATTAAAGAAGCTTGAGCTCTCATTGTAGAAAAGGGTATGTATTTGAATAAAGGCTGCAGCCAACTCTCTTACAATTTTTTGAGAGAGAATGGAGCACTCAATCTCCAACAGAGTCTTGATTCGAAATTCGGAGGCGAATATATGATATCGAACATTTCCAAGAGTTTCAGTGAGACTGAATTTACGGGTGGGCGTCTTAAAGAGAAAGATATTTTGAAAGAACAACAGAACAGGAATGTTGCCAAATTGAAGATTATGATTGCGACTCCTACCTTAATGGTTAAGCAGTTGCCTGTTCGGAACAACGAAATTTCCAGGAGTTTTTGAGCTTTGGTATAATCTTAGTCAAAATGAAGTTCTTATTTTATAAGGTGATTTTAATAAGACTTATTTTGCCTTCTGATAGTTTTATTATTTGACCGGGGCCAACTCGAGATATATGGATTAAAGGAAGCATCTATTTACATAACAAGGGGGAAGCATCATGTATGAAGAGGGATACATAAAGGTATCAGGGGGAAGGGTTTGGTTCGAGTATTACAATAAAGGTGCAAGTGGCACGCCCGTGATTGTTCTGCATGGGGGACCAGGGTCATCTAGCTATTCACTTAAGGGCTTGAAAGATCTAGGTGATGGCAGGCCTGTTATCTTGTATGATCAGCTTGGCTGCGGGAAATCAGGGCGCCCGAATGACCCATCTTTATGGACAATTGAGCGGTTTGTGGAGGAGCTTGCTCAAGTGAGAGAAGCATTAAACCTTGATGAAGTCCATATCCTCGGCCATTCATGGGGGACAACGCTTGCCGCAGCGTATTGTTTAACGAAACCCAGCGGGGTAAAGAGTGTGATTTTCTCCAGCCCGTGCCTGAGTGCGCCACTGTGGGAACAAGACCAAGCCAAGAATCTACTGGAGCTTCCTATAGAAGTTCAAGAAACGATCAAACGCTGTGAGGCAGAAGGGACAACTGATTCAAAAGAATTTGACGAAGCGATCGAAGAATTTAACAAGCGATTTGTTTGCCGCCTAGATCCATTTCCACAGTGGTTAAAAGAGGGCTCACATTATCGTAGTCCTGAAGTGTACAACATCATGTGGGGGCCGTCTGAATTTTCCGTGAAGGGAAATCTTAAATCATTTGATTGTACACCAAAATTAAAGGAAATCACTTGTCCTACTCTTTTTACATGCGGCCGTTATGATGAAGCGACTCCGGAAACAACAGAGTATTACAGCCGCCTCACTCCTGATTCGAGTTTCTTTGTGTTTGAAAACAGTGCTCATATGCCATACGTAGAAGAGCCTGAGGCGTATTTGACTGCTATCGGTAAGTTTATGAATTTCGTTGATAAAAAGGACTTGTAAAGTTTACCGAAAAGACTCCCACGGGAACTTTATAGGTAACCCTAAGCATACCAGGGAGTCTTTTATTTTTGTTCCTATCAAACCAAATGGTATATTAGATGAATCAAGTGTGAACATACATAAATGAAATCGGTTACGAGAAGTTGGAGGTATTTTTAAATGGAAATAGGGTTAAGTACTTTTGTAGAAACAACACCAGATCCAAAAACCGGTGAGGTAATAAGCCACGCGCAACGCATTCGCGAAGTTGTCGAGGAAATCGTTCTTGCAGATGAGGTAGGGCTCGATGTATTTGGTGTCGGTGAACATCACCGTGAGGATTTCGCAGCTTCCTCTCCAGCGATTATCCTCGCTGCCGCTGCATCGCAGACGAAAAAGATCCGGCTGACAAGTGCAGTGACGGTTCTTTCTTCTGCCGACCCTGTCCGTGTTTTTCAGGATTTTTCTACAGTTGATGCGATCTCAAATGGCAGGGCAGAAATTATGGCAGGGAGGGGTTCTTTTATTGAATCCTTTCCTTTGTTTGGTTTTGATTTAAAGCATTATGAAGAGTTATTCGAACAGAACCTTGAGCTTCTGTTAAAAATACGGGAATCTGAGATTGTTTCGTGGAAAGGCGGGCATCGGCCGGCTATTCAAAATCGCGGGGTGTATCCAAGAACCGTTCAAGACCCATTGCCAGTATGGATTGGCAGCGGTGGCAACTCTGAATCTGTTGTCCGAGCAGGACTGCTCGGTTTGCCTTTGGTACTAGCGATTATTGGCGGAAGGCCGCTTCAGTTTGAGCCATTAGTAAGACTTTATAAAAGAGCTGCTGCAAAAGCAGGCCATGATGTATCAAAGCTGCCGGTTGCTTCCCATTCGCACGGGTTTATCGCTGAAGATACCGAAACGGCAGCTGATAAATTTTTCCCATCAACTCAGCAGGTTATGAACAAGCTAGGCCGTGAACGAGGCTGGGGACCATATGACCGGACAAGCTTTGATGCGGCGCGCAGTTTTGAAGGAGCCTTGTATGTAGGCGATTCGGATACGGTGGCTGAAAAAATCATTCACCTCAGAAAAAATGTCGGAATTACTCGTTTTATGCTTCATACGCCTGTAGGCACTATGCCTCATGATGAGGTGATGAAATCGATTGAATTGCTTGGAAAAGAAGTGGCTCCGAAGGTTCGCGCAGAAATAGCCAAGTGGGAAGCAGAGAACGCAGGAATGTAACGAAGACTAAGCAAGACCGCAGCTAAAGATGCTGCGGTCTTTTTTTTTTAGGAAGCTTTAGTTCCAAGTTGCGATAATCGTGGGGGTTGTCTTCATCTAGCTCACAGCTCCAGGTCAACACAGTACCGCTTTCGCTCTTGTAATTGCCCCAGTCCAAACCCAATGAAAGGGAGCTTGGACTTTACTGACTTATTTTTCCTCGAAAAGTATTTGTAGAATTTTGTCGATTAATGTTGCTTTTTGGTTGCCGGCATATTAATATATTAAAATAATATTCTAATAATTGAGCAAATGCAAAAATTAGAAATCACTTACTTTGGGGGAACTTACTAATGAAAGAAAAATTGTCATTTTCAGCATATACCGCGATTGGAGTCATGTTGTTCGCATTGTTTTTCGGGGCAGGGAATCTAATTTTCCCTGCACAGTTAGGCCAAAATGCCGGAACCAATCTTTGGCCAGCTATCACAGGCTTTTTAATTACCGGAGTAGGCCTGCCCTTACTGGGAATTTTGGCTATGAGCTATTCAGGGAGCAAGGATTTGCAGGAGCTTGCTAGTCGGGTAACTCCAGCTTACGGAATCTTTTTTACAGTTTTGCTTTATTTAACAATCGGACCTTTCTTTGCAGCCCCACGTACAGGAACAGTTGCCTATGAAGTTGGGGTCGCTCCATTTTTAAGCGGAGGTCTTCAGCAAACTGGTTTGGTTGTGTTCACGATCATTTTCTTTGCCGCTACACTTCTTTTCTCACTGTATCCGGCCAAGATTGTTGATACAGTCGGTAAGATTTTGGCTCCCGGTCTAGTTGGTTTACTTGCCATTCTATTGCTTGCTGCAGTATTTAATCCAATGGGAGGCTTTCAACCAGCTCAGGAAGCTTATCAAAGTGGATCATTTGTCACAGGCTTTTTAGAAGGATATAACACGATGGACGCTCTTGCGTCACTTGTCTTCGGAATCATTGTGATCAAAGCTATTCAAGCAATGGGCGTTACGTCGACTAAAGGTATTCTCGTATCTACTGCAAAAGCGGGCGGAGTAGCAATTGGGCTGCTTGCTGTTATTTATATCGGAATTGCCTACCTTGGAGCATCAAGTGTTGAAAAAATCGGTCTTGTGCCAACAGGCGGTCAGGTGCTAAATGGGGCAGTTGCCCATTACTTTGGTACTGTCGGATCCTTGCTTTTAGCGGTCCTTATTACTCTTGCGTGCTTAACTACAGCAATCGGACTAACGATTGCATGTGCTGAATATTTCCATAGCTTATTGCCGAAATTTGGCTACAAAACACTAGTCGTGTTCTTTTCAGGGATTACCTTCGTAATTGCAAACTTTGGATTAGCCAACATTATTACATTCTCTATCCCTGTACTAATGTTCCTTTATCCGCTTTCGATTGTCCTAATCCTGTTAGCTTTCTTATCGCCATTATTCAATCACTCACGTCTTGTCTACGTTGCAACCATTGCCGTAACATTTGTTCTTAGTTTATTTGATGGATTAAAGATATTATTTGATTCACTCGGAATTAATCATGCAGGGTGGATGGTTTCGGTCTCAAGTGTACTTGAGCAAACTTTACCACTTTACGGCAAAGGACTTGGCTGGCTTCTTCCAGCCCTTATTGTTATCGTGATTACAGGAATTGCTTCCCGTATGCAAAAAGTTACCGCTGCAGAAGTTAACTAGAATTTTAAAACCCGGTCTCCAAATAAGGAGATCGGTTTTTTTGATGTCCCAGCACAGTTTGCTCTGATAGGTCTAGTTGCAGCCTTTAAGGGCAATAATATTTAAAGGAGAATTTTTAAAAATTAAGCTGCTAGGAGGAACTATTCTTGGGAGATTCTTTGAAGAAAGGTGATACTGCGCCAGATTTCTCATTGAGTGCGACAACAAAGGATAAGATTTCTTTGTTGGATTACCGCGGGAAGAACAATGTCGTGGTCGCTTTTTATGGTATGGACTTCACACCTGGCTGAATTAAGGAAATCACCTCTTGGAAAGAGGATTACAAACGATTTGAAAAGTCAGGTGCAGAAGTTTTGCCGATCAGTGTGGACCATATTCACTCACATCGTGTCTTTGCTGCAAGTATGGGCACATTGCCATACCCGCTTCTGTCGGATTGGGATAAAGAGACAGCAAAGAGCTATAAGGTTTTTAATGAAAAGGGTGGAGTCGCAGTACGCTCAGTATTTGTGGTTAATAAAGAGGGAATCATTACATACCTGAATACCTCTTTTAAAGCCGATAAAAAAGAAGATTATGAAGCAGTTTTCGAAGAACTGGAAAAATTAATGTAAAACAAGAGAATTCCACACTTAGGTGTGGGATTTTTGTCGGTTAAGGGTGGCTTATTGTATGTATGAGAGGGTCGCGTATGGTTTATCGATCATTCGGGGTGTTTTATCGATCAGAAAAAAGCATTTATCGATCGTTAGCAGAGTTTTATCGATCATAAAATTAGTTTATTGACAAAGCAGTGTCCAATTTGTGAAGTAAGGTATTGTTACTGATTTGCTCAATTGAATATTAAAAAGTTAAAAAGAGAATTAGCGAAGACTTCGAGGGACTCGCGCTGGCCTAAGGTTGAGATTTTCGAAATCTATATGAAAAAGAAGATCTTAACCAAAAAACTTGGCCACGATCTTCTTAAAGTTAAGGATAGATATTGCCTTTAATAGTATGATTTCTTTCATTTATCTCTGCAGGGTCTGTTTGACCTTTTTTATTATATAGAAAATAGGCTGATAGAAGCTGCTTTAGTTTTTGTCTGTGAAAATGGCTAAGCATATTTGGTCCTTTTGCTGATTGAATTTCATTAAGAACGTTGCTGCTGTTAATGACCGCGGCCTGTTTAAATGGCTGTGTATATTCGAGTTGGGTATCTGGACCAAATACAATAATTGAATGGACATGGACATTCTTACTACTTTTCCCAAGACAGGCCTGCAAGGCTTTAATATGTCCAGCGTTTTCCCAGATAGGATTATAAATTTGATCGTTTCGGTTTTGATTAGTCTGCTTCCAAAATTCTTTTTGTTCAGCCCCAGTAATAACTCCATTATAGTTTTTGGTCTCAATAACAAATAACCCTTTAGAAGAGAGAACAATATGATCAATCTGAGTGGTTTCGCCGTTTTCTTTAGGGAGATACAGATCATTGAGAATAGTGTATTCGTCAGAATCAAGGTTGGTTAGAATTTTTGCAACATGCTTTTCTCCAAAAGGACCTTTTATTTTTCCATTACTCCGATTAAGCACCCACATCGCGAGTGCAGCACCTATTATAACCATGATTAAATAGGTTATCATTATTAGCCTCCCCCGGGATAATTTATCTGATGATCCATTTTGCATGTAATTTGAACCGAAGTTGCCCCTTAGGGCTTACTTACCCTTAAATTAAGATTGTAAAGATTTTGTCTTCTTTTTAATCTCAATTTGCTGAGTTTTACTAAGTGGCTCAGTTACTTATAATAAAAGTGCATCACAAATAATACAGTCAATAGTGCTGAAAACGTAATTTTATCGTGAGGAATCCCATTTATAATTTTCCTTCCTAATCACTTTACTGGATTTTATTGGTTTTGCTGTTTATGATAATTAGATAAGATGGAAATTAAAAGGCAAAGGGAGAATGAAAGAAGTGACCACAATTGCTGGACAACTCGGTGAGGAATATAACCTGACCAAAGCAGAGAAAAAGAAGCTCCTCATATTGATTTGTTCTGTCTTGTTATTTTCTGTTATGAATGGAACCATGTTTATGATTGCTGTCCCAGATATTGCTGTATCGTTTGCGCTTTTGCCTTCACAGGTAAGCTGGGTTGTAACAGGGTATATTATTATATACGCAATTGGCGCATTAATGTATGGGAAATTAGCAGATATTTATCCATTGAAAACACTATTGACGATAGGGCTTAGCTTGTTTGCGCTGGGTTCGATTTTAGGCTTTTTCTCCCCAAATTACATATTGGTAGTCCTTTCTAGAATCATCCAGGCTGCGGGAGCATCTTCAATCGTTGCACTTGTATTTATTGTCCCATCAAGATATTTTCCGGAAGAAAGGGGCAGGGTATTAGGGATTGTCTCTAGTACAATGGCTTTTGCCTCTGGTATCGGCCCCGTGATTGGTGGATTTGTGGCAGGTGCGATCGGCTGGAAGTTTTTATTTTTAATTTCTGCGTGTGTAATCGTTACGATTCCGTTTTTTCGAATTTGGATGCCTGAAGAGGACCGGAAGACAGGGAAAGTTGATTTCCTGGGTGCTTTGTTTGTGGCCGTTGCAGTTGCTACTCTAATTCTTTTTATAACGACGTTTAACTGGTGGTTTATCGGCATCAGCATAGGCTTCTTTTGCTTATTTGCTTGGAGAATATTCACCAAAGATGATCCATTTATTAATCCTGACTTGTTTCGAAACGCTCCTTATCGAACGACCATTATTTCCGGCTTTTTAGCAATCATGACCATGTTTGGGATGATGATCATGATGCCGTTAATGTTAAGTGAGGTAAACGAGTTAAACACGTTATTTATTGGTCTCACCCTATTTCCAGGGGCGATGGCTGCTGCCTTAACAGGTAAGTGGGCAGGAATTTTAACCGATTTGAGGGGCGGCAAGCAGGTGGTTTACATTGCTTACGCCTTAATGATCCTTGGTTTCTTTCTGTTATCTACCTTTATTGGAAGCAGTGCCTGGGTTTTAAGTATTGTAATTATAATAAGTTATATCTCTTTTCCCTTTATTCAGACGGCGACTGCAAGTTTAATCGCATCAGCACTTCCTAGAAATGAAATGGGAGTCGGAATGGGAATCTATAACTTATTTAACTTTATGTCCGGTGCCTTTGGGGGAGCGGTTATAGCGAAAATGCTGGATTATGACAGCAGCTTCTTATTAAATCCTTTATCGGTAGCAGAGGGAAATGAAATGATCTACAGCAATGTTTTTATTGGCCTTCTTGTGCTGACGGTTTTAAACGGTTTTTATTTTCACTCCGCTTTTAAAAAACAAGAGGGTTGAGATCACCTCTTCTTCTTTAAAAAGTCTTGTTTCAGGCACTTAAGTTTGTTTCCTGTATTCCAATTGATAAAATAGGAGTGAATCTTCATCAAGAAAGGACAAATTTAAATGGCAAATATAGAAATACCAGTTTCAGTATTAAACTTAGCGCCTATCCGTGAGGGCGAAGGTTCCAAACAAGCTATTGATGCAATGGTTGAGCTGGCCCAGGCGACGGAACAAATGGGCTATAAACGCTATTGGATAGCTGAACACCATAACACTCCGACTCTTGTAAGTTCAGCCACAGCTATGTTAATTAAACATACATTAGAACATACAAAAAAAATTAAGGTCGGGTCCGGCGGTATTATGCTGCCAAACCATGCACCTTTGGTTGTAGCTGAACAATTTGGAACAATGGCAACGATTTATCCTAATCGTGTGGATCTTGGTCTTGGCCGGGCGCCAGGTACTGATATGATGACAGCAAGTGCGCTAAGGCGATCTCACAGTGATTCTGTCCACACTTTCCCTGAGGATGTTAAAGCCTTGCTGACTTATTTCGGACCGCTCGAGAAACAGAACTATGTAAAAGCCTACCCGGGTGTTGACACAAACATTCCTGTATATATCCTAGGGTCTTCAACTGATTCAGCTTACTTAGCCGCTGAGCTTGGCTTGCCTTATGTATTTGCGTCACACTTTGCTCCACGGTACATGGAGGAAGCGATCGCGATTTACCGGAAACGCTTCAAGCCATCTGAGTATTTGGATAAACCATATATGATGGTTTGTTTAAATGTTATTGCAGCTGAAAGTGATGAGGAAGCAAAACTTGAGAAAACGACAATGCAGCAGTTTTTCTTGAATGTTGTGCGCGGTACTCAATCGCCGTTAAAGCCACCGGTTGAAAACCTCGATCATATTTGGAGCCCAGCTGAAAAAGAAATGGCGAACAGTATGTCCAGTGTAACTTTGTTGGGCAGCAAGGATTCCATCCGTGATCAGCTAACAGCTTTCCAGGATCATTATAACGTTGACGAAATCATGGCCGTTTCTTATATTTATGATCGCGAAAAGCAAAAGCGCTCATATGAAATTTTTAAAGAAGTGATTGACGGTAGGTAAATATAACGTAAAAAACCGAGCGGAGTTTTCAATTCCGCTCGGTTTTTTGGTTTAATCGAATGGGAAAGCTGTTACGGCTTACAATTTTACCGTAAAATAGTAGGTCTTCACTAGGTTTGATGCCAACTAACGAGTGTTGTGGAGTTTTATTCTATGATAACCTCCTTATTTTCCAAAAAAAATCGATATATTCCAAAAAAAATCGATATATTCCAAAAAAAAGTGATATATTCCATAACGATAATTATTCTAATTAAAAACCGATAAAAGGAAATTTCCTAACCACCAGAATCAACTACGTTATTGATACGAATGCATCATACTTTCCATTTTTAGCATGTTTAAAAGAAAGGCTCTGTCGTTTGGTTTGAAATGAGAGATAGTTATTACTAGAAATTCTGCCATGTAATATTTAATGTGTGAAACTTTTATGATGAAAGGTGGTCTAATCTGAAGAAGGGAGGGAATATAATTGACGAGTTTTAAATCATTTCTAGCTCTTGCCATGTTTTTGTCTTTACTGTTAGTCGGTTGTAGCAACGATATAGATGATAATGTGGTAGCAAGTGAAAAGACATTACCTTCTAATTTTCATGAGATTGCATTTGAAAGAGAAACAACACCTTTATTTCAATTTTTGGTAAGAAAAACGGTTAATCAATCTGAATTTGAACAAACATGGAACTTATATGGATTTGAAAGTGAAATACCAAACGTAGACTTTAACGAGAAAGGTGCTTTTTTCATTGGAGTTAATGAGTCTGGAAGTTGTCCCTACATGATAAAAAATGTTGAGTTAAGCTCTGACAATAATACTATTACAGTGCCTTTGTCAGAACCAAAAGGAGATTGCACTTCTGACGCAACACCAAGAACCTTTGTAGTCCAGATTGATAAAGGAATATCCAAAGATATAGAGAACGTAGTTATTGTTCAAGGTGGGGTAGAAACGACTGTCCCGTTGGAAACTAAATAAAAATAAAGAGAAACCCTATATTTTGGGTTTCCCCTATTTTTAGTTTAAAATCAACATACATAGAAAAGATATATCCAAATAGGGACCGAAAACATTTTCGTTTCTTTTAGTACCGGAATAATTGGCTATTGGTTAGAGGGTGGAGGGTTTAGTAGATTATGTTTATTCGGAATATTACTGCAATTTTCTTTACCTAACAATTGCTACTTGGTAAAGTATAGAGAAGGAAAAAACATAATACGATTTTTTTATGGAAAAAAGCAGTTTCAAACAGCAAAATAGATAAAGTAAATACAAGGGGTGGAGCAGCAGTTGAATATTTATGTAATCCGTCATGGGGAATCCGAACACAACGTAGATCGTACTGTAATGGCGCATACCCATGATTCCCAGCATAGTTTAACCGAGCTTGGACAAAAACAAGCACAAAAAACTGGGGAGTTTATGCAAGCGCTCATCAATGAGAAAACGGTTTTATACAGTTCACCTTATTTGCGAACCATGCAAACGGCAGAGGCAATCTATTCAAAGCTGCCAGATCAGGTCCCTTTTTACCAGAGCCCGCTGATTCGAGAATGGGAGCTTGGAAATTTATATGATTTTACAAAACGCAGTCCTGAAGCGAAGAAAGAATATAAAGCGGCTGGCCAGTTTTATTTCCGCTATCAAAATGGTGAGTCTTTGGCAGACGTATATCTTCGTGCAACGATGTTTATGAATACAGTTGTAGATCGGGCCAAGCAGCAGAAACGCTATGAAAATATTGTCATCGTTACGCATGCAGCCTTTATCCAGATGTTTAAAGCTTTCCTCATGAATTGGCCTGTTGAAGAGTTACTGAATTTTAAGCCAATTGAAAATGCATCCGTAATCAAAATCAACGAGTCAGAAGGCGATTTTGGGTACGAGAAGATTTTTGTGCCGCAAATCGATTAGCTCATGAAAGGCGATGAAAGCATTTTTATTGATTGCATCATATAATGTCATGATTGCGTCGTTTATGATTATGATTGAATCAATTCTTTAGGTAATTGCGTCAAATATTTGGTTCATTCGATAAAGCAGTGTCCTGACTGTGAATGAGCCTCTTTTTTAGATGCCTGATAGCATAGAATCTGGTGGAGGATTCAAAAACATCAAGAATGTTAGGTGAATTGTATGAAGCTAAAACGCCAATCTAAATATTTTCTGATCCGTTTGTTCCGCCAAAAGTCTAGCCCGCATGAGGTTGCAATGGGGTTATCAGTAGGTTTTGTGCCTAACTGGTTTCCAACGTTTGGTTTGGGACCCGTATTTTCGATTGGCATTGCTAAGCTGACAAAGGTAAATGTGATCTCTGCTTTTATGGGCGGAGTCATCGGCACTCCACTCTGGCCTGTATTTTTTCTGCTAAACTACAAAACAGGCAGCCTTTTCTTAAACCAGCCTCGTGAGGAAATAGAGCTTAAAGAAGTAGAATACCTAGAGGTGTTCAATAATACAATCGGGAACCTGCAATCAGGAAGCCTGCAATTTTTAACTGGTGCCCTAATTAATATCGTCATTTCTTCCTGGGCAGTTTATCTAATTAGTTATGTAATATTTAAGAGATACCGCATGGATATTCTGGCTAAGCTTAAGTAGTATGTCTTTCGAACATAATACTAAGTTAGTATAGAGGACTGTGTAGCATTAGGAGAAGAATGCTACGAAGAAAACGCTGCTCTTAAAGTACAGCTTGAGAATAAAATTGCGGAAAATATAGGTGTTGAGCAAATACAGTTACTTAAAGTTCTACTAATAGATTGGGAAATTTAACATAAGAGAGAACCTCTCATTGTCAAACAGCTGACGATGAGGGGTTTTTTCCTTTAACTTAAATTGTTAATCTAATTGACCAAGGAATTGTTCACTTTTTAAGGAAAATAAAGACAGATACAAAATACATCTGATTGAAGATCTTTTAACTATTTTGAAGGGGATGGCAGGATAGATGGCAAACCATTATAAAAGGATTATTAATCTATAAAATATTTTAACGGATAGTAGCCAGTCGAAGAGATGGCAATAGCTCACTGAAAAATGGTAAATTATATATGAGTCTTACATAATGGTCAGAAAGGCGATGAAATGAATGAAACAAACTAACAGTTATATTGATTCGGTGTTTAATAGCGAGGATGCTCTTTTGGAGGAAGTTGTAACCTCCATAAAAGAAAACGGAATGCCGGCTATATCAGTATCTCCGTCTTCTGGAAAGTTTTTAACAATGCTTACATCTATTTCGCAGGCTAAAAATGTATTAGAAATAGGGGCTCTTGGTGGTTATAGCGGAATTTGTCTTGCTAGAGGATTTGGTGAAGAAGGGAACTTAACTTCCCTTGAATTAGAGGAACGTTACGCCAAGTTAGCCCATAGAAATGTAACAAAAGCGGGTTTTGGCAATCAGGTCACATATATGACAGGACCAGCATTGCAAAGCCTTGAAAAACTACTCGAAGATAACAAAAAATTTGATTTTTTCTTTATCGATGCTGATAAGGAAAATTACGAAAATTACCTAGAGTATTGCATTAAGCTTGCAGAACCGGGTGCTCTTATCCTTTCAGATAACGTGCTTGCAGGCGGCAGTGTAGTTGACGACAGTGCTGAGCCCAAAGGTTATACAGAGGTAATGCGGAAATTCAACAAAACTGTAGCTGAGCACCCTAAATTAGAATCACTACTTATTCCAATCGGTGATGGACTAACACTTTCGAGAGTAAAATAACACGCAGGAAAAGACCATCGAAGCTGATGGTCTTTTTTTGTGCCAAATTATCGGATGATCATTTTTATCAAAGCCTGTAAAATAATTGACCTGACTTAAATAATTGACTATCATTTAATTAAAGCAAATATTATAAATTTTTAAAAATTAGCTTGCTTTTTCAGTCCTAATAATTTTTTTACATAATCAGGAGGTTGCAAATGAAAGCGGTTACGGATGGTCAAATATTATGGGAACCAAGTCAACAACAATTAGATGAAAGTAATATGAGCCGGTATATGACTTGGCTAAAAAAGCATAAGGGCTTGTCATTTAACACGCAGCAAGAGTTGTGGAAATGGTCTGTGGAGGAGCTTGAGAACTTTTGGGAATCGATTTGGGAGTTTTCAAATATCAGATCAGCGGCTCCTTATGATACAGTTTTAGTTAAAAGAGAGATGCCTGGTGCAAAGTGGTTTCCTGGCGCAAGAATAAATTTTGCTGACCACGTGTTCCGCCATGGAAAAGGGAATAAACCAGCACTTATTTTTCAATCAGAGCATGTGGGATATAGTGAAATCAGCTGGAGCGAGTTGCAGGAAAAGACAGCGGCTGTAGCTGCCAGCTTAAAAAATCTCGGCGTTAAACCTGGTGATCGTGTCGTGGCGTTTATGCCGAATATTCCTGAAACGATCATCGCCTTTTTAGCTTGTGCCAGTATCGGGGCAATTTGGTCAAGTTGTTCACCTGACTTCGGCACAGGCAGTGTTATTGATCGATTTAAACAGATCGAACCGGTTGTGTTATTCACAATCGACGGTTATCAATATAATGGCAAACCCTATGATAAATCAAGTGTAATCACTCAGCTGCAGGATGAAATACCAAGCTTAAAGCATACAATCCTTGTTCCTTATTTAAATAGTGAGGCTACACATGAAGATACCTTAACCTGGTCTGAGCTGATTAAGGAATCCGAAGAGCTGGCATTTGAGTTTGTTCCGTTTGACCATCCACTATGGGTGCTTTATTCATCTGGGACCACCGGCCTTCCAAAACCGATTGTGCAAGGACAGGGAGGGATTCTGCTAACTCATCTAAAAACCATGACGGTGGAAGGAAATTATATGCCTGAGGACCGGGTATTCTGGTTTACAACCACAGGCTGGATGATGTGGAACAGCCTGGTAGGCGGACTGCTTGCAGGTTCAACGATTGTCCTGTATGATGGCAGTCCAGCTTATCCAGATCTCTATGTATTATGGGATCTTGCTGAAAAGGCCGAAATCTCGAACTTTGGAACAAGTGCTGCCTATATCAATCTGTGTATGAAAAATGGAATTGTCCCTAAAGAAAACCGAGCCCTGCCCAAGTTAAAGGCAATTGGCGCAACCGCTTCTCCGCTCACAGCAGAAGGGTTTCATTGGGTATATGAAAATGTAAAAGGAGATCTTGTTCTCTCATCAACAAGCGGGGGGACAGATGTTTGTACTTCCTTTGTTGGAGGTTCGCCAATTTTGCCGGTAAAAGCTGGGAAGATCCAATGCCGGTCACTGGGCTGTAAAGTGGAATCGTTTGATGATAGCGGCAATTCGCTAATGAATGAGGTAGGTGAGTTAGTGCTCACGGAACCGATGCCATCTATGCCGCTCTATTTTTGGAATGATCCTGACAATGAACGGTATTTGGAAAGCTACTTTGAAATGTACCCGAATGTTTGGAGACATGGAGATTGGATTAAGATTGAGGAAGATGGAAGCTGTGTCATTTACGGCCGATCTGATTCGACCCTTAACCGCCATGGAGTCAGAATGGGTACAAGTGAACTTTACCGTGCAGTTGAGGCGTTAGACGAAGTTGTCGAGAGTCTGGTCATTGACCTTTCTTCTCATGGCAGAAAATCATTTATGCCGCTATTTGTTGTTCTTAAGCCAGGACAAAGCTTGGATGACTCTCTAAAACGGCAAATTGAGACAGCAGTAAAAGATCATGTTTCACCGCGGTTTATCCCAGATGAAATTTATCAAATAGAGGAGGTACCAAAAACCTTAAATGGCAAAAAGCTTGAGGTACCGATCCGGAAAATTCTATTAGGCTTCCCGTTGGAAAAAGCCGCTAATCCTGGTGCAATGGCAAACCCAGAATCTCTCGCGTTTTTCCAAGAGTTAGCTAAGGAATTGAATGATAAAGAGGATTCGTAATAATTTTTCGCGATTGTTTACAGCAAAAAGACGCCATTCTTGATTAAGGATGGCGTCTTTTTGAATATTTTAAGCCGACTTTTCTGTCCTGCCGCGTCCGATTAACCAATAATGCTGAACGATTTCAGTTGCTGCAAGCAATAATCCAGTTAAAATGGCACCGCCAACAGTTACTGTTGCTGTAACAAAAAATAATGATACAAAATAGACAATCAATGTTGCAGTTGCAAAGTCAGCAATTGTACTTAACCAAAACATACCCTCTTTTAAAATAAATATTTCCATCATATGAGCTGAGAACGCAAGAACCAAACCAACAATTATGGGTTGAAGCAGGTTACTATAAAATACATTTGGAAATAAGAAAGAAGCTATTATGACGGTAATCGGACATACCAAAATCTTTACCAACAATCCAGCCAATTAGTACACCTCCAGTTTTACTATTAGTATGTACAGACAGATAGAAGTTATTATTGATCGTTCTTTGAAATACTCTATATGGGAAAGGTAAAAAACCATAATGTGTTTTTAGACCTCTATCTTAAAACCTGCAACTTTAAAAGGTATTCCTAGTTATTTAACCTAATTGGTATAAAAAATTTAATATTATTACGAAACTATTATTTAGGAGTATTTTTCTGAAGGAGTGGGTATTAAAAAGGCAATATTCGAAATGAGGTGAGAAAATGAAAAAGGAAGAGCTCTTAAAACAAATTAACAAAAGTGATGGAGAATTAACTATATCCTCTATTTCAACCAAAGAGGAGGGCGAAAACCTTATTTCTTTAGCTAAACATTTGGAACATGAAGGGAAGATTGTCTTACTGGAATATTGCTTAGATAAAAAACCACTCGCTGTTTCTTTAAAGACAAAGCTTGTTGAGGATTAAGACTCCTTATAAAGGTTAACCATTTTCTTACCAGATAAAAAATTAAAAGATTAACCTTTAAGCCAGGTTTTCGTCAACTGACTTACTCATAAATGTATGAATTAAAATCAGCTGCCTTTATTATAGGCAGCTTTTTTGATTTCTTGATTATTAATTGAACTTTCAAAGAGAAAGCATCTTTCCTTTTGCTTTCTCTTTGATTTTCTCTATTTCTTAAAAACGAGTCCAAAATGAAAAGGAGGGAGTGCTGCTTGCTTAAGAAGGGTTAAACCTGCGGTGTTTGCCCATTTAATAATAGCTTCAGGTTTTGGCCGGATTTCTAGAGAAGGACCTCTACCTGTATCTCCATGGATCCAATGAATTACCCCAATTTGGCCACCTGGCTTTAATAAATCATATGCGTTTTCTAACAACTTTAAGGGTTCCTCACAATGAAGGATATTAAATAAAGTAATATAGTCAACTTCTTTAACTCTCGTGGAAATAGCCTTAATCGTCTCTTCTTCTGATATATCGCCATTGATTAAATGAATGTTTTGAGCACCAGTGTTTTTAATTTGATTTTGACATATTTTCAAGTGATGCTGGTCAATATCTATACCAATGGCAGTGCCTGAAATAATTTTAGAAGCTGGTAATAGGAACGTCCCATAGCCACAGCCTATATCAACCAAATTTTTTATGTTATGTGAAACTTCTAAGAGTTCTAGAGTTTGCTCAGCATTAAAGAATGTATCCCAAACCGTTTGCTCTGGCATTCCTGAGTCTCTGTATTTCATCCCGTTAACCTCCAGAGGGTTTCTTTATTAACATCCCAATAATTTATTTCTTTCTATATATAGTGTATGGTGTTTATAATAATAAGGGAAATGCATAATTATTATATTTATAATGCAAAATGGTTATCTAAGTAAGTCAAGTGTCTAGAAGCGCCGCATAGTCAATGGATGGGAAGTCGGCTGGTTAACTTTTATAAGGCTGGAGGGTTTAATGGGGAAGTCGTTTGAATAGGAGGCGCAACTGAGAGAGCGCTTGCTGACTATGGAATCCGCTTTTTATGGCATTCTAGATTCTACGGTTATAATCAGATAAGGAAAGTCGAGGATTGAGTGTTGGGAGTCCGAATGCATGACTGATTCAGACAGCTCGAGCACGAAATAGCTACCAGGAGTCCGAATGCATGGCTAAATTAGACAGCTAATTCTTCGGTAATACCGTGCCGGGGATGCCAACCCAAACGATTATCCATAACTTGAAACTTTTAAATTACTAAAAATAAAAAAAGCAGCTAATGATGCTGCTTTTTAAAGAAATCTTTTATTAGTAGTAATATGATAATCATTTTTCTCGATAACTTCTCCAATGATCTCGCCCGTTTCCCCACTTTCGGCTAACAGGGAGAGAAGTTTTTCAGCCTGATTTTCTGGTACGAAGATTAACAAGCCTCCTGAGGTTTGAGGGTCATAAAGCAGCCATTCCTCTTCCTGTGATAAATCAGTCAAGTGCTGAACATTGTTTTTATAGGAAGAAAGGTTATTATATAGCCCTTCAGACACGCAGCCTTGCTTTAATAATTGGAGGGAGTCAGGTAAAAAGGGAATTTTGTTCACTTGGATGCGGAATGATATTTCACTATGAAAGGCAATATCACTTAAATGTCCAATTAAGCCAAACCCTGTAACATCTGTACAAGCGTGAGTGTCAACCTGTCTCATTGCAAGTGAGGCGGATCTGTTGAGCTTTAACATTTCTTGCACTACCGCTTTTTGCTGGGTTTCAGTTGCCTGCTTTTGATCAATTGCAGTAGTATAAACCCCAATGCCAATTGGTTTTGTTAGGACAATTAGATCTCCTGCTGCAGCTCCCTTTTTCCCTATGTAAAAGTTATCTTTTGGAATTGTACCGGTAACAGACAGGCCATATTTAGGGCTAGGGTCATCAATCGTATGACCACCTACAATATGTGCGCCTGCTTCTCTTAGTTTATCTGCACCACCTTTAAGAATCTCCTCAAGATAGTATAAAGGAAGGGTGGAAGCAGGGAATCCTACAATATTAAGGGCAAAAAGTGGGTCAGCTCCTTTGGCATATAGATCACTTAAAGCATTAGCACAGGCAATTGCGCCAAATTGATAAGGATCATCAACAACTGGGGTAATAATATCTACTGATTGAACCATAATATCATCATCCCACTGATATCCAATGGCATCTTCTCCAATGCCAGCAAGCAGTTTTTTATCATTTGAAACGGGTATATTACGCAAAACTTGCGTTAGGTCAGAGGACCGGACTTTACTCGCTCAGCCAGATCCGGTTGAAAACGAGGTTAGTGATATCCGAGTGGGTTCCATATTGGTCTCCTTTTTTTAGAAATAGGAAGCATAAAGGGTTAGTCATTAGACTACTGTCTAGCATCTAGCGACTAGACAGTTTTCACAAGGAGTTAGCTTACCTTCATATCTTGCATAGTGCCGCTTGTCTTCGAGCAGCTCACGAATACAAGGGTAAAATCAAAGGACTACTTTACCTGTGGGCTCTTGTGCTTTTTCAGTACAAGGCACATCTCTTTTTTATGTAATACGAGTGTAACATTTATACAGGACGAGGGTGAATTTTAATGGAGTTCCATCAGCTAAAAACATTTTATTATGTAGCAACACACCTGAATTTTTCAAAAGCTGCTGAACAGCTATCTCTTAGTCAGCCTGCTGTTTCCCGACAAATTGAAGCACTTGAACGGTATTTTGGATTACCTTTATTTTACCGATCAAAGAAACGGGTCGAGTTGACTGATGGCGGAAGGAAACTAATGACTTATGCTGTTCAAATTATATCCTTATCAAATCAAGCTGAAAAGGCGCTAGTCTCATTAAAAGACTTAGAATCCGGTGAATTGACGATTGGGTGTGGAACAACGATAGGAGATTTTGTTCTTTCAAGCTTAGTGATCGAATTCCAAAAAAAGTTCCCGAATATTAAAGTGAACTTAATAAATGAAAAAACGTCTTACATCATAGAAAAATTAAATGAGAGTAAGATTGACCTTGCGATAGTAGGTAAAAAATTTAACGATTCAAGATTTACCTTTCAAACTCTTTTTCAAGACAAGATTGGGATTTACTGTTCCATTGACCTAAAGGAAACGTACTCGGACAAGAATACACTTGATGCTTTGAGAAATCAAACCTTCTTTATGAGGGAGGAGGGATCACATACAAGGGAATGCGTAGAGAGTTTTCTAAGCGAAGAAGACCGGTCACTTCATACTTTTTATGAACTAGGTACAAACGAAGCCATTAAACAAGCCATTTTAAATAAGCATGGAATTGGCTTTTTGTCTTCATTAGTAGTTCGTACCGAAGTTAAACACCATCTCATGTATAAACTCCCAATAGAGAAGGAGTGCAAGCGAGAGTTTTCGGTTATATCCCCAAAAGGAAAATACATATCACCAATTGTATTAATCTTCACTTCATTTTTGATGAAAACTATAAAAAAATATACTGTAGTATAAAGCTCACAACATTTTAAACATAATTTTATTATGTAAACCATAAATCGTAAAATAAAGAGTATCGGGGGAATCAGCATGTCGTGTTTATGGTCTTGGTTTGCATTTTCACTATCTGCAGAAGCTTTTTATGAAGCCAACCAATGTAACGAATAAATAAGCCTTACTTTAATAGAGCCACATATAAGGCAAGAAATGTGATCCTCCTAGTAACCCAATCGTAAACGGAAGGCATTCTGGGATGTGCATGTAGACGATTATGAACACAGGAATGAAAAATGCCTGAGGAGCAGCAACAATTCCACCTAACGCACTTAAAGGGTTTCAAGCAGCAAGTATATCAATTCCCAGCAGTTTACTAAGTAGAATGCCAAAGGGAAAAATTGCCCCTAAGCCAAAAATCCAGATTAAATAAACGATTTTCATTGGAAATATAAATGGCAAACAAGTGAAAAGCAGGAAGACGATTGCCCAGAAAGTAAGATAGGATAACCCTTCTTGGCTCTTAAATTAATATCCTCGTGGTTATCTTCAAGTGAATTTTTCATAGGATCTCCTTATATAAAATATAATTTTTTTACACACTCTATTAACCTTCCATAATTAACTAGAGATGGGGACTGAAAACCCCATAAATCAAATTAGGTATAATCGTTGGGTAATCACTATTAACCGGGATGGCTGAGATATTTAATGCTCGACACTGTATTCCTCAGTTGTTCCAGTAATGAAATAATCTTTTCATTTTGTTCAATCATCGTCTCGTTCTGCTTTCTTATTTTTGTAAAATCAAACAAGTATATAAGCAGAATAACTGTTATAAAAATAATCATCTTATCACCTCAAAAACTTTTATATAAATGAAGAGAGTAAAACCTCTATAAAACAAGATTACCATATTTGACCATAAGAAAGAGGTTTTAATGGCATTAATATGGATCAAATTAAAAAGGTTCAATAAAACGGCTATTGAAAGAAAGAATATCCTTTTAATAATAAAAAATAAAAGATAGATATAGTTGATTACAGGGTGTAAAATAACATCAAACATTAACATCCATTTTTTAATGCAGGAGGCAAAAACCTAAAGATAGAAAATCGTTCTTCTCAATAACCTAATGTCGCTTTCGATCTTATTTTTCCGAAAATTAAAATAAACTTAAAGGTTGATGAACGTGATAATGGATGCTAACCAAGTTACTATTAAGGAACAAACTATTTTCAATCATATTGGAAATAAAATAATTACTGAAGATCGAGAAATTAATATAATTGCCAGATTAGAAGAACCATTGATTGTAATCTTAGGTAATGTGTTGAGCCATGAAGAATGTGATGAGCTAATTAACTTATCTCAAGATAGAATGCAACGTGCCAAGATTGGAAAGACACGTGAAGCAGATCAACTTAGAACAAACAGCAGCATGTTTTTTCAAGACGGCGAAAGTGACGTTGTTGCACGAATTGAAAAGAGAATAGCACAGATCATGAGTATACCTACGGAGCATGGTGAAGGCCTTCAAATTCTTAATTATAAGATTGGCCAAGAGTACAAAGCACATCATGATTATTTTGCGTCAGCCAGCAAACAAATCAGCAATCCCAGAATCAGCACGCTAGTTATGTACTTAAATGATGTAGAATATGGCGGCGAAACATTCTTCCCACAACTCAATTTGTCCGTATCACCACAAAAAGGCATGGCAGTATACTTCGAATATTTCTATGATAATCAAAATTTAAATGAATTAACTTTACATGGCGGGGCTCCTGTTATAGTCGGAGATAAGTGGGCTGCAACGCAATGGATGAGAAGGCAAAAGGTATAAACAAATCTGGAGTGTTAGCCATTTTTATAATTTAAATGTGTGAGAAGCATCCTTGATGCCTCTCATTTTTTATGAATTTCTATAAAAAAGTAAAATCATTCTTACAAAATATTTGGACCTCTTATTCTATTGCTATACAATTAAATGATCTGCTAGATTGAATTAGAATTGGATCGTGGCTATTGCCACTTTTTTATTGGAGTGATCAAAGTTGCTGTACAGAATTAATAAACGACTGGAAAAAATAATGCCGATCATTACTCCAGCAAGCGTCATAATAGGGGTATTACTGGCGGAACATTTGAGCGGTTATGCTTACCTCATCCCATGGCTATTTGCATTCATGACATTTTCAGGGAGTATAAGCTCAAACTTCAACTCTCTTACACAAACGATCTATCATCCAAAGCCACTTTTTTTGGTATTTTTCATTTTACATATTGTAATGCCACTCCTTGCATGGGGAACAGGCTTAGTGGCGTTTCCTGGCGACACTTATACGATTACTGGCTTGGTCTTGGCTATGGCTATTCCAACTGGTATATCCAGTTTTATTTGGGTTTCCATTTATCGGGGGCACATCCCGCTGACCTTGTCGATTATTCTGATCGATACTTTTCTTTCACCATTGATCGTACCCTTCACCTTATCCATCCTTTTACAGACAAGTGTCGAGATCGAGGTGATGAGTATGATGAAGGGACTAGTCCTTATGATTGTTATTCCTTCCTTTTTGGGGATGCTCTTAAATCAAGTAACGAAAGGGAAATGCAAGGAGGTACTTAGCCCACGCCTGGCACCTTTTTCTAAACTAGGTTTAGCTGTTGTTGTTATGATTAATGCATCCGTTGTTGCACCATATTTAAGAAACGTTGATTTGAAACTAATAGGAATAGCGTTAACCGTCTTGGGCGTAGCTTTTATGGGGTATATGCTTTCCTTCTTATCGGCAAACTTTTTTAAGAATGATAGAGAAACCGTAATAGCCTTAACGTTTACAGGAGGGATGCGTAATATAAGTGCTGGGGCCGTAATAGCTGTTACTTATTTCCCTGCAGCGGTAGCTGTACCGGTCGTAATCGGAATGCTATTTCAGCAAGTACTGGCATCAGTTTATGGTGTAATTCTAAGCCGACATTATAAGAAATCAGTAAGAGCTAAAAGTTTAAATGAGAAGGTTGGATGAGTTTGAGGAAGAAATTTAAGATAGGGGAGAGTTCGCCAAGTGAATGTAATACTTCTATGGTGATGTAAACCTTCTAAATGGGAGTATGATTTTGCTGTAATAGGAATCCGAATGATAAGACAATAGCTGGATTTTTCTGATGCAAACTGGTTTTTAATAGGAGGAATTGTGCTGACTAGGTACAATTAACCTTTATAGGTAAACTAAAGACCCATTTGTTGTATCTGACATTGCTACTATTAACCAGCTTGCTTATACTATAAGTGTTCAGAATATTTAATTAAATAGGAGGTATTCATGAAAAGTTTTAAAAAAAAGCTCTCTATTTTTCTTGTCCTAGGGCTCGTTATGTCCATGTATTCGGTAGTCGCAGCAGAGGAACCTACATACGATATAAAGAGCGGAAAAATGGAATTTGGAGGATATGAGCGAACGTTCCAATACTATGTCCCTACTTCTTACACAGGAAAGAAAGCGCTTCCGGTTATGTTTTCGTTTCATGGGTCAGGTAGCAGTTCCGCTGGCCAAATTTTGTTGACAGGGTATCAGAAGATTGCTGAAAAGGAAGGATTCATCGTTATATTTCCTGATAGCACAGTCATTAACGAAAACGATGAAGTCATTATTCCTGAGAATGATGATTTTGATCCGAATTCACCACTAGTTCGAAGATGGAATACTGGATCAGCTACTGGAACTCTTGCTAGTATTGATGATGTTGGATACACTTCTGCCTTGATCGATTCATTTAATGATGATTTTAACATTGACCTAAGCCGGGTTTATGCTTCTGGCATGTCTAATGGAGCGATGTTTTCAAACCGTTTAGCGGTAGAGTTATCAGACCGGATTGCTGGAATTGGAGCAGTGACAGGTCAACTAGGACACAACATGGCGGAGATAGCCCCGAAAAATCCAATTACAACTGTGTTAGTTATGGGGGACACCGATCCTGTGGTTCCATATGAAGGAAGACCGGGATCTTTACTCTCTGTTGATTCAACAATCGATTATTGGACAGCGGCAAACAAGACGGTGGAAAGACCGAGAGTAAGTTACCTTCCGCAAATAGCAGAAGATGATCCAACCAAGATCCGTAGAGAGATTTATGGTGGCGGTAAATTTGGAACTGAGGTTATCTTGTATAAGGTTGAAGGTGGGGGTCATACCTGGCCAGGAGGACCACAATATTTACCTTCTAATGTTATTGGTTTAGCCAGTAAGCAAATGGATGCTAGCCAAGTGATCTGGGATGATCTTAAAACCCATAAAATACCAAAGCTGAATAGTGAGAATCATAAATAAAGTAAAAGTAACCTAACATTAGAGTCCCCTTATCAAAGATAAGGGGATGTTTCATGTAAAATAGTCCTGCAAGCGTATTTCCGCCCCCCATACGGTTACGATTTCTACATTATGTTATAGTCGAATTTTAATTTAATGTTTACACTATCCACCTAAAGGGCAATTAATATAGTGTCAACTTTGTTTTAGGAGGAAATTATTTATATGTCACAGTTCAAGATAACGTACTTTTTCGGTGGGGATTTATCCATCTCAAAAACAGTAGAGAAGAATGAAAAGGCAGAAGTGATTCAAGAGGTAAAAGATAACGCTGGATTGGTTGAGTTCACCGAGAAGGATAAGTATTATCGCTTTGATACTAAAGATATCAAGCTGTATACGGTTGAAGCCACAAATTAAATGAAAGATCGAGTCCGGGCTTTGCCCGGGCTCTTTTTATAAAAAACTACTCTAATAGAAATCCAGCTTCTGCAAGGGCTTTTTCGGCTTCATCCAATGTTTGTTCTGATGTTGCAGATATGGTATGGAGATGGATTCCGCCTGTTAATGCTGATAGAAGGGCCGCTTTTGTGTTTCTAATGTTATATAAGAATTGTTTAACATCTTTACGGTTGGATACCATTAGAGAGGCTGTAAGATCACCGTATACGGGATGCTCAATCTTTACGTCTTTAACTGTAACACCTTGATCGACGAGCAGATTAAGTTCCTCCTCAGTTTGGTCGGGAGTATGGCAGACGGCTATGGTTCTCTCAAAAAGGTGAAGGGAGTTCTGCAACTGCATATAGATATACCCCTGGCTAGTTGCGATAATTGGCTCGTTCTTCGTTTTGAGCAGGGTGATGTCTCCAACGATTACCTGCCGGCTCACGTTCGCTTGAGACGCGAGCTCGCCTCCGGTTACAGGAGCTGGACTTGTTTTTAGCAGATTTAAGATCATTTCTCGCCGTTCTTCGCCTAATAACTTCTTCTGATTCTTCATTATTTCACTCCTATACGCTCAATCCGATTTATTATAAGGTGAAACCTTACTTTAGTATACTTTTAAGTAAAAAGAAACCTTGCTTTTCCACTAATACCTCTTCTTTTAGTTTCTTCTGCACATCCCATGTCACAACTTGGACACAGATTTAAAATCCCATAACCAAACTAACTAATTTTCTTCATAGCCAGAACAATTAGTACGATTTCTTGAGCCAACTGAATAATATCCTTTTTTTCCGTAAAACGGCCAAGTGAGATTCTCAAAAATTCCTTTGCTTCCTTGCCTGATATGCCAAGAGCTTGCATGGCCTTTGATGGAGAATGCAAGCCCACATGGCAGGCGCTTCCTGTCGAGACAGCAAAGCCTTTCCGGTTGAGTTCTAGCATCACGTACTGGCCTTCGATCCCAGCAATCCTTAAACCAAGGATACCAGGAAGCTGAGATTTTTCAGAGGCTTCATGGATCGACATCCATGCTTTAATTGGCTCAAGCTCTCCTATTAGCAGCTGCCGAAGCTGTTTATAGTTAATATTATCCTTTTCCAATGCGCTAAAGGCTAGTTGGGCTGCGGCTGTCATGGCTGCTATCGCAGGGACATTCGAGGTACCAGGCCGTAAGCCTTTTTCATGGGTGCTGCCCGGGAAAAACGGTTTCCAAGTTATTGATGGATCAATGTAAACTCCACCAATTCCTTTTGGTCCATAAAATTTATGAGCTGAAAAAGAGAAGCTGCTGACAAGCTCTGCGGAACGAAGCGGCAGCTTTCCAAAAGACTGTACAAAATCGCTGTGTAAATAAATGTTGTTAGCCTTGCAAATTTCCGCAATACTTTTGATCGGCTGGATTGTCCCAAGTTCAGAATTGGCATGCTGGATGACAGCCAATACCGTTTCCTCCCGAATGGCAGCTCTAAAATCCTCCAATGAAATCACACCGCTAGTAGGCATAAACGGAAGATAGGTAGTTTCATAGCCAGCTTTTTCTAATCTGGCCAGGGTCCCATGGATCGACGAATGCTCCCCGATACTTGCGATAATATGCTTGCCTTTTTTAGGGGTATCCGATAACAGCGCCTCAATCGCTAAAAAATTGCTCTCTGAACCGCCGCTGGTAAAATAAAGACCTGCTGGCTCGATTCCTAATAGCCTCGCAAGTTCTTCCCGGCATTGCTCTAGCAGGACGGATGACTTCCCGCCAATATCATGCAAGCTGCTTGCATTGCCAAAATAATCGGAGGCAGCTTTAACATATACTTTTGATGCTTCAGGATCCATCGGACAAGTTGCTGCATAATCAAAATATTTCATGGCTATCTCCATTTTCATTAGGCTTTAATAAAACTCTTGTCAATAGTTTAAATATGTGTGAATATAGATGTCAAGACACCTGTAATGATATGGAGGGTGAACATGACTTACACTGATGTGTTAATCATCGGCAGCGGAGTGGCAGCCCTGCAGCTCGCCAGGCTGATAAGGCAGGAAAAGAATGTGAGAGTTCTCACAAAATCAAACATTAAGAACGCTAACTCCTATTTAGCTCAGGGTGGCATTGCGGCAGCTCTTAGCTCCGAGGATCATCCCGAAAAGCATGCAGCCGATACGCTTGAAGCGGGCCGGTATCAAAATGAGGTTTCAGCTGTTTACCAGATCATTCACGAAGCACCACACTTGATTCAACGTTTGGCCGATGAGGGCTGTGCTTTTGACAGAGACGGAGAAAAACGGCTTCTTCTTGGTTTAGAAGGTGCCCATTGTGAAAAAAGGATTATCCATGGAGGCGGCGATGCTACAGGTAAACACATGGTTGATTTTCTTTTATCGCAATTGAGGAGTAACGTAGCGACCGAGGAAGATGTATTTGTCTATGAGATTCTCCTAGATGCAAAAGGTCAATGTATTGGAGTAAAAGGAAAAGCGCCCGACGGTAGTATTCATACCTATTATGCCGACCATATCGTCCTTGCAACTGGAGGCTGCGGGCAGCTTTATACATACAGTTCGAATGCAAAAACCGTCACTGGGGACGGGATTGCGATGGCCTATCTTGCAGGAGCTGAAATCATTGATATGGAATTTATCCAGTTTCATCCTACCCTTTTATATGTGAACGGTGAAACGAGAGGACTTATTTCGGAGGCGGTCCGCGGTGAGGGTGGGATTCTGATTAATCAGTACGGGCACCCAATCATGGCTGGCGTCCATCCATATAAGGACCTTGCCCCACGACATGTGGTTGCACAGACAATCTATGATTATTTACATAACGAAGATGACGTATTTTTAGATATAAGTATGATAAAAGATTTTGAGGGCCGCTTTCCTTCAATTTCGGCTATGTGCAAAGCGAACGGAATTCAGCTTGAGTATGGAAAAATTCCTGTCGCTCCAGGAAGCCATTTCCTAATGGGAGGCGTCAAAACGGATCTTGCCGGAAGGACTTCTATCCCAGGACTTTATGTGATTGGCGAGGCGGCATGCACAGGGTTGCATGGAGCAAATCGGCTTGCAAGCAACTCCTTATTGGAAGGGATTTATCAAGGTAAGGCACTTGCAGAACACATTAATGCACAGCAGAGATTACAGAGAGATCAACAGATTGTAATGAATGCCAATTTTACAACAATGTCAGGCCTTAATCTGCCTGACATCACCCAGTTACAAAACTCTATGATGGAAAGAGTCGGCATTGTCCGGACTAAAACATTGCTCGAACAGCAATTGAGTTGGATCAGGCAATTTGATTTAGAGCAAAAAAGCTTTGATTCATACTCTACAAAAGATATAACAAAGGCATTTATGGGGATATTGTCCGGACTAATTACACAATCAGCCCTAGAAAGGACGGAGAGCAGGGGCGGTCACTTTCGAAGTGATTATCCGCTTGAGGATGACCAGGCTTGGCTAAAGAAACGTATTTTGTATCAACGAAAAAGGGGAGAACAGAGTGAATACACTAAAATTGCAGTCGCTACTTGAGCAATTTTTTATCGAGGATATTGGAGAGCGAGATCTTTCAAGTGATTTGATTTTTGCTGATAAAACCGAAGGAACGGTTGTATTTTTAGCTAAGGAATCTGGTATCTTTTGCGGGGAAATGGTAATTAAAAAAGGATTTAGCGTTTTAAATCCGGATATAAAAGCTTCGGTGCTGGTGAAGGATGGAGAACCATTTGAGGTTGGGCAAACGATAGCCGCTGCCTCAGGCAACATTGCTGATTTATTAAAGGGCGAGCGAGTCATTTTAAATCTTGTCCAGCGGATGAGCGGTATCGCTACCCTGACTCGCCGTGCTGTTGATACATTAAATAGCAGCCATACAAGAATTTGTGATACACGGAAAACAACACCGGGGCTGCGAATGTTGGAGAAATACGCTGTTCGCTGCGGCGGTGGCTTTAACCACCGATATGGCCTGTATGATGGAGTTATGATTAAGGATAATCATATAAGCTTTGCCGGTTCGATTACAAATGCCGTTTCGTCGGTTAAAAGCAAATTGGGCCATATGGTCAAGGTGGAGGTAGAAATCGAGTCACGTGAACAGCTTCTTGAAGCGATCGAGGCAAAGGCTGATGTTATCATGTTTGATAACCGCACACCAGAAGAAATTCGGGAGTGGATTGGTCTCGTTCCTGCAGCCATCATTACAGAAGCATCAGGAGGAATCACCCTTGATAGCTTAGGTTCCTATCGCGAATCCGGTGTTGACTATATTTCATTAGGTTTTCTAACTCATTCTGCAAAAGCCTTGGATATAAGTGTAAAAGTTTCCTGGGATCGAAAAGGGGAGGAACAAAAATGAGTTTGCTTGCTTCACTCGATAAGAGTCATATGCTGCCCGAAAAATACAGAGACATGTCTGTTGAACAGCTTGAAGCCAGGGTAAAAGAATTAAAAAGTGAATATGGAAAGCGTCTTTTCATACCTGGTCATCATTATCAAAAGAATGAGGTCATCCAATTTGCCGATGCAACGGGCGACTCCCTAAAATTGGCCCAATTATCGGCTGCAAACACGGAAGCAGATTTTATAGTGTTTTGCGGAGTGCACTTTATGGCTGAAACAGCTGATATTTTAGGTGGAGACAACCAAAAGGTCATCTTGCCGGACATGAGGGCTGGCTGCTCGATGGCCGATATGGCCGATATCCACCAGACGGCGCGAGCTTGGGTTAAACTCCAACAAATCTTCGGAGATACCATCTTACCGTTAACATACGTGAATTCCACAGCTGCAATTAAAGCGTTTGTCGGAGCAAACGGAGGCGCAACTGTGACCTCCTCCAACGCAGAGCCAATGGTGGAATGGGCTTTTTCACAAAAGGAGCGGATTTTATTCCTGCCAGACCAGCATCTTGGCAGAAATACAGCCGTGAATCTAGGAGTCCCTCTTGATGAGATGGCCGTTTGGAATCCGGTCACTGATACATTGGAATATGAGGGAAACCCTCTTAATATCAAGGTAATCCTTTGGAAAGGACATTGCTCAGTCCATGAAAATTTTACAGTTGAGAATATCATGAACACTCGGCGGTATTATCCTGATATGAAAATCATCGTTCATCCTGAGTGCCGTCGTGAAGTGGTAGAGCTGTCTGATATGGCTGGCTCAACCAGTTATATTATTGATGCCATTAAAAATGCGGAATCAGGTACAGCATGGGCGATTGGAACAGAAATGAATCTCGTTAACAGGCTGATTGAAAACCACCCAGACAAACATATCGTTTCTCTTAATCCGCATATGTGTCCCTGCCTGACGATGAATCGGATTGACCTTCCTCATTTAGTGTGGTCGCTTGAAAACCTGGAATCTGCGGAAGGGCACAATATCATAAAAGTGAGTGAAGAAATCGCGAAAGATGCAAAGCTTGCACTCGACCGGATGCTGAACAGAAAGTTATAATAGAATTTGATTTAAGAGCCGTTGTGGCTCTTTTTTTGTGTGTTAAGGAGTTCTGGAATAAAGGATTAGCATAGAACCAATTCGATAGACTGCTTTCTGGAGTGACCGATCTCCTTTTAGAGTGAGATAAGTAACGAGAAATTTTATTTAGGCTACTTGTTTAAAGCGATATTTTGCAAATGAGATTTTTCAGCAAATAAATATGATTCGATTAACCTTAAACTAACATGATGAATTTTTTAAAACCTATTTCGTGGGACTATTCGGCTATGCGAAAGGCACTAAACTGTTTTTAATAGAAACCTCTGTATTTCCTTTGTTCTGTGTTATTAAAGGGTTTTATAAGAAATAGAGACGGAATCAGCAGCAAATTCTATTAAAATAGCCCTAGAGATTTAAGTAAATAGATCCATTGACCGCCTTCTCTATTATAAAGTAAATTAATAGTTGTACATAAACAACTCAACTGGGAGGAAAAACAGATGTCTTTAAAATCTAAAGTGTTAGCGGTTACATTAACTGGTACTCTTGCAGCTGGCGGTTTCGTTGGGATTAACAATCTATCAAACTCGCCTGCTGCGACCGTAGCTGCAAAGGCAGAAGTATCAAAGGCTAATGTTAGCCAAAAAGCACCTAAAAACGTGATCGTGATGGTCGGAGATGGAATGGGGATCGGTCAGCTAGAGGTTGCCAGGCTGTTGGAGCATGGCAGAGATGGCCGCTTATTTATGGAGTCTCTTGAAAATGTCGCACTTATGCACACTTATTCTGCTAATAATAATGTTACAGATTCAGGCGCTGCCGGCACAGCGATTGCTACTGGCACGAAAACAAACAATGAATCGATCGGTGTGGATGCTGAGGGCAATGAAGTGAAAAGTATGCTCGATGCCTTTCAAGCACGCGGAAAGAAAGTGGGTGTCATTTCTAATAATACGGTAACAGATGCAACTCCTGCGGCTTTCACAGCTAGTGTTGCTAACCGTTGGAGCGGACAGGAAGAAGTGGCAAGACAAATGCTTGCAGCTGAATATGATGTTCTTCTTGGAGGCGGTGCAAGTTATTTTGGCCCTAAAAAACAAAATGGTGTCGATCTAGTTGCAGAATTCCAAGAAAATGGCTATGCGTTTGCTAGTGATCGTGATCAATTAAATAGTGTAGGAACACCTGATAAATTGCTAGGCCTTTTTCACTCTTCATATATGAACTACAAAACAGATAAAGATGATGTTAATAGCCAAGAACCAACATTAAACGAAATGACAAAAAAAGGCATTGAGGTTTTATCACAAGGGAAAGACGGATTCTTCCTGATGGTCGAAGGTGCTCGTATTGACCATGCTTCACACGCTGCTGATGCGACAGGCATCTGGAAGGAAACGGTCGAGTTTGATAGTGTAGTAGAAGAAGTCGTCAACTGGGCGAAAGACAGGAACGATACTCTTGTAGTTGTTCTTGCTGACCACGAAACGATGGGTATTTCAGCAACAGAAACGATGGATATTGAGGGCTTAAAAGCAATCGATGTTTCACCTGAATTTATGGCAGGTAAATTGGTACAAGAAAATGGAACTGTTACTGACGAAAGTATTAAAAGTGTCTTTAAGGAATATGCAAACATCGACTTGACAGAGGCAGAAGTAGCGGAATTAAAGAATAACATTAAGGATACAGACGGCAAGGTGTATGCTGCCTATCGTACAGGCTGGGAAATCGGCTCTGTAATTGCTAAACACAATAATGTAGGTGTTGTGAGCAGAGAAATTCGTGCAGAAGGCGCTACTGGTGGACATACAGGAAATATGGTACCTGTATTTGCAACAGGTCTTGGTTCAGAACGTTTTGAGGGTGTCTTGGATAATACCGAGGTTATTAAATTAATCGCTGAAGCTGCTCGGCATGAATATGCCCAACCAAGCGGTAAATAAGAAAGTTAACACAAACCCTATTAATAGGCACACTGTCTATTAATAGGGTTTCTTTACTTTGTGGTAAATAGTTGTTTTCTTAGAAACATAAGAATATTCACGGTCTGGCTGTCCGGATCAGCTACGCATTCGGACTCACCGTTACTTTCCCAGGCTGAGCTGTCCGAATCAGCCATCTTTGTCCTTTAATTTGAGGATAAAGGAAAACAATTTGTTTTTTCTGATAAAGTTAACAAATCACCAACAATAATCTTTATAATTGAACTAATAGAGAAGCAGTTTGAAGGGGAGGGTTCCTTAATGAAGGTTTCATTATTTGCAACCTGTCTTGTTGATTTATTTCATGGTAATGTTGGAAAAGCCACCGTCGAGCTTCTAGAGCGGCTGGGATGTGAGATTGATTTTCCTGAGTCTCAGGTTTGCTGTGGTCAGCCGGCTTACAATAGCGGATATGTGAAGGAATCCAAGGAAGCAATGAAAAGAATGATCAAAGCTTTTGATCACGCTAAATATGTTGTGTCACCATCGGGTTCTTGCGCTGCTATGTTCCGCGAGTACCCGCATGTGTTTAAGGGTGATCCGATTTGGCAGAGAAAAGCCGAAGAGCTCGCCAATAAAACCTTTGAGCTCACCGAATTTATAGTTGATGTTCTGAAAGTAGAGAATGTGGGTGCAAGCTTTACCGGTCGCGCCACCTATCATACTTCTTGCCATATGACGCGGCTGCTTGGCGTGAAGGATGCTCCTATGAAATTGTTAAGCTATGTAAAAGGACTAGAATTGACGGAACTGCCTGGGAAGGAAAATTGTTGCGGGTTTGGTGGCACTTTTTCTGTAAAAATGGCAGCCATTTCTGAACAGATGGTCGATGAAAAGGTATTACATATAGATGAAACCCATGCTGACTTTTTAATAGGCTCCGATGCCGGCTGCCTGATGAACATCGGCGGACGTATCGAGCGAACAGGGAAGCCGGTTCAAGTTTTGCATATTGCTGAAGTTCTAAACAGCAATGAGAAGGGGGAATAAACGATGCCTATGAAGATCGGCTCGGATGATTTTAATGGACGCGTCGACGGTGGCATTAGCAATACGTTTATGCGGAATGCTGTCAGCGGAGCACAGGAACGGCTTCAGGATCGGCGCCTTAGCGCAGCGGCTGAGCTTGGTAACTGGGAAGATTGGCGGTCACTTGGGGAAGAGATTCGGCAGCATGTTCTTGAGAATCTTGATTATTACCTGAATCAGCTAAGTGAAAATGTTGCCAAGCGCGGCGGCCATGTTTTTTTTGCAGAAACAGCGGAAGAAGCCAATGCATATATAACAAAGGTGGCAACTGAGAAGCAGGCTAAGAAGGTGGTCAAATCAAAATCAATGGTCACTGAGGAAATCAGTATGAACCAAAGCCTTGAAGCAGCAGGCTGTGAAGTGATAGAAACCGACCTGGGAGAGTACATTCTCCAGGTGGATGACCATGATCCTCCTTCCCATATTGTTGCACCTGCCCTTCATAAAAACAAAGAACAAATCAAGGATGTTTTTACAGAGCGACTTAATTACAAGAAAACCTCCAAGCCAGAAGAGCTTGCCTGGCATGCACGTGAAATGCTTCGGAACGAATATTTAACAGCTGACATTGGGATTACCGGCTGTAATTTTGCAGTCGCTGAAACAGGTTCAATCTGCATTGTCACAAATGAAGGTAATGCCGATCTAGTTACGGCACTTCCGAAGACCCAGATCACTGTAATGGGAATGGAGCGGCTTGTGCCAACCTTTGATGAGCTCGACGTTTTAGTGAGCATGTTAACCAGAAGCGCTGTAGGACAAAAGCTAACCAGCTATATTACAGTATTAACAGGACCCCGTGATGAGGGGGATGTGGACGGACCAGAGGAATTCCATCTAGTCATAGTTGATAATGGACGAAGTAAAATTCTCGGAAGTGAATTCCAGAGTGTGCTTCAGTGCATCCGTTGTGCTGCATGTGTGAACGTGTGTCCTGTTTATCGCCATGTTGGCGGCCATTCGTATGGATCCATTTACTCTGGCCCAATTGGAGCGGTGCTTTCGCCATTGCTCGGCGGTTACGAGGACTTTAAGGAACTTCCATATGCTTCAACGCTTTGTGCAGCCTGCTCGGAAGCCTGTCCCGTGAAAATCCCGCTTCATGAGCTGTTGCATAAGCACCGTCAGGTCATTGTAGAACAAGAAGGAAAAGCACCGATTTCTGAAAAACTAGCGATGAGGGCATTTGGGCTAGGAGCGGCTTCCCCGTCTCTGTATAAATGGGGATCGAAGCTGGCACCAACAGCAATGAACCCGTTTACGAATGATGGGTGGATTTCAAAAGGTCCGGGACCATTAAAAGCATGGACAGACATTCGTGAATTTCCTGCTCCAAATAAAGAGCGGTTCAGGGACTGGTTTAAAAACCGCAAACAGGAGGATGATCAATCATGACTGGGTTGATTTCAAACCGCGATTCATTTCTTGCAAGGATCTCAAATCGCCTTGGCAGGGAAAAAGCGCCTAATTCTATTACAAGACCGAAATGGACCTATAATCCGCAAGACAGTATATTAAAAGATGCTTCACCAGATGAATTGCTGGAAGTTTTGAAAAAGCAGTGTGTTAACATTCATACTGATTTGCTGGAAACAAAATTTTCTTCCTTAAAAGATGTATTAGCGAGTATTGCTGAATCATATGGAGGGAGCTCAGTTGTTGCCGTAAAGGATGAACGGTTCACTGAATACGGAATAAATGAACTGCTGGACAGGGAATGGCCAAACCAGAATGTAGATGTTCATGTCTGGGATCCTGCTAGGGGGGACCATAACGTTCAAAAAGCAGAGCGGGCCAACATCGGAATCGTATTTAGTGATATGACGCTTGCTGAATCAGGGACTGTTGTTTTGCAAAGCAGCATGAATAAAGGCCGCTCAGTAAACTTTTTACCAACCCACTTTATTGCGATTATCCCTAAAAGCAGCCTTGTTCCCAGGATGACCCAGGCAGCCCGGTTTTTACGAGAAAAATTAGAAAAGGGAGAGCATCTTCCATCCTGTATAAATTTTATTACCGGACCAAGCAATTCCGCTGACATCGAAATGAATCTTGTTGTCGGAGTGCACGGCCCGGTAAAGGCAGCTTATATCGTAGTTACAGATATGTAAGCTAGGATCAGTCATATATGTTCTGCTGGCTAATTCTTCTTGAAATGGGTCAGTTTTAGGATATTTTTCATAAATTCATCAAAAGTAGAAGTTGAGGCGGTCCAATGGTTATACCATTTGCGCACCGTCTCTAATAACCAAGAAGGAACAGACCTGCCATCAATCAAATGGTAATATTCGTAATATGCCTTTTTTAAATGTTCCCAACGAAAATCATTTCCCGGCAAAACATACTCGGAAACGTCAATGATTTTTGCTCTGCCATTTTGCCATAATATGTTTTTTAGGTGAATATCACGGGGATTCAAGCTTTTTTGCCGGACATAATCTCTCGCATCCTCGACATCCTGCACAATTTGCTCAGGGATGTGAATGCCCTGTAGGATACAGTCATACAGGGTTGTCCCTTCTTCAAAGCTTAAAACAAGATATTTGTCCGTGAAAGCATAACATGTTGGAAAGTAGGCCGAATCACCTAATTGTTGATACACATAAGCTTCTGTTTCAATTTTAGAGCGTCTTCCTTCCGCGTATATTTTAAAAGCATATCCAGGTGCATGAATCGATTGAAAAACAGCTGCATCTGTTCCCACACCGATACACCATAAATCTTCTGAGCTGCCATGTATCGTAACTGGTTCATTATTGGGGTTTGCAGTAATGGTGATTTTAGAGAGCTCGTTTGCTGCTCCGCTCCAGTCTTGTTCCACGAATTGTTCCTCCTCGCCTATATAAAACACTATCAATAAAAAAATCATGTTAATTATTAGTTAATTCTAATTAAAATATTCGGCCGCAAAGGTCTGTTTAGGGACTGTATTACTCATCATATAGTTCTTTATTCCCTTTCACAAATTTATAAGAAGGCAAACGTACTTTTACAATATATTCGGCTGATATGGCAGACATGTTACAGTTGAATTATATTAAATCTACCTAATATCCCACAGGAAGCAGGTTTCACCCCCTTAGACTCACTACCCCGTTCGCTGTTGCTCAGCTGACACAAATTTGAAATAATTAAGTAGGAGGGGGGACTTGAATAGATGGAATGGATAAATAAGATTATCAATATTTTTTGGGAGCTGTCCAATGTCCTGCTAATTGGAATCTTATTGGTTTTAGTTACATTTTTAATGAGCCTTATTTTTAAAAAGAAGATGACTTTATTGGCTGCTATGATGGTAATTATTTTAGGAAGCACTTTTATACTCGATAGGTTGCAGTATACAACCTTTCAAAAGCTTGTTTCAGAGGAGCTCAATGAGGAAAGTACCGTGAGAAGTATAACGATTAGGAAGAACGGGCTGGTTGAGAATAACCAAAAGACAAGCAGGGTAACGATTGTAGATGAGGAAACACTCCAACAGATTCTAGATGATTTCTCAGAAGTTAAACTAAAAAGGGATCGAGATGCCCGGCAATTACTGAAAGAATATTCTTACTACTAACAAAATTGAAGACGATCATTCCCTTACTGCCAGCCTTACCATGGATATGGATAGCAACTATATAAATGATTATCGAATAGTCAGCGAGACTGATCATTTGGAAACCATTAAGTCTCTCTTTGAAAACGACAAAGTTATTGAGTGAATCTGATTCATTCAGTACTTACAGACAAAATATCGAACGACATCGACTAACGGGTCATTCTTCTGATGAAAAACCTTTTATGTAACAGCTAGCGATCCAACGAGACTAGAAACTTGATGGATAGCAGCAGAAATCGATGAAATCATCTTTGCTTTGAGTCGATAACTAAACAAAATGCTTTTTCTTAAATAACAGCCGTTTTACCATTTAAGCAAATGATGAGTGAATGAAGCAAGAGTAAGGTAAAATAGACTGATCTTATTTTAAGATTAAAGCTTAATACCAAGGAGAGATAGCATGGCAAAGTTTAAAGTAGAATTTCCAGAGAATTTTTATTGGGGCGGTGCAACGGCCGCTAACCAAATTGAAGGCGGGTTTGATGCAGGCGGAAAAGGACTGTCTGCAGCTGACTTTGTCGAATACATACCAAAAGCACAGCGGACGAAAGATAATGCGATGGAGATTACGTCAGAGCAAATAAGGAAAACCTTGAGCGGGGAATCGAAGGCTCGGCATCCGAAGCGGGAAGGAATTGACTTTTACCATCGTTACAAGGAAGATATCGCCTTACTCGCAGAGATGGGCTTTAAAGCGTTTCGTTTTTCGATTCATTGGTCAAGAATCTTTCCGAACGGATATGATGAAACACCAAACGAAGCAGGCTTGCAATTTTACGATTCTGTTTTGGATGAATTAGCAAGGCATAATATCGAACCCATTGTGACTTTATCTCATTATGAAACACCGTATGGTTTAACGAAAAAGTACAATGGCTGGGTTGGCCGTGAAGTCATAAACCACTTTGTTCGGTATGCAGAAACTGTCTTTACCCGTTATAAAAACAAAGTGAAATTTTGGATTACCTTTAATGAAATAAATATGATCACGATTAGCCCTTTTACTGGAGGGGGAATTCTGTCAGATAAAGAGGAAAATGCAATGCAGGCAAAATATCAAGGTTTGCATCATCAATTTGTTGCAAGTTCGCTTGCTACCAAGAGACTTCATGAGATTATTCCAGATGGAAAAATGGGCTGTATGTTAGCAAGAATGAGCCACTATCCTTATACACCGAACCCTGAGGATGTCTTGAAAGCACAAAAAGATAATCAAGATAATCTATTCTTTACAGATGTACATGTCCGCGGTGAATACCCTAACTATATCAAGCGGTTCTTTATTGAAAATGATATTGAGATTGTCAGAGAAACTGGTGATGATGAGATTTTAAAACAGCATCCAGTCGATTACATAACAATTAGTTATTACATGTCAATGCTGTCTTCAGCTTCACCAGAAGGAGCCCGGACGGAAGGGAACTTAATGAACACCCTGAAAAACCCTTATTTACAGGCATCGGACTGGGGATGGCAAATTGATCCCATTGGGTTAAGGGTCGTGTTAAACGAAATGTATGATCGTTACCAATTGCCTATTTTTGTTGTAGAAAATGGGTTAGGTGCTTATGACACGGTGGAAGATGATGGTTCAATCAACGATCACTATCGAATCGATTACTTAAGACAGCATATTGAACAAATGAAAGAAGCTATTGGTGATGGTGTAGAGTTACTCGGATACACTTCTTGGGGGCCGATTGATCTAGTGTCCATGTCTACAAGTGAAATGTCAAAGCGCTATGGTTTTATTTATGTGGATAAGGATGATGAAGGCCATGGTACATTGGAAAGACGCCGGAAAGAATCATTTTTCTGGTACAAAAAAGTGATCGAGAGCAATGGGGAAGAACTGTAAGATCATTCCTTGATCAACTTATAGGTGCAATTCGACAAGATCAGCTGCCATTAAGGCGGCTTTTTTGTTTTTTTAAAAAACATTGTGATTTTATTACTTAATTCATTGGATAAACGCTTAAACAAACGAGGATAATAAGAATGATTTTGTCATTTTTCGACAGTTTCACTAGAAGCCTAATTGTACTTGGAGGAATATGGATGGAACCGATAAACAAATTAACTGCTGCTGAAATCACAAACTTATGGAACTCTTATTTAACCAATACGATGACATTTTGGGTCACACAATATTTTATCGCTAAAACACAGGACAAAGAATTACACGCAATTTTAGAATATGCCGAAGAAATAGCCTCAATTGAAGTGGATAAATCGGAAAGCTTTTTAGTGAAAGCAAATCAACCTCTCCCGCAAAAATTCGGTAAAACTGATGTGGATTTGAATGCTCCAGCTATTTGTACAGATAATTTTACAGCCATCATTAAATACCAGTTATGCCAGGCTGCTCATATTGTTTATTCCCTGTCGCTAAGCACCTCAACACGTAAGGATATCCGTGAATTTTATCAGGAATGCTTGAAAAACTCAGCCGAGCTTTTCAATCGGTTAGCAGACTTTCTTATCAAAAAAGGGCTCCATCAGCCTCCAATTTATATCTCAACTCCTAATATTGCTGAAAAAGTCAGTGACCAACACTTTTTAGATGGCTGGTTTGGTGAACGCCGGTCGGTTAATTCTGCGGAAATTACCCAACTTGAATACAATTTCAGAGCGACAGAATTCCATAAAACCTTTCTTAAAAGCTTGGCAAAAGTTACCCCATCAAAAGATATACAGAAGCATTTTCATCGTGGAGCTGACATTCTTGAAAAGCACTTAGACATTTTCCAGTCTATTCTTACGGAAAACGGACTGCCAAGACTGCCTACATGGGAGAGCGAACTCACCAATACTAAGGTGACTCCATTTTCAGAAAGGTTAATGTTATACAAAATGACTTTATTAGCTTCCGAAGCATCCGGTAGATATGGAACTTCGCTTTCCTCAGTTCAAAGGAGAGACTTAGGGGGACATTATACACGCCTAATCGCCGAAGTTTTAAAATATGGAGAAGACAGTGCCAATCTTATGATCAAGCACGGTTTCATGGACCATCTTCCTTTAGCCAAAAACAATAACTCATCCTAATTGAAAAGGAGACTGAAATCATTTTACCTGCTACATTACTTCCGTTTGAGGTAATGCATTTTTTGTTTTTTAGAGAGTGGAAAGGATATTGGTTTGTTTACAACGAATTTAAGGTATGGCTTAGGTTAATGAAGGGAGGACAATTCATGCTAGCGTACTATAGTAAGCTTTCTTCTGAAGTATATGATTTAGATAAGTTCATTGGCCGTTCTTTTGGAGATGTGGAGTTTTATCAGGAAAGGCTCTCTTCTTGTACTGGAAGTATACTAGAACCAGGAACGGGAACTGGACGTATGCTTATTCCACTCTTAGAAAAAGGCTTAAAAGTGGAAGGGATCGATGCTTCAACAGAAATGCTGACAATATGCCGTAGGAACTGTGAAAAAAGAGGGCTTCTCCCAATTTTATTCGAAGGAAAGATGGAGTCATTTGTCTTAGATAAAGAATATGAGGCTATTATCATTCCAGCTGGTTCCTTTTTGATGCTGCATAGACGAGAAGACTCTATAAGAGCGTTAAAGAACTTCCATAAGCATCTTGGTAAACGAGGAAAATTAATAATTGATACGTTTTTACCAACTGATTTTACGACAGGTATAGTATCAACTAGATCATGGGAATGTGAGAATGGTGACACTATCACATTAGAAAACAAAACGGTCAAGGTTGATTATATCAACCAGTACACCCTATCTCATGGGCGCTATGAAAAATGGCGAAATGGACAATTAATTCAAACAGAATTAGAAGAGTTCCCCCTTCGATGGTATGGTGTTGAAGAATTAAAAATGCTTCTTGAGCAAACTGGATACTCAGATGTCCTCATTTCAGCTGACTACAAATATGGAAAATACCCGACTGGTTCAAATCAAGTAATTACTTTCGAGGCCAATCGCAGGTAAAACCACCATTTATTTTACATAATAACACTGGTCAAAAGGCGAATAAAAAGCTGACTGGAATCGAATGCTATTACCCTAGAGGAGGGTATTGCATGCAATTTTTTATTCCTGTTTCCGGCAATTCAAAAAAAGGGAAAGGCAGCGGTAAAGGGACTTTAAAATGGTGGCAATTGTCGTTAATTGGTGTGGGCTGTACCATCGGAACAGGATTTTTTCTTGGATCAGCCATCGGCATTAAAATAACTGGGCCATCGATTGTTTTTTCCTTTATGCTGGCAGCTTTCGGCACCTATATTGTTTATAACTTACTGGCTAAAATGACGGCCGAAGATCCTCAGGATGGTTCCTTTTGTTACTATGCAGAAAAGGCCTACGGAAAATGGGCAGGCTTTAGTGCCGGCTGGAATTATTGGAGTTCAAATATCCTCATTATGGGGAGCCAGCTAACAGCTTTATCGATATTATCAAGGTTTTGGTTACCAAATGTTCCTCTGTGGCTGTTTGCAGCCGGGTATGCAATCCTCTCAATTCTCGTTGTGTTAACGGGAAATAAAGGCTTTGATAAGGTTGAAAATGTTTTGGCCATCATCAAAACATCAGCCATCGTCATGTTCATCATCCTTGCTGCAGCAGCAATTTTTGGAATGGTAGGTGGAGATGCTCAGCATGCCGGAATACCAGATTCAGCTAATCAGCTGTTTCCAGAGGGGTTAAGGGGCTTTTGGTCTTCCTTGATTTATGCCTATTATGCATATGGTGGGATTGAAGTTATCGGATTGATGGCGACTAGGCTTAAAAAGAAAGAAGACGCTCCCAAAGCGGGAGTAATTATGCTAATTGTCCTTGTTGTCATTTATGTCATTTCACTTGGGCTAGCCGTTTTCATGGCTCAGCATGGTGCCTTTCATGAAAAAGAAAGTCCTTTTGTTACGGCGCTAGGCCAGTATGATCTCGCATTTTTCCCTCATGTATTTAATGGTGCGATCATTGTTGCTGGTTTCTCGACCATGACGGCTGCCCTGTTTGGAGTAACAGCTCTTTTGGCTACTCTGGCAGAGGACGGGAACGCCCCCGCCTTGTTTTCAAAAAAACTGAAAAAGTTCCATCACCTGCCTCTCCCATCATTAGGATTGGCAACAGCAGGACTGTTAGTTTCGATCATCACTGCCTTACTTTTGCCAGGGAAGATTTATGAATATATTACAACAGCGGCTGGTATCCTAATTTTGTTCAATTGGGCTTTCATTATCTTATCGTCACTACGGATTTTGGAAACGAAGGTGATGGGGAAAGTAATGGCTTTTATAGGCCTGGCGCTAATTGTCGCTGCAGTTAGCGGAACCCTCGCAGAAAAAACCATTCGCTTTGGCTTTTTTGTCAGTTTAATGTTTGTAGGTATCATTGGAATTGTTGCAGTAATTATGCAGAAGAAGGTATGGGAGAAAGAAAATCATTCGGCAGATTAGCAGGCTGGAAGGAGCATTCCACAGTTTGCTTTGTTTTAAATTAAGGCTGTCCTCTATAAGGGCAGCCTGTTTATTATGGGAAGGGTTTTTTATGGAAATGGCGAAATATGAAGAATCGAGGGCATGTCATAAATTTAAAGGATATTAATACATATTATTAATGCTGCAGCTTAGAAGTTTTCCATTAATGAAAAGGCACTTATGGACCGGAAAATTTATTATGAAAGGAACACGGCAAATGGACCTCGTTATTTTATTCTTGTTTCTTATCCTCGTTACTTCTCTTAATATCATAATTTATATTCTTCACAAACATAAAAAGGTAAACCTTGTGACTTCCGGAATTATTATGATCTTTCTAGCGCCTATTTTTGGGTTTTCATCCGGGTCAGCTTTTCTGCACTTTTATGAATGGAGTGAAGGGGGAACCGGAGAGGGGGCAGGCATCGGCGGTGCTGTTATCGGTTTGCTTACGTTTTTAAACGGGCTTTTCATATTAGGCACAGGGCTGATTAAGTGGACGTTAACTTTTATCAAAAGAAAGTAATCGGCCTTACGCACGTACTCACCTAAACTTTATTCATTGATTATGCCTCACTGATGCTTTTCGGCAGTCTATTCAGCTGATTCGCGGTGAAAGTCCAATCATAATGACTGAAGCTTGTATAAGATAAAGAGAAGTCTTAAATATGGAGGTGTATATAGATGAGTGGATATGGAGGATTCGCAGGTGGAGGCTTTGCGTTGATTGTCGTCCTATTTATCTTGTTGATCATCGTTGGTGCCGGTGGCTTTTCAGGCGGAGGATACGGTGGTTACTAGTCATTAAAAGTTAACACAGAACGGGCCCTTTAGGGGTTGCAGCTTGCCGGGACCTCTGGTTCTGGTAAGCTTTTTATTTTTCGGGGTTGCTTATGTTAGAAATAGGCTATAACTTGATATGAGCAGGCACTTAAGGACTTAACCAAATTCTGATGAACCCCCTAATTGCAGAGTATCTTTTAAAGTTAGAAGCTCAGTTTGCTAAGTTTAGATTAGGAAGGAATAGGGCAATTAACCTAGACGTCAGGAATTTCATGGAGGTAAATCGTGTTTAATCGTGTGTTTCTTCGTATAAAAAATAGTATATGGCTTATGCCCGCTCTTTTATCTTTGACAGCCTTTTTACTGGCTGTTGCTGTGGTTTGGCTTGATATTTATTATCTTGAAGAAGCATCATCTGTTTTTCCCTCTATTTTTTTAGTTAGTGTTGACTTGGCCCAGACGATTTTAGGGACAATTGCTGGTTCGTTGCTGACCATGACTACGATTACCTTTTCAATTATTATGGTAGTTTTAACAACCTACTCGTCACAATTCTCACCTAGGACGCTTCAGAACTTTATTAAGGACCATGTAACCATGCGTGTGCTAGGTATTTTTATAGGGGGATTTGTTTATTCAATTTTCTCCCTTCTGTTTATGAGAGAACGATCGGTTGATAATCACGTAGGAGCTGCATCAGTCGGAGTGCTCATTGCTTTTATTTGCGTGGCTATTTTCGCTTATTTTATTCACCATGTTGCATCTTCTGTCCAAGTGAGCATGCTAATTGAACGTCTAGCTAAAGACTCACTGGAAACTATAAATAAGAGAGCCGACCATATAAAAGAGAACGAGCATATTTCTCTCTTGCATGTTCCACCGGTACCTCCAATCAACCTATCAAAAAACACAAATATAAGAAGCGAGCAATTTGGATATATTCAGCTTATAAATGAGAAAAAACTATTTCAAAAGGCCAATGAGCAAGAGTGTTACATAGAAATATCTAAAAAAATTGGTGATTTCACATTAGAAAGCAAACCTGTCATGACTGTTTTTTACGGTGACCAATCTGAAGCAAAGCTTGATGGTCAGGATTTAACAATCGGAAAAGAACGGACAACCATGCAGGATACGGAATTTGGCCTCCAAAAAATCACAGAGGTAGCGTTAAGAGCTGTTTCTCCGGGGATAAACGATCCCAATACGGCAATCCAATGTATTCGTCATCTCGGTTTATGTTTAAGAGCCGCTTCCGAAATTGATGGGTCTTATCTTGTTTATTACGACAAACTTGATCGTCCAGCAGTATCTATACCTCAGAGGCCGTTTGAAGACTTACTAAGATCTTCATTTTATCAAATTGCCCATTATGGAAAAAATGATATTTCCGTTATTACAGCTATTTTTGATGCGTTGTATGACATTGCAGAGGATCATTCAGTCTCGATTAAAGAGAAGACGGTTAAATTTAGTGATTACTTAGTTGAGAAAATTGATCCTGGCTCTTTTACTAAGCTGGACAAAGAAATTATTAAAAATAAGAAAAGCCGTTTGGATGAATTATTAGAGTAATAAAAAGGATTCCGGTAAAGCTGCCGGAATCCTTTTTCATGTTTAGAAATAGGTAAAATATGTTAAGTTAAAGAGGAAGGGGTGGAAATATGTATTTGCTTTTATCAATCGTTCTAAGCACACTATTAGGCTATGTTTTGCTAATGGCTGGCCCGCTGTTTGGAGGATTGCTTGCATTTGGAATTATTGCAGGCTGTCTATTCAGAGGATTGTATTTACTTACCAACATACATAATAGGCTATCAGCAACTTTCCCAAAAAAAGATCGGGCAAAGGAGGTTAACAAGCTTATCTGAAGGAACAAACATCCCAAACCAATTCGAAATAGTGCTTAATCAGTTTTTATCGAGGTCATCGTCAAGAAAAGAAGGATTCTTTATATCCTTTATCCCGAGCTCTTGTTTAATCATTGCTAAGTCTTTTAAGATTAACTGTGTATTCAGCCAAGCTGCAATCACAGCGAATACGACTAGCACTAACACAATGGCCATTATAATTGTACTAAGCATGGTATCACCTCAGAAAATGTCTATTAGACTATATTTTACCATAAAGAGTTAAATGGGGGGAGAACAGGTTGTTATGAGGAGTCCAAAAAAGAAGCTAGTTATTCTAGTGGATCGATTGTGTAAAAGATATTCTGTTAAACGTACAGCCTGGGGATTAGTAGGATTGTTTCCATCAGTTTCAGTCTTGCACTTGCCCTTTTCACTTGTGGATTTTCAATGGCTCGTATAAACTTATGGGGAGGGAGTGATCGACAATGGAACAAACAGCCCCGCAAGAGTCTATTGAGGCAATCATCGAAAGAGAAAAGATCTACAGTCAAATTATTGAAGAATCAATTGAAATCATTATTATACATGCTGACCATAAAGTACTATATATTAACGAATCTGGTGCACGTTTTTTGGGAGGGACCAAGGAAGAGATTATTGGTGCGAACGTGCTCGATATAATACAGGAGGACCATAAAGAGGCAATAAGACAAAGAATTAAAAAGGTGATGGAAGAAAATAAACAAGCTGAACTTATTGAGCAAACCATGCTTAGACTGGATGGTTCACCATTCGATACGGAAGTTAACTGTAAACCGACTATCTTTGGCAACAAACCAGCAATTCAATCTGTATTAAGAGATGTTACTGAACGAAGAGAAGCTGAAAAAAAACATAAGGAACTGCTAAAACAAATAAATGACGTTTCTGCACCAATCGTGCCCGCATTAGACGGAGTTTACATTTTACCGCTTGTCGGATCAATTGATTCTGACAGGGCCAAACAGCTTTTGGACAGCATTCCTTCAAAAATTCAGAAACTGCATGTTCAACATTTAATTATCGACTTTTCTGGTGTTTATAATTTTGATGCATTAGTAGCTGATTATTTACTGAAAATGAGCACTGTTATGAGTTTGCTTGGTGTCAAATCTATTTTAACAGGCTTGCGGCCAGAACTTGCTCAGACCGTTACAGATCTCGGAGTGGATCTATCCTCTGTGAAAAAAATGGCAACCGTACAGCAAGCGATCAAACAGTTAAGTTTAAAGTGATTATGTAAATTAAACAAGAAAAAAACTGCTGGAGGATAATGACCTTCTCAAGCAGTTTTTGCCTTTGTAGTTTAGAATAATTATCGTCTTGGAATATACGTGTTTTTTTTGGAATATATTCGATTTTTTTGGAATATATTCGATTTTTTTGGAATATATTCGATTTTTTTGGAATATATCTGTTTTTTTGGGAATATATTTGCTCAAAAAGAATCCTAAGCTGAAAAACCAACTTGAATATGAAAGATTCACCTAAGTTAGAGCTGGTTTGTAAGTAAACTTAGCGGAAATTAGTGAAAAAAGTAGCTAACCGGGCAATTTTTGCCCGGTTTTTCTATTTTTAAGTTTGCTTTACTGATATCGCTCAAGCACGGAAAAGAACTCTTTTACAAATAGATAAAACACTTTTTCTGATGGTGCAAGATCGCGGTTTTTTGGGGTAATAATCCCAACAGTCCTTCTTACCATTTGATTTTCGAGCTGAACTCTTGTTGTAAATCTTGGCGAAGAATCATAGAATGTGCTTTCCGGCAGCAGGCTGACCCCAATTCCAGCTGAAACCAAGCCTTTAATCGCATCCATATCTTCACCCTCTGAGGTTATCTTTGGAGAGAAGCCCGATTGCTTGCAGGCATCAATGGCCATCTCCCTTAAAACATATCCACGCGGGAACAGGACAAAGTCATCTTCTCTCAATTCGCCAAGGGATACACTTTTCCGGCTGGCGAGTGGGTGGGTGCTCGGCAGCAAGGCCGAAATGCTTTCGGTAAATAGGATATGCGTATTAAGCTCAGGATCCTTCGCAGGCACTGGGCCAATGAAGGCTAAATCAATATCGCCGTTTTTGACAGAATCAATTAAGCTAGTATAAGAACCTTGGCGCAGATGAAATGCCACCTTTGGCTGCTTTGTTTTAAATGCTGAAACAACCGTAGGAAGCAAATAGCTTGCCAGACTGGTTGGATAACCGATTTTAATTGTCCCTTTTTCAGGATCAAGATACTCGTCTATTTTCTCTTTTGCATATTCAAGATTTTTCATGGCTTTTTTTATATGATATAAAAACACTTCACCGATTGCAGTCAACTTTACATTTCTGCCGACTCTTTCAAACAGCACAACCCCGAGCTCTGCTTCCAATTTGGAGATCTGCAGGCTTACGGCTGACTGGGCTACGTGAAGATGTTCAGCAGCCTCAGTAACATGTTCCCGCTCGGCAACCTCTATAAAATAACGTAGCTGACGAAGCTCCATTTTATCACTCCTTTTACCAACTCATCTCAAAAAGAGATTGTTTTAATCTAAATTATATATTGTTTGTATTGATTTTTGTATCTAAAATAAGAATACATGGAAATTTGTCTGAATTTTTGTAAAGAAGGTGAGCTAGTATGACATATAATCAAATGCCAGAGGCCCAGGGGCTATACCGTCCGGAATTTGAACATGATGCTTGTGGAATTGGCTTATATGCCCATATAAAAGGTAAAGCAACACATGACATTGTAAAAAAAGGACTTCAAATGCTTTGTCAATTGGACCATCGTGCAGGCCAGGGGAGTGATCCTCTTACAGGAGATGGAGCAGGATTGATGGTGCAAATACCTGACGCCTTTTACCGAAAGAACTGCCCTGAACTGAATCTGCCTGCTAAAGGACGCTATGGGGTTGGTATGATTTTCTTCACCGATGAAGATGGCGATCGATTAGAAGTAGAATCCCATATCAATAAATTAATTGAACTAGAAGGCCAAAAAGTGATCGGCTGGCGGACTGTACCAGTTGATGCCAATAAACTCGGTGACCTCGGCAGAAAAAGCTGCCCTGTTATTCGACAAGTATTTATTGGCGCAAATGACTCACTCACGGACGATTTAGTCTTTGAACGGAAGTTATACATTATAAGAAAGCAAGCGGAAAAATGGTCTACGGTTTCAGAAAAGCCATTTTATTTTGCTAGTCTGTCAACGAGAACCATCGTTTACAAAGGTCTGCTCACTCCCGAACAAGTGGATGCCTTTTACATCGACCTTCAAGATGAAAGCTTTGTATCAGCTTTTTCTTTAGTCCATTCACGTTTTAGTACAAATACATTTCCAAGCTGGGAAAGAGCGCACCCAAATCGCTATCTCATGCATAACGGCGAAATTAACACATTAAGAGGCAACATTAACTGGATGAAAGCTCGCGAACAGCAATTCATTTCCGATGCTTTTGGCGATGACCTTAATAAGGTTCTCCCAATCTTAAATACAGATGGAAGTGATTCATCAATTCTAGATAATGCATTTGAATTTCTCGTTTTAGCTGGTCGGAAACCTGCTCATACTGCTATGATGCTTATTCCTGAGCCATGGACCCAGAACCCACATATTTCTGAGGAAAAAAGAGCGTTTTATGAATACCACAGCTGCCTGATGGAACCATGGGATGGGCCGACAGCAATCTCGTTTACAGACGGGAAGCAAATTGGTGCGATTTTAGACCGAAATGGTTTAAGGCCTGCCCGTTATTATGTAACAAAGGATGATTATATCATTTTTTCATCTGAAGTTGGTGTCATTGATGTTGAACCAGAAAACGTGTTATATAAAGACCGTCTGAGCCCTGGAAAAATGCTTCTGATTGATTTAGAAGAGGGGCGGATCATTTCTGATGAAGAAATCAAGTCAGAAATGGCTCAGGCACTTCCATATCAGGAATGGCTTGAAAATCAGCTTGGAAAAATTAATGTACCTGAAAAGGAAGCAGCAGAGGACACGATGACCGACTTATTGTCCCGCCAGCGTGCATTCGGATATACCTATGAGGATATAAATAAATACTTAATCCCAATAGTAACCGAAGGGAAGGATCCACTAGGTTCGATGGGTAATGATACACCGCTAGCGGTCTTATCGGATCGGCCTCAATCTTTGTTCAATTATTTCAAGCAATTATTTGCTCAGGTAACAAATCCGCCAATTGATGCCATAAGAGAAGAGCTGGTTACTTCAACCGTTACTTATTTAGGTGGAGAAGGCAACCTGCTTCAGCCTGGTGAGTCAAACTGCCGCAGGATTCAGCTTGAGACACCAATAATGACAAATAGTGAACTTGGACAGATAAAAGCTAATTCTGTTCCTGGATTTAAAAGCAAAGTAATTAACACGCTGTTTACGAATGACTTGGATAAAGCGCTTCGCACTGTTTTTAATGAAGCTGAACAAGCCATGGCCGAAGGGGTTAGCATCTTCATTTTATCAGATCGGGGAATGGACAAAAGACAAGTAGCCATTCCAGTATTGCTGGTTGCAAGCGGCTTGCATCAGCACTTAGTTCGCAAAGGTGTCCGTACAAAGGTATCCATTATTATCGAATCTGGTGAGGTGCGTGAAGTACACCATTTTGCTGCCTTACTTGGTTTTGGTGTAAACGCGATTAATCCTTATCTTGCATATTCCACTTACCAGCAGGCCATTTCTGATGGCAGACTTGATGTAAGTTATGATGATGCAGTCCGCAAGTATGTTAAAGGTGTAACAGAAGGCGTTGTAAAAGTGATGTCCAAGATGGGAATTTCGACGATTCAAAGCTACCGCGGTGCGCAAATTTTTGAAGCAGTCGGAATTGGCCAAGGTGTAATTGAAGAGTATTTCAGCGGAACAGCTTCACAACTTGGCGGCATCGACTTGCAGACGATTGAAAAAGAAACGCTGATTCGCCACGTTGATGCTTATACTGAATCCTATGATACCGTGCTGGATTCTGGCAGTGATTTTCAATGGAGAAAAACGGGTGAACATCATGCGTTTAATCCAAAAACGATCCATACGCTGCAATGGGCAACTCGCAAAGGGGATTACGGATTATTTAAACAATTTTCAAAAGCAGCGAATGAAGAACGAATAGGATTTTTGCGTATTTTATTTTCATTTGATAAATCACGCAGCCCTGTCTCAATAGATGAAGTCGAACCGGTTGAATCAATTGTTCGCCGCTTTAAAACGGGCGCTATGTCTTTTGGATCTTTAAGCAAGGAAGCCCATGAAACATTAGCAATAGCAATGAACCGCCTTGGAGGCAAAAGCAATAGCGGTGAAGGCGGCGAAGATCCTAGACGTTATCAAGCAGATGAGAATGGAGATTTACGCAGAAGTGCGATCAAACAAATTGCATCAGGACGATTCGGTGTAAAGAGCCACTATTTAGTAAATGCGGATGAGCTGCAGATTAAAATGGCTCAGGGGGCAAAACCTGGTGAAGGCGGACAGCTTCCTGGAAACAAGGTGTACCCATGGGTTGCCGGAGTCCGTGGTTCAACACCTGGAGTTGGACTAATATCTCCTCCTCCGCACCATGATATATACTCAATTGAGGACTTGTCTCAGCTGATCCATGACCTAAAAAATGCTAACCGTGATGCAAGGATCAGTGTAAAGCTCGTAGCTAAGGCTGGAGTTGGTACAATCGCAGCGGGTGTTGCAAAAGGTGCAGCCGATGTAATTGTTATTAGCGGCTATGATGGCGGCACCGGTGCATCACCGAAAACGAGTATTAAGCATACCGGACTTCCATGGGAGCTTGGTCTTGCAGAAACTCATCAAACACTCATGTTAAATGGTTTGCGTGAACGAGTTGTTCTGGAAACTGACGGCAAGCTGATGACAGGCAAGGATGTCGTTATGGCTGCTTTGCTTGGTGCTGAGGAATTTGCGTTTGCAACAGCACCGCTTGTTGTTCTTGGCTGCGTGATGATGCGGGCCTGCCATCTTGATACCTGTCCAGTCGGAATTGCCACGCAAAATCCTGAACTGCGCAAAAAGTTCACTGGCGGAGCAGACCATGTTGTCAACTTTATGAACTTTGTAGCGGAGGAAGTTCGTGAAATCATGGCTGAACTAGGTTTTAGATCTTTGGAAGAAATGGTTGGCCGGACAGATGTTCTAGAAGTCAGCGAACGCACCCAGGATCATTGGAAAGCGAAACAGCTCGATTTAACTGCATTGCTCTTTAAGCCTGAAGGTGTTCGTACCTTTAAAACACCTCAGAATCATAAAATAAATGAATCACTGGACATTAGACAAATTTTGCCTGCGGTTCAGCCTGCTCTTGAGTTCCAGAAACCTGTGGATGCTTCCTTCCCAATTCGGAATATCAACCGCGTTGTCGGGACGATTACAGGAAGTGAAGTGTCAAAACGGTACGGTGAAGCAGGACTGCCAGAAGATACGATTACGCTTAGATTTACTGGTTCAGCTGGACAAAGCTTTGGAGCGTTTGTTCCAAAAGGAATGTCAATGTATATCACAGGTGATGTCAATGATTACTTAGGAAAAGGCTTGTCAGGCGGCAAACTGATTATAAACGCTGATGAATCTACAAAGTTATTTTCCGGTGAAAATGTAATTGCTGGAAATGTGGCCTTATATGGAGCTACTAGCGGTGAGGCTTATATAAATGGACGCGCAGGTGAACGTTTTGCTGTGCGTAATAGTGGGGCAGATGTTGTCGTTGAAGGGATTGGCGATCATGGCTGTGAATATATGACGGGCGGACGTGTTGTCATCCTAGGTGTAGCTGGCAAAAATTTCGCTGCCGGCATGTCAGGAGGAATTGCATACATCCTCACAGACGATCAGGAAGAGTTTAAACATCAATGCAATCAAGAGATGATTGAATTTGAATCGTTGACCAATAAAAAAGAGCTGAATGCAGTAAAAGAAATGATTCAAAAGCATCATCAATATACTCAAAGTGCAAAAGCGACTTATGTTCTAGAAAACTGGGACAGTGTTGTGAGGAAGTTTGTAAAAGTCATTCCAAAAGATTACAAACGAATGATGGAACAAATTGAAGAGCAAAAAGAGGCCGGATTAACGGATAAAGAAGCCGTAATGAGTGCCTTTCAGGCAAATGCGGCCCAAGGCAGCCAACCTGTTACAAAGGAAGCCGTCATTTAACGGAAAGGAGAGAGGAACATGGGAAAAGCAACAGGATTTATGGAGTACACTCGTGAAAAACCAAAGGAACGAAATCCTTTAACACGAACGAACGACTGGAAAGAATATTCAGCTCCTTTCTCTGATGAGATGTTAAGCAAGCAAGGGGCAAGGTGCATGGATTGCGGCACCCCCTTCTGCCATATGGGTACTGAACTTGAAGGAACTACTGCAGGCTGCCCCATCAACAATCTAATACCTGAGTGGAATGATTTAGTCTATCGCGGACGCTGGCAGGAAGCACTTGAGCGTCTGTTAAAAACCAATAACTTCCCTGAATTCACAGGACGGGTTTGTCCGGCTCCGTGTGAGGGATCTTGTACGTTAGCTATTTCAGATCCTGCAGTAACGATCAAAAGCATTGAGCGGACGATAATTGATAAAGGCTTTGATAATGGCTGGATTTCTCCTCGCATTCCAGCTAAGCGAACAGGTAAAAAAGTGGCCATTATCGGATCTGGTCCTGCTGGATTAGCGAGTGCGGATCAACTGAACCAGGCCGGTCATTCGGTAACTGTTTATGAAAGAGCCGACCGTCCTGGCGGCTTACTTATGTACGGAATTCCAAACATGAAGCTGGAAAAGGAAATTGTCGAGCGCCGCATCAATTTGCTGAACGAGGAAGGCATTGATTTTGTCGTAAATACCGAAGTTGGCAAAGACATCACAGCCGAGGAGTTACGCGAGCAATACGATTCTGTTATCCTTTGTACAGGCGCTCAAAAACAGCGCGATCTAGTTATTGAAGGACGCGAAGCAAAAGGAATTCATTTTGCGATGGATTATCTTACAACAGCAACGAAAAGCTTGCTGGATTCAAACTTTGAAGATGGCCAGTTTATTGATACAAAAGGCAAAGATGTAATCGTGATTGGCGGGGGAGATACTGGTGCTGACTGTGTCGCTACAGCCCTTCGGCAGGAGTGCCGGAGTGTTGTCCAATTTGGTAAACACCCGCAGCTTCCTGAAACACGTTCTGCAGACAATATGTGGCCGGCTGATGCGAATGTTTTTACAATGGATTATGCTTATGAAGAAGCAGCATCAAAATTTGGAAGTGATCCACGCCAGTATTCTATTCAAACGAAAAAAGTTGTTTCAGATGATAAGGGTAATTTAAAAGAGCTTCATACCATTCAAATGGAGAAGCTAAGAGATGAGACCGGCCGATTCTATTTTGAAGAAATTCCTGGAACGGAAAAAATTTGGCCAGCCCAGTTTGTCTTCATCGCAATCGGCTTTGAAGGTACGGAGCAGCCCTTATTGGCTCAGTTTGGTGTGGAAACACAAAACAACAAGGTTGCAGCCGTTTACGGAGAGTACACCACGAACGTTGAAGGTGTATACGCTGCCGGCGATGCACGCAGAGGGCAAAGCTTGATCGTTTGGGCGATAAACGAAGGGCGCGAAGTAGCACGCGAAGTAGATCGTTATCTGATGGGAAGTTCAGTTTTACCATAAGAACAAAAACAGAAGCGCCTTTGCAAAAAACAGCTTTTTCCTGCCAAGATTATTCTCTTGGCAGCTTTCCTTAGGAACACAGTCCATACCAAACCTTATGAAGCCGACTGTCTAGCTTCGACATGCGCAGGATAACTGGATCTGACAATGCACTTTATAATTTTCTAAATGACTAATGACTATAAACCAGCCTGATTCCAATTGAAAATCAGGCTGGTTTTTTGTTTTTTTGTTTGAAATAAGCTACTAAACAACTGAGCATTATTTTTTTTGGAGTACCCCGGCGGAAAGCGAGCAAGACTGGAGTATAAATTAAGCACTGCTTTGTTAAAGGTTATTGCCTTTCTTATTGTGGTAAAACTAGTAATGTACCAAGAAGGAGATATAAATCACAGATTTTTTAACTAGACTAGGAGGGTCGTATATGACAAATAAACCAAATGACCGTGTAAAACGTGAAAATATTCCTGAAGAGCAAACATGGGACCTAACCCATTTATTTAAAACGAGAGCTGACTGGGAAAAAGAACTAAATGCTGTAAAAAAGGATCTTCCTGATGTAACTGAATTCAAAGGGAAGCTAGGAAACAGTTCAAGAGAGCTGTTCAATTGTTTAGTGGCAAAAGAAAATTTGCTTGAACGCTTTAACCTTGTTTCCATGTATGCGAATTTACATCAGAGTGTTGATTTTACAGATTCGACCAAACAAAAGGACGTTGCCAGAGTTGCCGAAGCTGAATCAACTGTAAACGCTAGCCTGGCATTTGTTGAAACAGAGATTATCGGAATACCGAAACAGACGATGGAAAACTTTTTACAGGAAGAAGAAAGGCTGCAAGCATTCAAAAAGTACCTGCTTGACTTGCAGGAAAAAAAGCCTCATGCACTTGGCCAGGAAACCGAGGAAACTTTGGCCGCATATGGTTCACTATTTAGCGCTCCATACAACATCTATAGCCGAGGAAAGCTGTCTGATATGCAGTTTGATCCAATTGTGGATGAGAACGACAAAGAGCTGCCGATTTCTTTTGCCTTATATGCCGGCAAATATAGTTCCTCACCGTCTACCAAAATTCGCCGAAACGCCTATGAATCTTTTAACAAGACGTTAAATCAATATAAACATACCTTTGCTGAAGCCTACGCTACGCAGGTAAATCAGGAGATAATGACCTCAAGGCTGCGAAATTATGATTCTGTTACAGATATGCTCCTGGATGAGCAACAGGTCACGAAAGAAATGTACCATAATCAGCTAGATGTCATACAAGAAGAATTGTCTCCGCATATGAGGAGGTATGCGGAACTGAAGAAACGGGTTCTAGGTCTTGCTCATATGACATACGCCGATATAAAAGCTCCTTTAGATCCTGATTTTGAACTGGAAACAACCTATGAGGAAGCTGCAGAAACCGTTCAAACAGCACTTGAAATCATGGGATCTGATTATAGTGACATGATTAAAACAGCTTTATCGAATAGATGGGTAGATTATGCAGACAATGTTGGCAAGTCCACCGGAGCCTTTTGTTCAAGTCCTTATGGGGCTCATCCATATGTGTTAATGACATGGCCTGATTCCATGAGAGGCGCTTTTACCCTTGCCCATGAACTTGGACATGCAGGACACTTTTATTTGGCCGGGAAGAACCAGCGAATGACAAATACACGTCCATCACGTTATTTTATTGAAGCACCATCCACAATGAACGAAATGCTGCTTGGACATCATTTATTATCCACTACGAAAGATAAACGGACTAGGCGCTGGGTTATCCTCCAGCAGTTAGGTACCTACTTTCATAATTTTGTAACTCATATTCTGGAGGGAGAGCTGCAAAGGAGAGTCTATAAACTAGTAGAAGAAGGAGAACCTCTCACAGCTAGTGTCCTATCAGAACAGAAAGCAGAAGCCCTTAGCACGTTCTGGGGAGACTCCGTTGAGATTGATGAAGGAGCAAGCCTCACTTGGATGCACCAGCCGCACTATTACATGGGGCTCTATCCTTACACATATTCAGCGGGCTTAACCGTATCAACTATCGTCTCCCAGCATATCATTGATGAAGGTGAGCCAGCCGTTGAAAAGTGGATAGATGTTTTAAAAGCCGGCGGAACGATGAAACCTCTCGATCTTATAAAAAAAGCCGGAGTTGACATGTCAAAACCAGATGCGATTCGCCAGGCAGTCGCCCATGTTGGGAAGCTAATTGATGAGCTTGAAGACAGCTATAGAGAAAATAATTAATTGCTACAATTTCAGGGGTTCTTCGGAGCCTCTTTTTTTACTATAAATGATTCCTCCTGAACGATCCTTTTGTTACTTTTCGGATCAATAGAATTCTATTATAATAAACCAGTTATGAAAGAAAAGAAGGTCAATGGTATACAAATCCGTGTATTTACTATTGATAGCCAGCAGGATAAACTGGACCAGACACTGGAAGTAGGATCTGAAGCTGTTCCTTCATAGAGGGAAAAATAGGGAAGTACCCACACAAACAGCTAGATATAATTGTCACAGATACGAACAGTGGTAACCCTCCCTATGATTATAACCTTGGGAGGGTTGTTGGTTTTGGTGGGGTCAATTTTAAGATATAATTAAATGACTAGGATGGACGAGCTTTTAAGATTTAATAATAAGTAATTTAATGATTAAGAATTCTTGAGAAGCAGAAGATCAATTCATCGGTAAGGAGCAAGGCATTTGGATATAAAGTTAACTCAGAAAATGATTATAGATATGTGCGGAACCGTCTCCTTCAAAAGAGGAGACGCTTTTTATCGGGCAAATAAAGTAAACTTTGAAAGTTTCAGTTCTAATCTGTGTGTAGCAACAGTGACAGTAACAGAAGATTTTCATGTTCAAATAACAAAGAAGGGGGATGGCAGTTTTCAAACTAAATGCAGTTGTCCTGCGCTGGCATCCTTCGAAAAAGACTGCCAGCACATAGCTGCTGTTTTATTGTCGATATTCGAACATCAACGCAAGGGAACAACCCCTTTTTCACTGCAAAATGATTTTTCTGCAGATCAGGCCTTAAGTGAAGGGCTGTTAACGCTTTTTAAAGATCAGTCTGTGCGGTCGACTGGCAGCCAGCGCCATTTTGAAAACAGGCAACAGCTTGATGTTCAGTTCATCTGCAAACCAGTTACAATCAAAGAAACACAGCATTTGTTCGGGATAGATATAAAAATCGGTTCAACAATCGTCCAAAATATTCATTTCTTTCTAGAGCAACTGAAAAATGGCAATCAGGTCCCTTTATCTCTTTCAATGACCTATAATTCAAATTTATATTGCTTTTCAACAGAGGCAGATTCAATCATTAAAAAGCTTATCGAAGTGATCAGTACTGAAAAAGTATATGCTGACGCTTTACCTGATTCTAATAAGCTCCCAGCCGGACAGCAAACTTTGCTGATTCCAGCCTCTTCCTGGGAGGAGCTAGTCCCGCTGCTCAATAAAGCACCTCTTGTTAAGCTAGAGTATAATGGACAAACATTTGATAGCCTTCACATATCTGATGAGCCGCTGCCTTTACAGTTTTACTTTGATGAAGCAGTATCTCAAGGGTACCAGCTGAAAATTTCAGGGTTAGACCGGATGGCCGTGCTTGAACTCTACGAGTCTGTTTTATTTGAAGGGAAGCTATTCAAGCTGAACAATGAAGACGCAAAACGCATAGCAGATCTTAAAAAGATGCTCGATGCCTCTGGTACAGATCAAATTCCAATTTCACTGGAACAAGTGAATTATTTTCTCGATAAAGTGGTTCCAGGCTTGAAAAAGCTTGGTGAAGTTCATCTATCAAAAGCCATTACGCAAAAGACGGCAAAAACACCGCTGCTTGCTAAGCTGTACTTGGATCGAGTCAATCACCGGCTCCTTGCTGGCCTTGAGTTTCACTATGATAATGTCGTCATTGATCCATTTGAACCAAGAGCAAGCGGGTTGAGCAACATGCTGATAAGAGATCAACAAAAGGAGGAACTCATTCTTCAGCTGATGGAAGAAAGCTCGTTCGCCAAAACGGATGGCGGTTATTTTCTGCATAACGAAGAACTGGAGTACCAGTTTTTGTATCATATGATCCCAAAGCTTGAAAAATTAGTTCAGCTATACGCGACTACTGCAGTAAGGAACAGAATTTTTAAAGGAAATGCGCGACCTCAGGTTAGGGTGAAAATGAAAAAAGAACGAACTGACTGGCTAGAATTCAAATTTGAAATGGATGGCATCCCCGAAGCACAAATTCGTGACGTGTTAGAGGCCTTGGAGGAAAAGCGAAAATACTACAGATTGCGGAACGGCACCCTGCTATCTTTGGAAACAAGGGAGTTTGAGGAAATAAATCGTTTTCTGAATGCTCTCCCCGTTCAAAATGAAGATTTAGAAAGCAGCTTAACTGTTCCATTTTTAAAAGGGATGCAGCTCATGGATTCTGTAGATGATCCAAATGTATTTAAGCTCGAAGAATCGTTCCGCCAATTCCTGGATCATCTCGAAACACCCGGCCGCCTGGAGTTCCTGGTTCCAAGGCAGCTGGATTCAATCCTGCGTGACTATCAGAAGCAAGGTTTTCAATGGCTGAAAACACTCGCTCATTACGGTTTTGGCGGAATTCTAGCTGACGATATGGGACTGGGCAAGACGTTACAGGGCATTACCTTTATTTTTTCTGAGCTCCCTGAAGTCCGTAAAAAAGGGCTTCCGGCCCTTATTGTGTGTCCATCCTCTTTGACATATAACTGGCTGAGTGAACTCATGAAATTCACACCTGACATCAAAGCTATTGTTGTCGATGGAGAAAAAAAAGAGCGGGCCAGAATTCAGCAGGATGCAGGGGAAATTGATGTCATGATCGTCTCCTACCCGCTGCTGCGAAGAGATATATTATGGTATGAAAAGCAGTCTTTTCATACGGTGTTTTTTGATGAGGCTCAGGCCTTTAAAAACCCTGTTACCCAAACAGCTAGAGCTGTTAAGAAGATCCGGGCTAAGCACCGTTTTGCTCTCACCGGGACACCAGTCGAGAATTCTCTAGAGGAGCTTTGGTCCATATTTCATGTGGTTTTTCCGGAATTATTTAATGGGTTAAAAGAATTCAGCCACCTTTCAAGGAAAAAAATTGCACGAAGAGTCAGGCCTTTTTTACTGCGCCGTTTAAAGGAAGACGTCCTTGCCGAACTGCCTGAAAAAACCGAATCTATAGAGGCAGCTGACCTGCTCCCTGACCAAAAGAAGCTGTACGCTGCTTATCTGGCCAAGCTCCAGCATGACACAATGAAGCATTTGAATAAGGATACACTCCGAAAGAATCGGATTAAGATTCTCGCAGGTTTAACCCGCCTAAGGCAAATTTGCTGTCACCCCGCGTTATTTGTGGATGGGTATAATGGAGGTTCAGCCAAATTCGAACAGCTTCTCCGGATTGTTGAAGAGGCTAAGCTGTCGGGAAGAAGGGTCCTAATATTTTCTCAATTCACTAAAATGCTCGATTTGATTGGCAAGGAGTTAGCCATTCAAGGCTTGCCTTATTTCTATTTAGATGGACAAACGCCATCAGCAGAACGAGTTGCAGTGTGCAATCGCTTCAACACAGGAGAACGGGACCTGTTCCTGATTTCCCTAAAAGCAGGCGGAACAGGCCTTAATTTAACGGGTGCTGACACGGTCATTCTCTATGATTTATGGTGGAACCCCGCAGTCGAGGAGCAAGCAGCCGACCGTGCCCACCGAATGGGCCAGAAAAATGTGGTGCAGGTCATTAAACTTCTAGCTCGTGGTACAATTGAAGATAAAATGAATGAACTACAGGAAAAAAAGCGACACCTAATTGAAGAGATTATCGATACTAGTGAAACGACTGCTTCCGCTCTAACTGAAGAGGACATTCGGGAGATATTGATGATTTAATGTAATGGTTGAAATACTGGCTGAGGTCTGCGTTAAATTGGAGCTGCTGAGAGGCAGCTCCTGTTTTTTTGAGAAAATGGTCCGGGCCTTACGGATTGATATCCGGAAATACGAAAGATAGGAAATAGCCCTTCATTCCAAGAAGGTAATTGGCCTAAGTAAACAGAAATATACATTTAAGGGTTGTGCTTGAACTAAAAATAGTCAATTTTTACTAAAAAGGAGAATTTAAGTGGCTAAAAACTTTCCGGAAATGCTTCCGCAGCATCAAGAGTTTATTAGGAAGCAAAAGATTTTTTTCGTAGGATCTGCGCCATTAACTGAAGATGGACATGTTAACCTTTCACCAAAAGGGCATGATGTGCTGCGGATTTTTTCACCAAATGAGGTTGCTTATTTGGATTTGACAGGGAGCGGGAATGAGACAAGTGCTCATTTAAAAGAAAATGGCAGAATCACCTTAATGTTTTTAGCTTTTGAAGGGGCGCCAATGATTTTGAGATTATATGGCAAAGGCAAAACGATTCTCCCAGATACACCAGAATGGGATAACATGTCTGTGAATTTTGACATTCTCCCTGGTGCCAGGCAAATCATTAAAGTTAGGATCGACTTGGTTAAAACGTCATGCGGATTCAGTGTTCCATTGTTCTCCTACCAAGCAGAACGTGATACGTTACAAAAATGGACAAATAATAAAAGTGAACAGGAATTAGCTGACTATCGCTTACAAAAGAACTCCACTAGCATGGACGGCCTTATATCACCGATCGGAGAAGCGAATATTCCCAGGTAATCTGTCTGCTTGTCATCAGAAAACTAGAAACCATTCATCCGTGATTGGATAAACAAAGGCAGTGAACTTGATTATGAACCCTATTTTTTACGGAATGCTCGTAATTCTTACCACTTTTCTGATGGGATCTTCCTTCACCGTTGGTAAGATCGGCTTAACCTATGTTTCGCCACTTTTATTAGTTGGTCTTCGATTTACACTCGCTGGGGTGCTCATGGCTCTGTTGGTCAACCGAAAGCCCCATCCCAAACTGCCGCTTGATTGGATTAAGATGCTTACCATAGGTTTTTTTCAGACCGCAGGAGTGATGGGCTGCATATTTTTAAGTTTAAGAACCATTACAGCTGGAGAATCTTCAATTTTAACATTTAGCAATCCTTTGCTCGTTGTTATACTTAGCACTATTTTTCTCGGGATAAGATACCAATTTTACCGTTGGGCTGGTGTGTTTATTGGGTTTTGCGGTGTGTTTATTACATTAGGATTTCACTTACAGCTGAGCGAAGGGACCTTGTTTGGACTTGGAGCAGCAGTATCATGGTCAATAGCCACCATTTTAATCAAAAAATGGGGAAGCCGCTTTAATATTTGGGTGTTAACAGCTTATCAGATGATGTTTGGTGGGGTTATTCTTTTACTAATGAGTACAGCCTTAGAGACACAAAAATTAATCTTAAACGCAACGTCGATTTTTATTATTATGTGGCTGGCGATTATGGCCTCCATCGTGCAGTTTGCTATATGGTTTTATTTATTGAATGAAGGTGATCCAGGAAAGACAAGTGCATTCCTGTTTTTGGCACCATTTTTCGGAGTACTTTCTGGATGGGTATTATTGAATGAAGTGGTCTCCTGGTATGTTTATTTTGGCGGCCTGCTCATTTTCATTGGAATCTTTCTCGTAAACTGGACTTCTTCACATAGGCGATTGAAATCAAAATTGAAGACCTGATGATCAGTAGATCATCAGGTCTGTTTGGGCAAAAAGACTATTGCTGGTATGATTGGTTATTGTAGCCTTGTTGTTGATTTGAAGATCCTTGTTGTGACTGGCCTTGCCCCTGTTGTTGTAATTGCTGTTGTGATTGATTAATCTGCTGTGAAATTTGGTTTAATACATTAACGGATTGAAGCGACTGTTCAACGTTTATCAATGTTTGTGCAGCTTGGTGAATAGATTGCTGTAATTGTTGGAATGTTTTTTGCTGTTGCTGCTGTGCTTGAGAACTAAACTGCTGCATTTGCCTTAAAAGTTCATTAGATTGTTGTTGATTTCCCCCGCCAGATGTATTCATTGAAGAAGACTGTTGTCCGCCTGAATAATTCATGGAGGAAGCCTGCTGTCCACTAGTTTGTAGCTGGTTTAATGCATTTTGCATAGATTCTAATTGGCCTCTTAAAGGCATTAACTCTTCTGCAATTTCTACTTCTGCCTTTGCTGCCAATTGCTCAACTTTGTTGTTTTCAGGTGTTTTAACTCTTTCTTTAATAACTTTAGTTTCTTTTTCCATGCCGTATTCCTCCATAAATCGATTTTTTGACAGCTGTTCAGTTGTTGGTATAGGAGCAGGAACGGGCTGGTTATTGACCCTTGCTCTATTTACAACCATTGCTAAACCTGCAGCGAATAACAGAAAAACCAGGAAGATCAACATTCCATTAATGGTAATGCACCCCCATTTTAGCTACCTTGCAATCAGCTAACTGCAAGGTAGACCAAGTTATTATCAGATATTATCGGTCAATATATTCGATATTTTTTTTATTAAAATCCAGATACTTAGGTTTAAATATTTGGTTCTGCTGTTGAGTATATTTTCTGCTAATCTTATTAATTTTACCGAGCTGAACGGTGCTTGTTAGAATAAAAAACTAAACTCAACGTCTGCTATTTGTTGTGTAAACAACCTTGCTTTGGTAAGGTTAAATAATTCATTGTGTTAGGGTTTTACTTGGGTAAAATGGACAAGACTAACGAATGACTACTTAAATGGACAAGAATAATGGAGTTGATTCAATGAGTAAAGCTAAGGGCAAGGGCGGCACTGGCAGAGGTACGGGAAAGAAGGGCTGGACACGCTGGCAAGCAAAGGTTAACAAAGCCAAAAGCGCAAAGCCATATAAAAGCAAAGGTGTCAAACATGGTAATGCTGAGAAGTCTGCAGATGAAAGTGATTCTTTTGACAAAAAATAGTGGGGGTGACACTTCCAAATAGACCCTTTACGTAAAAATTAAGCTGCCACCCAAGGCAGCTTTTTTTCATTGTGAGGTAACTTTAAAAACTTCCAAGTTGCGGATAATGTACGTGTTGTCATTATCCAGTGCCTAGTGTCCTTCGCTCACCTCCCAACATTGATTCCCATCAACTTTTGTTCTTCCTCTAAAGAAAAGCGGTTTGCCGGCTCGATTCTGCAACAAAAATTATCTCCATATATCAGCCTGACACGCTTTATTTCATCATCAGAGCGGATCTGTTCCATTCAGGTCTAAATGACAGCGTTTACACTGACTAATTGGCTTATATCCTTATGACTTTCCTATATTCCCTTGAATCTATTTATGAGGATGTTAGTATAAAAACGTTGTGTAAATGAGAACACAAAAGCGAACAGTATAGGGGTGTATTAATGTTACAAAATAAAACAATCGCATTTTTAGGTGCAGGTTCAATGGCAGAAGCGATGATCTCAGGAATTGTAAACAGTGAATTAGTCGCACCAGAACATATTATTGCATCAAATAAAAGCAATCATGTACGTTTAACTGAACTTGAAACAAAGTATGGAATTCGAGGAATTACAAGAGACGAATTGAATTTTGATGAAATTGATGTCATTTTTCTGGCAATGAAGCCAAAGGATGCTGAATTTGCTTTACTCTCACTAAAAGAAGATTTACATCAAGATCATCTAGTTTTATCTGTATTAGCGGGCATATCTACCTCGTTTATGGAAAACAATCTTTCAGCAGGGCAACAGGTTATTCGTGTCATGCCGAATACTTCGAGCATGATTGGAGAATCTGCAACCGCCTTATCTCCTGGTAAACACACCACTCAATCTAATATCAAAATTGCACAAGAGCTGCTTAAATGTATTGGAGAAGTGTTCATTATTGAGGAAGACAAAATGGATATTTTTACAGGGATAGCAGGAAGTGGCCCAGCCTATTTCTACTATTTAATGGAGCATATGGAACAGGCTGGATTAAGCGGTGGACTTGATGAAGAAACCACACGCCAAATCATCGCCCAGACGATTGTTGGCGCAGCAAGGATGATTCAGGAGCAAGACGAAACACCAACCGTCTTAAGAGAAAACGTAACGTCTCCAAACGGAACGACGGCAGCCGGTTTAGATGCTCTTAGCAAACATGGCGGTGGAAAAGCCATTTCACAGGCGATCAAGCAAGCCGCTAACCGTTCAAAAGAAATTAGCTCTCAACAAGAAGAAAAACATATCAAACAGCTTCAAGCTATATAAAGACGAAAAGAACAATCACTCGTTAGGCTCCTTATGAACTGGAGACCAACGAAGGGTGAAGGTGCTCAATTCAGAGTCTTAAGAAAAAGTCAGCAAAGTACACAAGTAGCTAGGATGCAGACAAAGCATACGTCATCCCTTAAAAGTAAGATGATATTTATAGAAGAAAAAAATAACTCAGGAGTGATAGAATGAGCCCAGACACCAAGAAACAACGAGTAGTAATTAAGATAGGCAGCAGTTCATTAACAAGCCTTCACGGAGAAATAAGCAGACGTAAGCTAGAAAAGCTAGCAGACGAAATTGTTTTATTAAAGGATGCAGGACATGAGGTCGTCCTTGTTTCTTCAGGAGCAGTAGCTGCAGGCTATCGGAAGCTTGGTTGTTTAAACCGTCCGGACACATTACCAGAAAAACAAGCAGCCGCTTCAATTGGCCAGGGATTATTAATAGAAGCCTACTCAAAAATGTTTTTATCCCACGGCTATGTCGCTTCACAAATTTTGATAACAAGAAGCGACTTTTCAGACGAAGACAGGTATAAGAATGTTCGTAATACGCTGAACGTATTACTAGACAGAGGCATCATACCTATCGTCAACGAAAACGATACGGTAACAGTCGACCGCTTAAAATTTGGCGACAACGATACTTTATCAGCCAAGGTAGCAGGACTTGTCGATTCAGATCAGCTTATTATCCTTTCAGATATTGATGGGTTGTATAATGCGGATCCAAGAAAAGATAAAGATGCTGTTTTGCTTGAAAAAGTATATGAAATCACACCGGAAATTGAAGCCGCTGCTGGTGGTTCAGGAAGCTCTGTAGGAACCGGTGGAATGAAATCTAAAATTGATGCTGTGAAAATTGCAATGGCATCTGGAATTACAACCTATTTAGGAAAAGCAGGCGTTGCTAACGTCCTGATTGATGCAGTAAATGAACAGGCTAAAGGGACCTATTTTAAAACAGAGCCTAATATGGTTAATTTAAATCAAAAGAAAAAATGGATTGCCTTTAACTCAGGTCCTGAAGGTGAAGTGACCATCGACCAAATTGCGAAAGGCAGAATCATTGATCGAGATAAAAACCTTCTCGCTGCAGGAATTACTGGTGTAAGCGGCCAGTTTGATAAGGGTGCGGTCATCCGTATTATTGACACCTTCGGTAAGGAAATCGGCCTCGGTGTCGTCAATTTTTCCAGCGATGAACTAGAACAGCTCAATGACAATGAAAATACTCTTAAAAGTGCAGTTGTAAAAACGGAAGATTTTGTCTGTAACCTAGAATTCTCAATGCCAGTAGGCGTTTAAAATAACGGGAGGTATTTGATGACTTTAATTAAAGAACAAGTAAATGTAGAAGCCCAGGCGATTGCAGCTAAAAAAGCTGCCCGAAAAATCAGCCTTCTAACAACCGAGGAAAAAAATGAAGCACTTCAAGTCATTGCGGACACTTTAGAAGCTAACTATCTAACTATTTTAGAAGCAAATGAAGCTGATTTACAAACTGGCCGTGAAAAGGGCTATGATGAGGCCTATATGGATAGACTCGCTTTATCTAAAGAAAGAGTCTTTGAATTTGCTGATGGTCTTAGACAGGTGGCAAAGCTTGAAGATCCAACAGGAATAATTGCTTCCAGCTGGACTTTAGAAAACGATTTGCTTGTTGAAAAAGTAACTGTTCCGCTTGGCGTTATTGGAATGATTTATGAAGCGCGTCCAAATGTGACGGCTGACGCGACCGGACTGGCGCTTAAATCTGGAAATGCCATTGTTTTAAAAGGAGGTTCTTCAGCGATTTCTTCAAACCAGGCTATTGTGGATGTCATTCATCAAGCGCTGGAAAACACGAAAATCCCTAAAGAAGCAGTTCAATTCATATCCAGCACAGACCGAGAGGCAACACAGCAGCTGTTTACAATGAAAGAGCATATTGATGTGCTGATCCCGCGCGGCGGTGCTTCCTTAATTAATGCTGTAGTCAATAACGCAACCGTTCCTGTACTTGAAACAGGTGTGGGCAACTGCCACTTGTATATTGATAAAGAAGCAGATCCTGTTAAGGCTATGAATATTTTAATTAACGCCAAAACAGACAGACCAGCCGTTTGTAATGCAGCTGAGACAGTGATTGTTCATAAAGAATGGTTAGAGACGCATTTATCTTTGCTGATTGATACCTTCAGGGAACACAATATCACTGTTCACGGTGACGAACTGGCAGTTAAACTTATTCCTAATGCTGTCCCAGCCGGAGAAGATGATTGGAAAAACGAATATTTAAGCCTCGATATTGCTGTTAAAACAGTCAGCAACCTGGAAGAAGCCGTTGACCACATTGACGAGTACGGTACAAAACATTCTGAAGCCATTATTACTGAAAATCAACAAAATGCAGAACTGTTCATGAATTTAGTCGATGCTTCTGCTATTTATCATAATGCTTCAACACGCTTTACCGATGGAAGTGCGTTAGGATTTGGTGCAGAAATTGGAATATCAACTCAAAAGCTCCATGCCCGCGGCCCAATGGGATTACCGGCATTAACCACAATCAAATTTAAAATGAGCGGTAACGGACAGGTGAGGTAAAAAGCATAAAAAAACACTCCATTTTGTGGAGTGTTTTTCATGTTTTTATGAGTTATGAAGAATGAGTTCAACTACAAAGAACAGTTCGATTTTACACAACCCTGGGCGTATTTTCCGCCATTACAGCTCAAGTATGTATCTAGACATTGCTAGCCAAAAGAATGTTATTTTGCTATTTTCTTAAGCTCTTCTAATTTTGATAGCTCAGCATTTAACTTTCCAAACAAGATGAAGAAATACATCTGGAAATCTGCCCTTAATGACCAAAAAGGGTGTCCAAATGTAGCTGGCTTATTGCCTTCAATAAAAAAGTGAGAAACCCACGCAAAGCTGTAAGCGATTACAGGAGCTAATAGAATAAACCAGGCATTTCCATTTAAAATAGCTAAAGCTATACATACAAAGACAAAGGATGTACCGACAAAGTGCCAGCACCTCGTTGATTTCTTACTGTGCTGGGTCAGATAAAAAGGCCAAAATTCTTGATAATTTCTAAATTCTTTCATAAACACTCCTCCTTTTAAATTTAGTATACTACAGAATTTAGAATTTTCGGGAAACTATTAATAAAACCTGATAAACCTAGGTGGACAGGCACCATCCAGAAAAATGGATGGTGCCTGTCACCTTTACTTATTTTTTATCGGGCAGGACGTAAAAGGTTGCGGAGATGGTGGAAAGGGGGGTGCCTTCCTTGGTTCGGATATCACAGTCAATGAATAAAATCTTCTTGCCTTTTTTTCTAAACCGCGCTTCAGCGACTACAATTCCATCTTGAACAGATTTTAAATATTGGGTTTTAAGCTCCAATGCAACAAAAGGTTCGTCCAGATACTTAAAGCAAAGATGGCCCATACAGGTATCAGCCAAATAAGTGATAAAACCTCCATGAATAAATCTCAGGGGTCCGAGCATGATTTCGTTTAATGGCGCTTCGATTGTACAGGTTTCTGGATCATCCGTATAAGAAAATTTAAAATCAAACAGCCTGAACAAAAACAGCTCTTCAGGTTTTAATTGATGATTTTTAATCGCATTCTCCGCTCGCAAAAGCATGTCTCTTTCTTCAATCAAATTCATATAGCCGCCCCTTTATCAGAAAATTATGTATATAGTTATTGTACATAAGGTAAAAGTTTCTTTCAATTAATGCAACTTATTAAACATAAATGCTTCTTTTTGGCAAGGAAAGGGAGGTAGAAAGAGAACCCTAGTACCAAGTGATCAGATTACTAAGTATTCCTTAAGTGTCTGCTGCAAGGTACCTTTTGTTTCTGCTTTTTGTTCAAAAGGTATGCCCGCTTGAACTATTTTTTTGACCAGGTCTGCTCGTAATCCGGTTATTACGGCTTTGCATCCCATCATAGACACACCGCTAAGCACCTTGTGGAACTGGTGCATCACATCTGCCTCCATGAAAGCTACACCAGAGAGATCTAGAATCAAGGTTGGAATTTTTAATGCTGCAATTTCCTGTAGTACCTTTTCTTCGATTGTTTTCATCCGTTGTAAATCAATGTTTCCAATCAAAGGGAGAACTGCCACGTAAGGACTTAAAGGAATTATAGGTACTGATAAATGCTGAACCAACTTTTTTTGTGCGTTAATTATTTCATCTTTTGAATTGGAATAGCTTATGAAGAAGGTATTGAGAAATTGATCTAATAGGTTATTTATCCTCATCTCTAGGTCGTAAAAGTCATTGCGGGTAGGGGAGAGGCCATTGACCTTATCATATTGATAAAGGAAATGCCATAGAGTTCTTCTGATTGCTTGAACCCATTCCAACTTGAATGAAAGAGTTAATGAATATTTTGCCCAAGCCATTCCCTCCTGTTGAGCGAAGGCAATTAGCTCATTTTCCTTTTCCTCAACAACAAATAGGACAAGTTTTTCAGCATTTTTCAAGAGATCGATATTGCCAGTCTGTAATATATCATTAATTTTTGATGCCACATTAACAGCCTCTGTTAACAGCCTTTGTTCAAAACCCTCTCTATTATGGGTTATAAATTCCGTTATTTTATCTCTTTGATAGTAAGTCGCTTCCAAAGTAAGATACTCCCCTCTGTTTCGGTTTTTCTGGTTGCCTAAAACCAACTAGAACCAAATCACAAACTTGAATAAATACATATTCTTCTTTTTTAGAGGAAATCCTTCAAATTTTTTCTTATAAAAGGTGACAGGCACCATCCAGAAAAATGGATGGTACCTGTCACCTTTTATGTGTTAAGAAGTCGTGCAGAATATTTGGGTTAATAAATCCAATTGTTTTTCGAATATTAATTACAGATAAAGACTTATCATTTTCTTTCAGATATTTAAATGACTTATTTTTTGATCATATAAGAGAAATATCTAAACAACAAAAAATTCGCAAGCAGATAGTAAAGATCTGCCTTGCGAATTTTGATTTGTTTCTATTTGATTTTACCCTTCATAAGGACCGTCTTGTTCAAGAACTTGCTCAATCGTTTGAATAAATACTTCCTCTGATTGGGCACCGGTCACAGCGTATTTTTTGTTTATAAGGAAAAAGGGAATACTATTGATGCCGAGATTAGCAGCTTCCTGTTCATCTGCACGCACGGCATCACTCATTTCGTCACTCGCGAGCATTTTTGCGACTTGATCTCTGTCCAATCCAACTTCAGCGGCGAGACCAATTAGTGTTTCATGGTCTCCAATATGCTTTGACTCGGTATAATAAGCACGTAAAAGGCGGTCGGTCATTTCATTCATTAAACCTTTGTTTTTCGCAAACATCGCCAATCGGTGTGCATCAAACGTATTGGTCAAAACCATTGTCTCCATTTGATAATCTAGTCCAATCGACTTCGCCATTTGCACCATATTATCAGTGTTGGCTTTGGCTTGACCAATGCTCATTCCATATTTGCTTGCAAGTTTTTCATAAATGTTTTCTTTAATATCCCTTTTTGCAGTAGGGTCGAGCTCGAAGCTGCGGTATACAACTTCAACGGGATGGTTAATCTTCTGAAGGGCGTCTTCCAGACGCTTTTTGCCAATATAGCAAAACGGTCATGAAAAATCGGTCCACATTTCAATTAACATCTGTTGCACCTCCATAAATTTCTTCCATTAGTATACCTATCTCTTCTCTTTGTAGTCCAATTAGTTGCCTGTGATGCTGTTAAAATTAAAACTCAAATAGTATTTCAGAATTTAGAATGAAAAACTAGTTCAATCTCTCTTACAGGAAGAACGTACAACTACAGGTGTCTGAATAAAGCATAAACAGTCCCATGTATTATAAACAGGCGATTCAGCCAATGATAGATGTAGAATCCTAGAAGAAGGATAGCCGAAGAGTGGAGAGGTTAATCCAGAAATAGAAATTCGTGTGAAGGAGGATGGAAATGACGAAAGCAGAGGTTATTAAACTCCTAGTACAAATCGAAGCTGTATACTCCTATTGCATGACGAGGGACGAGACAGTCACCAATTGGTTCCGCTATTGCCAGCTGATGGACTTTGAAAAAGTAGTCAAAAAGCTGCATCTTCATATGAGGAAAAGTCCTTACCCGCCAAGCATTACTGATCTCGCTGTGTTTAAAGAAGGGGATAGCTATATCCTTGAAGCATGGATTGAAAAAGGGAAAAATCGGATTGAGGCTGACCTCTCTAGAGGACAGGGAAATGATATTCCTGCCTGGATGAACGAATATTCGCCAAAATTAAAAACAGGTCAAGGATGAAAGAATGGTGATTGGTGAGTTTCTTTAGAACCTGATATCATTCATCGAATTATGGCATGAGCCGTTACATTTTTCACGAACATGTAAGGTGACAGGCACCATCCAATTAATTGGATGGTGCCTGTCACCTTTACCTTCAAATTGATCTCAGAAAGTCTGAGACGGCTTGGCCTATTTCTTTTGGGGAGTCTTCCTGGACAAAATGCAGCCCCTTAACAGTAATTTCTGTCTGGTTAGGCCATGTTCTGCAGAACTCTCTTTGTGGTCCAGTAAGAATCATCCCTGGGTCACAATTGATAAACAGCTTGGGAATTATACTGGTTGATAACCATGATGAATAATCTTCAACAATATGGTATACATCCTCTGGTTTCTCACCCTCAAAAGGGATTTCACGCGGCCATGTTAACATAGGTCGGCGTTGCTCGCCTGGCTCCTTGAATGGGCTTCGGTAATTGTTCATTTCGGTTTCGGTCAAAGACCGAAGTATACTGGCTGGCAATATTTTTTCGATAAAGCCATTTTCCTCAAGAATGAACTTTTCCCCACGTGAGGATCGCATCTTTTTAAAAATGTTTCGAGCTGATTCTGGCCAGTCTTCCCATGAAACTGTGCGAACAAATCCTTCCATATAGACAATTGCTTTAACGCGATCCCGATGACGGTTCGCCCAATCAAATCCCAGCGCAGAACCCCAATCATGAATCACAAGTGTGACATTATTTAATTCCAATTCGTCAAACCATGCATCAAGGTATCGGGCATGGTCTGCAAATCGATAAGATCCGGTTGGGTTTGGTCCGGATTGACCCATACCGACTAAATCAGGGGCAAGACAGCGTCCTTGATCCTGAACTTCCGGGATAACATTTCTCCATAAATAGCTGGAAGTTGGATTACCATGTAAAAAAACAATCGGATTACCGGTTCCTTCATCAATGTAAGCAATTTCTGCATCTAGTACTTTAACTCTTTTTCGAACATATGGATCGCTAGCTAAAACTGATGATTCCATAAATCCACTCCTTTATTAACGGGATAGATACTAATTCGTTATAGTTTTACTAATTCCTTTTTAAAATTACCTATTGCGATTCATTTAAAATCTATTCAGCCATGCACAAATAGTGTGCTTCATTTTTCAACTGCAGAAAAATCATAAAGATTACATAAAAATCACACTCTATTAATTAAGGAAGTGTGTGGTTCTTGTCTGAAAAAACATTTTGAAGCTGATGACAGTTTTGGGATTCATTTTTTTACCATTTATATTTAGAAAACAGCCTGTTAAAGACAGGATTTCAGTTTTGTCATAACGAAAAGGTGACAGGCACCATCCATTTTTATGGATGGTGCCTGTCACCTTTTTTTGGTCACCTTTTTTTGCACATATTTGTCCGATTTTCATTAAATAAACTATGGATGTCCAAGTTCTGAATAAATGAGCTTGGCTGCCGACACCTTTTTTTAGGAGTGCTTTTATGAAAGCTGTCCTATGATTTGCAGAATCCATCGCTTCCTGTTACTTTTCGGCACAATTATCCCAGTCAGGCATTTTACCATGATGCCGAAACTGAAATGGAAACTGGACCAAGGGAGCGACTCGTATTCATCCATTTTCGTATATGGGACCCAGCGAATGCTCTACTAGCTCCGGAAAACTATTCTGGTGATCCCAATCAACCTCCCCAGATAACATGCAGTAAGATAACCGACCGATTTGGAGAGGATCTAAACTTTTTTTAGTATCGAAGGACCTGGAATTAGAAACGGTTTTCCCAAACTGCTCAACTACTCCAGGCATTGACTCTGATAACTCCATTGAAACAAGTCAATTTTCACTAATCGGAAAGATATCTAAGATTGCTGGCTCTGATGGAGTTACAGCTATCTACACACAAATTAAAGCGGCGAATGGTTTTATTCAGGCTGTACACTAAGAAATGCACCAATTATTGTTAGCCAAAAAGTTAAGTAAAAATAAATTTACCATTGAAAGGGAAGATTACTATGAAATATTGTCCATATTGCTGCTCCTGCAGCTGTTGCAAGCCTAAATGGGGCACTGCTGGTACGCCGGGCCGTCAGGGACCACGGGGACGAAAAGGAGAGACAGGACCAAGAGGAAAGCAGGGGGCTCAGGGAGAAAGAAAAACTCCCTTATTACCAGGACTAAGTGGTGAGCGCGATCTTCAAGGAGTTCAAGCACTTCGAGGAGAACAGGGTCTCCCCGGATTAAGAGGTTCAAGCAGGGAACGCGGTTTGCAGGGACCCCAAGGAAATCCGGGTTCTGCTGGTATTTCAAGATCGGGTGGATTTGGGTTTGCATATTCTCCGTTAGACAGTGTGCAGGGCGGCAATGTTAAATTTACGGTTGCAGGTCCTATGCAGGAAATTAATTTGGATTCTCAAGGCATGCACATTTTTAAATCGGGTGTATACCAGATTAGTTATAAGGTTTTAGTAGAGTGTCGTACAAATGTGAATGTTCCTGCCAGGTTCCAGATAGTAATTAACGATACCGTTAAAGCAACATCATCAATGACGGATTCGTCAGCATCAGCTATACTAAATTCCTCCCTGTTATTGTCACTTTTAGAAGGGGACTTAGTAAAACTAGTTGCAGATATCCCGGACGGCTGCAGTTTTACTCATCCATCTCTGCAGGTTATCCAAATTGAATAGATAACTAATAAAAGATTCTAATAATAAAAAACATTGTAATTCTTAAAAAACTCTTTATAATAATAACTAGTTTACTAATATCATTATATTGTAATACTAAAAAATCCCAATTAAATAAGGATTCCTTATCAAGAGAGGCAGAGGGACTGGCCCTATGACGCCCGGCAACCGCTATTTTTTAAAAATAGAATGGTGCCAAATCCTGCAGAACACATTGTTCTGAAAGATAAGGAAGAGTGATGATATAAACCTCTTCCTTTTTAAAAGGCAGAGGTTTTTTTGAAGAAGAGGAGGCTGAAAACACGAATGATAAAACATAAATTACATATAAATATTAAGATTTATATTGATTTTTATACTGGTTATCTAGTAAATTAATACTATACCAAACAAAATACGAACTAAGGAGACATCTTATGAAAAAACTAGTAGCTTTGTTTACACTGATTGCCATTTTCCTTGTGGGCTGTTCTGGAGATAGTGAAGAGGCCAAACCAGCTAACGTATCTACTGAAAAGAAGCAAAAGATCGCCTTGATTTTACCTGAAAAAATTGGAGTTAACCCTTTCTTCCAGCAAATGGATGATGGTGCTAAAAAAGCAGCAGAAGAATTTGGTGTTGAATTAAAAACAATTGAGTCAAGTGACCATTCAGCAATCGAAGAAAATCTTCGAGTTGCAGTAGCAGAAGGTTACGATTTAATCATCACTTCTTCATTTGAAGCAGAGGACGCCTTAAAGAAGGTAGCTGCAGAAAATCCTGATCGTGAATTTGCGATTATTGATACGGTTGTTGACCTTCCTAACGTTCAAAGCATTAACTTTAAAGAGCATGAAGCAGCATACCTGCTTGGAGCAGCTGCTGGTTTAGCTACTGAGTCTAACATTGTTGGAATGGTTGCTGCCATGGACATTCCTCTCCTAAAAAAATGGACCGTTCCATTTGAAGAGGGTCTTAAGGAAACAAACCCAGATGCGAAATTCCTTGTAAACTATGTTGGAAGCTTTACAGACCCTGCTAAAGCGAAAGAATTGGCTATCCTGCAAGCTTCGCAAGGTGCTGACTTTATCGCTGGCGCAGCGGCAGTTGGAGATCTTGGAGTTTTCGAAGCAGCTAAAGAAGAAGGTTTCTATACTGCAGGCCAGGATATTGACCGGACAGAAATGGATCCTGACCATATTGTTTTATCACAGTTAAAGGGTACAGATACTGCTGCCTATGAAACGGTAAAAGCTTTTGCAGACGGTTCGTTTAAGCCAGGAATCGTAGAATATGGATTAAAGTCAGGTGGCGTTGGCTTAACGTATGTTACACGTGACAGCGAAACTCCACTCCATGATTTTATAGGCCAGGACGTTGTCGACAAGGTAAAGGTTCTTGCTGAAGAAATCACTTCAGGTCAAAAAGAAGTTTCAAACCCATTAAACAATTAAACACAAAACCGACTGCAAGCTTATTGTAGTCGGTTTCCATTTTTAAAGAGGAAAAGTTATTTATTGGAAAAGGTCAAGCCCTCCAGTGCTTGTCGGAGTTGATCAGTCGGCTACGCTTTTCTTTTTCCAGGTCCAGCGCCTAGCTCCTCGAGTCGCTTCGGTCCTGCTGCTGAAGTCAAAAAACGACTTCACCTTCAGGATCTCCAGCGCTTGTCGGAGCTGAACAAGGCGCTTCCACTTTATATATTTATCCAGCTTCGCCTCCTAGAAACTCTGAAACTTCAACTCCTCCTACAGAAGCAAAAAACGCTTCTTTGTCGGAGTCTCCAGTTTCTGCGTTTCTGGGCAGTCGGCTACGCTTTTAAAAAACGAGGTGATTATGTGGCTAATTTGTTAGAGATGAAGGGAATGTCAAAAAAATACGGTGAATTTCTCGCTAATGATGGGGTTTCAATCAGCGTGGGAAAAGGGGAAGTTCTAGCGATTGTTGGTGAAAATGGTGCTGGGAAAACGACCTTAATGAAAATGCTATATGGGCTGGAGCAGCCTTCCAGCGGACAAATCCTGCTTAATGGAAAACCCGTCACATTTTCTGGACCACTCGATGCAATTGCAAACGGAATTGGAATGGTTCACCAGCATTTTATGCTTTTTCATGATTTTTCAGTAGCAGAGAATATTGTTATTGGACATGAACCTAAAAAATTCGGATTTTTTAAACGAAATGATGCTGTACGTTCGGTAAACCAGATCGCTGAGCAATTTAGAATTAACGTCAGCCCAACAAAAAAAGCAGGGGATTGTTCGGTCGGAGAACAACAGAGAATAGAAATCTTAAAGGTCCTTTATCAAGGGGCTGATATTATCATTCTTGACGAGCCAACGGCCGTTTTAACTCCTTTTGAAGTTGATGAATTGTTAAAAACGATTCGGTTTCTTGCTGATCAGGGAAAAAGTATTATCTTAATCACACATAAGCTGCGTGAGGTTATGAAGGTTGCTGATCGAGTAACCGTTCTAAGGAATGGAAAGGTAACCGGAAGTGTTTCTAAAACTGAAACAACGTCAGACCAGCTTGCCCAAATGATGGTAGGCCGGAAGCTTCAAAAACTAAACGAAAGGGATAACCTTGACGGTGACACTCTTTTAAAAATAAAAGGAATCACCATGGCAAGTAAAGGCGAAAAACCTCTTCTTGACAAAGTGTCGTTAACGGTTAGGCATGGGGAAATTCTCGGGGTCGCCGGTGTATCCGGAAACGGCCAATCAGAATTAATCCAGGCCATCTCAGGGCTCAGCTTAGTTAATGAAGGTCGGATTCTTCTTAAGGGAAATGACCTGACAGATCAGCCAGTCGAAGCTAGAAGAGCGGCAGGTTTGTCCCATATTCCGGAGGATCGCTATCTCTGGGGTGCCGCTAAGGATGCAACCGTTGAAGAAACAGGGCTTATGGGTTCGCAGCGGAAACCTGAGTATAACAATCGGTCATTTATTCAAAAGAGAGCTTTCCGGAGCACTGTGAAGGAATGGATCAACCGATTTGAGATTAAAGCATCATCACTTGAAGAAAAGTCAGGAAATCTATCTGGGGGAAATCTTCAAAAACTGATTGTTGCAAGAGAGCTAGCCTTCAAAACACCATTTTTGATTGCTGCTGAACCAACAAGGGGTGTGGATATTGGGGCAATGGAATACATCCATGATGCTTTGATAGAAAAGCGAAACAGCGGCGATGGCATATTGCTGGTTTCATCTGAGTTATCGGAGATCCTTGCCCTGTCTGACCGAATTATCGTTTTGTATGAAGGTAAGATAGTCGGTGAATTGGAGCGGAAAGATGCGAATGAAGAACGCCTCAGTGTACTAATGGCAGGGGGAATAGAGAATGTACCTACAAAAAAAACTTCAGAAACTTCTTAAACCATTAGTGCAGCCGTTTTTTGCTGTATTAATAGGCATTATAACCGGAGCTGTTGCGATTGCTATAGTCGGCGAACCAATCCTTGATACGTATATAGTCATGTGGAATGGAGCTTTTGGAAATTTTTATTTCCTGACTTCTACGTTGGCGCGGGCGACCCCAATCCTGTTAGTTGGACTTGGTGTGGCTCTTGCATTTCGTGCTGGTGTTTTTAATCTGGGTGGAGAGGGGCAAATGGTGCTTGGAGCGGTAAGTGCTGCATTAGCTGCCCTTTATTTTCCAGGACCACCTGCCGTAAAGCTAGTAGCAGCACTTATTGCCGGGATGCTTGCTGGCGGCTTATGGGCGCTATTGGCAGGCTGGATGGAAAGCAGATTCAAAGTGCAATTATTAATTTCTACTCTTTTAATGAATTATGTTGCAATCTTGTTTGCAAGCTACCTTGTCGCCGAGCCCTTTCAAGACAGATCCGGATCGGCGGCTCTTGCACAGACGCCGATGATTGAGCAAGGCGCCTGGCTTCCAAAGCTTTTTACTGGTATGAGCGTCCACATGGGTTTTGTCATTGCTGTCTTTTGTGCTCTGTTATTGGTTATTATTTTGCGGTTTACAACTTCAGGATACGAAGTCAAAATGCTTGGACTTAATCCATTTTTCGCTGAATATGGGGGAGTTAATAAAGTTAAGGTCCTTTTGCTTAGTATGTTTTTTAGCGGCGCACTTGCTGGGCTTGCCGGAACGGTAGAGGTACTGGGCACACAATATCGATATGTAGATGGTTTCTTAACTGCACCTGGCTTTGCTTGGACAGGCTTGATGGCTGCTTTACTGGCAAACTCCAACCCGCTTGGAACAGCCGTTGCTGCGATCCTCTTGGCAGCTCTTCAAACTGGTGCAATGGGAATGGAGAGAAATACTGAGGTGCCTTTAGAAGTAGCAAGTGTCATTCAAGCTGTTTTAATTCTGTTCGTTTCTGCCAAATTTACAATTAACTGGTGGAAGCTTCGTAAGAAAGAGGGGGATGTTAGTGGAACTGTTTGATTATTCCCTGTTTGTTTCCGCGATCCGAATGGTAAGCCCGATTCTTCTAGCTGCACTGGGAGGGGCGTTATGTGCAAGAGTAGGCATCTTCAATGTCGGCTTGGAAGGATTGATCCTGGCTGGAGCATTTTCCGCAATCGTCGGCAACCATTTTACTGAAAATATCTTTCTAGCTGTGCTAAGCGGTGTGGCTATGTCTGTTGTGGTATCCTTGGTATTCGGGGTGGCGACCATCCATCTGAAATCCAATCCTATTGTGGCCGGAATCGCGATTAACTTCCTTATGCTTGGTTTAACGACCTTTGCCTTACGGGCCATTTTTGATGTAAAAGGGGCCTATTACGATAAAGATATGGCCGGGCTTCCTAAGGTGCATATCCCCTTTCTAGAGGATATTCCCGTTATAGGAAAGCTGATATCCGGTCACTCACCCTTAGTTTATGTTGCTTTTATAGCGGCGGTTGTTCTTTATATCTTTCTTTACCGGACAGTAACAGGTTTCCGTCTTCTAGCGGTTGGGAAAAATCCTGCAGCTGCCCGAAGTCTTGGCTTGAAGGTTACGACCCTTCAATACGGAGCTGTTATATTAAGCGGCGTGCTGTGCGGGTTAGCCGGTGCACAATTATCATTGGGACAGGTAACGATGTTCACGGAAGGAATGACGGCAGGGCGGGGATTTATTGCGCTGGTCGCAACAATGCTCGGACAATCTCATCCAATCGGGATCATTGGCTCTAGCATGCTGTTCGGTTTAATGGACGCTTTAAGCATCAGACTTCAAGGTTTCTCTATGCCAACCCAATTCACAGCTATGCTGCCTTATGTAATTACCATTCTTGCGATGTTCTTTTTGAAAGACCGCGGAACAGACTCATTAGCAGGCCAACAAAGTTCAAGGTAATTTTTCTGAAAAATAGGAGGGATTTTATGACGATGAGTAAAGCAGACAGGATCAAGAAAACGAAAGTTCCGGCTGTCAACCCTGAGCTGTCAAAACGCCTCCCCCCCGGACAGGTTTTAACCGAGCGTTTTCCTATCCTTACTGAGGGAGAGGTTCCTGAATACGATATGAAAAAGTGGGATTTAAAAGTATTTGGAGCTGTAGATAAAGAATTAGTTTTATCATATGAGGACATTTTAAAAATGCCGCAAACGACCATAACGGTGGATATTCACTGCGTAACGAGGTGGTCACGCTTTGACAACTCATTTACTGGAGTAAAATTCACGGACTTTTTGAAGCATATTGACGTTACGCCAAACAGTAAGTATGTGATGCTGCATGGAGACCAAGACTATACGGCAAACCTGGCCTTAACGGACCTGGTGCGGGAGGATGTCCTTTTAGCACACTCTTTTGATGGCAAACCATTAACCGACAAACACGGCTGGCCATTAAGGCTCGTTGTACCACAGCTTTATTTTTGGAAAAGTGTGAAGTGGATTAGAGGCATTGAATTTATCGAGGAGAATGAACCGGGATTTTGGGAGAAAAATGGATTTCACATGAATGGAGAACCCTTTAAGGAAGAGCGGTTTTCCGGCGAGGATCTCCCAATACCTGAGGACGAATGGGAGAGAAAAGACTTTGACTAAATTATTGCCCAATTTAAAAATAGATCCCGAAAATCTGGCTGAACGGGTTCTCGTTTGCGGCGATCCGGGACGAGCAAAAAAAATTGCTAGTTTGCTAGATGACATGACCACACTAGCTGAGAACCGGGAATACCACAGTTTCACTGGATTCTGGAATGGCATAAAGGTCTCTGTTGTCAGTCACGGAGTAGGTGCCCCGGGAGCTGCTGTTTGCTTTGAAGAGCTGATCATGGGGGGAGCAACATCGATTATCCGCGTTGGAACGGCTGGCTCTTACCAAAAAGAGGTAACCCCTGGCAGCCTCGTTATTAGTACAGCCGCTGTAAGATGCGATGGACTGACTAGCCAGCTTGTACCGGCAGGGTTTCCAGCCGTTGCTGACCGGCAAATCATTGGCTCTTTACTAAAGGCTGCATCTCAGCAAAAAGAAGATTTATCTGTAAAAGAAGGCATTACACTTACGCTTGATGCATTTTATTCAGGAGTCATTGAATTTCCTCATCAGCTTTATAAAAAAGCTGGAGTTGTCGCAGTGGAAATGGAAAACTCCGCCTTATTTGTTATTGCTGCTTTAAAAGGGGTTAAAGCTGGAGCCATCCTTGCCATTGATGGGTTTGCCGATGCGGACCTTCGTGAGGATTACAACCCGAATACTGACTTGGTAGCAAAAGCAATCGAGGCCGAAGCGTTGGTCGCTTTAAACGCAATTACCACGGTCTAAACAAACAGCCCGCAAACATCTAATTGCGGGCTGTTTTCTTATTTCTTTCTATCGGTGCGTATTGGGGCCATCAGATCAATTTCCCTCATAGTGCACATTTAGAAAGGAGTTCAGGAATACTTGGCGAATTATCCTAGAAGATAAATTATTCTATTAACAACGAGAGGCAGGTTTTTATGTATAAAACAACGATAGAACCGCGAGTATCTGAAACCGACGGTGTGGGCCATATCAATAATACGACAGTACCCGTCTGGTTCGAGGCGGCCCGAAATCCATTGTTTAAACTTTTTACGCCAGACGGTTCATTTAAAAATTGGCGAATGATTATTTTAAATATGAACGTCGATTATGTTGATCAGATCTACTTTGGCAAAAATGTCGAGGTGTCGACCTGGGTAAAAAGGCTGGGTAATACGAGCTTAGAATTATATGAAGAAATTCATCAAGAGGGCAGGCTCTGTGCAAGGGGAACCGTTGTATATGTCAACTTTAATGTAGAAGCACAGAAATCCGAACCAATTCCTACCCATATTCGAGAAGAACTAGAGAAGCATTTATATGAGAGTCCAGAAGAACAGTGAACTTTTAAATAGATACTTTTTAATAGTCATAAGCCAGACTTTAAGGTGTTACTTTATTATGGGGTAACACCCTTTGTTTTGTTGAAGCCTATTGTTGCTATAAGTGAAGCGTCAAAGTCTTCACCTTAGCAACGCCTAATACATAATGATTCCAGAGAATATTCTCGATTAAATCAGCTTGTCCAACATCACTTTCTACGATGAGAATATTCTCAGAACGCTAACCTCGAAGCACTCTTTTTTTATTTTTAAAACTACTTCTATAAACAGTCTAAAACGAACCCTAGAACAGTCCCGACAAATGCTCTAATCAGTGTCCATTAAGTAGGCCTCCATGTAATTCAAATCCGAAACTGGCACTCAATGAGAAAAAATTGCAGCCAGTGCATTCACTATATCCATGGGGAATGTGCCGTCGGGTCGATGAAGGGAAACAAAAACTCTGAGTTCCTCAGTCCGATTATCGATTGGTATAGCAAAGATGAGTCTTTTAGCATTCAAGACAGCTTTACAAGAGTACATTCTCAAAGGCCTGGGTTCAGCTTAGCATTTGCGGCTAGCTGGCCTCCGTTTGAAAGGAATTGCCAACAGAAAAAATCCCTGCAGGAAAGGAGAACCATGGGTTATTTTGTGAAAATTAAATGTAAATGTTTATTAAATATTTACTAAATTCTAAATATTTGTTGAGTATTATGAATCAACGTGTTTTAATATGAATTAACAAACAACTTATCAGATATGTGATATCTGAAGTGAAAGGAGGCATGTTCGTGAATGTAAAAAAGATTTCGAACCGCAAAATATCTGATATTGCAGCAGAGCAGATTCAGGAAATGATTGAAAAAGATTCCTTTAAGCCTGGTGAGAAGCTGCCATCAGTACGTGAACTTTGCGAAATGTTCGGAGTTGGACGGTCTGCGATCCGGGATGCTCTTACCTCCTTGCAAGGAAAGGGAATTGTTCAGGTGAAACAGGGGGAAGGAACGTATGTTTGCGAGTTTGATTCCTCGAGACTATTTAACAGCCACCACTTGCTTCCTGGCATTAAAGACATCCAGGAATTATTTCAGGCTAGAAAAATGGTTGAAACCGGACTTGCTGAAATGGCTGCGAAAAACCGTTCAGAAGCAGATCTAAACAAAATGGCTGATCTGTTTTCTGAATCGTCCGCCCTGGGATGGGAGGCGGACTACGAGTTTCATATGGCAATTGCCCATGCTGCAGGAAATGAAATCCTCATCCAGTTTGTTCAGTTTATCTCTGAAACTCTGAAGAAATCGATGATGGATTTTCACCTTTACATACAACAACAACCTGAGCTAGTTAAACAGATAGAAGACCAGCATAGGAACATTTATTTATCGATACTAAACCAGCAAGCTGAGCAAGCACATAAATATATGATTGACCATTTGGATTTGGTAGAACAGTTATTGCAAAGAAGTATTTTACAAGTGCATTTATACTAAAAAATACTTTTTACAAATTACTAGAAACGTTGTTTGTTATTGCTAAACAATAGGAGGTGTTCGTTTTGATTACAGCAGAATCAATGAATGAATTAAAAGAGTTTATCAGAGAAGACTTGGTTATGGCAGGAGAAAACGAGGCCCATCCCTTTGGGAACTCTGGCCATGCAGTCGTTTATCCTGAATCGGAGGAAGATATATCTGCCATATTGAAATATGCCAATACAAAAGGCTTAACAATTACTGTTATGGGTGGCGGTACAAAAAGGGGATATGGCGGCCTAACTGAAACGACCGATATTCTCCTTTCTCTTGAAAGACACAGAGGGATTGTCGAGCATACTCCCGGTGATATGACGCTAACTGTAAAGGCAGGAACACCTTTTAAGGAACTCCAGGACTACTTGGCAAAGCATAAGCAGAAGATATCTCTCGATCCGTTCTGGCCTGAACAGGCGACCATAGGCGGAATTATTGCAGCAAATGAAAGCGGACCCAAACGGCTGGGATATGGATCGGCACGTGATGCCGTTATTGGATTAAGGACCGTTTATCCTGATGGAAAGGTAATTCGTTCAGGGGGAAAAGTTGTAAAAAATGTCGCCGGTTATGATATGAATAAGCTTTTTATCGGCAGCATGGGGACGCTGGGTGTTGTTTCTGAGGTCACCGTAAAATTACGGCCGCTTCCTAAGTGTGAGAGCCTGGTACTCGTATCTTTCCCCGAAGGACACCAGGACAAAATCCAACCCTTCGCTGTAAAAGTACTGGATTCCATGATCGAACCGGTTTCGCTGGAACTTCTAAATCCAACCTTGGCTGACAGACTTACCGGGCAAAAAAACTACACACTGGTACTGAGTTTTGAGGATGTGGAAAGCTCAGTCCAATATCAGGAGAATTTCATAAAAAACATTCTTCCTGAAGGTACTGAATTGAAAATAGTCTCTAAAGAAGAGGCAGATGTGTTCTGGAAAAAGTTTTACCATCATATCCCAAACGGAGCAGCAGAGATTACGTCAGAAACAGAGGCTTCATTGAAGGTTGGGTCCGTCAACCTTAAGGTATTGCAAATTTTAAAAAATTCGGAGCTGCTTCAGGATCAGTTTAATGTTTCAGTTGAAGCCCACGGAGGCTTGGGTCATGGGCTGAGCCAGATACATATTAGAGGCGCAGGCAAGGATGTAGCTGCTGCAGTTACAGAAGCAAGAGAGATCGCAGAAAAAGAGGGCGGGTATGCGGTTCTAAAGCACCTCCCATTTAAACTTAGAAAAGAAGTTGATGTATGGGGAAAAAGCCCATCGTATTTCTTCCTTCTTCAGGGGATTAAAGCAACAGTAGATCCGAAAAAAACATTGAACCCAAACCGGTTTGTAGGAGGGATATAAGTGAGCGTCCAAGAACATGACTTAAAGCAGGATCCGCCATGTACAACAAGCCTGGGAAACTATCTTTGGAGCGATCCGCCTGATGAAAATAAATGGGCTGACTGTGTCCATTGTGGAATGTGCTTGGAATCCTGTCCTACTTATGAGCAGACAGGGCAGGAACAGCACTCGCCGCGAGGACGTGTTCATCTGATCAAATCTGTTGCTGAAGGTAAGCTTCAGGTCAACGAGCAATTCATCGATCCAGTTTTTCAATGCCTTGATTGCCGAGCCTGTACAACCGCATGTCCGGCAGATGTTGATGTAGGAGGTTTAATAGAGGAAGCGAGAGGGCAAATACGGCAGGCAATGCCTTTAACAGGCTTGAAGGGGGCAGTAAGCAAACTATTCCTTCATGATTTATTCCCTCATCAAAATCGCTTGAATACTGTTGGAAGCCTATTGAAATTTTACCAAAAAAGCGGGATGCAAAAGGTAGTCCGGAAGACAAAGCTGCTCAATATTATGCCACAGCACCTAGCGGATATGGAAGCCATCATGCCTGAGGTAAAAAGTCCTGTTAAAAAGAAGTACAAAGACGTAAAAGTAATTAAGTCTAAAGGAGAAACAAAGCGAGAAGTAGCTATGCTGACCGGTTGTATCATGGATGTTATGTTCAGTGACATAAATGAATCGACAATAAATGTGTTAACCCGAAATGGGAATGATGTCGTTATTCCGCAAAATCAGACATGCTGCGGGGCCCTTCATGTTCACGCTGGTGACCGTGATATGGGACGAAAGCTGGCAAAACAAAATATGGAGGCATTCGAGGATTTCGATAAAATTATCGTCAATGCTGCAGGCTGCGGATGCATGATGAAGGAGTACGCCGAACTTTTCAAGGAAGATCGGGAAATGCACGCTAAAGCGGAAAAATTCTCTGAAAAGGTAGAGGATATTTCGAAACATCTCCATGATACTGGCTATGAAAAACCAAAAACTGAAATGAAAACGAAAATCACTTACCATGATGCCTGCCATCTTGCGCATGGGCAGGGAATTCGCCAGCAGCCCCGCGACATCCTGTTAAATATACCGGGAGTCGACATGGTTTCGATGCCTAATTCAGACCGCTGCTGCGGAAGTGCAGGCATTTATAATATAACCAATCCTGAGATGGCGAATGCCGTTCTTGAAAGCAAAATGGAAAATGTCCCTGATGATGTCGAAATGATATCAATGGGCAATCCAGGCTGCATGCTGCAAATGGCGATGGGTGTCCAAAAATACGGCCGCAATCAAAAGATTGTTCATACTGTACAGCTTCTAGATTGGGCTTATCAAAAGGAAGATGGCGTGAAGGAGGGAGTGTAATGAAGGTAAAGGTAAAGGATCTTAAAACAAAGGATAAACATATTAAAAATTTGGCTGCAATTGTTGGCGGTGCAAGATCTATTCTTTATCAAGAAACAGATTTACTTGCCTATGACTGCGACGGTTTTACCATTCATAAGCATTTACCCAAAGCAGTTGTTTTTCCGAAAAACACACAGGAAGTAGCCGAGATTGTAAAATATTGCTCTAAAAATGAACTTCCCTTTCTTGCTAGGGGAGCCGGAACAGGTTTGAGCGGTGGTGCCATACCGCTGAACGGAGAAATCATTATTAGTATGGTAAAGATGAAAAAGCTTTTAAGCGTTGATCTTGAAAATAGAAGAGCCGTTGTGGAGCCTGGCTTCGTTAATCTTAAGCTGACTAATTCGATTTCAGATAAAGGGTACTATTACGCACCAGATCCATCGAGTCAATCTTGCTGCACCATCGGTGGTAATGTAGCCGAAAATGCTGGTGGCGCCCATTGTCTAAAGTACGGAGTCACCACTAATCATATCCTTGGGCTGGAAGTTGTGATGCCAAATGGGGAAATCATTGAAATCGGCCAGGATGGAATTCCTGATGCACCAGGATATGATTTGCTAGGACTTATTACAGGCTCTGAAGGTACATTGGGAATCGTGACAAAGATAACCGTCCGCATTTTAAAAAATCCGGAAGGAAAACAAACTGTCCTTGCCTACTTTGACAGTGTGGAGGATGGGAGCCAGGCAGTTTCCGATATTATATCAGCAGGTATCGTTCCGGCAGCTCTTGAGATGATGGATAAAATAGCCATTGAAGGGGTAGAATCAGCAGCCTTTCCAGTTGGCCACCCAAAGGATATCGAAGCTGTTCTGCTTATCGAAGTCGACGGGATCGCTGCTGGGATAAATGAACAGATCGAACAGATTCTCGAAGTATGCCGAAGCAGGAATGTCCGTGAAGTTCGCGCCGCTAAAAATGAAGCGGAAAGAGCAAGGTGGTGGGCCAACCGAAAGACTGGCTTTGGCGCTATGGGAGCTATCTCTCCCGATTATCTCGTACAAGATGGGGTAATTCCCAGAAGTAAACTTCCAGAAGTGCTGCGGAAAATCAATCAAATCAGCGTAGAATCCGGATTAAGAATTGCAAATATTTTTCATGCAGGCGATGGCAATTTGCATCCCCTTGTGCTTTTTGATTCCAGGGTCTCTGGGGAATCAGAGAAAGCGCTAGAAGCAGGAAGCCTGTGCCTAAAAGCATGCGCTGATGTGGGCGGAACGATAACAGGCGAACACGGAGTAGGAATTGAAAAAAGAGAAGAAATGCGGTTTGTTTTTACTGAAGAAGAGATTGCTGCTCAAACAGAAATTAGGGAAGTCTTTAATCCTGATAATCTGCTTAATGCAGGGAAGCTTTTCCCATCACCGAGCCGTTGTGTTGAAATAAAACAAGAAATGAAAACCCAGGCCATTTCCTAATAAAAGCGGGCAGCCGCCTCTAAGTTGATGCGGCTGCCCCATTAAATTGTAAAAGTGAAAGGAGTTTAAATAAATGAAATTTACTAGATTTGAAGTGAACTCAACTATACATACAGGGGTTATTGAGGAAGAAAAAATAAGAGAAATCAGAGGCGGTCTCTTTGGAGATTGGGAGTATACTGGACAGTCTTTCTCAAAAAATGAAGTAAAGCAGCTGGCACCGCTTGTTCCTAACCAAATTATCGGCATTGGAGCGAACTATGTAACGGCAGCTTCCGATTTGCCTGAGACTTTGCCTGAAATACCAGTATTCTTTTTCAAGCCGGTTTCCTCTGTTATTGGCCCGGAAGACAACATTGTCATTCCTAATGGGATTGAACAAATAAAGTTCGAATCAGAGCTTGCTGTCATAATCGGAAAAGAAGCAAAGAATGTTTCTGAATCCGATGTGCTTGATTATGTTTTTGGCTATACAGTGGGAAATGACGTAACTGCTCCACAATTTTTCCATAACGACGGCCACTGGACTGTCGGTAAAGCATTTGATACTTTTACACCGCTGGGTCCGGTTATTGAAACAGAACTTGATCCTTTTCTTGTAAATGTTGAAGCAAAGTTAAATGGTGCAGAGAAGCAGAACAGCAGCACTGAATTAATGATCGTTCCGATCCGCAAAATGATATCCTATCTGACAAACGTTATGACTTTAAAGCCTGGTGATGTTATCCTTACAGGCAGCCCAGCCGGAGCAGAAATGGTCCATTCAGGTGATGTTATTGAATGCGAAATTAAAGAGATCGGAACACTCCGCAATACGTTTACAGCTTCGCGTGTAGATGTAAAAACGGTCTAAAACCTTAGGAGACGAATAGGTCAGCTTCAGGTCTTGAAGTAAGAAAAAAGCACTTTCAAAATTCCAGGATAAGGGCTTTAAACCTTTAACCTGTTTGGTCCTCAACGTGTAAATCTATTTGCACGAATGTCAATGGTATCGAGAGAATTTCAGTTTGCCCGGTATTTCTTTAACCATGGTTATACCGGGTAATTTACCCCCAGAAAACCCTTCTAAATTTTCCGAATATTGTTGTTATTATAAAAAAGGACTATATAATATTATTAGACCGAAGCATTGTGGCATAACAAATCAATGTTCGTTATCCACCAATGGTCTGATGTCTGTAACAAAATGCCTTGTTTGTTTTTACAAAACTAAAGGGGGAAATGTTTATGGGTACAGGAATGCTAGCTTTCTTATCGCTTTTACCAATTATTGTTGTTGCAGTGTTCTTAGTTGGTATGAGATGGCCTGCCAGTAAGGCAATGCCGATTTCATATGTCGTTGCAGTTGTTTTGGCATTATTTGTGTGGAAAGTCCCAGGTGCTAATGTCGCTGCTGCTTCGGTCAACGGGCTTGTTGTCGCAGGAACTCTTTTATTCATTATTTTCGGTGCAATCTTACTGCTTAATACTTTGCAGGAAAGCGGCGGCATTAAAACAATTCGCCAAGGGTTCACTGATATTTCAGGAGACCGCCGCATTCAGGTTATCATAATTGCATGGCTTTTTGGTTCCTTTATTGAAGGCTCTGCAGGCTTTGGCACACCAGCGGCAGTAGCTGTTCCTTTACTAGTTGGCTTAGGATTCCCTGCTATGGCAGCTGTTGTTGCCGGTATGGTCATCCAGAGTACACCCGTTTCATTTGGTGCAGTTGGTACGCCTATGCTTGTTGGTGTGCAAAGCGGTTTAGCTGCTGACCCGAACATAACAAACAATTTTCTGGCATTGACTACATTAATTGGTGGTAAAGTAGCCATTCTCCATTTGATTGCTGGCACACTTGTTCCTTTATTCGTTGTAGCCCTTATGACAAGATACTTCGGCAAAAACAAGTCTTTCTCCGAAGGTATCAAAGTTTGGAAGTTCGCTTTGTTTGCAGCTTTCTCTATGACGATTCCTTATGTAATTGTGGCGAACGTTCTAGGACCAGAATTCCCGTCCATGGTTGGCGGCCTTGTCGGCCTTGCAATCGTTGTTTTTGCAGCAAAGAAAGGATTCTTAATGCCTCCAAAAGAGCAGGAATGGGATTTTGAGGAGAAAAGTAAATGGGACCCAGACTGGATCGGTTCTCTTGAAATTAAGGATGTTGCCCATAAAAGCGGAAGCATGAGCATGGTCCGTGCATGGTCTCCTTATATTTTAATTGGATTATTCCTTGTTTTGACAAGATTGAAAGCGCTTCCTATAGTAGATTGGCTTCAAGCAGTTGTACTCAAATGGGAGAACATATTTGGTTCAACCATTACAGCAAGCTTTCAGCCACTCTATTCACCAGGAACTATTTTTATAGTTGTATCCGTGATTACTTTCTTTATTCACGGAATGAACAGCAGCGGATACAAACGGGCCTGGTCACAATCAGGAAAAACGATGTTAGCCGCCTCAACAGCCCTTATATTTACTGTTCCAATGGTGCAAGTGTTCTTAAATACAGGTGGTGGAGCAGCTGGTTTTGAAAGAATGCCGATTGAACTTGCAAACGGTGTTGCAGCTTTGGCAGGAGAATACTGGCCGTTTTTCTCAACTTTCATTGGGGGAATCGGAGCCTTTATTGCTGGAAGTAATACAGTTAGTAACATGATGTTTGCCTTGTTCCAATATGATGTTGGATCACAAATTGGCGTAGATGCTACTTGGATTGTTGCCCTGCAGGCAGTAGGCGGAGCAGCCGGCAACATGATCTGTGTCCATAACGTAGTAGCAGCATCAGCAGTTGTAGGACTTGTCGGAAAAGAAGGCGCCGTTATTCGTAAGACTTTATTCCCGTTCTTCTATTACGCACTTTTATCTGGCTCTGTTGGATACTCGATTGTATGGTATTCACAGAAAGGCATATTCAACCTCGGTTCCTTCATTGCCGTAGGTATTGCAGTTGCCGCCGTTTATATTATCGCTACAAACAACAGACGTTCCAACATGATCCTCCCACCACCAATAAACGTTAAAACAGCTAAGTAAATGTTACAAACAAGCCAGCTTGCTATGTGTAAGCTGGCTTGTTTTATGGGTTCGTGCTGAGGACGCAGTTGTCCTTAGGTAAAGGTAGTGGCTTCCGACTATTAAAGAGCCTAAATTTGACAGAAAGATTGCAGCACCTTGACGTCATTGATATGCTAGTTTAAGATTACAATGCGAAACCAATTGGTTTCATATAAAGGAAAGAAGGGCTGCATTAATGGATGAATTGCTAAAAAAATTGCGATACAAGGCTGGTCCAGCGGTTGTTTTAAATGCACCGAAAGAATACAAGCTAGGAATTGAATCTGAAGAGGAGTTAACAGAATACGAGTTTGTTCAAGTTTTTGTACATAATAGTGAGGACGTTGCTAGATGGCTGCCAACGGCTCTGCCGCTGCTGACAGATAATGCCGTGTTTTGGATTACATACCCAAAGAAAAGTTCAAAAGTAAAGACGGATATTAATCGTGACGTTTTATGGAAAATGGTTGAAGAGGCGAGCTCCTACAGAGCTGTTTCCAATGTGGCTGTTGATGAAATATGGTCAGCAGTCCGCTTCAGACAAAAGGACAAAGTAAAGACAAAAAAGTAAATAATCCAGAGGAGATAGATATAATGGAAAAGAACGAGCAGCTAACTGATATTATTAAAAAAGTAATTTTTAATGCTCCAATCCAAAAGGTGTGGGAAGCCGTTGCCACTGCTGAAGGAATTGCGGCTTGGTTTATGCCAAATGATTTTGAGCCAATTGAAGGCCATGATTTTCATCTTAACTCGGGACAATTTGGGATGTCACCATGCAAGGTCACAATGGTCGAGCCTCCCAACCGTCTTTCATTCAACTGGGGGAAGGATTGGACTATTACATTTGAGCTAAAAGAATTAGAAGGTAAAACTGAATTCACCTTAACTCATTCTGGCTGGGATATTGATAAGGTTACTGAGTTTGGAGCTCCACATTCAGCCGTCAGAGATAACATGAACAATGGCTGGACAGGCCTGGTAAACAAATCCCTGCGAGAACATGTAGAAGCATAATGCCGTCTAGTCAGGCATCACATGACGTTTTTCAAGCTATCGCGGATCCAACCAGACGACAGCTGTTAAAACTTCTGAGTGAGAAAGAAATGTCTGTGACTGCTATTAGCGGGCATTTTCCAATAAGCAGAACGGCCGTTTCTAAGCATCTCCGATTACTTTCAGAAACAGGACTTGTCAAAGTGAGGAAAGCGGGCCGAGAGACAAGATATATTTTAAATGCTACCCCGTTAAAGGAACTGCAGGATTGGCTGCAATTTTTTGAACTTTATTGGGACAACAAGTTATCTGCTCTGCAGCATCTTGTAGAGGGCGATTCAGACGACTATACTTAATAATCTTACAGAAAAAAGGTGTCCATTAATGGGCACCTTTTTCGATTCTTATTTCTTCACTTATACATTTTTAGGTGCAGGTGGCATTTTCTCAGGAATTGTATTGTGAACATTCAATGGAGCAAGGTTTAGGGCAGGTATTTGTCCCATTGCCTCTGGATTTGAAATGTATTCGAATTTTCCGTTGCCATCCATGCTTGGTCCAGATGCCCATCTGCCATCTTGGCTTTCTGTTCCTTTTGAAAAGTTCATAAATGAATGGGAAACTTCTTGCTTCTCATATTCCCTGTTAAATGTATTCGGAACAACAAATCCTTCTTTTTCCTGTAATTCATGTATAGCAGCCATCCATTGATTCTGGTGCATCGTGTCTCTCGCAATTAAAAACGATAGCATGTCTCTTACACCTTTGTCAGTTGTCATTTCATAAAGACGGACGACCTGCAGCCTGCCCTGGGATTCAGCGTTAAGATTGGCTCTAAAATCGGCCAATAAATTTCCGCTTGAAATGGTGTATCTTGCAGTCCACGGATACCCAACACTATCATCAGGTTTTGCACCTAATCCTCCCACAATCGCATGCTGTGGGTTCATTCCTCCCATAACAGCTCCAATAATTGGATCTTTTGCAGCTTCCTCCTGATCTTCCACTGGAGCATTATCTAAAAGCTGGGCAATCATCGTGGTCAGCATCTCAACATGGGCAATTTCCTCGGTTCCGATGTCAAGGAGCATGTCCCGATATTTTTGGTCTCCTCTGCAATTCCAACCCTGGAATAAATATTGCATCATTACTGTAATCTCTCCGAATTGTCCACCTAGTACCTCTTGAAGCTTTTTTGCATAAACGGGATCTGGGCGATCTGGCTTTGCGTTGTATTGCAGTTCTTTAATATGGAAAAACATTTAATCATCAATCCTTTCCATTAGCTCTTATCTAGTGTTTCTTTTAGAACAAAGATATATGTAAATACAATTAAACTCCGCAAAGAGCAATCATATTCTGTTCTTTTTATAGATAGTTCGGTAAGATAAAAACTGAAGTTAGAGGTTTTTCTGATTTTTACAGTTATATATGGTTTTCAGAAGGGTTAAAGAGGTTGTCTGGCGCCATTTTAACTATGCAAAAAGGGAATTGAGGAGAAGGAGTGTAGATTATGGCCGTATTGGTTACAGGCGGTGCTGGTTACATCGGCAGCCATACTGTTTTACATTTAAAAGCGCAGGGAGAAGAGGTTATTGTACTTGATAACCTGGAAAAAGGACATCGGGACGCCTTATTAGATACAACATTTTATAAAGGCGATCTGAGGGACGACCTGCTTTTGGATGAGATTTTCAACACAAATAACATTGATGCTGTGATTCACTTTGCGGCGAATTCTCTCGTCGGAGAAAGTGTGGAAAAACCACTTGAGTACTACGAAAACAATGTAATTGGATCGCACCATCTCATCAAGAAAATGGTTGAGCACGGGATTAATAAAATCGTATTTTCATCAACTGCTGCAACATACGGCAACCCCACCAGAGTCCCGATTCAGGAAGAAGATCCTACGATACCAACCAACCCTTATGGCGATACAAAGCTGGCCATTGAAAAGTTGCTTCAGTGGGCTGATGGAGCATACGGCTTAAAATCAGTGTGTCTCCGCTATTTTAATGCTGCTGGTGCCGATCCTGAAGGCAGAATTGGCGAGGATCACACACCAGAATCTCACTTAATTCCGATTGTCCTGCAGGCTGCACTTGGCCAGCGTGATAACGTTTCAATTTTTGGTGATGATTATCCGACTGAGGACGGAACATGTATCCGTGATTATATTCATGTGCTTGATCTTGCTGCTGCTCATTATCTAGCTTTGAGGAAATTAAATAACACAAGAAAGAGTGGCATATACAATCTGGGAAATGGGACTGGCTTCTCTGTAAAACAAGTGATAGATACTTGCCGCAGGGTGACTGAAAAAACAATCGCTTCAAAAACAGCTCCCCGCCGAGCCGGTGACCCGGCAGTGCTGATTGCTTCATCTTCAAAAGCGCGGGCTGAACTCGGCTGGATCCCGAAATATCCAACTCTAGAGGAGATTATCACTCATGCTTGGAACTGGCATTCAAAGCATCCAGATGGGTATAATGATTAGTTAAAAGTGACGTTTCACCGATAAAAGTTAGTACCAGACCAAATCACATGTGATTTGGTCTTTTAAAATGCTATTTCAAGTAAACTTTGTTGCTATTTAACAAGCAGTCGTTGATTTCCGCTTCCGATGCTGCGATAGTATTTTCGAGGAGTCTCGCATCTACAGCTCCAATCAACTTTGCTTTCACAACTAATGTAAAAAACAACAATCTTTTAGAATAAAGCCTTTAAAAATATGTAAAGCATATTTGAGTTTACCTCTGAAATAACAGTCCTGGTCTCGCTGTCCGAATCAGCCTCACATTCGGACTTGCTCCACTGATTTCATACTCATGCTGTCCGAATCCTCGGAACTCAGACTCTAGCCTGAAGATTGCCCGCTTCTTTTTCGGGATATGTGCGTCTGTCTATACGGATTTCTGTTCTCAAAATATAGTATATAGAGCTGAAAAGAATGGATATCTGAGAAAGGATGATCAACATAGTGAGTAATACAGAGCCTGAGCGAATTAGTGAACTTCTAAAAAAACTTCCGCCAAACTGTCCCGTAGGAATTTTATATGTAAATGGGGCAGAGATGCCCGTAGCCAGCTTTTCAAATTATTCAAACGGTTTAGCCTACTTTGTTAGTTTGGACTCTCAAATCTGCATAGTTAACGGGGATCGTATTGATGGAATCATATTCGGTGTTGCCGAGCCATTTGAAGAGTTTGAAGATGACTTTGAATAATACACCAGTAAAAAAGGTACAGTCCTAACAGAGACCGTGCCTTTTATCGTTGTTTAGTAAATATATTATTTCATCTTTCTAATTCATGTATATATGTCCCAAGTTGATGCATAGCTCAAAGGGCACTTTGGATTTTGTCTTCAAAATGTTAATAAAGACGCCTTTTTTTGTCTAACTTAATAGATTTGTCCAAACGAACAACGACAATATTAATATCATGTACTATCCCTCACAAAAAGGGAAATTCTTTACCAGGAGGTGAAACTATAATGAACCCAGGAAAATATACAATCGAAGATGTAATGAAAAAGCTATCACCTGGACATCCAGTTGCAGGAATGGTGGTAAATGGATTTCTTGCAGAGACAACTACTTTTTCTAATTACTCCAACGGCCTTGCATACTTCATCACTGATGGGCAAGTTGCTGTATATGACTGCTCTAAGGTAGATGGAATGGTGTTCGGTGCTGCGGATGCAGCAGGGGCTGAAGCTGAGGAGGAAGAGGCAGAGGCTTAAAATAAGTAACTAGCGTCCAGCATGTCAGTGTTTACTTTACAATAGGCACGCTGTCACAGCTGCGTTATTTTTTTTTGTCAGCTGATATGTTAACTCATATCAGCTATCTTTATTTTTAGAAACACATAACGGGGAAAAGGGCTCAGTTGCTTTCCCCCTTACCCACTAATCCGCACTTTCGCAACCAGCCGCTTTCATAATAATACCGTCAATTTTTAAACAATTAAAACTTATTACGTTGCCACGGTCCTCAAAATAAACGAGCTGCTGTTCTGGATCATAACTTACAAAAGTGTTCACTGGTATTTGGGCTCCGTCAATTAAAACACAATTAACAGGGTAATGAACAGGCAAGCCTTGAAATAATTCAAGAAACCCTTTTTCCTTTTTTAAAACTAACTCAGAATCAGCTGTTCCTGACTCCTGACATTGCTCGATTAATGAGACCAACTGCTCCTGATTGTCATTTAATCGCTCTGCTATTTGTTGATTTTGGTCCATATTTCCATCTGTTACTGCTGATTCACTAATTTTTCCGGATAAGCTGTCAAGCTGCTTAAGAATAGTTTCATTGAATTCCTTTTGTTCTGCCCATTTATCCTTTTGTTCAGGTGCCTCCGAGTTGCTATGGCTAAGCTGTTCCAAAATTGCTTCATGAGCTGAAATTTGAGCTTCGACTTTTTGAAAGAGATGATCATGGACACTTTCATAGCTGTTAACCGTTGTTATGAATCTTCCATAAATCTCAAGCTCTCTTTTATGAGTCTGGCAAAGCATTTTCCTTAAAGTATTGACGCTTTCTTTAATCTCCTTTACTTCTTGCTTAAGAACCTCTAATTCAGAATCGGCTGATTTAATTTTTTGTTTCTTGGATTCTTCTTTCTGCTCCTGCTGCTTCTTATAGGTATAGGTGCGCTGATTTATTTTTAACAGTTTCTTTATATCGCCCGCATAAATACTGGGAGAAATATTTTTAGAAAAATAGGCGGAATGCTCCATCTGTAATCGACTCTCCTCTGTGCCTTATTGTTTCTATTATATGAAACACAGGCATATGCCGTGAGCATTTTGAAAGTGGATCAAAAAGGGTCAAGCTTTCATTGAAAACAACAAAATGATTGAAGATAAACCCTGAACGACCAAGCTTAACAAAGACATAAACAGAACCATACTTTGTTCTGTCCATAGGCTAGCCGGTAAACCACAAAGGCTCGGATCCAGGGCGACTGCTCCAATCATCGACCCCATCACCCCTCCAATACCTCCATTATAGAAACCTGCTATTAGGGACTGCATGTTTACCATACTTCCAAACAAAATACCAATTCCTATCCCCAAAAACAGGTTAAAGGTGCTAATAAATAAAAACTCATTTGGAAAAAGCAAAAAAAGGTTGAGCCCCGTCACAAGGCTGATGTAAGTACTAGCAGCTAACGTTATGCTAAATGCAAATCTCTCATTAAACAAATAGCGTTTTGTTCCTAGCGAGAAGTAAATCCAGGCGGCGGCGGCAGCATTTGTTATAAGTACGAAAACTAAAAAAGTGAACATAGCCTTCCTCCGGTACATTTATCCTGACATACTGCTTTTCATGACCTATTGGCCGAAGCCAATAAAAGAATAAAACAGCTTGTTATGAAAAGTTCAATGAAAATGATGAATAATGGTCCCTCTGAAGCGGCAGCTCCTACCATAGGAGCCATTAAGCCCATCATAAGGCCATTAATATATCCTGATAAAATCGTTTGATAATCAAACAGAGCACCAAAGAGGGCGCCTGCTATAATTCCAGTCAGCGCGGCAGCTATCGTAACTTCCTTATAATGAAGCGGCAATACATTGATTAATATCACGCCCGTCCCGAGAGCAAGTCCACCACCAGCAGTCATAGCAATATTCATTCCAAGATGGAAGCCGATTCGTTTTCTGCGCGGATAAAGAAAAAAATAAGCAGTACATGCTAGAGCAAGGTTGGCGGCTAAAAACCATACGATCCATTGCGGCATTTTTAATCACCTCATTTATATTTCCTGTAAAAGATCATTTTCCAAAAAGCGGCAACGAGCAGTTATTTAATCCACATTATGCGGTAGATCGGCTAGGTGTTTGCTCAATTTCCAAATTTATATGTCCGTTAGGAAATTTGACTCATATGATATTGAAATGTTCTAAAAAAAGGGGGGGATTGTGTGAAAACAGGCTTGCGTCATCAAGAATATGTTAAAGCGCTTTTGGAAAAAAGGAAGCTGGAAAAACGCAACATTCATCCCATTCACGAAATAGGGGATAGCATTACGTCTCCTCCGAGTGCAGTTAGCTTTGAAGAGAACCGGCTATTGACGGAATATATGGAACAAAAGAACATCCAGCTTTTGTCCAATTCAATGCCGCTTTTAAAAAAACATTTAGTTTTGAAGAAGTTCTTTAAAATGAAGCGCAGCCAAGAGGTGCTTATTTATACGTTGAAAAAAAATGAAGATTTTGCAAAGACTTCTGGCAAAGTGAGTGCGATTGGCCGGGACTTTGTTATGCTGACCAATCTAGTTGAACGAATTTGGATACCTTACGAATCAATAAAGGCCGCAAACATTCCGCCGGGTGTTCCGACGTTTACAAACTCACATCAATACTTCCTCTATGATAATGACTTAAAAAAGAAGCTGCTGAAAAGTTTTGGAAAAACCGTTTCAAAACGGGATGCTTTGATTCAGCAGTTTTACGAGGAGTCGCTTCTAACAAATTTGAATTCTTGGATTGGGCTCTGGGTGCAGGTAAGCACTGCTGATTATGAGGTTATTGGCCGGATTGAAGGAACTTCGAACAAGCATCTGCTCCTATCGAATCAAACTGAAATTCCTTGGGAGGCTGTCAAGCAAATTTCTTCTTTTAGGTTCCTTAAAGGGTGGTACCTTGCCGGAAAAAGTATGGTACAGAAGTGTTTTTCCTCACTTAGTTGATGGCTTTATAAAGTATTAACGAAAGGAAGGTACTTGAAATGAACGAAGATAATAAAATTCAGGACGACCAACAACAGCAAATAGAGAAACTTAAAAAAGAATTTGAAAACAAGTTCGATGATATAAAAGAAGCCACAGAAGACGACCTTGAAGAGATTGAAGAGAAGTTAGAGGAGATTGAAGAAGAGCTCGATGACATCCAAGACGACCTCGAAGATGAAAGTCCTGATGAACTCTTCAGGCAGTTTAATTACTTGTTGGGCAGACAGGTACTGGTTATTACGGAAACACAGCAGTTAAATCTATTTGGGCAAACGTTTCGGCCGATATTTTGCGGGCGGGTTGCAGAAGTAGAGCTTGGCCATATTACCCTTACACCTGTAACGGTAAAGCTGTTGAATGCACCCTTTTATGAATTCCCTACACCAATATCTATTCCATTTGAGAAAATTGCCCATTTCACGCCTGACTTTGATTGTGATACCAGATTTCCGCTTATATAACAGTTCCATAGTAAAGGAGGTTCATCGTATATGGCTCACCGTTCAAATAATGTGAATGCTGCCCATGATAATGCTCTTATTGACCATTTCTTTTTAGGTATAGGGCATAAGGTTTTAGTGTTGTCACCATCCTATCCATTTGTTTTTATTGGGGAAATCTTAGGTGTAGCGGATGATATCGTAGAAATCTTTGTTGAAACCACTCATTTTCCACAATTAGAGAATCGGTCCTGGTTCATTCATATTGATAATATAGAAGTTTTTTATATTGAAAGAGAAGGTGCACCTAAAATTCCTAAATTAAATGATATGTGCTAATCAATCGGAAGGGAGGAACTCCATGTTAAGAAAATATCATATCGTTGCCATTCCTATTAGAATTGTGGTAAATACGTTTGGTGACCACAATCCTAATGGGAGAATTTATGTTTTAAAAGAGAATGAACAGAAGGCAAAAGATCTTGTGAAAAAGAATCCATTTACACCGGTAGATTTAATAGAACCGCTGACAATCCGGGCAAATGAAGGAGATACCGTTGAAATCTTATTTGAAAATCAGCTGAATTTTGCGGCAGGCATGCATTTTCAAGAAATTGATTATAACGTACTTACGTCGGACGGGGCAGATGCAGGCTTTAATCCTGACACAACCGTAAATCCAGGAGAGAAAATAGTATACACTCTTTATGCAACTCGAGAAGGCACCTGTTTCTTCACAGATCTCGGGAATGTTTCTAGCACTGAAGAGGGTTCAAGTGTTCAAGGGTTGTTTGGAGCACTTTTAGTTCAAAAGAGAGGCTCATCCTGGACCGATCCAATAACTGGCAGGCCTTTGAACAGCGGTTTATATGCTGATATCCATCATCCATTTTTGCCCTCATTTAGAGAGTATGCATGGTTTTTCAATGACGAAATGGAAATAAAGGATTTAACAGGCAATAACCCTTTAAACCCGATGACCAACCAGGAGGCTGAGTCTTTTCACGGGGTAAACCTGCGTTATGAGCCAGCAACCAATCGAAAACGTTTGATTGATGAAGGAGTCGTTTGTCCAGATTGTGACGGGGAGGAGGTTCATCATGATTCATGGGTTTTTGGCGACCCTGCTACCCCGATTCTTCGCGGCTACAAAGGAGACCCTGCCATTATTAGGTTAATCCACGCAGGTGTAAAGGAAACCCATGTGTTTCATTATCATGTCCATACCTGGCTCAGTGACCCTTCAAATACACAATCCGAAATCGTTGATGCCCAGTCCATCAGTCCACAGTCCCATTATGATGTCCAGCCGCTTTATGGGCTTGGCAGCCTGCAGGGAGCAATAGGGGATGCGATTATTCACTGTCACTTATATCCCCATTTTGCAGCGGGAATGTGGGGAATTAATCGGGTATTTGATACGCTTCAGGATGGTTCTCAATGTTACCCGAACGGGGAACCGATCGCAGCCCTTCAGCCCCTGCCAGACCGTCCGGAACCGCCAAGGCCAACTCTGGAACGACCTGGTTTCCCTAACTTTATTCCTGGAAAGGTTGGTCTTAAGGCACCTAGGCCGCCGCTCGGTATTGTCGGAGGCAGGGATATGACAGAAATGGAGAGAAATGCAGCAATCCCTAATGCACGACCGGGTGCTGTGTTTGTTGATCCATGCATGGAAGATCCGGCAGTAGTGGAATTTAACGTTTCTGCAATTGAGATGCCGCTTGTCTACAATAAACAGGGCTGGCACGACCCTAAAGGACGTCTTTATGTGTTTGATGAAGAACTGGACGATGTTTTATCTGGTAAAAAAGAGCCGGAACCACTTGTCTTTCATGTTCCGGCAGCCACGTGCATCAGACTGAATCTTACAAACAGGCTCCCACATGTTCTTGATGGTGATGCGTTCCAATTGGTGACCAGGGCCTATGAAGTTGGTTTTCATATTCATTTCGTAAAATTTGACGTACTTGTAACCGACGGAGCCAATGTAGGATGGAATTACGACACGTCAGCTTTACCAGGTGAAACGATACAATACGAATGGTATGCCGATACAGAGCTAAAAGCATTTTTCCTGCATGATCATTTATTTGCAAATGCTCATCAGCAGCATGGTGTTTTCGGTGCAGGGGTGATTCAGCCGCGCTTTTCCCAGTTTTTCGATTCGAGAACAGGGGAGGAAGTGGATCATGGCACACAGGTTACCGTATCCCACCCGCTTATTCCTGATTATCGGGACCTAACCCTTTATGTTCATGATTTTGCCTTGTTGTTCAATAAAGACGGATGCCCGATCCAACCTCCTGAGTATCCTGGGTCAGATGATGATCCTGGTGTTTTCGGCGTCAACTACAAATGTGAACCACTTCAATTCCGGCTTGGGAAAGATTGTGACCCAGCTTATTCATTCAGCTCTTATGTTCATGGAGATCCAGTTACGCCCATTCTGCGTGCCTATGAAGGAGATTCAATCAGAATTCGGCTTTTACAGGGGGCACATGAGGAGTCACACAGTTTTAATGTACATGGCCTTAAATGGAGTCAGGAACGGAAGGATTTGAATTCCGACACTAAAGCCCAGCAGCACATTGGGATTTCGGAGTCCTTTACTTTTGAAATGGAAGTCCCTTACTCTGGTGATTATCTCTGGGCCTTTGAAACGGAAGAAGATGTATGGCTTGGCACCTGGGGCCTGATTAGGGCCTATGACGAACTTGTTGATGATTTAATCGTTCTCCCAGATCGGGCATGTCTGCCGCCACGATCGAAGCCGCTTCCAACAAAGACAGGCAAACCGCCGATTCGCGCCAATCCGCAGGCAAGTTTGCCGCCTTACGCATTTCCTGGTACACCGGTGCGAAAATATGATGTGGTCGCGTTTCAGACACCGATTATCTATAACTCTTATGGAGATCATGATCCGTTTGGAATCGTCTTTGCCCTTGCAGAAGATGTAGAAGATATCCTTTCAGGCAAAAAGAATCCTGAACCATTGGTTTTAAGAGGGAATGTCGGCGACCTCGTTGAAGTCTCGTTAACTAGCATGCTTAAGAAAGAGCTGTTTCCTTATCCTGATGGAATCCACCCATATCCTCCAGTAAAAGAACAAGCTTTTTACCCGCCATCCTTGAGGATCTCCCTGCACACCAATTTACTGGATTATGATGTCAAAACTTCTAGTGGAGAAACTGCCGGATATAACCTTGATCAAACTGTTGGTCCAGGTGAAGTGATTACTTATCGATGGTATGTTGATCAACAGTACGGAACATGTGCAATGTGGGATATGGCAGACTTGCGGAATCACCGGTCCTTTGGTACGTTCGGGGCTTTTATAGCTGAATCGAGATTTACATCTTACCATGATCCTTATTCACTTCAACCGGTAAAAACAGGAACAAATGTTGTTCTTAAGCATCCAACTCTTCCGGATACAAGAGAATTTGTCATGATTATGCATGATGGCGTACGGCTTGAGGATAAAAACGGACAGCTCATCATTGACCCAAAGGATGGTGTCATTCCAGAGGTCGAGGAGCTGGAGGTTGACACCTATGATTACGGGTCAAGAGGCTTTAACTACCGCACAGAACGCCTGATTAACCGCTATCGAGAGCTTCCTGAAATGAGTAAGCTTTTTTCATCCGAGCTTTTCGGAGACCCTGCCACCCCTATTTTTGAAGCTTATCCAGGTGAACCGGTTACGATTCGTTTAACAAATCCTGCAGAACGGAGACGGGCTCATACGTTTCATCTGCATGGCCACGCTTGGAAGTTTGACAGTAAGGATTTGGACTCAATGGTTCAGTCGTTTGTCGGACATCTTGTCGCAGGTCAAACCGAAAATCTGCGGCTATTGGGCGGAGCAGGCAGCACGTATCATTTTCCTGGTGATTATTTATATCGGTCCGGAAATGTCCGATGGGATATCGAACTTGGAATGTGGGGGATTTTTAGAGTCCATGACAAGCTGAAGCCACATTTGCCAAGACTCGAGGATTGACTGCCGGTACGGAGTTTTTTATATAAGAAGGGAGGTGAATGGATGGAGGACGAAAGGAAAAATACTCATAGCGCTCCCGAGAAGGATAACCATTTTTGCATTCCCGAGCAGTGTTGTCCCGAACGAAAGGAAACTCCAATGTATCCTTCGCCAACCTCCTGTCTGCCAGAAGACGAATTGGAGGAACTTGAAAAGAGAATAGCTGAAGCGAACCGGCTGCTTCTAGATTTAGGTCTCTCGGGTGATCTGCCAATTGAAGGACGACGAATTGCTTTAACCGGCTTAATCGGTAAGATGGTCAAAGTTAAACTTAATTGTGACGCTGAAGAAGCTGAAGAACCTGATAATGCAATAGAAATTAGAGAAAATCCAAATGAATCGGAAAAACTCGCGAAGACAGAAGCTCAGGGTTTTTCAAGAAAGAAAAAACGCAAGAAAGTGAGCTTGAATAAAAGAGGAAAAAAAAGACGTACTAAACTAAAGCGAAGCGGAGTACGTTCAGCCGGAAACTCGGCAAAGACTACAAAGAGCACGAATGTATTAGAAGGGAAAGTCCAGCTTGTGGGGCGTGACTTTGTCTTATTATCAGTTGAAGAAAATCACTATGCGATTCCGCTTAAGAAGGTTTCTTCTACCTTATCTTCTAGTCGAATAGAGGAATCTGAAGACGAACCAAGCCTGCTTGATATTGACCCTTGTTTCAGGCGCTCGCTGACTTTTCATTTTGGAGAAACGGTAGCTTCTTCCCCGCATTTAATCAACTTGTTTTATGGATTACCGTTTGCTTTATACCTTCTGACGCTGGAATCCGTAAAGACTATGGTAAAAACAGCAGATGAACTTGTATCAGGAAATGTTAGAGAGGTGTGCAGTAATTCACTATCGCTAACAGATCAAAAGGGAAATGAGCGAGTCATTCCGATCAAAAGCATCTGTTATATTATGAAATAAAACATCCCCCTGATGCAGCAGGGGGATGTTATTTTCTATTTGACCTTCGCATGATTTAATTTTTCTCATCTAGCTCAATCCATTTAATTGTATCAAACGGAATCATTCGGAAGTTTCTAGGTCTGCTTCTTTTTGTTTTCTGTGAGTTGCATGTTCTTATAGTTTTCTTTAATTTAGCTTTTTTAACCAATCTCCGAACTTCAATAAAATCAGAACCTACCATGCATAGCTTAGCGGTAATTATTTTTGAACCTTCACCTGTATGCAGACATATCTTCACTCTGCAATCAAGCAGCTGCCTTAATCTGAATGCCATCCCGCTATGAAGTCCGCCAAGACGAACCAAAAAGTTACTGTCACAATAATGGCGACTATAGAAATGGTGACGGTCTCTGCAACGCTCACAATTGTTATGGGAAGGATGGTGGTCCCTGCAACTCTCATAATGGCGATTGAAGTGGTGATGGTCCCTGCAATGTTTACAGTGGCTATAGGAATAATGGTAATCATTGTTGTAACTATTACGATCGAGGTTGCTGTTTGACTGGAATCCTAAGGAGTGAATAGAGTTCTCTCCCTGCGGATCGGAAAGGCCATAAGAAGAATCCGTGTGAGAGTGGGAAGGATCTGAATCCCTCTTTGAATGTTCAGTTGAAAAATGCAAGGGAAAGTAAGCTTCCAAGTTTCGTCCGCAACTTGAGCACTTGTGGTTATTATAGTGATGTTCATTGTTCATATTTTTCCTCCTTTCCAATTGTTGTTTAGATTCATTAGCTGGGGTTAGCGGCGGCAAGACGGGCGATGTGCAGAATTTTTTTTCTAGGCGGCATAGTGCGCCCCTGAGGGTAGTGAGGGTCACCAGGACAATACTTAATCCCATAAAGCCGTGACTTTTTACAGCAGCATTGTTTTTCATGATAGTAAAAGCAATGACAGCAAGACTCTCCCATTGTATCCCCCCTTTCTATTAACAAGCTATGCTTGTATAAGAAAATCGGTTATACAGCCGCCCGCATTCGAGGAAAATGGGCTTACTCTATAAACTCTTTTCTTTTTTAGGGAAACTGCACCTTTATCGCCGCCCACCATACGATAATATAGGCGATTACGTTTATACAGTCCGATCCTATAGATTCAGATTTTCATTATGTTCCAAATTCGTATCTCTAAAGGGGGAATGATGACAATGGAAACGAAACATTGGCGAAAGGTCCAGCTTTTCTTTTTTAGCTTAATGATTCTCGCATGGGTTATTTTCGGGCTCATCCCAAAATTAAATTCTCCAGAAGGGGAAGGACTTCCTGTTTTAGATCAGGCTGTTCCTTTTATACTTGAGGATGCTTACCAAGAAGCTTATGATTCTAACAATCAAAAAGTGAAGCTTTTAGCTTTCTTCTACACAAATTGTCCTGACATCTGCCCAATGACAATGATGGATTTTGCAAAGCTCCAGGAGGAGTTAAAAGAAAAGCAATTGTTTGGCTCCAAAGTAGAGCTGATAGCGATTACTCTTGACCCGAAGGTTGATACCTCTGAAGTCATAGCTTCTTATGCAAAAAAATTTAAGGCAGATCAACAAGGCTGGAAATTTCTTAGGGGTACACCTGAACAGACAAAAACTATTGCGGACTTTTACCATATGAAATATAAAAAGACAGAGGGAAACTTTATTGCGCACAACACAACCATGTTCCTCATTGACCAAAACAATCAAATCAGGGGATTGTATGATATGGCAAATGCCAAAAACAGTGTTGATACAGCACAAATCATGGAGGCAATTGAAAGGCTCACAAACAAATAAGATGAAGGGATGAACTAAAGCTGGCGGAACCCTCGCTGGCTTATTTTAATGGATGAAATTTTGATAATGGATTACTTTTGATTAAAATTTGCTATTTTTCGTAAAAAAACGCAATAATTAGAAGGTTATTGGGAAAACAAACTACATAAGCAGTAGTTGTAATATGAAAGTAGGGATATTTTTGTCTAATTTTAAATCACTTGGAGTATCTGATGAATTAGTGAACACCTTAAAAAGCCAGGGAATAGATGTACCAACACCTATTCAGGCTCAGGCTATTCCGTTGTTAATGGAAGGAAAAGATATTGTGGCTCAATCGCAAACAGGAACAGGAAAAACATTTGCGTTTGTACTGCCAATTCTTGAAAAAATAGATGCGGGAAATCCGCATATTCAGGCACTAATTGTTACGCCTACAAGGGAACTCGCTTTACAGATTACCAATGAAATAAAGAAGTTAATTGCTGATATGGAGGGTGTGAACATTTTGGCCGTTTATGGGGGCCAGGATGTTGAGAGCCAGCTAAAAAAACTCAAAAAAAATATTCACATCGTCATTGGGACACCTGGCCGTTTGTTAGATCATATTCGCAGAGAAACGGTCGATTTTTCACAAACTTCCTTTCTTGTGCTTGATGAAGCCGATCAGATGCTTCATATAGGTTTTTTGAACGAGGTAGAAGATATAATCGAACAAACGCCTTCGTCGAGGCAGACTTTACTGTTTTCAGCAACGATGCCGGATGAAATTCGCAGATTGGCCCGTCGGCATATGCGTGAGCCTGAAAATATTCAAATCGAGAAAACACAGGCTCCGCTTGCAAATATTAAACAGATTGCCCTCAGTACAATTGACCGCGCCAAGCAGGCAGATTTAATCGACGCTTTAAATGTATACAGGCCGTTTCTGGCGGTTATTTTTTGTCGAACGAAACGCCGAGTCAGTAAGCTTTACGATGCATTAAAAACCGAGGGATTTAATGCAGATGAACTTCATGGGGACCTCTCACAGGCCAAGAGGGAACAGGTAATGAAAAGATTCCGTAATGCGGATATTCAATTTCTGATTGCAACGGATGTTGCTTCAAGAGGGTTAGATGTGGAAGGTGTAACACATGTATTTAACTATGATATGCCAGAGGATACTGAAAGCTATATCCATCGAATCGGAAGAACAGGCCGAGCCGGCAATGAGGGGTTAGCGATTTCTTTTTATACACCAAATGACCGTCAGATGCTTGAGACCATTGAAAAGGAACTAAAATTGCGTATTGAAAAGAAAAACATCGGGAATGCAAGAAAAGCTGATGGTGATGGGGAAGACGGCGGCAGAGGAAGAAGAAAACCTGAACATAAAAACGATTCACGAAAGGGTCGCTCAAAAGGCGGAAATACAACAGCCCGAAGACCAGATCGGGTAAACGGCCAAAGAAACGAATTTGGGGGCAGCCGTGAGGATCGATCGGGAAACAGAAGCCGAGACAAGCGGGGAGATAGAGACGATAACCGCAGTGACAGCAGGCCGGGCAAAGGGGCTGTTGGTGAGAGAAGCCGCAGGGACAGGCAGAGCAGCCGCCCAGGTGAGAGCCGTACGAACGAAAATCGAACGACGTATGGGAATAGAACCAGATCTGAAGGCAATCGCGGTGAGGGACCAGGCCGGTTCACTGGAGGGGGTCGAGGAGACAGGAACGACCGCTCAGATAACAGCCGTACCCATAGAAAGGGAAATCGTAAAGAAATGGGCATCCGCAGCGGAGCCAGCCAAAATGAGGAAAGGCCGGCTCGCGAGCGAAAACCAGAGGATCGGACACGAGGCAGTCAAAAGGGACAGCGTCCTGCAGAGGGCGGTTCACGTGCTCAAAATGAGCGTAGGAGTCCTGGCGCCAGTAGAGGACCAAGAAAGTCTGAAAAAAACAGCCGCGGACCAAAATGATAAAAGTGAATGATTTAAGCTTAGCCTAGAAAAATGAGGCTAGGCTTTTCTTTATTGAATAAAAGATAGTACTTAGGTTGTATTTAGATATGGCATCTGCTGTATAGGAATCAAGAGGGACACTCCCTTATAATTTCTTTAGGTATAGAAATTTTCCATAAGGTCTTGTAACCGTATTCATTTTTGAGAAAAACTATTTTAAAAAATGTGGGGGTGTCTAGATGGGTTTTTTTAGCGTGCTTTCTTCTGAATTTGCAAAGCTCGCCGCAAGCAAAGGGGTCCTCGCGTCTGTGGTCGCAGCACTTCTTGTTCCTGTCGTCTACGGGGGAATATTACTTTCTGCGACATGGGGACCGTATGATCACTTGAACAACCTTCCGGTGGCGGTCGTAAACAATGACCGAGGGGCTATGTCAGACGGAAGTCCGGTAAATGTTGGAGAAGAACTGGTCAATAACCTAAGGGAAGGCGAGGACCTAGGTTGGGAGTTTGTTGATTCCACGCATGCGATGAAAGGGCTTCAGGATGACAAGTATTATATGGCTATTGTTATACCCGAGGGATTTTCCGAACGTGTCACAACGGTAATGGACCCAAACCCTCAAAAGCTTGAATTAGAGTATATTCAAAATGAGGGTTTGAATTTCCTGGCTGCACAAGTAACCAGAACAGCAACTGAAAAAATAAGAGAAAAACTTGCTGATACAATTACGCAGACATATGTAACAAAGGTGTTCTCAAGTCTTGGAGATATATCCGAGGGATTTGCTGCTGCATCAGACGGTTCTTCCCAGCTTGCCGATGGAACTGTCCAGTTACATGATGGAACTAGTGAATTGTATGAATCTGTATCAGGTAAAACGAAGGACATTGCCCGCCTTGCTGATGGCGCGAATCAACTTAAGGCAGGGACAGGACAGTTATACAACTCTCTCGCTTCAAAGCAGAGTGATATAACAAAACTTGCTAACGGGACAAAAGAGTTAAAAGATGGTACATCCTTATTGTTAAGTAAATTAAAAAGCAGTTCAGGAGATATTAATAAGCTAGCGAATGGTTCTAAAGAACTTTACGCCGGAACTGTGGATCTAAAAGATGGAACCGGACAAATTTTAGCTGGATTACAGAAAGCCGAACCAGGCAGCAAACAATTGCGTGATGGCCTCGGACAGTTGGCACCGGGCAGTAAACAGGTTACAGATGGAGCTGCGAAATTGGCTGCTGGCGCTAAAGCATTAGAAGAAGGAATTAAACAATATCAGAATTTTAATTTAACAACAAAAGTCGATCCGAACTTCCAAAAAATAGTTGAAGGATCAGAAGCTTTATTAGCAGGAGCAAATTCCCTTAGAGATGGAGCAAAAAAGGTATCTGATGGGCTCGCCAAAGCTCAGCCGGGCTCTGTATCTTTAAATGAAGGGCTCAAGCAACTTGTTGAAGGCCAGAAAAAGGTAGATGCAGGGGCTGCTAAGCTTCAAGACGGAGCAAAACAGATTGCTGATGGAAATGCAACTGTTAATAAAGGCTGGGGAGATTTAACAGATGGTGTCACCCGGCTAGATAACGGTGCCTCACAGATCAATCAAGGAAACCAGGCAGTAAACCAAGGATGGAAGCAGCTCACTGATGGAGCTGGCAAAATTGACAATGGTATGGCACAGGTCAATGACGGAACCTCCCAAGTTAACCAAGGCTGGGTAACTTTAGCAGATGGTGCCACAAAACTAAATGATGGTGCAGGAAAAGTGAATGACGGTACCCAGCAGTTAGCCACAGGGCTAAAAGAAGGTGCTGCGAAAACAAGCGGCCTTAATTTAGGCCAAAAGAACATCGAGATGTTTTCGGCTCCAGTAGAGCTAAAAAGCGATACTCTTAATGAATATCAGTATTATCGTGATTCAACAGCACCGTATGTTATAACTTTAGGATTGTTTGTTGGAATTTTAATCATGTCGATGTTTATCAATTTTAGAAGACCTGCCGAAATATCTGCAGTCAAATGGTTTACTGTTAAGTTTATCAATCTTTCAGGTTTAGCATTGCTTCAAGCTGCGCTGCTTTCGTTTGTGGTGCTTGTTTTACTTGATTTACAGGTTGATAGCTTACTAGGCTTCTTGTTAATGGCGGTAGTTGCCAGTCTTTCATTCTCGGCAATCGTTCTATTTTTAGCTGCATTTGGTGGGAATATCGGGCGATTGATTGCGTTAGCTTTTGTAATCATCCAGTTATCAACTACAGGATCAAACCTGCCAATTGAAATGCTGCCAGACAATTTGCGGAATTTGAGTGAGTACTTGCCGTTTACGTATTCAATTTCTGGATTTAAATCCGTCATCACCTTAAATAATATGACCGCAGCAGTTACCAACATGGGAATTTTGCTTGGATTCATGGGAATTTTCGCCTTGTTGTCGTTTGTAGTATTTATTTTTGTAAAAGACGGAAAACACACCCATACTGAAGAAAAAGAAGAAGGCTACGCCTTTTAAGCTAGGAGACGCCCCCAAAAATTAAATCGGGGCGTTTTTTTATTTGTGACGAATTGTAATAGTAAGTGGTTTAAGCAGGGAATTAGCATAAGCATAGAGAAGAGTGTAATAAGGTGTACAGTAGCTGAGTTTTTAGAAAATAACAGAATGGAGTGGTTGGATGCGAAACAATCTTAACAGGAAGATCCTCTTGGCCAGCAGGCCCACAGGAACTCCCGATGCTAGTCATTTTAAAATGATTGAAGAACAAATTCCTGAATTAAAAGAGGGAGAGGTATTAATTCAATCCGTTTACTTGTCGGTTGATCCTTATATGCGCGGAAGAATGTCAGATGCCAAATCCTACGCTCAGCCCTATGAAGTAGGCGAACCCTTTATCGGAGGTATCGTTGGGAAAGTAGTTGATTCAAAGAATCCAAAATATGAATCTGGTCAATTTGTCGATGGACGTCTCGAATGGGCGGATTACAATGTTTCAGATGGCAGCAACATTCGCCGTGTTAACCCTGACTTGGCGCCTGTAACTACAGCACTGCATGTGCTTGGCATGCCAGGATTAACCGCTTATTTTGGACTTCTATACATAGGGGAACCTAAGAAAGGCGAAACAGTTGTAGTTTCAGGCGCATCCGGCGCTGTGGGTATGATTGTTGGCCAAATCGCCAAATTGAAGGGCTGTCGTGTAGTAGGTATCGCAGGCACAGATGAAAAATGTTCTTTTTTAACGAATGAGCTAGGGTTCGATTCTGCCATCAATTACAAAACAGCGGAACACTTAGGAAAGACGCTTCGGGAGGCTTGTCCTAGCGGAGTTGATATTTACTTTGACAATGTAGGAGGATCTGTTAGTGATGCCGTAATGAACCAGATCAACTTCCAGGCAAGAATTATTATCTGCGGACAAATTTCCCAATACAACCTTGAGAAACCTGAAATGGGACCTAGAGTCGCCGGCCAATTGCTTAAGACCAGTTCACTCATGAAGGGCTTCATTGTTTCAGATTATGCAGAGCACAATAAGGAAGGCTTAAAGCAGCTATCCGAGTGGGTCAGAGATGGAAAAATCCAATACCGTGAAAACGTTGTAGAAGGCTTTGAAAATACCATTGAGGCTTTCTTGGGACTGTTTAGAGGAGATAATCTTGGCAAACAGCTTGTTAAGGTGACAGAGGAATAAGATTTCAGAGAAATAGTAACAGACCGGGCAATTACGATAATGTCCGGTCTTTTTTGTTGGAGAGGGAGACTGAGAAGTAATATATAATTTCCCAGTAGTTTTGTTGACTTTTGTTCAATAGGGTGCAGATTTATAGGTGTTTTATCTTAGTAGGGACCCATTCCTTCCTGATTTTTACGAGTCTATATCAAAATTTCATCCTCATTCAGCCCACAATAGACAATTTTCCCATCATAGTTTTGGGATATTCCAAAAAAACCGAATATATTCCAAAATATCTTTATATATTCCAAAAAAAACGAATATATTCCAAAAAAACCTGATATATTCCAAGACGAGAATTATTCCAATTTAGGACACGATAACTTGCTGATCCGACCTCACACTTTCATGCTCGAAAACCGAGACCAGAATATTAACTAAACAAGCTTTTTACTCAATTTTGGTCAAGCCTCTGCCTGTGCGAGTGAAGTTTGCTGTTCGGCAGGTTTCTTTATTTTCAATGCAAATAATAAACCAACAGCAAGACAGAGTGAAGAGAAAATAAACGCACTTTTAAATCCGCCGAAATCTTCAATTAGCCAGCCGGCAATCGCTGGTCCAATAAATTGTCCCAATGCAAAATAAAAAGTAGCATAACCAAAAGCGATTGGCATCTCACTTGGCTTCACATTATCCATGCTTGAAGCCTGGACTAGTGTAAACAATCCAGTTACTGTGCAGCTGAGCAAGACAATATGAAGAGTAAACCCAAGCAGGGTCGGCAAGAAAACGGGTATGATCATTGAAAAGGCGGTAAGCCCGATCGTAAAAATTAAAGCTGTTCTCCGTCCAATCCGATCCGAAATTAATCCCCATATCGGACCGCTGAAAATAGACAAAATCCCGTTTGCAGCCATTAAGCGCCCAGCCACTTTCGTCTCAAGGCCCGAATCAATCATAAAACTCATGACAAAAATGGCTTGAACAATGTAGGTAATACCCACAATTCCATAGATAACACCAATAAGGATAACCTTGGGATTGCGATATACTTCATATGTGGAAGCCTTTTGACGCATATTTGCAGCAGCAGGGTCTGAGGGAGGATCTTTTATAAAAAAGAACGTCACCAGCGTAACAGCGAGACTGACAGCAGCAAATAATCCCCACGAGAATCTCCAGCCAATACCTGTGGAAAGGCTTGCAAAATATGGGACGATCATTCCGCTCAATAAAAGCCCGATTCCAACACCACTTGTTGTAATTCCAATTACAAATCCCCGATGACTCGGAAACCAGCCGACCAGAAGAGAAATTAATGGAGTGTATGTGAACGCAGTCCCGACACCTAGCAAGAGCATAAACATAAAAGTCAGCGGGTATGATGGGGTAACCGACAACCCGGCCAGACCCATTGTCACCACTGATATCCCCAGTAAGATTGTCTTTTTGCCTCCCCATTTTGCAGAAAGGATCCCTGCAAACATGACGGTACATAAGTAACCAAGTGAAGAGGTGGTGCCTAGATAACCCGCCTGCTTGTAGCTAATGTCCAAACCTTCCCTCATAAAAGGCAGTACAACACCATAAGACAGCCTCGCAAAAGCCAAAACTACTATTGTAGTCAGCATACCGATCACAGAATAGGCCCACATCTTTTTTCGTAAACTTTGTTCCATTCCAGCACTCCTTTTCCATAGAAACAAAATAATCACACTTTTCTAATAATTTACAGTAAAAAAGAAGGAAATACAACCTAATTAGCATGATTTAGGGGATAAGCACTGCTCACCGTTTTTAGAGTTTTTCTGTCTTCTTTCTATATTAATTGTTACATACACGTAACCTATGTAAAAAATCAAAGCTATTTAGCAAGCTGTCAACCTTGATTTTTTAGGTGATAACCGGTTCATTTTCAAATCTTGTCCTTTCCTGCGAAAAAAAGGCAAATTAGATGGATTGGATTTACTTCTTACTGCTATATAGAGTTTTCTATTCTAGTTTTAAAAAAGGATACAAAATTTCTGTAACTTTTTTACTATACTGTTATTATGCTAAATCCTTCCTGAAATATTACAAAAATAGCATGCTATCATAATAGAGCAAGAGACAAACAAAAACCGATCCTAGGGAGGAAAATGAGAATGAAAAAGAAATTTATATTATCAATTGCAGCAACAGCAGCACTTCTTGTCGCATCTCCTGGAGCTAACGAGGCAGATGCAGCAAGCAACTACCAACCAGAAAAGAAAGTTTATTTTTATCAGTCTTCTAATGCAAACTTTGAACAACTTAATAGTTTCCTGCAAAAATATTTCAAAGGGTACACCTTCAATTGGAATAATCTAAATAAACAGACGGAATCTGCACCGGTGCAACAACCCGTTCAGCAGCCCGCTGATCCTGTTCAACAACCTCAGCAAACACAACCTGAACAGCCTGCAGCGCCTGTTCAGCAGCAGCCAGCTCCTGTTCAAGAAAAACCAGCTGAGGCAGCACCTGTTGCTTCCCAAGTGAGCGCATTTGAACAAAAAGTGGTGGAGTTAACGAACCAGGAACGTTCTAAACAAGGTCTGTCTGCATTAAAGCTAGATACGGAGCTTAGCAAAGTGGCTAAAGCGAAATCACTGGATATGAAAAATAAGAACTACTTCAGCCATACAAGCCCAACATACGGGTCACCGTTTGATATGATGAAGCAATTCGGCATCAGTTACCGTACTGCCGGAGAAAATATTGCTATGGGTCAGCGTTCACCAGAAGAAGTTGTAACAGCCTGGATGAACAGCGAAGGACATCGTAAAAATATCATGAACGGTGCTTATACTCATATTGGAGTAGGTCATGTCGCTGATGGCAACTACTGGACACAAATGTTTATTGGTAAGTAAATTAGAAAAAGAACAGCCGCAGATGGCTGTTCTTTTTTTAGGAGCTTATTTAAACGCTTTCAATTTTCACAATATTCTTGTTTGACAAAAAATAAATGGTCATATATTCTATATCATATATCATATATGATTTTTAAAAGATAACGAGAGGAGGCGGGTAAGCTGCAGAAGTACCGTACAAAAAAGGAAATGATCTACCAAACTCTTAAAGATGAAATACTAAACGGTCAGTACAAATTTGGTGAAAAGCTTGTGATCAGCCGGCTGGCCATACGATTTGAAAGCAGTGAAATTCCTGTCAGAGAAGCAATCAGTCAGTTAGAAAGTGATAAACTTATCCAATTCAAGCCCCATGTTGGAGCTGTCGTCAGTACATTGTCCTCAAAGGATATCCAGGAAATCTTCGAACTTCGGGTAGAATTGGAAGGGCTTTCAACAAGGCTCGCTGTTGAAGCGTTAACTGAACAGCATTTAGCAGAATTGAGAGTCATCTTGGATAAGAGTATTAAAGCTTATGAGGAAAAAGAGTACGCTCTCTATGAAACATTGAATATCGAATTTCATAATAAGATTTACTCTGCCTGCAATAACCAGCTCCTTATCAGTACGATTGATGAACTTTGGAGCAACACGAAACGATATCCATCCGTTTTTAAAAATAATGATGGCCATATTCAAGCATCAATTGAAGAACACGAAGAAATTTACGAAGCTCTGTTAAATAGAGACAGCATGCTCGCCGAAAATTATATGATTAAGCATAAAACACGTGCTGGAAGAGAAATCCTTAGGCTAACCCAACGAAAATTTTACGATAAGCTTAATTATCTTATCTCCAGTCAAAGCAACTAAAATTTACTAAAGGAGGAAATATCATTGAAATATGTACGCTTTGAAAAAAACAACCAAACTTTTTTCGGACTATTAGAGGGAGAACAAATTTCTCAATTAAAAGGTGACTTTTTAAAGGACCAAGCAAAACCAACGGGTGACACATTCAGTCTTTCTGAAGTGAAGCTTCTGCCACCGGTAGAGCCAGGCCAAATCATTGCAATCGGCTTGAATTATGCCTTACACGCAGAGGAAAGTGGCAAGCCAATTCCGGAAGAACCAATGATGTTCATGGTATCCCCAACTGCAGTAGTTGGAGACGGCGAGGCGATCTCATTGCCAAACCTTGATAACCGGATCGACTACGAAGCCGAGCTGGCTGTTGTTATTGGCAAGCAAGCTAAAGATGTCAAAAAAGAAAATGCCTTGGACTATGTTTTTGGCTACACAACTTGTAATGATGTTTCAGACCGCAATCTTCAAAAGAAGGATGGCCAATTTACAAGAGCCAAGTCCTATGCAACGTTCAAGCCATTAGGCCCAGTTATTGAAACTAGTCTAAACCCTAACAAACTTGAAATTAAATTGACTGTTAACGGAGAAATAAAGCAGCATTCCAATACTGATGATTTGATTCATGATGTTGAAACTGTGATTGAAAAGGTAACCGAGGTAATGACACTAAACCCAGGAGATATCATTATTACTGGAACTCCTTCCGGAGTAGGCCCGCTTAAGCCTGGTGATCAAGTTGAATTAGAGGTTGAAGGAATCGGCATTTTAAGAAACAGCGTTGTCGATGGTACGCAAATATCCGCTGATCAGGCAACAAATGCTAATTTAAAAGCCTAAAAGGAAGGATGAGATTACATGTATATTAACCTCGAGGAAATGCGCCGCTTTTCAAATGAATGCTTCCTGGCACTTGATGTCCCAAAGGAAGAAGCGGAGATAATTACAGAAGTCCTGCTGGAAGCTGATTTAAGAGAAATACATAGCCATGGATTCCTGCGTCTTCCGATTTATGCTGAGCGCATTCAAAAAGGGTTGATTTCCAATAAAGCTGATATATCAATAGAAAAAGAGAATCCTGCTCTTGCTTTAATTGATGGAAACTATGGGGCCGGCCAGGTAGTCGCACATAAGGCAATGGAAAAATCGATTGAAATGGCAGAGCAATCCGGAATCGGATTAGTGGCTGTTAAAAACAGCAATCATTTCGGTATTACAGCCTATTACTCTTTAATGGCAGCAAAGCAAGATAAGATCGGAATTGTTATTTCAAATGTTTCGCCATTAATGCCTGCAATTGGCGGAGCTGAAAAAGTCATAGGCAATAACCCGATCTCAATCGCTGCACCGTCCGGGGAGGGAGATCCAATTGTTTTGGATATGGCTCTCAGCAATACTGCGCTAGGAAAAGTTTTGTTTGCAAAAGAAAAAAACCAGCCGATACCAAAAGGATGGGGTGTTGATTCTGAAGGAGTTTCGACCACAAACCCCGATGATGTGCTAAACGGCGGTTTCTTATCTCCTGTGGGCGGGCCGAAAGGGTTTGGGCTCGCTTTGATGGCTGAAATTTTAACCGGAGTACTGTCCGGAGGCCATTTTTCAAAAATGATCCCGTCTATGTACGATGTTAAACAAAAACAATCCATCTCGCATTTTATGCTAACCATCGATATTAAGCAGCTAATTCCTTTGGAACTCTATTACAGTAGTGTAAAACAGCTTGTTTCTTATATTAAAGACTCGAAAAAAGCAGCGGGAACAGAGCAAATTTATTTGCCAGGCGAAATTGAGTTTTTGAAAGAAAAACGCAACAAAGAAACGGGGATCTCAATCGAAGAACAGACTTTTAGGAAATTAAATGAACTGTCAAAGCAGTTAAACATAGCTGAGCTTAAAGCATAACTTTAAATGTTGGAAGAATAAATGCAGGAGGGGAAACGATGAGTACTCGAGAAACAGAGCTGTCTAAACAAAAACAGGAAAATTCCAAGAAGACTGAGTTTAAAGTGATCGATACCGATGTTCACCATGATATCGCCTCTGTCCAGGATCTTGTTCCTTATTTATCAGACCATTGGAAGCGCTATATTACGGAATATGGCTGGAAACCGATTAAAACGACACCATTTCATCAAGTCCGCAGCGCTACTAAATACAGGGCAGATACGTATGGGGAAAATAAACGCCCCCCTGGATCAGACTTTGAAATTTTGAAAAAACAATTATTAGATGAACATGAGATTACCCATGCCGTGCTAGGCGGATGGTTTCATGAAGCGACTGTGGCAACTGGCTGGTTTGAATTCGCCGCCGCACGAGCAGCCGCCTATAATGACTACACAATTGAGCAATGGCTAGAAAAAGACAAACGGTTATTAGGAAGCATTACCATTCCGGCCGAGCCAGCGGCAGCTGTCCGTGAAATTGAGCGCGTTGGTTCGCATCCACAAATGGTTCAGGTCATGATGTCCATTGGAAATTTTGCCTGGGGAGATCCATATTACCATCCGATTTTCGAAGCTGCCGATCGGCACGGACTAGCGATTGGCATGCATCTTTCTGCTGACATTACCGTTCAGGGCGGAGATTTCCTCCGGTATTATGTGGCTTGGCGTGCAGCGCACCCTCAAGCCTATATGACCCAAGTAATCTCGATGATCACTAACGGTGTATTTGATAAATATCCAAATATAAAGGTTGCTTTAATTGAAGGCGGTTTTGAATGGATTCCGTTCTTGATGAACCGAATGGATGCAGCTTATAAAGGGCTGAGACAGGAAACACCATGGGTTAAGCGGATGCCAAGTGATTATTTCAGGGATAACCTGCGAGTCAGCACCCAGCCGTGGCATGATATTTCAGCAAAACACTTCCTTGATATCATTGATATGATGGGAACGGATAAAATGCTGATGTTTTCAACTGACTATCCGCATTGGGACTTTGACGCTCCGAAACGAACGCTTCCGCCAAAAATTTCGGATGATCTGAAGCATAAAATTTTATATGAAAACGCACGGGATTTATATAATCTATAACACGATCTCATCATCAGGGGGAGGAGGAAATTTATATGAAGCATACCGTTTGCAAAGCGGAAGAATTAAAAGAGGGCCAAATGAAAGCCTTTACCATCGATAAGAAATCGATTGTTGTGATCCGTTCGCAAAGCGGCGAGGTATACGCTCTCCGTAACGTTTGTCCGCATAAAGGCCCAGCTCTTTCGGATGGTTCGCTCGACGGTACCTGCACGGCATCAGAGCCGGGAGAATACAATCTGGAAAAAGTCGGTGAGGTTTTAAAATGTCCTTGGCATAACTGGGAATTTGATATTAAAACAGGCTGCTCATTGTTTAATCCTGAGAAAGTAAAAGTCAAAACTTTTGATGTGACTGAAGAAAATGGGACGGTTTACGTCCAAGTCTGATCGAAACGGAGAAATAAAATGGGTCAGGAAGTAAGAAGGATTGAAGAGGGTTGAATTACATAATCACCTGGCCCTCTAAAATTTTAATAAAGAGGAGGCGACAGAAATGGGGAAGCTGGATAACAAAGTAGCTCTAATCACTGGCTCTGCTGGGGGATTAGGCCTTGAAATCGCAATAAGCTTAGCTAAAGAAGGTGCCAAGGTCGTCCTTAACGATGTTAATGAGGAGCTTGTCAAAAAGTCGGCAGAAGAACTTCAAAAAGACTTTGAAGCTGATTATGTATTAGGTGACGTTTCCAATAAAGAGGATGTCAACAGAATGTTTGGGCAAATTATCGAGCGTTTTGGAAAAATCAACATCTTAGTTAACAATGCGGGTGGAAGCTTGCACACGCCGCGCGCCCTTGAAGAGATTGAAGAGGAGCATTGGGATAAAGTTCTGGCTGTTAATTTAAAAGGCACATTTTTAACTTCCCAAGCCTTTGTTCAGCATACGAAGGATCATGGAGGCGGAAAGATCATCAATATGTCTTCCATTGGCGGACGAACAGCGAGCCTGATTACTGGCGTAGCATATGCCGCTGCCAAAGGAGGAGTCATATCCTTTACAAGAAGACTTGCAAAGGAAGTTGGGGAATACGGAATTAATGTCAATGTGATTGCCCCTGGATTGATCATTAGCGGGGAACGCATGCATCATGTCTTTTATGAAGAAAATTCTGAGGAACAAAGAAAGCAGACTTTTTCAGAAATACCTTTAAAGGCACTTGGCGAAAAAGATGATATTGCAAAGACAGCCGTCTTCCTGGCATCTGATGATTCTCGCTATATGACTGGTGCGGTCCTTGATGTCAATGGCGGACGGTTTATGGGATAGCCAATTATTACGCAGAAACATTCATAACAATTTTTACTATTTAACTGTTGGTTATGATAAAAAGCTAGACTGCAGAGAGAAAAGCAAAAGCTAAATTGGTTTTCAAATTTTTATAAAGGGGAGGTTTTGAAGTTGTTTAAAGTGGTATCGTCATCCCCCACATTCGGTTTGTATTCGGAGGATCCGGTTAAAATGCTGGAATCTAAGGGATACAATCTCGAGCTATTACATAGTGAAGTATCCTCAAATGAGGAGAAATTTTCCGAGGCACTAAGAGATGCTGACGCATTAATCGTCGGTGTCGAGAAAATTAGCCCTGCTGTTCTCAAGCATGCTGAAAAATTAAAGGTTATTGCGAAGCATGGTGCTGGCGTTGATAATATCGACCTGAAAGAGGCAGCCAGGAGAAACATTGTTGTTGCTAATGCACCTGGTGCAAATCGGCACGCCGTCGCTGACTTGGTGTTTGGTCTATTTTTCTCCATCGCCCGCCAAATACCAGCAGCATTTGAAAGTATAAAAAGTAAAGAGTGGCCCCGGCTTGTCGGAAATGAAGTTTACAATAAAACACTTGGTGTCATAGGAACGGGCAGAATTGGCAAGGAAGTGATTAAAAGAGCACAGGGATTTAACATGAACGTACTCTGCTTCGACCTTTACCCTGATGACCAGATTGAGAAGCAAGGTTTTGGCAGATACGTAGCTTTCCAAGAGCTGCTGGAAGAAGCGGATTTTATTACGGTCCATACAGACCTCAACGACGAAACGAAAGCTCTTATTGGGCAGGATGAATTAACCATGATGAAAAAGAATGCTTTTCTAGTCAATGCTGCCCGCGGAGGGATTATAGATGAACAGGCACTTTATCAGGCACTGGCTTCAAAAGAGATAAAAGGTGCAGCCATGGATGTCTTTGAAAAGGAGCCTCTGCTAGATTCACCGCTTCTGCAGCTCTCAAACTTTATTGCAACTCCGCATATGGCTGGATATACCGAGGAGGCCTTGCGGGAAGTTGGAGTGCTGACGGCACAGAATGTCATTGACGTTTTAGAACAAAGGAAGCCAGCTTTTTCGGTTTTATAATTACGAAATGCAGGGAGATCATCCTAATGGAAACCATATTCAACAGATTAAGAGATAAAGAGCATGAATCCCTCCGTTTATTGCAGGAATTTGTTGAGCTTGAATCTTTCTCCTATGATAAATCGGGTGTGGACAAGCTAGGACTTCATTTAATCAGGAAGTTTTCTGAATTCCCGATAAAGACTAATGTTCATAAGGAAGAGGCCTTTGGAAACCACCTTCGCTTTCAATTAGGCGATGGGGAGAATCAAATTCTGCTCATCAGCCATCTGGATACAGTTTATCCAAAGGGCACAATTGAAACAATGCCGTTCAGTAAAGAAAAAGGCTTAGTGAAAGGTCCGGGCGTTATTGATATAAAGGCAAGTTATGTGATGGTTTATCACCTATTCGACCTTTTACAGAATACTGATCTTAAAAATCATCAAATTGTTTGGCTTTTAACTTCAGATGAAGAGGTTGGCAGCCCAACAGGTAAAGCGGTTGTCCGAAAGGAAGCAGCACTTAGTAAGGCAGTTCTGGTATTGGAGCCAGCAACGGATAGTGGGGCTGTAAAAACAGCGAGAAAAGGTGGCGGAAAGTATACTATTGAGGTAACTGGAGTATCAGCCCATGCAGGATTAAATCCAGAGGATGGTGCTAACGCCATTGAGGAATTGGCCTATCAGATAACTCAAATAATGGCCTTTGCAGATCCACGAAAAGGGACAACCATTAATACTGGCGAAATAAGGGGCGGAAATTTGTTTAATGTGGTCCCAGATTCTGCTCGAGCTGAGATTGATGTAAGAGTATTAGAAACAAGCGAGGTCGAGAGAATTGAAGCCGCGTTTAACAGTCTGTCTGTTCGTAACTCCAGAGCAAAGCTAGTTGTTTCAGGTTCTGTATACCGCCCTCCGCTTGTAAAAACAGAGCAGACGGGAAAACTGTTTCAGCTAGCAAAAACTGAGGCTAGTAAACTCGGTATAAAATATCTCGAAAAAATGGTCGGTGGCGGAAGTGATGGAAACTATGCCGCTGAAACAGGCTGCCCTGTTTTGGATGGTCTCGGGCCATATGGCGGAGGCGCTCACTCTCCTCTTGAATTCTTAAGGACTGAATCTATTGCCGAGAGAACAGCCATTTTGTATGGACTGATCTGCCAGCTTTTCCTGCTAGACGAATTTGGAGGTGACCTCATTTGAAAAAAGAGGGGTTTGTTAATGTAATCCTGCTCATTTTTTCCTTCTTTATGCTTTATATGGTGAATCAGCTGCCTGCTACTAATGCAACACAGGAGCTTGGTCCAGGTTTTTTTCCGAAGCTGATCTTATATGCCATTATCGCTTTTAATATACTGCAGCTTCTTATCTTGTTTTTTTCAAAAAAACAAGATGATAGCAGTGAATCTGAATTCCGTTTTGGGAGATTTCTTATTATGACGGGAATAATGGCCGCTTATGTTTTTAGTCTATATTTTATAGATTACAAGATTGGAACCTTCCTGTTGATTTTTTCATTGATGGTTCTGCTCGGAGTAAAAAGCTACAAGATGTTATTTTCCGTTACAGTCTTATCCGTGGGCGCTATCTACTTGCTCTTTGAGATTGTGCTGAACGTACACATTTAAACGAAAGGAGGTTTTTTCGTGGAGCAAGTACTCGCACAGGTTTTAGACCTGCAAACTCTAATGCTGGTATTTATCGGAGTATTCCTTGGAGTCGTTTTTAGTGCCATTCCAGGATTGACAGCAACAATGGGGATAGCTTTGCTGATACCGTATACCTTTACACTGCCACAGGTTCCAGCAATCAGTATGCTGCTCGGTATTTATATAGGCGGTATGTATGGTGGAGCCATAACAGCGATATTGATCCGCACGCCTGGTACGCCATCTGCGGCTGCTACTCTTTTAGATGGCTATCCGATGGCAGAAAAGGGACAAGCCGGGCGAGCCCTTAATTTTGCTACAATTGGCTCATTTGTTGGCGGTATTATCAGCTGTGTCATCTTAATATTGATTGCACCTCAGCTGGCCGAGTTCGGTTTAAGATTTGGACCACCCGAATATTTTGCCTTGGCGGTATTTGGCTTAAGCATAGTTGGAACCGTTTCTGGAAAAAACGTTGTAAAAGGCTTAATGGTAGCGGCACTCGGTCTGTTAATTGCAACAGTTGGCATGGATCCAATTGGCGGAGTGACCAGATTTACATTCGGAAGCATCAACCTGTCAAGCGGAGTTGCATTTATTCCTGCCTTAATCGGACTTTTTGCTGTCTCACAGGTCATTAAGGAAGTCGAACAGAAGGTAACGAAGAATAATCAGCTTAAAATAAAATTTCAAAAGCAGTCTGTTTCTTTAAAAGAGAATCTCTCTTATTGGAAGGAATATATACGGTCTGCTCTGATTGGAACGTTTGTTGGGATCATCCCAGGAACGGGAACATCAATTGCAACGTTTTTAAGCTATAACGAGTCAAAGCGCTTTGCTAAACCAGCACGGCGCAAAGAGTATGGAACAGGCATTCCGGAGGGCGTGATCTCAACTGAAACTTCGAACAATGCTGTTACAGGCGGAGCGTTAATTCCGCTTCTAACACTCGGTATCCCAGGAGATGTCGTTACCGCCGTTATTTTAGGAGGCTTGTTAATACAAGGGATAACTCCAGGACCTTTATTGTTCCAAAATAATGAGACCTTGGTTTACAGTTTATTCAGCACTTTAATCATCGCCAACATTTTTATGCTTTTAATCGGACTTTTTGCTATCCGGTTTGTCGGGAAAATCGTCGATGTTCCCAAAAATATTTTGCTTCCGATCGTCGTAACGCTTTGTTTTATTGGAAGTTATTCTCTCTCTAATAATCTGTTTGATGTATGGATAGCGCTTGTTTTTGGGGTTATCGGATTTTTGCTCGAAAAGTTCAAATATCCTCTCCCCCCGCTGATTTTAGGAATCATACTGGGACCTATTATTGAAGCGAATCTCAGAAGATCCCTGATTGGATCAAGTGGAGACTTGTCTATATTTGCTACAAGGCCAATAACAGCTATCTTTTTAGGAATAGCGCTACTAAGTTTTATCTATCCGTTAATAAAGTCATTGGTAGGCAGGTTTAAAGACAATGCCAAAGCAAATGAGGATATTACTACAAGATAGCAGCAATTTTACCTATATAAAAGGAGGAAAAAAAAATGAAAAAATTAGTAATGAAGAAACTTGCGATTATCGGATTTGCAGCCATGCTTGCTGCGGGGTGCTCAAATGGTGCCGAGGAAAGTGGGTCTTCTGCGAGTTCTGCAGACTATCCAGAAAGAGATATTGACATCATCGTACCTTATGCTCCTGGAGGTACTACTGATACAGCATCACGGGCACTATCTTCGGTTATCTCAGAGTACCTTCCAAATGGCTATAATGCGAATGTTGTCAATAAGGAAGGCGGTGCTGGTGTAATCGGTACAACTGAGGTGTTCAATGCTAAACCTGACGGATATAAAATCGGAATGACAACAGTAGGGCCTATGACAATTAAGCCGCATACCGATAATACTGCTTATACTCCTGAAACTATTGAGCCAATTATGCAGGTTGTGGCCACGCCAAATGTTTTGGTCGTTCAAAATGACGCTCCTTGGCAAACATACGAAGAATGGTATGAGTATGCCGAAAGCAACCCTGGTGAGTTTTCCTATGGAACATCAGGTGCTGGATTAACACAGCATATTTCAATGGAGGCCTTTTCAACTCAAACCGGAGTGGAATTGAAGCATGTTCCTTTTGAGGGCGGTGCTCCTGCTTTAGCAGCTTTACTAGGCGGTCACGTTCAGGGAGCGCTTGTTCAGACTACTGAAGCAATGCCGCATATTGAATCAGGCAATATGAGAGCTCTTGTCAATACAGGATCATTTAAAACAGAAGGTCTTGAAGATGTGCCGTTATTATCAGAAAAAGGTGTCGATGTGGCTTCAGATGTATGGACAGGTTTAATTGCTCCTCAAGGCACACCACAGGAAATTATCGATGTACTGCATGATTCTTTTAAAAAGGCTCTCGAAGATCCAAAGGTTGTAGAAACGTTTGAAAAGCTTGGCGTAAATCCAGCTTATGCTGGACCTGATGAATTTGCTGAAATCATGCAAAAAGATTATGACTTGAACGAAGAGGTTTTAAAAGCTGCTGGTATTATCCAGTAAGGCACTTCAGTCTCATGAAAGGAGAAAAAGGCTTGTCTAGCTTTTTCTCCTTTCATTTTTATTTCATGGTAAGAAAAGGAGAGGTGCTATTAATGAATGACTATAATAAGCAGCTACAGATCAAGTTCGAAAATTTTTAAAGAAGGAGATCAACCAGGTTGTATTGAATAACATTAACAGCAAGCCAGTGGGCTCCCACTTCAAATCACCTTCAAGCTTATTCTGTTATCCTTGTAAAGGACGACCAATTAAAAAAACTCTTTCTGAATTATGCGGCAGCCAGAGACATGTTAAAGAATGTCCAGTATTTCTTGTGTTTTGCGCGGATTTAAATCGAATCAAGATAAGCCACGAACTGGAAGAAAAGCCTAACCATCTTGATACAGTTGAACCATTTATAGTCGCAACTGTTGATGCAAGCATTTACGGTCAGAATGTTCTCTTGGCGTCTGAATTACTTGGACTGGGAGGGGTATTTATAGGAGGAATTCGCAATCAGCCAGAAAAGGTATCACAGTTGTTAAAGATACCCGAATACGTTTACCCTGTATTTGGAATGTGCATAGGTTATCCCGACTCCGAGCATCTCAATTAACAAAAGCCTCGTCTTCCTTCCAAGGCGATTGTTCATGAAGAAACATATGACAACATTAAACAGACTGATATAATTCTCAACTATAACAAACAAATGAAAACCTATTATGAAAAAAGATCTTCTTCCAGACGAAGCCAGACTTGGAGCTCTTATGTTACTGAGGTTTATAATCAGCCTAGTAGACCTCACATTAAGGACTTTCTGGAAAGGAAAAAGTTTGGGTTCAAATAGGATTTAAACAGAAAATCAAGCTTTGATTAGGCGAATTTTCTGGAAAGGAGCTTGTTTTGAAAGGACAGACATCTTTATCTGCACATCGGGAAGCACGACTCTCAATCAAAAACGCAGATAGATTACAGGGTATTTTTATCGGATTTCTTGCGGTGAGTTTTATTTTAATGAAAATTCTTCCAGTGCCGCAAATCGAATGGATCGTAAGTCTCGTCATTATTGCCGTAATCGCCTGGGTTTTGCCTGGGGTAAGGGGCTCTACGCTGGTGATTAGCGTATTCCTGCTGACGACCGCAATAGCTTTGATGCTCTATCATCGGGTGCCGGCGCAGGAATGGATGGATTCTCTACGGATTAATATTACACTTGTGGCCATCATTATATTTGTCCCTTTGCTTGGAATACCAGTGAGAACTGGCGGTTATGTTGATGCGCTGAAGGTTGTATTGTTCCAAAGAATGAATGAGCCCAACTTTTTTTACATAGGAACAAAACTGCTGACTCACACGCTTGGAGTCGTTCTAAATATGGGGTCTGTTTCAATTGTGCATCAATTAACGGCTGCCTCTAATATAAAAGCACCTCGGTTAGTTGCTAATGCGATTAATAGAGGGTTCGTTTCTTCTATATTTTGGTCGCCATATTTTTCCGCAATGGCGCTAATATTGAGCCAGATACCGATCAGATGGTCCTCGATTGTTTTTTACTCATTCGGACTTTCGATTATTAGTATACTGGTGAGTATTTGGCTGGATCAGGTTCATATAAAGGCAAACATGCCAGACAAAACAGAAGCATCAAGCTCAGGCACAGCTGAAGCGGACCTGGTTTGGGCAAAAAAGAAAGTAGCTGAGCTATTTATTTTCTTATTTGTCATTACGGCTGCTGTATTATTTTTAGAATTTATAACTTCGTCTAGCATCGTCCTAATGATCTGTATAGTGTCTTTATTTTTCCCGTTGGTTTGGTGCTTGGTTTCAGGGAAAGGTTCCGCGTATTTGTACGAACTCAAACAGCATTTGTTTGTAGGAATACCGAGGATGAAGAAAGAAATCGTTCTATTTTTAATTGCTGGCTTTTTTAGCGGAGCGTTTGTACATACTGATCTGAGCAGCGCGCTGATCGAGTTTATTCAAAATACGTTCGGAGCATTTCATCTTGGGGCAGCTTATTTTCTGTCGTTGATTGTGGTCGTAACAGCAGTAATTGGCATCCATCCAATTGTTGTGATCACTATTTTTGTAACTAGCATTAAGCCAGAATTAATAGGCTTTAGCCCAGAATATTTTGCGATCCTTTTGCTTGGAAGCTGGGGTATCTCGAATACGGTGTCTCCTGCAACCGCAGTAAATAATCTTTTAGCCAATCTGCTAAATGTAAATATCATTGACCTGTCCATCCGCTGGAATGCCAAGTATGCCATCATTATGCTTTGTATCCTTCCTGTTTATTTAAATCTTACTGGAATATAGGGGGAGCCGATAAGAAGATCAATGAAAAAAGACAGGGGGGAACACCTGTCTTTTTTGCAGTAAAAATTATTATTTACCCCAAGTACTTTGTTACCATTTCTTCTTCATAAAAGAAATCTTCGGTCGGCATCACTTTATAAGCTTTTGCGTTAGGACGTGAGCTGACAACATTCTTCAAGGAGTCATCAACAAAATGGAGACCCACACCATCATCTGCGGCAATGCCGCCCTGAATTAGTTTTGACGCAACAAACTTTTGATATGCAGGTCTCCTATTAACTTCTCCATCATAATGAGGACAATTGCTTCCTCTTAATAAGCCTAGGCCATTAATTGGATCCATGTCTTTACCATAGGAATCCGTTACGCCGTCTTCAAACCAGCAAAGGGAACCGGCACTGACACCCGCAAGCATAATCCCCTTATTCCATGCCTTTTTCATATACTTGTCTACGTTCCATTCTTTCCATAGAGCCATTAAATTTTTAGTGCTGCCGCCGCCAACATAAATAATATCCTTTTCCAAAATAAAAGATTCTAAATCCCTGGTCGGAGGCCTAAACAACGATAAATGAGAAGGGGTACATTTTAATTTTTCAAAAGCTTTATAGAATTTAGCGATGTAATTCTCTGAATCTCCACTGGCTGTTGGCACAAAGCATATGTTAGGAACAGACTTCCCGGATTGTTCGAGTATGTATAAATCGAGTAGCAGATTTTCCGGTTCCATTGAAAAACCTCCGCCACCCAGTGCAATAATCTGTTTCATGGCAATCTTCCTTTCTATCACAAGCTGTTATGAATCTATCTTTTAACTAGCGATAAGATAAAAATCGTGCTGATAATGCATAGTGTGCCGAACCATTCGGCAAGCCCAAATGGGACATTAAGCCATGCTACTGCTAAAAAGGCAGCTGATAAAGGTTCTGCGCTTGCAAGCAGGCTAGTTTCCGAAGGGCTGATATATTTCAAGCTTTCAAGGTAACAGTAAAAGGCAATAAGTGTTCCGAAAATAACCACAAAGATGACAGCTAACACAGAAGGAACAGACCAATTCCCGGCAAATTCCCAAGGCGGGTTAATAAAGCTGAACCCAACCCCGCCAATCATCATTCCCCATCCGACCGTTAAAATAGAGCCCCAGTTAGATAGAAGCCGGCCTGGCTGAAGAGTATAATAAGCGAGTGCAAACGCTGAACTGATCCCCCAAAAAATAGCTGGTCCAGATATGGCCAAAGACTGAATCGTTCCGCCTGTAACCAGTAGATAGGTTCCTAGCAATGCAAGAACAATAGCTGTTACCTGATATTTCGCTGGCATTGATTTGGAGCGAATACATAGGTAAAGAACAATAATAGCTGGCGCCAGATATTGAAGAACGGTGGCGGTTGCTGCATTCCCGTGCTGAATGGCAGCAAAGTAGGTATACTGAACTGCCAGCATACCAAAGATTCCAAACAGAACTAAGCTGATTCGATCTTGTTTGCTTGCCCAGACCTTCCAGATATTTTGCTTTGCAAATACATGTGAATAAAACAGCAGGATAGCACCAGACACTAGCAAACGTGTTACAACCAGCCATTCGGCACTAAACCCCTGCTTTTGAAATAAATATTGAGCAACCGTACCTGAAACTCCCCATAAAATCGCCCCAGTGAGTACAAGAGCAATTCCCTTCGTCCTGGGGTAAGGGAGCAAAGAAGCAGTAAAAGTATTCAATGAACCGCACTCCATCCAACCAAAAGTTTATTTCTATTTTAACAGGTCATGGTGACAGGCACCATCCATAAAATGGGATAATCCTTAAAAAAGAGGGATTTCCTGATTGGTATCGAATTATTATTTTTAAATTATCGAAAGGGGCACTGAAATGGAAAAATCAAACGGGCAGATTGATTATAAGCAACTCATTCCAAGACGGAATGGATTTGTTTTTAAATATGTAAAAGTTAATGATGATTTTATCCATACCTTTATTGAAGGAGATCTCCTTTCGAAAATGTCTATGACTCCCGAAATGGTCATCGGTAAAACTTTGTGCGAATTTCTACCTCAAAGGGAAGCTGATCGTAAACGCACTTTTTATGAAATCGCATGGAGTGGCGAGACCGTTAATTATGAGGGAAGTGGCGGAGATGTTTTATATTTAGTTTCCTTAAGCCCTCTACTTGCTAACTCGAAGGTTGTGGAAGTTAGCGGAACTGCAATCGACATAACACAAGAAAAAAAGAATGAGCAACGCGTCCGGGATATTGAAAAGCTTGCTCTTGTCGGGGAATTGGCAGCAGGGATTGCTCATGAAATCCGCAATCCATTAACTTCTATTACTGGTTTCACCAAAATTTTGAAGGAAAAGACTACCGACCAAAAAACTGAGGAATACCTTACTATCATGCTTAGTGAATTGGATCGGATAAATACGATCGTGAACGAGTTTATGTTTATTGCGAAGCCAAAGGAAAATATGGAAGTGAAAGAAATAAATATAAATGACTTAATTTCCAGTGTTCTTCAATTCATGGGGCCTCAATTCACCCTAAAAAACACTCAGATTACCACTAACTTTGCTCCTCCATTTCTTGCCTTGTGTGATCCAAACCAAATAAAACAGGTAATTATCAATTTAATCCAAAATTCAATAGAATCAAGTGAGAATAATAACCATGTTGTGATAACTTTGCTAGAAGGGAAGGACAACTATTTAATAGGGATTTCAGATAGCGGATCGGGTATTACAGGGGAAAGGAAGAAACGGTTGTTTGAGCCATTTTATACTACAAAAGAAAAAGGAACCGGCATGGGATTGATGGTCTGCAAACGAATCATCGAAAACCATAACGGAACCATTGAAATTAATAGCAGTGAAGGCGAAGGGACAATTGTGACTTTGAATCTTCCTAAAAATATGGGGTGACAGGCACCCTTTTATTTAAATAGCATATGGATGATGTTTTTCTTTTTGGTTCGTTTGAGGGGGGTCGGTTGGTCTAGTATGATTGGTTCTTCATTTATTGCGGGTGACTTTGGTTGTTTGTCAGCTAGCTTTGTTTCCAGGATCTGGACCCGGCTTGATAGACTTTCAACTAGCTTTTGGAGTTCTTCAATCTCCTGTCGGTGCTGAAGAACCTGATAGGAAACAACATCATTTGCTTTTTCGTTTAGGCTGCGCTCAATGTCCTCCATCCGAATTTGAATTTTCTTCATCATCACAAAGTCTGTGCTTTGAGCTTGAATCACGCCTTTCCTGACAGGCCTTTCAGCTGCTGCTGCAAGCTCCTGCAGGCCTCCGTTTTTAACTTGTTCCTGAATTTCTCTTAACAGTCCAATATCATGTGTATTAAAAATATAATGGCCACGTTCATTTTTCTCCATCGGGAGACCAAGCTGTTTAACCCAGCGTTGAATTGTACTGGCCGATACTCCGAGCAACTGTGCCGCTTCACTCGAATTCATAAAATTTCCTCCTTAAAAATTGAATCTCACAAAGAGTGATTACGCTTATTTCCAAATTTTCCACCAGCTTTTTTCTTTGCTTGCTGCCACTAGCCGAAAGCCCTCGACCATGTCCTGGAAGGCAGCCTCTCGTTGTTTAACCTCCTGCAGATATAATTCACGTTCATCATTAATCGTTTCAATATAATATTTTCTGTCTGTATTAAGAGTATCAATCAGGCTCGTTATTTCATGATTCGTGACCTCACTAGCATTAGAGATATAGTGAACAAGAGTTTTGAATTCTTCAGAAGCTGCTTCTGAAGAATCGGAAATACGAAGCTCAAGGGAAGAAATCTGTTCGGAAGTGCCCTTTGAAGCATTCGCAATGTCCTCCGACAAGAGTTCGAGCGTTTCAGAACTATGTTTCGAAACCTTTTCAGACAGCCCTTGAAGTTCAGCTTTTGTCTTTTCTCTGGACCTGAGGATCGAGGTAGATAATTTTTTAACCGTTTGCAACGAACCTGACGAAATTTCCTGTCTTACTTCTGGGATCAATTCCTTACGAATCGTCGCTTTAATTTCGGACTTCACTTCATTTATCAAGGTTTCCTTATACGCTTCCATCGCTTCAATAAATCCGTGAAGGTTGATTTGTTCGGCAACTGCAGTGGTCTCTGGAGGCTCTGTCATTTCACTTGAAACGGTTAGGGAGGTTTCTTCCGTTTCGAAACCTTCATGTGACTTTTCCTTAAAATCCTGTGAAGTTTCTGTTAAATGCTTTTTAAGCAAATCGGCGATCATATTCTTGCTTAAGTTTTTTCCGCGCATTTCTTTAATTTTTAATAAAAGGCTCATTTCAGTTTCTGTGTAAAATCTGGCTCCCTGGTTCGTTCGAGGGATGATTAAAAGTCCTTTCAAATCCTTCTCCCACTGTCTGATCGTTCCAGCGGGCACATTGATCTTTCTTGAAACTTCCTTAATCGTGTATGCTTTCAAAAATTGGCTTCCATTCATAACTAATACTCATCCTTTCAAAATATGGTTGTAAGTGCAGATGAATTCTCTTTACATACCAATTCAGCGCAGACCCCAGCATATTCCTGCTGCCTGACAAAAGCTCTCAAAAGAAGTGGTTCTTCAACAGAAATCGGATAAAACCAACAGCATAAATAGGGCAAGTCAAAATTCCGACAATATTGGGTGTCCTGTTTTCGTGTTTCTTGGCAAACTGCTGTAAAATAATAGGGAAAAGTTGTTCGGTGACACGTTAAAATGATGGAAAGATAGAGAAGAAAGATAAATTTTTTCACTTTCGAAAGGAGCCTCCGAATGGCGATGGGAAAAAATCACATTCGTTTGAAGGTATTTCGGATAATGAAATAGAAAGAAATACTGTGCTGAGAATTTTAGGTTTTTTAAAAAAATTACATCAGAGTCAGACAGCATAAAGGCCTGGCACCGTCTTTTCATTTGTCTCCTGTAAGAAAGAGGTTTTTATCGTGGCTTCTATTCAAAAGAATCAATCGGCTTTTCTTCTATTAATTTTAGCGAACATGATTTGGGGCGGGAATTTTGTCATTGGCCGTATTGCTGCTGATTATTTTCCACCCATTACATTTTCAGTCTTAAGGTGGGCAATCGCTTTCTTACTGCTAACCCCATTTATGATTAAACCTTTTAAGCGGGATTTCAAGCTTTTATGGAGGCATCGATGGGTGATTCTGCTGCTAAGCGTAACTGGGGTTGCTGCTTACAATACGATTATTTACCTTTCTTTGCACTATACGACTTCTATTAATGCATCCATTGTGAATTCTACTATTCCATTGTTCATCGCCTTGTTCTCCGTGATTATTTTGAGAGAAAAACTTACTGCCATGCAGGGAACTGGGATCATCCTATCGGTATTTGGGATTGCTTTTATTCTCTCAAAAGGCTCTTTTCAAGTTCTTCAGGAGTTTTCCTTTAACAAGGGAGATCTGTTTGTTTTAACTGCTGTTGTATGCTGGAGCCTATACTCTGTGATTATTAAAAAGTATTCACAGGTACTGCCAGCTTTCAGCACTCTCTATGCAACATCATTCACTGGGCTCCTTATTCTGCTTCCATTCTGTTTTTATGAATTGAGCCGTGCTCACCAGCCAATTTTACTAACACCCGGGAGTTTCTTAATTTTGGCGTATGTAGCTCTTTTTGCTAGCATTGTGGCCTTTCTTTCCTGGAATAACGGTGTATCGAAAGTAGGGGCATCCAAGGCAGGGATTTTCCTTAATTTATTGCCGGTTTTCGCGGTTACTTTTGCCATCCTGTTTACCAATGAAGAGTTGCACTGGTATCAGTTAGCAGGCGGGTTCATAGTAATATGCGGTGTGATTTTATCCTCAAGAAACACGTTGAGATTGTCAGTCCGGCCTAAAAAAGCTGTTCATTTATGATTGTTGTTTATTTGTAGGGTTTTAAGGAATAGAAAGAATCAGTTTAAGGCTTCTTCACAGGGGGACTCCGAGTCTTTCGGAGGTATTTTTACTTTGTTCGAAGGCTTTGAGTCTTTCGGAAGTCACTTTCGAGTCTTATTCGGAAGCAGGATCCGAGTCCTTCGGAATAAGCTTTTGACTGATATAAAAAAGCATGGAGTGGAAATCCACGCTTTAAGTTATGATTCAGTTAGCGCATCAATGGAAACAAGCTGCTTTTCTTCGTGGCTTCCTCTGGAATGTACTGTTGCCATGCTGGACGTTTCATCAACATCTTCGATCCAGATCGGGACGCCATGAAAGTGCACAGGTATTTCTTTATTGGATGTGAGTATTTCCTTCACACGATTAAGTTCCATACAATCACCCCTTTTTTCTAGTTTTTCCGATAAATTAAAAGATATGTATAGTTTTAGTAACGGGTTGTTTAACTATGGGAAGCATACCTTGCTTAACAATCCAAATGATTCAGCAGTTCGGGGGCTTTAAATTGAAAAAGATTTACATACTATTTGGAATATCATTGTTTTTGATTGCAGCTTCTTTTTGGCCGATGTTTCAGACTTTTAGAGAATTTTGGGCAGGGTATAAAATAAACACACAATATGATATACAGCATGCCTATGAGAGGCCTGATGGCTGGAAGGATATAGTCGATAGCCCGCACCTTACCGTAAATGGATTGCAGATTGGAATTGCAGAAAAGCCTACAGGTCAGTTAGCACCTTTAACGGAATGGGACAGGGACGAAAATGTTCCCCCAGGAGAAATAACCGAGATTCACTTTTTATTAAATGGGAAGCAAATCTCGAGTGCAGATGAAATTTGGCTGTCTAACCGAAGCAGAGGGAGCAGGTATTTTTCCTGGCTGGATATATTAACGGTAAAAAACAGATCAACAGGAGAGAGTTCAATCAAGATTGTACAGAGACTGACAGATGATCTGATTCCTTTAGACAGCAGGCAATGGAAGATCATTACTATTGACCACAACCAGAGCGTAACAGAGGAAAGATTTTTCTATAAGGAAAGAGCTGAACGGCCATTGGCAGTAAAGCTTATTAACTTCTCGCTAACTGGTTTATCATCCATGGGCTATTACTCAAACATCTTGCAAGGATATCCCAATCTTATTTTTCCGTTTATTTACCCATGGCTAATGTTCACTGCAGGTCTCATCATTTTGGGAATCTCAATAAGGATGCGCATAAAGAAAAAAACATAGCTATAAATATCAACAAAGCGAGGGGAAACTCGAATGAATGAAGATGAACAGTATAAAGCCAAACAAAGCCATACTGAGAACGAAGAAGACCAGGAACCACCACTAGAGGACTTTCTTTTTACTGAGGAAGAACTTGAAGAAAGTGAGAAACGGAAGAAAAACCGGTCGTTTAGTGCTAAACTAATTGCTTTAATAATTGCTGCTGCCCTGTTAATAAGCGGAACGGGGGTATGGCTGGAGGTTTTTAATCTGCCGTCATTTATAAAAAAGTCCAATGAACTATCGAAAATAGAAAATATCCAAAACTATAAGGAAGCAGTCGTAACAATAGAAAGTGAACGGAGCAAGGGTACAGGGTTTAACATTTCGCCGCACGGCTATATCATCACCAATTACCATGTTATTGAAAATGCAGGAACCCTTCAAATTATTTTTCCACATGGAGAATTTTTCACAGCAACGGAAATAGAATCTCATCCTGAACTTGATATTGCTCTGTTGAAAATTGAGGGGGATGAATTACCTTATTTAGAGCTTCAGGAGGAAAAAAACTGGCAAGTTGCAGACCCAATTTACGTGATTGGGAACCCTTTGGCATACAGTCAGGTTGTCATGGAGGGGGAAATCTTGCAAAACACAGCTCCGATGCATATTTCTGCACCGATTGAAAAAGGGAATAGCGGCAGTCCAGTCATTAATCATAATGGAAAAGTAATTTCGGTTGTTTATGCAAAGACCATTCCACAAATTGGGGCAGATGAGGACGCTGCGGGACTAGCCGTTCCGGTTGATCAAATTATTGACGTGATGAATGGAAGATAAAAAAGCATTAATCAGCTTTTTCAATGATTAATGCTTCGCATATCAAAAGAATGTCTTCATAAATGGTTTGTTGTACTTGATCATTCGGACTGTTTTTATATTCATCGAATAGGTGGTCAAGTTCTTTTAAAAAGATTAACCGCTCCTGATCTTGGATCATGGGAAGAACTCCTTCTCTTAACAAAACATTTCCTTATGTAGGTAACAATAATTTTTGCGAATAACTAGTTTTTTATTCACATACTATCAATTTCTTATTATGGAGAATTATCTACTGCCGTCAATCCGATTGAGAGAGAAATTCTCTCTTTTATTGTGATACATTGGAGGAATGCTTATTGTAAAAGCTTTAGCCCCGGTCTTTATACTTTATAGTTACTTGCAGCTTCTTTTTTCAAAAAAATCTTAAATAACACTTTTAGTATTGGCGGGATGGCAAAGTAAATAAAGAAAAGACGGAATAACTGATAGCCTGTTACCATTGATAAATCTGCATTCACTTCATGAGCTAGAATGGCCATTTGGTCCATTCCTCCGGGTGCAAGACTAAGAAAACCAGTTGCCAATGAAATGTGAAGCTGATTTACAAGCACAAGGCTTAATCCATATGACGCCATAATCATTAGCATACCGCTCAGCAAGGCCAGCGAAATCATTTTTGTTTTGTGCTTTAATTTCTCAGGTTTCATCAGCCTTCCTATATAAACACCAAGGAAAAACTGAGATATATCTAACGCATGCACTGGAAGTGGCGGGCCCTGAATTCCGCTAATCGTTAAAATAGCAGTCGCAAGCATTGGACCAAGTAAAACTGCAGTCGGAAACTGCAGTTTTTTTGCGATAAGTGCTCCTGCTACAGCCACTACTGCAAAAATAATATAGCGTCCCATGCTTGCCTGGACAGCGGCTGTTTCCGAGAAACTAGCTGAAGTAAAGCTGTTTTCAGCACCAACCATAGGTCCGAACAGCAGAAAAGGAACAAAAAAGACAATCATCAAAAGTCTTGCTACTTGTAAAAAAGTAACGATTGTTACGTCAATTCCTTTCGTTTCTTCTGCTAATACAATCATCTGTGAAAGGCCGCCCGGAATACTGCCAGTCAAGATCGTCGGATAGTCTACTCTTGTAAGCTTTGAAAAAAGGTAGGCAATCACTGCACAAAATGAGATAACCAATACTGTCATCAAAAGCATAATAGGCAGACTGCCTGCTATTTGCAGGGTAGATTCCTTCGTAAAAGCAAGTCCAATCGAATAACCAATTATAATGAGGGCAATATCTCTAAAAACAGGGGGCCAATATAAGAGGACAGCTTGGAAACGAGAGACAATTAATATGGCTGCCATTGGCCCAAGCAGCCAAGGTATTGGAGTATTTATCAGATTGAACACGAGGCCGCCCGCCAAAGCTGTAATCAAGGCAATCCCGAATCCATATATTTTTACATGTGTTTGTTTATCCATAGTAAGAAACCAACTTTGCTGTTGTTTTTTCTTTCAAGATTTTATTTTACCATTAATTAGTAAAGAGTTTTCTCTTTTTGCTTAGCAGGAGGGCGGATAATTTAAAAATTTCAGAAACAAGCAGGATTCATCGCAGGTAACAAAGAAGATTATAAAGATAGTATAACCATAGGAGGATATCAAATGAGTTTTGGAAATGTAGTGCAGCAAAAAGTTTATAATCATCTAGAAGAAGCCGTAGTTCCTGTATCCTATGAGGATCTGGAGAGGGAAGCAAAAAACAAACTGGAAGCTGCGCCTTATTATTATGTCGCTGCATCAGCCGGCGGGGAAGAAACAGCTGATGCAAATCGTGAAGGCTTCTTAAAATGGAAAATCGTACCTCGCATGCTTTGTGACACTTCAAAGCGAGACCTGAGCACCGAATTATTTGGAAAGAAACTCAGCTATCCAATTTTATGTGCTCCTATAGGCGTTCAATCTATCATTCATCCTGAAGGAGAACTGGCATCTGCACGGGCTGCTTCGGAAATGGACATCCCCTTTATTTCGAGTACTGCTTCAACCCATTCACTAGAGAATGTAGCTGAGGCAACCGGAGACGGATTAAAATGGTTTCAGCTGTATTGGAGCAACGACCGCGAGATTGCGGCAAGCATGGTTAAACGCGCCGAGGCTGCTGGTTATTCAGCTATAGTCATAACAGTAGATACTCCAATGATGGCTTGGAGGGAGAAGGATATTGAAAATAAATATTTGCCGTTTATACAGGGGAAGGGGATTGGAAATTTCCTAGAAGATCCGGTCTTTTGTTCAAAACTAGCCAAGCCGCCGAAGGAAGACATGGCTTCAGCGACTAAGCTATGGTCACAAGTATTCGGTAACCCTACCCTTACTTGGGATGATTTACAATACATAAGAATGCATACTTCACTGCCAATTCTTTTAAAAGGAATCCTCCATCCTGATGATGCAAAACTCGCAGTTGAACATGGGATGGATGGTATTATTGTCAGCAACCATGGCGGCAGACAGGTAGACGGAGCGATTGCTGCAATTGATGCTTTACCGGATGTTTGTGAAGCAGTGGCTGGAAGAGTGCCTGTTCTAATGGATAGCGGCATTAGAAGGGGGGCAGACGTTGTAAAGGCTATTGCACTTGGTGCACAAGCTGTACTTGTCGGGCGCCCATATATTTACGGACTTGCACTAGCAGGCGAAGCAGGTGTCAAGCAAGTGCTGCGTAATTTAATTGCAGACCTTGATCTAACCATGGCCTTATCGGGAAAAAAATCATTAGCTGAAATTGACCGTTCATTGCTCAAAAAGGTTTAAATAGGAATAACAAACCTGAATGAGGAAAAAAGACCTATACTTACCAGGACGTTTGAATTATAATTGATTTATAATTTTCTAAATAATTAATTTATTTAAATGTAATTATATCGAAAATTATGCTCATACTATTCTACATAAGACTCCTGGAGGTGACAGGCATGAACGATAAACCCCTTCACTATGATGGAAGTGTACCGGTTGAGGGTGCTTCAAGCAGTGAACAAGCCGTTAACGAATTCAAAATTACCGATGAAATGAGAAAGAACATTTCTGGAAACCCTTTTGAAGGAACTGAAAATTAATAATTAAACAGATAAGGATGTGCCTCAGGCATTTCCTTTTTTTTCAGCCTTTTTATACTTTCTTATTGATTTTCGCTGAAGGGTACTAGGTTTCCACGGGACCTTGATTTGGGTCCTCGAATGAACCCGCGCAAAATGTACATGTAGTTTTGAGTAGCCTCGCCAATTAACCCAACACTCTTTTTTAGTTGGATCCAGATTTCGAGACTGACTGTTAACCCACTTCCGATATATCCGCCTCATATTTTCAGCGTCTGTGTTTACTTAAAGGCGCTTCCGTTTTTTTTATTAGTTTGTGTTTTAATGAGCAAATTATTGGATAAATATCAGTGGAAGCATTACTATTAGTTCGAATTAAAAATATCTTAATTCAAAGGACTGAATGAGTTTTAGTTAAATGCTGCAAACTAAAACGACAAAACCACATGAGAAGGCAGGTAAAAAAAATGGCAAAAGTTTTATATATTACAGCTCATCCCCACGACGATGCTGTTTCCTTCAGCATGGCTGCAGGAAAAGCGTTTATTGACGAGTACCAGCAAGCGAAACCAAACGATGAAGTGGTCCATATTGACCTTTATCGTGAAAATATTCCACAGATTGATGTTGATGTTTTTAGTGGCTGGGGTAAGCTTCAGTCGGGCCAGGGATTTGATGATTTATCTGAAGAGGAAAAAGCCAAGGTTGGCCGTCTTTCTGAATTAAGTGACCAATTTGTTTCAGCTGATAAATATGTCTTTGTCACACCGCTTTGGAATTTCTCTTTCCCTCCAGTCATGAAAGCTTATTTAGACTCAGTTGCAGTTGCAGGGAAGGCGTTTAAATATACTGCAGAAGGCCCAGTTGGTCTTTTAACAGATAAAAAGGCACTGCATATCCAGGCACGCGGTGGAATTTATTCAGAAGGTCCAGCTGCTGAAATGGAAATGGGCCACCGTTACCTTAACATACTCATGCAATTCTTCGGAGTTCCATCTTTTGAAGGCTTGTTTATCGAAGGACATGCTGCTATGCCTGACAAAGCACAAGAAATCAAAGAAAATGGGATAGCTCGTGCAAAGGATCTTGCTCATAATTTTTAAGAAGGAAGGCTAGCCAAGCTGGCCTTTTTCCATCAAAAAAACCACCTCTTTTAAAGAGATAACTGGTTCGATTTTCGAATACAAAGATAAATCAGCAGTTCTATTCACAACTGAATTAGACTGCTTTTTTTCTGGTTATAGGTCATTAACAAAATGAACAGTGAAAAAGCCCTGTAATTCGCACTTCTTTTTACATAATGACTTAATTTTTGTCAGTGTGAGAATTCATATGCCAATTAGGGAAGCTAGGAATGATGTTATTAGCAGCTTACTAACACTAACGAGTATTAAGCCCTGAAGATTATGGACTATTTATTTTTTTCATAAGATTGGTATAAAAAATGCTTGGAGTCATAACCTCCAAGCATTTTCTATTTACCTTACCAATTTGGTTTTTAGTGCAAATTACTATACGAATTCGTATTTTGTACTACAAAACAGAATCCGTTAGTTAACGGAGGTGTTTTCTTTTTATTGGTCATAAGCATTAAGAGCATTTACACTGTGAGCAATTGCTGAACCTGCTTTTAAAGCGGTAGCTACAAGAATGGCCTCGGCAATCTCCTCCAGGGCAGCTCCTTGTCCTTTTGCTCCTTTAGTATGAATATCGATACAATATGGGCATCCAGTCGTATGAGCCACTGCAACAGCCACCAATTCTTTTTCTTTAGCCGTTAACTCACCTGGTTTCATTGCCTGTTGATCAAAAGCAATAAATGATTTGAAAATATCTCCATTCAAGTCTGAGAATTCCTTTAACCTTTGAAAATAAGAGCTTTTGTACAGCTCATCAGGAGCTCCGCCATCAAAAGCATTAAGCGCGTTTACCCCGTGCGCGAGAGCTGAACCTGCTTTGAGGGCAGTTGCTACCATGATCGCTTCCGAAACTTCAGCTTTAGTCGCCTGCTGATTCTTTACATTATTGATATGTACTTCGATACAATAAGGACATCCGGTAGTATGGGCCACTGCCACAGCAATAAGCTCTTTCAATTTCCCAGTTAACGCTCCTGGGGCTAATGCTGCCTGATCAAACTGAACAAAAGCTTTAAACCCCTCGGGTGCAAGTTTCCCCAACTCTGCAATCCTGCTAAAATAAGATTTTTTGTATAAGATATCCTCGCTCATAGTTATCTCCTTTAAAACGTATTTAAAAGCACTCTATATTTTATTCGACATACGATTGGGAATTCCTACCTGCTAAATTTAAATTGTGCAACTGCTAGAGATGGCATTCCTCAGCATGGAAAGTGTTACACCCAGATTAATCCCGTTTTGTGTGACTAGCCATTGTAAGGAGAGCTTGCTGTTAAACTACCTTTTCATAATTTTTGAAGTGACAACATTCAAAAGGATCATTAACTTGTCTTCGCCTTTACAGGTGAATCGGTGTTTTTGGAAAAGAAGCTTGCTATAAATGAGCCTGATGATAAATTAATGATCATAGTGATGATAGGAGCAAGAGCAGCGAGCTCGCCTATAAATTCATAAGCCAAAATGGCTGCAAGCACGACATTGCAGGAACCTACCTGAAATAAGATAGCCCGCGCATCTGCCTCAGCAATCGATAGTTTTTTTGCAATATAATAAGAGGCCCCCATTGGAAGAAGCACTTGTATGACAGCCGAGAGCGCTATCAATGGCAGCAATTGAATCTGAGAGGCGATAGCAGACTTTCCGCTGCCAATAATCGAGAATACTATCAAGATGATTGACAGAGAAGAAGCAAATTTAACTACCGGTTTAGAGTAGATAATAAACATTGGAAAAGTACGTTGGACAAGGAGTCCAGCTGCCAGGGGCAGCAAGACAATGTATAGAAAAGACTGTAATAAATCCCAAAAGGAAATAGTAATATTTTGACTTGAGATAGCATAAAGGGATAATGGTGTCACAATAGGGCTAATTAAAACATCTAGTAACGAAGCGGCTACTACTAATGATGAATTTCCAGCAGCTAAAAATGTATAAAGAACAGCTACCGTTGCACTTGGCACGGTTCCTGCCAAAATTACCCCTGCTGCTATTTCTGGATTGGAGGAGAAAAATAGGAGGGCAAGGGCGATTGAAACAAGTACGGTAAGTGTCCATTTTAATAAGACTGCTATAAACAATTCTTTTTTTTTGTTTTTTATATCTTTTAGTGATGAGACATTCAGGGAAAGCCCTGCAAAGAAAATCACTAAGCCTAACAACATCCCTGGAATCCAGGAAGGTGTTTGTAGTGGTGCTTGTGTTAGATAGGTTCCAACGGACACAAGTAGAATTAACAGGGGCAGATAGCGCGAGAGCAAATCAGTGATTCTTGCCATTTGAACCTCCCTTTCAAAATACCAGTATTAACCTATTCTATATGAAAGAAAATCCCTAGTAAAATATTAAGTTAGTAATTTACGCTACCTACAAGCAAAGGAATACAGGTTACTTTTCGGCAAGATCTTCTTATGAGATAATAAAAAATATAATGGTTTCTGAATTATTGGTTTTTTTAAAAAAGCCTAAGGGAGGATGGGTATGGAAGAGAAATACAGTACAAATGTATTGGTAATAGGTTCAGGAGCAGCTGGCATGATGGCTGCAAGAGCAGCTGCTGACGAGGGGGCAGAGGTAATCATAGCCGATAAAAGCTTAGTCGGCAGAGGCGGCGCAACCATTTTAGCCCAGATGACTGTAGCCGTTGCGCTGGGAGAGGCCGAAGAGGATAACCCTGATATCCACTTTACCGATACAATGGAAGGCAGCAGAGGGCTGGCAGATCCTGAGATCGTCAGGACGATAGTGGATAGGGCTCCTGAAGTCATTCTTGAGGTTGAAGGCTACGGAGTCAATTGGGCGAGGACAAAGGATGGGAAACGTTCACAGGTAGTTTCACCCGGCCATTCCCGCCAACGATGTGTGTATGTGGATATTTTAAATACAGGAGGAGCTACGTCTCAGGGACTCAGAAAATCCATTTGGAAAGATCCGAAAATACAAAGGTTAAAAAATGTCATGATAACGAAACTTGTTAAGAGTGAAGAGCACATCGTTGGGGCTGTTGGATTCTCTATGGAGGATATGACGCCTGTCAGCATTTCAGCTTCCCAGGTCATTTTGGCAACAGGGGGACTAACGGAAGCGTATGAACGAAACAGTGCCTCAACCAATATGACTGGCGATGGTTTTATGCTTGCCTCTGAGGCAGGTGCTGAGCTCTATGATATGGAAATGGTTCAATTCTTCCCAATTGCCCACTTACATCCACCACTGGTAGGGATCGACCCGATTATGTGGGATCCCTTCCGTTACAAGCTTGGTGGAAGGCTGTTAAACGGAAACTTAGAGGAATTTATGGACAAATACGCAGGTGAACAAGCCGGAAAATACACTGCAACCCGAGATATGACCAGCTATGCAATTTTTAAAGAGGTTGAGGCAGGGAGGGGAACCCCTCACGGAGGCGCCTATTTGGATTTTAGAATGGTGCCTAGAGAAAAATTAATGGAAGGATTCGGTCCTGTTATTGATATTTTAAAATCACAAGGAGTTGATTTAACAGAGGATTTAGTCGAGGTCGCACCAATGGCGCATTTCATGCTGGGCGGCGTGAAGGTTGACAGTGAGATGAAGACCAAAGTCCCGGGACTGCTTGCCTGCGGTGAATTGATCCTTGGAATGCACGGAGCCAACCGCTTGTCAGGAAATGCGATTACAGAAGCTTTGGTAACTGGCAGAATCGCGGGTGAAACTGCAGCGGCAGCTGGTAAAGCTGGAGAATATGAAACTCTTGTACATACAGTAATGAAGAATGAATGGGAACGTCTACAGGCATTCTTGCATCCGAGAAATGTGGAGGCTGATGAGGCCTCTATGCTAAAAATCAGAAGGAAAATCCAGAAGACAATGTGGATAGGGGCGGGACCGCTTCGCACAGAGCAAGAACTACAAACAGCCCTCAAAAGCATTCGCTCTCTTCGTGAAGAATGTAAAGAGATAGCGTTAGCAAAAGCAAACAGCTTTGGATTATCCGCAGTTGAAAAACTAGAAGCCTATAATATGACTTTTATTGGTGAGGCCATTATTTTGGGTGCACTCGAACGACGAGAATCAAGAGGAGCTCACGTAAGGTTGGACTACACGAAACAGCAGGAGGACGCTGTACATTCCTGGTTTACTTTGGATGAAAATCAAAAATGGAATTATGGACAACGTGTTAATTAATCGAACGTTAAAATAGGGGAGTGATGAACTTGACTAACGTCACATTGAATATTACGAGAGGGGACAATACCCAAGGTAGTAACCTCGTCGAGTATAAAATCCCGTATAAACAGGGGGCGAGTTTACTTGATTTAATATTTTGGATCCGTGAACATGAAGATCCATCCCTCGCTGTCAGATATTCTTGCAAATCAGCAAATGCCTGCAAAGAATGCATGGCGCTAATCAATGGGAAAGCTGGATATTTGTGCAGCATCAGAGCTGATGATGAATCAGTAGTAACGATTGAACCACTAAAAGGGCGCCCTTGGTTAAAGGACTTAACTACAGCAATGGAATGAGTTTTTCTTAAAGTTAGGCAAAGAGGCATCCGGTTTTATCGGATGCCTCTTTTTAACGGCTTGGGTTTAGTTTACTTAATATCTAGCTAAAATTGATAAACAGGAAATGATCAATCGCTCGGGGGGGTTTTTTTTGAGGAAATTGGATATTTTAAAAAAGAGTCGAGAAGTAGGTTGAGGTGAAATCGCTTATGGTATCAAGAAGGCACTTAGTATTTAATATTTCTATAATAATGATTCCATGGTTATCATTGCTATTTATAGGAAAGCGTAGTGTGAAACGTTATTCTGTAGCAGGCGTTTTTATTGTCATTTTTGAGATTATTAATCATATGTATGGTCACAAGCAGAATTGGTGGAAGTTTTACGGTAAGCCAAAAGCCTTTATAAAGGATGAACTTCCTTTTAGTGTAGGGCCTTACATGCCTCTTTCAATGTGGTTGCTTAAAATATCGTACGGGAACTTTAAAAAGTTTGTGTTACTAAATGCTATTGCTGATGGATTATTTGCTTTTCTTTTCATGGATATTCTTAAAAAATTTAAGATCGTACGTCTAAATCGGTTAAATCGGCTTCAGTTTTTTATCTACATTCACTATAAGGCATATTTATTATACGGTGTACAATTTTTGTTTGAAAAAATAAAAAGGTGATTCAGAGGTGCTTTAATTTACTAAAAACCCCCTTAAGTCACATTCTTTCCTTCATGATATCTTGGAAGGATTTTTGAATGTCTACTTAAAGGGGTGATAATATCAGCAAGATGGTCTTTTTTTAAGCATAAGTATTTTGTAACAGAGTCTGTAAAACAACAGTAGCTTCCAGTTTGCTCGTTTCTGTGCGGTCGGCTCCGCTTTTAGGTTATCCAGCTTCGCCTCCTAGCTTCTCGAGTCGCTTCGGTCCATCTGTTGAAGTCAAAAAACGACTTCAACAGATGGCCCTCCAGCGCTTGTCGAAGCTAAACAGTCGGCTTCACATTAAGTTGGTCGGGACTGGACAGGCGCTTCCGCTTTTAATTATAAAATGCTGAATTGTTCGTTTTTTAGGTCGGTTATAAACATGTGGCCTGGTGCGTGAGTTATCATTATGTCGGGCTTTATATGCATAGCAACCGCCTGGGGTGTTACTCCGCAGGCCCAAAAGACAGGAACCTCGCCGTCTTTGATTGTGACACTGTCTCCAAAGTCGGGGTTATGAATATCCTTGATTCCAATCGTTTCTGGGTTGCCTATATGAATGGGCGCTCCGTGCACTGATGGAAATCGGCTTGTAACCTGGACAGCTCTTACAACGTCTTTTTCCGGCATAGGCCGCATACTGACAACAGTTGGACCGCTAAATCTTCCTGCTTCCACGCAAGGGATGTTTGTTTTATACATTGGAACATTGCAACTCTCTTCTATATGGCGAATCGGGATGCCGTTCTTTAACAGTGCTTCTTCAAAGGTGAAGCTGCATCCTATCAAAAAGCCCACCATATCTTTGTCCCAAAGGTCTGAAATATCTGTTCTTTCTTCAGTGAATTCACCATTTCGGTATATCCTGTATTTGGGGATATCTGTTCTTAGGTCCGCATTGGGTGCGGAGAGAGCAGGGATCCCGGAACCTGGTTCAGTCACATCAATAATCGGACAAGCTTTAGGATTACGCTGGCAAAACAATAGAAATTCAAAGGCTAAATCCTTGGGTAGGACGGCCAAATTACCCTGAATGAATCCATTTGCAAGACCCGATGTAGGTTTTAGCCATTGATTCTCTCTTATCATTTCTCTAGCCTTAACAGGAGTAAGTTCAGCATTGCTGCTCATTTTATAAATCCTCCTTTTAAAGTTTACTTAAACAATTGTGGAATTCCATTAATTAAAGAGTATCCGCCCATATAGGACATTGCCACAACGATAATGATTCCAAAGATAGTCATCCAAAGAGGGTGCTTATAATCCCCAACAATTTTTACTTTGTGAGCTGCGATAAGCATTACCCCTAAAGCGATCGGAAGGATTAACGCATTCAAGGACCCAACTAAAATAAGAATTTTAACAGGTCGACCTATTGAAACGAAGACAGCTGTAGAAATTATAATAAAACCAACAATTAACCATTTATGATACTTCTCTAGAGTCGGGCTAAACGTTCTGATAAACGATACGGACGTATAAGCAGCTCCTACAACAGATGTAACAGCAGCAGCCCACATGACGACACCGAATATTTTGTAACCAATATTTCCTGCAGCATGCTGGAAGACTGATGCAGGCGGGTTTGCCGGATCAAGAGCTAGGCCCTGTGAAACAACACCTAATGCTGCTAGGAAAAGGAAAATCCTCATAATTGAGGCAATACCAATTGCGCTGATTGAACTTTTGGTTACTTCTGGCAGAGATTCTCTACCTTTTATACCAGCATCAATTAAGCGATGACCACCAGCAAACGTTATATATCCTCCAACCGTTCCCCCAACAAGTGTAATAATAGCAAGAATATCAATAGTATCGGGAACGAAGGTTTTTACGACCGCTTCTCCAATAGGGGGCTGCGCCGTGAACATAACATAAACAGTAAGAGCAATCATCACAAATCCAAGTATCTGAGCAAAACGGTCCATAACTCTGCCTGCCTCACGAACGAGGAAGATACCGACCGCTACAATCCCGCTAAAAAGGGCTCCCATTTCTGGTGAAATTCCAAAAAGAACATTTGTACCTAGACCTGCACCTGCAATGTTACCGATGTTAAAGGCGAGACCTCCGGCTACAATTAAGGCAGCTAGGAAAAACCCTAAACCAGGCAAAACATCATTGGCAATATCCTGAGCACGTTTCTCAGCCACTGCAATAATTCTCCAAATGTTCATCTGAGCTCCGATATCAATGATGATTGAAATCAGAATTACAAACCCAAAGCTCGCAAGGAGTGTTTCTGTAAAAACGGTGGTTTGCGTAAGAAAACCTGGTCCAATTGCGGATGTCGCCATAAGAAAGGCGGCACCCAAAAGTAAACTTCTACTAGCCTTTTTCTGTTCCATTTCAATTCCCCCTAATAATATGTTTATGTTAAAAAGTCACCTATTTTGGCAACTTTGATCCCAGCGTCTTGCAGAGAAGACCGGATATACCTGGCAAAATCCAGAGCACTTTCCCCGTCGCCGTGGATGCAGATAGTATCCGCTTTAATTGAAACATCTGAACCCTGTAGGGATGTTACTTTTTCCTCTTTAACCATACGAATAACTTGGCTCACGGCAGTTTTAGGATCTTTAATCAAAGCATTAGCCTCTCGCCTGGAAGTTAATGAACCATCTTCCTGATATGTACGGTCAGAAAAGACTTCACTAGCAGATCGAAGTCCAATACGTTTTCCGGCCTTTACTAGTTCTCCTCCTGCCAGCCCAAAAAGAACCAGTTCAGGATCAACTTTATAAACCGCTTCAGCAATTGCTTCAGATAATGGAGCATTTTTTGCGGCCATGTTAAATAGAGCACCATGAGGCTTAACATGCTGGAGTTTTCCTCCTTCAGCTTTTACAAAAGCAGATAGGGCCCCAATTTGATAGACTACAAGGTCATAAGCTTCTTGTGGGGAAACGGCGATATCTCTTCTTCCGAATCCAACCAAATCATCCAAACCAGGATGGACCCCTAAACCTACATTCTTTTCAAGCGCAAGCTTTACTGTTTTCCGCATTGTGGCAGGATCGCCAGCATGAAAACCACAAGCAATATTTGCTGAAGTAACAAACTCCAAAATTTCTTCATCTCTTCCCATTAGGTAGGCTCCGAAACTTTCTCCCATATCACAGTTTAAATCGACAATATTCATTATTTATTCCTCCTATCTAAATTTTAGCTTTATACCTTGCTTAAGCTGTTGAATCTTTTCTTCTCTCTCTAAATACAATCTTTGAGCTTCTTCGTGTGTCACTTCCGTAAATGAAATAGAATCACCCGGTTTGGCCTGCGCTATCAGCGGAAGATCGACCGTGGCAATTTGGCCTATTTTAGGATAACCGCCCGTCGTTTGTCTGTCCGCTAATAAAACGATTGGATTGCCGTCAGGAGGAACTTGGATAGAACCAAAGCTAACGGCCTCAGAAATCATATCTTCCTGTTTTTCCAAAGCCATCTCTTTGCCTTTCAGACGGTAACCCATTCGGTCAGACTGGGCCGTTACTTCAAAAGGATCGTTAAAAATGGCAATCTGGCTGTCTTTATTGAACAAAGAAAATTGCCTTCCTGGTATTACACGTATACGAGATTGGTCTGCTAAATCCGGAAGTAAATCCGCGGCAACTGTCCAGTCCATTTCAGTAAACAATTGATTTCCTTTTAAGGATTCAAATATTTTTTGAGAAAGAACAGAAGGGGGAGTAACCTTTAGTATATCGCCTTCTTTTAAAGCCCTTCCGTTATAACCGCCAATTTCAGCACGCAGATAAGTTGATTTACTCTCCATTACGGACGGGACAGCAAATCCGCCAGCCGCTGCAAGATAGGCACGGCATCCGTATTTTGCGTAGCCGAATTTTAACTCGGCGCCTTTTTTTACAAAAATGGGACGCCAAGGACTTACAGCTTCACCATTTATCGTAGGAGATAAGTCTGCTCCTGCAATAGATATAAGCATGTCTTCTTCAAATTGGATGGTTGGTCCCAGTAATGAAATTTCCATTGTTGGTTCCAGCTCATTGTTGCCTACAAGTAAATTGGCTAATCGATGTGCAAGGGGATCCATCACTCCGCTCGCAATCACACCGTATTTCTGATACCCATATCTCCCCAAGTCCTGAATAGAAGAAAGCAAGCCTGGTTTTAGGATTTTAATCATTTGTCATCCTCCCAGTTCATATATTCTTCGTAACTGATTGGAAAGAATTTTATTTTGTCTCCTGCCTGCAGAAGACTCGGTGAATCATCCAGTGGTCTAAAAAGCTTTATTGGGGTTTGTCCTATTAATTGCCAGCCGCCTGGAGTTTCGATTGGATAAACACCCGTTTGTATCCCCGCAATTCCTACTGTTCTGGGAGGGATTTTTAATCTGGGTGATTTCCTTCTGGGTGTGGCAATCTTTTCTGACATCCCGCCAATGTAAGGAAAACCTGGGGCAAAGCCGATCATATAGACTAGGTAGTCACCCTCAGAGTGAATCTTGATAACTTCTTCAGGTGTCAAGTCGTTATGTTCAGCGACATACTCTAAATCTGGACCAAACTCTCCTCCATAACAGACTGGTATCTCAATAGTCCTTTGATCCACTTCTTCATCAGTGCCAAGACTCTTTATAATCTTATTTATATAAGAACAAACTGCTTGGTAGGGAAGGACTGAGTTTTGTGATAATTGTGATACAGCAAGCAGATCATAAAATAATGTTACGGTTGTAAAAGCAGGTATGTATTCAACCATCCATGTTTCATGATTTTTTTCTAAAAAGGTTGATAACCTTTTGACCTTTTTCTGAGTTTCTAAATTAATTTCTTCGCCCAGTTCAATAACTACCGCCTGATCGCCCAGTGGATGGAGCTGGTAATCCATTAAAATCCCCCCTGTATTTAGTTTATTTTTAGGCAATGTAAAGTGCAATCTTCATAAATATTTACGGAAAGAAAAGAGGGTTTCGTCTGTTCCACACTATTATTCTTTGTTAACTTAAATAGATGATTCTTAATAAAATGGCAAATAAGAGAGAACAGAATTATGTAACAAAAATAAGGAATCCAAAAGTATTATCTAATTATACTTTAGTAGAAAGAATAGTCAAATAATCATAATTATTGGTTAAAATTCACTCTATTAATTTTTTAATATAATTTGAAAAACTATTATATAAATAATGATAGTTCAGCAGAATTCCGAAGGATAGTCCTCTATAAAAATACATTTGTCCATACAGAATAGAAAAAACCCTTGATTCCTTTCTAATTTCGCGCAATAATAAATACTAAACTGTATAAAGAGAACAGGGGATGTAAATATGAAAGTCATAAAGTTCGGCGGTTCCTCCTTATCTTCTGGAGAACAGCTAAAAAAAGTTTTTGATATTGTCCAATCTGATCCAAGCCGGAAAGTGGTCGTTGTCTCAGCACCGGGAAAGAGGTCTGCCGACGATATTAAAATAACCGATTTATTAATTGGCTGCGCTGAACGTTTTATCAGAGAAGGAGCAGCAGATGAACTTGTGGGGGTAATCGAAGACCGATTCGCCAGCCTGGCCGCAGATCTCGGGGTTCCTGCTGAGATTGCAGTCCAGATACGCAAGAATATCCTTGACGTATTAAACGGTGATAGAAGTAATCCTGATCGCTATATGGAAGCTGTTAAAGCGAGCGGTGAAGACAATAATGCCCGCCTGGTTGCTGCGTATTTTCAACAGCAAGGTCTTGAAGCGAGCTATGTGAATCCTGGAGAAGCCGGCTTAATTGTAAGTGATGAACCTGGAAATGCCCAGGTATTGCCTGAATCTTATGAGAAACTTTACGAGCTGCGTGAGCGGCCGGGTATTGTTGTCTTTCCGGGTTTCTTTGGATATAACAGCCAAGGAGATGTCGTAACATTCTCACGGAGCGGCTCTGATATAACTGGCTCTATTTTAGCTAACGCCATAAAGGCAGAATTGTACGAAAACTTCACAGACGTGGATGCTGTGTATTCTGTTAATCCTAATATTGTCAAAAACCCTCGCGAAATTCGTGAGCTGACTTATCGTGAGATGCGAGAGCTTGCTTATGCCGGTTTTGCCGTGTTTCATGACGAAGCGTTAATACCTGCTTTCCGTGCAGGTATCCCCGTGCAGATAAAAAATACTAATAACCCATCTGCACCTGGAACTAGGATCGTTCAGGAACGTGCCTCTACGAATGGTCCCGTTATAGGAATCGCCAGTGATACTGGTTTTTGCAGCATTTACGTCAGCAAGTATTTAATGAATAGAGAAGTTGGTTTCGGGCGAAAACTTTTACATATTTTAGAAGATTTTGGCCTTTCATATGAACATGTTCCTTCTGGAATTGATGATCTTTCCGTAATCATCAGGCAGAGCCAGCTTGATTCTGAAAAGGAAAAAGCGATCATGGACCGGTTTAAACAAGAATTGCAGGTCGATGAGATAAAGATCACTCGAGATCTTGCTCTGATCATGATAGTCGGGGAAGGAATGCGTAAGCGGGTCGGTACAATGGCACGGGCAGCTAATGCATTCGGACGAGCAGGAGTGAACCTTGAAATGATTAACCAAGGCTCATCAGAAGTGAGTATGATGTTCGGTGTAAAGGAACCCGGTGAGAAAGCTGCCGTTCATGCTCTGTATGATGAATTTTTCTCTAGCGTTTCTGTTTAGAAAAGTAAAGGTGACAGGCACCATCCAGAAAACTGGATGGTGCCTGTCACCTTTTTTCTTCTTAATCAATAAGGCCAAGTTCTTTTAAGCCGTTGTAGATTCCTGAGTTGGTGACGTCGGTAGTTTTTCGTTTGGCATGCTGAAATAAATCGGGATGGCCATTGCCCATTGCAAAGCCTTCTCCTACATAAGCAAGCATTTCTTTATCGTTTAGACCATCCCCAAAAGCGATCGAGCTGGCGCGCTCATATTTGAAATGCTCGAGCAGGACCTTAACAGCTACCCCTTTATTAACGCTTTGTCTTATAACATCGAAACAGTGATTCATGCCGCCGATGTTCACCTGTGCAAGGTTAATATCCTCATCAAATTGATAGTTTGTCTGTTCAGACGGGTCATTAGTAAGAACGGTTATACCAAGGACCTTATCTATCACATCCATCGTGAATTTTTCATTTTGAGACAGATGAAATTGTGCTATAAATTTCTGCATTGCTTCCGTCTCATACGTAGTCAGGTAGTTTCTGTCGCTCGTATAAAGGACAAGTTCATGGTTTTGCTCCCGTGCTACTTTTAAGATGTACTCTACATTTGCCGGATCCATAGGTTTTGCAAATATCTCATTATGATTGTGAATAGCAAGGGCCCCGTTATACCCTACAAATGTATCTACATTTAACAATTTTCCGATATCAGCGATCTCATGCAGCGGACGGCCAGTCGCCAGAACAACATGAATGCCTTTATCCTTAACCTCTGAAATTGCCGCCATAGTAGAATCCTCAATTCTGTCATCCGGTCTTATAATAGTTCCGTCAATGTCCAAAAATAATATCTTATAGTCAGCCATATTAACTAGTTCTCCTCAATAAGAATTTTTCAATTACAGATTACAGTGTTACACAATGGATTTTCCTATGCAAACACAAACATGCTCATAATATTTTATCCAAGTTTAAAAATTATTAGGCTGTTTGTTTTAAAGAATAAAAGGACGGGTAAGATAACCTTAACAAATCGCTATAGGAGGAGGGTGAGTTAATATGCTATGGACCATCGTTGGAGTTCTCCTTGTACTTTGGATTTTAGGGTTCATGTTTGAGATCGCAGGAGGACTTATTCATATTTTGCTTGTTGTCGGTGTCATTTTAGTTATCTGGAATCTGATTAAAGGCAAGGCAGCCGGAAGAGGTTAGCAAATTAGCAGAATAAACAGCAAAAAAGCAGGACTATCCAAGGGAACTAGTTTCTGGGTGTCATTCAGCAAACGGCTTTTTGCCAAATAAAAGGACAAAAAGGGCATTGAAAATTAATGCCCTTTTTATTTGTGCAAAAATAAGGATTATGATAAATTCCGTATGATAAAAAGGGAGCTTTCTAATGTTGTTGCCCGCTTTTTCACGGTATAATAAAAGGATAAGGTAACGGTTGTGAGGTGTGTTAATGGAACTTGAAAGGATTGTCAGCAAATTAAAAGATCGGACTCCTGGGGTCCTTGGCAATGAGCAGTTTTTAAAGTATGCCGTGCTTTTGCCATTAATCGAAAAGAACGGCGAACTTCATATCTTATTTGAAGTCCGTTCCATGCATTTAAGAAGACAGCCGGGTGAAATCTGTTTCCCGGGCGGGAAGATCGACATGTCTGATCGTGATGAACAGCATTGTGCTCTTCGCGAAACATCCGAAGAATTAGGAATTCCCGAGGAATCGATTGAAAATGTGTTCCCGCTTGATTATATGGTGTCTGCCTTCGGGACGATCATCTATCCCTTCGTTGGAACAATCAAAAACCCAGAAAAAGTCAAACCTAATCCATCAGAGGTAGGAGAAGTATTTTCTGTTCCAATCTCTTTTTTTCAAGTATCAGACCCAGAGCAATTTAAAATTAATTTTCAGGTAATTCCTGACGAAGGATTCCCATTTAATCTCATTGCTGGCGGCGAAAATTACAACTGGCAAACAATGAAAATGGATGAATTATTTTACCAATATGAAGGAAAAGTAATTTGGGGATTGACCGCGCGTGTTTTAAAGCACTTTTTAGAGCTGATTAAAAAGGAGTAAAAAACTGCAGAAAAATCAAGTTACTGGGGATAGCTAAGATAACTTGTATTCAAGGTTCGTCTAGGCGGACCTTTTTTATCTAGGGGGTAGGATATGAAAATAATTGACTTGCATTGTGATGCATTGCTAAAGCTGTCAGAGGCTAAAGGAACTCTTCGGTATGAAGATGCTCCAGAACTTGAGACAAATAAAAAACGTTTACAAAAAGGAGAAGTAATGGTTCAATGCTTTGCAGTTTTTATTGAGCCTGATCTTCCTTTTGACTTAAAGTTTCAGGCAGCTCTCGATCAAATCGATCTTTTTTACAAGGAAGTGCTGGGAAAAAATCCTGAAATGAGGCATTTAAAAAACTGGGAAGATTTTGACAATCTAAAGCCAGGCGAGATTGGGGCTATGCTGACGCTTGAAGGTGTTGATGCGATTGGCAACGATCTGACTAAATTAAATATTCTCCATCAGCTTGGGGTCCGTTCGATCGGCTTAACATGGAACAATGCTAACCTTGCAGCAGACGGAGCAGGTGAACCGAGAGGTGGCGGGCTGACGTTACTTGGGAAAGAAATCGTCAAATTTAATAATGACCATGAAATTTTAACAGATGTATCCCACCTAAGTGAAAACGCTTTTTGGGATGTCATGGAAATTGCTCACTTTCCAATTGCGAGTCATTCTAATGCAAGGGCACTCTGCGAACACCCTAGAAATCTGTATGACAAACAGGCTAGAGCCATGTTTGACAAAGGCGGAATGATTCATGTAGTATACTGCCCGCCTTTTGTGAAACAGGACGGAAAAGCGAAGGTAGGGGATGTTGTTCGGCATATTGACCATCTCTGCTCCCTTGGCGGTGTGAAGCAAGTGGGTCTGGGTTCCGATTTTGACGGAATTTTTTCTTATGTTAAAGGACTTGAGGACGCATCAAAGTACCAAAACCTAATTAACGAGTTATTGAAGCACTTTAAAGAAGATGAGGTGAAAGGATTCGCGCACCAAAATTTTCTCGACAATCGTCCTGGCTCTCTGAAGGCAAAAAATAATGAAAATTAGAGACAGGGGCATTGAAATCGGGAATCTTCCCCCCGGACAAAGAAACTGCCTGACTGATATACCAGGAGTTAAAGTAGGGCATGTAACACTTGACTATCCTCTAGACAAGACGGGTAATGAATATGCCTGTACAGGAGTAACGGCGATTTTGCCTCATGGTGGTAACTTATTTAGAGAAAAAGTCACTGCTGCCAGCTTTGTTCTGAATGGATTTGGAAAAACAACCGGACTGGTCCAATTGGATGAACTTGGACTTTTGGAAGCCCCGATTATGCTGACAAATACCTTTGGTGTCCCAGCAGTTACTCAAGGTACTCTAGAGTACCTGGTTAGGCAAAATCCTGAAATTGGTGAAACTACGGGTACGATTAATATTGTTGTCGGTGAATGCAATGACACCCACTTGAATTCAATCCGGCGCTTCCCAGTTAAGTTTGAACATGCCCTACAAGCTATTGATAACGCAACTGAAAATCTATCAGAAGAAGGTGCAGTCGGTGCAGGAAAAGGGATGGTATGCTTCGGATTCAAAGGTGGTATTGGGTGTTCTTCCAGGCTAGCTAATGCTGGAGATCTGACCTTTACTGTAGGCTGTTTAGTATTGAGCAATTTTGGGAAAAAAGAAGAATTCCGGCATTCTAATTTTGCTTCAGGCTCGTGTGAAGGCTTAGAGAAAACAACTGATGGATCCATTATCATTATACTTGGGACAGATGCTCCATTAAATGAACGACAGCTAAAAAGGGTTGGCAAACGAACCGGTATTGGATTAGGAAGAACTGGCAGTCACTTTAGCCATGGGAGCGGGGATATTGTAATCGCATTTTCGACAGCAAACAAGATCAAACATGAAGTTCAATCAAGCCTTGAAACCAGAAAGCAGCTCAGGGAAGATCATTTAATAATGAATCAGCTTTTTACAGCTGCAGCTGAAGCGGCCGAAGAGGCGGTAGTTAATTCTATGTCTCAAGCAGAATCAACAAAGGGAAGACATGGCAGAGTAGTTGAGAAGTATCCATTTGTATAGACCGATTCGAATTTTAGGCTAGTGCACCTGCCATTCAAACAGTCAAAGTTTGTATAAAAACCTAGCCTAGCGGACAGGAGGCGAGAAGGTGAACGTTAACTTGTTAAAATGGTACGATATGTTAACTCCAACAAGCCCATTCGCTGCAATTTTCTTCGGTATTTTATTTACAATTATTATCTCAGTGACGGTTTGGCTTGATACTAAGAACTGGAGAACCTTCCGAATTGCATTGGCAACTGGCTGGGCCATAACAATCGCGGGTGTAGTACTCCTTTCTGCTGTAGGATACTATGGATAAAAAAAGCTCCTTAACCGAAAGAAGCGTGGTTAAGGAGCTTTTTCTGTTTAGGAGAAGTTGTTAACAGCTTCAGAAATCGGTACGTCGCCATTAAGTAGCTCAAAAGTTCTTTTGAAAGTATTTTCCTTATCAATTACTTCGGCAAGAACGGCAGCTACATCTTCACGAGTGATGGCTCGATCTTCATAGTCAGAAATTTTTCCCTGAAGATTTACTTTCCCAGTCGGTGCATCATTAGTGAGAAGGCCTGGCCGAACGATGGTGTACTTAAGGTTTGTTGATTTTAAATGATCATCTGCTAATTTTTTGGCTACTAGGTAATGGCGCATCGACTCTGGCCCAGCATCAGGATCGTCAGTGCTCATAGCACTAATCATAACAAAGCGATTAATGTTATGTTTAACCGTTTCATCGATCGCTTTAATCGCTCCCCACAGATCAATCATTACCGTTTTATCGGCGCCAGTATGACCACCTGATCCAGCTGCAAACACCACAGCATCAATTCCATCAAAAGCATGGGAGAAATCTTTTTCAAGATCAGCTACAACTACTTTATTAGCACCAGAAGCCTTCAGCAATTCCACCTGTTCCTCTTTTCGTATCATTGCGATAGCGTTATGTTGTGTTTGGGCTATTTTTTTTATGAAATGCTGGGCAATTTGACCGTTTGCTCCAATAACTAAAATGTTCATTTTTTTTGTTCTCCTTTCAACTTTAGTATGTAGTTTAGTTTAACAATTAATGACCACTACCTAAAACAATCGGCTTATGATTAAGGCGTTCTGAATTGAGGGAAATTTCAGAATTATTTCTCGGGCAACCGCACGATCAGACAAAGTACGTCTTTATCAGTCGATTAGTCGACTAGGAGAGCAACAAAATTCGACACCGATATTTTTTAGGGATATACAGAGCGTGAGGCAAATCGGTCTTTAATTATGTTGGTATAGAGTAGATAACATAAGCTGTTTACACGAGTAAATAGGAGAATACAGGATGAATATCAAGCGGATATATATTTGATAGCAGTTGCTATACATTTTAAAGCAATTGCTATCATTAAGATTAGTAACGATTTAAATCGATATTTTAAGATTTTTCTGAACTTAGTCCATCCAAAAAGAATGATGACCGTTATACCTAAATAAAAGAAAGGTAGTAAGAGTGATATAGAAGAGCCAGAGAGAGGATCAGGATTACTCCGGGAAGCATAAAAGGCTCATAGGAAGGTGGGAGAAGTACAAGAGACGCTAAGTCGCTTTTTGACTTCATCGGCAAGACCGAAGCGACTCGAGATGCTTAAAGCTAACGCTTTGCGCAAGACATTCCAAGGTGTATATTCAGGTTGACTAGCTAGGAGGCGCAACTGGAAAAGAGCTGGACCGAAGCGACTCGAGGGGTTAGGAGCCGGATGCAGACAACGCATACTATGATCCACAACCTGGAAATTTTATAGTTTCATAATCAATGAAATAAGCAGTAAACCCTATAATGGTTTTACTGCTTTTTTATCGTTAAAGGACTTCTTCAGTGCCCTCTATTCCGATGGAGAGGTTTCTTTTAATTATATAAATGGGGAATACGTTTACAGACCATTTAGGGCTAACCTACTGTTTTCTAATGATTTTAAATGATAGGCTGCAGTTTTTTTGTATTAATTACTTCGGCGATTCATTTAAACCCCGATAGGGACTTAGCATATTCAAATGGAATAGTAATGATTGAAGGCAATAATGTATCTTCTTCTTTCCCTCTTTTTTTTACGTATTCGGCACCATAATTGAGCTGCACTTCAAGAAACCATATTTTCTTTTCCTTATCAATGACTATATCAATAGCTGTATCGCCAATTAAATATCCTTTACGTTCCATTATTTTCAATGCCTCTATACATAGTATAGTTATTTCCTCTATCATAGAATTTGCTTCATCGGCGTTCAAATCGAGGTATTTTCTTAGGCCCTTTTCTCCAACAATATTATCCTCTCTATTATTCCAATTTGATATAATGCTGCCTTTCTTTGCCACTCTTGTCTCTAAACCTGAAAACTGCCACTCTTGGGAAGAATCTTTTTGAAAGAACACTCTAAAATCTATCTTTTTATGGTCTTGGTACATCATAATTTCTTGCTGGATTAAATAATTCTCATCTAATCTCTTTGACATTTCAGCAATTAATTCATCTTTTTCTTGATAAAAGGTTGTATTGCTTAAATTGTCAGTCAATATATAGCCACCTTTAGATGATTTTAAATGATAAATCCCTCTTCCTCTTGATAAATTGGAGGGTTTTAAATAAATACTGCTATAGTCGTTTAACATTTCTCTGAGATTATTCCCTTTATTTAACTTAGTCACCGGTAAATGATGAGAGATTTTCGGAGATGTTTTCATGATCTTATGAAATGTACGTTTCCCTATATAATAAGGAACGTTAAATAGGTTATTGCCAATGGCATCTTTAAAATATTTAACTATCTTTTTTTTCATATAGATGCGTGAGTACACAGCCATCGGAAAGGGAAATACACCTTCCTCAAATGTTTTTGATTTAGGGTTATAATATTTTCCTTTTATTGTTAAATTATTCCCATTTATATTTTCTTGCTCAAAGATAAATATCAAGCCTTTTATTTCCTCATAATTACTAAACCTGGGCAGCAACAGGTCAGTATCCTGATAGAGAAATGACTGTGGAATAAAGCCTATTACAGGTCCCAGAACTAATTTGTTCTCTTTAAAGTAAAACTCGAATGGTAAATCGGGAATGGAAATGGCATCCGTTAATTTTTTCGGGATTCGCAATTCTCCATTTCGTAAAGATTTATCCACGGATACTTTTAAATTTTTTTCCAAAACACCAAATTTAATCACTATATAATCATTTATTTTTAACTTTGTTTTTGTCTTATGATTTAGGTAGAGGGAAGCTTCGCCATTCTGATCGTTTAAAATAATTGAGTAATTCATGAGGGGTCTCCTTTCACTAACTTCATTCAATATATATATGCATTCTTTAAAAAAACGCACTCCAGCCATGGCCTATACATTCATCAATTTCAAATTACATGTTACCCGTATGCTAGTAATCGTGTTTTTCTCTGGAAGTGTTCACCAAGAGGAGAAATGAAGAGGGAAGATGCCTATTTTCATGACATTGACTTGTTTTTCATAACCATGTAAATGAATGCAGCATATATTACCCCATAGCAATCCTAGAAAGTAGGGATCCTGTGATTGAGGATATTAAAATTTTAGAGGATAAATTTGGTTTTTTAACCGTCTCAATGAATCCTCAAATGGCAGAACAATTAGGTTTAAAGTATGCAAAAGACAGATTTATAAAATTTGGTATGAAAACAAGCCATGTAAAAATTGTAATAGACAAAGAAGTCAATAAGAAGGAGTTACAAATTTCAGGAGATTTACTAACCAAATTGCAGCTTTTTACTCATTTAAGATACGACCTAAAAGTTATAAATGATGAAATAAGAATTGGACCATTTATAGGTATACTCGCCAAGAAAAAAGAAGGAAACCTAAAAGACTCTTTAGAAAAATTGAAAGTATATGCACGGCATTATAAAAAAATAAGAGGATGTCTTATTGTTTTTTCTTTACAAGGGATCAATGACAGCGCGTTTACTATTAAAGGTTATATGTATAACCCAGATACAAAAACCTGGACCGAGGGAACATTCCAGTATCCTGATGTTATTTTCCCTAAAATTGTTCTCACCCAAAAATGGAGTGAACATTTTCAAACCATGTTAAGAGGCGGGTTATTTAATAAAAAGGCTTTAACCAAGTGGGAGGTCCATGAATATCTTAGTCAGTTCGACGAAATAAACCAATACCTTCCAAATACATTACTTTATAAAGATTATAATCAGCTCTTACAATTTTTAATGGTCTATCGTTGTGCATACATGAAACCAATTACAGGATTTAAAGGAAGAAAAGTCTCAAAGTTAACTTATATAGATGACGGAATAAAATTAGAAACAGTTGAAAACAAGAAATCAGAATCGACGTTTATAAAAAATCCTGCTAAGTTTTTCCACTCAAATTTCAAAAAGAATTCCTATATTATTCAGCCATGTTTAAATTTAAATATTTTAAATGATAGAGTCGTTGATTTTCGTTTAACAATAGATAAAGACAAAAAAGGAGCATGGAAGGTTATAGGTTTTGTTGGAAGGCAAGGTCAAAGCGGAAGTGTTGTCAGTAACCGTTCAAGCGGAGGAAAAGTGGAAATGGGAGAAGCTATATTGCGGCAAGCTTTTAATATATCCACGGAAGAACTAGATGATTTGGAGAAGAACATGAAAACCCTTGCCGTTATGGTGGCAGAAATGCTTGATACGTCAAGTCTGCACTTTGGCAAGTTAGCGATAGACCTTGGAATCGATCAGGATAAACGATTATGGATCATTGAAGTAAATAACCGTTATCCTAATGATGAAATAATGGTTTTTGCTGGAAAACCAGATCTATACGAGGAATTAAAATTAACAAATTTGCTATACGCAAAAAAATTAGCCGGATTTTAGAACAAAAAAGAAGCAGAATGGGGGGATAACAATGTCTTTAACTCTTGGTATATTAGGCGGCATGGGGCCATTGACCACTATAGAGTTAGCAAAAAGAATCATTCAACAAACACACGTGAAGGTTGACCAGGAGCATATTCCTATGATTATTTACAACAACCCTAAAATCCCCTCAAGAATCGATGCAATTATGCAAGGTACCGAGAGCCCTTTAAAGGAACTTATCAAATCGGTAAAAAAATTGGAGGACTCAGGTGCCAACCTCATCATACTAGTTTGTAATACCGCCCATTATTGGTATCAGGAACTCGCAAATAAGACCTCAGTCCCCATCTACAACATGATTGAAGGGACGGTTCATTATACTGTGAAAAATTATGACCTTAATAAAAATAAAATTTTGCTGTTAGCTACCAATGCCACTATTAAAGTCGGTTTATATGAGAAAGAATTTTATAAAAGAGGGCACCAAATTTTGATTCCTACCCTAGAAGAACAAGAATTGATAACATCAATAATTAATGACATTAAAGCAGGCTTTACCTGGGATAATCCATGGCTCAAGGATATACAGAGGCTTCTGGAAAAGTACAAACAGAAAGATATTGACTTATTTTTAGCGGGCTGCACTGAGATTTCCTTACTTTTTTCATTTATTGATACCAAATATCAAAAAATTGATCCATTAGAAATAATTTCTAGTACCTTGACTCAGAATCCAGATCAGAATGTGAGTGTATAGTATGCAAATAAAATGGATGGAAGGTAAAAATGATTCTGTCTACTTAAATACAAGCTTAGAAAAGCGCTTTACGGTGATCCCAAATCGGCTAAATATTAATTTGGGTTGTATTAAGATACCTGTTAGAGTAATATTCACCAATCAGATTTCAAAAGAAGTAATAGGTTTATCAGAAAACATCAAAGAAATAGTCAGTATTCCTACTTTACTAGCTTATGAGATCAGGTTGGAAGAAAGAAATATCTACATTGGGCCTATTATAGCCATTTGCGTAAATAAAAAAAAGAAGAGCCTTACCCAGAAGGTGTTGAAGCGAACGACCTCACGCTTCAGAAATTGTTCAGAGAGTACAGGTTTAATTTATATTTGTACAGTGGAAGGAATTAATACAGAAAAGAAGCAAATAGAAGGGTACTATTACGACCCAAATGCAGTAACCAGAAAGAAGAAGTTTAAAAAGGGAATATTCCCTTTTCCCAATTCCCTTTATGTACGAACAAAAATACCAGAAAAAATATATCATGACTTATTAAATAGTATGGGTGAAAAAATTTTCAACTCCTATTTTTTCGATAAAGTTGAGTTATGGGAATATGTAAAAAGTGAACAGGATCTTGTGACGCATTTTCCTGATACTACGACTGTACATGATATAAATGAGGTAATTACAATGTTAATAAAACATTCATCGATTTATCTAAAACCAGCAAGAGGTTCTTTAGGACATGGCATTATTAAAATCATTTTAAAAAATGGAGAATATATAATCAAAAAGCATTCGGGGGAAATTTTTATATTTAAATCAAAAGCTGAATTAGAGGAATGGTTGAAGAAGACCTTAAACACCAAGTATATTGTGCAAAAAGGTGTAAATTTAGAGTTTAATAAACAGATAGTGGATTTTAGGATCTATATGCAAAAAAATAAATCGATGAATTGGAAAAGTACAGGATATATAGCCAGGTTCTCTAAAGAAGGCGAAGTAACGACAAATACTCAAAATTTAGATGTCATTAAAAATGGAAAGGAAACCTTGAAAAAGGTTTTTAATATAAAGGAAGACCGAGTTGATGATATTGAGAAATACATGAAAAGCACCTGTACTGCTATTTGCGAATATCTGGATAAGTCTGTAGGAAACTTTGGTGATGTCGCAATAGATTTTATTATTGACTCGGATTTCAAAATATGGATTTTAGAAATAAATAAAAGATATTTTACAAAAACGCTCAAACAACTTCAGGATAAATCGCTGTTTTATGAAGTTAGATCGAAACCTTTAGAATATGCAAGAGCATTATCAGGATTTTAAATTCAGATTAACTCTGAATTTTTTTTTATTAAAATTCAATTAAACCTTACGTACAAATCTCCTTTTTGATTGTTATTCCACTTTTTCACAACGATTTCCTTCTACCAATCACATCTTGCCCTACATATTAATCCTTTTGGGCTTTATTAAACATCATTGTTGATATTCGCTAAAAGCCGCTTCTTTTCTGTTTAAGGCTGCCCAGTTTCTTTCCAGCTACACTTAATATCTACTAAAAGATTTTACTTAATATGCTTACCTTGGGTCTAAAGGATGAATGGATGTTTGATGTTGAAATTTAGTTAAATGCCTATGAAAAAATACAATCGGTTAGGAAAAGACCGCATAAAATAACTTACAACTTTAATATCACCTAAAGGATGTATAGGAGTTTACTAGGGTGACTTTAAGATGAAGCATAAAGGAGGAGAAAAATGGAAGGGACAATCTATTCACTTATACCACCCATTCTTGCCATAGGAATGGCTCTATTGACCAGGAGAGTTTTACTTTCCCTTGGGGTTGGAATCGTTTCAGCGGCGTTTTTGCTTAGCAATATGTTAGTAGGTGAAACACTTTCACTTACATGGACCACTTTCTCACAAATATTCTATATAGAAGGGGGGATTAATACATGGAACGTTTACATGCTGGTGTTTGTTCTGCAGCTAGGGATCTTTACAGGATTGGTAACGATTTTAGGAGGTACAAAAGCATTTGGTGCATGGTTATTAAAGAGGGTGAAAACGAGAAAAGGTGCCTCTCTTTTCACAACAACAGCCGGGGTATTGATTTTTATAGACGATTATTTTAACTGCATGGCCGTGGGACAGATTAGCAGGCCACTTACAGACCAACACAGAATATCTCGGGCAAAGCTTGCGTATTTTATTGACTCGACAGCCGCCCCTGTAGTTGTCATTTCACCCTTTTCAAGCTGGGGAGCTTATGTGATTGGAATCATAGGTTCTATATTAGCCACACATGGAATCACAGAATATAGCCCATTATCAGCATATCTTCAAATTATACCTATGAATTTGTACGCTATTTCAGCAATTGTCATGACCTTTCTCGTTGCCTTTTACAATTTTAATATAGGTCCAATGAAGCTGGCAGAAAAAAAAGCCCAGGAGACAGGAGAGTTATTTGATCGTACAAAACCGATTCCAGGTGAATTAAAAACAAGTTTTCCAATAAGTGATGCTGGAGGAACCGGGGACTTAATATGGCCGATCTTTGCATTAATATCAGGCACTATAGCCAGCATTGTCTGGCTTGGATATAAGGGAACTAAAGGAAAGGCAACCATGTTCTCCATTTTCGAAAATACAGATATAGCCACCGCCCTCGTATACGGTGGGTTTATCGGAATAGCCGTTGCTTCTGCCTTTGTGTTAAAACAAATACTCGTCTCAAAAAGCATCCAGCCGGCTTTTTTGCCAAAAGTTATTTATACAGGGATGGCTTCAATGCTGTCAGCTTGTTTTATTCTAATATTTGCCTGGATGATTGGTACTCTGATCGCTCAGATTGAAACTGGCAGTTTTTTAGCTCATGTAGTGGAAAACTCCAACATCAGCACAGCTGTTTTACCGGCAGTGATATTTTTAGTGGCGATCATTATGTCATTTTCAACTGGTACCTCCTGGGGCACGTTTGGCATCATGCTGCCAATTGCCGGCAGTATCGCAGCTGGCATAGACGCAACTATCATTCTCCCTGCTCTTGCTGCAGTTCTTGCCGGTTCTGTAGTAGGGGATCATTGTTCGCCGATTTCGGATACAACCATCCTGTCCTCAACAGGTGCTGGCTGTAACCATATGGATCATGTTCTTACTCAATTACCTTATGCGATTATCTCAGCGATTATATCATCAGCAGGGTTTCTGGTTCTTGGAATTACAGGAAGTACCCTATTGGGATTGGCAACTTTAATTGTGCTATTCCTGATGCTTCAATCATTTATAAAGCGAAGGGGACAAACAGCAAAAATATGATGTTTCGTTATGATGTGCTTCTTATAATTCATGTTTATTTTCCTTTCACATCCTATTTTCATATGAATAAATTAAGGGTGATACAGGACTCCAAGGGGAGAGGCTTAGGGCGAACATTACTCCAACAGTGAAGATTGGAATACAACTTCCACCCTTACAATTCCTTATGATTTGGCGGAGTCCAGTAATCTCGAAAATGATTTGAAAAGAAATCTGTCCTTTGGCGACAGGATGGTGTTGATAAAAAATCATCGTGAAACATGATAAAAATAGAAACGAAATAACATTATCTTCAGATTGTCTTAAACAGCTAATGATTCCCGTTTCTCTTTCATATAAGGTAAAAATCATGATAGATAACATTGTTATTGGACCCTTCATTGGTATTCTTGCGGCACATTCAGAGAAAAAATTAAAGAAATTACTAAAAAGGCTTTCTCATTATATTGATCATTCCGCCCATTTTACAGATGCGCTGATTCCCTTCTCAACAGAAGGCATATTAGAAAAAATTCATGGTTTAGTCTTTGATCAAAAATCAGCTTCGTGGCAGAAGACTGTTTGCCCTATTCCTATAGCGGTCTATAGAAGGTTACGATAAAAAAGCGAATTCGGATGTATTTGCAAGGGAGTGGCAATCCACCTCCAAAAATCTTCAATTCCCAATCTTTTTCTAAATGGAAAGTATATAAAATCCTTGTCCAAACCCCATATATAAAGGATTTTTTGCCCTACACTGAGCTTTATCATAATCCTGAAAGACTGTTGTACTTTTTGGAAAAACACGGTCCTACTTTTCTTAAACCATCTAAAGGATTTCCTAAAAAGTTCAGAACAAGGAAACGACACTGAGCAGGCATTTTCCAAAGACCAATTTAAAACCTATTTGAGGAAAAGCCTTCACGGCAAAAAGAATATTATTAAGCAAAAACTGCAACTAGCTTGCAGTGGCAATCCAGTTGTCGACTTCAGGCTATTTGTTTAAAAGACGAAAACCAGTTATGGAAATGCATTGGGTGGATTGGGAGGTGTGGTATTCCCGGCAGTATAGTTAGCAATCGATCAAGCGGAGGAAATGGAGAGACCGGTTATTCTGTTTTAGCAAGTTTATTGGGAACCCAGTCTTCCGAGGTTAAAGACATAAAGGATAAACTATTCGGCTATTGATTTAGGCGTAGATTGCGACTTTAACATTTGGATATTGGAAATGAACCATCGGTCACCAAACGACAAGGGGACATAAACGTTACCGAGGGATTAAATCACATATTCTATATTACCTAAGACACCTGGCTGGTTTTTAAGAGACTGGATAAACTTGGATAAATCAGTGCCTAACCATACAAATTTATAAAAAGGTAGATGGTTTGTTTCAATGAAATCAATTATTTTTCTTGGGGCACATAAATCTGGAACAAGCAGAGAAGCCCTAAAAATCGCTAAAGATATGGGATATTACACCATTTTATTGACCGACAGGAAAAAGTTTCTCGAACAGAGAGACGAGTTTAATGATGTTCACCAAATGGTTCTTCTTCCCGACCTTTTGGATTTGTCTAGAGTAGAAGAAGAAATAAACTTGTGCCAGTTGCAAGGATACAAAATCGAGGCAATTATGAGCTTGATTGATCCGTTTGTTTTCCCTGCAGCTTTTATGTCAAAAAAGTTTGGATTAACCCAGTTATCAAGTGATGCTTTATATTTGATGGAAGAAAAAACCCGGTTTCGAAAAGCATTACAACAACTTTTCAGCTCTCCTTTTTTTCACGTCCACTCTCAAAATGAAACAGCTGAAGCTCTGTCAGAAAGGCTTGCTGAAAATTTGCCACTTATATTAAAGCCCGTTCTATCAAACGGATCAAAAGATATCCACCTCTCAATGTCAAAAGAAAGCCTTAAAAGATCCATTAAGCACCTTGAGTCAAAGTTTCCCGGCCAGCCGATTTTAATTGAGGAATACCTAATTGGCAGACAGTTTTTAGTTGAAATCGTAATGATACATGGAAGGCTAAATATAGTTGGTGTGATCGAACAGGAATTTTCGGCTGCCAATCCTTTCATAGTAACGGACTACGCTTTCCCAGCCTTACTCAAGAGTAAAGAATATGAAAACCTCCTAAGAGAAATAGAACAAATTCTTGAAACTCTGGGTATGCAGCATGGTTCATGTCATTTAGAAATGAAAATGGTCAACAACGAATGGAAGCTTATCGAGGTTAATCCCAGAATGTCAGGCGGAGCTATGAACAAAATTATCATGGAAGGAAGTGGGGTTAACTTGGTTCAGGAAATTATAAAGCTGAATTTAAAGCTGTCTCCGTCCTTTATTCCTACTAAAAATGATCATGTTTATGCTGCCTTTTCAACCGTCAATACCAGTGGAAAATTATTGAAGGTCACTGGAAAAAATAAGGCTTTAAAGATGCAAGGGGTTAAAGTTGTCTATGTAAAACCCCGCAAAGGGACAATTGTAACACAGCCCTATTCAATGGGTGATAGATATGCTTATGTGGTGGCAGCAGGTGACTCTCCTGAGAAAGCCAGACAAATCGCGTTATCGGCTAGAAACCAAATTCAATTTTATATAGAACCTTTATAGGAGGAGGGAAAAATGCCTCTAATTGGTATGCTGCACAACCCTAAGCATCCGAAGAACGTAAGAAAGGCCTATCCCTTTGCAGCTGTCGCTAAAATAGAAGGCCTGGAATTTTTTTATTTTTCGTATCGGGATGTTTCCATCGAAAAAGAAAATATTATGGGCTGGATTTATGAAAACGGCAACTGGATAAAGAAGAAAATGCCTTATCCAGATGTAATTATTAATTTAATCGGGCCCATAACGGAAAAACAACAAAAAGTAAAAAATAGCCTAAAACAAAAATGTAAATTCACAAGCTATTCTGTAGGGAACAAAATGAGAGTTTATAAAAAAATATCTAAAGGAGAAATTTTTGCTGATTACCTTATACCCACTGTAAAAATAGAAAATGAGATGAGTATTTTAAACTTCCTTGATAAATTTTCGAAGGTTGTCATTAAGCCTTATTCAGGTAATAAAGGAAGAAATGTATATTTTGCCGAAAGAAAACACAGTGAGCAAATCATTCTGACTGATTCGGATCAAGTGAAAATATTGCACAACTCAGATTTTTTGCCATATATGAAGACTCTCATTTCTGTAGAAAAGTATCTTATTCAGCCCTATATTGTTTGTAAAACCAAGAAAGGTTTAGCTTTTGATTTTCGTATACATGTTCAAAAAAATGGACGACAGGAGTGGGAAACTACACTTATTTATCCTCGGATTAGCGGTACTAGCAAACTAATAAGCAACATTAACAGAGGAGGTTATCGCGGGGAACTTCTTCCATTTCTACTAGATGAATTTGGTGCTGAATCTTATAAAATAAAAGAGCAATTGGAACAGTTCTCCTTTACGTTTCCTGGTCATTTTGAATCATTATATAAACACGATTTTGATGAACTCGGAATTGATGTCGGGTTGGATCAAAAGCATAAGTTATGGATATTTGAAGTGAATTGTAAACCGGGCTCAAAACATAGAGAATTTGAGGTTGCCAAACGGCTTTTACCTTACGCAGTTTCGCTTTCCCCCTCTAAATAATTCAAATGCCTATGTCTAATTTCATTCAATCATTGCACTAATGAAACGTAATCTATATATCTTATAATAAAACAGCGGATTGGAGGGGGGATTATGGGTAACTTAAATTCAGGTGGATCTTGCGTCTGCGAAGCTTTGGGAGAACTAAAGGAGTTTCAGGATATGATTGCTGAATCAAATACAAAGTTTTTCGGAAGGTTACTGCACAAGACGATTGGTACAGACAGCATTCCTTTTTTATTGTTTAATCAAAAGGGGTTACTTATGCTGGATGGTTTCGGTATAAATCAAAAAAAAGGCAAAAAGGAACATGTGAAATCTCAATATTTTCTGTTGAAAGAAATTGACAAGGCTAATTGCAGAGCTAAAATTTCCCTGCTGAAGCCAATGATTATACACGATAGCTCAGAGAATTTATTATGTGACGTTATTAAACTTGAAAAAACAGGTGTCTGTATAGAAATTGATTTATCCGGTCTGTGTGCTATCCAACTATTGGATATTGATTTGCTTAAAAGAAAAATTGTTATAGAGCCTAAATGAGGTGCTAGCAATGAACGTTCAATCTAAAAATACAGCTAAGGAGCTTTACATTTTGCTAAACAACGAACAGATCAGTTCAGTTAGCTAGCCGACTATCATATGATTTTCCAGAATCCATAACTAACTAGCTCCTGAACAGGCTGGTTTTGTCCCAGAAGCCAGTGATAGCATTTTAGAGCTTTGTCCCTTTTTAAGACAGGCAGTAAACTCTTCCTAATTGTCGGGTTTATAAGTGCCATCGGAACATAAGGTTTGAAAGTCAAGGATTAATACATCACTTTTCCGTGGTAAACTCTTAGGTAGGGCAGTTTTTACAAAAAAAGTCCAAAAATATGCAAGGATTAAATTCAATTAGTTCCCATGGCTGCTCATCTTTGTATATAATCAATAATTAACACGAAGACAAAACAGGAGGAAATGCAAATGGAAGGTAGATTACTTATATGTTGTCAGGACCAGCGGGGAATTGTCTCGGCTGTTTCTGCATTTTTGTTTGAGCAAGGAGCTAATATCACTCATTCTGACCAGCACAGCACGGATCCGGAAGGCGGACTCTTTTTTATGAGAATCGCCTTTCACCTTGAAGGATTGGCTGACAAATGGCACGATTTAACTGAGAAGTTTTTACCTATAGCAGAGAGCTTTAAAATGGAATGGAAAATTACCACGCCTGCGAACCGGAAACGAGTGGCGATTTTTGTATCTAAGGAGGATCATTGTCTGCAGGATTTGCTATACCGGTGGCAGACTGGAGAACTGGATGCCGATATTCCACTTGTTATCAGCAATCATACCGACATGGAAGAACTAGTGACGTCATTGGGAATTCCATATCACCATATTCCTGTTGTTAAGGGGCAGAAGGAGGAAGCAACCCGTCAGCATTTAGAACTCTTAGAAAAAGAAAGAATTGACAGTGTTATTTTAGCACGGTATATGCAGATCATTCCTGGTGAGTTTATTGAGAAGTATCAAAACCAAATGATTAATATTCACCATTCGTTTTTGCCGGCCTTTGTAGGCGGAAATCCATATAGCCAGGCCTATCAACGAGGTGTTAAGATTATTGGCGCAACAGCCCACTATGTTACAGAGGAGCTTGACCAAGGGCCAATTATTGAGCAGGATGTTGAACGTGTCGACCATCGGCTTCATATTCCTGACTTAAAGAATGTCGGCAGGGATATAGAAAGAATGGTTCTAGCACGTGCCGTAAAATGGCATCTGGATGATAAAATTCTTGTCTATGGGAATAAAACCGTCGTTTTTCGCTAATACCCATAAAGTGAATCGGAAGTTTCACAGAAATGTTTTAACAAAATGACAGATAATCGCTATAATATTAACGGATGGTTTTTTGAGCCTACATAGACTAAAAATCAAGGAGAGAAATGATGGAAAAAATACTTGTATTTGGACATAAAAATCCTGACACAGATACAATCTGTTCAGCCATTGCTTATGCACAGCTAAAATCCAAGCTTGGGTTAAATGCTGAACCTGTTCGTTTAGGAGAAGTAAACGGGGAAACTCAATACGCTTTGGACTATTTCAAAGCTGAAGCTCCTCGCTTAGTTGAACAGGTTGCAGGTGAAGCGAAACAAGTCATACTTGTTGACCATAATGAGCGCCAGCAAAGCGCCAATGATATTGACCAGGTCGAGGTCATTGAAGTAATTGACCACCACCGGATTGCTAACTTTGAAACGAGCGGTCCGCTTTATTACCGTGCTGAGCCAGTCGGCTGCACAGCTACTATTTTAAACAAGCTTTACAAAGAGAAAAATGTTTCAATTGAAAAGGAAACAGCAGGCCTCATGCTTTCTGCCATTATCTCTGATTCTTTATTATTTAAATCACCGACATGTACAGACGAAGACGTGGCAGCCGCCAATGAATTGGCAGAAATCGCTGGGGTGAATATAGAGGAATACGGCTTAGCAATGTTAAAGGCTGGTGCAGATTTAAGCCAGAAAACCATTGAGCAGTTGATCTCATTGGATGCAAAGGAATTCCAAATGGGTTCTGCCAAAGTGGAAATTGCTCAGATTAATACAGTGGATACCAAGGATGTCCTTGCACGCCAGTCAGAGCTGGAAGCAGCCCTTGAGAAGGTCATTGCAGAAAAAGAACTGGATCTGTTTGTTTTCGTTATTACGGATATTCTCGAAAGTGACTCTGTCGTGCTTGCAAAAGGACGTTCTACGGATGCGGTTGAAAAAGCATTCGGTGTTTCCCTGGAAAACAGTACTGCTGTATTAAAGGGCGTTGTCTCACGTAAAAAGCAAGTTGTACCTGTATTGACAGATGCTTTTACAAAATAATACACAAAGAAAAAACGCATGGGATTCAATCTCTCAATGCGTTTTTTCTTTGTCTATCAAGGTGCTTTCCTTCTTTGTTAAAAAGGGTCTTATAGGCAAGGGCAGCAGCACCTGCAATCATTACTGTACTTGTTAGGAAAAACATCATTGTATAATTTGAAATGCTCTTCACTGGAACTTGGTCATTAATCTCAAAGCCAAAGAAAAATATCCCAATCCCATCTCCATCTACACTGGCGCCCAATGAATTTAATTCCATTCCCTTACTTAATGCCGATACTCCTATAATTACCAGTAATACAAAAGCAATAATATTTAAAGGCTTTTTCATGGATTCCTCCTGTTTGGTTATGTAGTTAGAATATTCTAATAACAGTTACTACTATTATAAATATCTGATGAAATAAAGGCAATTAACATTTTTGAATCGTGTTTAACAAACCAAAAAATAAAGATGCTTCCTAAAGGGAAGCACCTTTTTTCTACGTCTATTTCTTCCACCAATCATCAAACATGGATGCTGGGTTATGCCGTTTATGCTGGGAAATTAAATAACGCTGCTCGATTTTGGATGAAACTTCTTCTGGCACTTTATTGCCTTCCAAGTATTCGTCAATAGCATCGTATGAAACCCCTAATTCTGTTTCATCTGCCTGCTGTGGTTTGTTATCCAATAGATCCGCAGTTGGTACTTTTAAATATAAGCGTTCTTCTGCCTTTAGTTCCTTAAGCAATTCCCGGCCCTGGCGCTTGGATAGACCTGAAAGTGGTAGAACATCTGCACCGCCATCTCCATATTTTGTGAAAAAACCTGTAACTGCCTCAGCAGCATGATCGGTTCCAATGACAAGCAATCCTTCTTGTCCGGCGATCGCATATTGAGTAATCATACGGACACGCGCCTTAACATTCCCTTTGTTAAAGTCTGTTAATGGTTCCCCAATAGCCTGTTCATACTGATCAGCAAACGAGCCGACAGTTGTCTGGATGTTAAAGGTGTGGCTTTCATCTGGCTTAATAAAGTCCAATGCCAATTGGGCATCATCCTCATCATGCTGAACTCCGTATGGAAGGCGTACAGCCACAAACTTTGCTTCTTTACCCTCAGACCGCAATTCCTCTACAGCAATCTGGGCAAGCTTTCCCGCTAAAGTTGAATCTTGACCGCCGCTAATGCCTAGCACAAACCCTTTCGCTTTTGCAGTAGTAAGGTAGTTTTTTAAGAAATCAATTCGGTCTCTAATTTCCCCCTTAGGATCGATACTAGGTTTTACATGCAATGATTGAATAATCTCATTCTGTAAACTCAAAATGACAACCTCCTCGAAATTCGCTAATACTTATAAGATAACCTTGTTTTAAAATTAATGCTAATGTTCTACATTTAAACATTAAATAAAGGGATATATTCCTTAATACCCGTTTTCCACCCCCTTTATAAACGTTTTTGAAAGAAATTATCTGGACTAATGTTTGAATAACCCTAGGAGGATTTGGAGTTACTAGATTAGGGAAGGGTAACATTAACGATTGATTTTAGGAATGAGGTGCACTTATATGGAATCTTTAAAAGGGAAAACGGCGTTAATCACTGGTGCAGGCAGGGGAATTGGCCGGGCAGCCGCAATAGCTCTCGCTAAAGAAGGTGTCAATGTTGGCTTGTTAGGCCGGACTCTTGGAAACCTGGAAAAGGTATCAGATGAACTTGAAGGACTTGATGGGCAAGTTTCCGGAGCTGCTGCAGATGTGGCTGATCTTGAGGCTGTAGGTCATGCGGTAAGCCATATAAAAGAAGAACTGGGACCAATTGATATCTTAATAAATAATGCCGGTATTGCGAAGTTTGGAGGATTTTTGGAGTTGTCTCCACAGGATTGGGAAGATATAGTCCGAGTGAACCTAATGGGAGTCTACAATGTGACAAGGGTTGTATTGCCGGAAATGATCGAAAGAAAGCGGGGAGACATTATCAATATTTCCTCCACTGCAGGAACAAAGGGAGCTCCTGTTACCAGTGCTTACAGCGCATCTAAATATGCGGTGCTTGGCTTGACGGAATCACTCATGCTTGAAGTCAGAAAGCATAATATTCGCGTTAGCGCGCTTACTCCAAGCACGGTTGCAACAGACCTAGCCATTGAACAGAATCTGACTGACGGCAATCCCGAAAAAGTTATGCAGCCAGAGGACCTTGCTGAATATATGGTTGCTCAGCTGAAACTTCATCCGCGCGTATTTATAAAATCCGCAGGACTTTGGTCTACGAATCCATAAATAGAAAAGCTGCCAGGCTTGGCAGCTTAGGCTGTCGAGTTTCTCGACAGCCTGTTTTTAGTTTTTCACAAATCGCTGCAAGTGAGTCTGTTCAGTTGTGTCTCCTGAAAATTCTACTTTTCCCTGTCTAAACATAATCTTAGGGAAAGAAATTCTTATAAATATAAAAATAATCCGTCAATGGGAGGCAACGATTTATTTCAAGCCAAAAAATACTAGGAACATTATGAGCCCCTAGTAAAATGAAGCATGTCCCTAAATTGATTAACTTGAACGTTTGCGCCGTCGCCGTCTGCGTCTTTTTTGTCTGTCATCATCAAATAAACTGTCTACCAGACGCTCAAGTCTCCTTTGAAGGCATCTGAATTTGGCTAGGCTAGATTGCATTTGTCATCACCTCCTCATAACCTCATGCTTTATCTTATGAATTTAAAGCTTTCTTTGTATAAACAAGCTGTCCATAAAAAATAAAAGGGCGCACTCAAAGAACGAAAAATTTTAGGCTGTTCAGACAGCCAGCTTTTTCTAGTCTCCTTATGCTTATCATTAGAGAAATCGGCTGAAATGCGAAATAATAGAAGCAAGTATTATGAAGCTTGTTTTTTTGGATGGAAGGTGTTTTTATGAGTCAGCAAGATTTTACAGAAGGCAGCATTCTAAAACAGATGATGGTTTTTTCTATTCCGATAATTCTCACAAACCTTCTGCAGGTTTCTTACCAATTTGTCGACAGCCTTTGGGTCGGCAACCTACTAGGCGCCAACGCTCTTGGTGCAATCGCGGTTTCTGGTACGGTTATATTCACGGTGTTATCTTTTATTATTGGAATCAATAATGCCGCCCTGACCATTTTGTCACAGCAAAAAGGAAAAGATAATGATGACGGACTGCGAAGATACCTAAATGCATTTGTGGTCCTGTTAACCCTTATGTCGATTACTATGGGTGCTGCGGGTTATTTATTTGCCGAGCAAATCCTTAGGTTCCTGCAAACACCTGAGGTCATGATTCCAGACGCGGTTATTTACTTGAAGATTAATTTTCTGGGAATTTTATTTTTATTTGGCTATAATTTTATCGGAACTGTTTTGCGTTCACTAGGAGACAGCCGGACTCCGTTAAAATTTGTGTTTGCCGCCGTAATTCTTAACAGTGTATTAGATCCTATTTTTATTAAAACCTTAGACCTGGGGATGCACGGTGCTGCTTATGCAACAATCGTCTCGCAGGGTGCTGCATTTTTATATGGCCTGTTTTTGATTTTAAAAAAAGATTTGGCTCCGTTCAGTTTCCCTAAACTGCCGGGACGCCAGGAGGTTAAAACCATCCTTGAGCTCGGAATCCCCTCAGGTTTACAGATGGCTGTTATCTCTGCAGGTGTAATGGCCATTATGAGTGTTGTGAATTCATTCGGAAGCGATGTAGTTGCTGGGTTTGGAGCTGCTCAGCGGCTGGACAGCATTATTATGCTCCCTGCAATGGCACTCGGGACTGCTGTAAACAGTATGGCTGGACAAAATATAGGAGCCAGCCAGTGGAACCGAGTCCATAAGATTGCTCGTTATGGTGTTTTATTTATGCTTAGCATCATGCTGACACTTTCCCTCATCATTGTGCTGTTTGCCGAATATGGAATCAGTTTATTTATTAGTGATAAGCAGGCAGTAAATTTCGGCTCACAATATCTTCAGGCAATTGCCTTTTTCTATCCGTTTTTAGGTTTGAATTTTATTTTAAATGGAGTTGTACGCGCAGCGGGAGCTATGTTTCAGATTCTAGTCTTAAACATCATCTCCTTCTGGGTGCTCAGGTACCCGTTAACCTTTTTATTTGCGAAGCTGTTCGGAGACGCCGGAATTGCCTATGGGATGGGTGCCAGCTTTATTGTCAGCAGCATAGTAGCTTATTTATATTATCGCTACGGAAAATGGGACCAAAAGGAGTTATTTGCTGAAAAATAGCAAACGGGCTATCCGACGGTTTCCATTTGAGCAGCTTTTATAGCTTAGAACATACGCCAGGTATCATCCGGAAATTTGGATGTTACTGGCGTTTTTTTGTATTTTCGTTCTAAAAATCGCGTTAGGTTTTCTCACACGTTTGTAGAATTAAGCGCTCGGGATTCTTATAATGAGGAACATATTAACCTCAACATTAACTTGATCGGAGGACGTTATATGACAAAACAAAAAATTGTACTAGTTGGAAATGGCATGGCTGGCATTCGTAGTCTAGAAGAGATCATAAAGCTAGAGAAAAATAAATTTGAACTGACTGTCTTTGGGAGTGAGCCTCATCCGAATTACGATCGAATTCAATTGTCAAAGGTATTGCAGGGGGATACTACTGTTGAGGATATTACACTGCATGACTGGAACTGGTACGAGAAAAATCAAATTACGCTCTATACTGGCGAGACTGTCATTAAAGTTGATACAGAAAACCAAATTATTTATTCAAATAAAAACCGTGCTGTCGAATACGATAAGTTAATTCTTGCTACTGGGTCCCTTCCGTTTATCCTGCCACTCCCTGGTGCTGATAAAAAAGGGGTAACAGCTTTTCGGAACATTGAAGACTGTCAAAAAATGATTGAATATTCAGCTCATTATAAGCGAGCAGCCGTTATTGGCGGGGGGCTGCTCGGCTTAGAAGCTGCTCGGGGATTACTGAATTTAGGCATGAAGGTGGATGTCATTCATATCTTTGATTACCTAATGGAACGCCAGCTTGATAAAACAGCGGGGAAGTTACTGCAAAAAGAGCTTGAAAGCCAAGGAATGAACTTTTTGATGAATAAGCAAACAGAAGCCATTGTTGGCGAGAACCGCGTAGAAGGCATACGCTTCAAGGATGGAGAATTGCTGGAAGCTGATTTGGTTGTTATGGCTGTCGGGATTAAGCCAAATGTCCAGCTTGCATGTGAAAGCGGGATACCAGTAAAGCGCGGCATCACGGTAAACGACTATATGGAAACCGGTATTCAGAATGTATTCGCAGTAGGGGAATGTGCAGAACATCGTGAAGTAGTGTATGGGCTAGTATCACCTCTTTACGAGCAAGGGAAAGCGCTAGCTAAGAAAATATGCGAGATCCCTGGAGAAGGCTATAAAGGGTCGACCCTTTCAACAAAACTAAAGGTTTCTGGAGTAGATGTATTTTCTGCTGGTGAAATCAACGAAAACACTAACACAAAAACAATAAAAGAGTTCAATGATTATCAGGGAACTTACAAAAAAATTCTTATTGAAGAAGGGCAAATATCTGGAGCAGTATTGTTTGGCAACACAAGCGAGAGCAGCAAATTGCTGAGAATGATTAATCAACGGTCCGATATTGACGATTATCTCGTAAGCAAAAAAACTGAGGATGGAGGTGTTAGCCTTGTTGCTGGTTTCCCTGACGAGGAAATCATTTGCGGATGCAACGGTGTAACAAAGGCAGACATTGTTGAAGCAATTCAATCACAAGGACTTAACACCTTTGAAGAGGTAAAAGGCTGCACAAGCGCCTCAAGATCCTGTGGGGGCTGTAAACCATTGGTCACTGACTTGCTAGGGCTGACAACAGGAACAGATAGCAGCCTAAGCAGTCAAAAAGAGCCTATTTGCGAATGTACTACATTATCAAGAGATGAGGTTGTTGCAGAAATACGTGATAAAAACTTGTCTCATACAAGAGAAGTTATGAATGTCCTAGACTGGAAAACTAGTGAAGGGTGTTCAAAGTGCAAACCTGCTCTAAACTATTATTTAGGAATGATTAACCCAGCCGAATATGAGGATGAGCGGGAGTCCCGCTATGTCAATGAGCGTCTCCATGCGAATATCCAAAAAGATGGCACATTCTCAGTGGTGCCTAGGATGTACGGCGGTGTAACAAACGCAAAGGATTTGAGGACCATAGCAGATGTAGCTGACAAATATAATGTCAAACTGATCAAATTGACTGGCGGACAGCGGATGGACTTGTTCGGGATCCAAAAGGAGGATTTGCCTAGTGTTTGGGCGGACCTTGATATGCCGTCTGGTTATGCCTATGGAAAAACACTGAGGACTGTAAAAACTTGTGTCGGCGAAAATTTTTGCCGCTTTGGAACCCAGGATTCAATCAGCCTAGGACAGATGCTTGAGAAGAAGTTTGAACGGGTGGGCACTCCTCATAAAGTTAAAATGGGCGTTTCGGCTTGTCCGCGAAATTGTGCAGAATCAGGGATTAAGGACGTTGGATTTGTAGGTGTCGATGGAGCATGGGAAATATATGTTGGCGGCAACGGCGGAACTCACTTAAAATCGGCTGATCTCCTATGCAAGGTTAAAACGACCGAGGAGATCATGGAAATCACAGGAGCATTTTTACAATATTACCGGGAAACGGCTAACTATCTGGAGAGAACTTCTGTATGGGTTCAGCGAATGGGACTCGATCATATTAAAGCAGTCATCGACGACGAAACTAACAAACAGCAGCTGAATGAGCGCCTGAATGATGCCCTGTCTGTATTAAAGGATCCTTGGAAAGAAGCCATTAACAGTGAGGAAATACAAAGTTCACTTTACAAAAGTGTAAAGGTACCCGTTGAAACAAAATAAAAAACCGGGAGGATACTCTTATGGAAAAAGTTCTTCAACGTAAAAAGGTGTCAACTTTATCGGAGCTTCCCAGGAACCTTGGAAAAACCGTTAGCATTGGCTCGCTCGAAGTCGCACTATTCCGACTGAATAATGGTGAGGTACGAGCTATTGAAAATAAGTGTCCCCACCGAGGCGGAGTCCTTGCCGAAGGGATTATAAGCGGAGAATATGTATTTTGCCCGATGCATGACTGGAAAATAAGTATTGCGGATGGTCAGGTTCAAAAGCCAGATACAGGCTGTGTCCAAACATTCGGGGTAGAAGTCGAGAACGAAGATGTTTATGTCCTATACTAGGGAGGTCTTGCAATGAGGAAAGTGTACTTAGTTGGAGCAGGGCCTGGGGACCCGGATTTAATAACCGTAAAAGCCTTAAACTGCATTAAATCAGCAGATGTCATTTTATATGATAGGCTCGTTAACAAAAGTTTATTAGAAGAAGCTAAACCAGATGCCACCCTCATCTATTGCGGAAAGCTTCCAAACTACCATTCGATGAAGCAAGAAACCATCAACAGCCTATTAGTGAAATATGCCAAACAAGGGAAAACAGTAACCCGGTTAAAAGGAGGAGATCCTTTCGTGTTTGGCAGGGGGGCAGAAGAGGCAGAAGCGCTGGCAAAAAATGGGATTCCCTTTGAAATTGTACCGGGTATTACTTCTGGGATAGCAGCTCCTGCCTACGCAGGAATACCTGTAACTCATAGAGAATTGGGCAGTTCATTTGCAGTCGTTACAGGCCATGGGAAAAAAGGAAGTCCTGATTGTGCAAACTGGCAACACCTGGCTAGGAGTGTTGATACCTTAGTTATTTATATGGGGGTCAGCAACTTGAAAACAATTTGCGAAAAGTTAGTTAAAAACGGAAAGAAGTGCAATACACCTGTCGCCTTAATCCACTGGGGCACTACAGCTGAACAACGAACTGTTATAGGAACTTTAAGTACAATCGTGGAAATAGGACAGAAGGAAAAAATCGAAAACCCAAGTATGATTGTGATAGGAGAAGTAGTTAAACTGCGAAAAAAAATTGCCTGGTTTAAAGAAGGAGTCCCTTGCTTTAACAGGTGAAGGAGTTTAAAAGGTGACAGGCACCATCCAAAAAAATGGATGGTGCCTGTCACCTTTTTTGCAAAAAAAGATTGAAATTTTTAATTAATGGTGTAATATTACACTAAAAGGTCATATTTGGAAGAGGAGTAGGGAGGGATGAACATGAATTACATCTCGCGTGATGAAAAGAGAAAGGTTTTCCGCAGTGAGTTACATAGCTTAAAGGAGTTCGGTCACATAACACAAGAACAATATGACGGAGTTACGAACGCTCATAATGAATACTGCCGAGAGCAGGAGGCTCAGGCTCAGATACAGCTTCAGTCAGCTCAGCAAGCCTCAAAATCGAATCCTATTCAGCAAACAATACAAAATCCTAAGCCACGGCCAAAACCAAAGCCTGAGAAAAAAAGGCTTTCTGCAGAAGAGGTGCGCGAACGGAACATAAGCTGGTCTTTAAATCTTGGTGTCATTATGCTGCTAATTGGCGGACTGTTTGTAGCGACTAGCAACTGGGATACGATGACGGACATAATGAAAGCAGGATCGATTGCCCTTGTTTCTCTGTTATTTTACGGTATCGCCTACATTGCAAACCGCTTTTTGAAAATCGAAAAAACAGCGTTTGCTTTTATCGTCCTCGGGAGTTTATTTTTACCGATTTTTATCCTCTCGTTAGGCTGGTTTGAACTCTTAGGCAATTACTTGTCGATAGAGGGAGAGGGGCGTTTTGTTCTCGGTGCTCTCGCTGGTTTGGTGTTAGTTCCGATTTACGGCAAACTTGCCCAAAGGCTTGGCTCACGTTTATTTGTTTGGTTTACGTTTTTTTCTCTCACTGCAGGCGCCGGATTTTTGCTTCGCTCCTTTAATGTCGGAAGTGACGGATTCTATCTTGGTATAATGGTTTACAATTCCTTGCTAATCGTTACCTTCCATATGCTAAAAAAACAACAAACCATGAAGCTGTTTTACAAAGAACTGGCCTCTTTTGCCCAGGTGAATCTGATTTTGTCCACCCTTTTCATGCTGCTCTTTTACAATAATCAGGTTATGTTTGGCTTCAATCTCATGCTGACCGCTGTAATTTATCTATCGATGATTTATGTGAGCGGACAAAAGGAATACCATTTCGTGTTTAGTGCAATGCTCGTATATGGTGCCTACCAGCTGTTGGAGCATTCACCCTTTGAGGAGGCGAGCCCAGTCTTTTATGCACTTTTAGGCTTCATCTTCCTGGCTGTTCCTCGCTTTCTTGATGACCAATTTGCATTGAATAAAGCCTTTCAATGGACGAGCGCAATCGTTTCATTGCTTGCTTTTCTTTATATTACCTTCGAAGGTTTGCTCTTAAAGATGGACAGCCATTCATGGGTACTCGTTATGGCTTACCTGTTAATTGCCGGAAATTTTGTTTATCTTGCGAATACAGCAAAACGAAAGATATTTACCTTTTTAAGCCCGATATTCCTTGCTGCAGCGATATATGAGGCAGTATGTCTTGTTCAGGAATTTCTACTGGCAGAGAGTCAAATCATGGCAGTATTTTCAGCTGGGATTCTGCTGTATGTCACGGCCGGTTGTTTCATAAAGCATAAGTCTCTCAACATTATCCGAGAAAGCTCAAGAGATACTGGCATAGGAATTATGTATCTTGCACTACTTGGCGGGCTCAGTTCTAGGAACTGGACTGAGCTCGGCATCATGCTTCTGGCCCTGTCATTTGTTTTCTATCTGCTGCCCAAGCTGGAAAAACGAACTTTATATCTTCAGATTGCACCTTTAGTTGCCCCCTCATTACTAGGGCTTTCTATACTGGCTTTTGGTGAAGAAATTAGAGGTTCCTCTGCTTTTTACAGAGAAGTGTTAGGATTAAGCGTCCATTTTGCATTCGCAGGGCTGTTCCTGATCAGTACCTGTTTCTTATGGAAAAAACAAGGAAACGCCGAATTATTTAAAAGCTCCATTTTTATTGCCAATGGATTTTACACAGCAGCAATGGCCATGGCGCTAGCTTATCCGATTGACCCAGTTTTCGTTCGTCCAGCTGTCTTTTTCATTGGAATAGTAATGTACATTGGTTTGTTGAAGTTTAGCGGCTTTAAGATCCTTGGCTACACAGCAGCAATTACAGCACTTTTCTTTTATTTTACTGTTTTAAATGCCCTTCATGTAGAGGACATATGGCCTCAGGCTTTGGAAATGTACCAATTTCTTTTAGGAGCACTATTGATTTTGGGAATTGCGGTGCTTCTGGTTAAAAAAGAACAGGTGTTAGCTCAAGGGTTTGCTTGGATCGGCTATATCTATCTTCCTGGTGCTTTAGTAATCAGTCTTTTCATAAGTTGGGAGGAATCCTATCCCGTTTTCTTAATCGGCGGAGCAGTATATGCTGCGGGACTGCGGTTTGTACAAAAAGAGTGGCTTATTAAGCTGTTCCTTTATGGAAGCTTTACGAGTCTGTTTGTGGCCCTTACTGCAGCCTTAAATGATTTCCTAATTGGCAGCCAGATTCATATTGCCTTCCTGATCGGGAGTATTCTTTTAGCTGTATTTTGGCTGGCAGCTACTACTAAATTTAAACATAGAACCATTTATTATCTCGTTCCTTTCTCCATTATTGGGATTATGGCATTTATAGCAGAGTATCCATTTGACTTACAATTGTACGGAGTAACCTTGCTGTACGCTGCAGCTTTGTTAGTTTTTCTTCACCATATAAAATGGGACCTAGTCACATTCCTGCCACTGCTGCAAATTTATTACGCTACCATCACAGCGGTTCAGCTGCTCGATATGGATAGCGCCTTGCCAAAATTAATCCCAGCCGTGTTAGGAATCGGCCTCATAGCTGCCGGCCAGCTCATTTACCCTAAACTCTGGGAGGTTGGTGGGAAGCTAGGGATAAAACATATTGATGCCTATACAATATTTTCGTTTCTATTTTTCTTCTTAATCTACGGTTTTGCTTCTATAGATGAGGAATTATGGGTTAAAATATTGCCCGGCCTGCTTATTTCTGCCAGTTTATGGCTGCAAAAAAGCCGTGTGCCCGCTTGGTGTACACCATTTGTTGTATTCCTGAGCGGAGCATGGCTGCTGCAGCCATACTACAGCCTAATTGAACATTTGAATATACCAGCTCTCTTTGAGCGGGAAGCCATCGTCTTACCATTCATTGCCTTAGGGATTTTCCTGCAAAAATCGATGAGAGGACAGTGGAGGAAGATTACAGCTCAAATTCAATGGGTCATTCTTATTCTTGTTGCGCTAGCCCTTGTCCAGGATGGACTTCAAAGCAATACGATATATGATGCACTGATAGTCGGCTCACTTTCACTCTTATCCATGCTTTCTGGAATGTGGCTTCGAATTAAATCTTACTTCTTTGTCGGAGCTGGAGTACTACTGTTAAACATTATCCTCCAAACACGGCCATTCTGGGGCAATATGCCATGGTGGGCGTACCTGCTGATCGCTGGCACCATCCTAATCAGCGTAGCCAGCTTTAACGAATGGAATAAACAGAAAGGTACGAAAGGAGATAAGAGTATTTTTATTAAAATAAAAGAAAAACTTCTTGGAGCGTTGAAAAATTGGCAGTAGTAGTGTAGAGTAAGAAACTGATTTCAAAGAGGAAGCCTTCCTGACTTCCTCTTTTACTTTCAGCTCCTCCTCATCAAACCGTACGTGAGGTTTTCCCTCATACGGCTTTCCGACGTTCTTCTTTCTTTGGCAGTACGTACTG
>NZ_JABUNR010000060.1 GCF_013343715.1 Mesobacillus harenae
AAAAACATAAACTTCGTAGAAGTTGACACAAGCGAAATAACATGATATGATAGATTATGTTGTTGGGCGATCCGAAATTGATCGTGTTCGTCAAAAATAAATACTTCGCAGAAGTTGACAACAACGAAACATTATGGTAAAATAGTATTTGTCGCCGCTGATTCGATCAACGGATGACGGTTATTGTTCTTTGAAAACTAAACAAACAAGCGTCAACAAACAATATTTATAGTGACTTCATTTATGAAGATCACTAGCCAACGTTTTAAATTATGAGCTAA
>NZ_JABUNR010000061.1 GCF_013343715.1 Mesobacillus harenae
GAAGGTGCGGCTGGATCACCTCCTTTCTAAGGATATTGTCGTAAAGACAATCGGAACACTGTCCTTTCGGTCAGTGATGTTGTACGCTTGTTTGTTTAGTTTTGAGGGAGCAATTTTTCATTGTTACTTGCGAGTAATGATTCGAAAACCTCAATTAAATACCTGTTATGTGGGCCTATAGCTCAGCTGGTTAGAGCGCACGCCTGATAAGCGTGAGGTCGATGGTTCGAGTCCATTTAGGCCCACCATCTATGTAACGGGGCCTTAGCTCAGCTGGGAGA
>NZ_JABUNR010000062.1 GCF_013343715.1 Mesobacillus harenae
CCGCCTGCGCGCGCTTTACGCCCAATAATTCCGGACAACGCTTGCCACCTACGTATTACCGCGGCTGCTGGCACGTAGTTAGCCGTGGCTTTCTGGTTAGGTACCGTCAAGGTACCGGCAGTTACTCCGATACTTGTTCTCCCCTAACAACAGAGCTTTACGACCCGAAGGCCTTCATCACTCACGCGGCGTTGCTCCGTCAGACTTTCGTCCATTGCGGAAGATTCCCTACTGCTGCCTCCCGTAGGAGTCTGGGCCGTGTCTCAGTCCCAGTGTGGCCG
>NZ_JABUNR010000064.1 GCF_013343715.1 Mesobacillus harenae
GCCCATACTTTGCCATCAATCGCCTGATTTTTTTGTGATTCATGATGACCAAATAATCATTCGCCATAATCATCTTGATTTGGAGGGCGCCTACCTTTCCGTTTTTACCGTTGAATATCTCCCTGATCAATTTGATGTCCCGTTCATCTTGTTCAAGCCGATCTTCGCGGGAGGTAGCTGCTTTAAGCCAGTCATAGTATCCATTCCTGCTTACTCCTACAAGTTCACACAGATAAGAAACCATATTCTTTAACTGATGAGTTCCAATGGTTTTTTCAATA
>NZ_JABUNR010000007.1 GCF_013343715.1 Mesobacillus harenae
CGTCCTGAGCCAGGATCAAACTCTCCAAAAAAGAGTATGAGTTTAGCTCATAATTTAAAACGTTGGCTAGTGATCTTCATAATTGAAGTCACTATAAATATTGTTTGTTGACGCTTGTTTGTTTAGTTTTCAAAGAGCAATTTAATTAGCGTGCCGCTCAGAAGCGACTTTATTAATATACCATGCAGTGTTTTCTAAGTCAACACTTTTTTTAACTTATATCCGATCGCTACAAAAACAATTTAATTAACTTCCGCAGCGACGGATATTAATATACCAAGTATTTTTAAAAAGGTCAATACCTATTTTACTTTTTTAAGATAATTTTATTCAGCCGCGTAATAACGATGGTAAATCCCCTGCCCCTTCGCTTCCTTGGTTATTACATGAATGATTTTCTTTTCGACCAAATACTCAAGAAGGATCCCAAGGTCTATTGAGTAATAACTTAACTCAGGGTGTTCCAGCATTTCGGCAATAGACCAAAACTCTTTTGTCTGAAGGTTTTCTAAAAAATGGGCAGATCCTATCTGAATGCGTGAATGGATCAGAAACTCACTTGCAAGAAACAAAAGTTCGAGCCTCTTTTTTAGGTTTTCTTCACTGCTTACTAGTTCTTCATATAACTTATATATTTCCGGTTCTATTTGTTTGACCTGATTCCAAACTGTTACCTCCGGATGAAACCCGCTTTCGATTACAGCCAGCCTGGCAAGGTGGTGAAGTGAATGTACAACATGATTGTATGCATCAAGATAATGAAAGTTATCAAATAAGGCCTTGCCATCTGAATATCTCCGTATTAATCTTGAAAATTCGATACCCATCTTAATTTTACGGCCATAGAACGGAAATTCACGCAATTCGAGCTTAAGATTCGTAATATAATCATTCCGATCAAATATGATCTTCCCATTGTAAAGCCAACTGAGAATTTTTTTGTTATTTCCTAGCAGGAGCCAATCTTTCAGTTGCTGTTCCTTTACAATGTGCATAGCTGCCTTCTTATTGTTATACGTATAGTGTTTAATGAAGACAGGCTGATCCGATTCTTTAACAATGATTAATAAGATCACATCAAATGTATCCGTTGTTTCTATTGCTTTTTGCTTTTTATCAATCATCAATACACCAATAGTATTAGGATGGCTTGCCCGTTCTTGGTATATAGGACGAAGGATATCCTCCATAAATAATTCCTCCATTTTTCAGTTAGCATTTATATATTCGACATCTATATAGTACTTCCTTCTAAAGGGAAGCAAATTTCGACATTTATCCGTGATCTCTTATTTATTTCACCACAAATATTATGGTATAGTTTAAAAATCAGGAGGGAATAAATTTGGCTAAATATTCAAGTAAAATAAATAAGATTCGTACCTTTGCCTTAAGCTTAATTTTTATTGGATTTATTGTTATGTATATAGGGATTTTCTTTAGAAATCAGCCCCTGTTAATGACAATCTTTATGATACTAGGCCTTCTTTGTATCGTCGCCAGCACAGTAGTTTATTTCTGGATCGGGATGCTTTCAACAAAAACGGTTCAAGTTACATGTCCCAATTGTGGGAGGCACACTAAAGTCCTTGGCCGGGTTGACATGTGTATGTATTGCAATCAGCCATTAACGCTTGACATGGATTTAGAAGGTAAAGAATTTGATGAAAAATACAACCGTAAAACGAAATAACTCGGCTAAACACCGAGTTATTTTTTATTTCATCACTAAGATACTGCGTTTTTATCCATAATTCAGTTCATTTTTTATAATTTTCCGCAAAAAAACATGCCGGCTGCAAACCATCAGCCGGCATCTATATTAGTGTGTTTCCTTAGTCGAACAATCAGGACAGGTTCCGTATATCTCCATACGGTGGTTACCGACCTTAAAGCCGGTAACATGAGAAGCAAGATGTTCTACTTCATCAAGTCCCGGGTAATGAAAATCGACTATCTTCCCACAGCTATCGCAAATAACGTGGTAGTGATGTGTAGTAATAAAATCGAAACGACTAGACGAATCACCGTAAGTCAGCTCCTTAACTAGGCCAACCTCACGAAACACCCGTAAATTATTGTAAACTGTCGCCACACTCATATTAGGAAACTTCCCTTCTAATGATTTATATATATCATCAGCAGTAGGATGTGACATTGAGTTTATCAAATATTCAAGTATCGCATGACGCTGCGGGGTAATACGCACTCCCGTTTCCTTCAATGCTTCTAAAGCTTCTTTTAATTGAGTTTGTTCCACAGGCATGCACCTCTTTTCATAAATATTATTAAATTGTAATGTTTATAAATAGTGTACTAACTTTATACTAATTTTGTCAATAAAACAAATTAGATGTTAAAGTCAAAATCTTTCATGAAGTGTTTGTTCGTTTGAACCAAGATGGTAATTAACATACCGCGCAGCCACAAATAAAATGTCAGAAAGTCGATTTAGATACGAAAGAACTAGCGGATTCACATTATCTTCCAAGGAAACAGCCAGCCGTTCTGCACGTCTAGTTACGGTCCTGGCGACATGAAATGCCGCTCCCGATGGGTGACCTCCAGGCAAAATAAAATTACTAAGCTGCTGAAGTTCTGCATCCCAGCGGTCTATTACACTTTCTAGTTCTTCAATTACATTTTCCTCAAGAGTCCATTTAACTTCCTTCCCTTTAGGTGTAGCAAGTTCTGCACCGACATGGAACAATGTGGTCTGGATCTTATGGAATACTCTTTCAAGCTCATCCTTTTCAGAAAAAAACTCATTTTTTAAATAGCTAAGAGCCAAACCAATCATAGAATTTGCCTCATCACATGTTCCATATGCATCAACTCTTAGATCATTTTTAGGAACTCTTTCTCCGTAAATTAGTGACGTGCTCCCCTTATCACCAGTCTTTGTATAAATTTTCATCTTTAATACCCCCTTCCAGGCTCAATTTTATTAATAAAGTTGGATTGATTATTAATATATGTATGTAGATTATGATGAAAAATTTCAAATGAACGTGGCAAATAATTCTTCGTAATGCTTGATATATGCGGAGTGACAGTAATATTGCTCATTGTCCAAAACTTGTGATCGGAAGGCAGTGGTTCATTTATGAACACATCTAAATAGGCGTGAGCTATCTCCGACCTTTCCATAGCAGAAATTAAAACCTCTTCCGCTACTACATCCCCTCTCCCAATATTGATAAAAGCAGCCGTCTTTTTCATTCGTTGAAAATGGTCTTCAGTTAGCAAATATCGGGTTTCAGCAGTACTCGGCAGAACTGAAACTATAAAATCCGCCTCGGGCAATGCCTCTTCAAAATCTTCTAAAGTAACCACTAAATCGGAGGAATCAACCTTACCGCCATGTCTATTGACACCAATTGTTTTCATTTGAAGTGCTTTTCCGAGCCGGGCGATCTCTCCTCCAATTGCACCTACTCCTAGAATGAGCAATGTTTTCCCATATAATTCTCCCATCGGTATCTTTCTGTTCCAATTTTGGTCTTGTTGCTGGCTTAGAAGAGTACCCATTTGTTTTACATGATGAAGCATAATCCCCAGAGTGAATTCAGCCATTGGAACCTTATGTATTCCCCTTGCATTTGTTACTAGAATTCCTCGATCCTCACAGAGGTTGAGCGGCATTCTTTCAAGGCCAGCAGACATGACCATAATCCACCTCAACTTTTTACATTCTAAAATAATTTCATCAGTCAAGTCTTCTCCAAATGTGATGAATATTTCAGCCTCCTTTAATGAAGGTATTGCTTCACTTATACCTTTAAAAAACTCGAACTCTATCGCTGGAAAAGCACTTTTAACTCCGTCAATAATTTGTTTATCCGGTAAGATGGAGGATACTGCCTTCATATTAAGCACTCCTTATGATTTTATATTTATTACTATTATAAATAGTTTAATGAACTAAACAAATAGTTACAGTTACCTAATGCTTTTTTTCACTGCAAATATACAGCAGAGAATTCAAAAAAAAGCGAGCCTTTGTTTGGCCCGCTAAACTGACTGAGGAGGTATGCCCTACTAAATCATATTCATTTGTACAATAAATGAATTGGACAATAGCCTTTACTGAGGAAAATAGGCTATTATTGCAAATTTTCCTTAATATATGCCAACGCTTCCTCTACATGTCCTTTAACTTTAACTTTGCGCCATTCCTTAGCCAAATACCCATTTTTATCAATAATAAATGTTGACCTTTCAATGCCCATATATTCTTTCCCAAAGTTTTTCTTAAGCTTCCATGTACCATATGCCTCTGCAGCCTGATGATCCTCATCAGTCAAGAGCAAAAATGGGAGGCCATATTTTTCAATGAATTTCTCGTGCTTGCCAATAGGATCAGGACTGATTCCTAAAATGACTGTATCAGTGTTAGAGAAATCTTGATGATAATTTTTAAAGTCGCATGCCTGTGTCGTGCAGCCAGGCGTCATATCTTTCGGGTAAAAATACAGCACAATGTTTTTCCCGCGAAGCTCCGATAAGCTTACCGTCAGTCCGTTACTGGCTGGCAATGAAAATTCTGGCGCCAGCGTTCCTGTTTTCAACTCCATTTTATCCCTCCAATTAAGCTGTTTCTCTAAGACTAACTAAAATTAGAGGTAAAGACAATTAGCATACTAGAACTTACTGCTTCTTTTCCATATCAAATACAGCCCGGGCGACGAATGCAGCAGGGATGGTATAACCAATTAACGCCTCTAAAACTGCGATAATTCTGCCGATCCCGATAGGCGCAATATCTCCATATCCTACTGAAAACAGAGTGATTGCACTAAAGTACATGCTTGTTTCCATATGAGATAAGACGGGGTTGCTTTCAAAACTTCCTCCGAATAGCACATCAAATCCTTTTATCTCCAATAAAAAATAAATTAGGCCAAACCCGATCATGACCGTTGCATAAATGGAGGCTAATACCATAAAGTTTTCAAGGGATAACTGCTTCCCTTTAATTTTATTTGGAATAAATAAGGTTCGGATACTCATGCCTATACTAAGAAAAATAATCCCCATTACAAAGTAAAAAAGCATATTCCCCTCCACCTTCCGCTAATGCGATCACTAGATTTATACGCAAAGGAAAAGGATATTATGCAGACAAGCATCAAAGTGTTATTAGAGAAAAGCCAAAACAGTGGGGACAGCGGTATTTGACTAAAAAGCCAAATAAAAAAGCCAGACAAATGAAGGCCTGGCTGCCGGCTTAATTTCCTGCTCCCCTATATTTTTTGACACCCTCATTCCAGGTGAATATTGATAAAATAAAGAAAACCACGCCAATCAACGGTGTTAAGAATGCATAGCTGTACCACTCTTCTCTACCCAAGAAGTACGCAGAAGGATAAACACCTACGAATGCAAAAGGCAGGATCCAGGTCAGGATGAAACGAATAACCGGATTATAAATATCAACAGGGTATCTGCCATAATTACCGATATTATACATCATCGGCATAATCGATGTGCGGGCATCAGCCCAGAAACTTATACAGGCAAGCAAAATAAATATTCCGCCGTAAACGAGAACTCCTCCGACGACAAAGAGAACGAACACGAAAGGATCATACCAGCTAACCGTCAGGCCAAGCTTGCTGCCGGCATAAAACATAACGCCCACTCCTGTAAAAACCCCAAAAAGGGATTCTAGTTCCATTCGTTCCAAAATGATTTGGAATAAACTATGAATAGGCCTTGTTAAAATACGGTCCAATTCACCCTTGACGATATATCGTTCATTAAAATCCCATATATTAAAAAATGCTGAAAACAAAGCATAAGGTACGAGAAAAAACCCATAAATAAAAATGATTTCCTCTCGGCTCCATCCGCCTAAGAATTGTGTATGCCCAAAAACAACGATTATAAAAATTAGGTTGACTGCCTGAAACAGTAAATCAGAAAAAATTTCCACCAACAAATCAGCCCGATATTCCAACCGAGTTTTCATATATTGGGCGACATATTGAAAGAACATGGAAAAATAGAACATCCGTCAGTCACCCTCCTTGAATAATTAACTGTTTTTTAGCTAAAGTCCACAAAAGATGAATTGGCAAAAATAATATGAGCACCCAAACCGCCTGGAACAGAAGTGCTTCAATAGCCTCGACTCTAGTAAAACCATTCGTGAAAATCATGCTTGGGATATAACTGATTCCTTGGAAGGGCAAATACCCCATAATGCTTTGAGCCCATACAGGGAAGAAACTTATTGGCAGCAGCAGCCCGGAGAATAAGTCAATCACTACCCGTTTAGCCCGAATCAGTCCCGTATTATTAAATAAGAAAAATGTAGTAATTCCTGTAAGTAAATTGATTTGAGTATTAATAAAAAAGCTCAAAGTGATTGAAACCAGAAATAAAAGCCACACTGCCGGCTCTGCTGAAAACGCAATCGGAAAAATGAGCCAAACTATTACCATTCCAGGAACAGAAAAGAACAAAAGGCGAAACAGTCCCTCTCCAAGGCCCTGCATGGTTTTCATCCCTAGATAGCTATAAGGGCGGATTAGCTCAACAGCAACTTTCCCTTCTTTAATCTCATCTGCCATCTCTCGGTCGATATTATTAAAATAAAAAGCTCTAGCCATCCAAGCCACCGCGACATAAGTTGTCATTTGCAGAACGCTTAACCCTTCAATTTCCTGCTTATCTCCATAAATTGCATTCCACAAGAAGTAATAAGCACCAATATTAATACTGTATATGAGAATACCTGTGTAATAATTGGTTCGGTAAGCAAGCATCATTAAAAAACGGATCCTGATCATTTCTATATATTTATCCATTTAGCTGTTCATCTCCCGAAGTCTCTACTTAGACCATCCCTTTTTCGTAAATGTTACGGATTATCTCTTCCGTTGAAGTCTCATCAATATTGACATCTTTGATTCTAAAGGCCATAACGGTTTTAGCGATCACCTGTGATATAGTTTCCTCATTATCCTCGGTAAAAGCAGTAAACACTTGTTTTTTTTCGTCAACTTCCCATTTAACCTGAAGGCCGCTCGTTGCCTCTTCTAACGTTTTTAGTTCTGCTGGTTCCAAGAATTGAAACTGAATCTCTTTTCCTTCCCCCCATTTTTCTTTCAAGCTTTTTAAAGCGCCGTCATAAATGATCTGGCCTTCATCAAGCATGATAACCCTTTCGCAAAGCGCTTCAATATCAGTGAGATCATGTGTTGTCAGCAATATGGTTGTATTATACTTTTCGTTAATTTCTTTTAGAAACTCTCTTATTTTCAGTTTGACCAGTACATCGAGACCAATCGTCGGCTCATCAAGAAAAAGTAAGGGAGGATTATGAATCAAGGCTGCCGCAAGTTCACAGCGCATCCTCTGTCCAAGTGAGAGCTTTCGAACCGGTTTATCCAGTAAAGGTCCTATATCGAGAGTTTTAATCACAAGTTCCATGTGATTGTTATAATCCTCATCTGAAACCTTATATACCTTTTTCAGCAGCCTAAATGACTCCTGGACCGCTATGTCCCACCATAGTTGAGACCGCTGTCCAAACACAACTCCAATAGTTTGGACAAACCTTTCTCTCTCCCTATGCGGGTTCATGTTATTAACGGTCACTGATCCTGATGTGGGTTCCAGTATACCTGTCAGCATTTTGATGGTTGTAGACTTACCAGCCCCATTTTCCCCAATATACCCAACCATTTCTCCTTGTTTCACAGAAAAGCTGATATCATTAACGGCTGGGATAACCTTGTAATTTCTTGTTAAGAGATCACGGAAGGCCCCTTTCAGCCCCGAACGGCTGGAATAAGCTTTAAACTCTTTTCGCAAATCGCGAACTTCAATGGCACCCATAATATTTCCTCCTGTCGATTACCCTAAATAAACAGTTTAGCTAATGCCCCCTATTTGTACAAAGAAAAAGCACGCGTGATCAGAATCAAAAAAAAATCAGCTTTTTTCTGCTTAGATTAATAAACTCAGCCTCACCTTTTAGGAAGCAGTCTTTCTTAACTTTTGCAGATTCGTGGTAAACTAGTAAAGATGTTTATTTAGGAGGTTTTTATCTTGCAACGAACTAATTCTGATTTATTACATAAGGAAGCGCTTGAGCATATAGTCGGTGGCGTTAACAGCCCGTCTCGTTCCTACAAGGCTGTAGGAGGTGGGGCACCTGTCGTTATGGAAAGGGCCAACGGGGCTTACTTCTGGGATGTGGACGGAAACCAATTCATTGATTACCTGGCAGCATACGGTCCAATTATCACAGGACATGCCCATCCGCATATCACAAACGCAATAAAAAAGGCTGCAGAGTCAGGTGTTTTATACGGAACCCCAACAGCCCATGAAGTGAAATTTGCCAAAATGCTAAAAGAAGCCATGCCAGCAATGGATAAGGTAAGGTTTGTAAATTCAGGTACCGAGGCAGTTATGACGACAATCCGGGTAGCTCGCGCTTACACAGGCCGAGATAAAATCATTAAGTTTGCCGGCTGTTACCATGGTCATTCTGATTTAGTTTTAGTTGCTGCTGGATCGGGACCTTCCACTCTCGGAACACCGGATTCAGCTGGTGTGCCAAAGAGTATTGCCAAAGAAGTTATTACTGTCCCGTTTAACGATGTCGAAAGTTATAAAGAAGCTATTCAAAAATGGGGTGACCAGATTGCAGCGGTACTTGTAGAGCCGATTGTAGGCAACTTTGGTATCGTTGAACCAAAACCTGGCTTTCTTGAGGCTGTTAATGAGTTAACTCATGAGGCTGGAGCACTTGTGATTTACGATGAGGTTATCACAGCCTTTAGATTTATGTATGGCGGAGCTCAGGATTTACTAGGAGTAAAGCCTGATCTGACTGCTCTAGGCAAAATTATCGGCGGCGGACTTCCCATTGGGGCTTACGGCGGACGTGCTGAGATCATGGAAAAAGTTGCACCGCTTGGACCTGCCTACCAGGCAGGCACAATGGCCGGAAATCCTGCCTCCATCTTGTCAGGGATTGCTTGTCTAGAGGTTCTCAAGCAAAAAGGAGTTTACGATTACCTTGACCAACTGGGCGCCAGGCTTGAAGAAGGCATCCTGAATGCTGCCAATGCCAACAGCGTCCCAATTACTATTAACCGTTTAAAAGGCGCCCTTACTATTTATTTTACAAAAGAAAAAATTGAAAACTTTGAGCAGGCAGAAAATACAGATGGAGAAATGTTTGCCCGCTTTTTCCAGCTAATGCTAGAACAAGGGATAAATCTGGCCCCATCTAAATATGAGGCATGGTTCGTCACAATTGCCCATACAGAAGATGATATTGAAGCAACTATTCATGCAGTCGAGAATGCATTTTCCACTATAGCGAGTGTATAAATATCCGTTTTTCTATACATGCCGGAAGACAAAAATTCTTCCGGTTTTGTTTAATTATTTTTGAAAACGTTTACATTACTGGATTTAATCACTAAAAATACAGTTTCTGGTCCTATTTCCCATCCACTTTTCTGCATAAATAATTGATTTCTGAAAATTCTTATGATAGTATGGTGATACTATTCTGTAAAATTATCCTTTGTTAGAATTCTGCAAAAAGCCAGCCAGTTTCTTATTCCGCTTTTTACAGCCCCCTCAGTATCGGAGATCATTCAGAATAAAATAATCTAGGAGGTGAACCGGCATAAGGGATGATCCCTATTATTGCCGAATCTATGACCCAAAAATGGAGCCCATCTCTTTTTAAGGAATTTAACCGCCAGGAACACGATGCTTGCGGTATCGTGTCATGTATGGAGAAAAACAATATTCCAACTCGAGAAAATATTTTCAACTGTATAAATGCCCTTGTAACCATGAATCATCGTGCAGGTTTTATTAATGGTGAAGGCGACGGCGTTGGGATACACATTGATATTCCCCGAGCGCTCTGGAAGCAAAAACTAGAACAAGCTGGGACAGACTCCTCGGCTGTTGATCAGGATAATTTTGTAATCGGACATGTTTTTATTAGCAAAAAAGCAGATGCAGATGCTGCGAAGGCAGAAATTGCTGAAAAGCTGCAAAAGCACAATCTTGAGGTAATCTTCAGCTCAGACGCTGTTACAGAATCTAGCGCCCTTGGACCGATTGCTATTCAAGAAAACCCAGTGTTCCTTCAGTTTGCTGCACTAGCTCAGCAGTCTGGCAGTGAGTTATCAAATACATTGTTTAATATAATTATAGAATTAGAGGAAAATGAACTGATTCATGTGGCTTCATTAAGCCAGTATCATGCAGTTTATAAGGTAATGGGTGCCGGAGACATTCTCCCTAAGTACTATCATGACCTAGCGAATCCTATTGTCGCATCTACTATGTCTCTTGGACATAATCGTTATTCTACTAACACAGCTTCTAACTTCTTCCGAGTACAGCCTTTCAGCGTTCTAGGGCATAACGGAGAAATAAACACGATTGCAAGGCTGCGTGATGAAGCTAGAATGGTCGGTGTCCCACTCGTAAAAGAAGGCAGTGATTCTCAAGATTTAAGCCGAACGATAGAAACATTTATCTGCAGAGACGGCTACTCTTTATTTGAAGCACTTGATTTAATGTTCCCGCCTATCGTAAATGAAATTAAGTCCTACCCTGAACACTTACAAGACTTATATACGTATATGCGTGAGGCGTGGGGTCACTTTGCCCAAGGTCCTGCAGGTATCATCTCACGCTTCGGAGACGAAGCCGTATTTAGTGTAGATGCTCTAGGACTGCGTCCAGTATGGATGATCGAAACCGAAACATCTTATCTATTCTCTTCAGAGCCAGGAATCATTCCTTCCCATGAATATGTTAACGAGCCAAAACCACTTGCTCCTGGGGAAAAGGTAGGATTAAAGTGGAATGGGGATAAACTTGAAGTATTTGAGCAGGACGACTTTCAAGCTGAAGTGTATAAGCGCTTTTCAAAACGTGTTTCACTTGAAGGAGCACGCAAACGCCTAATCCCTCCTGCCTTAACAAAAAATATTACCATGCAGTATCCCGATAAAGTTCATAATGGCCAGTATAAGGCATTTGGCTGGGAACGCGATCATGTTCAGCTAGTTGAGCAAATGGCTGAAAAAGGTGTTGAGCCTATCCGCTCGCTAGGACATGATGCCCCGCTTGCAGCATTAAACCCAGACCGGAAGAATATTGCTGATTTTATTAAAGAAAGCGTGGCAGTTGTAACGAATCCGGCAATTGACCGTGACCGAGAAACAGAACATTTCTCTGTTCGGACTGTGGTTGGAAAGCGCCCTAATTTATACAAAAAAGCAGATGCAGGAAAAGTTATTGAGCTAGTCGCTCCATTATTAATCGAAGGCAAATCTGGTTTTGAGTGCTCAGCTGAACTTGGACAGCCAAGCTTTGACCAGGTTGTTCATCTATACCAGGAAGAAAAGTTAGCAATGTATATTGAGACGGTCTTCAATAGTCAAGAAACGATTGAAACAGCCCTAGAGCGCCTATCTGCACAAGCTGTTGCTGCAGTATCTGACGGGAAAACTCTTTTAATACTGGATGATGCGCCAGCACACACAGAGGATTCTCTCTGGCTGGACCCGCACCTTGTTATTTCAGCTATTGACCAGGCCCTTGTCAAAGCTGACCTAAGAAGAGATTGTTCACTCTTGCTTAGATCAGGAGCAATCAGATCCCTGCATGACATCATTGTTGCTTTCGGGTTAGGTGCCGACTTAATCAGTCCTTACTATATGTTCATGACGGTTATGAACGATACTACCAAACCGGTTATTAACTTGTATAATGCCTTAACAAAAGGTTTAGAAAAGGTTATTTCCACTATTGGGATTCATGAGCTGAGAGGATATGGACGTCTGTTCTCCTCGATAGGTTTAAATGATGAAGTTGCAGACTACCTGAATGTAGTTAACTTCTTCGGTTCAAAAGAGCTTGCATATAATTTTGCAGCTATGAAAGAAGACGCTGCTTCAAGAGTCACTGATTATAACAATGATAAAGAAAGAATCGGCAAAACCTTCCACCTATTCCCAAGGATTTGGAAAGCAATTGGCGAGGTAGCATCTACCGGTGATTATAGTGCCTATCGCGAAAAAATCAGCGAGCAGGAGGAAAAGAACCCGACTACTATTCGTCATTTAGCTGCTTTGAAGGCTTCATCTTCACCTATATCTGCTGAAGATGTCGACTTGAGTGTAGGCGAACATAGCCTTCCTTTCGTGATTGCGTCAATGTCCTTTGGGTCACAAAATGAAGTTGCCTTCAGGGCATATGCTGAAGGTGCGGAACGTTTAAACATGATCAGCATGAACGGTGAGGGTGGAGAAATAAAGGATATGCTCGGAAAGTACCCAAGAACTCGAGGCCAACAGATAGCTTCAGGCCGTTTCGGAGTTAATGCAGAATTACTTAATTCTTCTAATCTCTTAGAGATAAAAATTGGTCAAGGAGCCAAGCCTGGTGAGGGTGGACATTTGCCTGGATCAAAGGTTACTGCCAAAATTGCCGAGGCACGTAACGCGACAATTGGGTCTGACCTAATCTCACCTTCTAACAACCATGATATTTATTCTATTGAAGATTTGGCACAAATGATTCATGAGTTAAAAACAGCCAATGACCAGGCAAGAGTTGCCGTAAAAGTTCCGGTTGTACCAAACATTGGAACAATAGCAGTTGGTATTGCCAAAGCGGGTGCAGACATCATTACACTAAGCGGTTTTGATGGCGGTACAGGTGCCGCTAGGATCCACGCTCTACAGCATGTAGGACTGCCTGTTGAAATCGGAGTTAAAGCTGCTCATAACGCTCTCCTAGAAGCAGGCCTTAGGGATACAGTTGAAATTTGGGCAGATGGCGGTATTAAGAGTTCATTAGATGTATTAAAAGTTATGCTTTTAGGAGCCAACCGTGTAGGGTTTGGAACCTTATCCATGCTTGCGATCGGCTGCACAACATGCCGCGGCTGTCATCTTGATACTTGCCATGTTGGTATCGCTACACAAATTGATTCCGAGGCGCAAGCAAAAGAGCATGGCCTGCGCCGATTCGTTCCAAGACAGCTTGATACTGCTGTTCAAGGACTAACGAATCTGTATACTGCTTTTGGTAACGAGCTAAAAGCACTTGCAGCTTCTATCGGTATAAAAAATCTGCAAGATGCAGTCGGCCGCTCTGATTTGCTAGAGCAGGAAAAAGGCAAGGAATTACTAGATTTAACTTTCCTCCTGAAGCCTTTGGAGATTGGCCAATTAGTTCAGCTTGAGCCGATTGAAACGAAGGAAGCCCAAAAGTTACTTGTAGCTGCTGGAGCAGAGTATTACCTAGATGCTGCGGATGAAGAGCTTCACCAGTCTCGCGAGTTCCAAAGCATCAACTCTGAGCAGCGCGTACTTGCAAGCAGGGTATCCTGCCACAGAGTCCGCGGCCGCCTGGATGGCTCATATAAACAGCTTCCACCAGTAGAACTTCGCTATAAAGGATCAATCCTCGGCAACGGGCTTGGTGCTTATAATAGTGAAGGCATCACGATTGAAGTAGACGGCGGCGGCCAGGATGGTGTTGGAAAGACATCATTTGGGGGCAATATCTTAATCTTTAAATCTAAAGGTAAAGACGGCAGCTTCTATAACGGGTCCGTTGGAAAAGGCTTTGGTTACGGGGCACAAAAAGGACTGCTAGTCGCCCAAGGGAATGCAGATGCTCGTGCCGGAATCCGCTTATCTGGTGCTGACCTAATTATTGGAGGACTTCTGAAAAAACCTCTTCCTGAAAAGGAATTTGGTAATATGGGTTCAAAATCTAATATTAAAGGCTTTGCCTTTGAGTATATGACAAATGGCAGAGGACTTGTCCTTGGAGATCCAGGACCGTGGATTTGTGCTGGTATGACTGGCGGAGTTGTGTATTTACGTCATCAGCCAGAGATGGGACTTACAAGGGAGGCTATTCAACGCAGAATCGCTAAAGGAGCTAAGGTTTCTATTGATACTTTAACCGAAAGTGGTTTAAAAGACGTTGTTGAGTTGTTAACTAACTATATTGGCATGCTAACTAGGAACGGACAAAAGTCTGAAGCTGATGAGCTTTCTCTGCTGCTCGAAAAGCCACAGGATCATTTCTTCCAGGTAGTTCCGGTTAAAGAGCAAGCTGACCCTGCAGTCTCTACGGAATAAGTAAACAAAGTACAACTGTTCGTTTTTCACAGGTATAGGGCCAGCATTAAGACAGTGTTAGGAAACGTCCGCAATCAAATGCGGACGTTTTTTACTTTTTTAAACAGAATACATATAATTGTCTATTGAACTTAGAGGCTAATCACGGTATAGTACAGTATTGTTTAGTTTAATAACGTTAAGTTTAAAGTATTTATAATACAAGGACTGGCATAGTTATATTTTAATCAAAGAAAGGACCATACAAATGAAACTTGGTGCCCGAATTTTTAAAACGGGAATTGCTATCATACTAGCATTGTTTCTCGCTGGGATGTTTGATCTTCCAGCCCCTGTCTTTGCAGGAATTGCCGCTATTTTTGCCGTGCAGCCAACTATTTACCGATCCTATTTATCCATCATTGAACAAATCCAGGGTAATATTATCGGTGCTCTTACCGCCGTAGTATTTGTCCTGGTCCTTGGTAATAACTTTATTATTGTCGGGCTTGCAGCCATTATTGTAATTACGGTGAACATAAAGCTTAAGCTTGAGAACACAATTGCTTTATCACTTGTTACCCTGCTGGCGATTATGGAATCTCCCGGAGAAGACTTTATCCAGTTTGCTGCTATCAGATTCTCAACCGTTATTCTTGGGGTTCTATCTGCCTTTTTAGTAAACCTTGTCTTTCTTCCCCCAAAGTACGAAAACAAGCTTTACAATAAGAATGCTCATTTAACCGAAGAAATTTTAAGGTGGATACGCTTAAGCAGCCGGCATGCTTCAGAGCATCAGCTTTTGAAGATAGATATTGAGAAATTAAAGGACAGAATCATCAAGCTCGATCAGCTTTATTTAATGTACAAGGAAGAGCGCAGTTACTTTAAAAGAAATGATATTGTTAAAGCAAGAAAGCTTGTTATTTACCGTCAGATGATTACTTCGACTAAAGCAGGACTTGAAACACTTAAAAGTCTTCATCGGTATGATAATGAACTTACACAAATGCCACTTGAATTTCAGGAATCCATACAGCATCAGCTTGATTGCCTCATCAATCATCATGAACAGCTGCTATTAAGATTCATTGGGAAAATCAGATCAGAGATCTCCTATCAAGAGGGCGAGATTTGTTTGAATAGACGTGAGCTTTTTGATTTATTTTTGGATCAGCAGAAAAAGCTTGCTGACACTGACACCCCGATGCTTTACCATATGATGCAGCTTGTATCAGTCATTATGGCCTATGGCGAGCAAGTTGAGCATTTGGATACCTTGATCAATAGCTTTAAATCGTATCATCGAGAAGAAAATGCAGTGGTAATTGCGGATACACCTGAAGAATAAGGCAGCTAATCATGGATTAGCTGCCCTTTTTTTGATATTCATCTAATTTTTCATACGAGGATCAAGTGCATCCCTTAGTCCATCTCCCATCAGGTTGAAGCCAAGAACTGTCAGCATAATGGCTAACCCCGGGAAAAACATTGTCCATGGCGCCTGAATCATAAAGTTCTTTGCATCTGAGAGCATCTTACCCCATTCAGGATTGGGCGCTTCAGCACCCAATCCAAGAAAGCCCAAGGCGGCTGCTTCAATAATAGCTGTGGCAATCGCAAGTGTACCTTGTACAATTATCGGAGCTAAACTATTGGGCAAGATATGCTGTAATAAAATCCTGCTATCCTTCATTCCAATCGCTTTAGCTGCCATAATATACTCTTCTTCTTTAACACTTAGTACCCTTGATCGAATTAACCGCCCAAAGTTAGGTATATTTATAATAGCAATAGCTATAAGAGCATTTTTTAACGAGGGCCCCAATACAGCAACAATAGCAATGGCCAGCAAAATACTTGGAAAAGCCAGCATAATATCAAAAATTCGAGATATTAAGGCGTCGATCCACTTTCCATAGTAACCTGCTATTATTCCTAATAAGCAGCCAACAACTATAGAACCCAACACAGCCAAAAAGCCTACCCATAAAGATATTCTCGCCCCATAGACGACTCTTGAAAAAATATCCCGGCCAAAATCATCTGTTCCAAACCAATGATCAGCAGAAGGGGCTAAAAGCCGTTGCGGCAGCTTTTGGTCATTAATTCCTTCTGGAGCAATAATGGGTGCGCATATAGCAACGATGATAAAAAATAAAACAATAGTGGCTCCCGTTAAAGCTAGTTTATTTTTTTTAAAGCTTCTCCACGCTTCAAGCCTGGGGGAAATTGCTTTTTCTTCATTTGCCGCCAGGGCTGGCTGAGTTTTTTTATCCGTAGATATCTGCATATCTCTCCCCTTCTCCTATTGATATTTAATGCGTGGGTCAACCGCAGCATACATCAAATCAACGGTTAAGTTAATCATGACAAAAATAAACGCAACCACTAAGATACCTGACTGAATCACTGGATAGTCCCTATATCCGATCGCTTCATATATGTATCTGCCAATTCCTGGCCAGCTGAAGATCGTTTCTGTCAGAATCGCTCCTCCTAACAGCAACCCTGTTTGGAGGCCAATGATCGTTAGGATGGGAATGACGGCATTCTTTAAAGAATGCTTGTAAACAACCCAGAACATCCTTAAACCCTTTGCCCGGGCTGTGCGGATAAAATCAGACTTCATAACCTCAAGCATGGTCGAACGAGTGATCCTAGCGATTATAGCCATTGGAATAGTAGCAAGTGCAATACTTGGCATTACAAGGTGGCGGATAACATCCCAGAATTGATCTAGTCTGCCCTGGAGTAACGTATCAAGCGTATAAATGTGTGTAATAGCTGAAACTGGATCCCTTACTTCTTCCCTTCCTGAGGTTGGGAGCCACTCAAGATTGATAGCAAATACCCATTGTTCCATAAGACCAAGCCAAAAAATCGGCATTGAGACACCAACAAGCGCAAGCACCATTGCAGCATAATCGAACCAGGAATTTTGAAACCACGCACTTATTATTCCTGCGTTAACACCGATGAATACAGCAATGACCATTGCACAAAAGGACAGTTCGATTGTCGCTGCAAGGTATGGCCAAATTTCTTCACTTATTGGTGACTTTGTCCGGAGTGACTCACCGAGGTCCCCTGAGAATAACCCTCCAACGTAATTGGCGTACTGAGTGTACCATGGCTGATCTAAACCTAGCTGCTTCGTTAATTCAGCGATAGCCTCTTTTGTGGCCAGCTGCCCTAGAATGACTTGGGCTGGGTCACCGGGAATAGCACGAATCATAAAAAATACGATCAATGATAGTCCAAATAGGACAGGTATAAGCATCAGCAGTCTTCTAATTGTGTATGCAAACACACTATTTCACCTCTTTTTCTAAAGACTCTTTAAAGGCCAGCGTGACTGAAGCTGAAAGAATAAAGATTTTTTATCTTCATAAAGGAAAAGGGAGCCATTAATGGAACTCCCTTTTCTCTCATCAATTATTTAAGTTCAACAGTTGCTAGGTTATCTGAACCAGTTGGATGAGGCTTAAATCCTGTTATTCCCTTTTTACCGGCTAAAGCTGGCTCAGAGTGAACAAGCGGGATCCACGGAGCATCTTCCTTAATCAACAATTGAGCTTCCCCATATAGCTTTTCGCGTTCGGCCTGATCAGGGCTTGACTGAGCCTTTATCAGCAGGTCGTGTACCTCTTGATTTTTATAATAAGAATAATTGTTGCTGCCAATACTATCTTGGTCTAATAGAACATATAGGAAATTATCAGCATCGCCGTTATCCCCTGTCCAGCCAAGCATGAATGCATCGGCTTCCCCATTTCTCGTTTTTTCTAAGTATGTCGGCCACTCATAAGAAACGATTTTTGATTTAACACCAATTGCTTCAAAGTTTGCCTGAAGGGCTTCCGCGACCTTCCTGCCATCCGGCATGTAAGGGCGTGCAACCGGCATTGCCCACAGTTCCATCTCAAAGCCATCCTCGAAACCTGCTTCTTTTAAAAGTTCCTTTGCCTTTTCAGGATTATACTCATAGTCAACAACATCATCATTGTAACCAGCAATCATTTTCGGCATCGGATTCTTAGCCGCTTCAGCTGCACCTGCATAAAATGCATCAATAAGAGCCTGCTTATCGACAGCATGATTTAATGCCTGACGTACTTTTTTATCTTTCAATGGTCCACGTGTATTCGTTAATCCAACATAGGCAACGTTCATAGATGGCCGGAAAAATGTTTGCAGATCAGCATTGCCTTCAATTGATGGAACATCACTAAAGTTCACTCCATCAATTAAATCGACTTCACCTGCTGTCAACGAATTAACACGGGCAGAGTTTTCTGGTATCACCCGGAAAATAACAGAATCAAGCTTCGGTAACCCTTCCTGCCAGTACTCTTCATTTTTCACAATCGTAATACGGTCATTTCGCTTCCATTCCTGAAATTTAAACGGACCTGTCCCAACAGGGTTTTCCGTAAATTTATCCCCGTGCTTTTCGATTGCTGCCGGGCTGGCAATTCCAAATGGAGACATTGCCAGATTCTTGAAGAAAGGTGCTAAAGGGCGGCTCAGCGTGAACTCCACCGTATGCTCGTCGATTGCTTTTACTCCCTCAAGGACACCAGCAAACTGAGAATTATAATAATAGAAACTTTCTTTATTTCCGCCCTTCCAACGCTCAAAATTGAAAACGACAGCGTCGGCATTAAAGTCAGTTCCGTCATGGAACTTGACACCTTTTCTTAAGAAAAGAGTATGTTTTAAGCCATCATCTGTACTTTCCCACTTTTCAGCGAGCCCGGGATGCACTTCAGTATCCTGCTCGCCAAATTCAGTTAAAGTCTCAAAAATATTTTTGGTAACTTTAAAGGATTCACCTTCTGTAGTAGTAGCTGGATCTAAAGATTCAGAGTCACCGCCTCGTCCGAAAACGATCGTACCTCCTGCTGAGTTTTCAGATGAATCGGTACCGCCCTTATCTGGCTCTTTATCTGTGCTGCTAGACTCTTTGTTACAGCCTGCCAACACCAGTGATAGAATCAGGATAAAAGCAAAAAACAAAATCCCATTGCGCTTCTTCATATTTTTCCCCCTCTTTTTGTGTACCGAAGCCCTTGGCTTCTTGTTCCTATTTATCATCCATGCAAGCACTCCATTTACTTTTCTGATTCTTGAAATAAATGGCATGCCGCAAAATGACCTGGTTCAACTTCTCTAATTTGAGGCCGTGTAGTTCTGCAGATATCCATACATTCCGTACACCTTGTATGAAAAGCGCAGCCTCTAGGCGGATTTGAAGGACTTGGCATGTCGCCCTCCAAAAGGACCCTTTCTTTTTGAATATCAGGGTCTGGTACTGGTACAGCTGAGAGCAAGGCTTTGGTATAAGGGTGAAGCGGGTTCTCATAGAGTTTTTCTGTATCTGTAATTTCTACCAATCTGCCAAGGTACATAACTCCTACTCTGTCACTAATATATTTAACAACGCCAAGATCATGGGCGATGAATATATAGGTTAATTGAAGATCTTTTTGCAAATCTTTTAGCAAATTTAATACTTGAGATTGTATCGAAACGTCAAGAGCGGAAACTGGCTCATCAGCTATGATTAACTTTGGCCGTGTCATCAAAGCCCTTGCAATGCCAATGCGCTGCCTTTGCCCTCCACTGAATTGGTGAGGGTAGCGGTTGGCATGATAGCTGCTTAAACCAACAACCTCTAGCATTTCCTTTACCTTTTGCTTTCTCTCTTTCTTTCTCCCCATTCCATGAACAATTAAAGGTTCTTCCAGAATTTTTTCCACTGTGTGTCGGGGGTTTAACGATGCGAACGGGTCTTGAAAAACCATCTGCATATCTTTCCTGACTTTACGCAGTTCGGTAGTGTTCAAATTCGTTAGGCTATTTCCTTCAAATACAACTTCTCCAGCTGTAGGTTCGATTAACCGCATCAGCATTCTGCCAGTAGTCGATTTTCCGCAGCCGGACTCCCCTACGAGTCCAAGGGTTTCACCTTTATTAACGAAAAAGCTTACTTCTTCCACAGCTCTTACGTCTCCTACCTTTTTCCCGAATACCCCGCCGGATATGGGGAAATACTTTTTAAGATTGTCTACTTTTAGCAGGATTTCAGGCATCTGCGATTTCCTCCGTTTCATGTAAAAAACAGCGAACTCGATGACCTTTCTCTTGTTGGTATAAGCGGGGACTTTCATGGTGGCAGCGGTCATACGCAAATTCACAACGTGCTGCAAACCGGCATCCAGTTTTGATAGATCCTGGCTTTGGTACATTTCCAGGAATGGAGTATAAACGTTCTGTTCTATCCCTTATATCAGGGATAGATTTTAACAGGCCTAAAGTATAAGGGTGTTTCGGGTTTTTAAAAATAGTCCTGACAGGCGCCTCTTCTACAATTTTACCTGCATACATAACTAAGACTCTTCGGCATATCTCCGCAACCACTCCCAAATCGTGGGTTATCATAATAATTGCTGTCTCCAGCTGTTCATTCAAGTCTTTCATTAACGAAAGTATTTGAGCTTGAATTGTTACGTCAAGAGCTGTTGTCGGCTCATCAGCAATTAAAAGCTTTGGGTGACAGGATAACGCCATTCCTATCATGACTCTCTGTCTCATTCCCCCTGACAGCTGATGAGGATACTCCTTCATAATTTGTTCAGCCCTTGGAAGTCCTACGATTTTAAGCATATCAATGGCCTGTTGAGAAGCTTGACTTTTTTTAAGCTTTTTATGTATTGAAAGAGCCTCTACCATTTGATTTCCAATGGTAAACAGCGGGTTGAGAGAGGTCATTGGCTCCTGAAAAATCATAGCTACATCGTTGCCTCTAATTTCTCTCATTCTTCTTTCTGAAGCTGTAACTAGATCTTCGCCATTCAACAGGATCTCTCCCTCTACAATTTTACCTGGCGGCTGAGGAATGAGCTTCATGATCGAAAGCGAGGTAACACTTTTGCCGCAGCCTGACTCTCCTACAATCCCAAGAATTTCCCCTTTATTTATTGAAAAGCTGATTTTATCCACAGCAGGTATTTCTCCACCTGAAGAGAAAAAAGAGGTCTTTAGCTGTCTTACATCCAAAACTGGAGCCGAAGCGTGTACCAAATTTATTCCCCCTTTCTGACTAACTAGTAATGTTAATTACCAGTTGTTCTTTATTAACTTTTTTTTAATTTTATAACGAACTATTTTAATATCTTACCAATATTTGTTAATATTTCCAATATATAGTACTTACTAAAATCGTCGTAATCTACCTCAACATTTTATGAAGTCACTTAAAAAACATGCCTGATTGCCCTAAATATCTTTTATATATAAAACATGATTAAAAGGAACCGTCTAGTAAGGAACCGATTTGAAGTTTTCGCATTGCAGGGAGGTTAAACGCAGTGCACTAGTCGCTGGGCACTGTAAAATTTATTCTGTCTATAAAAAAAAGCCGAAGCATTTAGCTTCGACTTTACTAACTTTCCAGCTGCTGAACCTGGAAAAGCTTTTGGTATCCTCCCCGTTTGATCATTAATTCTTCATGTGTTCCCGTTTCAACAATTTCGCCATGTTCGATTAATACAATGCGATCAGCATGCGTGATTGTCGATAATCGGTGTGCGACAATAAATGTGGTACGTTCCTTTGCCAGTTTCTCAAGTGTCTCCTGGATCAGGTGCTCGCTTTCAAGATCAAGCGCAGAAGTAGCTTCGTCTAAGACTAGAATCGAAGGGTTTTTCAAAAAAACTCTCGCAATTGCGACCCTCTGCTTTTGGCCCCCAGAAAGCTTAACCCCACGCTCTCCTACTTTTGTATCATAACCTTTAGGAAGACTCATGATAAATTCATGAGCATTGGCCGCCTTCGCAGCAGCAATCACTTCTTCATCGCTGGCCTCCGGGTTGCCAAGCAATATATTCGTTTTAACAGAATCACTGAACAAAATACTATCCTGCATCACCATTCCGATTTTATCCCTTAAACTCTTAATTTTATAAGAGCGTATATCTTCACCATCCAGAAGGATTTTCCCATGGTTTACATCATAAAATCTTGGGATAAGGCTGACAAAAGAAGATTTCCCTCCTCCACTCATTCCTACTAGTGCTATTGTTTCACCTTTTTTTACATCTAATGATATGTTGTTTAGGACGGTGTGTTCATCCTCTTCATAACTAAAGTGGACATTTTGGAAAGAGATATCCCCTCTGACTGACGTTAATTCCTTTGCATTGGGGGAATCGACAATATCATACTTTTCGTCAATAAGTTCAAATACACGATCCATTGAAGCGATTGACTGGGTAAGTGTTGTTGAGGAATTAACAAGGCGGCGCAGCGGATTATAAAGCCTGTCTATATAAGCAATAAATGCAAACATCTCTCCCAATGACAAATTACCTTGAATAACCTGATATCCTGAAAAGCCAATTACGAGCAGCGGGGCAATATCTGTTATTGTATTAACAACAGCAAAGGCTTTTGCATTCCAGCTTGTATGGTCAAGGGCCCTGTTTAAAAAGTTACGATTTTGGCTGTCAAACTGTTTTTGTTCATAATCTTCAATTGCAAAACTTTTTACAACTGACATACCGGCCACACGTTCGTGCAAATAACTTTGTACCTCAGCAAGTGCTTGGGAACGAACCCGTGTAAGCCTGCGAAGATTTCCGAAAAAGTACCTGACAGAGAAAGCATAAAGTGGAAATAAGATCAATGATACAATTGTCAATTGGACATCCATCGAAAACATAATAGCAGCTGCGATGATTATTGTGGCTACGTCGAGCCACAAATTCATCAGACCGGTAATGACGAAGGTTTTTGTTTGTTCTACGTCATTAATCACCCTGGAGATGATTTCTCCAGCTCTTGTGTTGGCGTAATATTTAAAACTCAGTTTTTGGAGGTGCGTAAACAAGCTATCACGGATATCATACAAGATCTTATTAGCTGTCCACTGAGCAAAATATTGACGATAATATTCAATCGGAGGTCTAAGGATAACAAAGATAACTATCATAATACCCATAACCATGATAAGCTTGTCCGTCTTATCTGTTGAAGAAAGGCTGTCGTTTTGAACAATATCATCAACTACATATTTTATGAGCAAAGGAATCAAGAGGGGAATAGCAAATTTTAATATACCAATCAAAATGGTTCCGATGATTTGAAGACGGTATGGTTTAACGAACTTTAAATATCTGCGGGTACTGCCCATTCTCATCCTCCTTCCTACCTATTTCTATTGTTTAACTTTACTGTGATAACATAAACCCAGCGCAGAGCGAATTATCGGCATCTTCTTAACGTTAATCGAAGTATGCAATCAACCAACACGAAAGAAAGAAGCATTCGCCGTTAACCTATAGGAGGTCTGGGCGCAGAAAGCTGGATGAAGAAAATATGTTCGATTGATCTATAACATGGATTTCCTTAAAGCAATCGCTCATTAAGTCGACGTATGGACTGGGGGACACCGACTGAGATAAAGGAAACTCGAAGAGCAGAAGCGATTCGATGTTGATTATCATAGGAGGCGGGCGAAGTACACTAGTGGCTGAAGCCGGCGGCAGTCGACCGTTTATCCTAACTTGGAATTTTTACCGTTTCCTAAACAAAACAAAACCTGTTGAACGCAGTCAACAGGCCGCAGATAATTTGGAATTTGATATTTTAGCGTCTGTACGTTAAATATCGTTCATACCAGATGTCGATAAAATCTGGGGCAAACGGACCTTTCCTCTGCCTAATCCAATGTATCAACTTTTCAACATTATACTTTAAGATCTGGTCGATTACATCAGGATAGTTCATTTCTCTTCTATGCCGTTCATATTCGTCCTCATCAAGAAGATTGAACGTCATATCGGGAAATATTTTAATATCTAGGTCATAGTCGATATATTTTAATGCTTCTCCGTCAAATATAAATGGAGAACTTATGTTGCAGTAATAGTACACACCGTCTTCCCGAATCATTCCAATCACGTTAAACCAATGCTGGGAATGGAAGTAACAGATAGCCGGTTCACGAGTAATCCAGGTCCTACCATCGGATTCAGTCACAATTGTTCGGTCATTTCCGCCAATAACAAGATTTTGGCTGCCCTTTAAAACGGTTGTTTCTTCCCAGACTCGATGGATGTGTCCATTATGTTTATAACTATGTATTTGGACCGGTTCACCTTCGATGGGTACGCCCATTATTCTCTCCCCTACCTTCCTTCCCGGAAGCTTTGCAACCCTACCATTTGTAATATTTAATTTAACAATTGCTAAACGACAAAAGGCAACAAAGAACGATTCCTATTTTTTATTATTATAACGGTTAACGACAAAATTTAAAACAAAATAGCCGTTGAAAATGAATTCAATGGCTTTTGAGATATTAGTTTATTAGATTACATTCAGTATAACGCAGTTTTAACTATGAGCCCAAGCATTAACGGTAAACAATATTTTCCTCTTGGTAGGAACGAATAACCTCTTCCGTTTGTTTTTCAAATATTGCATGGATTTCCCTAAGGTCCTTTTTCATTAATTCGATTTCAGTATGAATATCTTCAAGCTCTGTTTCCTTGCCAAGCAAAATAAGCTCCTGTTCAATATTCTGACAACGCTCTAGTTCACCCTGAAGATGCAGCAGCTTTTCCATAGTCTGTAACTGCGTGGAAACTAAGTGATTAAACCCTGCCATGATATCCCACCACCTGATATATTATTAGTTTATTTACTTATTCGTTTGAAATTAAAAATACCCTTTGACTAGTCCTGTAGACAAATCAGAAGTTTTGTCGAATGGAAAGAAAAGCGGAGCCGACTGGTCAGCCAACCATCCAAACGTTTTTAGAACTTTATGAAGGAATTGTAGTTTAACGAGTCCAAATTGCCAGAAGTAAAAAAAGGACACTCTCTATTCGAGAGTGTCCCTGCTGTTTATAATTAGCTTTGTTGGCCTGATTGACCACCAGAAACGTTTTGACCTTTTCTGGCTTCAGCTTGTTGGTTTTGTCTTCTTACTTCTTGAGCATTTGTTTCACTAGCAAATTCAGTGCCGAATTGGCCAGCTTGTCCTGCTTGTCCGCCGCGAGCAGATTGAGCGTTTTGTTGTCTTACTTGTTGTGCGTTAGTTCCAGATTGAGCGTTTCTCGGGCTGTTTGCCATAGTTATCACCTCCACGATAATAATGTATCCACGATTGAGGTTTCCTATCCAAACAGAAATTTACCAATAAAATCCATTTTTATCTACACAAGCAGTGATATTCCACCATCAACAATCAGGGTTTGTCCCCGGATCATACCCGCTTTTTCCGAGACCAAGAACATAACTGAATTTACGATATCATCTATTTCAACCATACGTCCCGCTGGTGTTTTCGCCCGCGCTTCAGCTAAAAGTTCTTCTCGATTAGGGAAATGTTTTAAAGCTTCTGTATCAACTGCACCGCCAGAGACAGCGTTGACAACAATGTTCTTTGCCGACAATTCCACTGCAAGGTAACGGGTTAGTGCCTCAAGAGCTGCTTTGGATACACCTACAGTTGTGTAATTTTCCAAATAGCGAATTGAGCCCAAGGAACTAATACTAACAATTTTGCCTCCGCCATTTTTATCCATTAATTTAGCAGCTTCCTGAGCACAGAACAATAATGCCTTGCTATTGATATTCATTGTCCAATCCCAGTGTGACTCCTCGAGCTCCATAACAGGCCTGAGGACTCCAGATGCAGCATTGTTCACAAATACATCCAGTCTTCCATATACCTCATCAATTTCGGCAAACATCTGCTTAATTTTTTTTACATCACCAACATTGGCCTTTATAACCAGAACTTTTCTTCCAAGCGATTCAATCTCTTCAGCTGTTTCCAACGCTGCTTTTTTACTTCTTGCATAGTTGATAACGATATCGTATCCATCCTCAGCAAGTCTCAACGCCGCTGCCTTGCCAATCCCTCTGCTGCTGCCAGTAATTAGTGCCACCTTTTCAGACATAATATATATTTTCCCTTCTAATTATAACTTTTGTTTCATTTTAACTTTTACAGGTATATATGACAATAAAGGTTCAAGTTTATTGACCTGTTGCCTCTAAAGATTGCCTTTTATAAAATTGGAGAATTGGAGACAAACTATCAATGCGTATTCATGAAAGGACTGATCTTTAATGTATGTAGGACGGGATATGACTGAATTGTCTATGATGTCAAAAAAAGAATGGAAAGATAGCGAGCTTGCTTATTTACACCACGCCTTGCAGCAGGTAGTTCCATATTTAAATTCTGAAGGCCAGACGATTCACCGTGAGATTGTCGAAGAAATCGAAAATCGCGGAGGAATGAAACGCCATGAAGCAGATTACACCCATGGAACCGAAGTCACATATGATTAGAGCTACAGCTGACCTTAACATTAAAACGCCGTTATAACGGCGTTTTAATGGAAGGGAATAACATAAAGTGATTTAGCTTTCCAAATATTTTTGCCACATTTTTTGGTGAGAAACAGGAAATGCATAATTCTCCAATTCTTCATGGGTTACCGCCTTATAACCCGGATCTTCATCATGAAGATCGAGCATCTTACCCTTATAAATAGTAATATTCCAAATTAGGTGGGAGAAGACATGCTCAAGTTGTCCTAATACTGAGTTAATTTTTGTTTCTTTTCCGTATTTTTCTTTAAAATGTTGCTGGAGCTGTGACCTTTCACTTTTAAAATTCGAATTCACTTCTACGTTCGGAAATTCCCACAAGCTGGCTAACAAACCGTCATCAGGCCTTTTCCTTATGAGAACTTTCCCATCTATGTCGGTTAAAATAGCTGCTGCCAGCTTGACCGACCGCTGTTTTTTCTTTTTGGACTTTACAGGCAGTTCGTGCTGGGCCCCCTGATGGAAGGCTATACAGTGTTCTCTTACCGGGCATAAAAGACATGATGGTGAAGTTGGAGTGCAAATCAGCGCCCCTAGTTCCATTAAAGCTTGATTAAAAGCAGAAGGGTTTTCTTTGGATATTAAAACTCGAACTGCCTGTTCAAAGACTTTTCTGGTCGCCGGTTTTGCAATATCCTCCTTTATTAACAAAATACGTGACAAGACGCGCATTACATTACCATCTACTGCCGGCTCCGGTACTCCATAAGCAATGCTCAAAATAGCACCTGCTGTATATGGACCGACACCTTTAAGTGATGAAATGTCCTCCAGTGTATTCGGAACCTGACCACCATATTGTGTATGAACTTCTTTAACTGCTGACTGGAGGTTCCTAACCCGTGAATAATAGCCGAGCCCTTCCCACGCTTTAAGAACTTCTTCCTGATCCGCTTCAGCCAGAGCTTCTACTGTTGGAAACTTATGCATAAATCGGTTAAAATAAGGTATAACAGTATCTACTCTGGTTTGCTGCAACATGATTTCTGATACCCATACTTTATAAGGGTCTTGATCCTTCCTCCATGGAAGCTCTCTCTGCTCTTTCATAAACCAGGTAATCAAGTCAGCTTGAAAAGCACTTATTTCCACATCCTCTAAATTTTCCAATTTATTTATTGTCAATTTCTTTCCTCCTGGTGTTAAACAATCAAACTTTTTGGGAATATAAATATTAACATTGTTTTATAGCAAAAAATTGAAGCTCGGTTAAGCCGCCGACTAGTAGAGCATCAAGTTCGCCAAATACTGAATGATCTTTTGAAAGCCTAAGCTTTTTTATCGCAAAATAATGAGCTTCAGTTGGAATTTTAAATGATTCAACAAAACGATTTGTCTTTTCAACAGACTGAAGACACTCGATTTCATCCGCATCATATTTTGTTAAAGTAGAGATGATTAAAGCAAGCTTGTTTTTATACCGATTAATCTCGCATTGCTTTACATCATACTCTATAACCATTTTCAGCATCTTTGTCAGCTCCTTTTGGAATAGCAACGCCTAAAATAAAGCTAGTAGGCTGCTGGATATTTTGAAAATTAATAAACTGACCAACCTTAACGTAAACCAATCTATCAATTGACACAAGCTTTTATCACCAAGAAAAACTTCCAGGAATTATTGTTTTCCTGGTCAAGGAGGTCATTCCTTTGGATACAGGTACCCACATGGTGATGGGACTAGCGCTTGGCGGACTGGCCACTCTTGATCCGGTAGTTGCCCAAGACCCTGCAACCGCAAGTGCGATACTAGTTGCCACTGTAATCGGTTCCCAGGCTCCGGACATCGATACAGTTTTAAAATTAAAAAATAACGCAGTTTATATTCGAAATCATCGGGGCATTACACATTCGATACCCGCCGTACTTTTATGGCCCCTTTTTATTTCAGGAGGTATTTTTCTTTTTCACCCTGGTGCAGATTTGTTCCACTTATGGATTTGGACATTTATTGCTGTATTCCTGCATGTTTTTGTCGACATTTTTAACGCATATGGCACTCAGGCGCTAAGGCCTTTTTCGTCGAAATGGCTCGCATTAGGAGTCATTAACACCTTTGATCCCTTCATATTCGGCATTCATTCAGTCGGATTGTTCTTGTGGGCATTTGGCGCACATCCCGGCTATACATTCCTGGCCATTTACGCTGTGATTGTTGTCTATTATATTAAACGCATTATTTACAAACGGAGCGTTTTAAAATCAGTACAGCATTTAGTACCTGATTCTACCGAAATTATAATTGCACCGACAATGAAATACCATCACTGGCGAATAGCTGTTATGAACAAACATCAGTTTTTCGTTGGGCGCGCATACAAAAATGACGTTCGGATTTTAGATCAATTTAACAGAGTCCCTGTGCCAGAGACACCTGTCCTCGCTGCCGCCAAAAGGGATAAAAACCTGTCAGCGTTTCTCTCCTTCTCTCCAGTCTACAGATGGGAACTGGATGAGTTGGAAGATCATTATGAGGTTCGATTTATTGATTTACGCTACCGCAGCAATGGCCACTATCCATTTGTTGCAGTTGTAAAAATTGACCAAGATCTTCAAGTTTTAAGTTCATACACAGGCTGGATTTACAGTGAAGAGAAACTCCGTAAAAAACTAGAAGTCCTCCCTGGCTAGAAAATGAAAAGCGGAGACTACTGATGAGAAACGAGCAAACTGGAGATTCCGACAAAGAAGCGATGTTTGCTTCTGCAGGAGGAATGGAAGTTTGCCGAGTTTCTAGGAGGCGCAGCTAGACAATGAAAAGCGGAGACGACTGTACAGAAATTTGTTAACAGTTGGGGTTCAGGTTAAGTACCTGGTCTGATAAATAGACGGAAAAATTCCGCTTAATTAACATTTTTATTAAAAAAGGGCTTAAATAGAGGGAGAGATTCCGCCTATTGACCCCAATTATTCGAAAATGGGAGATTTTTCTTTGCATAACCGGAAAATCTCCCCTTATTTTCCCTGAAACGAGCTCCATTCTGCATATAACGGGAAAATTTCCGTTTATTTTACTTTGGCTGGTTACTCAATTAAGGACAAGCCATCAGTCTCATAACAAGACGCCCCCCGCATTACGGTAAACGTACTCACAAGTAAGTGAGGAGGTTTGTATTCCTAATAAAGAAACTCGCCAATTACTATGGCGAGTTTTACTTTTTTTATCCAATACCATTCCCGCACATATTTCAAAGAAAGGCACCAAAACGGAACGGCTTTAAGGTCCTCCGACATCGTTTTTTAATGGAGACGGTTTTTATGATCCTGTTCCAAAAAGTGCTTGTACTTTGGATTTTTCGCAATAAATTCATGGAGTTGTCCGCCGTATTGCTGAATCCATTGTCGGACGACCTTTTCCGTCATTTCACTGCCCTTAAATTCTCTGCCCGCTTTTGCATAGGTGGATTCGAAATCTTCCCAGAGCAATTCAACCCATGTGCGCGCCTGGTTATAAGAAATATGCTCATTTTGTTCAAGCAATAGACTAGCTAATTTTTCATGGTAATCATTCATGTACATCACCTCATTACCATTTAATTTATCCTTCACTTTATCATAGACGCTAACAAAGAAACAAATAATATTACTGCGTGGCAGCCTTTTTGCTCCCACTTAACTTTTTCCAGTCCAAGGAGGGCTATATGCGAAACAAAGCAAGTAACTTCCCAAACATCAAACGGATTGAAGGCGGACCGCGAGCTAAAGCCAAGTTTGCGTCAAGACGAGCCGATGGAACGATAAACACCCATCCACAGGAGAGAATGAAAGCATCTTCCAACAGAGAATCTTGATAGGTTAAATAACCCTTAAAAGACAACTTTCTAGCAAGAACCCTTTGATGAACAAGAATTTGCTATTCCTAAAAGGAGGATATTATTGGGTAGAACCAAGAATTTGTTTGATCACAACCCATATGTTAGCCCATTTACTGCACCATGGTATAAACCTAGGAATGCCCGTTCCCAGAACAATTCAGAGAACCGGTATCAGGATCTTAAAGTACTAGACCAGCGCAAAAGGGACCTATAAATCTAAAACCAGAGCAGATTCGCTCTGGTTTTACTTAATTGCTTTATTTACATGTCAATTTAGTTGTGATCATTACTTTGCTCTAGCTTTTTAAGCATAGAAATTGGCAATGCCTCTTCTTCTCCTGTTCCGTTCAAGCGGTACCCCCAAGCAAAGACACCATTCATGTAATTTATTTTAAAATAAGTACCTGGATCTGTTTCTACCTGGTAAATTTCTCCTGCCTTAAAATCCGCTGGGTCCAGTAAGTAGGCCTTTGCCATTACTGCCTTTCGTTCTAGGACGGAAAATTCACTGACCATCCCCATTTGTTCGGCTTTTCTAGCCTTCTCATGGAGACTGGCGATCTCTTGCCTTAATTCGTATTCTGTCATCTGACTGTATCGTTTTTCCCGCTCCATTTTCATTCACTCCCTGATCCTAATCAGTTTAATTATAAAGAATTTTGGGATATAAATAAAGAATAGCCTATTTTGAGGAGGTAACTCAATGGAGTCGGTAATTGTAACAGGCGCCGGATCAGGTTTAGGAAAAGAACTCGCAGTTTTACTGGCGGGACAAGGATATCATATAATACTAACCGGCCGGACAGAAGCTAATCTAAAAATTACTCAGAAATTAATACAACATGCAGGAAATCATGCTGATGTACTAGTCCTTGATATCAGAAACAAAGAAGATATTAAAGATAAATTTTTGCAAATAGATAACCAATACAACCTTCTCGGATTGATTAATAATGCTGGCGTCGGGTATTTTGGTCCGTTTGAGCAGGGAACAGAAAGTCAGATAGAGGAGGTTTTTAATACAAATGTATTTGGCACCATGAGCATGACGAAGGCAGTTCTCCCCTACCTCTCGAAAGCTGGCCGTGGATTTGTTATGAATATTATTTCCACAGCCGGTCTAAGAGGAAAGAAAGATGAAGCGATCTATGCAGCCAGTAAATTTGCAGTACGAGGATTTACGGAAAGTCTGCAAAAGGAGTATGAGGGGAGCGCCATTAGGTTTATTCCAGTATATATGGGCGGAATGAATACCCCCTTTTGGGACAGCAGCAGTCATGTCGATAATCCATCGAAGTTACGCTCCCCTCGTGAAGTAGCAAAACTTATTTTGGATAATATGGATAACGACACAATAACAATTGAATCGAAAAGGCCTTAATTTTATTCCAGCTCACGTTCTTGAAGGCATTCATCGATTAGGTCAATGGGGAACCCCTTGCGGAATAGTGCTTGCTTCATTTTTTGCTTATATTCATAGCCGCTAAACTTCGCGTATTTTTTATGCAGCTTGTCGGCTTGGATTCTTAATGCTTCCAATTCATCATTATCAGATTTTTCTATTTCCGCTTCATCCAGAGCCAGTTTTATAACTGAAAAAGGGTAGCCTTTTCTCAACAGCATTTGCTCGAGTTTTTGTTTAAGATTTCTTGATGACTCTTTTTTATTTTTTTCAATATATTTTTCACAAAGCTTGAGGGCTTTCTCAAACTGAAGGTTTTCGGGGTATTCTTTCAGCGTATCAGTCAATATGGCTTCTGATATCCCTTTCTCCTTCATTTCTTGCTTAATAACATTAAGCCCTTTGTCAGTTGTATTTTGCTGGGTACGGACGAAGGCTTTAGCAAATTCTTCATCGTTTAAATAGCCATGATTCTTTAACTTATATATAACCTCATTAATAACCTGCTCACTAACTTCTTTTTTTGCAAGATACTGATTAACTTCCCTCTCGGAACGCATGCGATGCGATAAATAATGGATAGCAGAATTATATGACTTTCTTATATCATCCTGAAATAAGACTTCCGTAATTGAAAGATCATCGATTTCAAGACCCTTTTTAAGCTGATGCTTAATTAAGACATCTTCATCCACGCTAAAGGCATATTCTTCTCCTTTGCCTGAATCTAAAAAGATATTGTACCTGTCTTTATTTTTCTTTTGAATGGTGATTTTAGTTATTACAGACATTTTTGTTCACCTCTTAAATAATGTATCACACTTTATAAAGGGTTTTGACAATAAAAACTCGTAATTAAATTATTATAGATTGATTAAGGAGGGATAACATGAAGATTGCCATTACAGGCGGCACTGGCCTAGTTGGGAAAAGCTTAGCTTCATCTCTTATTGAGAGTGGAAATGAGGTCATTATCCTAACAAGAAATGACCAACAAACGAATCATCAATCATTAAAATTTATAAAATGGCTTCATGAGGATGCTTCTCCCGAGAATGAACTTGAAGGAACCGATGTTTTTATAAACCTGGCCGGGACCACCATTAATACACGCTGGACTGACTCAGCAAAATCTGATATCCTTTCCAGCCGCATTACGGCAACGAACGAAGTTTTAAGGATTATTGGGTTGCTTTCAAAAAGGCCTAAGCTTTTAATCAACGCGAGTGCAGTTGGTTTTTATGGAGTATCAGAAAAAGTATTATTCACAGAAGCACAGCCAGAACCCGGAAGTGATTTTCTGGCTGAAACGGTAATGAAATGGGAACAGGAAGCTCTGCGAGCGGAGAACATGGGCCTTAGGACTGTCCTTTGTCGATTTGGAATCATCTTGGATAAAGAAGAAGGGGCTCTGCCAAAAATGGTCATGCCGTATCGCTTGTTTGCGGGTGGTAGAATTGGTTCAGGCCGGCAATGGGTATCATGGATTCATCTAGATGATGCTGTAAAAGCTATTCACTTTGTGATCGGTAATGAGAATCTGAAGGGTGCGGTAAATTTTACAGCACCAGAACCTGTTAGAATGGACGAGTTTGGTAAAACAATTGCTGATGTTGTGAATAGGCCCCATTGGATCCCTGTTCCCACCACTGCCTTAAAGGCTATCCTTGGGGAGATGAGCTTCCTGATTCTTTATGGACAGCAGGCAGTTCCTTCTAAATTAACTGAGCAAGGTTTTCAGTTTCGCTATCCGACGTTAAAACCGGCACTTAAACAGATTTATTCTTAGGCCCTGATTAATCATGGATGAAAAGGAAATACTAGGTATCATAGGATATTAAGAAAGGATGATAATGATGGATAAAAGAAAACGAGACAAAATAAAAAGCACTTTATCAAGTGCACAAGAGGTAACATATTCACGTGAATTCAAGATGGCTGACAGGGCTGCGGGCTTTATACGAAACGGCCGTTCCCATTAAGGAATTACCATTCATAACAACCTGATATTTTGTAAAATCTAAAAGTACGGGAAACTTAATTTCCCGTACTTTTTTGTATGAAAGGGGTTTTCCATACATGGGTCGAGCACATAGTCAAAAAACTCGGGATAAAAACAAAGCCAACTTGCCACAGGTACCTAAGAATATGAAGTCTGACGGATTAGACGTTGAGTTTAATCGGGAATTGGCTGACCATGAAGATATGGAGGCACTCGCCCGTTCAAAAGCTGCCTACGCTAGAGCTAAAGGAAGCAAATAGTCTGACGTAACAAGATTCATGCTAAAACGACAGCAGGGCCAATAGCCTGCTGTCGTTTTGAGTTATCAGCTTCAAAAGGAAAAGAGATTTCTACATCCCCTTAAAAAGGTACAGTTTATCCACATACCTGTTGATAATGTTGATAACTATTGTTAAAACCTTACTTTCTCTATTTTTATAGCTGTGGACAAATAATTGTGGATAAGTCTGTGTATTTTTGTGGATAGTGTGGATAAACCTGTGGAGTACTCTAAAATACTCATTTTATATTGTTAATAAACTTGGGATAAACTATATTCCCTTATTACTCGTTTTTCAAACCTATACAAAATCTCAAATTTTGAAATTACCTTTTCAAGAAGATACCAGGAGCACATTTCCTTTAATAGGGGATCTTAAGAATAGGCCTGGTGAGAAGATCCACTCCTTCCGAAAGTGTTCAGTCAACCTCTTGGCTGACATGAACTACCCCCCTTTTTAAATACCTCATAAAGGAAATCCGGAGGACTTTTTCGATAATAGAATATCCTATAAGTTGATAAAAAAATCTATAAATAAGGTGGAATTCGAATGGCTAGAAGAAACAAGATCCTTATACCAGAAGCACGTAATGCTCTTGATGACTTAAAGGCAAAAGCAGTTCAAACTAATGATCCTAATATGGCTAAATTTGAAGCTGCAAAGGAGGTCCATGTCCCATTAACAAAAGGTTATAATGGAGAGCTTACCTCTAAACAAGCTGGACAAATTGGAGGAAGGTTAGGAGGCAGCATGGTTCGTGACATGGTGCAGATGGCTAAGAAAAATATGCAGCACAAATAGATAACGGATAATTTACCAACGGGTTTATGGACTATTAGGCCGTTTTTCTTAAGAGAGACTGGGTATTGCATAGTATAGACTTTGTTTTTGGAGGTTAACTATGTCACCTGATTTAATCGGCATGAGCCTAATTATATTAGCTCTATTTTTGGCTCTTGGGATGGTTATTCGGTTAATTACCCCGCCTTTTCAAAAAATGTTCCTGCCTAGCTCTATAATTGGCGGGTTCTTAGCTTTACTGATAGGCCCACAAGTGCTTGGGAAGCTGCTCGATACAGTAGTTGAAGAAGATTCTTTTCTAGCGAACGGCCTAATCTCACCAAGCTTCATGGAGGTTTGGTCTACACTGCCTGCGCTATTAATAAATGTTATTTTTGCCGGGCTCTTTCTTGGCAAAAGGATTCCTAACCTCAAAAAAATTTGGCGGCTGGCCGGCCCGCAAATAACTTTTGGACAGACCATTGCATGGGGACAATATGTAATTGGGATTCTGCTTGCATTGTTTGTGTTAAATCCTTATTTTGGCCTCCCTTACATGGCTGGTGCATTAATAGAGATTGGTTTTGAAGGAGGGCACGGGACATCTGCTGGTTTACAGGAAACATTCACGCAGCTGGATTTCGAAGAAGGAACGGCATTAGGTCTGGGACTTGCAACAGTCGGTGTTTTTTCAGGCGCTACGATTGGAATGGTACTAATAAACTACGGCATTAGAAAAAACAAAACTCAGATCATTAAGAAGGCGAATACAAACGAAAACCCGGATATTGAAACATTCAAGAATGCTGACAAGAGAGAGTCAGGAGGAGAACTGACGGTAAAGTCCTCTATAATAGAGGCTTTGTCCCTTCACATAGCGGCAATTGGACTGGCGATTTTGATCGGATATGGTTTGCTGCAAGCGTTAATAGGTCTCGAAGCTCTAACATGGGGGGCTTGGACAGATACCTATGTAATGGAATATGTACCTGTCTTTCCGCTAGCTATGTTAGGAGGTGTTGGAATTCAGCTCATCCTTGACCGTATTGATGGCATAAAGGTTATTGACCGCGGGTTAATCAATCGAATCCAAGGACTGGCCCTTGATCTATTAATTATAAGCGCTATTGGGTCTCTTTCCCTTACTGCTATCGGCAATAATCTTATTCCCTTTCTCATCCTTGCAGCTGCCGGGATCATTTGGAATGTATTAGCTTTCTTATTTATTGCACCTAAAATATTGCCCGATTATTGGTTTGAAAGGGCGCTTGGGCATTTTGGCCAGGCGATCGGCATGACTGCAACAGGGCTCCTTCTTATAAAAATTGCTGACCCTGATGAAAAATCCCCAGCCTTGGATGGCTTTGGCTATACTCAGCTGTTTTTCGAGCCCATTTTGGGAGGAGGCCTTTTTACAGCAGCATCTATTACATTAATTGCAGGATTTGGTCCGATTCCTGTTTTGATATTTACAGGGATTCTGTTTATTTTCTGGATCAGCTTGGGCTTCTTTTATTATGGCAAACAGCAGAAAACCAATTAAACAAAAAAATATTATTTTAAATTTGACACGTCCGCCCAAAAGTTATATAATTAAATTTCACGTTGCAGTAACTTGGACGATGATACTCGTAAAATAAATTTGGCGTTCTGCTTTATATATAAAAGGACTTATTCACACTGGATCGGCTTCGGAGCCGTAAGGACATAAGAGAGGTAGGGCTTATGTCGTTTAGGTTAGACCAAGTGGAATAATGACCGCGGCAATTTATGATAAATAAATTTTACATTTTACTTGTGAGGTTGCAAGTTACTAAAAAGGCGAACCAAGCTATGGCTGGTTCGCCTTTTTCTATGGCATTTTTCGTTCCTTATTCTTTATCAATAGGGAGAGTGACGGTAACTACGGTTCCCAAATCAGGTTCACTTTTATAAGAAATGTCTCCGCCTATCGCTTCAATAATTTTTAGCGAAACAGAAGTCCCTAGACCTGTCCCTTTATCTTTAGTGGTATAAAATAAAGTTCCGATTCGAGCTAGCTGCTCCTCATTCATTCCTTTTCCGGTATCAGCGACAATTATGATAGCCTGGTTCCCTTTTATCTCAAGCTTGATTTGTACTGTTCCACCCTCGCTTGTAGCTTCAATTGCATTTTTTATAATATTAACAAATGCTTGTTTTAGCTGATTCCGATCAGTCACAACAAATGCACCATGTTCCAGCTGATTCTCCACTCTAGACCCTTCCTTTAGTCCCAAAGGCTTTAACAGCAAATATACTTCCAGTACTAAATCCATAAGATTGACCTTTTCCACTTTTTCAAATTGAGGCTTGGCAAAATTCAAATAATCGTTAATGATTGATTCCGCTCTGCCTAGCTCACTTAAGACCAAGCTAAAGTAATATTTATTAGTTCCAGACGCCTGCTTTTGCATGAGCTGTAAAAACCCTTTAACGACAGTAAGCGGATTACGTACTTCATGGGCAATTGATGCAGCTAGTTCCCCAAGGGTATTTAGTTTCTCAGCTCGAAGGATTTCCTTGCGCATTAACTGCCGCTCGATCGCAGACTCATGTAAGTAGGCGGCACACCCAATCGCCAACACTTGGATTACGCCAAATAAGAAGATGTTAGTCATGATCGTGCCGATTTCGATCCCTGAACTGCCTTGAAAAAAGATGAAGGCAAGCAAAATACCGCACATCCCTACTGCTGGCCAAATTCCAATTAAAACGGCTATTTTGATCCTTTTTGAGGGCATGTAGGTCCAAAATTTATCTACAAACAAGGCGGGTATAATTGAAGCTATTACTCCGCTTATATACCCGAAAAGCAGAGCATCGCCTCCTATGAAAGTTCTTGCTGCCATATAGGCTATCAAAACAATCCCCCCTGCTAAAGGGCCTCCGTATAAAAAGGCAAGAACTAAAGGGACATAACGCAAATCCCAGTATAAGCCGTAGCTCTCGAATGAAAAAAATAAACAGAGAAATACCGATAGACCCTGCAGCAAACCGAATAATATTCCCTTATTGCGTATTTGTCTATTTTCAAATACTAGGTTATAAAGGAAAATTGGCAGCAGAATAATTAACACGTGTAACAGAAGCTTTTCGGCAAGCATTGCATCTTCTCCAGTCAACAAGAAATTAAATTGTTTTAATCTTATTGATACGACATAATTTTTCTATTTCTCTATATTCTTTAAAAACAGAGCTAGATTCGATCATTAGGTTCAATATAGGTTAAAAACTGACAAAATTTTTTTGACAAAAAAACCCACTTTAAAAGTGGGTTTTTAAATGATTTTTTATTTCACTATAGAGTAATCATGCTCTGCAGCCGGTTCGGGAGTCTCCCTCCTTCGGGATCTCCCTTGAATCACTTTGCCTGCAGGAATGTAATTGGGCAACCTCGAAGTAACCAAGATACGAATTTTTCAAGAGTCTCTCACCATTAATCTACAATCTACAAAGGTTCTTTATCAGACTCTAATTAAAAAATGCTAGCGATGGAGTTTCTTGTTCTTTCAGGTGATATTCTCCTAATATTTGAAAAAAGTTTGCTCTTCCATTACGCTCGCTGAAGCTTTTCACTGTTCTTTCATCAGCATTGATTATGTAAAGCCCTTTACTGCTATCAATTTTAGAGACCAATACTGTATTGTCCCTAGAGATTTCCAATGCTTCTTTTTGTATCATTAGCCATGTTTGTTTTGTCTTTTTCTGTTGGAAAACTTCTTTCACATCATTTTCCAGTCTGAAGCTCCGTTCAATAATTCTTGGCTTTACCGCATGGATTAAATCTTCAATCATTGCACTTGCAGTCGGAAGCATCCCAGCACCAGGCCCTTGCAGGTTGATCTTTCCCACGATATCTGCATAAATACTCACAGCATTTTCTACTCCTTCAACCGCATATAAGGGGTGGGATGGAGAGACCAATGCAGGACGGACAGATGCAATTATCGATTCTCCAGACTTTTCAACTGTTGCAATCAGCTTAAACCGCAGGCCAAGTTCTTTTGCTTCTAAAACCTGTTCCCTGGTAATCGAGCTAATACCTTCTCTCCATGCTGAATCCCAATCAGGCTGCCTTCCAAACGTCAATTCACTTAAGATCATTAGTTTATAGAAAGCGTCAAATCCTTGTATATCATTAGTGGGATCAGCCTCTGCAAACCCCTTTTGCTGGGCTGATTTCAAAGCAGCTTGAAAGGTCTCATTCTTCTCCCGCATTTCTGTCAAAATGAAATTTGATGTTCCATTCAGGATACCCTCTAGTTTTGTAACCCGGTTTATATTTAGAAGCTGGGTGATTGTCTGGATAACAGGAATTCCACCAGCCACGGTCGCTTCAAAACCAATTGATACACCATGCTTTTCGGCAAGTATTTTCAACTCCCCGCCATGGTGGGCAAACATCTCTTTATTCGCCGTTATTACGTGGCTGCCTCTTTTAATCATTTCCTTTAAATAAGAGAATGCAGGTTCCTTCCCGACAATAGCCTCTATCACAATGTCGAGCTCCGAAAGCTGGAGGATCTCTCTAAAATCAGTTGTTACAAGAATTCCCTCGTTAATATCCCGATCTTTTTGATGATTCTTTACCAAAATGGCTGCTATCTCAACCTTTTTCCCAAGAACAGCACTAAGCTCCTCCTGATGGGAATGGACCGTCTGGTAAACTCCTTGGCCAACCGTTCCAAATCCTAACAAGGCTATTTTAATGGTAGACATGCCTTCACATCCTTTATGCCGTTACTATTGAGTTCTTCTTTTATAATAGGCCCCCACTTGTCAAATTCCGCAAGAAATCCATCATGGCCGTAATCCGTTTCAATTTTATAGAACTCCGCTGAATGTCTTCGTTGTTTTAATTCCTGTATCACCTGGTCGATTTCGGCGGGAGGATACAATAAATCCCCCTCAAAACCTATCGCTGTGACCCTTGCTTTTACTCTTTTTACTGCTTCTCGCCACCCATTGCGGTTAAAGCCAATATCATGCAAGTTCATCGCTTGAAGCAATGTAAGATAACTATTTGCATCAAATCGGGCTGAAAGCTTTTCTCCCTGATACGTTAGATAAGATTCTATATCGTAAACTTCATTTACTTGGCGCCTGTTAAATCGCTTATTAAACAGCTTGGCGGAACGATAAGTAACCATTCCTGTCATTCTTGCAATTTCAAGTCCTTTTAAAATTGTATCGGGCTCATAATCTCCATTATTCCAATCCGGATCTTTAATGATTGCTTGTTTCCCGATCGTATTAAACGCAATGGCATAATCGCTAAGGTAGGGTGTAGCGGCTATGATTATCAAACTATCCATAAAAGCAGGATAGATAATCCCCCATTCAAAAGCTTGCATTCCACCAAGAGATCCACCTATAACCGCCCTTAGTCTTCCCACACCTAGGGTTCGGAGGGCTGCATATTGGGCATTAACCATATCCCGAACGGTTAACACAGGGAAATTAGAACGGTAACGCTGGCCTGTTTCAGGATTGACACTCATAGGGCCAGTTGAACCAGAGCAGCCCCCAAGCACATTAAATGTGATAACTTGAAACTGATTTAAATCAACATACGAACCTTGGGCGATTAGTCCGTTCCACCAGCCTGTGCTTCCATCAGTGCCCACTGTATACTGAGAGCCTGTAAGTGCGTGGCACACAAGAACGACAGGTGCTGAAACAGCACCTGCTCGTTCATAAGCTAAGACTAAGTTTTTAACTATTTCGCCATTCTCCAACAGGAAATCACCAACCGAGACAGTTCCTTCCTGATATACATATTGTCCTGCTGTAACTCTGCTATGATCGCTGATAGACTTGTTCGAGATCACGTTTCTTCAGCTCTCTTCTTAATATTTTTCCGCTTATTGGGGTTTTAGGTAATTCCTCCAAAATCTCAATTTCTCTTGGTGCTGCATGGGCAGCTAATTTCTGTTTAACAAATCGGGTTATGTCTGCCAACAGCAATTCATTCTCTACAAACCCCTTTTTAAGAACAATATAAGCTTTGACTATTTCCCCCCGAACTGGATCAGGCTTTCCGATTACTCCAGCTTCCGCAACCGCTTCATGTTCAATCAGCTTGCTTTCTACTTCAAAAGGTCCAATCCGCTCACCGGAAGAATTAATCATATCGTCACTCCGGCCTTGGAAAAAAATATAGCCGTCTTCGTCTTGATAAGCAAGGTCCCCCGAAACATACCAGTCTTTGAACGGGAAGTATGTAGAAAACTTTTCAGGATTTTTCCAGACCTCTTTCATCATCGATGGCCATGATGCTTTAATCCCTAGATGTCCGATTTCACCAGAGGGAAGCGGATTTCCGTTATCATCAAGTACCGCTGCTTTAATTCCTGGAATCGGCCTGCCCATTGAACCAGGCTTAATAGCTTGGGATGGCAGATTAACGATAAGCTGTGCACCAGTCTCCGTCATCCACCATGTATCGTGAATTCTTTTTCCTAAAGACTCGACACCCCACGTGATAACTTCTGGATTTAGTGGTTCTCCAACACTTAGAATATGGCGGAGCGAGTTTAGATTATATTGTTGTAAAAGCTTATTGCCTTCAGCTTTCAGCATTCTAAAAGCCGTTGGCGCGCTGTACCAGACAGTGACCTTCGCTTTCTCGATCACAGAATACCATGAATCAGCATTAAAACGTCCTCCATTGACCACGACCGCAGCTCCGTTCAGCCAGGGAGCAAATATTCCATAGACAGTGCCCGTCACCCAGCCAGGATGAGCTGTACACCAGTACACATCATCCTCCTTTAAATCGAGCACCCATTTACCTGTCTGATATTGCTGTATCATTGCCCTGTGCGCGTGAATAATACCCTTAGGCTTTCCGGTTGAACCGCTCGTATAGTGAATATTCAGAGGGGCCTCTAAACCAACCCACTCAATTGGAGAACCGGTTGTGTTTGTTTCGGCCAGTTCTTGGTTTAAGGAAATTTCATTTGCATCACAATCATCCGGCTCGCCTGTAATAAACACTTTTTCCAGGCATGGGAGATCCTGCTTCGGAACCCGTTTAACCAGTTCAGGATCGGAAATTAAGAAACGGCCTTCGCAATCTGAAATCCTGTCCCTTATTGCTTCTTCCATAAAAGCTTCAAAGAGAGGCCCGGCAATTGCCCCAACTTTAACTGCTGCTATCATGGCCAGGTAACAATCTGGGTGTTTGGGAAGAAAGATAAACACCACATCTCCGCTTTGGACACCATGCTTTTTCAGTACCCTTGCGAGCTGGTCGGTTTTTTCTTTTACTTCTGAAAAGGTAAGTTTATATTCTTCTTCACCATTTAAATAATGTAGAGCTACCCTATCTCCTCGCCCTTCATCTACATGCCGGTCGATACATTCATATGCCATGTTTACGTTCCCTGTTGTATGCCAGCTAAAATTCCTTTCGGCCTCTTTCCAGGAGAAACTTTTGGATTGCTCTTCATAATTCGATAGATTAGCTGCCCTTACTGCCTCTTTATTTGGCAGGAGTATTGGATTTTTCATAGTGATCCTCCTGGCTTGTTTTATTTAAGTTTAAAAAGGACAGAATTTCTTCCTTTTGTCTGGCAAGCTCTGCATCCCCGCGTGATCGAGGTCTTGGCTGCTGAACTGTTAGCTCCTTATATACCTCTCCCGGCTGTCCCCTTAAGATGATAATTCGATCGCAAAGGTAGAGAGCCTCATCAATATCATGTGTTACCAAAACCATGGTCGTTTGATATTGCTTCCATATGCTCAGTAAAAGATCCTGAAGCTGCATTTTTGTAAAAGCATCCAGTGCACTGAACGGTTCGTCTAAAAGCAATATTTCTGGTTTTGTTATCAAAGACCTTGCGATGGAAACACGCTGAGCCATACCGCCTGATAAATCTTTTGGATAGTGGCCTTCAAAGCCAGCAAGCCCTACCAGGTTTGTGAACTCCTCAGCTTGCTTCTGTTTTTTAGCTGCCCCTTTAAGGCCAAAGGCAATATTCTCAAGCGCCGTCAGCCACGGCATTAACCGGGGCTCTTGAAATATGATCCCGATATCTTTATGAACCGACTTGATTGCATTGCCGTTGACCTTCACATGGCCTGTATATTCCTGATCAAGCCCTGAGAGTACGCGGAGCAGGGTGCTCTTACCGCATCCGCTTGTTCCGAGAACACCAATAACTTCCCCTTTTTCTGCTTCTAAGCTTACGTTTTTAAATCCAGCACTTCCGTTTGCGAACGTTCTGGATATATTTTCGAGTGCTAGCATCTTCATTCTTCCCTTCAGGCTTTCTTGCCAATGCTGTCTTGCCAATGAAGCGCTCTGTCTTCTAGCTTCTTCAAAAGTGAATCAGATGTCTTTCCTAAAATCGCAATTAAAACTATGCTGGCGATCACTAGGTCAGGAGAATACGTATTTTGTCCAACAACTAGCAAGTAGCCAACTCCCTTACTTGCTCCCATGAGTTCGGCGGCTACAACAAACATCCAGCCAAGCCCAAGCCCGCTTCTGATCCCTACCAAAAATGAAGGAAGAGAGGCCGGCAAAATAATTCTCTTAATTAACTCAAAATCGGAAAAGTTGTAGATTTTACCGACTTCAATTAACTTTCGATCAACACCTTGAATACCTGAGACGATATTTAAATATACCGGAAAGAAAACACCAACAGCGATTAGTGTAATCTTTGATGGCTCAGCAATTCCCATCCAAAGAATAAAGAGCGGTACCCATGCCAATGAAGGAATTGCTCTGAATGCCTGGATAAGTGGGTCAAGCAGGTGCTCAGCTGTTTTGGCATAGCCGACTAAAGCTCCAAGAACTACAGCAGCTGAAACTCCTATTACGAACCCAAAAAAGATTCTGTATAGTGTAATTCCTACATGCCCATACAATGAACCGTCATTTACCATTTCAGCCAACTTATCAAATACAGCTGTCGGAGCCGGCATTAAATGACTTTCAAAAACACCAATGTGGCTTAGATATTGCCAGACCACGAGAAGTACAGCAGGAATGGCACTTCCTAGCAAAATACCGCGAAGCTTTCTTGGCATTTGAACACGAACCTTTGATTTCACACTGATTTGCCTTGACAATACTTCTTCCTTGCCGCTCATCTCATGACCTCCTAGTTTTATATCCGGGCTTTACGCCCGGAAAGATATTATTTGTTTATTACCTTTTCAGCGAATTTCGGATTGATTAACGAGTTGACGATCTCTTCTACGTTTGCATCCTTTTGAATAACATCACCCTGCTGCAGTACATCACCCGCAGCTGTAATCGATTGAATTTGAGCATCTCCCGGAATTGGGTTTGATAAATCCGTCCGCTCCAGCTGCTTCGCTGCAACATCTGGTTTAATCTGGGCTTGTTCAGCTAATATTTCTGCTGTTTTATCTGGATTTTCTTCCGCCCACACTCTGGCCTTTTCGTATAGCTCAATAACTTTCTCAACATACTCAGGGTATTCTTCGGCAAATTCAGAGCGTACATTTAAAACTCCATACGTATTAAAATCAGCATTACGGTAAAATAACTCAGCTCCCGTTTCCAATTCAACTTTTGCCATATGGGGATCCAAACCTGCCCATGCATCAACCTGACCGGTTCCAAGTGCAGCTGCTCCATCACCATGCTGAAGGTTGACAATTTCCACATCCGAAGCACTTAAGCCTTCTTCATTCAGGGCACGCAGAAGGAAGATATACGGATCAGTTCCTAATGTAGCGGCTACCTTTTTCCCTTTTAAATCTTTAACAGACTTTATGTTGGAATCTGTAGTGACAAGCGCTGTCCACTCTGGCTTAGAGTAGATATATACACTTTCGATCGGAGATCCTTTGGCTTTTGCCATTAAAGCAGCCGCTCCTGCCGTTGACCCAAAATCAACACTTTTGCTATTAAGAAACTCAAGGGCCTTATTACTTCCTTGGCTAAGTACAAATTCAACTTCTATTCCTTCTTTTTCAAATGCTTCCTCTGCCCAGCCATTTTCCTTCAAAACAAGGCTCACTGGAGAATAATACGCATAATCCAGAACTATTTTTTCAGGTTTAACCTGATCTTTTCCACTTGCATTATTTGAACAGCCTGCTGCTGCAATAGTTACTATTGCTGCCAATAAAACGTAAATTAACTTTTTCATCATCGTTTCTCCCTTGAAATAATATTTTTTAGTTAGATCTCACAAGCAAAAGTAACGATTGAACCTCTTAGCCTTTGGGCTTCCTTATAGGTACAGCGGTTATGAACAACATCTAATCCAGCTTCGCCAGCAATTCTTGCTGCTTCTGGAGAAATAACGCCTTCTTGAAGCCAGAATACTTTAACGTCCGCGACTGCAGCTTCCTTAGCAACCTCGATGGCTGCCTCAGGGCTTCTGAATACTTGAACTACATCAATGGCAAATGGGATTGAAACTAAATCAGGGTAGGCCGTCTCCCCAAGAACCTCTGTTTCACGTGGGTTTACTGGAACAATTTTATAGCCTAGGCGCTGCATTTTACGAGCCAGCCTGTTGCTCGGTCGCGATGGATTGCTGCTTAGCCCAACAATCGCCAGGGTTTTTGCCCGCTGTTGTTCTTTTCCTTCAACAACCTCTTTGACGAACGGAGATTGAAGTGCCCAGCGTATCACACCTTCATCATTTACCGTGATTTCAGCTTGCTCTCCATTGGAGGAAAGACCAGTCGCTGCGTGGATCGCTTTATCCAAATCATTTGCTATATCTCTGATTGATTCAATTCCAACTGATAGCCTGATTAATTCCTCTGTAACTCCAGTTAACTCAAGTTCTTCAGCACTCAGCTGCTGATGAGTGGTCGATGCAGGGTGGATGATCAATGACTTTGCATCCCCGACATTGGCAACATGAGACCAAAGGGCAACATTATCAATCAGCTTTTTACCAGCATCCCGACCTCCTTTTATTCCAAAGTTCACGATAGAACCGAAGCCGTTTTGCAGGTATTTTTTTGCTAGTTCATGTGATTGGTGATTTTCCAGTCCAGGATAGGAAACCCACTCAACAGCTGGGTGGCCGTTTAAATACTCAGCTAGCTCTTGTGCATTACGGTTGTGTTTCTCCACCCTCAAGTGAAGAGTTTCTAGTCCTTGTATTAAATTGAATGCATTATACGGGCTTAAACATGAACCAAAGTCTCTCAAAAGCTGTACACGAAGCTTAGTGCTGAATGCCAATGTTCCGAAGTCAAAGGCATAACGGATGCCGTTATAGCTTTTGTCAGGTTCAGTAAATGCTGGGAACTTTTCACTATTCCAGTTGAAGCGCCCGCCATCGACTACCAGGCCGCCGATTGTTGTCCCATGGCCGCCAATCCACTTTGTAGCCGAATGGATGACAATATCAGCTCCCCATGTGATCGGTTTGCAAACATATGGCGAGGCGAATGTGTTATCGATAATGAGCGGAATCCCCGCTTCATGAGCAATGTTTGCAACATTTTCTACATCCAGCACCTGCAGGCTTGGGTTTCCGATAATTTCACCATAAAGTGCTTTTGTTTTTGGTGTAATAGCCTTACGGAAGTTCTCCGGGTCCTTCGGGTCTACAAAGTGAACTTTAATTCCATAGCGTGGAAGAGTAGTAGAAAATAGATTATATGTACCACCGTATAAATTAGTAGCTGCTACAATTTCATCTCCTGCACTCGCAATATTCATAATTGAAAGGGCAATCGCGGCCATTCCTGATGAAGTTGCAACCGCTGCGACCCCATCTTCCAGAAGGGCAATCCGTTTTTCAAGCACATCCACTGTCGGGTTACCAATTCTAGAATAAATATTTCCTGGCTCATCTAGCGAAAATAGGCCTTGAGCATGATCAGTGTTGTGGAATACATAAGAGCTAGTTTGATATATAGGTACAGCCCTTGACCCTGTTGTCGGATCAGGCGATTGCCCGCCGTGTAGTAAAACAGTTTCCAAATCATAGCTTTCAAATTGCTTAGTCATTTTAAATTTCCCCCTCATAGGTTATCTGATCTAACGTTATTATTTCCTTCTAAATAAACCTGTTTACTTGGTTTAGTTCAAACACAGTATCTCCTTCCAGATAATTGGATGGTGCCTGTCACCTTCCAATTAACTGGAATGAAAAAAGAACCCTCTTTGATAAGAAGAGGGTTCTTTATGCCTCCCCTTATCTTTCAGACGAATTTCGTCTGCAGGAATTAGCACCTTTTCAAGGATCACCTTGAAGGTTGCCGGGCATCATAGGGCCTATTCCCTCCGCCTCTCTGGATAAGAGTCTTTATTCAATTAATGCGTTAATTGTTTAATCTATAAAACTAATCTTAGTTGACCTAAACGGTAAAGTCAACCATAAAGTGAAATTTTTACCACACATCCAATTACTGATCTTCACATCTAGAGTAACTCCCCTGGAGCTTGTGACACATTAAAAAGAGCCCTCCTGATAAGAAGAGGGCTCTGAATTCCTCCCCTTATCTTTCAGGCGAATTTCGCCTGCAGGAATTAGCACCTTTTCAAGGATCACCTTGAAGGTTGCCGGGCATCATAGGGCCTATTCCCTCCGCCTCTCTGGATAAGAGTTATATATAATTTTCTGAATGTTTTAATCATTATTCGTTGAGACTGATTTTATTATACTTTGACACATATGTCAACTATTAATTTATTATTTTATCAATATGCCTTTAGCTGCCTTCTGGGGATGGGACAAAAGAATTGGCATTGCCTTTTAGCTGACTGTTAAACAGCTCTGAATAGAACCCTTTCTGGTTTAGTAACTCTTTGTGTGAACCTTTTTCAATGATTTTCCCCTCTTCGATTACTAGGATTTGGTCTGCTTGCTGAATTGTATTCAGCCGGTGTGCAATAATGAAGGATGTTCTTCCTTTCATCAATCTTTGAAGCGCTTCTTGAATTTTTAATTCTGTTATTGTATCAATACTACTGGTGGCTTCATCGAGTATTAAAATGGAGGGATCGGTAAGAATTGCTCTTGCAATTGATAAAAGCTGTCTTTGGCCTTGGCTAATTCCGCTGCCTTCCTGGTCTAATAATGTATCATATCCTTGAGGAAGCCTCATAATAAACGAGTCCGCATTGGCTAATTTCGCCGCCTCTTCAACTTCTTCATTATCAGCATCAAGGCGCCCATAGCGGATGTTCTCCCTAATTGTTCCCTGGAATAAATACGAGTCCTGCAGGACAAAAGCCATTTGCTTTCTTAGGCTATTTCGCTTAATCCTTGATAGCTCGTATCCATCCATCAGGATCGTACCATCATCTGGTTCATAAAACCGGGACAATAAGTTAATGATGGTTGTCTTGCCGGCGCCCGTTGGCCCTACCAGTGCAACAGTTTCGCCCGGGGCAACGCGAAAGTTGAGACCGGAAACGACATCAGTTTCTTGTCCATATGAAAAGGTAACTTTTTTGAACTCCACTTCCCCCTTTAAAAGAGAGACACTTTTAGCCCCCTTTTCATCGGAACTTTCTTCTTCCTCATCTAATATAGCAAACACTCGATTGGCTCCAGCTACGGCTGACAGAAGTGTATTAAACTGGTTGGATAAGTCATTAAGAGGTCTAGTAAACTGTCGTGAATATTCAGTGAACACAACAATTATACCAATTGAAATGGATCCATTTAAAGCCAGGATCCCCCCAACCGCCGCTACAATGGCAAAGCTCAGATTATTTAGCACGGTCATCAGCTTAGGAATAAATCCGGCATAAGTTTGTGCCCAATAGCCAGCCTGCTTTAAGCGTTCACTCTTCTGTAAAAATTCTCCGACAACACGATGTTCCTGAGAAAACGTTTTAATTATCCTTTGTCCGGAAATGGTCTCTTCAATATAACCATTTAACTCCCCTAGATTTAGCTGCTGTTCTTTATAGAGACGGCCTGTCCTTCCGGTAATCCATTTCATCCCAAAGAACATTAAGGGGACGATCGTAAGTGTCACCAGGGTTAATAATGGACTAAGCCATAGCATTACGGCAATCGTTCCGATTAGTGTCAAAACACTGGAAATAATTTGTATTATAGAACTATTTAGTGTTGTACTAACGTTTTCGATATCATTAGTAACTCGGCTCATTAGCTCTCCATGCTGCCGCTTATCAAAAAAGTGGATCGGCAGGCTGTGAAAGTGCTGAAATAAAAGGCTTCTCATTCGGTATATTGTACTCTGAGCAATTCCAATCATCCAGAAGTTCTGCAGCCACAGTGCAAGAGAGTGTAAAAGGTAAACGGCTGTTAAGCCAGCCAAAAGAGTGAACAGCCCATTTGACTTGCCTTCGACAATATAATCATCTATTGCCATCCCGATCATGTAAGGGCCCAGCAGTCCGAGTGCTGAGCTGGCCGCCACCATCAACAGGACCAAGAAGAGCATGCCCTTTTGGACAGAAAAACCCCCAAATTCTCTTTAATGTTCCGCCCAGTTTAGAAGGCTTGAGTACTTCCCCTTTTGGTTTTTCTGATTTAGACTGGAAAGAGTGCCTATTACTTCTCATTTAATTGGCACTCTCCTTTCCAAACTGGGATTGATAAATATCTCTGTAAAGATCTGAGTTTTTCATTAGCTCCTGAGGGCTGCCCTCCGCCAGCAAGCTGCCATCATCGATAAGCAGAATTTTATCCGTTTTCATGGCTGTGCTGATTTTTTGCGTAATAATAAAGGTTGTACACGTATACCCCTTAAGGGCTGCAAGCAGCTTTCGTTCTGTTTTTAAATCCAACGCACTTGTGCTGTCATCTAAAAGTAAGATTTTCGGCCTCCTGACCAGTGCTCTGGCAATAGAAAGCCTCTGCTTTTGCCCTCCTGACAGATTTACTCCCCTTTGGCCTAAAAGTGTATGATATTTTTCCGGTAATTTTTCAATGGTCTCATGAATCTGGGCATTTTCAGCTGCTGTTTTCACATCTTCATCCGTTGCATTTTCTTTGCCCCAAACAATATTTGATTTCACACTTCCAGTAAAAAGCAAGGCTTCCTGCGGAACATAACCCAATTGCATGCGCAGTGTCTCGAGCGGAATATCCCTGACATCTTGTCCATCAACAAGAACTTCACCGGCAGTCACATCGTATAACCTGGGAATCAGCTGAAACAAGGAGGTTTTCCCTGATCCTGTTGCTCCCATTAGAGCCACTGTCTGACCAGAGTTTACCTTGAAGCTTATGTCCTTTAAAACAGGTATCGTGCTTTCCGGATAATGAAAGGATACAGACCGGAATTCAATCTGCCCATTCATTCCTTTATTGGAGATCATGTCACCAGAATCTTTCAAATCAACATCTTCTTCAAACACTTCGGATATCCGGCGGGCTGAAGCCCCTGCCCTAGAAAACACCATAATAATAAAAGAAAACATTGAAAAAGCAGTTGTAATTCGTGCAGCATAATTGACGATAGCAACTAATTCTCCTACCTGTATTCCCCCTGTATTGATTTCTGCTGCACCATACCAAAGGACTACAATAACTCCAAGATTCATGACAAACAGCAAGATTGGGATTGTGGTTTCCGTTAAACGCAGGGCTTTTACTGTGCCAGCCATTAAGTTTTGATTAGATTCTTCAAATCTATTTTCCTCATGCTCTCCTCTTGCGAAAGCTTTAATCAGCCTCATTCCAGTCAGGTTTTCGCGCATAACTCCGTTCACTTTATCCAAGCGTTTCTGTACATTTCCAAACAGACCTGCTGCTTTCTTCATTGCCCATACTAAAAAAATAATTAAAGGTGGCACTATAATGGCAAAAATCAATGCCAGTTTGACATTGACCAAAAAGGCCATCACTATACCGCCAATCACCAATAAAGGAGCACGAATTGCGATCCGCAGACTCATAAATAAGGTATTTTGCAGCTGATTCACATCATTGGTCATTCTTGTTATGAGTGAGGCATTGGAAAATGTATTAAAATTGGCGAATGAAAATGATTGTACTTTTTCAAATAAATGTTTCCTAATATCAAATCCAAAATTCTGGCTTGAATGTGCTGCAAGAAAGGAGTTTGTAATCCCCGCGGCAAAGGCAAGGATTGAGGCAGCCATCATGACTGCTCCCCAAATGATGATGACATGCATATCCCTTTCCATGATCCCATCGTCAATAATCTTGGCCATCAATAGTGGTTGAGCCAGTTCAACTGCAAGTTCGATCAGCATCAATGAGAGTGCAGCCGCCATTGGCAGCTTGTATGGTTTTAAGAAGGTAAAAATGGTTTTCATAATCTCATAAGGCCTCCGCAGTGGTTTTATACCCGTTTATCTTCAAAGGCTCCCGAGTAGGTGGATAATATTTTTCGCATCTCGAATTAGAATACTATTATCATACCTCTTTCTAGTTGCTTTTTAAATAATTAGAATACTCCAGAGAGAAGCCTGTTCTTCAGTCTTACAAGGGACTTTTCCTGTTTATTTAACGTATAATAATACCTGTTGTTTAAAAAATGGTTAAAAGTCATAAAATCGTCACTATTGAAAGGCACCCTTACTGAATAAATGAAGTAGCCTTTCCTATATAGCTAAGTTGTCTATAATTAAAATGATTTGAAGGAGTATGTTAAATGAACAGATTAATTTTACCTTATATTTTATTGGTGTTTATAGCGGCTGGATGCGGAACCTCCGGTGAATCCAATCAGGCTGGAGAGCCCGAAACAGTACCGGAAATGCTTGAAGTGGAAGTCCGTATAAATCCAGAACAGATCAATACTGGAGAAGAGGTTACAATAGATGCAGTCGTTACACAAGGTGAGACGCCTGTTGAAGATGCTGACAGTGTCAAATTTGAAATCACCTCAGAAGGTCTGGAAGAGGGGATCATGCTTGAGGGAAATCATCAAAGTGATGGTATTTATTCTGTTAAGAAAAGATTTGATCAGACAGGTGTCTACACAGTGATTGCACACGTAACTGCAAGAGACATGCATAATATGCCTAGTCTGGAGTTTACCGTCGGTTCTCAGGAGACCGATACAGCTCAAGAGCAGCACAGCCATAAGAGTGCAGATGATGGAACGAACGAGGACCATCATCATCATTCCGGAGTATCAATCGTTCAAACCACTGGTGAAATTAACGCAGGTGAACAAACACTATTAACAGTAAGCATCTCCCAGGATGGAAACCCCCTCTCAGATGCTAGTGTGCGATTTGAAGTATGGGGTGATGAGGAAACAAAGCATGAGTATATTGATGCAGCTGAAGTTTCCGGAAAGGCTGGCCAATATCAGGCTGCCAAGGTTTTCCCAGCCGCTGGACGTTACCATGTAATTACACACCTGAAAAAAGATAAACTGCATGACCATTTAGTTGAGGAAATAATTGTGCAATAATTTAAACAGGAGCTAAACCCATTGGTTAAAGCTCCTGTTTTTTTATTCTATAAGCTTTTTTAGTCTTTGTTCTATACTTAAGGAAATATCCTCCCATAAACTGAGATTTGTTTTAAACTGATCAGTGAGTTTAGGAATTATTTCTTTAAATGCAGCCTCATAACCCGGCGCCTCTTTTGACGGCAAGGTTTCTTTCAGCTGCCCTACAATCTCTTCCGCTAGCGCCGACCTCGGTCCCCAGCTTGCAATTTCATTCCCATCTCTGTCCATAAATACAATTATCGGAATCGAACGGGACTTTCCATTCGTTAAGTACCGATCCATTAATTCTAGATTTTCATCCCTGATGAAATACTTTGCTTCAATTAAAGCTTCGTTAGCCACTCTCATAAATATGGGCAGGTTCACCATTGCATCCCCGCACCAATCCGCTGTCAAAACCAATGCCTTAAGCTCCTGTTTCTGGAGACCGCGCAAGAAACTGAGCTGCTCTGCTCCCATTTCAAAGGAATTATAGATAAAGAGAAGGTTTTCACGGTTGATCTTCATTCCACTTATGTATTCCTCTTTTGATAGTCCTTCACTAAACCAGTCAGACAAGGCTTTCATTTTATTAATCTCCTTTTTCACGATCATTTTCTTCTTTCTTCAAATTGCTTTGTGCAAAGTAAAAATTTAAAAGGGCGGCACGACAACCCGGCCCGCCCTTTTTCAGGACTTCTAATTAACCTCTGTACTAGCTAATTCTGCTTTGATTTCTTCGATCTGTGCTATATGCCGTTTTTCATGGATTCCGATAAACTCTGCAGTCTGCTTTAGGCTTAAAGGACCGAGCACCGGATGCTGAAGAGACTTTGAAGCAAGTGTTTGATCATCTGATTTGCTTAAAAAAGCTGCTGTATTATCTCTTGCCCGATCAAGCCTTGCAGCAAGTTCCTCAAAGGTAAAGTAATCTGATTTCGGCTCTATTGGAGCTTTTACTTTTACTGAACGATCTGTATACTTCTCCAAATTTCTTTCTTTAACAGGCCCTTCGTCACTGCTGCCTTCTTTTTCTAACAATGATACAAAGAAGCGTTCAGTCTGAGCTAAATGGTATAACACCTGGGAAATGCTCCAACGATCCTCGGCTGGCTTTCGGTTCAGCTGCTCATTCGATAATCCATCGATACTTGAATATAAGTCCTCGCGAGTTGCCTGCAGTCTATTAATAATCAATTCATTCACCTTACCTTTTTTGGTTTTAGTTCTGAACTAAATGATCCTTCAGCTGATCTCGGAGGGCCCTTTTTAAAAATTTACCGACAGATGTCTTTGGAATTTCTTCCATAAATATAATATCGTCCGGCAGCCACCATTTTGCAAACTGGGGCGCAATGAAGTCCATAATTTCCTGTTTATCAACTTTATCTTTATAAGGTGCTTTTAGAACTACGCAGGCAATTGGACGTTCCTGCCATTGGGCATGAGGGACAGCTACCACACTTGCCTCAAAAACTGCTTCATGTGCCATTAAAGCATTCTCAAGGTCCACAGACGAAATCCATTCTCCACCGCTTTTAATTAAGTCTTTCGTCCGGTCCACAAGCTTAATAACACCCTCTTCATCAACGGTCGCGACGTCTCCTGTATAGAGCCAGCCATCCCGGAAGGCATCTTTTGAGCGCTCGTCATTATAATATTCATCAGCAATCCATGGACCTCTTAATAACAGCTCTCCCATCTCATTGCCGTCCCATTTAATTTCTCCCTCCGCAGAGACGACCTTCATTTCGAGACCTGGAACAAGAAGGCCTTGCTTAGAGCGAATATCGAGCATATCTTCTTCATTAAGCGAGGTTTGGTAGCTTTTTAACCGGGATACAGTTGCTAACGGCGTTGTTTCAGTCATTCCATAAGCATGAAGGAATGGGATTTTATACTTCGTTTCAAATGCCTTAATCATTCCACGCGGAGCCGCAGAACCACCACAGACGATTGCCCGTAAAGAGCTCGTATCGTAGCTGCCATTTTCCAGTTCATTGAGAAGGCCCAGCCAGATAGTCGGTACCCCGGCTGTGAGCGTAACTTTCTCCTGTTCAATCAATTCAGCAATCAGCTTTGGTGTGAACTGAGGACCAGGCAGTACCTGGGTAGTTCCGAACCATGTCGCTGCAAAGGGCATTCCCCAAGCATTCGCATGGAACATTGGTACAACAGGAAGGCAGACGTCTGATTCAGAAAGAGCTGTTGTGTCGACCATGCCCATCGCATAGCTATGAAGAACGATTCCACGATGTGAATAAACCACACCTTTTGGGTTTCCGGTTGTCGCTGATGTATAACACATTCCAGCAGGAGCATTCTCATCTATGTCTTTAACAAATTCGAATTCCGGATCCCCCTCAGACAACAACTGTTCATACGAATAGGCTGGAGTCAGACTTGTTTCGGGCAGCTCGTCTTTGTCAGTCATAATGATGAACGCTTTTATCGAGCTAAGGCTGTCTTTGACACGTTCCAAAAGAGGGAGCAGATCTTCATCAACGAAGAGAACCTTATCTTCAGCGTGATTAACAATGTAAGTAACATGCTCAGAAGCCAGCCTGATATTGATTGTATGAAGGACAGCCCCCATTCCTGGTGCTGCAAAATAGATCTCAAGATGGCGGTGATGATTCCAGGCAAATGTTCCAACCCTATCACCACGGTTTATACCTAGTTTTTCTAAAGCACTGGCGAGCCTGCGGGTGCGCTGGCCAATCTCCTTGTAGCTGAATCTTTGAACTCCGGATAATGTCCTTGAAATGACCTGTTTTTTCGGAAAAAACTTTTCTGCTCTCTCTAGAAGTGATCCAACTGTTAAAGGTACGTTCATCATAAGCGATTTCCCCTTTCAGAATTCATCTGCTTTAGTCCTGATAATCTTCTTTCGAATTTAGCTTCTTCTAGAACAGTCCTTCTCTACTGTTAGGATGTTGGGCCATGGGAGACCTGCTCTTCCATCTGTTTTCTTAACATGAACTTTTGGATCTTTCCGCTAGCATTCCTTGGAAGTGCATCACAGAAAATATATCTCCTTGGCCGCTTGTAATTGGCAAGCTTGTCACTGGCTTTGCACCATTCATCCAGCTCAGATTCCGCAAGCGCTGCATCCTTTTTCACAACAAATGCTGTAACTGTTTCTCCCCAGCGGTCGTCAGGCTGGCCTACAATAGCTACGTCAAGGACACCCTTATGCTCATACAGAACATCCTCCACTTCACGTGGATAAATGTTCTCACCACCCGAAATTATCATGTCATCAACGCGATCTTTTACCCAGAGAAATCCTTCATCATCCAAGTAGCCAATATCCCCCGAATGGTACCAGCCTTTATACAAGGCTTCCTTTGATGCTTCATCGCGATTATAATAGCCTTTCATCATACAAGGCCCCTTAACGATTATTTCACCTGTTTCTCCGGAAGGCACAACATCTTCCGGTTCAGAAGGACCGTTTTCATTAGGCCTGACAATGCGGATCTCATGATTCAGACAGGCCTGTCCGGCTGAGCCTGCTTTTGACAGCTGGTCATCCTCTGATAAAAATGTAATGGCTGGCCCCATTTCAGTCATCCCGTATGCTTGCACAAGTTTTATTCCCAGCTTTTCATGGCAAGCCCGAACAAGCGCTGGTGCCATAGGTGCAGCACCATAAAGTCCAAGTTTTAATGTTTTTATATCATGAAGCTCCAAATCCTCCTGCAGCAGCATGTTCCACATCGTCGGCGCTGCAAAAAACTTCGTCACCTTCTCCTTTTCAATTAGCTCAAGCACTTTTTTAGGCTCGAAATGATGCAGGATTATATTGCTTGCCCCGACATGGACACGGGGCAAAAATGCGCAGTGCAGCTCAGCGCAATGGAACATTGGTGCCGTAACTAGTCCGCAGTCCGTTGCTTCCAGTCTTGTCGAACTGATAACAATTAAGCTTTGCTCAGCCATATCACGGTGCGTATGAAGGACCCCTTTAGGCCGTCCCGTAGTCCCGCTCGTGTACATAATTGCGTACAAATCATTTTCGTTCACTTCTGATTGAACCGCAGACTCATCTGCATCCGCCAATTTATCGTGGTAGCTCGCTGCATATGCTGGAGCATCCTCATCAATAAACCAGAAGGCAATTTGCGGGAACCGTTTTTCAATGGAGGAAATGACTGGCTCGAGTGCCTTTTCAAACAAGACTACTTTAGGTCTGGCATCAGATAAAATATAGGATACTTCTTCTCCCATAAGCCTGAAGTTAATCGGATTAAACACTGCACCAATCTTTGCACAAGCAAAATAGGCGGTTCCCAGTTCTTCCGTATTAAACAGAAATGTCGACACGAGATCCCCTTTTTTCACGCCTTCTTTTAAAAGTGCATTTGCCAGCCTATCTACTTCTCTGCTCCATTCACTGTAGGTGTAGCGGACATTTTTTCTCACATCATAGAGGGCTTCCTTGTTCGGGTATTTCTTTACCGTTAAATCAAAGATTCTTCCAATAGTAGTTGCCATGTCTATTCCTCCCAAAGATTTTTAGAGAGTATGTCTGCGCCAAAGATGAACGAGTAAATATTTTCAAATATCCTAGAGTCCCAAGTTTTTTGCAATAATAGTTTTCATAATTTCATTTGTCCCTGCATAGATGCTTGCAACAGGGATATCCCGAAACCTTCTGGCAATCTCGTATTCTTCCATATAGCCGTAGCCCCCATGAAGTTGCATGCATTCTCCCGAAATTTTCTTGGCAATCTCGGTAAGCTTCCACTTGGCCATTGATACTTTAGTGACAACATTGATACCTGCGATATGTTCAGCAATCAGCTGGTCAAGGAAGGCCCTGCCCATTTCCACTTCTGTGGCCATTTCAGCAATTTTAAACTGTGTATTTTGAAACTGGCTCACCGGCCGTCCGAATGCCTCCCTGCTTTTCACATACTCTATCGTCAGTTCGAGCATCACTTCGGAGGCAGTCTGGGCAGCAATTGCCACAAGCAGCCTCTCCTGCTGAAGCTTCTCCATTAAATATAGAAAGCCTTTCCCTTCCGATCCGATTAAATTTTCCTTTGGCACCCGGCAGTCTTCAAAAATCAGTTCGGCGGTATCCTGGCAGTGCAACCCAACTTTATTAAGCTTTCGGCCTCTCGAAAATCCTGGAGAATCCCGTTCAATAACAAGCAGGCTGACTCCTTTATGTTTTGGGACCGCTTTTGGGTCAGTTTTACAGGCCACTAAAATTAAATCTGCCTGAATTCCATTTGTGATAAACGTTTTCTGCCCATTTACAATATAATCGTCACCGTCAGAAAGAGCAGTCGTCTGAATACCCGCTAAATCAGATCCTGTTCCCGGCTCTGTCATAGCGATTGCTGTAACTAGTTCTCCAGTGGCACACTTAGGCAGCCAGCGCTTTTTTTGTTCTTCAGTTCCATACGAGTTAAGATACGGAACAACGATATCATTATGAAGTCCTAACCCTACCAAGCCGGAGCCGACTCGCTCAAGCTCTTCGTTAATAACAACCGAAAAGGCCCAATCCACTCCGCTTCCTCCATATTCTTCATCAATATCAGGACAAAGATATCCTTGTTCGCCCATTTTGATCCAAAAGTCTCGTGGAACCATTCGGTCTTCTTCCCACTTGTCATAGAATGGATATGCTTCTTTCTCAAGAAACTTTCTCATTGATTTGCGAAATATTTCATGTTCATCTGTTAAGTATGGGTGCCTCATTATAGATTCTCCTTTGTAAACGCTTACTTTTAAATGCGCTTATTCAGCTTTTGATTAAGCTGGCTTGTTATGAGTATTCTTGCTGCCACTAGCAATACAGCTATCCCCTCTTTTTTCTATTCGTGAAATACCCCTGATTCCCCTCCTATTTTACTGAAAATTAAGTTATTTTTTTCTCGAATTACTCTGTAAAAAATTAGCTTGTTCAATAAAAAAGCAGCACAAACCGTGGTTAGTTTGTGCTGCCTTTTTGAGATTTCACATTAAACACTATACTCATTTGTCTTAACGATTTTAACAACTTGGGGTTTTTTTGAATAATAACTGTGCATGAACATGCCAAGAATGATAACGGAAAGTCCAATTGTTGCCAATCCGTTTGGCAAGGGACTTGAAAGCAGGAATACCTCTCCCATCATAACAAAAACAACCTGTGTAGATTGAGTGGCTTCAACTGATGCCAATTTCTCTTGATCATTTCTAACCCGGTCGGTTGCAATGAAAAATAATGTTGTTGCAATGACGCCCGAAGAAATAGCAACAATAAAGGACTGGAACAATTGGTTAGAGGTTGGAGCCCCTTCACGAAAAAAGCCATATAAACTGAGCATAAGCCAAAAGGGAAGACTGGCCAGTGTCATTCCCAGCACTCTTTGAAAAGTATCAAGCCTTCCCCCGCAAACCTCCATCATTTTTCGGTTCCCAAGCGGGTAGGCAAATGCAGCTATCGCAACAGGGAGCACCCCTACTGCAATTCCGCCCACCGTTAAGGAAGCTGCCTTTTGCCATTGGATTAAAATTACTCCAATAAAGATAATGGTAGAGAATAATAAGGCCCTTAACGGTATTTTTTGCCTTGCTTTAACTGGGCCAGCCTCGGTTTGAATCGTCACATAGAAGAGCGGTCCTAATAATGTTCCCGCTACTATAGTCATTTGCCAGCTTCCCGCCACGAGCCAGCCAGGTCCATATGAAGCCGCATAGGTAATCGGCGCGTAAAACAGAACAAAGCCCATAAAGCTCCAGCCCAGCCATTTGAAAGGCCGACTCTTCATCTCTGTTAATAAAGCTTTTAAATTTTTCCGGAATACGACAATCAAAAGTAAGAAGGGTACCATAAATATAAATCTTAATGAAGCACTCCAGACCCAGCTTCCTCCTGATAGTTCCATCGACCGATTTAAGATAAAAGTAACAGCAAAAAACATCGACGCCACGACACCAATTAAAATCTCTCGCATACCCGCCCCACTTTTCAGTTTAATATATTGTCCATTTAGATTACTATATTATACTTTACAGGCAGGGGGATGGCTACCATAAAATACCTGAAACAAGCCTTGCCCGTTAATGAAAATGTACACTTATTTCTCGTCCATCACACAAAAACAAAAGTGCAAGCGACTAGAACATTCCCGGCAAAAGTGCTATGGCGGGTCCGAATGAATGGCTGATTCGGATATCTCAAACTGATAATTGCTTAAGATATTGCGTAAGATTCCCATAACCTTTTAACAGCAAAAAAAACTGGCACGGATATACCAGTTTTCTTGCGGTAAGTATTTAAGGCATTGGATAGGCATAGATCACGTAACGATCTGGTGCATCACCAATAAAGGTAAAGGGATAACAAGTCGATAGCACTAGCACTTCTTCTCCCATTTTCCGAATGACTGTACGATCGTCAGCATCAACAATTTTTGCATCAGCCATTTTGTATTTAAAAGTACCATAGGGAAGCTCTACGATAAAAATATCATTGTTTTTCAGTTCGTTAAAACGGCGAAAAACAGTATCCCGGTGCCCGGACAGCAATATTTGCTCACCTTCACCTGGAAAGGCTGTCGATTTAAAGTGCCCAACTCCTTTTGCCAGCATTTCTTCATCGGTTCCCTCTATAATTGGAAGTTCATAATCAAGCTTCGGAATTTTTAAAATGCCAATGGTTTCATTAGGCTCTGGAGCAAAATCCGCCTTTTTAGGTTCCTTCGGCTCTTCTTCCTGCTGTATAACTAGCTGTTCCGCTTTTACGAGATTAAGTTCGGTGCCTTGCTGATAAAAGTATTCTTGGAACACACTTATCGCAAATAGCTGAAAGCCAGCTGCCATCATCAAATAACTGCTGAACTTACTCAAAGGCAATCCCCCCGGTTAATCGTTAGTCCTGAAACGGCCTACTATTTTTCCGGCAAAGCCAAGCAGTAGTGAACTAAGCCCTAACAGGCCAATTGTCCATGTGTTAGTTGCTGTGTCTGGAAGTCTTTCTCCTGAGGTATTGTTATTACCAGTGCCTGTTCCGGGTCCCGTATCTGTACCGGTGCCAACTTTACTATCATCCTCGGAATCCTGATTTGGATCTGGGTCTGTTCCCGAATCTGTCTCTGGATCTTTATCTGGATCTGTCTCTGGATCTTTATCTGGATCCGTCTCTGGATCTTTATCTGGATCTGGATCCGTTTCTGGGTCTGGATTCGTTTCTGGGTCCGGATCCGTTTCTGGGTCCGGAGCTGGCTCGGTTTCCGGATCGGTTTCAGGCACAGTTTCTGTTGCAGGAACGGTCACTTCAACAGTTCCAGCTGTATCAGGAATTAAATTTTGATTAACTACAGCATCTGTAGAAAATGCCTGAAATGTATACACTCCATCATATGAAACGGGTGGTGAATCAAAGTTGATGGTTAAAGAAAAGTTATAGGCTCCATCTGATAGGAGTGAAAGAGACAATAGGTTGTTATAGCTCATATATACACTGTTGGAAGCAGAATCAATTTGTATATCATCGGCCCCAAAATCCCCTTTATCCCGAGCACCTAAATTTAATAAATCAATGATAGGAACATCATAGGAAGCTGTTAAGTTATTTTTAAAATCAGGTTCTCCTAGCATGGGTTTGAATTCCTCAGGAAGCTTATAAACTATGTAAGCATTATTCAATAAATCAATATTTACAGGAGCAGTCCCACTATAATTAAGGGTAAGGCTTTTGGTACTAGCCTCCACTTTGTCTGGAGTTGCTGTGATCGTCTCACTGCTAAATAGGCTTACACCCGCAAGTGCCAGGGTCTGTGATGTTTCCGTTGATGAAGTAGTCTCGGTGGTTAGACTTGTCGTTTCTGCGGATGTACTGATAGGAAGGATGACTAAAGCTGTAAGTGCTGCCAAAGAGGATGTACGAAAAAATACTTTTGATTTTTTGACTGTTTTTTTACTATAGTTTAGATTTTTCATATTTACCAATTTTCCCCCTTATTTGCTAATTTTTTCTATTCTATAAAATAATAGTCGTATAATAGAAGATTAGCAAGTGATTAATTTGAAAATTAAATATATTTGCAATATTCGACAAAATTAAACAATCTATGTAAACTCTCACTTTCCCCACTAAGTTAAAATTCTAAAGCCAAAAATAAAAGTGCAGGGAACAGCCCCTGCACTCTTTTGAGATATTCTTATTGGTTGTAATAAATTTGCGTACCAGGACCAATATCAATTCCGGTTAGCATCCAGATAATCAGCATGATTACCCATAGGATCGTAAAGGCAATCGAGTACGGAAGCATAGTCGAGATTAATGTTCCAATACCGACCTTTTTATCGTACTTCTGAGCAAATGCAATGACAATTGCGAAGTAAGGCATTAACGGCGAAATAATGTTTGTTGTTGAGTCGGCAATTCGATAAATTAGCTGAGTGAATTCCGGGGTGTAACCGATATTCATCATCATCGGAACAAATACTGGGGCCATAATTGCCCATTTGGCCGAAGCACTGCCAATGAACAAGTTGATAACTCCAGCAACTAGGATAAACGTCAATATAAGTGGAATCCCCTTAAATCCAGTTGCTTCAAGGAACTCTGCTCCGTTAACAGCCAAAACAATTCCCAGTCTTGACTCACTGAAGTACGCCACGAATTGAGCTGCAACAAAAGCGAGAACAATATAAGATCCCATTGTCGCCATTGTGTCAGATAGCTGATTGGCTACATCTTTATCATCTTTAATAGACTTTGTAATTTTTCCATATACTAATCCTGGTACAAAGAACATGATTAAGATTATAGGTACAAGTGTGTGAAAAAACGGAGAATCAATGATGCTTTCCTCTCCAGCACGCAATGGCCCCCAAGATGGAATAACCATAACTGCAATCGCAGCGATCGTTAACACAAAAGCGAGCAAAGCAGCGAAAAGACCCTTTTTCTCCTCAGGCTTAAGGTAATTAACCTCTTCTTCAACCTTGCCAGTATAGGTTCCAAGCCGCGGCTCGACGATCTTGTCAGTAACAATAGTTCCGACAATAGTCAGCAAAAAGACTGAAGCAACCATAAAGTAATAGTTCATTGCATAGTTAATTCCTTCAGCGTACTCAGGATTTAACATAGCTGCAGCATCTTGGGTGATACCGCCAAGCAATGGGTCAAGCGATGTTAATAGTAGGTTTGCACTAAAGCCCCCAGAAACACCAGCGAAGGCTGCAGCAAGTCCAGCTAGTGGATGTCTTCCCAGCCCTGCAAATAAGACAGCACCAAGTGGAGTAAGAACCACGTATCCAGCATCAGCTGCCATGCTTGACATGATACCGCCAAATACCAAGGCAGCCGTAATTAACTGTTTAGGAACTGACGTTACTAAGCCTCGAAGTGCAGCGCTGATCAGTCCAGACCTCTCCGCAATTCCGATTCCTAGCATTGTTACAAGCACGGTGCCCAATGGAGCGAATCCAGTAAAGTTTGTTACAGCACTTTCAAATAAGTATAGAATCCCTTCTGAACTTAACAGGTTATTAACCTCAAGCATTTCCCCAGGATTAAGTGGATCTTCCACACTTACACCCATGCTTGAAAACAGGGCAGATAAAAGGATAACAAGCAATGAAAAGATTGCGAATAATGTAACAGGATGCGGTAATTTGTTACCAACCTGCTCAATTGTGTTAAGCGAACGTATAATTATTCCGTTCGTTTTTGGTTTTGACAAAAGAGTTACCCTCCCTTTCAATATTTAACTTTTCAAAAAACGATTTAAAAAAGACTCTTAAAATTATATTGAAAGGATGCTTAACTTTAAAGGGGTTTATTAAAACACGGAATAGCAAGGCTTTTTTGAAGAATTGCAATCTTGGTTCAACTTACTGTAACACCTTAATTCCCAGTCTTAAGTTAACTTAGTAATCATGAGCCACTGGTATTTTTTTCGATAATATCCAAGAAGTTTTTTTCGATTAGACCTGCAACGTTCCTCGCATTTTTCAGCATTAAAGTTACCATTTTTAGTCTGTCCGTTAATTCTATGAAATCCTGGGTAAATTAAACGTAAAGAGGAATGAAAGGAGTTTGATTCGATGATTATTGTCTATCTAAGTATTGCTCTTATAATCGGAGCACTCATTTATTTAGGGATTACAGCTTATAAGACTTACAAAGACGCCAAGCCTGCTATCGAAAAGCTGTCTGATACTGCCAGCCGCGTTCAAGTACAAACTGACACACTAAAGGTAGAAAGCAATAAACTAACTGAAAACCAGCAGCAACTGATGAATGATGTCGATGAAAAGAAGGAAGCAGTTATGCAAACAGTCGATGCAGCCAAACAAACACCTAAATCAATTAAAAAGCTAGTTAAAATTAAGCCGATTGCCCGATTTGAGCACAGAATGAGATTTAAGCAAATGCAAATTCAAGCAAGGAAACGGGAACTAAGATCGGAGTAAGCCAAACGAAAGACCGCAGAGTTTAGCCTGCGGTCTTTATTTTTACATATATAGGCCAGCTAGAAATATCCCAAGGGCTTCTTCATATATTTCACCAAACTGTGCAATAGGAAGCGGATTAACTCCCCTGCCAAGTTCAACAGTGTATCCAGGCCTTCTCCACTCCTGAATAAACCAGTCCTTATAGCCAGCATAACTTGCGACTGTTTGGATTGGCCGATAGCCGCTGACTCTCGCAAATTCACTAACAATAGTTTCGGCCTCTGGTGGCTCCTGATTTTGAAATCCCCAGTAGATTACCTCTCCTTGTGTATGAAACGCAAGAACTCTTGAAAAATCTCTTCTTCTTGTCAAATCCGCCATTGCAATTGATTCCGGCTCAGACAGAGGTCTTTCACCCGGATAATCGCGAGGCCCTGGCTGATTCGGTTTCTGAGCCTGCTCAAGTTCCCATCTTGCCGGGAACTGATTATTCAAATCAACTCCTCTTATATTTGCCTTCCATCCGGAAAAGTTAGTACTTCCGTTATTTAATTCGATTACTCGGCTGCTCCACGGTTCTTCAGCTGGCGGACCATTGAGCACAAGATTGACGCCGTCCGGATTAACCATAGGAACTACAGATAGGAATGTCTGCTGGTATAGAGGATTCATTAGCAGACCTCTAATTCCTGACTGATTTGTCAAAGCAAGCAAGTAATCATTCAGGAACGTCATAATAACCGGTGTGGTGATCCATTCATTAGCATGAAAAGAACCATTATAGTGTACCCGCTTCGATCCACTTCCCACTAAAATCTCAGGAATTGTGCGGCCGAGTACCGAATTCCCAATTGATGGTATTCTCAGAAAAGGATATACACTACGAAGACGCCTAATATCATTCATCAGCATTTCATAATCATAATCTTGACGGCCCTGCACCAGCCTCCAGGTAATTCGAAGCGGTACTCTAACTATCTGGCCAATTCGCAGTGCAGCCGGATTTAGATTCCGATTCACCAAAAATACGCTATCAAGGCTTATATTCCTGCTGCGGGCTATACTCCATAAAGTTTCACCCGCCCGTACCTGATGATTGACAGCAACGAAACCGGGTATTTGGACCCGCTGGCCGATCGTTAGCTGATTGGGCTGGATCGTACGATTGGAATCGCTTATGAGCTGAAGCGGTATATTAAATAATTGGCTGTAATACCAGAAGGAATCACCCTGCCTGACAAACACATCCATAGAACTCCTCCTTAAAATGAAATGCGGAGCCGACTGTTCAGAAACGGGCAAACTGGAGATTCCAACAAAGAAGCGCTTTTTGCTTCTGTAGGAGGAATTGAAGTTTGCCGAGTTACTAGGAGGCACAGCTAGACAATGAAATGCTGAAGCGCCAGGTCAGCCCCGTCAAGTATAAGACAGAGCCTGAATGAAGGCGCTTTTCACCTTCAGTAAATGAAATGCGAAGCCGACTGGTTAGCATCGACTTGCGCTGGAGGGCCTGATGGGGAAGTCGCTCTTTGACTTCATCAGCAGGACCGAAGCGACTCGAGATGCTAGGAGGCGCAGCTAGACAAATGAAATGCGAAGCCGACTGGTTAGCACCGACTTGCGCTGGCCGACAGCGCCTTTTCTCCTGGCGCAGCTACCGATACATGTAATAAAAAGTTACCTAAATAAATGTATATGATCACTGTAACTTAATTAGTAGCCAAAGTTCTGCTGTGATTTTATTTATCTTTAACAGCTTGCATAATAATTTGTATCTTTAGTCCCAAAAAACTGTAAGCAACGTCTATAAAGTTAGTTATATAGCCATATTGAAACATTTATATTAATTATTTAATATAAAATAAAATGAATAAATATACATACATACATATTAGGAGGTTCATCATGAAAGTGCAAAAAACAGTCAAAGGAATTTTAGCAGTTAGCCTGCTGCTATCTGCTCCCGTATCTTCTGCCCTTGCAAGTCCGGCAAAGTGGGAACATACCATATCAACTCAAGAAAGTGATGGCAGTCTATTTAACAGTGAAAACTATGATTTTATGAAGTTCTCAAAGATAGGCCCAAAGCTTCAAGAGATCGCTCAGCAATCAAACCGGGTAAAAGTCGAAGTAACCGGGCAATCTTCTAGCGGACATCCGCTTTATGTAGTAACTATTGCCGATCCATCCACACAGGGTAAATTCGGGAAAATCCAAGCCCTCCGAAAGCAAATGTTCAAAAATCCTGAGAAAGCCCAGGATTGGATCGCAAACAACCAGGATTTTAAAGTGCCGATTATGATCAACGGAAGTATTCACGGAACCGAGTTCGTTGGCAGCGATGCGCTTATCCAGCTGATTGAACGGTTTGCTACACAAGACGATGAAATCACAAAAAGCATTCTTGAAAGCAATGTCCTTATTTTCAATGTGGTTCAGAACCCAGATGGGCGCGTTGATGGGACTCGTTTTAACGGAGAGGGAATTGACTTAAACCGAGACTTTATCACTCAGTCGCAGCCTGAAACACAGCAAACTGTTGGGTTAATTAAAGAATGGAATCCAATGGTCTTTCTTGATACCCATGGTTATGTGAAAAATTTTGCTCCAAACAAGCAGGGTTTAATTGAACCTTGTACTCCACCTCATAACCCTAATTACGAATATGATCTTTATTCCAAATGGGCTTACGACCAAGCTGAGGCTATGGAAGCCGAAATTATGAGCCATAAGGATTCATATAGTGGAGACCTCTATAAAAACATGAGCGGGACCTATATTCCACAACGGGATGATGCTGCAGGCTGGGATGATTACCCGCCAATTTTCACCCCAATGTATGCGATGTATCACGGTGCATTTGGACATACCCTTGAGGCACCAACAAATGACTTGGATGGTGTCCGCTGGATGTATGACTCCATTATGGGCGCCTTGCAATTCGCTACCGAAAACAAACAAGAAATGATTTCAGATCAAATAGAAATGTTTAAGCGCGGCATCAACTTTGACCACCCCTTCCATGATGAAGGATTTTTCCCAGAGGCCTATATCTTGCCAGTTGATGAAAATGATCCAACTGTGACTGAAAAAGCAGTAAATCATTTAATAAATAATGATATAGAAATCGTCCAAGCAGCAAAATCATTTACAGCTGAAGGAACCTCTTATCCTAAAGGGACATATATAGTCAACATGGACCAGGCAAAGGCCGGTTTAGCAAATACAATGCTTTGGGATGGTGAAGATATCACTAATGACACTCCCTCCATGTATGATATATCTGCCTGGAGCCTCCCTGAACTATGGGGCTTTGAAGCCATTGCAGTCGCAAGTCCATTCGGTGTGACAGCTTCTAAAGTTAACCAGGTAAGCAGCCAAGGATCCCTAAACGGAAAAGGTCCATTCATCATTCCAAACAGCTCGGTAAAAGCAGTCTCGCTCGTGAATACTATGCTGCAGGAAGGCATATCGGTTAAACGTGATAGTGAAGGGAACTTTTACACAAAATCTGCAGCCAATAAAATATCAGCTGCTGTTAAAAATTCAGGCCTGAAGGTGGAAACAGCTAAGGTACCTTCAGATGCCGAAGTTATTTCTGATTTGAAAATTGCAATCTTGAAAGACGGCGGGATGGGAAAAGTTCAATCTCATGCTGGTACAAAGCTTGCTCTAAAACGCCTTGGCTTCAACGTAACTGAGATAACGCCAGCTGAAACTGCAGAACAAGGGCTTGCTGAGTTTGATGTGTTTGTTTACAGCGGAACTGACAGCCTGATCTCAACGAATCTTCGCAGGGCTGGTGATAAAGAATTTGGATTCCAAAACGCTGGGCAATTTGAAAAATTTAAAAATAATTTAGAGGTATTTCTAGACAATGGCGGAAAATATATTGCCGTTGGTGCTGGAGCTTCATACGCTACTAAAACACTTGGCCTGACAGACACAACTGTTAATACAGGCGGGTACAACAGCAACGGTATCGTAAGTGTAAATTATGAAGGAACAGGTATTACCGCAGGTTATAGCGAGGATGATTTTGGATTTGTTTATCGTCCAACCTGGTACACAAATACAGATAATGATGATATTCTTGCTCAAATTTCCAAAGAAGAAGACTTCTTTATCGCAGGACACTGGGCAGATCGGGAAAAAGCCCGCAGCCAAGCCGTTATTGTAAGGGAACAAGATAAAGATGTAACGATGATTGGACTTGAAGCTGGTTTCAGAGATCACACAGATTACTTGTTCAGACTTCTTTCGAATGCAATATTCACCAAATAATTTCAGCAAAAGCCCTGCCATATGGCAGGGCTTTTGCTCTGATGGCGTTATTGGATAGGATCGGCATAAATAATATACCGGTCAGGCGCATTGCCAATATAACTAAACGGATAACATGTTGATAGAACAAGTTCTTCCTTCCCAGCTGGCTTAATTATGGTCCTATCATATTGGTCTACAATTTTAGAAGATTTCATTGTGTATTCGTAGGTTCCATACGGCATTTTGACAATAAAAATATCCCCTTCTTCTAATTGCCCAAACTTCCTGAAAACTGTATCCCTGTGACCGGAAAGGAGTATTTGTTCTCCCTGACCTGGAAAGGCAGTTGCAGGATAGTGTCCAACTCCCTTTTCAAGGGAATCCTCGTCCGCTCCTTCATAAATAGGCAGTTCATAATCAAGCTTTGGAATCTTTAGAATTCCAATAGCCTCATCTTTTAAAGGCGCAAACTGTTCCTTCCTCTGCAAATATTCCCGTTTCATATTATCCTTTGCCTGCACCAGACCTGTTTCCGTAAGATAGCTTACTTGCATAACCTTGTAAAGGCTGAATGATAAGAGTAATACCCCTACTAAAAGCATAATATTTCCTAACTTACCCATTCAATCCCCTTCTTTCAACATCTTATTCCCCTGCTAAAAAACAAATACCCACTTGGTCTCGTGGGTATTTGCTTATAAAACTAACCAGCAAACTTTCGTCCGTAAAGCTTTGCAGCCGCTCCTAGCATTAGGATAATCAAACCTGCAAAGGCAAAATTCCAGATATCGCTAGCGGTATTTGGAAGCAATCCACCGATCAGTCCGCCACCGCCTGAACCGGGGCTTGATCCATTGTTTGATCCGGGAGCAGTTGTTCCATCAGAGTTGTCCTTACCATCTCCACTATCTCCGTCATCTCCATCATCTCCACCAGGTGTTGAACCGTCACCAGGCTCGTCATTATCAGAACCTGGATCTGCTTCTTCAGGAAGGGCAATTGTTGCTGAAGCTCCTTCTGATTCTATCAAATCAATTGAAATTGCGTTTTTATCATGGGCAATTGAGTAAAAAGTATATTCAAGGTCATCCGCTACAGGAAGTTCATCTAAATTGATTTCTAATTTAAAGGTAGAAGGTGTTGCTAAAGCTACAGACAGCATATCGCTATAAGCCAAGTAGACGCTATTTGTTTGAGTATCGATATGAATATCCGCCGATTCAAACGATCCATTGTTAAAAGCTGGAGAGCCAGGCAGTCCAATGATAGGCACAGAATAAGAGGCAGTTAAAGAATCCTTAAAACCTGGATCAGCCAGCAATTCTGCAAATTCTTGAGGCATATTAAAATGGATATAAGTTTTCCCTAGAAGGGTTAAGCTTACAGCCTTCTTTCCGCTATATGCTAATTCGATTTTGTATTTATCCTCATCCGTTAATAACTTTGCACTTAAACTATCTTCCTCAAGAAGGCCTACACCAATCAAGCCCGGAGTTTGCTCAGCAGGTTCTTCGGATGAACCTTGCCCTGGAAGCAAATCTGTTACCTTATCAGGAAGGCTTGCCGGGTCTTGTAAAAGATCGGTTACTTTTCCTATTGTTCCGGTTGGGTTTTTTAATGTATCTGTTACTTTGTCTGTAATCCCTGTTGGGTCCTTAAAAGTATCTGTTATTTTGTCTGTAACCCCTGTTGGATCCTTTACTCCATCCGTCCCAGATGGAAGCTTTCCTGTATTATCCGTTTCTTCAGGTTTCAGCCTATCTATTGTACCTGTTGGATCTTTAAGAGATTCAGTAAGCTTATCCGTTACAGTTGTTGTTTCTTCCACTACATCTTTTACTGTATCTGTTACAACTGTGACTGGGTCCTTTAGAGTTTCCGTTACTGTGGTAGTCAGTGATGAAGGATCTTCAATAGTGTTCGTTAATGTTCCTGTTAGACTCTTGGAGCTTGTTGTGCTTGTCTGCTCTGTTGTTGTTTTTGTCTGGCTTGTTATGTCATTGACCACCTTTGTCACGGTTCCTTCTAATTTTGAAGTTAGCGATGTCTGGGCGGAAGCTGAAATAGGCGCCAGTAATAACAAAGTTGCTGTGACTCCTGCTGTTGTCTTAATAAATAGGTTTTTCCATTTTCTACTGGTGTGTTTTTTACTCATTTCAAGTATCATCCTTTATTACTAAATTTTAACTGTAGTATAGAGGATGATTTTGTAAAAAACAATTAGTTGGCTGAATATTTAGATAATTCGTTATTTCTTACTACAGCTATATACTACTAAAGGAGTACGAGTTGGTACTCCCTTTAAACTAAAAGGCTTCAAACACAAAAAGCCTGGATCCATAAGGAATTCAGGCTTTTCATAGTTTTATTTGTTCGTAGCTTCATTGAAACTATAGTAGAAGTTTGCTGTAATCGAACCATCTTCATTTTCTTTAATATTTGTAACGTGGATTCCAGAATCCGCAGGGGTATTGCTGTAACCCTTCCAGAAGTAGTATGATCCGGTATGAACATTGCCGGAAACAGGAGTAAGCTTTTCGCCTGTCTTAAAGAAGTCACCAGCGTCTCCTCTATTTAGGTTCTTTTCCATTTCATATAAGCCGTCCTTCTGTAGGACAGACAAACCGTAATGGGTAACAATCGAGCCGTTAGAGGCAGTTTGAGACTGATTATATTGAAAACGCTTGTTCATCCAGTTTTCCACATTGTTAGGGCGGAAACCGGCAGTCTGATAAAGATTGATGACATTTTCGTCTACATGCCATGCCACTAATCCATGGGAGTCTGCTCCCTGTCGGATTAGACCTTCGTTAAAGCCTTGCTGCTGTATGTTTTCAAATAAGAAGTATTCTGTACCATTTGAGCCTGGCACTTCCATTTTGACAATACCGTTATCAGAATCAGCAGCATTAATCGGCGGAAGCGTAATTTCCTGTACTCCGCTGTCTGGCTTAACTTCAATTGGATCAGCCCAACCTAAGAAAACCTTAGAAAATGGATCAAAATGAGTTGGTGAGTTACCAGAATATGCATTGGCATCAGGATACCGCATCCATGATCCGCCAGCCATCATAGAGTAGTTACCAACACCTTCTGATGAGTATACAGTATCATAGAAATCCGGAAGGCCTAAAGCGTGGCCAAATTCATGGGCATAAACACCAGTTTGAGCTGGGAATGGCCCAGTTTTAGATGCTTCGTCATAGGCTCCTGTTTCTGCATTGAATCCAGCTACATTACCGCCGATTGCTGGTTGGATATTATAGTTGTTTACAAGGACGCCGTCATAGGTCATGTCCTCGGAATAAGTTTTATTAATCCATTCGGACTGACTCAAACCTTCATGCTCTGCAGCTGTTTTGCCAGTTTCATAGTATTTCCCATAATACAGGGCACTTAACAGGCTCCATTTATGGGACCAGAATTGAGCAGGATCACGGCTCCACTCCGCTCCTGTTCCTTCATGGATAACAAATATATTTGGAACTACACCATTTTCTGCATACTTTGAGAAATCAACCTGATCATCTGCTGCTTTCAAGAGATCACGTATAAACTCTCCTGTATGTGCATCGCCATTTTCGTTGCCTAGAACATACTTACCATTTTCAGCATGCTCGCCTGTCTGATCTAAATAGTATGATGCACCATGGGGAAGCTCTACCCACGCAAATTCAGTGTTTTCCTTACGTACAAGATTAGCCTTGCCATAACTGGATTCTTTATAAGCATTTTGCATCGTTTTGTTGGTTGGAGCTTGAACACCGTTATACTCAGCGTATTCGTTAAAATAGTCTAATTCATATGGGTTGTATTCTGTCCCAAAAATCAAATCCTCATAGTATTTTGCAGGCACTTGTCCCTTTAAGTCTCCAATTGGCTCATCACCATCTTTATACTTAGCAAGCAGGACTAGAACTGGTATATCACCGGTTGCTTCTTTATAGGCTACGTGGTTATCGCCTGGCTGTTCAAACTTGGTTCCATTCTCATGATTTGCAATTTTCTCAGCAGGATCAACTTTAGAAAGATCGATGCCAAGCTCTTTGGCCTTGTCAGCTAGTTCAGGGGCTGCTCCAACATGGTGGGCAAGGTCCAAATCATATGTATTTTTTTCAGTCTGTACACTTTCACTGGACTGCATCCCTGGCAATACAAGTGAACCAGCTAGGGCTAAAGATAGGGCTGATGTTGATAAAACCTTTAACAAACTGCATCACATCCTCATTTATTAGTATTTCTAATTTATCAGAATAGTTTTTTAACTAGTAGATGCTGAATGTCCTAAAAAATATCTTTGAACTTAAAGCTGCATTCTATTTAATATTTAAAAACAGATCAAAACACCCTTGATTTTATATTTCGCAACCCTAAAATTATTCGGTAAACAGTTTTCCAACAGCAAAATAGGATTCTCTAGTTCATTAGACATATAAAAAGAACTGAGTCTTTTTCCTTGTTTAATTACGATATTTATAAAAAAACAAAATTGCTAACCCCGTTAAGCGAGGTATAGACTAGAGGACACCGACTGAGATAAAGGAACTCCTCCGAATGAGGCTGGTATTCGGACTCGCAGGAGCCAATCTCTGGCGGAGCTGTCCGAATGAGAGTAGTATTCGGACTCGGAGATGCCAAATCCGGGCGGAGCTGTCCGAATGAGGCTGGCATTCGGACTCGGAGATGCCACATCCTGACGGAGCTGTCCGAATGAGGATGGTATTCGGACTCGGAGATGCCAAATCCGGGCGGAGCTGTCTGAATGAGGATGGTATTCGGACTCGGAGATGCCACATCCTGACGGAGCTGTCCGAATGAGGATGGTATTCGGACTCGGAGATGCCAAATCCGGGCGGAGCTGTCTGAATGAGGATGGTATTCGGACTCGGAGATGGCAAATCCCTACGCATACTATTATCCATAACAGAACTTTCATAGTTTCCTAAATAAAAACAGAGCTGCCAGGGCAGCTCTGTTTTTATTTTTAGTGATCAGCCGGGTAAATCAATCCTATTTGCTTTCGTGCTTCTTTAATAATCTCCGATGTTACTCTTGAACACTTAAAAGAATTAACCGAAGATTCACGTTTTCCTTCTTTAATCAAGTTAATAAATTCCTCTACTTCATAATACATTGGAGCATGATCTTGAGGCCTGCTGATAACCTCAGTTTCTCCACTTTTGTACCGGATTTCAACACGGCTAGCCTCAGAAATTTGATGAATCATCATGGTCCCATCTTCCCCTTGAATTTCCGAAGGAGCATACGAATTGGAAATCTTCGAATGCATAATGACTGCATCCATCTCATCGTATTGAAGTAAGAGGCTTCCCTCTCCGTCAACGCCAGACTCCAAAAGTACTCCGGCAGCTTTAATTGTTCTTGGTTCACCAAATAAAACGGCCAGCGGGTAAATACAATAAATACCAAGATCCATCAGGGAACCGTTTGAAAATTTAGGGTTAAATGCATTAAGAACTTGGCCTTCCCTATAAGCATCATATCGGGAAGAATACTGGCAATAGCTAGCAAAGTAGCGACGTACTTTACCGATTTTAGGTAAGTTTTCCTGTATCGCTTTAAAATTGGGAAGTAGAGTTGTTTTTAAGGCTTCCATTAACAGAACTTGATTCTCCTGAGCTGCTTTAATCATTTGTTCGAGCTCAGCCGGATTGGAAGCAATTGGCTTTTCACATAGCACATGCTTACCATGATTCATAAATATAATCGATTGTTGAGCATGGAAAGAATTCGGACTGGCAATATACACCGCATCAATTTCATCACTATTGGCCATTTCTTGAAGATTAGTAAAAATAGTCCCTACCCCATATTTACCGGCGAAATCTTTAGCTTTCTCTTCTGTTCTTGAGTAGACCGCTGCTAATTTAAAATCAGGCAGTTCACTTACAGCTGCCAGCAGACGCTCTGTAATCCAGTTTGTACCGATTATACCAAAACGAATCACGTTGAAAACCCCTCTTGAATTATTAGTTTTATAGGCGGAAATAGCCTGAGATAATTGGAACCGCCTTCCCGCCAACGTATATAACAGGCAGACCCTTTTCTGATTCAACCTTAATCTCCAGGTAGCCTGGCCTATTGATAGAATGTCCCTGGGCAATCGTGAAGGAATGACTTAGATTTGACTCGAGGAAGCCTTCCAAAAATAGATACCCGGCTAGAGCGCCATTTGCAGATCCTGTAACTGGATCTTCAAGAATGCCGGCCGCAGGAGCAAAATCTCTAGTATAAATATCACAACCCTCTCCATCACTGTCGAACGTAAATAAGTGTGTTGTAACGATCTGGTGTTCTTCGTTCATAAGTTTAAGCTCCTCGAAAAGCGGACACGCTGCATCAACGGCCTTTTTGGACTTAACAGGGACTAACAAATGCCAGTTCCCAGTATAACCAAGCTTAATAGGATAATTATGGTCCAAGTCATTTTTATCTATTCCAATAAGCCGGCAAAGTTCACTAGCAATGATTGGTACGTCCTTTACTATAGGACGCACTTGTTTCATCGATACGGAATCTAGTTTTCCCTTGTTTTTGGTCCATTGAACAGGAACCACTCCAATATTGGTTTCAAATTTTACTTCGTTAGCTTTCTGATCCCAACTTAATTCAGAAGCAAGTACCCAAGCAGCAGCAACTGTTGCATGACCGCAGAAATCAATCTCATTGCTCGGTGTAAAATAGCGTATTTTCAGATCAGCATTCTCATCCAGGCTTGGCAAAATAAAGGCTGTCTCTGAGAGATTCAGTTCATTCGCAATCTTTTGCATTTCAACTTCTGATAATCCCTCTGCATTAGGAACAACCCCAGCAGGATTACCGCCAAATGGAATATCTGTAAATGCATCTACATGATAAAAAGGCAGTTGTTTCACGTTTCATCCCTCCATTAGCTAGGATATCATTTAGGAGCTGTTTATTCTAATATCCCCACAAGAACAAGTGAATTTATTATAGTAGAATTCTTTTGTTCTTTCATTCTTTAAGTATTTCAATAGAGCTCTTATCCCCTTTTATGTTAGGTTTCTATGATAACAAAAATAGACTGCAATTGACATGGAGCGGAAGCGATTCGATGTTGCAGGGAGGAGGGTGATGTCAGCTAGGCGCTGAGCCGGATGCAGATAACTCATATCCCAAAACTCGGGATATTTATAATAACCAAAAACAAAAATACCGCAGTATAGCACTGCGGCACCTTGCAGAATCACTTGACAAGCTGTTCTTTAATAAATTTCAGCGTTTTTTCTATAATGATAGCCTGGTCATTGTCCAGTGTAGCAACGTGATAGCTATCAGATAGCTCAACCAATTGCTTGTCGAAGGAGGTAATCTGTTCCGCTATCAGCTTTGAGTTGTAAGGTGGCACCACGTGATCCTCTTTCGAAACAAAAATAAGTGCCGGGCATGATATTTTCGGAAGGTCACCTTTTACCTTTTCCATCAAAGTGAGGATCTCCTTAACAGACTGAACAGGTGTCTTCTCGTAGGCCAGTTCCTTCACCTCAGGCCTCTTTATATCAGAGCCTATTGCATCGAGAAAACGGATACCTTCAAGCGTAGCCACAGAAGCCATATCAGAAATTTCAACAGCTGCATTAATCGGAATAACCGCTTTAATGTCCGGGTAAGTTTCAGCCATATATAAGGTCAATGTACCACCCATCGACAAACCTGTTACGAAAATGGTATCACAACGCTCTTTGAGCCACATATATCCTTCCTCAATTGAGGCAACCCAGTCATGATAGGTCGTTTGTTCCATTTCCTCATAATGTGTACCATGCCCCTTCAAGCGCGGCCCGCAAACTGTATATCCTGCCTTTGCATACGCCTCACCCAACGGCCTCATGCTTTGAGTGCTGCCAGTAAAACCATGCGATATAAGAATACCAACTTTGTTCCCGACAAAATAAAACGGCTCTGCACCTTCTAAAACTGGGTAAGTTTTTGTCATCATTATCCCTCCACATTTCATTTATAATAGACCAATAGCTTTTAGCTTTTTAGTCTTATTCCAGTGATTTATATATTTTTATGTCTTTTACGCTAGACTATTTTTAAATATCCACTAGTTTTATATGGGCCATTATCCACTCAGCTCAGCTAACGGCTATATTCCAAGGCTCCCTGTTTTATTTTAACATATTTTCCCTGTATACTAGAGTCATTGCCACCTTTTCAAAGAGCATTTCTACAGGGGTTCTGCCAGTTACATATTTTCAGTATTAGGTCCTGCCCCACACTTTTTAGTACCATATTGAAAGGAGCTCGGAAAATGAAAAAATCTTTTAAAGCATTTGTTGTCAACAAAACGGAGGATGATTTTTCAGCTGAAGTTAGGCATCTTAATGAGGAGGATCTTCCTGAAGGAGATGTATTGATTGATGTAGCTTATTCTAGCGTAAACTTCAAGGATGGCCTCGCTAGTATTCCAAATGGAAAAATCGTTCGTTCCTATCCGTTTGTGCCTGGAATCGACATGGCCGGGACAGTAGCAGAATCCAAGGACTCCCGTTTTCAAAAAGGCGATAAAATAATTGCAACGAGCTATGAAATTGGAGTCTCTCATTATGGTGGTTACAGTGAAATGGCAAGGCTTTCGGGTGATTGGATTGTTCCATTGCCAAACGGGCTTTCATTAAAAGAAGCAATGGTACTTGGTACAGCAGGATTTACTGCTGGACTTTCCATTCATCGCTTAGAGGAAAACGGTTTGACACCAGATAAAGGAAAAGTACTCGTTACAGGAGCCACCGGAGGAGTAGGCAGTGTGGCTGTCTCTATGCTGGCAAAGAGGGGCTATCATGTAGTTGCCAGTACTGGAAAAGCAGAAGAGCATGAATATCTGCACAAAATTGGGGCTAGCGAAGTAATTTCACGAGAAGAATTAAGTGGAGCGAAGCTGAAGGCATTAGATAAACAACTTTGGGCCGCGGCAGTTGATCCTGTCGGCGGAAATACGCTTGCCACAATTTTAAGCCAGCTTGATTATAACGGATCTGTCGCAGTAAGTGGGCTTACGGGCGGGACCGATGTTCCGGCAACTGTGTTTCCATTTATTTTGAGAGGTGTTAACGTGCTGGGCATCGACTCAGTGTATTGTCCAATGGAGACAAGAAAAATACTGTGGGAAAGAATGAGCTCCGATTTAAAGCCAGAGGGCCTGATCAATCACATTATGAATGAAATAACTCTGGAAAAGCTGCCCTCTGTATTAGCAGCAATTCTAAAAGGAGAATCACGCGGAAGAACAGTTGTGAAATTATAAAGTAAACGCTCAGACTCCGCGGGGAATCTGAGCGTTTTTAGTTATCTCTGGTTAAAAACAGATGTCTTTGCCAGCAGTTCAATAGTCATGTCGTCCATCGGTGGATTATGAAGTCCTGCACGAACGTCTCGATAATATCGCTGGAGAGGATTTTTAACTGATAGGCTGCGAGCCCCTACAATTCTCATTGCCAAATCAATGACGGAAATTGCCGCGTTTGTGCAGGCCATCTTTGCAGCACCAAGTTCCGGATTCATAAGAAGACGTTCTTGATCACTTCCATCGTCCCATTGCCTCGCGACAGAATAAAGGAAATATCGCGCCTTCATTAGTTCATACTCCATTTCCCCTACCTTTTGCCGAACTGATGGAAAATCAATGATCGTTCCTTCCATCGTATTCGGGGAATACTCCATTGCGAAATTTAATGCAAAAGATTTTGCTGCCTGAGCTATCCCGAGATAACAGGCCGGAATATGGAGCAGCCAGCCACTAGCCTGTTTCTTTCCTGGCTTGAATTTTTCTACGAAGTGTTTCTTAGGGACTTTTACATCCTTTAAAATTAAATCATGGCTCCCTGTTCCTCGCATCGCTATGCTGTCCCAAGTTTCTTCAATCTCGACTCCTGCTACAGACCGTGGAATCAGAAAGTTACCTACCTCTTCCGTGTCCTCAATGGTTGCACTCACAATAAAAAAGTCAAGTATTGGAGATAAGGTTGTAAACGTCTTTCTCCCATTAACTATCCACTGGCCGCCTGCCTGCACAGCAGATGTCTGAGGCCGCCCTCCCCGAGTCGGACTGCCAGTCTGGGGTTCCGTCGCTGCACCGTTTAAGAGTGCGCCTTTTTTGATTTCCTCACAGACGGACCGGAAAATATCTTCCTCCCATATGTTTTTTTCAGCCAGGTTCTTAGTAATCCCTAAGTGCCAGCCAATCGACAGGGCCGTAGATCCGTCTCCCTCGGCTAATTTTTCCTGGAGCCGAACCATTTCGTAAAGAGAGATTTCCTCTCCTCCGAATTTCCGGGGAACAGTTAGCGCAGTATAACCAGATTGTTTAAGCTCAGCAAAATTAACATACGGAAAGGAGCCAGCTTCATCTATATCTCCCGCTCTGGAGCGAAACCGCTCAGATAAATTATCAAGTAGTTTAAGCCGTTCTTCTAAAGTGCCAGCTTGTTGAAAGTCCATACAGAACCCTCCCCTTTCATGCCTTTACTTTTATTGTGAACATTTTTGCTGCTAAAGGCAAGAAAGCGAATTGATATGGAAAGATAACAAAAACCTTACTAAGATAACTTCTAACCTTTCCTTAAACCAAACTGTGCATTTATTTGACCTTTAAGCATTTGCTTACGGGCTTTCCGGTTATCTTCTTTTTTCACTTTCTCCAGGTCTCTTCTGATTTCATTTGTCTGAACTCCTTCCTCTCTCTTCTCAGCAATCTCAATTAAGCGCTCGACATCAGCAAACGAGTATTTCCGGCTGCCTTTTTCCGTCCTTTCCGGAAAAATTAACTTTCTTTCCTCATAATAACGAATTTGTCTTTCTGTTAAACCAGTTAGATCACTGACTATACCAATCGTAATAACTTTTCGGGTTTTATACGAAGGATCTTCACCCATACACTACTCCCCCTCAAAAAACCGTTTATACAAATTATACAAGGGCCCTATCTGTTAACGTACATTCCTGTAAGAAAACCTGACAAAAAAAGAAATGACGTAAGTATTTCTGACAGGTTTGCTGAACTTCTTTTCAGCTCCCTATAAACTCGAAGTAGGAAACTAAAAGGAGGCCCGATTCTATGCCAGTTTTACGAGATGCTGTTGAACAACAGAGAGCCTTTATCATCAAAAAACTGATTAAGGCTGGTATATTTAAACAGGCAGAACTTGACACAAGAACCCTTACATTGACGGACTTATTAAGCATTTACGAAAAGCATTTAAGTAGAAAAGAATAACTACCTATAAGGGGAGGAGAATATGAGGCTCTTAACAGAAATTATTTTCCTCTGCTTACTCTATAAGATTGGAACGGTTATAACCAATCTCCTTCAGATTAATATGCCGCCTGCATTCGCCGGCATGGGGATTCTATTCCTTTTACTGCAGGTTGGATGGATCAAACTAGAGTTCCTTGAAAAATCGAGCAATTTTTTCAGCCGCCATGTCATATTGTTTTTAATTCCGATTGTAGTTGGACTAATCAATTACGGGAGCATGATTCTTCACTTCGGGTTTAAGTTCATTGCCGTAATTGCCTTTAGCAGCATTCTTGCGCTCTTTGTAACCGGCAGTATCATGAGAGGCATTCAAAACAGGGGGAAGGTCCGTGAACTTAAATAGTATGATGATTTTCTCTTTTTTAACGATTATCTCGTATGGAATAGGTATTTTGCTCTTCAAAAGGCAACAAACTTTCTGGCTAAATCCGATTATCATAAGCCCAATCCTCATCATTAGCTTTCTGCTTATAACCCATACAGATTATCAAATATACGAACATTCCACGAAGCCATTAAGCTACTTTATGGGTCCGCTGCAGGTAGCTTTAGCAATCCCGATGTTTAAGTATTGGAAGACCCTCAAAAAGCAGCTTTCGAGAATCGTGATCAGTGTTTTCGCTGGCTCCTTCGCCGGAATAGCGAGTGCTGCTTTTATCGGACATTCCCTCGGCTTGGAGAGCTCAATCATTTTGTCAATGATACCTAAGTCAGCTACTGCACCTATTGCTTTGGAAGCTTCTATAGTGTTAGGAGGAATTCCTGAAATGACCGGAATGTTCGTAGTGTTTACTGGCATTTTCGGAATGCTCATAGGCCCTTCAATTTTGAAGTGGACTGGTATAAATAATAACGTCGACAAGGGATTAGCCATGGGGGCCACCGCCCAAATAATCGGGGCTGTTCATGCTTCAAAATGGGGAGAATCGGCTGGAGCGATGGGAATGGTCGGCATGCTTTTATCCGGACTGATGATCGGTTTATCGGCCCAATTTTTATCAGCTTTTCTATAAATCAAAGGAAAGGGACGGGAATCAATTATGGATAACAAGGAAACGATTGACTTGGCAATAAAAATTGTGGAACTCGACCTGTTAAGGGATCAGATATGGGAGAGTTATGCAGCAAAAGCAGGAAACCAAGCTTATGAGCTATTGAGGAAAGTACAAAATAGCAGCAGCCAGTAAAGCGGTCGGATAGTGAACTTCAAGGAGAACAGACCATAAGGCTTGTTCTTCTTTTTGGTTTAATCTTCAAAGCTGAACTAGGAAATAATTGTAATAAGGGGCACCATAATGAACAAAAGCGCAACGGCCGTTAAGTAACGTATGACTTATCTTAGGGGACCGTGGGAGGTGCACTAGTCGCTGGAGCTGGATGTAACTTCGCATCTGATTATTCCATTCCTAAACCATAAAAAATATATGATTGGTGGCTAGATTGGTGGAATCAAAGCCTTTACAGGTAGTCGAGCAGCTAGCTCTAAAGAAGCAGAAAATATACAGGCAAAGCATTCTCCGGTATGTGTTAAGATCGATGCTTGCGAGCATGTTTATTGGATTCGGAGTGATTGTTGCTTTTAAAACAGGAGGCTACTTTTATGCCGACCAATCACCGCTTACTTATCCTTTTGCAGCGATTACCTTTGGTGCAGCAATTATATTGATTGCTTACGGCGGCGGAGACCTATTTACCGGTAATACTTTTTACTTTACATATGCAGCTTTGCGCAAAAAGATGCTCTGGCTAGATGTACTAAAACTGTGGACAGTAAGCTATGGCGGCAATATTATTGGAGCAGCAGCTTTTGCCTTTCTCATCTGGACAACAGGCTTATTTGACAGTTCCTCAGGCAGTGCTTTTTTGCTGAGTGTCGTAGAGAAAAAAATGCATGACCCTACTATGGAACTTTTCTTCCGAGGTATCCTTTGTAACTGGCTTGTGTGTCTTGCATTTTTCATCCCATTGTCGCTAAAAGGAGATGGACCAAAGCTTTTCACGATGATGCTATTTGTTTTTTGCTTTTTCATATCCGGCTATGAGCACAGCATTGCCAATATGTGTACCTTCGCAATTTGCCCTTGTCCTAAACCACCCAGGCACAATTTCCCTCGAAGGAGTCTTTCACAATCTTGTGCCCGTCACGTTAGGAAACTTGATCGGAGGCGCCATACTAATGGGCTGGATGTACTATTACGTTAACAAGCCATTCCTAGAAGAAAAAAACAACACGGAACTATAAAAGCGGAGCCGACTGCTCAGAAACGAGCTTACTGGAGGCTCCGACAAAGAAGCGTTCTTTGCTTCTGCTGGAGGAGCTGAAGTTTGCCGAGTTTCTAGGAGGCGCAGCTCGATAAATAAGAGCGGAGCCGGCTGCTCAATTTCCAAAAGTGCTGAGGCTGGTCAGAACCTTAACAAAAAAACTGCCTTTGATTCCATTTAGGAATCAGGCAGTTTTTTATAATTAAAGATTATTCGCTTTGACTCTCGGCGCTTTATCCGCTTCTGACATCCACTCATACTGGCGAAGCCTCACTTCGAACAACTTTAAAGGATCTCGGTAAACCTCTGGATTTGATTTCATCAGTGCAAGTGAATCTTGGCTGGTCTTCATATCCTCCTTCACCTCTTGTATCGTTTCATTCAAGTTATGAAAAGGCTCGCGAAAGAACAGAACCAGGTCACGTTCTAAGGAATTCTCGAAAAGTTCAAACTGCTGCATGAACTTATTAGTGATCGTCTCAGCTACTTCATTGAAATCTTCATTTTCAACAAACTGTTTATACCGATTATATAACATGGATTTATTCTGCGGGATTGCACCCAGCAATTTACCGGCACTCTTAAGTAAAAAATGCGATGGATTAAATCGGAGTAAAATATTAACAGGTTCCATTTGATACCCGCTTGTCATTCGATCAGCATCTCGGCTCCAATCTTCGAGAACCTTGAAATCACACTTAAGCCTTAACCGTTCTTCCTCAAACAAAGTATTAAAGCCTTCAGCCATTTCATCTAAATAGGCTTGGCTTTCATTAAATTCACCTCTGGAAAAACCGATCCAGTTGTTCATTTCTGTATAAACCCTTGGAAGTACCGCAGTCTGGATATGAGACTTGATTCGGGTATTCATATCATCATTTAACTCTTGGTCAATTTTGCCGAAATCACTATCCTCTGAGATGGTTTCTGCACTCCCTTTTAAGAGCTCAGGAATTTGGCTCTTTAGCTCATCCCTTATGATCTCTTTCATTGCCGAGTAAGATTTTTTAATTGAACGGACTTTTTCATGCTGCAAATCCTCAAGCTGATGGACAGCTCCGTTTAACTTGGACGTAATATCTTCATCCCATTTGATTGACTCGGTAAGCCCACTTTCTATCTCAGTTCGTTTATCAAGCAAATAATGAATAGATTTACGAATAAAGAAGAGCAGCTTTCGGATGCGCTCAGTCTCAATAACACGATCTTGAGTGTACAGGGATATAAACTGTGACAAATCTTCCAGCTGCTGGCTGCTTTCGTATCTCGCAGAAAAAGCGAATACCTCTGCCCCTGGGAATACTTCATTCACTTTTTCTGAAGTATCATCAATTAACTGAGCAGCTGCTATTTCACCCGAAATCGAATCAAGATTCGTCAGCAGAATGTGAATTCTCAATTCAGGGGATTGTTTATGAACCTGCGATAGCAAATCCATCTCTCTCCCATTGATGGGCTTGTTTGCATCAACGACATACAATAAGCTGTCTGCAAATCCGGTATAGCGGAAAAGCTCATTTCTGGTAAAATAAGTGCCATCCAGTTCTGGTGTGTCCATTACAGTGAGTTTATTTTCTTTTAAAAATGGCGCAGCGAGCCCAAACTCAAATAGCGAGCCTGAAGGATTCCGGTCAGCTGCCGCTTTAAGTTCTGCGGGCTCTGTAATTTCTCTAATTTCAACATCGGTAATTTGAATAACAGAGGCCTCTTGATTATCCTTGAAAACTCTAACTGCCGAACTCGCCTCTTCTGACAAACCGTTCCCCAGAATTGAATTGATCAAAGAAGATTTACCGCTGCCTTGGGTGCCGGCAATTAGCAAATGATGAGTGGTTAGGTTTGCCACCTCACGAATGATCCACTCCAGTCTGTTAGCAACCTGAAGATTGTGATCTTTAGCCCAGCCAGTTAGTGAGTCAAATAGCTGCAAGGCTTTTTCATCTGCATGTGTGTAACTCTGGGCGCGCCCGATAAGGAACTCTGCTTCCTGCATGGCAATTGCACTAAGGCTAGATGGAAACATTTCATTCCAAGATAAAACAGCAGCTGCTGCTGCCAGTTCCTGCGCAGAGTCCGTAACTTTAATCCAGCTTGTTAACAGGAGAGGAATAATTCCTTCCAGCGATTTAAGCTTAATTTTACCGCTAATCAACTCTAAATAAGTATCCTTAAACAAAGCTGACAAATCATGCCAGTCGCCTGACCGAGAAGCCTCCGTCCCTGCCAGAATTCGATGCATCTCTTTTAACCATGAAAAATAGAAATCGGTACCCTTGTAACCGATCCACAGAGACACGGCAAGCTGTTCAAATCTAGTGGGATCCAGCCGGTACAGCTCTGTTAAGACTTGTGTAAAATAGCCTGGTTCGACCGTATTGGTTCGTCCTTCTTCTGCATAGGCCTTTAGAATATCGTACCAAAGGGGGGACTCGGTTCGAAGAGCTTCATTAACAGCAAGTTCAATAGCATTTCCCCAGTCCTGATGATCTTCAAAAAATGCTCGTGCAAGCTCTGTAACATTAGAATAGTCAGGTTTAAGAGATACAGCTTTTTTGATCATTTTAACAGCAGCATCATATTTATTTTCCTCGCTATACAGCCAAAACAAACGAAGAGAAACTTCAGTATTAAGGATATCATTGTCTGATTTAACAGATTTATATATGCCTTCTGCAGTCGATAAGCAGTCTAATTCAAAATAGGCATCAGCAACATTCTTTTTTGCCCAAGGTTCAAGTTCATTCGAAATGTTCTCCCATTTAAAAATTGCAGTTTCATAGTCCTTGTTGTGGAAATACACCTCACCCTGGGCAAAGCGTATATAACTTAGATCCGGCAATTCCTTTTGCTGCTCTGCCATATAAATAGCACCAAGCACCCGTACCGGATGAATTTTTTCATTTTCTTCCATATACGCTTCGTAATATGACTTCCTAATTAGTTGATTTTCCACAGGCCTCTGCTCCTCAGTTACATATTTGAAATTGAAACCAATTATTATTATGTAATAAAGATATGATTATTCCATATTAGGCTCAGAACAACCGGTATCCCTTTATTGTAACAAACTTATTTAATCACTAGGTTTCAGTTGTCTTAAATTTTCAAGACAGAATAGAATTCGGCTGTAAAAATTGTTATATGACCGCAGAAATTCATTATATATATAAGAATTCGGCTGACTGGCAAAACGGCTAGTCAAAACTTTGACTTCTAAAGATAGAGCCTAACCCTAAGATACCCCGGAACTTTTTGAAACAAACTAAGGAGGCTTGTCCAGACCGCTTAACAAGAAGTCGGAAACAAGCCTCCTATAGATTCAGTTAAATTTATTTTATCGTATAAAGGTAAGCCTTTATCATAAAGTAGGTAACTTCTGTCGGCAGCAATTCTTTAATAGGCTTTAATCGTTCCCGGCCAGCCTTCTGTACGGCATCTGCTAACAAAGTCAAATGTTCCGGTGAAATAAAACTGGCAAAATCGACCTCCATCCCATCTTGACGGCACTGGAGCAGGTGGTTTTCAACAGTACTAGCAGCCAGCTGTCTCTGCTCGGCTATCTCATCTATTGAGAGCTTCTCTAGATAAAGTTTGTAGGTTTCCAAGTGAGAGTCAGTAATCGTTTTCTTTGCCGGCTTTTTCACTTCGGTGACGGCTTCAAGATCAGGCGTCCGGTTAGGATTAGCCTCACAATATGCCACAATCTCATTAATAAACGACTCTCCGTATTTATTAAACTTATGTTCCCCCACACCGCTAACCGCCAGAAACTCATTTTTTGAACGTGGCAGCTTTAAGCACATATCTTTAAGGGTTGTATCGGAGAAAACAACAAATGGAGGTACTTTTTCCGACGCTGCAAGCTTTTTCCTTAAGTCTCTTAGCTGTTCGAATAAAGGATCTTCTGAGCTCACTTCCCGTATTTGGACAGCTTCTTTCCTCTTGACAGGTTTGTTCCCAAGCAGCACTTCCCGGCCATTTGGAGTCACAAAAATAGTCGGGTAGGTTCCATGCTCTACTCCAATAAGCTCTGCTGATATTAAAAATTCAATAAAGCTTCCTGCCTCACTGGCGCTTTTATCTTTCATTATTCCGTAAGTGGACAACGTATTAAAGCCAAGCTCGCTGATTTTTTTATTTTTTGAACCTGTTAGTACCTGTGAAGTGATGTTTTTGCCAAATCGCTGCCCCATCCGGATTATGCATGAAAGTACCATTTGAGCCTCTTTTGTCACATCTATGCTTGACCGGGCATCCGTACAATTTCCGCACCGGCCGCAATCAGATGTTTCTGTTTCGCCAAAGTATCGCAAAATATTAGCCTGCAAGCAGCCTTCAGTATGACAGTAATCAGCCATAAGCTGTAGTTTTTCAAGTTCTTGTGAAATTCGATTTCGATCAGGAGCTTGATCTATGATGAACCGCTGGATCTGGACATCCTGAGCTGAATATAGAAGAACACATTCACTATTTAAACCGTCTCGCCCAGCACGGCCTGCTTCCTGATAGTAGCTCTCCATATTTTTCGGCATTTGAAAATGGAGGACATAGCGAATATTCGATTTATCAATGCCCATTCCGAATGCCGAGGTAGCAACCATAATGGAAGCCTCGTCATTGAGAAAGCGTTCTTGTTCGTTCATTCGGTCGCTGTCATTCATACCAGCATGATACCTCGCTGCATTAATCCCGCCTCTAAGCAGCCGTTCATATAGCTGATCGACCGTTTTTCTTGTTGCCGCATAGATGATACCCGCTTCTTTTTCGTTCTTTTTAATGTAATTTTTAACAAATGTAAGCCGATCCTGACCTTTTACAACAGAGAAGCTAAGGTTCTCACGTTCGAAACCTGTAATAACTGTGTTTTGTTCATTGATGTCTAAGCTATCGCAAATATCCTCACGCACCTTTGGTGTAGCTGTTGCCGTGAGGGCCAGCGTAACCGGTCGTCCAGGAAGACTGCTGATCATCCTTTGTATATTACGATAGCTTGGTCTAAAGTCATGGCCCCATTGCGATATACAGTGGGCTTCATCAACTGCTATCAGCGAGATTTCCATATCCTGCAGCTCAAGCATAAAATCATAAGCATCAAGCCGTTCTGGTGCTATATAGAGCAGTTTGAGCTTTCCTTCCTTTGCTGCCTGGAGCCGCTCATATGCCTCTTTGGCACTTATCGAGCTATTAATAAACGCGGCAGGTATTCCAACTTGGATCAGTGTGTCCACCTGATCCTTCATTAAAGAAATGAGCGGAGATATCACAATCGTCGTTCCCGGAAGAACCAGCGCAGGGATTTGGTAACAAATCGATTTCCCTCCGCCCGTTGGCATTACACAAGCAGTATTTTTACCTTCTAAAACCGACCGGATTGCTGTTTCCTGCCCGCTGCGGAATGTATTATATCCAAAATAACTTTGTAAATATTGTTGTGCTTGTTCGAACAAGGAGACTTCCTCCCTCTCTATAAAACTATAAAATAACCTTAACTTTTTTAAAGGAAAATAACAACATTCTCTTAAGCAAATAAAGGTGACAGGCACCATCCAGTTTTCTGGATGGTGCCTGTCACCTTAGGCTTCCCGTTCGCGCAGGCTAGCTTTAGTCCGTTTGCTTTCGATAATGGTCATTACAATGGCGATGATAAGAAATGAGCTTGAAATTTGGAAAAGAGTGCCAAGTTCTATAAATTGAGCCAGAACACCAAAAATTAGCCCGCCAAGGCCAATCCCAAGGTCAATCGATGAAAAGAACATCCCATTTGCAACACCGCGGCGGTTTGCAGCAGTCATCGAAAGCGTCCAGGATTGCAAGGTAGGGATTAAGGATCCAAATCCGATCCCAAACAGAATACCCGCTACAGCAATCATTAGGTTGGAATGGGCAAATGACAAGACCCACATTCCCACAAAGGTTACAGCTAAACAAAAGAGCACAATCCCTCTTGGTCCCCGTGTATCAAACCACTTCCCAGCTATAGGTCTTGATAAGGAAGCCATAATAGCATTAAACAAATAGAAAAGGAAAATTTGATCAATACCGCGCTCTTCACCAAAGATGACAATAAATGTTGCAATCGAGCCATATCCAAACGTCGCTATGATTGTAATAAAAGCAGGGTACCAACTTGACTTCTCAATCAGTGAACCGAAATAAGAGAACTTTAAATCTTCCCTTTTTGTATCTTTTACTGCCTCCGGTGTCTGATAATGAACAGTTGAAAGCAGCACAATAGCAATGAAACCTAGAGAAGCAGAGATATAAATTAAGTTTGAAAAAGAAGTCACTTGATATAAGAAGATGCCGAGACTGGGTGCGACAATCATCCCAATCGTAATAGAAAGACCATAATAACCCATTCCTTCGCCAAGCCGTGAATTCGGCACCACATCTACAGCTGCCGTCCCATTAACAGTTGTTGACCAACCCCATGCAAGTCCATGCACAAGCCTGAACAACAAGAATACGATGACAATTTGCGATAGCGGGTAAATGAAGGTAACGGCCAAGAGCATTCCGGCTCCTATTAAAACAAGCGGCTTTCTGGCTTTATACTCTAGCATATATCCAATAAAGGGCCGGCTTAGCACGGCACCAATTGAAAATAGAGCCGTTACCAGGCCAATTTCCAGTCCCGATGCCCCGATTGATTTGATATACGGCGGCAGGGTTGGAATCAGCATTTGGAACGACATAAAGGTAAACAAGTTTCCAACCATAAGCATTATAAAAGATTTAGACCATAAAGGCTCTTTTATTTGAGAATTCACAAACAATTCCTTCTTTCTATAAAAACACATAGTGACCCGCTACCCAAATCAAGACCTCAAAAAGCCCATTCGAGACAACACCATTCTCTAGAAATCAAGAATAAGCGCAAGCTGCCTTTAGACAAGTACACTGCGCGCTGGTCTCCGCCGCAGAAAGCGAATGCGATTATCCACAACTCAGACCTTTTCCTTAACTATAAAAAAAGAATCTCCTGTATGAGATCCATAAATTAGAATATGGTACAAAATGTATTATTGGCAGTTCCGTAACAATTCAAGCTTCTCTATATTATATTTCGGGTAACAAAGTATTTTTTAGTTACTAAATAGTAACATAGAAAGTTATAAATAGGAAGAATAACGCTTTCCTATTTTTAGGATATAATAAAAACTTTTTATATCACGCTAACTTTACTTGCTTGACCATATTGAATACACTTATGTATCTTTTTTATTTTTTAACTGTTAATTTTGATTGGCGGATTACCTGGTTAATAACCTCTGAGAAAACGAGTCCAATTGCAATCGCACCTGAAATCATGAATGCTTTAGCCGCGAGTGAAACTGCTGTATTATAGTCATTTTCAACGAAATTCCTCATTGCATCATAGGCCATGCCTCCAGGTACCAGCGGAATAATACCCGCAACACTAAAAATAATCATCGGTGTTTTATAAATCCGGGAAAAAATTGTACTAGTCACCGCCACCACAAAGGATGCAGCCAAGGTTGCAAAAACTGTATCAAATTCATTGTTTGCCATTGTTATATAGACGATCCAGCCAAACATTCCTGTTAACCCGCATTTTATAAGGGATTCTTTCGGAGCATTGAAGATTATTCCAAACCCCGCAGAGGCGACAAAACTGGTGATGATTTGTTCAAGTATATTCATCAAGTTCCTCCATAGATAGTTTCTTTAAAATAGAGTTAATACGACCGCAATACCTGAACCAATTGCAAATGCCGTTAAAAAGGCCTCCGCTCCTTTGGACAGGCCGGAAACCAAGTGCCCTGCCATTAAATCCCTAACAGCATTCGTTATAAGTAAACCCGGTACTAACGGCATAACCGAACCGATAATAATTTTATCCAATTCTTCCCCGAGCCCGGTCTGTACAAAGAAGAAAGACAGCGAGCCAATCGCTAAAGCAGCTAGAAACTCAGCGAAAAACTTTACAGGGACTAACTTGTGAAAAAAGATCAAACAAAACAGCCCAAACCCGCCCGCTAGCATAGAAGGCAGAAAGTCATGCCAATTTCCATCGAACATGATTAAAAAACAGCCGCTTGCAATTGCTGCCGCTGTTATTTGTAATGCTGCCGAGAAAGGAATCGATGACTTATCAACATCCCGCAGAAGCAAAAGCGCTTCTTCCACTCCTACCGTTCCGCTGCTGATTCGCCGTGATATATCGTTTACAATCGTAACTTTTTTTAAATCCGTAGTCCGGTCTGAAATCCTGACAAGCTTTGTTTTCGCTGATCCCGATTCCTCTGCTGAAAAAATAATCCCTGTTGGCGTAACATAGCTGTGCGTTTTTTCTATTCCATATGAGGATGCAATCCTCGTCATTGTGTCTTCAACCCGATAAGTTTCCGCCCCGCTTTGCAGCATGATTTGCCCTGCGAGCAGACAGATATCCATCACATAGTATGTATATGCTTCTTTGTTTTCCATACGCATTCTCTCCTGGCAAGCATTCCAGCTGACTTTTTTCTTATTTTTACAGTTTAAATGATTGCCGTCTCTACAAGCAACCAAATTAGGTCCTTAATCTTCACTACTTAAAACAGGGACGTTTTAGAAACTGGCGCAACCTCCTTCGGGAACGGTCAGGACAGGGAATTCCTGGCCACTCGCCTCAGTTACTTTATGTCAGCTGATAAGGCCAACGGACTATTACAAAGATAGTCCTTATTGCTAGGTTTATAGCCTGCTGGCTTGTGGTATATTTTAATGGTCAGAATATTTATAATATTAGGGAGGTTTATTATGAAGGGTATTAAAATTTTAGCTGTATTATCTTTAGTGTTTGGTATTTTATTTTCGTCCTTAGCAGTTCCTTTTAATTCAAAAGCTGCATTACTTAATGTAGAAGTCGACCCAAAGCTCCTAGAACTTATTGAAAATCCTATCGACAGCATGGATGTAGAAGCGATTGTAACTTATAAGGAGATGCCTTCGCTTGGTGATATTAGCCTTTTAAAATCACTTGGGATTGAAATTAAACAATTCAGCGCTCTTCCAATGGTAGCAATTAAAGGCAAAATCAGCTTAATCAACAGCTTGCTCGGATCAGCAACGAACATTTTATCAATATATAAAAATGAAGATCTTCAGTATTTCATGAATGACAGCCGTGAATTGATCGGTGCAGAAAGAGTATGGAAGGATCTTGGTTACACAGGTAAAGGTGTCACTGTTGCCGTTATTGATAGCGGTATTGATGCAACTCACCCTGACTTACAATTCGGCGAGAAGGTAATTCAAAATGTGAAGTTTATTGCAGGAGACATGTTTGGAAACGAGCCTCTATATCTTGAGAATGTCCCGAACACCGATACAACATCAGGGCATGGAACTCATGTAGCAGGAACAATTGCCGGGAACGGAACATCTAGTGACGGCCTCTATGCAGGGGTTGCTCCTGATGCGAAACTGGTTGGACTCGGAGTAGGGGAAGGTATTAATATTCTATGGTCAATAGAAGCTTTCAACTATGCGATTGAAAACCAGGAAAAGTATGATATTGACGTAATCTCAAACAGTTGGGGTTCAACTGGGGATTATACGCCAAACCACCCAATTAATATCGCTTCCAAAAATGCTCATGATGCCGGGATGACGGTCGCATTTGCTGCTGGAAACGAAGGGCCTAGTGACAATACATTAAACCCATACTCCGCAGCGCCTTGGGTCATAAGCGTTGCTGCAGGAACCAAAGATAAACAGCTTGCGGACTTCTCATCTCGCGGAATTCCTGGCGATGAAAATGTGCACCCAGACATTACTGCACCTGGAGTGGACATTGTGGCAACTCGTTCTTCCACTGGTTTAGTGATGAATGCTTTGGGTGCTGCATCTGACGTTGACTATATCGATGCTGCAAAACTTCCATACTACACAACTTCGAGTGGCACAAGTATGGCGACTCCGCAAATTTCGGGTGTGGTAGCATTAATGAAGGAAGCCCAGCCCGATTTAACTCCTGATATGGCGCTAGATTATATCGTTCAAACAGCAGATAAAATGGAAGGATATCAACTCCATGAAGTAGGTGCTGGCTATATCAACGCATATAACGCAGTAGAAAAAGCTGCAAATACGAAAATAAACATAGGGAAATACCGCGATAAAAAGACAGGCAAGGTATATGATACCTATACAACTGAATACACCTGGGATGGTTCCGTAGGCCTAGGTGTATCTGATATCGGCGCTGCTTCGCACGACTATAAGGAAATAACGCTGGATAAAGAAACTGTTGGTCTGACAGTGAGAATTGACTGGAACCTGCCTGTTCACGATTTGGATTTAGAGGTGCGTTATCAAGATGGAACGCTGGTTGGCTCTTCAGGAAGTGCTCTTACCACTTACGAAGAAACGAGCATCCCCGATATTATTCCTGGGGTCTACACTATCGATGTTATTGGCTATTTAAATACACTTGAAAACTACACAGGAACATATGGGGTTGAAAAAATTCTAAGGTAACCACTTTTAAAACTAAAGCACTCGGTCCATTTGGATCGAGTGTTTTCATGGGGCTCTGTCCGACAAAAAATGCAGCTATAGGCCGTTTATCCCTCTTGGTATTATGTTTTAACCTATTTTTCCTATTAGATTAAGTGCTTTTCCAAAAAGCCCTTGAAACCTGTCTCAAGTGAAATACTATAATATTTAGATTTAATAACTTTATAGGCAAAAGGCGGAGAATATTTCATTTTGTGTTTTTAAGGAAGTTTTAGAATTAATGTCTGGGCAGGCTGACATAATTCCTACTCTGCGACTGTACAATGGTAACCTAAAGAAACGGGATCCCTTTTAAACAAAAACCAGATGAACTGGTTACTCTTTTAAAACACTGTCAAGCAACTTTATTATTCTATTAGTTTTCCTTCTACTTCTGCTATTTGATACCGCAGTTGCCGTTTATTCCTTTAAACTAGGCAATGTAAAGTTAACTCCTCTTAAATTGATTATCCTCCAACGAAACCTGGCGAGCTCTTTCAAAAGCCCTCCTTGGAGTTGTTGTAAAAATGCAAGAGCTCGATCGCCTAGGGAAGCGAAGAAAATAAATAATTTACCGGGAGGCCCTCTTGCAGGGAGGGTCTCTCTTTTTAAAAATAAAGAAATGAAACTCATATATTTTGAGAATAAATCCTGGTTAATAGTGGGAAATCAGTCAAGTTCTATCTATATTTACTCACCGCAGCACCCCTTTATACTATTTTATAAGCTAATTCCAAAATGAAGGTAAGTAATGAATTCGAAAGAAATCATCAAGTTAAACGGAGTATATTTAAACGGCCTAGTTCAAGAAAAAGAAAGATTATTGGCTGAAATAAAGCCTATGCAGCTCCGCTATGAACATCTTGGACAGAAGATAGATAGTAGAAAACCTAGATAACCTTCTGAAAATTGAAACAGTCTGGGCATCTGATGATTCCATAGACCATCTATCGGCTTCCCATCAGATCGTGCCAATAAAAGAGGTACTTACTGAACACAATCAAGCTGATAGCAGTTCAACTAATTCCAGCCAAGACCAATTAGAGGACTCCTCAGGATCAGTATCCGATTTAAGATACATTGAAAACAATACTGCTCAGCCTAGTTTTGAAGCTCCCCATGTTAAACTGCCCTCAGAAGAACCCCCAGTCATTTAAAGCCTATTCCAGCGGCACAGTCCAAAACAAGGTCAATCAAGCCAGCTCCGTTTCCTATGGATGTAGGCATCTCCAATGGGCAAGATGAACAAGGGGAAGTTAACGATTTAATTACACATAATATTGAAGAGTTCCTTGAGTCCCGAAACAAATTTCTAAAAATGTAAAGCTACAGATTCTAGGTTCTAGCAGCCAAGGATAAACTGATTGACAAAACACTTTACTGCGGAGTGGTTTGTCTTTTGTAACTCTCCTTCTTCTTATCTTATGCCACGCACCTGACAGCCTGTATTCCTTCGCCCCACCTTCGCCTTTATAGACATCTCTGCAGAAATCAAAGAAAATTCTGCCATTAGACTGTGCCGGAGGATAACTTTGTTCTTTACTTGTTTTCTTTATTAGTGAATGCATTTTGTATATAATAGCGTTACATATATAATCAGAAAGGCTGATTTAGCTTGGAAGAAAACTCAAATTTTATAAAAACGATCATAAAAGAGGACCTCGAGTCTGGAAAGCGCAATAAAGTTATCACCCGGTTTCCTCCTGAACCGAACGGCTACCTTCATATTGGACACGCAAAGTCGATTATTATCAACTTTGGACTGGCCGATGAATTTAATGGGACAACTAATTTGCGTTTTGATGATACAAATCCATTAAAAGAAGATCAGGAGTACGTAGACTCTATAAAAGAAGACGTTAAATGGCTCGGCTACGAGTGGGAGAACCTTTTCTATGCATCCAATTACTTTGAAGAAATGTATGAACGTGCTGTCCTTCTAATAAAAAAAGGCAAGGCTTATGTTGATGATTTAACACAGGAACAAATTAGGGAATACCGTGGAACTCTAACTGAACCTGGAAAAGAAAGTCCTTTTAGAAACCGCTCGATTGAAGAAAACCTTAATCTTTTTGAGCAAATGCGTAAGGGCGAGTTTGAAAATGGCGCCAAGGTTTTACGGGCAAAAATTGATATGAGTTCACCTAATATTAACCTCCGGGATCCCGTTATTTACCGGGTATCTCACGCAACCCACCACAATACGGGGGATACATGGTGCATTTATCCGATGTATGCTTTTGCTCATCCTCTAGAGGATGCCATTGAGGACGTGACACATTCTTTATGTACAACTGAATTTGAGGACCAGCGCCCTCTTTATGATTGGGTCGTCCGTGAATGTGACATGGCTAGTACACCTCAGCAGATTGAGTTTGGCCGTCTGAACATCTCTAATACCGTCATGAGTAAGCGAAAGCTGAAACAGCTTGTTGATGAAGGTTTTGTTGACGGCTGGGATGATCCTCGCCTGCCAACCATATCCGGACTGAGGAGAAAGGGATATACTCCTGAAGCTATCCGTGAGTTTGTGATTGCAGCAGGTGTATCCAAAGGCTCTGGCACAGTTGATGCACAGATGCTTGAACATTTTGTTCGCGAAGATTTGAAATTAAAAGCACCACGTACAATGGGTGTGCTAAAGCCGTTAAAGGTCGTTATCACTAACTACCCAGAGGACCAGGTTGAATGGCTTGATGCCGAAGTCAATCCTGAAAACCCAGAGATGGGTGTGCGCCAAATTCCTTTTTCCCGTGAAATTTATATTGAACAGGAAGACTTTATGGAAGATCCGCCGAAGAAGTATTTCCGTCTTTTCCCTGGTAATGAAGTACGGTTAAAGCACGCTTATTTCATTAAGTGTGAAGAGTTTATTAAGGATGAAGCTGGCAATGTAGTTGAACTTCGATGCACGTACGATCCAGAAACTAAAAGCGGTTCGGGGTTTACCGGACGCAAGGTAAAAGGCACCCTCCACTGGGTTGATGCTAAGTCAGCTCTGCCCGCAGAATTCCGCCTTTATGAGCCGCTTATTCTAGAATCTGACGAAAAGAACGAAGAAGTGATAGAGGGTAAAACCTTTCTTGATTATGTAAATGAAAATTCTTTGGAAATAGTACAAGGCTTTATTGAACCAAACATGAAAGATGCTAAGCCTCAGGACAAGTTTCAATTCTTCAGGCACGGATACTTCAATGTTGACGAGAAACATACAAGCAAATCAAAGCTTGTTTTTAACCGCAGTGTGTCCTTAAAAAGCAGCTTTAAGCTTTAAGAATAAAAAACGCAAACGCCTTTTAAGCAACGTTTGGAGTGGAAGCGATTCGATGTTGACTTATCGTTGAGGCGGGTGAAATACACTAGGCGCTCGGGCTGGATGCAGACAATACGTCCCATTATCCACAACTTAGAAGTTTTGTAATTCCTAAACAACAACAAAAAAAGAAGAGGCTGACTCAAAAGGTTGAATAAATTCGACTTGAGAGTCGCCTCTTTTATTGTTTTATCCAATTTCTGGGTTTGGTTTGATGGATTCATAAGGATAGAGGGATATTCCTTCCTCTAATTACCCTAATTTTTGTTCAGTTCATTTTCCGTATTGGCTGCCCACTTCAGGAGATTGTGTACAGCACAAATAAGACCCCAATCCGTGGTATTTTTGGAGAGGCACCTTAATCCCAAATCTCTTAAACGCGCGATTGTGTTTAACTGCCCAATACTGGCTCGACTATACGTTCACGAACTTCTTCGCTGTTGTTGGTTTTTCACTGAGACCTATACAGTCTTTGTATCTTTGTCTTTGGCACAGGTAGTTTGGAGCGGGCAGTTCATACAATCAGTACACCGGTAGGTCCGTTTTTATTTTGCGATAAAAAATAAATTTAGAAACCTGAGTTGATTGGAGTCGAAGGCGCGAAGACTCCTCGAAAATGCTATCGCATTTCCTTCGTGCGTGGGCAAATTCGAGGATGCCCAATCAAAGCCCTGCGGGATCAGCTGGACAGGTGAGACCCCGCAGACGCCAACGGCGGCGAGGAGGCTCAGCGCCAGCCCCGCGGAAAGCGAAGCGCCTGGAACGGAAATCAACGGACCATTTTTACAAGCTATCCTAAAGATTAAGAGGGTGCCCAAAAGTTTATACCTTTTGGGACACCCTCTTCTTTTATCGCTGATATCAACTGCATTTCCGGAAACATTATAAGATTTTGCTTAAAAAAGCTTTTGTTCGTTCATGCTTAGGATTTCCAAATAATTCATTAGGCTTATCCTCTTCAACAATGTATCCACCATCCATAAAGATAACCCGGTCCCCCATCTCTCGGGCAAAGCCCATTTCATGGGTAACAACAACCATTGTCATCCCTTCAATAGCAAGCTGCTTCATAACTTCGAGAACATCGCCAACCATTTCTGGATCCAGAGCAGAGGTTGGCTCATCAAAAAGCATGATCTTAGGATTCATAGCAAGGGCCCTTGCTATAGCTACACGCTGTTTTTGGCCCCCTGATAACTGACCAGGATAAGCTTGTGCTTTATCGCTAAGCCCCACCTTATCGAGGAGCTCCTTGGCCCTTTTTTCAGCATCGCTCTTGGATTCACCATGTACCTTAATCGGAGAAAGCGTAATGTTTTCCATTACCGTCTTATGAGGAAAAAGGTTAAACTGCTGAAAAACCATGCCAACCTCTTCTCTAACTTTATTAATATTAATCTTTCGGTCTGTGATGTTATGGCCATTTATTACCACTTGGCCCGCTGTGATATCCTCAAGCCGATTCAAGCATCTCAGAAACGTACTTTTCCCGGACCCAGATGGGCCAATAACACATACGACCTCTTTTTCTTGCACTTCAGCATTGATATCTTTTAAAACTTCTAAATCTCCAAACTTCTTTTTTAAATTTTTCACTTGAATTATACTCATCGGAGTTCAAATCTCCTTTCAAGGAAATTAGCAAGTAAAGATAATAAATAAATGATGATGAAATAGATAATACCGACAGTCAGCCATATTTTAAAAGCTTCAAAGGTTGCAGACGCCTGAATCTCACCTTGCTGCGTCAAATCTGCAATACCAATAATCGAGAGCAGCGAAGTATCTTTAAGGCTTATAATCGACTGGTTTGTAATCGTAGGAAGCATGCGCCGAAATGCCTGCGGCAAAACGATGTATCTCATCGTTTGTTTACTCGACAGACCTAATGAGCGGGCCGCCTCTGCCTGCCCTTTGTCGATACTTTCGATACCTGCCCTGATAATTTCAGCGAAATAAGCTCCTGCATTAATCGCAACAGTGATTATCCCTGCGGTAAAATTATCAAAAGATACCCAGCTTAAAGAATTCAAACCGAAATAAATAAAGAATAGTTGAACAATAAAAGGAGTTCCCCTTACGGCATCAATAAATGCCTTTGCAATCCAATTTAAAATTTTAAAAGGTGACAGCCTCATCAAAGCTAAAATTAACCCAAGAATAAATCCTGCTATGATTGCGATTACAAATATGTAAAGCGTAGTCTTTAATCCTTCCAGTAAATATGGAAGTGCGTTCATGATCGTCTCCAAATCTCCCCATCTCCTTTCACACAGGCAAAATCGCCCTGTTCTTAACAGGGCACGTTTTGCTCAATATAAGTTATAGCTTTGCTGCAAAGGAAACTAATCCTTGTTATTTACAATAAAGAAGGAGCGCCTGCGAGCGCTCTTTCTTTATTGTTTACTCTTCTGAAAGGTACTTGTTAAGGATTTCATCATACTCACCAGAATCCCTTAATTCCTGTAAGCCGGTATTGATTTTTTCGAGAAGATCCTGATTTTCGCCTTTTAATACAGCGATTCCATACTGATCACCATTTAAACGGTCACCGACAGTTTTCAAACCTAAATCATTTTGTGAGATTGCATAAGCAATAACAGGATAGTCCTCTATCAACACATCCGCATTCCCGTTGGTAACCTCCTGGAACATTGCCGGAGAGTCGTTGAATTGGACAACTTCCATTCCATACTCATCTCTGTGCTCATTAGCCCAAGTTGCTCCTGTTGTGCCTTTTTTTACAGCAACGGTCTTTCCAGCCAAATCCTCAGGAGAAGATATTTCTTCGTTCTCTTCCTGAACAACTAGCGTAAGGCCAGCATCAAAATAAGGATCTGAAAAATCAACAACCTTTTTTCTGTCTTCTGTAATACTCATACCAGCAATTGCCACATCTAGCTGCCCTGCTTGCATAGCTGGAATAATTCCGCCGAAATCCATCGGGTTAAATTCAATTTCAAAATCCTGGTTTTCTGCAATTGCATTAATTAAATCGATATCTATACCTGTGTATTCTCCATTTTCTTCAAATTCAAACGGCGGATAAGTCGTGTCAATCCCAACCCTGTAAGCTGTGGTCTCTTCACTGCCGTTTTCACCGCCAGTGTCGCTGTCACTGCCGCTTGATTCCTCGGATCCACACGCCGCTAGAACAAATACAAAAATTAATAATAAGCTAAACAAACCAAATTTCTTCATAAAATCCCCCTGTTTTCATTATTTAAAGTCCTGGCTGGAAATAGTGTTGTTTTCTCAAAATGATTAAATCAATAAAGAGAATTATGTAATTAGGACTTTTGGTATATGTAAAATACCTACCCTTATGAAGAGCTTTTAAACCTTTAAGATCATTTTTTATATTTTCTTTTGTTTCACTGAGTAGCAATTAAACTATAAACTACCTTTTCCTGTTTATAATGTTTAAAAATTTTCATAGATGGAACAGTATATGGGAAACTCTTTTTACGACCAAGCCTAGTTATAGGAGGATAATTATGTATCTCGAGCGCTTTATCAACCAAAAGATCCAGATTAAGCTTAAAAATTTCCCCGAGACGTTAAAGGGACCCGTTACTGGAATATTCGAACCAGATCAATGGTATCTCGTAAAATTAATAAAAACAGAAAATATGGGAATTTGGGTAGAAAACCCCTGTTACAAAAGAACAAAGGTTCAGGAGGATGATGGAACAGCAATACCTGAGGACAAACAAACAGAAGAAAACTGTGTAACCAATTTGCTGTTGCGCTGGGATTATATCAGTTCCGTTATCACCTTTCCGAATGATGAAACAGGCGGAATTGATAAAAAAGCGAAGTTAATAGGATTCCAGCCTAATAATAACTAAAAATACTATAAAGACTACACAGCCCGGAGCGTATAAATCCGGGTCTTTTTTACGTTACAAAAACAAAATTTAAATTTTTAATTTTCATCTCCAAAAATTCCAGCATGCAAAAAATTACATACCTATAAAAAGCGAAATAGTCTGCAAATGGAAAGTTACCAATCTCACAATGGTTTAACACCGGTATATTGGAACCAGAACTAGGTTTGCTTTGCATAATAATTCACTTTTTCTTGCACCGAAGGATTTCATGCATTATTATTATAGAAAAGAAGTTTCAACTTCTTCCCGTGGAGGAATCTATGAAGAGAGAAAGAGAAAGCATCAGATTGATAATTAAAGAGAAGTTCTCTTCCTTATCACCAGGACAAAAGAAAATTGCTGAATTTCTCGTAACTCATACTGAGGAAGCCGCTCTGAAAACTGCTTTTCAGCTAGGAAAAAGAGTTGGTGTAAGTGAAACTACAGTCATACGCTTGTCATACGCACTTGGGTTTAAAGGATTTTCTGAAATGCAGGAGGCAGTTCGCGAGGAATGGCTTGATCATCAGCACAATAAGCCTTATGGAACTTATGACGCTAAGCCTGCAGACACAAATAAAAAATATTCTCAGAAAACTAACCCATATTTAACAGTGATTGAGAAAGAACAGCTTGTGTTACAGGAACTTTTTAACCAGCTTGATTTTGCGGAAATCGAAAAGGCAGCCTCTCAATTAATGAGAGCCGACAAGGTTTACATTGCCGGTTTTGGAGCTTCATACGCGGCAGCCCACTGGCTTTACTACAGCCTTAGCCAGCTAAGAGCAAATGTCATTTTAGCTCATCCTTCCAGTTTTCTAGTTGAAGAGCTCTGCGATTTAACGGATCATTCAGTGGCCGTGATTTTCTCTTATCCGCGCTATACTCATGAATCTATTAAACTCGCTGAGCTGTTAAAACGGCAAGAGGTAAAGCTCATCGCCATAACTAACCGCCACTTATCCCCAATTGGCAGATCAGCCGACCTTACTTTGACAACTGAGGGAAGTATTGATTCAGATTATCATTCGATTGCATCGGTGATTTGTTTATTGGAACTAATTATTGTGGGAATTACTAAACAGAATCACGAGCAAATCTGCAATCGCCAGGAAACGCTTGAGAGTCTTTATACCGAGACCAAAAGATTTTTAGAATAAGAATGAACAAAATAACTTACGAGGTGATACCATTTGAACGGAATGTCTAATGATCTGAACGTCCAGAAAGAAGAGATGCAATCTAAAAACCTGGGCTCTTACTTAAAATTTATTATTCCTTCTTTAATTGGGATTCTACTATTTATGGTTCCTGTCTTAACCGAAGATGGGATTACGATCCCAATTGCCTTTTTATCAGGCCTGCTTAATGAAACTTTTGCCGAAGCTATCCCGGCTCTTGCAGTTTCAATAATGGTTATTTCGCTGGCTGGAACTCTTTTAGCTACAGCCGTTAAACCTGCGTTTATCGAGAAAAGCCCCTTTTTGTCAAACCTGTTTAATGTCAGTCCAGGCTGGCTGATCGTTAGGGCATTTGGAACTTTATTTGCTATTATCACCCTTTATCAAGTCGGACCGGAAATGGTCTTTTCAGAGTTTACTGGCGGATTATTGATTTATGATCTAATTCCAATTCTTCTTACAACTTTTTTGCTTGCCGGTTTCTTTCTTCCGTTTCTTTTAAATTTTGGCTTGCTTGAGCTATTTGGAGCATTATTAACTAAAGTTATGCGCCCCCTTTTCACATTGCCAGGACGCTCATCGATGGACTGTCTAGCTTCATGGATGGGTGATGGTACAATCGGTGTGCTATTAACAACAAAGCAGTATGAGGAAGGCTACTATACCAAACGGGAAGCCGCTGTTATTGCTACAACATTCTCGGTCGTTTCGATTACGTTTACAATTGTCGTCATGACTTATTTGAACCTTGAACAATTTTTCGGTCCGTTCTACCTAACTATTATCGTTGCAGGACTTGCTGCAGCTTTAATTATGCCTCGAATTCCGCCGCTATCCAGAAAGGCGGATTCCGCTTACGAAAACACTGAGCACAAACCTGAAGAGGCTATCCCTGCTGGAACTTCCACTTTTAAATGGGGAGTAAATAATGCCGTACAAAAAGCCGAACAAAATGACAATCCTCTTCAATTTTTTAAAGACGGGTTAAAAAACGTCATGGAAATGTGGCTCGCGGTAATTCCAGTTGTTATGGCGATCGGTACCGTTGCTCTCGTGGTAGCAGAAAACACGCCATTATTCGAATATTTAGGTATGCCTTTTATCCCAATCCTTAACTTAATGCAGGTTCCTGAAGCAACAGCAGCTTCACAAACTATGCTCGTTGGGTTTGCTGACATGTTTTTGCCAGCTGTAATCGGCAGCGGAATTGAAAGCGAAATGACACGATTTATTATTGGTGCTGTCTCTGTAACTCAGCTAGTTTATATGTCTGAAATGGGCGGACTGCTGCTGGGCTCAAAGCTTCCTCTTAAAATAATTGATTTAGTGTTTATCTTTTTATTACGCACAATCATTACACTGCCAATTGTCGTCGCACTTGCCCATATCTTTTTTTAACGGAGGGTGCCTAGCTTATGAGAAAGCCTAACCATTTTATCGATCAGGAACGGGACCAAATTGTCCATACCTGCAAAACTTTGCACAAGCTTGCAGAACCTAGCTGGCAAGAGGTAAAAACATCATCTTATATAAAATCAAAGCTAGAAAGTGCTGGCTTCACGGTTAAAACCTTTGAGGGTCATTACGGACTCATTGCTGATTTGAAGGGAAAGTCATCTGATGTAATTGCATTGCGTGCTGACATGGATGCATTAGTTCAGGAAGTAGATGGGGTTGTACAGGCTAATCACTCTTGCGGGCACGATGCCCATAGTACAATGGTGCTGTATACCGCCTTAGCTCTTGCACAATCAGGTTATCTCTTTAACAGTACACTTCGGTTCATTTTTCAGCCTGCAGAAGAAATGGCGGGCGGTGCGCTTCAAATGATGGAGGACGGCGCTCTAAATTCCGTAAAGTTTCTTGCTGGAATCCACCTTCGTCCAACTGTGGAGCTGCCGTATGGCAAAGCAGCTCCAGTCATTATTCATAGCTCAACCGCAACGATAAATGGAACGATAAAAGGAACGCAAGCACATGCAGCGCGGCCTCATGATGGGAATAATCCGATTGAAGCAGCAGCTGCTTTAATTACTGAATTAAAATCTATCCGGCTGAAAACTGATGCCCCCTTTTCCATTAAAATAACGAAGCTTCACGCAGGTGAAGCTTCGAATGCAATACCGGAGACAGCCCGCTTCACTTTAGACTTAAGAGCAGACCATAACCTGGCTATGGAAGAACTGATAGAACAAAGTAAAGCTGTTATTAACCATACCGCAAAGTTGACCAGCACCAAGATTAGCTTCAAAGTCGAAGAATTCCTTCCAGCTGCTTCTCTTAACAAACAAGCTGTCAGCTTGGCTGAAACTGCTATCACTGAAATCCTGGGCCAGGAAAACTGTATTCCTGTCTGTAAGTCCCCCGGTGCAGAGGACTTTCATTTTTATACTTTCAAAAACCCAAATATAACAGCTACGATGATTGGCCTAGGCTGTGGATTATCCCCTGGCCTTCATCATCCCAAAATGAATTTTAATCACGAAGCGTTAATCTTCGGAACTCAAATTCTAACTGAACTCCTGCTTAATGCTGACGGCAAATCGGACTGATCCTGCACGACGAGGAGAATTAGCTTGAAACCAGAACTTTTCTCATCTATAAAAATTCGAACAATCGAAAATACAGAGGAATTAACCTTAGTTAGAAACCTAGAAGCCCTCATCTGGAAAGATGATGACCCAGTACCCGTACATCATATGGCGGCCGCTGTAAAAAATGGCGGCCTTGTAATAGGGGCATTTTCAAATGAAAATTTAATTGGCTTTCAGTACAGTTTTGCAGGCTTTAACGGAAATGAGGTTCATCTTCATTCCCATAATCTTGGCATTCATCCTGATTACCGCAAGTTCGGATTAGGTGAACGACTGAAGCGATACCAAAAAGAGGCTGCTCTTCAAAAAGGGTACAGTGTGATTAAATGGACGTATGACCCTCTGGAAACGGTAAACGGCTATTTGAATTTACATAAGCTTCAGGCTGTTTCTTCCAGCTATATTGAAAATGCATACGGTGATCTTAAAGATGGGCTGAATAAGGGAATCTCTTCAGATCGCTTCTTGGTTGAGTGGAAGATAGCGAAAGATACAGGTAGGTCTTCAGCTCAAAGGAATCTTCCACACGCAATAGAATTAGAAAAAACAAATGGACTTCCCTCTCCGCTTAGGGTTGATCTTAGCCAAACAGCAAACGAGCTATTCGTCCCTGTTCCAGCTTTTTTCCAAGAACTTAAGATGAAAAATATCGAGCTTGCAATAAAGTGGCGAACAGCTACCCGCAAAGTTTTTCTTCATTATTTTAACCATGGCTGGGAAGCTACAGATCTGATTCGGAATGAATCGGACCCTAGTATATGCTTTTATGCGCTATCGTCCACGAAGAAAATTTAATCAATAAGGGGAGTATCTATGGAGATCAAAGAGATTAAGCTGAGACACGTAAAAATGCAGCTGTTACATCCATTTACGACCAGTGTAGGAACTGAGTATGATAAGGACTTTATTTTAGTAGAAATGAAATCGAAAAGCGGCATATCTGGGTGGTCTGAATCCGTTTCCTCGCTCTCACCCCTTTATCATGAGGAAACCGTAAAGACAAACTGGCATATGATGAACGACTTTTTGATTCCTCTTTTACTTCAGAACCCAGTTCATCATCCTGATGAATTATCAGATCGCTTTCTTCCAGTCAGAGGCAATTATATGGCAAAAGCAGCTCTTGAAGGTGCTGCGTGGGATCTTTACGCTAAAGAAAACAACATGTCGCTTGGCCGTGCACTTGGCGGTACTAAAGACAGAATTGAAGTTGGGATAAGTTTAGGGATAACAGACTCAGAACACGCTCTATTAAAGCAGGTAGAAGAGTATGTAAAACAAGGATATAAGCGGATCAAGGTCAAGATTAAGCCCGGCTGGGACCACGACATCTTAAGGGCAATCCGCAATGAATTTCCTAAACTGCCTATGATGGCAGACGCAAACTGTGCCTATACATTGGATGATATAGACCGTTTAGCGGCCTTGGATGAATTTAACTTAACAATGATTGAACAGCCACTATCCCATGATGATATTATTGACCATGCAAAACTGCAGCCTTTGCTAAATACGCCAATTTGTCTCGATGAAAGTATTCACTCTGTTGAAGATGCCCGAAAGGCTATCGAACTTGGAAGCTGTAAAATTATTAATATTAAAATCGGGCGGGTCGGCGGCTTAACTGAATCTAAAAAGATACATGATTATTGCCAGAGCCAAGGGGTTCCAGTTTGGTGTGGAGGCATGCTTGAAGCAGGAGTAGGGCGGGCCCATAATGTTGCTATTACCACCCTGCCAAACTTCACTCTTCCAGGTGATACTGCAGCCTCATCCCGGTATTGGGCCAAAGATATTATTGATCCTGAAGTTGAGGTGAAGGATGGATACATATATGTTCCCGACAGGCCTGGAATCGGTTACGAACCTAATCAGACTAGGATCGATTCCCTTACTTTATATAGTAAATCATTCAGCTAACTATCCATATTCCAACGCGCAAGCCTCTTAATTAGCCCACACAAGCTTAGGGGAGGGTCGTTATTTACTTCATTAGCTTGACCGAAGCGATCTCAACGGGCTAGGTTCTAGAAGCTAGATACTAATCAATGTCTATTTATTTATACTTATCTTAAAAAGGGCAGACAGCATATGTGCTGTCTGCCCTTTTTATATCAGCCCACTGGTTTTTTAATCCTATTTTTAATAATAGGAAAAAGGATCGATAAAAGGCTCAAAATAATTAGTGATAAAGCAATTGGTTTAGTAAAGAAGATATACAAATTCCCGTTCGATATCGTCATCGTCTGCCTTAAAGCCTGTTCCATCATCCCACCAAGAATAAAGGCCAGGATGAATGGTGGGGCAGGAAAGGAGAAAATACGCATTAAGAAACCAATAACCCCAAAAGCTAGCAATAAATATAAATCAAACGTGTTAAAGCTTAAAGCATACACTCCAATCAGACTGAAGATAATTACTAAAGAAATTAACATCGGCCTAGGAATTCTTAATACTTTAGATATATAAGGAACTAAAGGCAGATTTAAAATTAAAAGAAACAAATTTCCGACATACATGCTGGCAATAATCCCCCAGAAAATATCTGGGTGATCCTGAACCAACAGTGGTCCAGGCTGAATGCCCAATACGAGAAAAGCCCCAAGCAAGACAGCTGTAGTTCCTGAACCCGGAATACCGAGGCTTAGCAGCGGGACAAATGCGCCACTGGTTGCAGCATTATTAGCTGTTTCTGGAGCTGCCACCCCCTTAATTGATCCTTTACCAAATTCCTCAGGATTTTTGGCGATTTTTTTCTCGGTTATATAGGCAATGAAAGAAGCAATAGTAGCTCCAGCACCAGGTAAAACACCAATAATAAAACCTAGGAAAGACTGCCTCCCCATCGGTCCAGCCATCTCTTTAATATCGTTTTTGCTGAGCTTCATGCTTCCTAGATTTTTATTGTCTGAAACTGACGTATCTTTACGGTTGAAAATCAGCATACACACCTCAGCAAGTGCGAATAATCCAAGCGCTATGACCAAAAAGTCTATACCCTCTAGCAGATTTGCATTCCCAAATGTGAACCGGGCTGTTCCTGTTTGGCTGTCGATACCAATTGTCACTACCATAAAACCTAAAATAGCTGAAATAAATGCTTTTATTGTAGACCCTTCCGATAGGCTAGATATCGCCGTTAGACCTAGCAGCATAAGTGCGAAATACTCAGCCGGACCAAAAGAGATCGCTACCGAAGCCAATAATGGAGAAAACATCATTAATAATACAACACTAATAGTCCCTCCAACAAAGGAAGAGATAGCAGCAATTGCCAAAGCTTTCCCCGCTTTCCCCTGCTGCGCCATTGGGTAGCCATCAAATGAGGTGGCTACCGTCCCGGCTACCCCAGGGGCGTTGAGTAAGATCGACGAGGTCGACCCTCCAAAAATTGCACCGTAATACACTCCTGCCATCATAACCAACGCAAGTGCAGGGTCCATGTTATATGTTACTGGAATCATGATAGCAATAGCACTAATAGGCCCTAGCCCTGGCATCATTCCAATAAAAGTTCCCACAAATACCCCAATAAAAATGAAGATAATGCCTGATAAACTGAAGGCTATTTGAAATCCTGACATTAAACCTTGAAATGCTTCCATTGCAGTACCCTCCTTTAAATCGGCAATATTCCTGCTGGTAAATTAATTTGAAGTAGATATGAAAACAACAAGTAGATCACTAGTGAAAAAGTTACTGAAACTGCTAAATTTGAAATTAGCTTTTTATAACCCAGAAACCATGTGGTGAAAAAGATAAACAAAATTGTCATAATAACAAAACCAATTAATTCTAGTAAAAAAATATAAACTAAAATTATTCCAAAAACAGCCAGAAGCATCAGTAACTCATCACGAGGAATCTCTCTTTTTTTTCTCTCTGCCTCCGTTTCTTCCTGATTGTTAAAAAACAATAAAATGGAACAAATTAGAAGCAAAAAGCCCAGACCTTTAGGAACAATGTCAGCATCTACTTCAGTGTATGGATACGAAGGAAGCTGAAAACTTAAGAATATAAATAGAATAGCAACAGCTGCCAGAAAAAGAGCAACCTTCCTGTTAACGGACTTTAACATGACTCCCCACCTCCTATTAGATTAAAGCCGATGCAAAATTTAACATCGGCTTCTAGATATAATGTTGTTACAGTTTGTTACTCTATTTCGCAAGCCCTAGCTCATCCAATAGAACTTGCATCTCTTCTCTTTCTTTATTAAGAAAGTCTTTATAGTCGTCACCAGTAATAAACATTTCGTTCCAGCCATACTTCTTCCTCATTTCATCCCATGCCCCAGAATCATTCAGTTCCTGAAATTTTGCTGTATAGTACTCTACAGCCGCCGGGTCCATATCAGCTGGTCCGAAGAACCCTCTCCAATTAATAAACGTTTCATCAATCCCCTGCTCAACAGTAGTCGGAAAGTCAGATAGAACTTCACCCTCCAGCCTTTCTTCCGCTGTAATCCCAAGCACCTTTATTTTGCCCGCTCTTACTTGTTCTACTGTTTCAGCCACTCCTGTGGAATATACTTCAACACTTCCGTTTAGCAGAGCCGTCATCCCCCCTCCATCCGGATCTGAAAGGTACTTAACTTTCTTCACATCTACACCTGCAGCTTGGGCAATTTTAATAAATTGCATATGATCCATACTTCCTGGAGAAGAAGTTCCTATAACACTTATTTTCGTAGGATCAGTTTTCATATCTTCGAATAGATCTGTGAGAGTATTCCATTTAGAATCTGCCTTTACAGCAAATGCTCCATAATCCGCAATCATATTTGCAATTGGTGTAAAATCCTCATGCGAATATTGCGACTGTCCATTTAACGGGACCAGAATTAGAGGTGGTGATGAAACGAACAGGTGGTGATTACTGCTCTTTTGGCCAGCTATATAGGCCCACCCGACAGCGCCTCCTCCCCCTGCTTTATTTACGACTGGCATTCTTTTATCTATCAAATTTTCTTCTTCAAACACTTGCGTAACCATTCTAGCTGTTGTATCCCAGCCACCGCCGGGTCCTGCCGGTGCAACAACTTCAATCGGTTTCTCCGGGCTCCACTTTTTATCCTCGGCACCTGCATCCTCTCCAGTCGATTTACTAGAGCATGCTGAAACGATAAGCAAGGTTAAAATTGTTAATATTACAAAAACTTTCTTCATTTTATTTCCCCCTTATTAATCTAATAAAGTGATTATATCTGCTAAACCAATCTCTGTAACCGTTTTCAATTTATTCAGCATAAATACCATTTCGGTTATTTTGTTCATAAGATTCACAGACCTGCCAATAAAAAAAAAGGGAACCACACTTAAGTGCGGTTCCCCTTAAGAAACAGCAGATTAGAAGCCTGTTTCATTAATTTTCATTTGCAAAGTACCTTCTCTCGGGCCTGCCAACAGTGCCATAAACCAGTTCGGTTCGAAGCTGCCCAAGTGAAACAAGAAACTCGAGATATCGTCTTGATGTTGTTCGGCTCACTCCAGTTATTTTCGAAATTTCTTCAGCAGTCATCCCTCCCTCTTTGCTTTCATAAAATGAATTTTTAATAAGAGATAACGTGTGCTGGTCAATTCCTTTTGGTGGCGTAGCTGCTACTTCAGCATTAGATGAGATGTGCCTTTTCCGGACTGTGTGAAATAAAGAATCAACCACCTCTTGATTCATGGCATTCACATCTTTTAATTTAGTTTTATAATTCAGGTACTTTCTTATGGTCTCTTCAAAGCGATTAAAGACAATTGGCTTTAAAATAAAATCAAAAGCCCCTCCTCTTATCGCATCACCTACATTCTGAACTTCTTTAGCAGCCGTTATCATTATGACATCTGTATCCCGAAAATGAGAGCGCATATGCCAAAGCAAGTCAATCCCGCTGCCGTCCGGAAAATAAACATCCAAAAGGACTAAATCAGGCTTAATAATTGGTAAAAGTTCTTTTGCTTCACCAATAGTTGTGGCAATTCCACTAACAGAGATCCCCTCAATACGTTCAATCAGTTTGGCATTAATCTCAGCTATTTTTACATCATCCTCCACGATAAGGACTGAACTGTCACCCATACTTCCCCCTCCTTAATCTATAAGTTTCCTTCTCGTTGCTTTTTAGGAATGATAACAGTAAATAACGCCCCTCCCATTTCACCATTTACAACGCTTACATATCCATTAAGCTGATTAACCGCTTGCTCTACCAAAAATAATCCAAAACCCCTTCCATCTCCTCTTTTTCGAGTAAATCCTTTTTTAAATATATTCTCCTCATCTTCATGCAAAATCCCAGGACCATTATCCTCAATTTCAAAAATTAGATCATTTCCCAAATCTGTCATAAACAACTCTACTTTTTTATTATTATCTGGATTTTGTAAAACAGCATCAAAACCATTGTCCAATAGATTCCCGATGATTGTTACAATTTTTTCTCTATTTATAATGTCAGGAACATCTTGAAGAGTGCTCTCCGGATTAATTGTTAGGTCCACTTTTAATTCTTGGGCCCGATTGTATTTACCTAAAATAATTCCAGCTATCATAGCATCCGGTACTGCTTTCATAAGAAATTGGATTAGTTCCCCATAGTGCGAGGTTTCTGTTTGGATGAAATCAAGTGCCTCTTGATAATTTTGTAATTGGATTAGTCCAGAGATAGTGTTTAATTTATTTGAATACTCATGAGTCTGAGACCTTAGTACCTCTGCATAACTATGAATCTGGGTTAATTCCCTTGTTAACGCATCAATTTCGTCTTTTGGTCTGAAGCTTGCAACAACTCCAATCACTTTCCCTTGATTTAAAAGGAGAAGCCGGTTTACGATTACTTCTTTATCATTAATTAAAATCTCATCATCTAGATGATTCTGCTTTTTCTCAAGTACCTCGAGCATTCTTGTGTTTGGCATCACTTCAGTTATGGGCTTCCCCTTTACAGGAAGATCCTTCTTTAAGCCTAGAACCTCAAAGGCCTTACTATTAATATCTGTAATGAAGCCATGCTTGTTAATGGCAATGATCCCGTCTCTAACAGATTCGATAATGGTCTTTTTCTCAACAAACTGGCTTGCAATCTCATGAGGTTCCAATCCATAAATCGACCGTTTTACATTTGTTGCAATAACATAAGATCCTGCAAATCCTAGTAGCAATACGACTAATAATATCAACAATAATTTGAATTCATATCCATCAATGGCACTCTCAACCCGCTCCTGAAGGATACCAACAGAAACGACTCCAATAATTTCTCCGGCAGCATTTCGTATAGGCACTTTCCCGCGAATAGACGGACCTAATGTCCCAACAGCATGAGATACATAAGATTCTCCTTTGAGAAGTGCTCTCTCATTATCTCCCCCTACCATCTTTTTCCCAATTCGATCCGGTACAGGGTGGGAGTACCTAACTGACTGCTTATTCCCAACCACAATAAATTGCGCACCAGTATTTTCAGTAATTTCATTGGCTATTGGCTGAATAATCAACTCTGGATTTTCAAGTTCAAACGCTTCTATAACAGCTGGAATTTTAGAAACAGTTGTCGCAATATAAAGGGCTTGTTTTCCAGTTTCCTCTCTTAATGTATCAGAATGAATCCCATGAAAAAGAAAACTCACCAGGACAGCAAGAATAAACACCTGACTAAAAATAAACAGGGAGATTTTCCCTTGCAAATTTATTTTTTTCATTAGAGTACCTCTGGCTTCTTAGTTTCTCAAAAAAGGAGAGCTTGATTTATTACAAAGCTTTCTACCCATTTTACCAGAAAAGAAAATAATGTTTTTATTTTCTCGATTGGTTACCGACAAAAAACTTTTTTACAAATATTATTTGAAGCAAGCTCAAATGTGAGGTAATATAACATATAATGTTATAGTATATTCAGAATAATACTACTTTATTTTAATAAAATACTTTAAGCGTGGTGATTCTATGGAAAAGGAAGCTTCATACAAAGACAAAAAGGTAATTACGATCGGGATTGTAAGGGAGTTGACTGGCCTTTCAGAGCGACAAATCCGTTATTATGAAGAAAGGAAACTTATCTTTCCCGAGAGATCACTGGGGGGCAGCCGCAAGTACTCATTTTCTGATATTGAGCTACTAATGGAGATTGCTAATAAAATAGAAGATGGCGTCCAAACTTTTGAAATAAGACAAGAAATCGTACGAAAACAAAAAAAGCAGGATGAAAAGGCCATCCAGAAAAGAATGCTCCAAGGTCAGCTTAATGCTCAATTCGGAGTCCGTAAACGATAGACGAGTATATGACTCTAGCTTAGTTGCTCCAACTTTTATAAAACACAACATAACAAATTACACATGAACGAGCAGACCAAATCGAATATGATTTGGTCTTTTACATTTATTTGCACCATTCAAAACAGCTGCCATATGACTCAATTAATGCGTGATTATTTGATTTTAGTAACAGCCGCTCCGAAATTCCTCTTTATTAAGCTAGACTTACAACATACTTTTTACAATTATCCTGCCTAAAAACACACACAACATTCAATCCCCCGCTCGACCTATCTGAAATTTTAAGAAGTTTAATCAAACCAAGACCCTTTTAATTTAGCAATATCTTAAAAACCAAAAACCATGTGAGGTTTCCTAACATGGTTGTGGATTCCTTTTTTTGTTGATGCGAAAATAGCCTTAACACTTAATCGAAGGGAGATTATCAAATGGATACATTATTTTTAATGAACAGTTTATGGGTAATGATTTCTGCTGTACTCGTCATTTTGATGCTTGGAGGATTTATCTTATTAGAAACCGGTTCAACTAGAATGAAAAATGCCGGCCATATCGCAGGCAAGACGATCCTTACTTTCGGGATTGGTTCACTTGTATTCTGGGCAGTAGGTTATGGTTTAATATTTGGTCAGGGAAATGCACTAATTGGATTATCGGATTTCTTTTATTCTGGCTACGATGTAGAAGGATTAGGTCTCTCTGGAGCAGTTTTCTTCTTATTCCAAACTGCTTTTGCAGGAATTTCCTTAACGATCGCCTTTGGAGGCTTTGCTGAACGAGCAAAACTGGCCGCTTATCTGGTCTTTGCGGTTTTGTTCTCGGTACTCGTTTATCCACCAATCGCACACTGGATTTGGGGCGGCGGCTGGTTAGCTGACCACGGCAAGCAGGATTTCGCAGGTTCCACTGTAGTTCACTTAACAGGTGCCATGGCAGCCCTTGCTGCAACTATTCTTCTAAAGCCACGGATTGGAAAATACAATAAAGATGGCTCAGCTAACAACCTTCAAGGTCATAACCAGGTTTTTGTCTCATTAAGTGTGCTGTTTCTATGGGTAGGCTGGTTTGGTTTTAATGCAGGTAGTACAATTGCAGTTGATGGAGCATTCTTCGGATTTGTCGCAGTTAATACGAACCTAGCAGCTGCAGCAGGAACACTCGCTGCAATGTTAATTTCTTGGATTGTTGTTGGTAAAGCTGATGTTCCAATGATGTTAAACGGAGCACTCGCTGGACTTGTTGCTATCACTGCATCTTGTGCATTCGTAGATACCTGGGCTTCTGTAGTCATCGGGTTTATTGCTGGAATTCTCGTATTTTATAGCATTCGCTTTTTTGAAAGCAAGAAAATTGATGATCCAATCTACGCATTGTCCGTTCATGGTGCTGCTGGTATTTGGGGAACTTTATCAACAGGATTTTTCGCCACACCAGAGTTAGCAACAGTTGGAAAGCCTGGATTGTTTTACGGCGGAGGGTTTGACCAGCTAGGTGTTCAGGCAATGGGGGTCATTGCTTGCGGCGCTTTCGCTTTCATCGTCTCCATCGCAATCTTAAAGGTTATGAAAATGACAATGAACGGTCTCCGTGTTACTGAGGAAGAAGAATTAATCGGTTTAGATATGAGTGAACACGGCAGCTACGGTTATCCGGAGCAGCTTACCCAGCCTGATCACAAGGGTACGAACCTAAACGGTACCTTCAATAGTGAAGCAGCTCCTCGTTAAAGAAATATAACTAATGCGGCAGTCCCGTTCATGGGACTGACCGCCTTTTATTTTAAAGACTCTTTTCTAAGATTGTTGTGTTTTTGCATGAGCTATGAAACAACCGTTTATTAGAGCGGAGAGTGCGAGACTTTTCGCAATTCTTCACATTTCTTTCGTGCTCGGGTTTACTTGAGGCAGCGCTTCAATGTCCTATGGTAGCAGCAAAAAATAACCAGACTAAAAGATAAATGAGTTATCTATACTTGCTAAATAAATCTAACTTAGAACGTTAACACCTGTACTTATATAAGACGTTCTAGGCATAAGAAGAGGGTGAGCAACAGCATGGGGTTCAGCACCTATTTGGATATACGAGATACTCGAGAAAACGAAATGAATTTGATTAAACTAGATCATCAAAAACTCAACCATTTACACGAACGGTTGATGAGAGAAACAGTGAATCTTTCAATCAAGAGAATGATTACAGAGTATGGCCCCTCCCCATTCCCTTTTTGCTTTTTTGTTATGGGAAGTGCGGGCCGATCAGAACAAGGAGTCTGGAGCGACCAGGACCATGGCATCGTATACGGAAACACATCTAATGAAGCTAAAGATTACTTTCTAAGACTAGGAAAAGAAATTTCAGATGGCCTTCACCAAACCGGTTACCAATACTGTGATGGAGATGTGATGGCTAGCAATCCGCTGTGGTGCAAACCAATTGAAGAGTGGACAAATCAGATTGATACATGGATTAAAGAAGCATCATGGGAATCAATCAGGTATTTATTAATCTTTATTGATGGACGCCCTCTAGTTGGAGAAGCGGTTTTTATGAAGCAGATAAAATTGTATGCCATTGAAAGCATCCACAAAAACCAGCTGTTATCCAGGTTATTAAATAACACGCTTCACATTAAAAAAGGGGTAGGTATTTTAGGGCAGCTTTTAGCTGAAACCCATGGTCCTCATTCAGGCGCTCTAAACTTAAAAGAGAGAGCTCTATTCCCATATGTAAATGGGATCAGACTGCTGGCAATTAGGGATAAACTAACTGAAACCTCGACTTTATCCAGGCTGCGCAGCTTGTCCGGCCGAACCCTTTCTGAGCAGGATAAAAGGCTTTATGAACAGCAATTTTTAAAGCTTTTAAGTTTCCGCCTTGCCTTGGCTGATCATTCAAACTATGATTCAGGCCACTATGTAACCATCGATCATCTAACTAAAAATCAAAAAGCAGAACTCAAGGAAATTATAAAAGATGGTGCTCACCTATTTCAGAGCATCAGAAAGATAGTTGAAAAGGAAGCTTCCAATGAAGATAAATAACATGTCCCAATTTATTAAAAACTTATCTGGACGTATTGGCCCTGGTATTTATGCGGGTGTTCAGGGGCAGTCTAGTCCGCAGCATCAATCATTCTTGAGGCAGCTTGAAAAGGAACTCAAGGAAAAAGACAATCTCGACAGCCCTCTGGATTCACTGGAGACCGTTGTGTTTGACCTTGAAACTACTGGTTTTTTTCCGGAAAAGGGCGATAGAATTATATCTATCGGCGCGGTTAAAATGCACGGCAGCAACATAATTGAAAAAGAAACATTTTACTCCTTAATTCAGTCTGATGTGCCGCTTTCGAAAGAAGTGTTTGAACTAACTAAAATTACTTATGATCAGCTTGCTGATGCCCCTCCGGCTGATGAGGTACTTGTCGATTTCCTAAGGTTTATAGGAAGCCGGGTACTTGTAGCCCATCACTCAAAGCACGAGCAATCTTTTATGAAAAAAATTATTTGGGATGTAATGCGGACTAGGTTTCAACACCGGATTGTCGATACATCATTTTTAATCCGAGTCTCGGATCCTATGATGAAGTCTATGGCGCTCGACGAAATTTGCTTAAAGTGCGGTATTGAAATTAAAGACCGCCATCATGCCCTTGGGGATGCCATCATGACTGCAAAGGTTTGGAGCTGTTATATCGGAATCGCAAAAAAGGCCGGTTTTTATTGTTTGAGAGATGTGTATGAGCACCTTGCTAAATTTCGGTAAATGGAGGAGTCCCAGTGAAAAACGAAAATGTTCCAAATGAAGCACTTTTCCCAATTGGGGTTGTAATGGAAATGACAGGGTTAACAGCTAGACAAATTCGTTATTATGAAGAAAAAGGACTTATTACCCCAATGCGGAGCCGTGCTAACCGGCGCATTTACTCTCTTAATGATGTCAAACAATGTATTGAAATCAGGAAACTTCTTGAGTTAGGGTTTAATATTGCTGGAGTGGAAAAAGTCCTGCAAATGAAAAGCCATAATGAACTGTAACTCTAAATCCCCCTGGTGGATCCCCCATACTCCGGCTCCTCCCCTCTTTATTCTCTTTCCAGCGCCCTCAATACTAGATTCCTGTGTAATCCCTGCAGGAGTCCATTTCCATTTTATGCTTCGATTTTAAAGGGGCTAATTGTGCTACGATAATCAAAGCTGGACACAATACCTGTCTATTTTAAATAATTTGCCCCATTGATAAACGTAAACCCTTATAATATAATTTGTTGACTTTTTAGCTAATTACTTTCCGCAGGGATGATTTAATGCCAAGCGGGCTTTTATATGAGAAATACTCTTAAAAATAGAATAGGAGCTCAGGATGAAGAAAAAGAAACTATTATTCTTATATATCGCTGGTGGGATGATATGGATTTTCGGGACAAATTTCCTGCTGGACTTTGCCCCCGCTCCCTTTGTTTATGAGGTTGAGCGGTTTAAAGAGATATTTTACGTTGCTATAAGCGGCTGGTTTTTTTATTTTTATATTTCCAAAGCCGAAGAACTTAATGCCTCAAAACAGGATGAGAAACGTCTCTCAACATTAATTAACGCAATGGTTGATTTTGTAAACTTTAAGGATGGAGAAGGACGATGGATTGAAGCTAATGAGTTTGGTTTAAAATTTTTTCAGCTTGAGAATGTCGACTATAGAGGGAAAAAGGACTCCGAGCTGGCTAAATACACCGACTTTTACGGAGATGCACTCCGTTACTGTGAAATTTCAGATGAGGAAACTTGGCAACACGGAAAAGTAACTAGCATGGAAGAAATAATCCCTCAGCCAGATGGGACAAATAAAACGTTTGATACTATAAAAGTGCCACTCTTTAACAATGACGGCAGCCGAAAGGGCCTAGTTATTATCGGGCGAGACATCACAGAACGGAAACAGATGGAAAATCTTCTTCAGGAAAGCCGGCAGCAATATAAGTCATTGTTTGAATACAATCCAGATATTGTTACCATGCTAGATTTAAATGGCAACATTACAAACGTAAATCCACAATGTAAAATCATCACCGGCTATGATGCTAGCGAATTTATTGGCAAAAATATAAAAGGGTTATTGCCAAACCTAAAGAAGTTCATTCTTGAAACGATTCAAAAAGTGATTTTCGATAAGAAACCTGAGCTATTCGAGCTTGAAATCGTTCATAAGCTTGGACACAATATCACCCTCCACTGTACAGCTCTCCCGATCATTGTAAATGGGGAAATAAGTGGCATCATATGTTACGGGCGAGATGTAACCCAATTAAAAATGACCGAGGAACGACTTAGACGGACTGAGAAACTTTCTGTAGTCGGCGAGTTGTCAGCCAGTGTAGCCCATGAAATCAGGAATCCATTGACGTCATTGAAGGGGTTTGTCCAGCTTTTACAGATGGAGGATGAGAAGCATCAGCTCTATTACAAAATTATGACCGATGAACTGAACCGGATCAATCATATAGTCGGTGAGCTTCTGCTACTGGCAAAACCCCAACGAATTAATTTTACAAAAGCCAATGTTCAGCAGATATTGTCAGACATCGTCTCTCTGCTCCAAACAGAAGCTTCGATGTATAATGTTGATATGAATTTTTCCTCTACAGAAGAGGAATTATGGATTGAATGCGAGCCGAACCAGCTTAAGCAATTATTTGTCAATGTCATTAAAAATGCGCTTGAAGCTTCCACTAATGGAGGAAAAGTTTCCATCTCCCTAGAAAATGGAACGGACGAAAACGTCTGGATTACCGTAAACGATGATGGCTGCGGAATTTCCAAGGAACGGCTCGAAAAAATCGGCGAACCCTTCTATTCTTCTAAGGAAAAAGGAACCGGCTTAGGCTTGACCGTTTCCTATAAAATCGTACAAGCTCACAACGGTAAAATCACTTTCAAAAGTGAGCTCAACCATGGCACTGCAGTTAATATTAAATTGCCAATCTCTCATTCCAGATAGGCTAGTCTTATCTTACGAAACAAAGCTTCTTTTATAGGAGCTTTTTTGTTTTTAAAGATTGTGGACTACTATATAATTAAGGTAACAGTTTTATTAAGGGGGTTATTAAATTGAAGGATGAATTGCGCTACATAGGAGAAAAAATATTTAATAACCATGCTAAATTAGCAGGCATATTAGAAGAAATACTTGATTCCAACTACACAGAACGGCTAAATAAGTCTGGAATGACACTAGAAAAACGAACCGAATATCGCTCTGAAATCTTTCAGTACTTCGGTGAGGCTCTTTACGGAGATCTTGATTTAATCACCCAGAAGGTAACGGAGTGGGGCGAAAAGGCTGCTAACCTTGCTATCAGACATAACCAATCTTTAAGTGATTCTTTAAGAGCAACTTCTTTTTACCGGACAGTCATTTGGGATGTTTTTCAGGAAGAATTGGACCAGCGCCAATTTGCAGCAATTACTATGCTTGACGTTTCCAAAATTGTAGACCCCCTTCTTGATAAGGTTAACAGGACTTTTGGGGAGGTTTACGAGAAACACAATAACCGGCTAATGACGATTGCCTACAGTGCATTGGAAAATTTATCTGTTCCGGTTGTACCGATCGCCAAAGGGCTTGCAGTCATTCCGCTTGTAGGTGAGATCGATACCCACCGAGCCAAATTAATCATGGAAGTTTCACTGCAGCAGGGCAGCCTGCTGAATTTAAATTATTTGATTTTTGATGTATCTGGAGTACCGATGATTGACACGATGGTTGCAGACCAGATCTTCCAGATTGTGAAAGCTGTAAGACTGACAGGCATAGAAGCCATACTAACCGGAATTAGGCCAGAGATTGCACAAACTATTGTTAGCTTAGGTTTAAATTTTGGTGATATTCAAACTAGGGCAAATATGCAGCAAGCCTTAAGCGAGCTTGGCTTCCGTCAAATGGGGCAACAAGTCCTGACATAAACTTTACGCACTATACTCCACTGTTAAAGAGGGAATTCTTAAACGAATAAAAGGCGGCTTACCTCGAAGGGTGAGCCGCCTTAATTTTTTAATTACTAGCTGAGAGCTTGTACAAACTTGGAGATTAACTGGGTTGGCCGAATTATAGCAGCATATTTTTGAAATTCACCGCTTTTTCATTTCGCACATACACTCTCGGAACTCGTTTCATTACTAAGCAGACAACTTCATAGTTAATTGTCCCCATTAGTTCCGCCACTTCATCAATTGAGATAAACGCATCATCTTCAGCTCTGCCAAACAATACGACTTCATCTCCAATTTGGACACCTTCGAGATTAGATACATCGAGCATGGTTTGATCCATACATACCCTGCCAACGATTTGCACTCGCCTGTTATGGACCAGCGCGCTGCCGCGATTGGATAATTGGCGGGACAGCCCATCGGCATAACCAACCGGAATGGTTGCAATCAAAGTTTCTCTGTCTGCTTTGAAGGTTCTTCCATAGCTTAATGTATCTCCCTGCTGCACTTTTTTAACCATCGTAACTTTTGTCTTAAAAGAGAGAGCCTGCTTCAGAGGGAATGCCTCACTTCTCACTACCTCCGACGGATTTAATCCATAAAGACTGATTCCCACTCTAACCATATCAAGATGCATTTCGGGAAAACGCATAGAACCTGCACTGTTACAGCAGTGCTTAATTGGTATGGAGATTTGATGCTGATTAATATAATTAAAAATAGCTTTAAACTTCTCAAACTGCTCAATAGTTGGGGCAGTTTCTTCTTCATCTGCGCTTGAAAAGTGTGTAAAAATCCCTTCTAGCTCGATATGTTCAGAACGGTCTGCTTGTTGTGCCAAGCTTAAGGCATCTTCTTTTGTTATTACCCCGATCCGTCCCATCCCCGTATCAACCTTTAAATGGACTTTTGCCTTTTTATCAAGCTTAGCTGCACTAGAGTGAATGGCTGTTATTGCTTCCTCTGTATAGACAGCCAGCGTAATATCATGCTGGATCGCTTCTTGTACAGCATCAGGTGAAGTATAGCCTAGCACCAGAATCGATGCACTTATTCCATTTTTTCTCAGGACGATTGCTTCATCAAGAAATGCAACTCCTAAATAATCAGCTCCTGCCTCAAGAGCCGTTTCACCTGCTTCGACTGAACCATGGCCATACCCGTCCGCTTTAATGACAGCCATCAACTTGCATTTGGGTGCAATGCTATTTTTAAATATAGATGCATTATGATAAATCGCGTCAAGTGAAACTTCGGCCCATGTTTCTCTATAGCTCGCTTTGCCTGCCACCGATATGCTCACATTTGACCTCCTCTATTAAAACCTCGGTAAGGAAAACCCCCCATGACTAGTATAATCATGAGGGGATTGATGTTCAATTAATTTAAAGAAGCTATTCTTTCCAAGGCAATGTCAACTGGTATGAACTCATATCCTAGATCCCTTGCAACTGCTTCATAAGTGATAGCTCCGTTTGCTGTATTTAAGCCAAGTTTTAACGCTGGATTTTCAGCAATAGCTTTTTTAACACCTTTATTGGCGATTTGCAAAGCATATGTCATTGTAACATTAGTCAATGCAATGGTAGAGGTCCTCGGCACCGCACCAGGCATATTCGCTACAGCATAATGGACTACCCCGTACTTTTCGTACGTTGGATTGTCATGTGTTGTAATACGGTCAGTAGTAGCAAAGATACCTCCCTGATCAATTGCAATATCAACAACAACAGATCCAGGATTCATGGATTGAATCATTTCCTCGCTAACAAGTTTAGGAGCTTTTGCCCCCGGAATTAAAACTGCACCAATAACAAGGTCGGACTCTTTAACCGCTTCCGCAATATTGAATGGATTCGACATTAGTGTCGTCACGTCTGTCCCGAATATATCATCGAGCTGACGTAAACGGTCTGGGCTTAAGTCTACAATTGTTACTTGCGCACCAAGGCCAATGGCCATTTTAGCGGCATTCGTACCCGCTACTCCGCCTCCAATGATTGTCACTTTTCCACGCTTCACACCAGGAACGCCGGAAAGAAGAATGCCTTTGCCTCCATGAACCTTTTCGAGGAATTGTGCACCAATTTGTGCAGCCATTCTTCCAGCAACTTCACTCATTGGAGTAAGAAGCGGTAAAGTACGATTTACTTCAACTGTTTCATATGCAATAGCCATAACTCCCTTTTCTGTTAAGGCTTTTGCTAACGCTGGTTCGGCAGCTAAGTGCAGATAAGTAAATAGAATTAAATCTTCGCGGAAATAAGGATATTCAGAAGCAAGGGGTTCCTTAACCTTCATAACCATTTCTGCTGACCAAGCTTCACGTGCTGTACTAACAATGACAGCGCCTGCATTTACATAATCCTGATTCGTGAAACCGCTTCCAACACCTGCGTCATTTTCAACAATGACTTTATGTCCTGCTTTTATAAAAGCATCTACACCCGCAGGCGTGATTGCAACACGATTTTCATTATTCTTAATTTCCTTGGGAACTCCTATTAACATGTTCCTTCCCCCTTTGAACCAAATGTTGTTTATAGCCCTTAGTATAGGTCCTGGAAGTTGGATTTACATTGTGCAAGAGGAAAAATCAAATCGGTTTCATTTGTGATTTCTTACAAACCGCTATTATTTTCTATTCTCCGGATCTTTAAGTCTAAATATAAGGACATTTTTTCGTTTATATTTTTTAAATCAACTTCACCAATATCAGCAATTCGCTTCATTCTATAATTCAGGGTATTTGCATGTACAAATAGTTTTTTGGCCGCTTCGTTCATATTGCTGTCCTGACTTATGAAAACCTCAAGTGTATCGAGCAAGGAGGTTTTATTGATTTTGTCATATCTGTCAAGCTTGGAAATAGCAGGATGCTCACTGGGATTAGCTCGCTTTTCCTTAACTATTGCATCGATGTAGCGATACAGCCCAAGCTGAGGGTATTGATATATTCCTTTCAGCTCCTCTGGAAACTGCTCCTTTATTTGAAGGACTTTCAAAGCCTCCTGGTAGCTCCTTTCTGCATTTTCAAGGTTATCATAAATGGATCCCGCACTCCCTTTAATCCCAGTAATGGAGAAGCGGTTATCCATTTCTGAAATAAAAAAAGAAATAAACTCTTTAAACGCTTTCTCATCTTCCTGTGAAGGATGGGGGGATGCAATTAAAATTAACTCATTCCTCATAACCACTAAAAAGTGGTTGGTGATTTTCTGGCTTGTTGTTATTAAATACGTTATATTTTCTTCAATTTTCGCAGTAATTTCCTGGTCAAATTGAAAGACGAGTACAGTAAACTGAGCAGGCATGGAAAGGTTCAATTGATAAAACTTCTTCCTAATCTCTTCGACGGTCTGAAAGTGTCCGGTTAAAAGCTGCCAAACAAAATCCTGATAGTCTTCTCCCTGCTTCTTTTTCTTGGCATGAAGCTTAAGCATTAAAGCTGTAGCCGATGTAGCTGCTTCCTTTAGTAAAATCAACTCATGTTCTGAAAGCGCGGCATCTTCCTCCACAACCCAAATGTAGCCTAATATTTCATTGTTTTTCCGCATAGAAATCGCAACACGGTCACGGAGTCCAATATCCTCCATTTGATGTATGCGCACGGGTCCTTCATTTTGCATTAACTCAGGGATAATGCCTGCCTTCCAAAGTCTGTTAATCACTTTCTCCGGGACTCTTCGTTTTATGATCGTTGCAACCCTTGCAGAATCCGTTCCATCATCGTGGGAGCTGTAAGCTAGAAGACGGTGATTCGAATCCTCGATAGTAACAGGGCAGTTTAGAACGTCTTTTATTTTATCAACGAGATCTTCAAGGCTGCTGAACGGCCTTTTGAATGGATCCCTTTCATAAGCATCTCTCATAGATCGGCTCCAGTCTCTTTTTTAAATTTAATTTATGTTAGGCAGTTTATTATTAAATTAATAGTATTTACACTACTTATTATAACTAAAATCAGACGGTTACTCTACCATCACCTTGTGAACTTATTTGACAATAAAATCGATAAAATGTTATATTCATTAAGCTTTTTTGAAATATCGTTGACTGAAAATTAATAATCTTTTAGGCATTTGTTCCTTAACCACAAAGCATTAATATTATATTTTAATAATTTTACAAAATTACCACGTTATCAATAGTGTTAAAATATATTCAGATATTGAAAGCGTTGTCATTTTTTAAAAGGGGGATAATGGGTGAATATACTTACAGTTTTAGACAAAATTAATGGGGTTCTTTGGGGTACACCAAGCCTGCTCTTGCTTTTTGGAACAGGAGTGATGTTAACCGTTATGCTGAAAGGTCTTCAGTTTCGGAGGCTTGGTTATGCATTTAAATTAGGTTTCACAAAGGAAGGACAAGCTGACATTAAGGACGAAGGGGATGTCAGTAACTTTAAAGCCTTAATGACTGCATTGGCAGCCACAATCGGTAATGGGAATATTGCAGGGGTAGCTACAGCAATCACCTTAGGAGGACCCGGAGCCATTTTCTGGATGTGGATTGTTGGCTTACTTGGAATGGCTACAAAATATGCTGAAGCATTACTAGCAATGAAATACCGAGTTAAAAATGATAAAGGGGAATATTCGAGCGGACCGATGTATTATGTAGAGCGCGGCCTCGGCAAAAAGTTTAAATGGCTGGCAGTAGCATTTGCATTTTTTGGGGCATTTGCTGCACTAGGAATAGGAAATAGTGTGCAATCGAATACAATAGCTGCTGTAATGGATACTACATTTGGTGTCAATAACATTACAACGGGAATAATCCTGGCTGTGCTGGCATCCCTGATTATATTTGGCGGCATCCAAAGAATCAGTGCAGTTGCCGGTTTTTTTGTTCCAATAATGGCTGTTCTTTATATTGGCGGGTCGCTTGTAATTATCGGCTTGCATATTGATCAAATTATTCCTGCGTTTAAATTAATCTTTTTCTATGCATTTAATCCTATGGCCGCAACAGGCGGATTTGTCGGCGTCCTAGTTTCAGAGGCAATTCGAAATGGTGTCGCACGGGGGATATTCTCTAATGAAGCCGGCTTAGGAACCGCAGCTCTCATTGCAGGCAACGCGAAAACGGACCATCCTGTAAAACAAGCTTTAGTTGCCATGACTGGTACGTTCATTGTAACGATTGTGGTATGTACAATGACAGGTCTAGTACTAATATTCTCGGGTTTTTGGGACCCAACAGGCGGAGAGATTTCGGGAGTTGCACATCCGGTTGGCCTTGACGGCGGAGCATTAACAAGTGCTGCCTTCGCATCCACACTTGGAATTGTCGGTGAATATATTGTAGCCTTTTCGGTTATCTTTTTCGGTTTCTCGACAATAGTTGGCTGGTATGTTTATGGAGAGAAGTGCTTTGAATACTTGGTTGGTACAAAAGGGATTCTCGGATACCGCGCCGTCTATATCTTTGCAACGGCAATTGGTGCGGTAACCAGCTTAACAACAGTCTGGGCGTTTGCTGATATGGCGAACGCACTAATGATGCTGCCAAACCTGGTTGCGCTTATATTATTAAGCAAAGTGGTCGTAAACGAGACGAATGATTATTTCGACAACCACTACAAAGCTGCCGGTAAAGCTTCTTCTTCAAGAAAAGCCGCATAAATGAAATGAAGCTCAAAAAAAGCAGCACTAAACCAATTAAGGTGGAGTGCTGCTTTCTTGTTCATATATATGGGTCTTTAATAATCCCTGTAATTCGCACCCCTTTTAAGATGATGACATGAATGTTTGTCAGCGCGGCTATTTGTTATGGGTATCCTTCATTCAGTAATCAGTGATCTATAAATTAAGCGGAGATTTTCCCGTTATACTGCAGAGTAGAGCTCGGGTCGGGTATATAAGCGGAAGTTTTCCCGTTAAGTAAGGCATAATGGTCAATTTCATGTCTTCTGGAGTAAATAGGCGGAACCTTTCCCTCTATTTAAGCTATTTTTCATGCGTTTTCCTAAATAAGAGGAATTTCTCCGCTTATTTATCAACCATCCAGATTCCTCCTTTGGTCCACTCTATTAAGGTTGGTGTTATGCAGAATATTGAAGAAGAGGCACCGCTATCAAACAGGGAATGTCTCCAAGCATTTTTTTGAATTTAACTCTAGTGTGAAAATTACTATACGAATTCGTATTTGTACTTCAAAACAGAATCCGTTATCCAAAATTATTAGAAGAAATAGTAATCATTGTTAAAATGGTTCAGGTTATGTATTTTGGCTTGGTTATCCTTATTTAATCTTCATCTTTTATATCAACATCTTCAGGGATTGGCTCGCTTAGTATTTCTTCAACAAGATTTTTATATTTTTCTAGTTGTTTAAGATGAGTATTAAATTGTTCCTTATATATTAAGTATTGATCCCCATCATGGATGGCACGAATTTTGCGCTGCATAATTAGCCTTTCAATGGCTGGTTCTTCTATTGATAAATATTCTGCTGCCTCTTTTAAAGTTAAGTACATTCGTCTCAGTCCCTTTCTTCACGGTCAATGGTTTACTTATTTCTATTATGCCAGAAAAAATGACATGCTAGAAAAAAATCTTCCTCCCCAACCCGAACGATTATATAAATAGGAGGAGTTTGTCCGTTCATTTTAGGAATATTAAAGCTGCCAGCTCAATTTCGGATAAACAGGAAAAGGACGGCCAAATGCTGAGCCGCCCTTTTGAACAAATGCTTTAAGACCTTATTCGACTCCCGGAAACCATCCTGGTGAATGAATAATGGCTTTCCAAAGCGGGTCAGGAACCACTAACCGATCTTGGGCATCTTTGTTAATTTTTGTTTCTATTTCAGCTTCTCTTCCGCTTTCCACCTTCTGAGCCCAATCAGGATCAATAATCAGCTCACGACCTAGGGCCAGGAGAGGAACTCCGGTGCCTAATGCTTTTAAAGCATCCTCTGCACTATAAATGGAACCTACTCCAATTACCGGTACCCTACCTCCCACTCGCTCATTAATAACTTCAATCCGGGAACGATCATCCTCGACTCCTCTTTTTGGAGCCGTCCAAAAGTCACTGACTGACACGTGAAGATAATCAAGGTCTTTCCCTGCTAAAGCATCAACTAGCAGCAGAGTATCATCCATAGTTATCCCTGGTGTTTCAGGCTCTTCAGGCGAGAATCGATAACCAACTATGAATGGTTGTTGTGCATGTTCCTCCACAACTCGTTTCACTTCATCTATAACAGCAAGTGGAAAAGTAAGCCGCTTTTCCAAACTTCCTCCCCAGCGGTCATTTCTGCGGTTAGAATGTGGGGAGAAAAACTGCTGAAGTAAATACCCGTTAGCACCATGAATCTCTACCCCATCATAGCCTGCTTCTATGGCCCGGCGCGTCGTTTCCCCGAAGTCCTTTATAATAGACTGGATCTCTTCTTCTCCAAGTGCCCGTGGCTCTTTACTGCCGCCCCGTTCAGATGCAACGGCACTTGCACTTACTGTATCTCCGTTTGGAACCAACTCTGGCGGACACTCGCGCCCTCCGTGAAAAATTTGTAAGATTGCCTTCGCTCCCTGCTCTTTTATCGCAATAGCAAGTTTATTTAAGCTAGGAATCATTTCATCACGGTCTGCAGCAAATTCACCGGGAAACCCTTTACCATTAGGTGTTACATATGTACAGGCAGTAATCACCATGCTGACTCCCTGTGATCGGCGCACATAATACTTTACCTCTGCATCGGATACTGTACCATCTTCATGGGAAGAAAAATTGGTCATTGGTGCCATGATGATTCTATTTTTAAGGCTAACCCCATTTGCAAATTTAAACTCTTTAAATAATGGACTGAATTTCTGATTCATTTTGTTCACCCCTGATGTAATATTAATCTGTAATCCACTGGATAACCTGGTTGGCTTTCCGTCTTGCTTTCGGTCTTGGTTCCTTGGCCCGGTATCCAAAAGCAGCCATTACTGAAATTTTCAAGTGGCCGTCCTCTAGCAGTCCTTCCTTTGCCAAAAGGTCATTTATAGCATCCATGTCAAAGCCCTCTATCGGACATGAATCAATACCTAATAGGGCCGCAGTTGTCATCATATTTGCCAGGGCAATATAAGTTTGCTTTCCAGACCAGTCAAAAATGGACCGCTCACTTTCGAACAAATTAAGGCCTGATTCCTGAAAGACTTTATATCGTTCGAGCATTCCTTCTAGTAAATCTTCCGGAACCCCTTTTACCTCGGTCATTTGATAGGCCATATAGTCAGAATCATATTTTACGTCCTTAATGGTGCGTGCCAAAATTAACATAAAATGACTTGCGGTCGGAAGTTGCCCCTTAGCCCCCCAAGTATATTTTTGCAGCTTTTCACGAAACTCAGAACTTTGAACAATAACAAATTTCCACGGTTCCAGCCCAATTGAACTTGGAGAAAGCCGGCCAGCTTCTAATATAACCTCAAAATCTTCCTCTGAAATCTTCTTCTTTGCATCAAATTCCTTTGTGGCATGCCGAAACCGGAATGCCTCTAAAATCTCCTGCCTTTTGTTTGCATCCTCCGACACTTTTCCCAGCTCCTTTTTCATAATGAAATTATCTTTAAAGTTTTTCTGATACTAAATACTTTTCCACACGCGGCGGTCCTGCTAAAACCTCTCGAGACCGTGCTGCAAAAGTTTTATAATGCTCTGTCTCTCCGTGCAGTTTCACAGCCTCTTTTGTTCTCCACTCCTCTACCATCACAAAGGTGTTTGGATCTTTCGTGTCTTCATAAAGATGATAACTAATATTTCCTTCCTCGGCCTTCGATCCCTTTATTACATCGTCAGCTAGGTTTAAAAAGCGGCTGCGCTCGTCAGCCTTAACTTTGATAAATGCATGAATAACAATCATCCTAAACCCCTCCATTTTATAACGGCCTCGTATATTATCTTCCAAACTCGGACCAAATATATATTTGTCTCGCATTCAAGATAGATTAATTCAGGAGAAAATACAATTAACTTGCTTTCTTTTACAAAAAACAAATATAAAGACCTACGATTGCCCCTGGTCTTAAAAAGATTACATTCTTTTACGAAGGGAATAATATAGTAAATATAAAAGCTCCAGCTGCTTTAGAACCGAGGTGTAATTTTTATGCTGTATTTAGATAAAATGCATGATCCAAGCCAAAATGAAGCACTCATATCACAATATGGTCTCTCCAAGCTAGAAACAAAATATGCGGTCAAAGAAACAGACCGTCTTTTCCAAAGAACCAAGCTGAAAAAGTCAGAACAGGCTCTTCAAGAGACTGGTTCTATTCCATCATTTATAAAGAGGAAGACCGCGAATACATTATGGAAGCTGTTAACAAATACAGATACGCAAGTGCCCGAAGCACCAGGTACTTCAGCAGACGAACAGGGAAATGTTTACCCATTTTGGTTAGACCACCTCCACTCGGAATATGAACAGTTATTAAACGAGATTGATAGAGATGTAAATATAGAAGATTATGGCGCTATTGGAGACGGGATAACGGATTGTACAGAGGCTTTTAAAATGGCCATTGGTGAAGGCCGTGTTCGAGTTCATATACCGGAGGGGACTTTTATTACAAAAGGCATAACCCTTCCTTCATGGACTATACTTGTCGGTGAAGGGAAAGACATAACAATGATCAAACTTCACGACAAGGCAGGTAAAGGGAAAAGGTTAATTACGAATTCAAACCACTGGCGAGGCAATCATCATATTTCAGTCGAAGGAATGAGCTTAGACTGGAATGCTGAACGGCTTGGAAACACTGAAAAAACTAGTACTTGGGGAAATCATTCTAGCTGCTTAACTTTTGCTAATGTAAAATACGGCTGGGTAAAAAGTGTCAAAGCTATTAACGCTGGTCTTCATTGTTTTGATGTATCTTCAACTTTATATAACTATTCTGGAGATGGCCATTGGGCTAAGGGCCCGTCAAGCTTTGTATGGCTTGACAACCTGAACGGTTACGGATTTGGTGATGACGGAATTACCACCCATCATAGCGAGAATATATTTATTTCGAATTGCCATATGTGTGACCCAAGCGGCCTGGCTCACAAAAAAGGATTTTCCAATTCAAATGGTATTGAGATAGATGATGGGTCAAGGAACGTTTGGCTTGTTAATAATTCAACCGCTCGCTGTTTTGGCGGTGTTGAAATTAAAGCCCATCATAACTCCTCCGCTGCCGCCAATGTACAGATAATCGGCCATCTTTCTATTAATGACAACCGTTCTTATAATTTTCGTCATATCGGCCATCATAAGATCACTGATCCTGAATCACAGACAGCCTATAATATCTTAGCGACGAACCTTATTGCAATTGCTCCGGTGCACACGGACCTGTATCGAGACTCTACTCCAAGGGGTTTGGTAGTATCAGCTTATAAAAATGTCGTGATTAACCACTTTACTGCAATCGGGAATCCTGAATATGATTATAAAAGTAACCCAGTGATCGCCATCCAATACCGAGCTCGAAACGTGATACTAAACAAGGTGTCAATTCGCAATTTTCGAAAGGCAGGTACAGATATCAAGGTGTTTGGCGGAGATAACAAGGCGGATAAAGTTAAAATTAGCAACGTTTCAGTACGTAATTCTTCCCCTCAGGCCATCCATATAGGCTCTGCTATCCAAGATGCTGTGATCCAAAATATCACCGCGATTGGTCAAAACGGAAGGTATGCAATCAAGGCTGAAAACTCTCAACCCAATATATCTAAACTTAAAAGTGGAGGATATAAGGTGCCAGTTTTACTTTCAGGTCGAGACCAGATTACAGTAGAGTAGAGTAGTAAATAGGCTCTGTTAGAGGCCAACATTGTTTTTCCTTTGAAGATATCAGGGTAAGGTGCGAGGCTCTAGCTAGAAAAGCGGGTCAGGGAAGTGTACTTCCAGGGTGATAAAAAACGTGCTGTGCTTCTGTCGAAGGAGCTGAAATTTGCAGAGATCCAGGAGGCGAACCTAGATATGCTCCTGACCCTCGCTGATTGCGAATACCTGTAATAAAAGTCAACAGCCAGGTTTGAAGAGTAAAAAAATAAGCGTCAAAGAACCGTTAATTCTATGGCGCTAGTTAACTATTTAATTTTCCTCAGCTCGTCTAGAAAAGCAGGCCGCCGAACATTTCCAAGCTTAAGTTCTTCTATCAGTTTCCAAGCACTAAGCTCGCCGCATACCTTTTTTTGATAAGTGAGCTCAAGTGCGAGTTCCCTTGCTTTTCAAGGTCTATTCCACTTGTTAGTCAAATCCTCTGTCCAACCCAGTTGTTGGGAAATATGTATATTTTGGTTTCTTTTTTGGTGCAGCAGGCTGGCATTTTTTCATTGGGGCTTTCTGAATAATCTCACCAAGATATAAATTTCCATTAGGGCTCTTTTTCTTAAGTAGCTCCATTAAATTTGTGATATCATCCATCGCTCTATGGGACTGATAGCTCGTAATATCATGATCCTTTAACAGAGTGAGCAGCTTGCCGTTCAAAAAACCATACCGTTTCCATGGGATGCCCCTCATCGTACAATACCAGTCCACGAGATCTACTTCAGGATACATTCGGAATAAAAAACTGCGATCAAACGAGGCATTATGAGCAAAAACTGCCTCACTGCTTGTAAAGAAGCTTCTAACTCTTTTATCATCAAAGCTTTTCCCTCTTACTAAGTCGTAAGGAATGCCATGAATTCTGTAAGCCTGATCATAATTAGCCAGCGCCTTTTGTGAAACAGGTTCTCTCAACATTGACTCTTTATCTAAAATATCTAAAATTTCTCCAGTTTTTTCGTGAAAAGAAAAAAGCTTTAATGCAAGTTCAATTACTTCATTTGAGTCAGGGCCTAAGCCAGTCGTTTCTACATCCACCAGCAAACCAATTTTATGTTCGTTTTTCAAAAAGACCATCCTTTTTTATAATTTATCATAATCATATAGTAGTATTATATGAGTTTCCACCATTGGCATTTAGATTTTTTACAACTGTTGAATCTTACCACTGGTTTTGATAAAAAATAAATCCCCATTAAGTAGCCCATCCAATTAGCAGGATGGGCTTTTATCTGACACCCCGAGAGTGCGCAAGACTCGTTTCTCTGAGATTTACTTCCATTAAATACATAACAAAACCATGACTGGGATAAATTAAAGGAAGAATTGGCAAGCCTTTACTTTTGCCGTAAATTGATGAATAACGGGGATGGTTAGACTGAAACGCAAGATTATTAAGCCGCAGCCAATTAAAGAGTTAAAAAAACGGAAGTTTCTTGAAGAATATAGTAAGGAATCTCTGGAGAAGGTAGTCGATATCCCGCCTGAAAGCAATCTAGATAAAAATATTAGCTACGTTAAAGACGTAATGGGAAATAGTTCGGACTTGGTGGTAAGAAACATTATAATCGGCGGACACACAAACTTAAAAGCGGCTCTAATTTACCTCGATGGATTAACCGATAACGTCGCAATTGATCAATATATAATGGGAGCTCTGATGATTCAGCTCAATGGAAAGATTCCTGCTGATTTAACAACTAAGCCAGAGCCCCTAATTGACTGGATAAAAGATAGCGGCTTAATCATTAATGACGTTACCCCAACTGAGAGCCTCAAAGAAATTATAGAGGCTATTTTGGTAGGAGATTGTGCCATATTATTAGACGGCAGCAATAAAGCTTTGCTGGCAAATGCTAAAGGCTGGGAAAAGCGTTCAGTAGATGAGCCAAAAACAGAATCTGTTGTGCGGGGACCTCGTGATGGGTTTGTCGAAACACTTAGAACAAATACAGCTCTGATTAGAAGAAGGTTAAAGGACCCTAATATTCGTGTTATAAGTTTAAAAACCGGAACTAGAACGAAGACAGATGTTGCAATCATGTACATTGAAGGAATTATGGATGAAAAAATAGTAAAAGAAGCTGTAAGAAGAATTAAGGCTATCGAAATAGATGGAGTGTTAGAAAGCGGTTATATTGAGCAGTACATTGAAGATAACCCTCTTTCTCCTTTTCCACAAATCCAGAACACGGAGCGTCCTGACAAAGTGGCGTCCCACTTGCTGGAAGGGAAACTTGCTATTATTGTCGATGGGACTCCCTATGTCTTAATAGCCCCAGCGATATTTTCCCAGTTTTACCATAGCCCAGAAGACTACTATGAGCGTTTTCTAATCGGCAGTATGATTCGGGTTATAAGAATAATAAGCATGAGCTTTGCTCTTTTGCTTCCGTCAGTCTATATTGCTTTTTCATCCTTTCATCCAGAAATGATTCCTTCAAAACTTATGATTGCTATGGCGGCGGGGCGTTCTACCGTTCCTTTCCCATCCATAGTGGAAGCTTTTTTAATGGAAATAACGATCGAAATATTAAGGGAAGCAAGCGTCAGGCTTCCAGGCCCGATAGGCCCTACCATTGGAATTGTTGGCGGACTTGTAGTGGGACAAGCTGCCGTCGAAGCTGGCATTGTGAGCCCGATCATGGTAATTGTCGTGTCCCTGACAACCATTGGGTCCTTTGCTTCACCAAGCTATAATTCAGCAATTTCTCTTAGGATGCTGCGGTTCCCAATCATGGTAGCGGCAGGATTGTTTGGACTGTATGGGATCATGCTTGCATTAATCCTTATTTTTATTCACCTGTGTTCACTTAAACCATTTGGTATACCATACCTTTCCTCAATTACTCCTTTTAGGTTAAGAGACATGCAGGATACGCTAATCCGCCTCCCTATTCCCTGGATGAAAAAACGGCCAACCCCGTTTCATACACAGGACAAAACAAGGATGTAGTGAATGAGCAATAACTAATGAAAGGAGGTAAGTTATGGGTAAGCAACTGGCAGATAAAAGACCTATTTCTTCAAGGCAGGCGATGTCAATCGTTTCTAGTACCATTTTAGGCGTTGGGGTTTTAACTTTACCCCGTGTTGTAGCTAGTGAAGCACATGAGGCAGGCTGGATCGCTATATTGTGTGGAGCCTTCGCCACTAGTATCGTGATGATTATTGTTACAAAACTTGGTTTACGGTTTCCGCATCTGAACTTTATTGAAACCTGCTCTCACGTTTTAGGACGGGATAAAGGTAAATCAAATAAGCTAGGCAAATTACTTTCCTACCCTATAATCATTATACTAATAGCCTACTACCTAGTGGTAGCAGCCAGTATCTCAAGAACTTTCGGTGAGGTGGTTGTGACAGCAGTATTGAAAGAGACGCCTCTTGAAGTAATTATCGGGACCATGCTGCTTACTTCGTTATATCTGGTTAAGTTTGATATCGATGTATTAGCTAGACTGAACGAATTATTACTCCCTTTAATAGTAATTCCGATTTTATTAATCGCGCTTTTATCCTTTCAAAGCTTTCAATTGGAATTTATACTCCCTGTATGGCCAGGGTTAAGTCTAAGTGGATTTTTGAAGGGCGTCCTATTGACTATGTTTGCTTATCAAGGATATGAGTTGATCCTCATTTTTTCAAACAGAATACAGATTATTAAAAAATCTCTTTGGTTTAATATTTTAGGAATCATTATCCCTTCAGTGATTTACCTCTTAATTGTTATTGCTGGCATTTCTGTATTTGGAGACGAAGAGCTAGCCATTCTTATGTGGCCTACGTTAGAGATAATTAAGGTAACTGAGGTACCCGGTATGATTCTCGAAAGGCTAGAGTCCCTATTCTTAGGAGTTTGGGTGGCCGCGGTTTTCACTACGACTGCAAACTTTTTCTATGCAATCACCCTTTTAACGCAGCAAGTTTTCGGAAGAGGAAAGAGAATATGGTATGGGCTAGGATTCACTCCTATTATCTTCTGGCTCTCCCTGCAGCCCCAAAATATAATTGCTCTTTTTGATTTTCAGCAATATATAGGGTATGCCGGCTTAACCTTAGGAGCACTCATTCCCGCTTTCCTCCTAATCATGGCGTTCATTCGAAAAAAAGGGAGCAGTACAGGTCCTCTCGCTACAAAAGGCCCATCTGCTAAAGAGAAGTCAACCGCTATTCAACAGGAGTGAGAAGATGAAAAAGTGGAAAAAGCTTTTAATTGTTGTTCAGCTTTTATCACTCGTTTTGCTCAGCGGCTGCTGGAGCAGACGTGAGCTGGAAGAAAGGATTGCAGTTATATCTGTAGGCATTGATGCTGTAAAAGAGAATGGAAAAAAGGTATATAAAGTCTCGATCCAAATCCCAATTCCTGTCCAAATTGCTGGGGGCGGCGGAGGGGGCGGCGGAGGCGGAGATGCCGTTAAAGTGGTAAGTGCCCAGGGAGAAACAGTAGCTAAGGCATTTAGTGATATTCAAAAGAAGCTGAACCAAGTATTATTTATGGGACACACCCGTATTATTGCCATAAGTGAAGAGGTAGCCGAGGATGGAGTGCTCGACATAGTCGACGGCTTCCGCCGGGACCCTGCTATACGCAGACTTCTTTGGTTGTTAATTGTCGAGGGTAAAGCCGAAGATCTCCTGAATTCAAAGCCAAAAATAGAACAGATCCCCACCGTTTATATCATGTCGTTAATTCAAAATGGAGCTCGGACTGGCGCCATTCCAGATGTAACTCTGGGAGACTTTTTCGTTTCCATTTCAAACAAATCCCTTCAGCCAATGGCCAATAGAATGAAGCTGCATGAAGATGATGTATACTGGTCTGGACTTTCACTATTTGATCACGGAAAAATGGTAGGAAATCTTACAGATGAAGAAAGCTGGATTTTAGTTCAGCTTCGTGATGAACAGCCAGGCGGACACTTTCAGGTTTTTACTGGGAACGAAGAAAACAAAGAAAATATCGTCGTAAGCCCCACACAGGTTGAAACTAAGACCAAGCTTGAGGTTAAAGATGGAAAAGTAAAGGCTCATTATCATGTCTATATGCAAGCAAATATTCTAGAAAAAAACATGCCTGAACACCTGGATAATGTAAAGACACTTGCCAAGTTAAGAAAACTGGCTGAGAAACACCTAGAGCACGAGGCTGAACAATTAATTAACTCGCTACAAACTAAACAGAAGGTTGATGTCCTTAGACTTGGCAGCAAGGTAAAAGCCTTTCATTATAAAGAGTGGCAAAAGATGGACTGGAAACAGGCATTCCAAGATGCAGAAATTACGGTATCCTATGAGGTACAATTCCGCAGGACAGGTATGCAGTTAAACTAACAGAACAGCCACTTTATTAAGTGGCTGTTCTTCTTAAAGGTTTGCTATATACGGAGCCGCTGGCAGAGATTAATTAGTCATTTCCCTTTAGGTCGGTCAGATTCCTTTTCCTTCTGAGGAAGCTGGTCAATCATTTTCTCAGCAGCTCTTCTATACATATTACTAAGATTGACCATAGAGGCAATCATCATAACCTGTTCCAGTTCTTCAGAATCACTGCTCATTTTAGCAACTTGCTCCTTAACTCCCCTCGCACGAATCTGGATTTCTTCAGTGAAATGTTCTGCATTGCTGCTGCTTAATGACAAATAACTGTTATAAAATTGTGCTAAATCGAGTTCATTGTTTAACAGTTTATCATTTATGATAGTTAGCGTAGCTTTTACATCACCAATTGAAAGTGATCCTTTTAATTGATAAATTAAGGCTAATAAAATTAAATGTTCCTTCGAGTATTTTTTACTTTTAATTGGGAAAAAAAGCTTTCCTTTTGCATAGTTATTAATCATTGTTTTCGTGAGGACCTTTTCATCTTCATTTCTTTTGGAAGAGTCGAATTTTCCTTCAAACAACTGGATCACCTGATCCATATATAAATCTATGTTTGGAATATCGTCTAAGGTAATGTTTTTTTCTATGCCTAGCTCCCCTAGAATATTGTCTAAGTTTTTCATAATACTCCCTCACCACTTTGTTTAAACATAGTTGTATTATAACTCAAAAACAATAATTATTAAACGTTGACTATGTAATGAATTGGTTATATTATATTAAGTAGTATTTAAAACTACATAAAAAGGTGCAGGAGGTAATAATATGAACACTTATATTCGCGAACCTATAAATGGTCTTACCCATTTAGCTGGAGCTATTCTATCTTTTGTCGCGCTGCTCGCAATGGTTATAAAGGCATCAATAACGACTGCTTCGCCGATCGCTATTACATCGGTTATTATTTTTGGTACCAGTATGATCCTTCTTTACAGCGCTTCTGCAACCTATCACATGGTCATTGCAAGGGATAAGGTCATTGCCTGGCTGAGACGAATTGACCACTCAATGATTTTCATTTTAATTGCCGGAACCTACACCCCTTTTTGTCTAATCAGCTTGAATGGTGTAATCGGCTGGGTGTTATTTTCAATCATAAGTACGGCAGCAATTGCCGGAGTAGTTTTTAAACTGTTCTGGTTTCATGCACCTCGATGGTTGTCGACCTCCTTATATATTTTTATGGGGTGGATGGTTATCTTTGTAGCCTCCCCCTTATCTGGAAGCATTAGTTCTGCAGGATTTTTCCTGTTAGTTCTTGGCGGTATCTTTTACACAATTGGCGGCATTATTTACGGTGCAAAGCCTAAATTCCTACAGAGCAAGTATATGGGCTTTCACGAAATATTCCATATCTTCATCCTGCTCGGCAGCCTAGCCCACTTCCTCAGCGTATACCTATATGTGATCTAGAAAAGCGAAGGTGCCTCGAACAACCCCGACAAGCGCTGGAGGGCTTGAAGGTGAAGTCGTTCTTTGACTTCATCAGCAAGACCGAAGCGACTCGAGGGGTTAGGCACCGCAGCTAGACAAGAAAAGCGGAGCCGACTGTTCAGGGGCGACAGGCATAAGACGAGCGTTGACAACCCCGACAAGCGCTGGAGGGCTTGAAGGTCAACTTCCCTTAGTGCTTGTAAACAAACTAAAGATGTATTAACCTGACCTGAGTCCCTCCGACTCAGGTCTTTTTTTAAAGATAAAGGGCATGGTTTACTTCACAGTAATCAAGTAATTCCATTAAAAATTACTTATATTCATCTAGCTTTTGGCCCCTTCTATAGATATGGTATTATGATTTCATAGCCTTAGTTAGGAGCTGAAAGATATTGAAATCAGAGATAATTGAACGATTTACTTCCTATGTAAAAATCGACACACAGTCGAACGAGAACAATGATACGACTCCTTCAACTGCGGGTCAGCTCGAGCTTGCGCAAATGTTGGTGAAGGAACTGAAGCAGATTGGCATGGAAGAAATCACTCTGGATAAGAACGGATATGTAATGGCCACACTTCCTTCAAATACAGATAAGGAAGTACAGACAATTGGTTTTCTCGCCCACCTTGATACAGCAACTGACTTTACCGGAAGAAATGTTCAGCCGCAAATCATAGAAAATTACGATGGAACAGAAATCACTTTAAACAAAGCTTTACATATTGTACTGTCCCCAAAGGACTTCCCTGAGCTCGTTAATTATAAGGGCCACACACTCATCACTACGGACGGAACAACCCTACTCGGGGCAGATAATAAATCGGGAATTGCTGAAATTATGACTGCGATGGCCTACTTAATACTGCATCCTGAAATCAAGCATGGAAAAATCAGAGTTGCGTTTACACCGGATGAGGAAATAGGCAGAGGGCCTCATAAATTTGACGTAAATGCCTTTAACGCTGCTTTTGCCTATACAATAGATGGCGGCCCTCTCGGTGAGCTTGAATATGAAAGCTTTAATGCTGCTTCAGCCAAAATTACCTTTAAAGGGAAGAATGTACACCCGGGAACTGCAAAAGACAAAATGATTAATTCCGCAAAAATTGCTATGGAGTTCAACAAAAGCTTGCCTGCCGATGAGGCACCTGAATCAACAGAAGGATATGAAGGCTTCTTCCACCTGATTTCATTTAATGGTGATGTAGAGGAAACGACTCTCTCTTACATTATCAGGGATTTTGATCGTGAAAGTTTCGGCAAAAGAAAATCCCTTTTTGAGAGAATTGTAGCCGATCTTCAGCAACAATATGGAAAAGATCGAATTATTTTAGAAATGAACGATCAATATTATAATATGAAGGAAAAGATCGAACCTGTTAAGGAGATCGTTGATATCGCTTATGAGGCAATGGAAAACCTGGGTATTATGCCGATCGTGAAACCAATTAGAGGAGGTACCGATGGTTCTCAGCTTTCCTATATGGGACTTCCAACGCCAAATATATTTACAGGCGGCGAAAATTTTCATGGACGATTTGAATTCATTTCCGCAGATAATATGGTAAAAGCAGCAAAAACGATCATTGAAGTCGTTCAGCTGTTTGAAAAAAAGGCGTGATTAATAAAAGCTAGCCCAATAGTATTTATGGGTTAGCTTTTTACAATTCGAGAAGAAACTATCCTATTGTGTTGCTATTTCCCTCCCTACTCATCTCCCTGGCAAACGCCTTAATATGTTCAATGGATAAAGCCGATTGATCAACTTTTATCTTCATCATGGTGTTAACGATTATTTTTTCAAAAAGATTCATTTTCTCATAATGAATCTCATAACCAAAGATTTCTTTTCTCAAAGCATGATTATACAATTCGGGCGGGAAGCTGGCGGCAAGTTCCTTTTCTCTCACTTCTGGATCTGGGTGTGCAGCGCAAAGAAACAATCCGACTCTCTTTTGTAAAAGAATATCAAGATTGTAATTCATGAATTCTCCAAGCTTGGTTTGAATGTTGCCGGCATATATCGACCCTCCAAGGATAACCGTGTCATACTCATTAAGCGGGGGAACAAGTTCCTTCACAATATTAATCAGTTTTACCCTCCCTCCCAGCCGCTTTTTCAATAATTCCGCTGCATTTTCTGCACTTCCATACTTCGTCGCATATATAATAACCGTCTTCACAGTGAGCGTCTCTCCCTACAATTTTAGAACTGCAAACCTCCACTTTAATGTATCACTTCATGGTCAAATTTGGGGTAAACCCCAGGTTAATTAACAAAGAAGACACAAATAAGGTAGATGCCACTTACAAAGCCATTAGATAGGTTTTCCTGATGGAAACCTACTTAATTATCAAAATTTTTGTATGAATCATGTTTTTGCACGTGATGTGCATCACATTAATGGTTAATTGAATGTGATACATTGTGATTGAGAAGAGTTATCAAGTTATTAAACACACTTTTAAAGGAGTAATTACAATGAGCGAAATCATTAATAACCGTGAACAGCACATTTTAGATAAAACAGAACGGCAATCAATTTTAAAGAAAATCATTAAGGATCTTCATAACGGCAAAAGTGTTGGAGAAGTAAAAGCAGAATTTGAACAAGCTGCCGGAAACATTACGGTTGCCGAGATTTCCGAACTAGAGCAAGCATTGATGGAAGAGGAAGGTATTCCAGTAGAGGAAGTTCAGCGTCTCTGCTCTGTCCATACTGCCATTTTTAAGGGATCAATTGAAGAGATACACCGATCTGACAGGCCAGAAGATGAGCCTGGACATCCGATTCACACCTTCAAACTTGAAAATAAAGAAATCGATATGCTGGTTAACTTTAAAATGCAGCTCCACCTGGATCGCTTTGATAAAGAAGACAATCCGGACAACGTAATGAAACTGCTCGAGGACCTAAATCTATTGCTTGATGTTGACAAGCATTATAGCCGCAAGGAAAACTTGCTGTTTCCTTTTTTAGAAAAATACGGAATCCTCGGTCCTACCAAGGTAATGTGGGGAGTAGATGATGGAATTCGCGCTGCCATTAAGGGAGCTAAGGAAAAACTAGTCAATTATAAGGGCGACAAAAAGACTGTCGTTGCTGCGGTCTACTTTGTTATCAAAGAAGCTAGTGAAATGATTTATAAAGAGGAAAATATTTTGTTCCCCATGGCTTTACAGACGCTGACTGAGGATGAATGGGTCAAAATCGCCCACGATGGCGAAGATATCGGCTATTGTCTTACAGGCCCTGCAGGTGTATGGAAGCCTGTCAGAGAAGAGGCTAAAGGGGCCACCATATCTGATGGATTTATTCGCATGGAGACTGGTCTATTATCACTAAAGCAGCTAGAGCTCATGCTGAACCACCTGCCTGTCGATATTACGTTCATTGATGAAGAAGATGTAGTTCGCTACTTTTCTCACGGCAAGGAACGGATTTTCCACCGGACAAAAGCAGTTATCGGCCGCACAGTCCAAAACTGTCATCCTCCGAAAAGCGTTCATGTAGTTGAGGATCTTTTAAAAGATTTTAAAGCCGGCTTAAAAGATTCCGAGGACTTTTATATTAAATTCCGAGACAAATATGTTTATATTCGCTACTTCGCTGTGAGGGATGTAAACAATGCTTATGTAGGAACTCTTGAATTCACACAAAATATTAGCTCCATTCAAGAAATCAGTGGTGAAAAACGAATTTTATCCTAGCTATGAGGTGAGAAAAATGACTGAATTAGAAACAAAAATTTATGAAGTACTTGAAGATGTTATGGACCCGGAACTGGGAATTGATATTGTGAACCTTGGTCTTATATATGAAGTCTCTGTGGATACCGAGAATAACGCACATATCAACATGACGATGACTTCGATGGGCTGTCCAATGGCTGGGCAAATCATTTCCGATTCAAAAGTAAAATTAACTTCAGAGATTAAGGAATTAAACGAAATAAGTATTAATATTGTTTGGAGTCCTCCGTGGGGAAAAGACCGCATGTCGAGATATGCAAAGATAGCTCTGGGAGTAAGAGATTAAATTTATTCTAAGAGTGTTTGACCTAATAGGGAATGGAACCCAATTTAAAGATCTTAAGAATCAGAATCGGCACTGTTAAAAGACATTGCTGAATTTAAGCTTGTTGATAGAAGTGGAAGATGCGGGACTCCTCGAAAATGAAAAACACATTTTCTCGTGCATCGGCCTTTATGAGGAAGTCTTTCAGTGTCCTGCTGGTTCAGCGTGGCAGGCGAGACCCCATGCGCATTTTCGCAGAGGAGCTCGCCCCGCGGAAAGCGAGCGTCTGAAACGGAAATCAACACACAAGTATAACAGAGCCTAAAAATTAGATCCGTCCTACTTTTGGACGGATCTTTTTAGTTATCATATGGGCTCGTCCAACTATGGCCTAACTTGAAATGGTGGATAATATGTGGATAGACTAGAGAAATTTTAACTTACTTGTGGACTTTTATACAACATCTGTGAATAACACCTTCAACATTGTGGATATCCTGTGGACAAGTTGCTTCAATTAAACTTTTTTCCTTCTTAGGCCCTTTTCTTTTTAGATATATTAGCCTTACAATACGGTTTTCAGTTCACCTATATGGGTATGAAAAGAATGGGCAGGCAAATGATTGCATCTATAATAAGATCTCTTTTAATGCGCCTAATTAAAACCATATCTGGGTACTTTAAGTAGAGTATTGTATGGAGACTAGATTGTGGGGTTGAATAAAGAATGACTTACTTACTTTTAATTTTCGGATTTGCCCTATTAATTTTCGGGGCAAATTATTTTGTTGAAGGGTCCTCAAAAATTGCTGGATATTTAAACATTTCACCTTTATTAATCGGGCTGACTATTGTGGCTTTTGGTACCGGTTCACCGGAGGCAACCGTCAGTATTCTAGCTGCTCTAAATGGGACTGCCGATTTGGCGCTGGGAAATGTTGTTGGCAGTAATATATTTAACATTACTCTCGTTGTTGGAATCACAGCTATGATTAGTCCTTTGGCAGTTGAAAGCGAAACGATTCGAAAAGAGATTCCATTTACATTACTGGCTAGCTTTGCCCTGTTTATCTTTATCGCTGATACTGTAATTACCGAGGCGGCCACCAATGTAATTACCCGCAGTGAAGGGTTAATGTTATTACTTATATTTTCTGTTTTCATGTACTATATTTTTGAAATTGCCAGAAAAGACCGTACTGCCAGAAAGGAAGAAAAGACTTCTACAGAAAACCCATTATGGGCTAAACAGATATTTTTCACCATTTTAGGACTGGCAGCTATCATTTTTGGGGGAGATTTAGTTGTAAGGAACAGCACTGCAATTGCGATTTCATTAGGAATGAGCGAAACCCTCGTCGGATTAACCATTGTTGCACTTGGTACTTCACTCCCCGAGTTAGTAACATCGGTAATTGCTGCACTTAAAAAGCAGGGTGAAATAGCGATCGGTAACATTGTTGGCAGCAATATCTTTAACATCCTATTTGTTCTAGGGATTGCATCGACGATTACCCCTCTTGGAGTGGATTCGAAAATATTCCTCGATGTCACAGTGATGATCATTTTAACAATCATTTTACTCGTATTTTCCAGAACACGTTACAAAGTCGGCAAGATCGAAGGATTCATCCTTGTTGCCGCTTACGTTCTATACACGATTTATATCATCATCCGAAATTAGTTTAAAGTAAAGGTGACAGGCACCATCCAGAAAACTGGATGGTGCCTGTCACCTGAGCTTGCATATTGTTATAGAAGTTGGAAAAGTTAATAAGGTTATTAATAAGAATATGAACTTTATGGAGGGGTTTCTATGGATAATACACAAGATTATGTTGAAAAACTGCACACTAAGCAAGAAAAGGCTGAACGAAATAAAAAACGCCAAGGGAAAAATAACCCCAGTGAAAAACTTCCAAATAAACAACACTGAACAAACCAAAGCACCGGAGCCGGTGCTTGTTGTTTTCCTACTAGTTTTCCGCCCAAATCCTAAATCCCAATCGCTTCGATTTCCCGACTTCAATGAATATTTGTTCTTTCCCCTTCATACTTTAGAACATACGTTCCTAATGGAGGGGATTGAAATTGAGTTCAAAATCAAAAATTGATTTGTCTGATGAAACACTAAGTAAATTTTATGAACTAAATAAGCAAAAGAAAGAAATTGAGTTTGAATTAAGTTTGCTTAAGGATTTGTTTCATGATTACTTTGACAACCGGGTTGGACCATTAACTAAAGGAGAATTTGTTCTTAACGGCTACAAACTTCAGCGGCAAATACGAAGGACTGAAAAGTATGATGAACAACTAACAATCGAAAGACTGGAAAAATTAAAGATGACTGACCTTATCCAGGTAATTCGAAAGCCTGATGATTCCCGAATAAAGTCAGCTATCAACCTAGGCCTGATAACACAAAAGGATCTTGATGGCTGCCACATAATCACAGAATCTGCAGCCCTTTCAATTAAACCTATAAAACCAAGATAGGTGACAGGCACCATCCAGAAAACTGGATGGTGCCTGTCACCTTATCGCTTTTCATACTTGCCCGGGGGTATGTTTCTCATTAAGGGACTGATTCCATTTGTTGTGAATAGATAAAGTTCGTGCATGGCACGTGTGCAAACTGTATAAAAGAGCTTGCGCTCGCTTTCTCTGCTGTAGCGGGAAATGTCATGAACGATGACTGCATCAAACTCGATACCCTTTGCAAGGTAGGATGGGATCACCAGAACCCCCTTTTCATAAGAAACTGTTCCTTTCTCAATTAGCCAGACAGGGAAATGATCTTTTATGCTATCAAATACTTCTTTACTTTCCTGCGCCGTTTTACAGATAACGGCTACTGTCTGTGATCCGTCTGCAAGGAGTGAAGTAAGTTTATTACCGATCAAGTTTATCAATTCCTCTGGACTTTCTGCTTTTATGAGCTCAGGTTTATTGCCATCCCGATTGAATGGCTGGATATGCCTGCCAGCTTCAATCAATTCTGAAGTGAATTCAACAATCGGTTTAGTAGACCGATATGTCCTAGTCAGCACTATCCTTTCAGATTCCTCCTGATCATGTCCTTCAATAAGAATAGATGATGCTCCAGTCGCTCCTGAAAAAATTGCCTGATTAAAATCTCCTAATAAGGTCATTCTGCTGTATGGAAAAAGCTGCTTAATAAAAGCAAATTGAAACGGGGAGTAATCCTGCGCCTCATCAATAAAAACATGCTTGATGCCTGTATTGGACTTTCTTCCCTCAATCAAGTCCTGCAAGTAGGCAAACGGGGTCGCATCTTCATACGCGATTTCAGCGTTTGTGAGCATTTCGCTAGTTAATTTACTGATCTCTTCCCAGTTTTCCCGTTTAATCATTTCAGTTTTTGATGTGAATAACTGCTCATAAATACCTGCCATATCAATAAATCTATACTTTTTTACTGCAGTGATTAATGGTTTGAATTTCTCGTTAACAACCATCATGGCAAGCCACTTTTGTTCTTTTTCAAAGTCATCAAATGTGTCCTCATTATATTTTTGCCTTTTTTGCAGCTGTTTAAAGGATTGCATATAGTCTTCTTTATCAAGAAACTGAATTTGATCCTCAACCCACTGCTTTGATCTCTCTTTCCTGGCAACTAGCTTAAGCTCTTTTAAAATCCACTCCCGAAGTAGATGAACACGGTTAGGAATTGAATAATTCTTATCCAAACTATAAAAATAATCATGAATTTCCTGCTTCGTAACTATACATTTTTTCCTGAATAAAATATCTTTGAAAAGGAGGCCTCTCTCTGAAAGATGATCTGCGTACTCATCAATCATCATCTTGAAGTCCAGGCTTGCTTTATAACGGATGCTTCCCAGCCTGACTTCGTATTGCTTATCCTCCGTATCGCTTAATAAGTATTCCATTTGTCCAAATGGATCCTCTAACTCAAACTCACGGCTCAGGCGGTGCATTAAGTATTCCTGGAAGGTAGACTGCTGCATATTTTCCTCGCCGAGTTCCGGCAAAACAGTTGAAACATAGCTGTTAAATAACGGATTAGGAGAAAATAACATGATATTTTCTGACTTAATAATATTGCGATGCCGGTAGAGCAAATAAGCAACCCGCTGCATTGCAGCTGATGTTTTTCCGCTGCCGGCGACTCCCTGAACGATTAGGAGCTTACTGCTTACATTGCGGATGATTTGATTTTGTTCTTTTTGTATAGTTGCGACGATGTTTTTCATTTGTGAGTCAGAATGATTCCCTAGTACTTCCTGAAGCATTTCATCCCCAATTGTAACTCCAGTATCAAACATCGCTTTAATTTCTGCATTTCTTATAACAAATTGCCTCTTTAAAACTATTTCTCCTGAAATGTTTTCTGATGGAGTTTCATATTGTGCTGGCCCCGGAGGATAATCATAGTACAAACTGGAAATAGGAGCCCTCCAGTCATAGATAAGAAAATTTTCTTCTTCCTGGTCCATGAAGGAAGCAACCCCTACATAAATGGAGTCAGCACCTGGCTCTCCTTCTTCATGAAAATCTATTCTGCCAAAATACGGCGAGTTTTTTAATCTCGAAAGGGTTTTCATTTGTTTATCAAGCTGAGTGTGGCTTCTTTCTCGCTCAGATAAAAGTGCAGCCTGCTGTTTAATACTGGAGTATGTTTCGGCTAGATCATCCGGTTCATCAAAATTGACAGTCACATCATCCCAGAAGTTTTTCCGGATCCCAAGCACATCAGCACTGACTTTTCCTGCATGATTTTCCAGTCGGCCTGTTACTTTTTCAATTTCTCGAACCATTTCATTAACTCGTTTTTGCTCTATAAGTAACTCGTCATGATCTGTCTCGCTCATCTCATCACTCCCTGAATAATTTTGCACTTACTTTATAATGAATATACCTTTATAGGTTTGTTTTCCCTTGTTTTGTTCCTATATTCGCCGTCTCCGTTCCTAATGCAAGCTTATATTTTAAGCCCTTGCAAAAAATAACCACCTATTTAGGTGGCAATAGCGACTCTTTGTCCTTAATAATCAACATTATAGTCTACAATATTTATTTCACAGTCCAGGATTATATTCCAAAATGTATTCGTATTTATTAAGTTATCTCCAAAAGAATGGATGGTGACAGGCACCATCCATTTTTTTACTCTATTCGATTGTTTGTCCTTTACGTACTAATTTAACGTTACTATGTTTTACTTTTTGTAAATATTTTGGGTCTGTGATAATGGTGAGCATCTCGGGATGATCCACTTTAACATCACCGACTAGTCCGCCAATGATGGTCATTGGAAGTCCATTTGTTTTAATTTCAATTCCATTTTCCGCATAAATCAACCCTTTTAAAGTATCACAGCCTCCAGTGACTGTATTGTTTTCAATAACAGCCTTACCTTTGGCAAATAATCGAAAGTCATATTTCTCGTTTTTAAGCTTAACACATGCATTTTTTATATTGGCATCTCCATGCACATATAAGTTCGTCACATAGTCTTCAGGCTTTAAGGTTGCCTCATTTTCTAGGCTGTCACCCACCGTTAAATCAACATCGGTAATCAATAAGTTTTCCATTGTAACCATATTTCCTCGCAGCATAAGTTTGCTGTAGTCCTCCAACTTCGAAGCAGGGCCGTTACTTCCTTGAACTCCGCCAATCACTAAGGATTTGTTAACGTACAACCCCTCTTTAAATGAGAACCTTCTAAAAGGGTCAGGATCCCTTGATATGCCATATGTTCCAACTCGGTCCTGTTGAATCACTGCATTCCCTAAAACAGCCAGTTTCTCAAAATCAATATCCTCATAACCATAATAGCGAATACCCAATAGTTCGGACTTAAGAAAGCTGCCATTGATTATAACATTAGTATCTTCTTTGTCTCGAAGTTCAAGAACATTGACGGATAGCAACGCATACTTATCATATTTTAAAAGTTCAACACCCAAAAACTCTCCTTGTCTCGTTGCAATTATCCAGTTGTTTTCCATCGCTTCAAACCTGTCACCATTCCCTATACTAAAGCTTAACAAATGCGGCAGCAAGTTAACCCCAATCACTTCATCATCTGGTACAAGGTAGAATCTTTTGTCGCTGCCAGTTAGGTTAATCAAACTTAACTCTAATATGGCAAGATCCAAATTAACCAGTCCTGAGTCTGCAAAGTCGACGGCTGCAGTTCCCTCCTTGGTAAAATCGGCTAATTCATAGGTACTCTTGTCAATATCAACATCAAGGGACAGTTTATAATGGCCAGTGAGCATTTTATCACTTGAACCGGCCTTCCCTTGGCTATATACCTCCACCATGTAGCTATCTGCTAGCCTTGCCTTAATTTTGACCTCCTCCGGCTTGCTGTCACTCCACGGATCTCCGATCACCACCCAATCTCTATATTGATCAAAAAATTGAGTGAAGTTAAGCAGGGCTGGATCCGTATTATCTATGTATCTCTTAAAATCTTTTTCAAAATAAGTAAGTCCATCCTTCGCTAAATAGCGCGCTTGTACATTTGACTCCGTGGCATTTACCCGCTTATTTTCACCGATAACGTTTCCCATTAACGCCGTGCCCAGTACCGTAAAAACAATTATAGTCAGCAAAACAATAATAAGTGTAGAGCCTTTTTCGTTTAGCTTCAAAATCTCCACCCCCTTCTACTCTACTTTTACAAATGATACTTCACTATCTAATTCTAGTCCTATATCCCTTTCCGTACTCTTATCTTGTACGAACATCTTTATGAAAACGGTATCATTTTTCAGCACTAATTTTGATTGCTCCCCGTTTGTACAAGATGTACTGATTAAAGAAGAATGAATAGCTTTATCATTAATCACTGCTTTATTATTTTTAAAGCCTAAAATGGTTTCTGCCCCTTCGAAGTCTTTTATCTTTATCAAAGATACACAGTCCGACTGCTCCACCACTTCTACTTGGGTGGCGACAAATACTTTTTCAGTAAATTGAGACATAATATAATTTGCTTCGTCATGCAGAGATATCTCTTTGCTAACAACTTTGAAACTATCCATTCCGCCAATTAAATTCCCCATGATACCTGCTGAAATGAGACTAAAGAGGGCAAGCGATCCAAGCAGCTCAACGAGGGTCATTCCCTTTGATGAGGCAAGTAACTGTCTGTTCATATTTCGACAAATCCCTTCACCTTACTCTTAATTTTGCCATTATCATCCTCAATAATAACTTCGACAGAGTGCAGCCTCATCTCCATTTCTTCATTTACGATAATTTTTGTTAGGTAGCTAGTTTTGTTAATATGTGTGACGTATCTATTGATGCAACCTGCAGTTTCGGAAGCTTCGAGGCTATCGCAGCTCGACTCTTTATCATAGGTATATGGATATGTAATGGCTGGGTCGGCATTTTCCGTTATTTCAGGATAGGCGTCAGCTTTTATTTGCTCTAACACCTTTTGTGCAATATTAATGGCAACTAACTTTTCCTGGTTGTTCGATGAAGCGCTTTTTGAGAATATGAAGAACTGAAAAAATATGGTTAAGAGTATGACTAGAATGACAATAGAAGCCAAGACTTCAATAATTGTAAAGCCGTTATTATTATTCATGACTATCCCCCTCATCCCACTATCTGTTCAAGGTGAAAAATGACAAAAATTAGGCAATTTCTTTATAATAATATAATAGCACTATTAAATGTCAGAATAAACAAAATAGTCTTTTTATGTTTATATTTGTAACAAATTAGCTAATTACAAAAAAAGGTGACAGGCACCATCCAATTAATTGGATGGTGCCTGTCACCTTTACCTTTTCTCCACGGCTGCATTTCTGGCTTTTAGTAATTTAACTAAGTTTAGTACAATAGTTTTTACGACTGCATATGTCGGAACGGCTAAAACCATTCCTAGTACGCCAGCAAGATTGCCAGCAGCTAACAGGAGCATAATGATCGTCGCAGGATGGGTATCCAAGCTTTTACCAAGAATAAGCGGAGATAACACATTCCCTTCAACTTGCTGGGCAATAACGATAACAATGACAACAAGCAAGGCTTTAGTCGGGGAATCAAATAAGGCAACAATAACAGCAGGTGCGCCTCCCAGTATTGGCCCGATATAAGGGATAATATTTGTAAATGCGACAATTAGAGCCATAACGAGAGCAAATGGTAAATCAATAATAAGATAACCGATAAAAGCGAGCGTCCCAACTGCAAATGCTACGGTTATCTGCCCCTGAATATAGGCCGAAAGCGTTTCTCCAGTTTCCTTTAAAATAATAAGGCCCTGTTTTCTATAAGCTGCTGGGAAAAACTTCGCTAAGGCATTCGGAAACTTATGGCCATCCTTAAACATATAAAATAATAAAAACGGAACAGTAACTAGTATGACAGCAATGTTAGCAATTAAACCCAATATATTTGTGATACTGCCTGTAATCCTGTCCGGCAATGTATTGGCAAACTCTATCAGCCTTGCCTCCGCTGTTTCCAAAAGATCATTTTGCTCGTTCATAATCCACCTGAATTCAGAAGACTGAGCAAAATCATCAAAAAACTCCAATGTTTTATCAGCATAGCCCGGAAGCTCATTTGCGAGTGCAGTCACTTGTTTTGTAATAGCAGGTATTAAGTTTCCAATCGATAAAACTAAAATCCCCGTGAACACGACATAGATAATAAGAATTGCAACCAACCTAGGTACTTTTTTACTCTGAAGAAAGTTAACTACAGGGTTAAGCAAGAAAAATAAGAAACCCGTAATTAAAATAGGAAAAAAGAGCGTTGAAAAAAAGACCCCGATGGGTTGAAATAAAAATGTAATCTTCGTAGCAACAAAGATAATGGTTACAATCAACAGAATCTGAAGTAACCAGTATTGTAATTTTTTCTTCGACAAAGTATGTACCTCTTTTTCTATTAACTTAGTGTACAAATTATATCAAATCTTTTTCCCCTGTACCAAATTTCGCAAATATACCGCCTATTTGTTTTTTAACTCATATCCATTAACAAAATATTGGATTGTCTCAAGTTCGTTCTCATTTAGCGGCCTTCCGGCTTTCTTTTCAAACGCTGTTTTTATGGCATCAGTGTTTCCATGCAATTTTTCTGTCAACGAAGCTGTATCTCTCAATAATTTTACTTCCGCTTCAAACTCTTTCTTAGTAATAGGCTTCCAATGCGATAGCACATAGTAATCAGCATCAAATTTTTCGAGCTCATCAAGGAGCCTAGTGATCTCTTCTGTAATGTAATGGCGTTTTTCTGCGTATAAATTTACGTAAATACAGTCAGCCAAAAACAAAATTTTCTCCTCTTTTACGTACACAACAACTGAGTCAGAGGCATGATCACCACCAACTTTTTTCAGAATACATGTTACTCCGCCCAGGTCAATTTCTATTTGATCGTCAAAGGTCAAAGTGGGAAGCGTAATCCTGACATCTCTTCTGTCACCGAATTCTTTTTTGATGGCTGATGCACAAAACTCTATTTCAATTCCAGCTTCAACTCTTTCATCCAATGCCTCATCTGACCATGAAAATGGGACGAGCTTTTTCATTTCTATTTTAGTTTCAGCAGAAGAAATTGACGGTATATCTAGAGCAGATAAGCCGAAAATATGATCCCAGTGCCAGTGTGTGAGTACAACAAAGTCTGGCATAGGAACACCTTTCTCTTTTAATTCATTAAGAAAGTATTCAGCGTGAGCCTCTGAGTTTCCAGCGTCAATCATCAAAGTTTTATCGTCTCCGACTACAACCCCTAAAATAGGGCGGTCCGTTTCTGAAACCGGTGTCTGATACCAAAAGCGGTCGTTAATTTTTTCGATTGTTTGCATAAGGACTCCTTTTTGTTGTTTGATTACTTTATATTTGCTTTATAATGCTACATTCGTATCTCTAGGCAGATGTATATCTCATTATTTGCTTTTCTTGGCTTTATTAACCTGTGCATAATCAAGTAAATACTATTATTAAAGATTAGCACAAGTTTAATACCGTAATGAATACTTTCTAAAAATATAGATTGATACAACGAAAGTTCCTTTTACTGGTGGAACGATCTTTTACGTGGAGCATGAATGTGTATTTGCTTATAAGTTGGAGGCGAACCTTGAAAATGAACAGGAATTTAAGTATTCTTAAGAGATAATTCTCCACTTAAGGATGTGGTTAACCTGCGAATAAATAAGTTTATAAGCGAGTCTGGCAAAACTTCAAGACGAGGTGCAGATAAATTAATCAATGATGGCAGAGTGACAATAAACGGAAAACTCGCGCAAATAGGCAGCCAAGTCAACCCCGGCGACAAAGTGCTTGTAAGCGGAGATGAAATCAGAATGGCTAGAAACAATGTTTACATCGCCCTAAATAAACCGATAGGAATTACTAGTACATCGGAAAAGAAAGTTAAAGGTAATATCATTGATTTAGTGAATCACCCCTTGCGCATTAGCCATATAGGCAGGCTAGATAAGGAATCCGAGGGATTGATCCTCCTTACGAACGATGGGGATATTGTAAACGAAATATTGCGCGCTGAAAATAAGCATGAAAAAGAATACATTGTTTCAGTGGACAAGCCGATTACTCCTGAATTCTTAAAACATATGGCGGAGGGAGTAAAAATTCTGGATACCAAAACGCTTCCAGCAAAGGTAGAACAGTTATCAAAATTCGATTTCAAAATCATTTTAACCCAGGGCTTGAACCGCCAGATCCGCCGTATGTGTGAAGCACTTGGGTACCAAGTATACCGGCTGCAGCGGACAAGGATCATGAATATCCAGTTAGGCAACCTTCCTGTTGGGCAATGGCGAGACTTATCTAAAAAAGAGCGTTCACAGTTATTTAGTGAATTGAATTATGAACCAAAAGAATGGTAAAAACCAAAGCGCAAGCGCCCGTTTAGCGACGTCTGGACTGGAGCACACCGACTGAGATAAAGGAAACACGAAGAGCGGAAGTGATTCGATGTTGTCTTATCATAGGGAGGTGGGCGAAGTACACTAGTCGCTGGGCGCTGGAGCTGGATAAAAAACAAAAGCGCAAGCGCCTTGAACAGCCCCGAAAAACCTTAATGTGAGCCGACTGTTTGGCTTCGACAAGCGCTGGAGGGCTTGAAGATGAAGTCGTTCTTTGACTTCAGCAGCAAGACCGAAGCGACTCGAGAAGTCAGGAGGCGCAATTGGAAAAGCGCTGGATGCCCAGGAAGCTGAAGTCGTTCTTTGACTTCATCGGCTGGACCAAAGCGACTCGAGGGGGTAGGCGCTGGAGCTGGATGAAGACAACGAATAAGATTATCCCCAACTTGGAACTTTACTCATTTCATAAGCGATAAAAAAGGATGGACCGTAATGTTAATAGCATTTGGTTCATTCTTTTTACGGCTATACCCCAAAATGCAGCTTTAGGGTTTCATAATCACCTCTTTGGCTCAGCTACTTTTCCAAGAAAGGCGGCCCTATAAATCTCTCTAATATCACTTTCCCCAAGTGGCAATGGACTTCTTTCAAGCAGCCGCTTCTGTTTAACTCCATCTTGAGTTAAACTTTCTAAGGCTGATTCTGGTACATTAAAGCCAGCCAAAGTTTGCGGGATACCAACATCCTTGACGATCCGCTGGAGTTCTTCAACGCATTTATAGGAAGCCTCTTCTTCAGAAAGATAGGTTGCGTTACCACCAAGTGCGTTTAGAATATCCGCCATTCTTTTCGGGCAGCTTTTTCGGATATACCCCATAACGTAGGGAAGCAGGACGGCATTTGACTCTCCATGCGCTAAATGAAACTGCCCTCCTAGCGGGTAAGCAAGTGCGTGAACTCCAGCAACTCCTGCATTGAAGAAGGCAAGTCCAGCCATATAGCTTCCCTCGCTCATATCAATTCGCGCCTGTTTATCATTGCCGTTTTCAACTGCTTTCCTTAATGATCGAGCAATTAACCGAATCGATTGAAGGGCTAAGCCATCAGTTGTGGGACTTGCATTCACAGAAACATATGCTTCAACTGCATGGGTTAATGCATCAACACCGGTCGCAGCTGTTACACGGGGCGGAACTGATATGGTTAGCTCAGGATCCACTATGGCTACATCCGCTATTAAGTTATCGTGTGTAACTACGTCCTTGCTCGTGTCGAGTGAAAGAACAGATATGTTGGTCACTTCTGAACCAGTCCCAGATGTTGTAGGGATCAGGATGTTTGGCAACCCCTTTTTCTTTACTTTTTTGGTTCCGGTTAAGTTTAAATAAGACGCAACGTCTCCATCGTGCACAGCTAAAACTGCAGCCAGCTTTGCTAAATCAAGAGCGCTTCCTCCCCCAAGGCCGATAACCATTTCAAAGCCGCCTTCCCTTGTAAAAGAGACCAGTTTTTCTCCAACCTCCAATGGTGGTTCTGGTATCACATCAGTGTATAAGGTGACAGAATATCCATGTTCCTCCAAAGGTCCTGTTACTCGGTCACTAAGCCCTAGGTTCTTCAGCATTGGATCGGTAACAACAAGTACTTTTCCTGGTTTATACTTTTCAACCTCGGGCAGCAGCTGCTTTAATGCTCCCCACCCGATATAGCTCACTGGCGGAAATGCTAACTTTGAAAAACTCATGATACTCCTCCTTTATCATTAACGCTTTTAACCACTGAGCCTAACCTGCCATGTTCATTTGAGTATTAAACGCTAAAAGAGTGACCCGCCCGAATGTTTTAATATTAATCAATCGATTGATTAATTGTTTAAGCTCTGGGATACAATTGCGGATCCGTTTTATCAATCGTTTAATTAAAACTACTCTTTAGGAATTGATTACCTCAATCTCTTCAAACCCTTTTGTTTTCTTAAATTTCATATGATGCTCAAAATTGCTAAGTGCATCTGAAGGGTCAAGGGCCGTGAAATTCAATTGGGATAAGGTGTGTTTATCATACTTCACAGAAAGAATCGCTGTTTTTTCTGAATGTCCTGTCGATGTGTTGACCCTGTCTTCAAATGCATGAACCAACACATGGGACACGGGCACCAAGGCAATCATATCACGGGCTATTCTTAAAGCACCGCTGCTAACATAGTCCTGGCAAAGCTCAAAATAGGCCGTTTTTGTTAGATTCTTTTCAGAAAGCTTTCCTGTTTTTGTTAGCGAAAGCGCCTTTGCAGGGATCGTCGCACCAGTATTCACGTCAAATGAGACATGTATTAAATCAGGGTGGTCGGTTCCGAATTCAAAACCACTTCCGAACTCGACCAAGTCATCCAGTGGACCAAATTCTTGAATTACTTCAAAATAGGCTTCAATCTCTTTTGCTAAAATTCGTTTGGCGATCAGCTGAGTGTGATTCCATTCCTTCCATAGTTCTTTATCTTCTTTTACAGCCCTCTGAACATCTTCTTCAAGGACTTTGACTCTCGCTGCATTTCTTTTGAAAACCTTTTCAAAGAAACTTGGCTGATAACTGTTCAATCGATGCCTAGCTTCTATTTCATTTGGGCCCGGCTGACCTTTTTTAATCGGAGCAGGCCGGTTATAAACCTCTTCCCAGTCAATCGGAACATCACTCTCATGATGAATAGACCGAAACTGTTCGAGTCGGTTTTCATAGAGTTCAACCTGAAGCTGAGCGTACTCTCTCTCATGCAGATTTTGCTGCTCTTTTTCCCGGCGTGCCAATTCATTTCTTTTTTTATAAGCATCCGTTTTATATGATCTGGAGCCGGAACTCGCCGTTTTAACGTATGAAACTCCGGAACCAGGTATACCAACTGTTGATGTTCGTCTTCCACTGCTATGAATGGTGTGCCGCAGGCCATTTCTGCCAACGCTCAGTCCTACACCGTTTTTGCCAAGATTCAGTTTGACCCCCGGCACAATTTTAAAACTCTTCCGAAACCGCAAAGCCATTCTTATACCCCCTTCCTGGCTTATTCTTTAACTATTGTTAAAAGCGTTATAGACCTACTTCAGCGCACTAGCCATAAATTCCTGCAAACGCTGTTGATATTCTTCTTCTGCTACTGTATATGCATCGGTATGGCCTGCGCCCGGAACAATCCATATATCTTTATCGCCTTTAGCAGCGTCATAAAGACGATTCCCCATCTCAGTTGGTACAAGCTCATCTTTATCTCCATGAATGATTAACAGTGGAAGCTTATTGTTTTTCACTGCTTCCAAGGCTGACGCCTCACCAAATGTATAGCCGGCCCGTATCTTTGTAATAGCGCTAGTGACTTGGATAAGCGGGACTGGGGGGAGTTTGTACATGTGTTTCAACTGATGGGCCAGTTCTTCAGCAACTGTCGTGTATCCGCTGTCAGCGATGATCCCCTTCACTTCAGCCGGTAGTCTTTCCCCGCTTGTCATTAGTACAGTGGCGGCACCCATTGAAAATCCATGCAAAAAGACACTTTTTGCGTGCTGCTCTTCTCTTAGAAAGTCAATCCATTCTAGGTAGTCCTTCCGTTCATGCCAGCCGTATCCGATATAATCTCCTTCACTTTCTCCATGGCCTCTTGCATCGGGTTTTAATACGTCAAACCCTTGTTCAAAGTAAAATTTAGTGATATCGGCCATTTGCTCACTGCTTCCTTTATAACCATGTGCGAGAATGACCGCCTTCCCATCAGAATTCTCATTTTTGAGGTACCGGGCCTTCAGCCTGAGACCATCCTCTGAGATAATCTCACGGTAATCAAAAGCCTGATTTTCCGTCCATTTTAATACTTCCTCTAGCTTAGCCTGTTTTCTCTCTTCTAATAAAGCATTTACCGGTTCAGCCTCTTCTCCTGAATATAACTCTATCGGTTCATAGCTTCGGTTAATCGCCACACTATAAAAATAATTTCCAGCCCCAATTAGAGAAATCACCAGAAGCACCACTACTATGGAGGTAACCCAAATAATCCGTCTGCTCACACTTAAATCCCCTTTAATATGTTATTAATCTATTTTACTAGGAAAAGTTGTCTTCGAAAAGGTGACAGGCACCATCCAGAAAAATGGATGGTGCCTGTCACCTTCTGTTTAATCCCAAATATACATCAATAAAGATAGAATTAGCTTCTTTGGCGCCTGCTATGTCTAGTTTTAATGACTGTAATCCAAATAATGGATGGTGCCTGTCACCACAAAAAGGGTATGGGTTAGTAATCGGATTTTTTAAGGAGGATGATTTTTGTGGCTAAGGAGAAGAAGCGTGTTGTTGGTTCGTATGAGACGGAGCGGGAAGCTATTTCGGCTGTTGAGCAGCTGAAGGCGGATGGTTATCGTGCTGAGGATATATCGGTTATTAGCAAGAATCATGAACAGATCGAAGGTGTTGAGGAAGAGACTGGCACCAAAACAGAGGAAGGCCTTGCTGCAGGAGCTGCCACTGGCGGTGTACTTGGCGGTTTGACAGGATTACTTGCAGGAATTGGCGCCCTCGCTATTCCTGGAGTTGGCCCCATCATTGCAGCCGGCCCAATTGCAGCAACACTTTCAGGAGCAGCAGTTGGTGTCGGTGCAGGTGGTTTAGCGGGTGCCCTCGTCGGTATGGGCATCCCTGAGGAAGAGGCAGAGCAGTATGAAGAGGATGTTAAGAGCGGTAATATCTTGGTTTTAGCTGATCCTCAACCGACTCGTTCGGATGACAGCTCTCTTGCCGAGCAAAAGAATGTAATCGAGGATGATTCCTTGTTTGGAAAAGACAAGACAACCTTGCAAGGATCAAACATCGAGATGAATACCGATAGCAATAACAAGAACGATGATAAAGAAACGTACCCAATCAACTCTTTCAGTCCTGGTGAGATGGATAAAGGGAACCAAGCCTTTAGAGATAATGCTGATAATGAAGAGGATGTCGACAGCAGCCGCCCCCTAATTGACAATAATATTGATAGCAGTCGCCCACTTGATGAAACTATGCTACAAGATGATAATGCCAAAAAAAATTCATAAAATTAACTGGACAAGTGCCAGGTACTCTCCAATAAGTTGGAAGGTATCTGGCACTTTTTCTAGTAATATAGTATTGTTGAGAGAGACAAAGAGTAATAGAACGTGAGGAACAACTATGTTAAGAAACAAAAATGTTTGGATTTTGCTGACAGGAGAATTTATAGCAGGCCTCGGCCTATGGTTGGGTATTATTGGCAATTTAGAATTCATGCAAGATAAAATACCTTCCGATTTTATGAAATCGCTCTTGCTCGCATCGGGCCTGCTGGCAGGGATTGCAGTTGGGCCTTATGCAGGAAGGCTAACAGACCAATCAAGTAAGAAAACCGTTATGCTGATCGCGGGATTTGTGAGAGCACTCAGTGTTGTGTTCATGCTGATTGCGATTGGAACCGGCTCTATCTGGTGGATGGTTATGTTTCTCATTTTAATTCAAATATCTGCAGCCTTTTATTTTCCCGCTCTTCAGGCAGCGCTGCCGCTTGTAGTAGCAGAAAAGGATCTCCTCCAGCTAAATGGAGTCCATATGAATGTCTCTACGATGTCGCGTGTTATCGGAACAGCTGCTGCAGGTATCTTCCTAGTTATTATGCCTCTATCAATGGTTTATACGATCTCACTCGGAGCATATATCATCTTGTTTGTCATAACCTTATTCTTAAATATCGATGAACAGAAGGGTGATGAACCATCTAAACAAGGAATCTTGCCTCCTTCTAGCTTTAAAGATGTTTTTCCAATTATTAAAGGCCGACCGATTGTATACATGACGCTTATCATGACACTTGTCCCTTTACTGTTTATTGGCGGATTTAATCTGTTGGTTATTAACATTAGTGAACTCCAGGACAGTTCAGCAATTAAAGGCTGGATTTATACAGCCGAAGGAACTGCCTTTATGATCGGGGCCTTTTTCATTAAACAGATAAGCAGTAAAAGTTCGCCATACACCATTCTGTTTGCTTCTTCCTTTATGATCGGCCTTTCCCAGCTTATGCTTTACTTAGCTGATATTCCGTTCCTGACGATTGCCGCCTTCTTATTGTTCGGATTTTCAGTTGGCTGCTTTTTTCCGACTGCGGCTACCATCTTTCAAACGAGAATTCCAAAACAATACCATGGGCGTTTTTTTTCGTTTAGGAACATGCTTGACCGCGTGGTATTCCAGATTGTCCTGCTCATCACTGGCTTCCTATTGGACATAATTGGCCTGCAGCTTATGGTTGTCCTGTTTGGAACCCTATCGATTATTATGACAACGATCTTTTACACTCGGCACAGCAGAACCTCAACAGATAACGAGTCCCGAGCCCATTAAGGCCGACAGGCACCATCCATCTAATTGGAGGGTGCCTGTTTTATTTCATAAGCTTCCCAGTCCACCAGACTCTCCAATATAATAGAAATCAAGACTCCCATGATTAGTCCATTTGACACAAAAGGCTGGATTAGTACAGGTAAACTATTAAATAAATCAGGTGAAATATTCATTAAACTGACTCCTATCAACACTGGCCCAGCCAATCGAAAAATCGTGTTGGAATTAAACTCACTTCCATTCAGGCTGCTAAAAGCTGTTCCAAATAATTGCAAATAGGCTACAAACAAAACAGCATTCCCTATCGAAATTGGCATTGTGGCCAGAAATGAGCCTAAAACTGGAATGAGCCCCATGACTGTCAACAGACCACCTCCAATAAAAAATGGTTCGCGAAGAAAAATTCTTGTGCTTTGCAAGAATCCTATTGAGGAGGTAAACGGTGTGTAAGGAACGAGTCCAAAGCCGGTTGCAAATACTGAAAAAATGGCTGTTATAAGAATTGAATTTCGATACTGCTTATTATTTGTTTTTTCATTAAGCAGCGCAGCACCTGCTGTAATAGAGGCGATCGTATTACTTAGATTTAGCATCACAGCAAAGAAAGCAACCACGATGATCCCATATTCAAGATTTGGCTGCCCTAGCGGAAAAAGCATAATATCACTGCCTGCAGGGACGGGTGCTGCTTGCAGATGCGGGAATAGAATCACATAAAAAAGCCATCCGGCCATTAATCCAATCAAAATGGAAAAGTTGCTAATCAGCTTATTTCCTTTTATTTTAAGAACACTGACTAAGATCACAATTCCAATCGATAACAAACCGACCTGTATATCAATTGTTCCTTCGGAAGTTACAGGAAGCATTCCTTTAAAAAAGATAAAGATTAACTGAAAGGTTAATAGAAAAAGATAGACAGACACAACCATTGGACTGAAAATTTTCTGCAGGATCCAAACCCCATTAAAGGCTGCAAGCAAAATGGTGATGAAGCACGCCAGTAAAATTCCTGTTGCAATTCCACCCCCGATTGCTGGTAAACTTATTCCAATCGAAGAAGCAGACAGGCCAAGGTTCAAAATAACTCCCCAGAGCAATCCGGAATGACCCTCCATTAACGGAAGGCGGTGTCCCATCATTCCCTGAAAGACGCATGCCAGTCCCGTTAAAATGAGAGAACTTCTAAGCATCATCGCCATTATATCAGGCGCCACTTCAAAAGCTGTCCCAATAGAAATTGGAACAACTACTGTATTAGCAAAAATAAAAAAGAGCCATTGAATTGAAGAAAACATAGTCAAAGTTGAAAACCACTTGTTCACTTAAGACACCACTTTCATGTAAAAATATCACAATCCTTCTATTATATTTCATAATACTGGAAACACCCATCTATTTGCTTAAAAACAAAAGCGAAAAAGCCCGTTAAGCGACGTAGGGTGAAACCAACATGAAGATCCCAAGCGATTGAATGTAACTTATTATAAGAGTTGGGCGAAGCATTAACAGGTGACAGGCACCATCCAAAAAATGGATGGTGCCTGTCACCTTTACTAAATGTTCAAGTCTTTTTTCTTGTAAGATTGATAAGTGATGGCCGTTAGAACCGTTATTAAGATGATAGAGATTGTGAGGTAGGCTGGGTCTAATCCTTCATTTAATATTTGCTCTGCCTCATAATATTTAAATGGAGTGATGAATTTTAATATTCCGAGCTTGTCATTCAAATTGATGGCAATTGAAAGAATAAAGGTGAGCAGAAGAACTCCAGTTGAAATGGATGCTGCTCTTTTTGGCCGTTTAATTATTGCAGCAATAGCTGTGCCAACAACTAAAAAGAGCAGCTGGAGAAAGAACATACCAATCATTAAAAGCCCGATGTCTCCGGATACCGCTTCACCTTGCGCGTATCTTTGCACCATTACTATAGAAGAAACTAGAGTTACCAGATTAAATGTAACTAAATTAATTAAAGAGGCCGTTAACTTTAATGTAATTACCTTCCCCCGCGAAATTGGCTTTACGAGTAAGAATTCAGCGGTTTTATCCCGTTCTTCCTTAGAAACAATATTTGCCCCCAGCATTACAGCATGAATCGTCGCCATCATAGCCAGATATAAAAAGAGTAGCCCATAATAACCAATAGCTTTTGTTAAGTCAAATCCGCCTGATCCCATAATCGCCTGCAAGGATTCAGGCATTTCTGCCATTAATTCATTTATGGTCTGCCCTGTTCCTGTCATACCTGCATATTTGCCCATTCCAGCGAACACCATGAATAACACACCAACACACCAAATGATTAATGATTTTCGGGTTGCTTGTAATTCACGAATCACAATATTCATAGGTTACCCCCCTATCTAAACGGAATGAACATCCTTTTTACCATAAATCCAATAGCTGGCCAGAACCGCAGTAAAAATGATTGAAATTCCTATAAAAATAAACTCTCCCTCATACTCCAAGGTTCTAATAATATATTGGTTGTCAAAGTAATTGAAAGGAGTCAAATAGCGTAGTCCCTTATCCGCTGTACTCGAACTGATCATCCCTAGAATAAAGAAAGTGAACACCGTACCAAGCGAGATTGATATGACCGATTTAATTCTTGGAATAAGAACTGCAATCATTATGCCCAAGCTTAAAAATATTAATTGGATAAACAGGAGAGTGACGGATACCATCAACAATGCCTGCTCACTAAAATCCTCTGTTTTCACAAAAGATGCCATCACCATGACCGAGGCTAAAAATGCAAGATTGGTAAAAACCAAGGAAGTTAGTGCAGCAAAGAGTTTAGATGTAATAACCTGAGTACGGGTAACAGGCTTTGTGAGCAAGAAGTCGGCTGTTTTATCCCGTGTTTCCTTAGAAATAATGGATAAGCCAAGATTCATTGCCTGAACAGCACCACTAAGCTTGATATAAAGAAACGAGTAGGAAAAGAAACCGAGTAAAGTGGCCAGCGTTTCAAACGAAAGTCCGATCGCTTTTCTCAGTTCCTCTGGGAAGCCTTCAAGCACCTTCATGAATTCTTCAGCATCTCTAGAAAAGGATGGATAGAGCGACAAAAACAGGACCACTATTGCGATTAATCCAAGACTCCAGATAATGGTTGAGTTCCGATAGGCCTTCAGCTCATGGAGAAACATGTTCATCGCTTCTACTCCTCCTTTTTATAAAAGTGCATAAAAATCTCTTCCAGGGTTGGCTCCTCTATCCACAAATTAGCGATTTCAATCTCAGAAATCTTTTTCAGTATACTATTGATATTCCCCCGAAAGATAAAAGAAATGGTGTTTGCTTTTATCTCAATCTGATTAACTCCAGCAACATCAAAAGCCCGAAAATCAACTTCTGTTTTTGTTTCGATTTTAAATTTTTTATAATTGTTTTCTTTCAATGTACTAATTCTATCAACCTGTACAATTTTCCCTTCCTTAATAATTGCGACCCGGTCACATAAGCGCTGTACTTCGCTTAAAATATGGGATGAGAATAAAATGGTTACCCCTTTTTTGTTCTCCTTCTCCAATAGATCAAAGAACTTTTGCTGCATCAGCGGATCTAATCCGCTGGTAGGCTCATCAAGGATGATTAGTTTAGGTTCATGCAGAAGTCCTTGGACGATCCCTACCTTCTTTTTGTTACCCAAAGACAGATCCTCAATTTTCCTATTAAGATCCAGCTCCAAGATCTCGGAAAGTTCCTTGATTCGCCTTGTACAATCTTTTTTATAAAAGCTAGCCGAGTACTTCAGTAAATCAATAACCTTCATGTTGTCGTAATAAAATACCTCAGATGGTAAATACCCAATATCCCGTTTGATTTCAGGAGCATATTTAACTACATCTTTCCCAAAAATTTTTGCACTTCCGCTTGTTGGATAAATAAGTGACAGCAATGTTCGAATGGTAGTAGATTTCCCTGCTCCATTTGGCCCGATAAAACCAAAAATCTCCCCTTCCTCCACGTTGAAACTTACATCAGAGATCCCCCTGGAGTTTCCATACAGCTTTGTCAGATTGCTGATTTCAATAACACTCATGATTGACCCTCCCCGTCTTTAATTTGTTATTTATAAAAAAGGACTTTCAGCTGTTCAATGTAAACGTCCGCTTCGGAAAAATCATATGTGAAATCAGCTTGACTATGTTTGGCTAGCCTTTCCCTCTCCATCGCCTGGTTACTAAAGCCCTCAAGAGTCCAAGAGATAATATTAATTGCTCGCGTAATATCTATATCTTTTTTAAATTTTTCGGTATCAATATTGTCAAAAACTGTTCCATAGCTAGTTTGCAGCAGCTCTCTATGACGTTGGTCCAGCTCGCTTTTAACTTCCACGGAGCTTTCTTGATAGGCTGACATCATAAAATTAAAAACATCAGGATGTTTTTTGATTAGTTGGCTTTTTAGCATCGTAACAGCTTTAAGTCTAACGAAAATATCCCTATCTTGAAGGTTTATTTCACCGAAGAATTCATTTTTGAGGACATTAACGAAATGATTGTACAAATATAAATAAAGTTCTTTTTTATTTTTAAAATAATGAAAGAGCAGCCCTTTTGAAATACCTGCTTCTTTAACAATTTCGTTCGTAGAAGCATTCGCATATCCCTTTTGGGCGAATTCCTTTATTGCTGCATTTAAAATTCGCTGCTGTTTTTCATGATCAATTGTTAAGAATTTAGAAGTCAATAAACCAGCCTCCTTTTTATCATTGACCAATTCGGTCAATTTCATTATATTCCCAACTGACCAAACTGGTCAATAATTTTTTGAAAAACTTTTAATGGCAGTAAATGGGCTAATCAGTATGTAAGGGCTCTTTTTCTCTCCTTCTTTATTCGTTCATGTTACGATTAAGATCGGAGGAGAGATTCTATGATTGCGAGATGGCTGACTGTTAACCTCATAATAGTCCTTTTAATCGCTGGCTGGGGTGCTTATCAGGGGTTCGAGTCCAACTATGTTCTTTTTGGAAAACTAGTTGCTCAAGTGGGATTCGTTTTGTTTCTGATTAACCTTAATATGTATTTTGTGTTTTTATTAATCCGGAAAAGCAAGATAAGGGCAGTAAAAGTCAGGCTAGCGAAAATATCGAAGAGAATGATGAAATATCATGTAGCGATAGCTGTTTCGGCGACTGCCTTAATCGGAATCCATGCGGCTACTATGCTTTATGCTAACTACGGAAGCCTCTTGAAAGCAAAAACCGGCAGCGGAATATTTTTGAGTGGAGTGTTGGGAGTTCTTTTATTCAGTGGATTGTTGCGGAGATGGAAATCCTCTGGACCTAGGAGAAGGTTTCATTACAGAATGGCATTCATATTTTTCGGACTGCTCTTTTTACACATTTTTATATAATGTCGAAATGAAATTATGCTTTTTAAGTAACAAATAAATAGCTAAAGAAGCCCGGTCAGCTTCCAGGCTTCCTTTTAGTATGGATCGAATCCTTTTTGGGATATCCGGATCTCCGCTTCACCCATTTCTTTCTTGAACATCTTTAAAACAACCTTATGGGCAGCTGGGTTATACCATTTTTCAAGTCCCATTTCCTCGTAAATCTTCTTTATGCCTAATTTACCAGTACGTTTTCCTCCGCTTCCGTCTCCCATCCAATAGTCATCCAATGTTATGCGGCTCGCTATATCCCTCAGTTTTACAGGGAATTCCTTTGAACACGGCAGCAATGGTGCAATTGTAGCCTGAGTTTGTATCCCTTCCTCAGTTAATTCCCTTAAAGTTTTCATTCTTGCTTGTATAGGTGGTGCTGAAGGTGAAAACGCTTTTCTAACTTCTTCCTTGTCAGTTTCAATTGTCATGGAAACTCTTACTCTGTCGCCAAACTGCTGAAATAGATCAATGTCGCGCTTTACCAGAGGTGAACGAGTTTGAACAAACAAAAAATCCGGCTGGTTTTCAAGCATTATTTCTAGCAGCCTCCTCGTTAGCTTCATTTTCGCCTCGATCGGCTGATACGGATCAGTTGCCGAAGACATAAAGATCGTAACAGGCCCCTTTTTCCTTGCCTTCAAAAGCTCTTTATTCAATAGCTCTGCTGCATTTGTTTTTATATCAATCCAAGATCCCCACTCTTCTTCGCGAAATAAACCAACTGGCAGCTGCCTTACATAGCAATAGCTGCAGGCAAACGCACAGCCAGCATACGGATTAAGTGAATGGGAATACCCTTCAAGCAGGCCTCTCCCGGGGGTTAAAATACTTTTTGAGACAATTTCTTTTTGCTTTATATTCATAAAATTCACCTGCGTTCCTGACATACACCTTCTATTATATTACATATCTATTGCCGTTGAGGTGTAAAAGTATTCCATAGTAAAACAAGACTGCCTCCACGGAGAGGCAATCTTGTTTTGTTGTTATTATGTGTTTAAAAAACGGCTTAAGAAGCCTTGCAGCCTTTCACTTTCCGGAGTCTCAAAGATATCTTCAGGATGACCTTCTTCCTCTATTTGCCCATTATGCAAAAATACAACCCTATCGGCGATATCCCGGGCAAAGTCCATTTCATGAGTAACAAGAATCATGGCCATATCAGTTTCCTTAGCAAGATCCCTAATAACCTGTAGAACCTCCCCTACAAGCTCTGGATCAAGAGCAGAGGTGACTTCATCAAACAACATAACCTTAGGATGCATCACCACTGCACGTGCTATTGCAACCCTCTGCTTTTGTCCGCCTGAAAGCTGTTCAGGGTAAGCATCAAGCTTATCACCCAATCCAACCTTATTCAGCATGTCGACTGCCCGTTCGTTTGCTTCCTCTTTTGAAAGACCAAGTACATGAATAGGAGCTTCTGTAACATTTCGTAAAATCGTCATATGAGGAAATAAATTAAAGTGCTGAAAAACCATCCCAATATCGCTGCGCAGTTTTCGCAAATGCTTTTCATCGGCAGGAACTAGCTTGTCGCCAATCTTCTTATGCCAAAGTGGTTCACCGTTTAGCGAAATCACTCCCCCTGAAGGCTTTTCGAGAGTCATCAGCATGCGGATAATTGTCGTTTTTCCAGAACCGCTCGGCCCGATTAGGGCAACTTTTTCACCCTGTTTAATTTCTAAGTCCAGACCTTTTAATACTTCTACATCCCCAAATTTTTTCGTTACGTTTTCATATTGAACAAGCGGCATTTCCTTATCCGGCTTATTTGAACTTTTTAGCTGTTTTTCTGTCATACCCAAACTGTATCACCCTTTCAGTTCTTTCTTGTGCCAAATCCAAGCTTCGACCTTTGCTCTAGTTTGTTTATTAACACTGCAGATGGATAGCTTAGCAGCAGGAATAAAAGTCCGACAATTGTTATCGGTTCAAGGTATCGAAAATTGGAGGCGCCGATCAGCTGAGCTTCCTGCAAAAATTCTCCTACACCGATTGCCATCAACAGCGGGGTTTCTTTAAATAGTACAAGTAAGTAGTTCCCGATCATCGGGATAACTGGAGGAATTGCTTGAGGAAGAATCACTCGGAACCATGTTTGGATTTTCGAGAAGTTCATTGCTCTAGCTGCTTCCCACTGGCCTTTTGGTACTGAATCAATTCCTGACCGGTACACTTCCGAAAGGTACGTACTGTAATGAATGCCTAATGTTAAAATCCCGGCTGCATATTTGTTTAGGGAAATACCAATTGCAGGCAATGCGAAGTAAACAAAAAACAATTGCACTAATGGTGGGGTGCTTCTGACAAATTCAATGAAACCATAAGTAAGATAAGCTAATGGCTTAAAGCTTGATCGTCTTGCAAACGTTAAAACTAGTCCCAGAACTAACGAAACTATGTAAGCTCCTATTGTAATCCCAATAACGAGCCATATCGCACTCGCGATTTCCGGAAAAATTTCAAAGGCGAATTCCCAGTTCCATGTCATGCTTTAGCCACTCCTCTCGATGCGTTCTTTTCCAGTTTTTTCGCAAGTATAATGAGCGGCAAAGCAATTATGAAATATACCACCAACAGCATAACGAATACGGGCATTGTATAGCTGAGATTTGTATTTTGGATAATTAGTCCTTTATATGTTAAATCAGTCAGGGTAATCAGTGAAACTAAAGATGTGCCTTTTAGCAATTCAATTGAAATATTACCAAAACCTGGTAGCATAATACGGAATGCCTGCGGCAGAATGATTAAACGCATTCTCTGCCAGTTACTCATATTTAGTGCGATGGAAGCTTCTGTTTGGCCACTTGGAACGGCTAGAATGGCACCACGGACAACCTCAGAAGCATATGCTCCATAATTCAGCCCCAGTGCTACAACCCCAGCAAGAAACGGGGAAAATTGAATCCCAAAGGCTGGCAGTGCAAAGTAAATCCAAAATAACTGGACAAGCAGAGATGTGCCTCTGAAAAGCTCTACATAAACAGCCGTAATTTTTCTAACGATAGAATATTTTGAAACGCGGCCAAGTCCGGCAACAAATGCTACAACGAAAGCCAGCGCTGCTGACGCTAGTAAAACCTGAACCGTTATTACAGCCCCTGGCAGCAATCTTGGCAAAATATTTATATATGCTTCCATATATTTTCACCACATCCTAAAATTCATTTAAGTCCTAAAAACCAAGAAGCAGGCCCCCTTTTAAGAGCGCCTGACCTCTGAATCACTTGAACTATAAACTATTATTTACAAAGTTCTTCTGCTGTCGCATCTCCAGGCAAGTCTGCTTCTGTAAAACCAAACTCACTGATGATATCCAAAAGCTGTCCGGAATCCTTTAACTTAGCCAGCTCTTCATTATAAGCTGCAAGGAGTTCCTCATCCTCCGGATTAAAGGCTGCTGCCCCATATCCACGGACACTTTCTCCGTCAACTACTGGCTGCGTGAAATCTTCAACACGATCAATGTTCTTAGCATTAGCTGTTGCAAGAGCCGCTTCAAGAGTTGGTCCTGTCATCGTGATTGCATCAACGCGGCCAGACTCAAGTGATGTGATGTTCGAAGGGATATCCTGAACAATCTCCATCTGGCTTTCTTGTACTCCAGCTGCTTCTAGATAATCGATTTCAATTGCACCATTCATTACAGCGATTTTGACATCTGGATTTGCAGCAATATCTTCATAGCTATGTAAATTATGTGGATTACCCTTTTGAACAGCCAGAGCTTCTCCAATGCTATATTCTGGTTCGCCAAACGCTACTTCTTTACAGCGATCTGGTGTTATGTACATTCCCGCTGTTATAACATCAAATTTTCCGGCTTGCAAACCTGGGATAAGGGAACCAAATTTAGTTAAGACCCCTTCCATTTCATCAATGCCAAGCTCCTTAAAAATTTCTCTGGAAACTTCAACTGCTTCACCAGTTAAATTACCATTCTCATCCTCATAAGCATATGGGTTTTCACCTGCAAACCCTACTACAACCTTTCCTTCTTCTCTTGCTTTTTCAAGTGTGGACATATCATCATCTGCACCTGAAGAAGTTGTCGAGCATGCTGCTGTAAAAATAACTAACAGGCTGACACTTAGTATTGTAAATAGTTTTTTCATTTTCTAACCCCCTATAGGTATTAAGTCTACGGGATTCTAAATTATCAGACAAACGCCATATTTAAGGTTATTTAGGGATTATAATGTCTCTCACTGTATGAGCGCCTTTGAAGAAAGGATAACTTAAAATTGTTAGCAGATGCTTCTAGATACTCCCAAATATGCACTATCGTTTTACTTTTCTGAATATTCCCACTGAATTATACAGTTATTTCGCAAAAAAAAATTCTGATTAAGGCAGAATGGCACAGATAGATTGTCCTATTTATTTTTAGGGACAGACATGAAAAATGGACAATTATAGAAATTTACACCAATAAGAAGGTTTACTGATGATTATCGGTTTTTGCTGCCTTTATGCTTACCGCCCTATAAAAGCTGAGTCATAAAATGATATGATTTAAAAGAAGAAGCTAAAACTTAACAAAAGAAATTTAAAAGGATGCTAAATATGAAAAAAATCATTGTTATTGGAGCAGGTATTTTAGGAGCATCTACAGCCTACCAGCTTGTAAAAAGTGGGGCGGAAGTCCTTATTGTCGATCGCAATGATAAAGGACAAGCAACAGATGCTGCAGCCGGGATCATCTGCCCATGGCTATCACAGCGCCGCAACATGGCGTGGTACGAGCTGGCAAAAGCAGGGGCTCGCTTTTATCCTAGTTTAGTTGAAGAACTGGAAAAAGATGGAGAAATAAAAACTGGCTATGCCAAAGTTGGTGCGCTCAGCTTGCAAAAAGATCCAGAAAAGCTGGGCAAAATGGCTAAGAGGGGATACGCACGAAGAGAAAATGCCCCAGAGGTTGGTCAGATTCACGAGTTTGATCAGCAGAAAACGATTTCTCTTTTTCCTCCGCTTGATGATGAGTTTTCTTCCGTATATGTAAGCGGCGGTGCGCGTGTTGATGGAAGAGCACTTCGGAATTCCCTGCTGAGTGCAGCCCAGAAGCATGGGGCTACCCTAATAAATGGTGACGCCAGTCTAAGCTCGGAGGAAAATACGATAACGGGTGTGCACGTGGGGAACGACTTTCATAAGGCTGACTCAGTTATTGTTTGTGCCGGGGCATGGGCTGCTGAATTATTTAAACCTTTAGGCGTGAATTTTAAAGTTACTTTTCAAAAGGCTCAAATTGCCCATCTCAAAATTCCAGATGCCAATACGGAAAAATGGCCTGTTGTAATGCCGCCTGGAAGCCAGTATTTACTTGCTTTTGAAAATGGCCGGATGGTAGCTGGTGCCACTCACGAAGACACCGATCAGTTTGATGCACGTATAACTGCCGGTGGCCTTCAAGAGATATTCAATAAAGTATTAGAGACTGCTCCAGGCTTAGCAGATAGTACGTTTGTTGAAGCACGAAGCGGTTTCCGCCCCTTCACTCCAGGATATCTTCCTGTGATCGGTCCGTTGCCTGGATGGACCGGTATTTTCGTGGCGAACGGCTTAGGGGCATCAGGTTTGACGATGGGGCCCTATATCGGAGCAGAGCTTGCAAAACTAGCTTTAGGGCAAGACTTGGAAATCAACTTAGAAAACTATCCAGTTGCAGGAGCACTCGAAAATTAGAAGGTTTTACTGCCTTTCGCTCCAATCAAGATGCCTATTCATTTATAGATGCAATGCTAGCGGAGGAAATACACGAGGGCTCCTGTTGGAAAGCGTAGATGATGAAACCAGCTCAGCTTGAGCCCGCGGAAAGCGCAGTGAACCCCAAATCGGCAGTTATGTCGCAGTATATGCAATGGATATAGAAAAAGAGCCGTGATTTTTCAATAAAATCAACGGCTCTTTTTTATATATAAAACTAATTATAGCATCCTATAAAGAAGGACTTTTTCCTGAGATGTCCTTAAGACAGTAACAGATAAATACAGAAAGTTTAAGTTTGGCTACAAAACAAGCCAGATTTTTCTATATAAGAAAGGCTTATGGCTTTCTCAAAAAAAGCCGCCATAAAAGGCAGCTTTTCATTCTGTATCGGGGGTAATTTGCTGGCCAATTGTACCATGTGGCTTTGGAACATAATTTAAATGCTTTGTCTTATCAGATATTACTTCAGCCTCATATGAATCAGCCTTTATATCCTTTTGCTTTGAACTTTGTTGATTTTTATCCAGGACTTCCACCTCCGCTAAACCTAATGTTCGTATTTAGCGAAAGAATTATACTTAAAGTTCTTCTTGGAGAGTTTTACTACCAATTCTCCTAGGAAGCATTAGTTTCAGTACTAGGAATCGCTTCTGGGTCTATCTTCTCTTTTGACAAAAACCAGCCAGCTGCCGCTATCGAAATAAGGACCGCATAGAAAAATACCTTCCATTCAGTTGAATGGGCAAAATCATATGACAGTATACCGATATCTTTGTGTCCTAACGTGAGGACTGCCAGCTTAACCCCGACCCATCCGACAATTGCGAAGGCTGCAATTTCCAGACCAGGCCGTGTATGAAGGAGTTTGACAAACAGATTCGCAGCAAAACGCATGATCACCAACCCGATTAATCCGCCAGTAAAAATAACAAGGAATTTCCCGCCATCTAAACCGCCGATATTGGGTAAATTAGTATTCGGTAGAGCCATTGCAAGTGCTACTGCTGCAAGGATGGAGTCAACTGCAAAAGCGATATCAGCCAGTTCTACCTTGATAACAGTTGCCCAGAATCCAGATTTTTTCTTATCTTTTTCCTCAGTATGTTTTTCCTTCATCTTGCTGAAAACAAGTTTACGGACAATGTGATTAATGGCAATAAACAGAAGATAAAGTGCTCCTATCGCTTGAACCTGCCAAACATCGACAAGGAATGAAATAGCGAATAGCGAGAGGAAGCGGAATACGAATGCTCCGGCTAACCCATAAAACAGGGCTCTCTTTCTATCTTCCTCCGGGAGATGCTTAACCATGATCGCTAAAACAAGTGCATTATCAGCAGCCAGTAACCCCTCAATAGCAATTAACAGGACTAATACCCAACTATATTCTAAAAAAATGGACAGTTCCATTATATGTTCCCCCTACTATTTATTAAAATAGCTAAGCTGCTTTATCTATAAAACCATGTCTTTCTTTTAACGACTGTGGAGCCATCTTTACCATTCTTTCAAGGAAGAACGTGGCAATGACTACATCATCAACAATACCTATTAGAGCCAGGTAGTCCGGTATTAAATCAAAAGGAAAGAAGGCATATGTGGCAATAAGCAAAATACTGAGCACTTTTTTGTGCAGCCCCACTTCCTTTGAAGAGAAGAAGTCCTTTATAAACGGTATAAACTTCCAAAACTTCAAAACAAACTTCAGCCTTTTAAAATACTTGAACAATTTTCATCACCTTTTCGCAATTAATCGTTGGCGCTCTGAAAGCCTTGTCTGCAGCAAAATGAAGTGTTCTTTTGTTCTATTTCCGTGAAGCGTACTTTTCATCAAGACGTTTTTCTATTTTTTCAAGCTCAGTTTTATCATTCAAAAGTTCTTGTTTATTTTTCTTGATTAACTCAGAAAATGCCATCTTTTTCTTCTTCATATTTCTCACTCCACTCTTAATAAATTTATCCTAAAACCTTTGCTAATAGGATTTCCAGTTACACCGTCCCCCATGCTGGCAATAAAAAAACCTTCACCAGCTAATGCATGGCGAAGGTCTCATAAAAAATAAAGACCTTTACCAACAGGTAAAGGTCTTGCTAACAACGGTTACGCTGCCAACAAAGCCGAGAGTGGTAAAACTCCGAAATGACGACTTTGCTGTAAAAGCTACTCCCCTTTAGGAGAAACTATTCAACTGTTAGCATAACGATAATGGAATCTCGAACTTTTGTCAATTCTTTTTAAATATTTATTATTTCCATTTTCTCCTTGGATTATTTTCTTAATTGACAAAGATGTATATACAGGTTATTATGTAAACGCAAACAACACTTGTATATACAGGTAAATAAGATATAGACGCACTTCAATCTGTGCATATAAGGTTGGCGCACCTTTTTTTCACCATTCCACAATTCAGGAGGAACAAAATGAGTAAATATAATGGGCCAGCTAATGAACTACTGGAACATATTGGGGGAAAAGACAACATTGCGTCAGTCACCCATTGCGTTACTAGAATGCGCTTTGTGTTAAAAGATCCCCAAAAGGCGGATATTGAAAAAATTGAATCTATTAAACTTGTAAAAGGGACATTTACACAAGCAGGGCAATTTCAAGTTATTATAGGAAATGAAGTTTCTGATTTTTATAATGAGTTTGTAAAGGTTGCCGATGTCGAAAGCGCTTCAAAAGATGATGCAAAAGAGGCTGCTAAACAGAATATGAGCTGGCTGCAGCGAATGATTGCTCATTTAGCAGATATCTTCACTCCACTTATCCCAGCTCTTGTCGTTGGGGGCCTTATTCTCGGGTTTAGAAATGTAATTGGGGATATCAAAATGCTCGAGAATGGCACTATTACCCTTGTTGAATCTTCCCAGTTTTGGGCTGGGGTTCACCACTTCCTTTGGTTAATTGGTGAAGCGGTATTCCACTTCTTGCCTGTCGGTATCACCTGGTCGATTACGAAAAAAATGGGTACTTCACAAATTCTCGGGATCGTCCTTGGTCTCACACTCGTTTCTCCCCAGCTGCTGAACGCTTATGGAGTCGCAGGAGGAGCTGAAATACCTGTTTGGGACTTTGGCTTTGCACAGATTGATATGATTGGTTATCAGGCTCAAGTAATCCCTGCTATTCTTGCTGGTTTTGTCCTAGCAATTTTAGAACGCAGGCTGCGCAGTTTTGTTCCTAATTCTATTTCAATGATCGTGGTTCCATTCTTTGCTTTGATTCCAACGGTTCTTATCGCTCACATTGTTCTTGGCCCAATCGGCTGGACAATTGGCTCATTTATCTCTGATGTCGTCTATTCTGGTTTAACCTCAGCATTCGGCTGGTTATTCGCAGCTATATTCGGATTTGCTTATGCACCGCTTGTTATAACAGGATTGCATCATATGACTAACGCCATTGATCTTCAATTAATGAGTGAGTTTGGAGGAACAAACCTCTGGCCAATGATTGCTTTATCAAATATCGCCCAAGGTTCTGCTGTACTTGCGATGATATATATCAACCGTAAAAATGAAGAAGAAAAGCAAGTTTCAATTCCTGCTGCAGTATCTTGTTACCTTGGAGTAACCGAGCCCGCGATGTTCGGGATTAACCTCAAATATGGCTTCCCATTCTTAGCGGCGATGATCGGTTCACTAGCAGCTGCTGTCATCTCTGTAGGCAGCAATGTTATGGCTAACTCCATTGGGGTTGGTGGGCTTCCCGGCATTCTATCTATACAAGCACAGTACTGGGGAATGTTTACAATTGCGATGATTGTAGCAATTATCGTCCCTTTCCTGCTTACAATCGTCTTCTCAAAAACAAAAATGAACAAATTTGCTGTGAAAAAATAAGACAAAAAGCGTCCTTGTAAGGAGAAAAACAGGCTGCTCAATTGAGCCGCCTGTTTTTTTGATTAGGACATTAAGACCAGCTTAGTCTGATATAACTAATCTAGCCTTTGATAGAGCCATCTTTAACATAGCTTGGTACAACAAGATCTGTTTAACACCTTTAAGCTCAGGTCCCAGATCTGATTAACGCTAGCCTAACCATCCTTTAATCACTGTAAGCTCTGACATTGCTGACGTAGCTGAAGCAGTTTCCGGAAGACGAAGCTAGACATCCTTCCCGGCCGCCCCAGCGGAACGCCCGGAGCGAAATTAAGCAGCCAAATTTAACAGAACCACTAATTAACGTCTATTTAGCACGCTTTACCATTACCAACGCTGTGATAATTAGTGTAAAAGCAGTCATGGCTAAAAATGGAATAGTAATGAAGCCAAGCCAATTGATATAGATGGCTGTACAAGGTACTCCGTTTACACAAGGCTTAATTTCAGCAAACCCAGGGACCTTTTGAACCAAGTAATGATTAAAGGAAATCAGCCAGCCAATCAATGCAAAAGGCAATGCATATTGTTTGATAGATGAATCATTTTTAAAGGTCGCAATACCGAGAAGCAAGACGAGCGGATACATCAGAATCCGCTGGTACCAGCAAAGTTCACAAGGAATATAGCCACGTATATCACTAAAATAGAGACTTCCCAAAGTTGCAACAATCGAAACTATCCAGGCAAAATACAAGAAGTATTGATTCTTATTATAGTTTTTCATTATTCCTTACCTTCTAATTCTTGTTCGATAAGCAATATAATTTTTTCATAATCAAAAGGGTTTTCAAGCATTGTCCCATTTACAATGACAGTTGGCGTTTTTTCAACATTAAATTCATCTGTTAAAGCGGAATCCTTACTGACTTCCTCCTTTATAGACTGGCTTTGCATATCTTCTTGTAATAGATTCAAATCAATTGAAGGTATAGTACCTGCCACGGCCACAATAGTATCCATTGTCAGCCAAACAGAATCATGGTCATTAGAGTCGGGCTGCTGATCAAAAAGTTTTTTATGGAATTCCCAATAGCTTTCTGGATTTTGTTTATAAACCGCTTCAGCTGCAAGCGACCCTAACTCAGACTCCTCCCCGTGAAATAATACATTAATATAGGTGAACTTCACATCACCATTGGCCACGTATTCTTCTACTAAATGTGGGGAAAACTGCTCTCCCCATGCTTTACAGGCAGGACATTTATAGTCTCCAAACTCAACTACACTTACAGGTGCTTCCTCACTCCCGATTGTTGGCTGGCCTTCAATCGGTGGCTGCTTGCCTAATTCGGCTTTACCATTGTCTTCTGAATTAGAATCCATCAATAGTACAGCAGCGGTTATTAAAGCGAAAACTAGTATCGTGACTATGACAATTAATTTAAACGGTGAACTTTTCTTATTTGTCATTCTATTTATCTCCCTTTACGATATTAATATACAAATTTACTTTTTCACAGGATAAGTCTTACCCTTACTACAGAGCTATAAGATAGCTGCTTACCGTGTGAAATCTCTACTATTCTAACAAATTAAGGCAGTGAAAACTTAAAGATACTTTGTATACTTTATGAACTTTAATATGTTACAAATATAAAATACTAAAGCTATCTGGATTTATCACAGAAAGAGAAGTAATTGTTCAAACGACTTTCACCGATTCATCATAATTCTTGAAAATACAGCATGAATTACCCATTATAATTATAGTTATAGGATTAAACCCAAATGCCATAAAAATGGTCTCAATGCTGCTGTCCAAAATTGATCAACTCTTAATAAGCTATCTAAAAACTAGGACAGGTGATTTTATTGAACAAACTCTCCTTAAAGCTTGGCTCATTGTTTTTTCTCATTATTTTCACCCTTGAAACTTTTATGTTTTTCTTTTTACACACTTCATTAGTAGATTCAAGAATCGAAGAAGAACTGACTGCGCTTCAGGCTAGGGGGAACTCGCACCGAAATGTTCTCGAGCGTCATTTTGAGCTAGACACAATTCATCACGTTATCTTAATGGAGTCAGAAGCTGTTACAGATGTAGTCATTACAGACAGCGGCGGGAAAATTCTTAATTCCTCAAATAACAGTGATTTTTTCACAAAGTATTTAACTAACCCAAATCCCTCCATTCCGCGAAATGGCAGGATCTTGGAAGGGAATTGGAAAGATAAGCCCTTTCTGGTTGCCGTTAGCCCGGTTCAAGATAACGGGCAAACAATTGGATATGTATATATGTTCTTAAATACCCATTCAGTCCAAGCCCAGATTGAGCAATTAAACGCTCATTTTCTCTTAACTGGTCTTATTGCTATTTGTTTAACAGTAGTCATAATCATATTTTTATCAAATGCCCTTACTAAACCTCTCATGAAAATGAAAGAGGCTACATCACAAATTAACCAGGGTAATTTCTCTGTTTCCCTTCCAAAAACAAATAATGATGAACTCGGAGACTTATCCAGTTCCATACAAATTTTGGCGAATGATCTTAATTATTTAAAACAGGAGCGCAATGATTTCCTTGCAAGCATTTCCCATGAATTACGGACTCCTCTAACTTATATAAAGGGATACACCGACATTTTGCTGAAGCGCAGTCTTCCTAAGGATGATCAGGAGAAGTATCTTCGTATTATCCAGGAAGAAACCAACCGGCTTTCAAACCTTGTCGAAGATTTGTTCGAACTCGCTAAATTTGATAAGAACTCGTTTGAAATTACCAAACAGCCTATTGACTTGCATTCTTTTTTAAACGGAATTGAGCAAAAATTGTCCCCGGCCTTCAGAGAAAAGCAAATGAAGTTACAGCTAAACTCTCCGCCTGGCATACACTTGTATGCAGATACGCTAAGACTGGAGCAGATTCTTTTTAATCTGTTGGATAATTCAATAAAGTACTCGCCTGTCGGAACTAGGACACTTCTGACTGTTATCGAAAAGAAACAGCTTATAAGCATCATCATAGAGGATAATGGTAAAGGAATTCCTGAAAAAGATATACCGTTCATTTTTAATCGATTTTACCGGGTGGACAAATCGAGAACAAGAGCCTCAGGTGGTACTGGGCTCGGCTTGGCCATTGTACAGGAACTGGTACTTGCTCATGGAGGCTCGATTTCCGTTGAAAGCAAAGTTGGGGCTGGCACCAAATTCACTATAACTTTTAGGGGCGATGAGTAACTTTGGCAACGATTCTTTTAGTAGACGATGAAAGTAGAATGCTTGAATTATTACAGCTCTACCTCTCTCCACTTGGTTATAAATGCATTAAAAAATCATCTGCTGCGGATGCAATATCCTATCTTGAATCAGAGCCTGCGGATTTGGTTTTACTGGATGTAATGATGCCCGAGATGGACGGATGGGAGGCATGCAGGCAAATTAAACGCTATTGGGATATTTCTATTATTATGTTAACGGCAAGAACAGAAAAGCCAGATATAGTAAAAGGTTTAAAAATTGGGGCAGACGATTATATCTCAAAACCTTTCGATGAAGAAGAGCTGGTTGCAAGGATTGAAGCTGTACTGCGAAGAAATAAGAGCCAAGAGAAACTGATATTCGAGGGCCTTGTGCTTGACCAAGATTCTTACGGACTCAAATTTCATTCAACCGATATTTTGTTGACTCCTAAGGAATTCTCCCTTATGATTCTGTTTCTTACCAATCAAAATAAGGTCTTTTCAAGAGAACATCTAATCTCATCAATATGGGGACAAAATGGATTTACCGAAGACCGTACAATTGACTCACACATAAGAAATTTGCGGGATAAACTTCGAAAAGCCGGATTTCCCGCGGACAATTATTTGTCTACTGTTTGGGGTATCGGGTATAAATGGCAAGCAACTAGAAACTAGTAAGAGAAGCTTCAGTGAAGCATATATTCCTCGAACTGCCCGAAAACCACCACTGGCTAGGCACTGGAGCAAGACCGTAGTCAATGATTATATTTATATGCTTTTATCTATGCACAAAGAAACAGGTCCCTGCTTAGCCTGTTTCTTTTGTTTTATTGTCCAATTAGCCCGAGCTTACACAACACTACTCGTAAAGAGACCTAAATTCTATAGAAAAAATAATAGTAATTGGGCCGCTATTGCCACTAAAATCAAGGCAAATGGATAAGCAGCTGCATAGGCAACTGATGGATCCTCTGAGTTTATCAACTGATTAACTGCTCCTATTCCAGGAGTGCTCGTCATCCCGCCGCAAAGAGCTCCTAAAGAGTGAGCTGCACTTAACTTAAACAGCTTTCTAGCCACTAGGAATCCTGCGATAATTGGAATTGTTGTAATTAACGCGCCGCCAATAATAAGCCTTAATCCTTCTGCCGCTACAACCTCGACGACTCCTTGCCCAGCTGTCGTACCCGCCCCAGCTAGAAAAAGCGCAAGACCTATATCACGGATAACCTGATTTGATGGCTGGTAATAACGCGCCTGAATCGGTCCGATTTTACCGAAGTGGCCAATTACTAATGCGATAAACAAAGGACCTCCAGCCACGCCTAATTTAATAGTTCCTAACCCTGGAAGATGAAAAGGTATCATCCCAACGGCTACACCGATTAACAGAACCAAGCTAAGTGAAAAGATATCAACATTTGTCACGGCCAAATGCTTTCTGGCAAAAAGCTTTTCTACTTCATTCAGCCTGTCCTCACTGCTGACAATTGTCAGAGTATCCCCTCGTTCTAACCGCCATTTTGGATCCTGATTAAACTCAAAACCGCCGCGCTCTACTCGAGTGACTGTAACTCCATAAGTTCCTCGCAGCCCTAATTCCGTCAGAGTTTTCCCAATGATATCATCGGCATCCACCAAAACTTTTCTAAGCTTTATATGATCAGCGTTTTCAAGGTTTATGGCAGCCTCTCTGCCGATATCCTTGCACAGCTTTCTCAAATCTGCCCTTAAACCAACTGCCACCAAACGATCACCACTTAAAATTACCGTATCGTTTAAAGCAATAATAGTTCGATCGGCGCGAATTACTCTGCTAATAACCACTGTGTTGTATTTATGAAATGAAAGTTCCTTTATCGTTCGCTTATGAAAGGAGGGATTCGTAACCTCAATTGTCATCAATTCAGGTGATTCATCATTTCGAACCGGTCCATTGTATTGTTTTAGATCCTGTACCAGATCAATCTTTAGCAGCTTCGGCAAGAGCTGTACGAATAACACAACTGCCAGTACACCGAACGGATACGCTATCCCATAACCTACAGAAGCTAAAGGATCATTGGTTGCCTGCAATGCAGCGGCTAATCCAGGAGTGCTGGTTAGTGCACCAGTCATCAAACCAAGGCTTAAAGCTGGGGATAGGCTGAACAATTGAGACACAGCTATAGTGGTCAAGGCTGCACTAAAAACGATAAACAGCCCGATGATGCCAAAGATTATTCCGTTTGTCTTCATCATACGAAAAAAACGGGGGCCTGCTTGTAGACCAACTGCAACGATAAAAAAACTAAGCCCCAAGTTCTGGATCGTTGCAGATACCTTGTACCCCAAGTGTCCAAATAGCATAGCAACAAGGAGAATACCAGAAGACCCCAAGCTCAGTCCCCTTAACTTCGTACGGCCCAGAACAGACCCTAAGAATAAAATAACAAATAATAACACCAAAGGTTCTTCTAAGAAATTTATTATCAATTCCTATGCCCTTCTTTCCTTTATAACGCCTGTTTCCCTATTACTGCCTCACAAAGTTGTAAAAAGAAATCTCTTTTATCTTAATAGATAAATGAAAGATAGAAAGTTTCAATATTGTGACCAAGTCTCTGGAAGATAAATCTTTACTCCCTCCCAGAATAGTGTGCCCCAGACACTTTTAGGGTAAAAGAAACAATGGAGAATTTAAATAAGCGAACTAAAGGAGGATCAATATGAATAGACGTTTCACTCTATTAGCGTTAGGGGCTGCAGGGGCCGGCTACCTAATTTCAGCAAACCAGGAGCGACGGGCAGACTCTCATTCTTCTTCTTTCATGGCAGATTCAATTGAACATAAGCAAAATAAGCTCACTTTGCATTGGAACGGAAAAGGGGGCTTTTATCGTGTATATAGAGGTAACCAGCTAGTATATTCCGGTGCAGAAAGAAGCTTCTCAGACCACCATCTCACTCCTGGGACCATTTATACGTACACAATTGAAGAAGAAACCAAAGACGAGATTAATATAATGAAAATACAGACAGCTACTGCACCCAAAGAAAAAAACGAGGATAATATATTACAGAACCTTATTATTACAACGGTCATTATAAAAGGAAAAATTCGTTTATACTGGGAGCATATTGATGGAATAACAGAGTATACAATCTTCCGAAACGGTACGCTCGTTGGAAAGGTAAAGGGCAACTTTTTTATAGACCAACGGGTAAGAAACAATAAAGAATATATTTATACAATTAAAGCTAAGCGCCCTCTTATTTCTTCAGAGGAAAATATAAGCACCGGAAAATTTTTACTTTCAGAACTGCTTGGCTTTTTAAAAAAGGATACAACACAGCAACAAACAGCCTATGAGGAGCTGAGAATCACTAAAAGGATTGGAAGGATAGACCATCTATTAAAAACTAAAGACACAACCGGGGAAAGATTCAAAAATCCCATGCAGCTTCGTTACACAACTTTTTTAACCAAGAAATGGCTGAAGAATCCAAATCCTACATCCAATTCCCATTATTTTAGAGGTGATAATCGGGGATTTGATGCAGAATCTCAGCAGTTTCGGACAAGGGCTGATATTACTGTCGATATGACAAAGGATGAGCCCGCTGTTAAATTAACAAAACAGGTAGGCAAGACTCGTGCCTATAACTGGCGGCGGAAATTCAGAGAAGAGGGTCAAGGTTCTGATGATAATATTCAATTAGAAAAAGTACTCAATTTAGAAGACCATACAGTTTTCCAGATAAGCCATTCGGTTAGTAACCCTTTAATCGTTGCCCCAGCCATCGACTATGATTTGCAAGCATCCTTCTATAAGGATGGAGTAATTGATATAGCCGGAATTCATGACCAGGCGCCTCATCATGAGGTTTACTTAAAGAGTACTCAAGCTTCCTCTTGGCAGATCATACACCAAGCACAAGACAAAGGGCTTGAAATGATGGGCCATCCCACCGCCAATCAGCTATGGCGTTTTTCAACCATGGAATAAGGCCACTTCAGCAAAACGAAAAAGCACGGAAAAGCTTGTTGCTTTCCCGTGCTTTTTTTGTGAATTTTATAAGAATCGCTTTCTGACATTTGGAGGAGGCAGCATGCAGCTGTCTTTTTTACCAAACCACTTCATACGGTTCTTGGCAACAATATCGTACACTGCATTTCGAATCGGACTTGGCGTGATCGTAAGTCCGTACAACAGCTTCCAAGCCCCTTCAAGATGACGGCTGATTCTTAAGGCGGCGGCTGATTTATAATATACTTTATCATCTTCAATCAAAATCATGCTATCGACATCTGGTGGAACATTAAATTTCTTTATTAGTTCCTGTCCTGCCTCACTTTGAAGAGAAGCAAAGTGAAAAACCTCTTTTTTATCACGTTTAATAATAAACTGAACGCTCGAATCACAAAAGTTACATTCTCCGTCAAATAAAATAATCGGGTTCATTGCATTTCCTCCTTTAAAGGTCGAGAGTGAAAAACCCTTATCTATTACTTTAACCTCTATAGGCTGCATGGAAACCTTAAATTATTATATGTGTGCGGCGAACGGACCATTTAATTTCTATTTAATTTCTTAGTGCTTCGAACTGTATCAATAGGGCGAACCAACTTTTCAATTTGTTCACGCTGCGGCTCTAAAAATGGGGGCAGCGACAGTTTCTCTCCAAGTGTTTCATAAGGTTCATCCCCCATAAATCCTGGGCCATCTGTAGCAAACTCAAATAGGATCTGCGGGGCCAATCTTGCATATAGGGATCCAAAGAAAAAACGATCAACGAATCCTGAAGTTTGAAATTGAAAGCTTCTCAAACGTCTATCCCATTCCTCTAAAACAGAGCGGTCTTCTACTCTAAAAGCTGCATGGTGCACAGTCCCATACCCCTGTCTTGCCTGAGGAAGAACCGCATTGTATTCAGCAACTACCTGAGCACCATTTCCGCCTTCACCAACTTCAAATAAATGAAACGCCCCTTCACTAGCAACTTGTTTAAACAAGAGAACCTTTTCCATCATTTCTTTGAAATAATCCAAATTATCGATACGGACAAATAACGGCCCTAATCCAGTAATGGCATACTCCAAAGGCACAGGTCCTTCCTGCCATGGCGTGCCTGCAGCAACTCCGTCATTGTTCTCATCTGAAATTAACTGATATTGCTGATCATCAAAATCCACAAAAGAAAGAGTCTGCTTGCCAAATTGCTGTTTAATACCAGAATGTTTTACTTCCAGACGGTCAAAGCGTTTCACCCAGTATTCGATGGCATCATCACTTGGTACTCGAAGTGATGTTTTTGAGATTTCATTCGTTCCATGAACGCCCTTTGGAATGCCTGGGAAGTCAAAAAAGGTCATATCGGTACCTGGGCTCCCTGTATCATCTGCAAAAAATAAATGATAGGTTTGAATATCATCCTGGTTAACGGTTTTTTTTACTAGACGCATTCCTAGAACATACGTAAAGAATTCATAATTTTTTTCAGCGCTGCTTGTAATCGCAGTCACGTGATGGATACCCTTTAAATGATTCATCTAAATCCTCCAGTTACTCTCATTTATATATATTCTGATCCTATAAGCTTTTTTTTACCACAGTGATCGTCTATTGCTCACACAATATTAAATAATCCCCTTATTAGTTACCATATAAAATTACCCTTAATTAAAATATCTCTAATTAAAGGTAAACGTAACACGAAAAAAAAACACTGTCAAACAGAAAAGCGGAGACGACTGTTCAGAAACGAGCAAACTGGAGACTCCGACAAAGAAGCGTTTTGTGCTTCTGCAGGAGGAGTTGAAGTTTGCCGAGTTTCTAGGAGGCGGAGCTGGACAAACAGAAAAGCGGAAGCGCCTTGATCAGCTCCGACTAGCGCTGGAGGACCTGAAGGTGAAGTCGTTCTTTGACTTCAGCAGCAGGACCGAAGCGATTCGAGGAGCTAGGCGCTGGGGCTGGACAAACAGAAAAGCGGAGACGACTAGGAACAAACACAGTTTGTTCCCAGAAACGAGCAAACTGGAAACTCCAACAAAGAAGCGTTTTGTGACACTAATTAAAGAAAAAAAGACAGCTGTTAATTCCCTATTGGAATCAACAGCTGTTTTTCTACTTTATTTTCATACACCGCCAAATTACTGCGTATTGTAAATACGCTGCGAAAATTGGTATCTACAAATAAAATTTTAATATATTCCTATAAGCATTGGATTAGTTCCCCACTAATTTACCAACCTTAGCTGTGTTTGGTTTTTCTTCCTCTGTTTTTGTATCTTCAGCCTGTTTTGCCCGCTTTATAAAGAATGAAAGTATTAGTGCAATCATCACAATAAAAGTAGCAACTAAGAAAGCAAAGTTGATTCCTTCAAGCATTGCTTTTGCAGTTATTTGCTGCTGAATTTGAGCCAGAGCAGCTTCTGTCGGCTGTCCTGATATGGTTTTCGCTGCATCCTCTGTTAACTTAGTAGCGTGCGAGTCTGTACGATTGGACATCACTGTAACAAGCAGAGCTGTCCCTATAGCGCCAGCAACTTGGTTTAACGTATTGTTCATAGCCGTTCCATGTGGATAGAATCGTGCTGGCAATTGGTTTAGACCATTTGTCGAAACTGGCATCATGACCATCGACATTCCTAACATACGGATTGCATGTAAGATCATTAGGTAGTTATAGCTAGTGTTCAGAGATAGTTGGCTGAAGTAATAAGTCGTTATCGTTATGATGATAAATCCGATGATAGCTAAGGCACGGCCGCCAAATTTATCAAACAGCCTTCCGGTAACTGGTGACATAATCGCCATCACTAGAGCTCCAGGCAACATCATTAATCCGGCGTCCATCGGAGAAATGCCTCGCACCGTCTGAACATAAATTGGCAGCAGCAGCATGCCGGAAAACATCGCCATATTTAGGACCATGGTAATTGAAGATGACAATGCAAACATCGGGTACTTAAAGATAGCAAAGTTGAGCATCGGCCGATCAAGTTTTGATTGCCGTACTATGAATGTTACCAATGAAACAATCCCGATAATGATCGTTCCGTAGACTAGAGGGTTATCCCACCCCTTAGTACCGGCAGAACTAAATCCATATAGGATACCGCCGAACCCGGCACTTGATAACAGTAAAGAGCTGATATCAAGACGTAAATCTACTTTCTCCTTTTTATCCTTCAATAAGAAAAAGCCAATCAATAAAACCGTAATCGCGATTGGCGTGACAAAATGGAAAAGCATTCTCCAGTCATAATGTTCAACGATCCAGCCCGATAAAGTAGGGCCAATTGCAGGCGCCGCCATTAATATTAGGCCAAAAACCCCCATCGCGGTTCCCCTTTTTTCTATAGGAAAGCTAACCAGCATGACGTTCATTAAAAGCGGCATCATAATCGCTGATCCAGAAGCTTGCAGCATCCTGCCTGTTAATAGAATAGGAAATATATGTGCAATGCCTGCAATAAGTGTTCCAATCGTAAACAAACACATTGCTGTTAAAAATAGACGGCGAACAGAATACTTCTGAATTAAAAATGCTGTTGTAGGAATCATTATTCCGTTCACCAGCATAAATCCTGTCGTCAACCACTGGACTGTAGATGTTTCGATGTTTAAATCGATCATGATTGAAGGCAAAGCAATATTTAGTAATGTATTGTTTAAAAATGAAATAAAAGCCCCAATCATCAAGACGGAAAGAATACCGTACGGTGGACGATTTGGCTGTTGTTTAGATTGTTCCATTGTTCTTCCCCCTATATATATACATCGAGTTCATAATTTTGAACCACCGTTACATTCATTCCATATAATATACCACTAGTTCAAATAAAGCAATTCCAATTTCTTTTGAAAAACTGCCGATAAAGTGCACACTTCTCAGTCATTCTATTTATATCTCCTTTTCAGTTACAGCAGAAAAAACTTTTTCCATTAATTGTATGGTGGTAATATCAATTAGTATTTCGCTTGGTTATATAAAAAAAAGGCCTTTTCCTGTTGGAATAAGGCCTCTTGGCATTTATTTCAAAATTAATCTTACAACTGACTCGATCTGCGCAGTATGAGGAAACATATCAACTGGCTGAATATATTGAACCTTGTATAGCTTACTCAGGGTCTGGATATCCTTTGCCAATGTTGACGGATTACATGACACATAAACAAACGTCTTTGGTTTTACTTTTAATATGGTTTTTAAAAATTCGTCATCGCAACCTGTACGTGGCGGGTCGACCACGACCACATCAGGCCTCCAGCCTTCTTTTGCCCATTTCGGCATCCAGTCCTCTGCTTTACCCACAACATAGGTGGCATGCTTAACATTATGGCGCTCAGCATTTTTTTTCGCGTCAGCAATTGATTCTGGGATAATATCCATCCCTCTGACTTCACCAGCTTTGCCTGCAAGCCATAGACCAATTGTTCCGACACCACAATAGGCGTCGACAATTTTTTCTGTGCCCGTTAACCCTGCAGCTGCTTTTACTTCATTATACAATTTAACAGTCTGCTCGGGATTCAGCTGAAAAAATGTCCTAGCAGAAAGCTCGAATTGAAGATCTCCTAAGGTTTCCTGAATAAAGTCATTCCCCGCTAACGTTTCTGTTTCCTCCCCAAAGATAACCGAGGTTTTTTGCCCATTTATGTTTTGAACAATGGAATTCAGTTGAGGAATTTGCCTTGTCATTTGCTTAATCAACAAATCCTTTTTAGGGATTTCCTTTTTTGTAGTAATTAGCACGATTTGCAGCTCACCGGTCTGGACGCCAGTCCGGGCTACGATTGTTCTAATAAGACCTTTTCTAGACTTTTCATTATAAATCGGGATCTTAAGATCCTGAAGAATCGCTTTTACCGTTTCAGTCGCCTTAGTTGTTGCCGGATGCTGAACGGCACATTGCTCAATATTAATCAGCTTGTGCGAATTCATACCATATAAACCCGCCAAGATCTTGCCATCCTGTTCACCAACCTGAAACTGGCTTTTATTACGGTAGCCCCATGGGTTTTCCATCCCTATGGTCGGGCGGATATCCAGCTGAGTCAAATCGGTTTTAGCATGACGCTCAAGGGATTGAATCACAATATCTCGTTTTTCTCGCAGCTGCTGCTCATAATGTAAATGCTGAAGCTGGCAGCCTCCACATTCCTCATATACTGGACAAAGCGGTTTAATTCGATGTTCAGATTGTTTGCGGATTTTTTTTATTTTCGCTTCAGCAAACTTTGGGTGCACCTTTGTAGCTTCAACAACCACTTCCTCACCCGGCAGAGCACCGGGAACAAACACAACCTGGCGTTTAAAATACCCTACACCTTCACCATTAATGCCAAGTCGTTTAATTGTAAGGGGAAATGTTTGCTTCAAATCAATCTTTACTTTTTGGTCAGTTTTGGCTGACTGGTCTTTTTTAGCAAACTTTTCCTTATTATAAGGTTCTCTTTCTTCAGATCCCTTTTTTCCAGTGGTTTTCCCTGGATTTTTAAATCCGGCTTTAACCTTATCCCCCATCTGAGGATCACGCTTACCAGATTTCTGTCCATTTTCGAAAGCTTTCCTTTGTTTTGTAGATTGTTCTTTATTCATTTATACTTCACTCCAGTTATCTATTCAAAGACCGAGCACTTAGGGAGCAGCCTAAAGACCCATATCAATTTTAAAGACTACTAAGAAAACAAGCCCGAACCCATAGATCCGGACCTGCTCCTTGTCAGTATAGCATAGGTTCCTTAATTCTTCTGCTCCACATTAAATCATCCAGTGTCTTAAATTGGTATCCCTGCTTCTTCAGATCTTTGATGACTTTTTCCAATGCATCTGCATTATCTTTTGAAACCGTGTGTAAAAGCAGAATTGCACCAGGATGTATTTGGTTCATTATTTTATCATAGGAGTATTTCCAGCCTTTTTGCTGATCTGTATTCCAGTCTACAAACGCAAGTGACCAAAAGATATGAGTATACCCTGCATCTTTAGCCACTTCCATCGTTCTTTCACTGAAAATCCCGCGGGGAGGGCGTAAATAACCGGCTTGTTTTTTGCCGGTAATCTCCTCGGTTGCCGCCCGCACCTTTTCTAATTCTTGTTTGATTCTGTCATCGCTTATTTTAGTCATGTCTGGATGATGCCAGGAATGGTTTCCAATCGTGTGGCCTTCCTGGGACATTCTGTAGACAATGTCCTCAGCACTTTCAAGATAGTGACCGGTTACAAAAAATGTTGCGGGGACTTTTTCCTTTACTAATACATCAAGAATTTTCTCCGTGTAGCCATTTTCGTATCCATTATCGAAGGTGAGATAGATGTTCTTTTTTGTTGGATCACCTTTATAAACAGCATCGTACTGCTCCAGCAGATTATTAAGCTTTTTGCCAGCATCAGCCTGTTTTTCATCCTGTCCCTTCTTGAAGCCCCAGTGGATCGGAGTATTGGAAACATCAGCCTGAGCATATGTACTGCCCGCTAAAACAGCGACTATCATTGCAGTAAGCATTATCATTACTTTTAATAATCTTTTCATGTTGTTCCTCCAGATTTTTTCTTAGTGTTTGCTGGAGGAAGAAATTCATAATAGGTAAAGCATGGGAGAAAATTTTTCAGCTTCATTTTAAATAAAAAAGAACGGCTCACCGCCGTTCCCTTGAAGTTCTTATTTAAAGACTGGTTCTTTAAATTGGGCTAACTTTTCCAAAGATGATTTGTCGACATCAGCATGAAGACTGTTGCCATGAGAGTCCATAGTGACAACTGCTGTAAAACCTTCAACGCGTAAATGCCACATTGCTTCCGGAATACCAAATTGCATCAAATCAACACCTTCAACGCCTTTTATGCAGTCAGCGTAATATTGCGCAGCTCCGCCAATCGCATTCAGGTAAACACCGCCGTGCTCTTTTAGGGCAGATAGTGTTTTAGGGCCCATGCCACCCTTGCCGATAACAGCGCGTATTCCGAACCTTTTCATGATATCGCCCTGATAAGGTTCTTCGCGAATACTTGTAGTTGGCCCGGCAGCTTTTACATGCCAATTGCCTTCATCATCTTTTAACATAACAGGACCGCAGTGATAAATAACCTGTCCATCTAAGTCAACAGGAGAATCATTATCAGAGAGGTACTTATGAATTGCGTCACGGCCTGTATACATTCTGCCAGTGATTTTGACAACATCACCCACTTTAAGCTGTCGGATTTGCTCTTCCGAAATTGGAGCTGTTAATGTTACAACCTGCTCAGCTGTTTCAGACGCTGCTGCCACTTCGCTTTCAGCCGCTGTTTCCTTCGCAAAGTCAACATTTTCACCTTCCTGGTACATCCAGTCTTGAATTTCGCCTGTTTCAGGATTTACCGATACGCCAAGACGGCGGAATGCCCAGCAATTATACGCAACTGAAACAAAGAAGCTCGCAGGAATCCGATTCATCACTCCAACCTTACAGCCTAACAGCGTTGTTTCACCGCCAAATCCCATTGTACCAATACCTAACTCATTAGCATGTTCCAGCACGTATTCTTCAAGCTTGCGTAAATCTTCATTTGGATTGACATCATCCACCGAACGGAATAACTGTGCTTTAGCAAGGTCGTAACCTGAGGAACGGTCGCCGCCAATTCCAACCCCAATAAATCCTGCGCTGCAGCCTTGGCCTTGCGCCTGGTAGACTGAATGCATAACGCACTTTCGGATTCCATCCAGGTCACGCCCTGCCCGTCCAAGCCCGTCTAGTTCGCATGGCAGACTATATTGAATGTTTTTATTCTCACAGCCTCCACCTTTTAAAATCAGGCGGGCATCAATGTAATCCTTTTCCCATTGCTCAAATTTGACGACTGGCAGTCCCTCCCCAAGGTTGTCCCCACTATTGTCGCCAGTGAGAGAATCAACGGAGTTTGGCCGCAATTTCCCGTCTTTTGTCGCCTGAACCATCGCCTTTTCGATTGCCTTTTTCATTTCAATTTGGTTTGCACCGACTGGAGTCTTAATTTTAAAAGTAGGAAGTCCTGTATCCTGGCAAATTGGAGATACATTTTCATCTGCCATATTAATGTTATTGGTGATGGTTGCCAGACTCATTGCTGAACGCGTCCCGGCACTTTCACGAGCCTTAGCCGCTCGAATTGCACGCCGTACATCTTTTGGAAGCTTTGTAGATGTTTCGACAATTAACTGATACATGCTCTGTTCAAACTTTTCGATATTCATCATCGTTTCTCCCCCTGCCGTCAATCTATATATGTGAATATTTAATAACTATTTTACAGTTTTTAATTATACTCCTGTAAGACGATGTTTTAAAGGAGAAGTTGCAATCGTTTTCAGAACAACAATGATCTATTACATATTTAAAAAGAAGGCTCTGTTAAACTTGGCTGTTGATTTTCGTTCCAGGCGCTCGCTTTCCGCGGGGCGGTCGGGAAGCCTCCTCGGCGCTGAAGCACCTGTTTGGGTCTCCCCTGTACCGCTGCTCCCGCAGGAGTCGATCGCCTTCACTCCAATCACCACTGCTTAAAATCAACCATGTTCTTTAACAGAGCCAAAAAGAAAAAAAAGGCCCTTTTTTAAAGGCCTTTTTACAGTTCGCGGTTTTTAAACTCGCGGCATTTTGATTCCATTTCATCGACAATGGCGATCATCCGGTCAATATCTTCTAAATCGGCCTCTTCAGGGTCGATTGCGTCAAGCAAATCCATAAACAGATTTAACCGCTGTTTTAAAAAGATCACTTGTCCATTCTTATCATGTAAAGGACTGCCCAAATCATTCTCTCCTTTCATTACGTAATTATCCTAGCGAAAATTTGGCTGCAGCGCAACTTAAAGACATATTCCCACGTATGTAGTATTCCCGTTTCCTCTTTTCTAAAGCAATTTTTTAGGTTTGTCTAGTGCCCTAAACAGGTAAAGCAGTGTATAGAGTGGTATAGACTAGGAGTTGATTTGATGTTTTTTGACAGTTGGGACACTATAGGGCGAACTCTTGTCGTGGGCTTTCTAGCCTACATTGCACTGGTTCTCCTATTGAGAGTTTCGGGCAAGAGAACACTTACTAAGCTAAATGCTTTTGATTTAGTCGTAACAGTAGCACTAGGTTCAACACTCGCTACGATTCTGTTAAACAGGAATGTTCGGCTGGCAGAAGGGATTATGGCGTTTGCCCTGCTGATCGGTTTACAATACATAATGACTTGGCTGTCAGTAAGGTCGGAAACCTTTAGTAAATTAATTAAATCGGAGCCAGAGCTTTTATATTATAAAGGACAGTATTTTAAGTCGGTTATGAAAAAAGAACGTATTCTAAAAACAGAGATTCTTCAGGCGGCCCGCTCTAACGGTGCAGGTTCAATGGATAATGTTGAAGCCGTAGTACTTGAGACGGACGGAAGCATCGGTATCTTAAAAACGACAGCTAAAAGTGAAAAGAGCACATTACTAAACGTTAACAATAACAGCCAGCACTCTATCGAATAATAAAAAAGCAGACCAATTAGGTCTGCTTTTTTATTATTTATTATCCCTCAAGGCCAATGGCGCCGCCTTCGCGGCTAGAATCGGCAGCACCGTATATCCGATTGTTTTCCCTGTCAAATTGGATAGCCTGAACATTTCCTATAACCAGCGCGTCATCGGCGAACTCATAACCCATAGCCTCCAGGTTTCCTTTCGCTTCCATATCAATACCGCCTTCCCACCAAATAAGCGGGCCGTTAGCATTGAAGATTCTTGGCTCCTCGATGGCATCCTTTAATTCCATTTTAAAATCAATAACATTAACTATTGTTTCAAAAACTGAACCAATGATTGTTGGCCCTCCGGGAGATCCAAGTGTTAACACAGGATCATCATCCTTGAAAACGATCGTTGGGGACTTGCAGCTCACAGGCCTTTTCCCTGGCTCTGCCTGGTTTAATCCACCCGGCATCGCATCGAAATCGGTTAACTCATTGTTCAGCATAAATCCATACCCTTTGACCATGATCCCCGAACCAAATGGGTGCTCGACGGTTGAAGTACAAGATACAATATTGCCCCATTGATCTGTTACAGTAAAATGGGTCGTCTCGCTCCTTTCACGTTCTTTCTCAAATGGCTGGCGCACCACGGTCTGTTCTTTAACAGAATCATATTTCCATGGGTTCCCAAAATCAACTGCATCATTTCTGCGTTCAAAGTTTAATAATTTTCTTCGTTCTTCAATATATTCCTCAGAGGTAAGACCCTTAAGGGGCATGTCCACAAAATCAGGGTCTCCAAAGTAGGAAACTTTGTCCGCGAAGGCGATTCTCATCGCTTCAGTAAACAGGTAATATTTTTCCCAAGACTTAGGGCTGTATTGCTCGATATTAAAGGTCTCGAGTAACTTCAAAATATTAAGCAATGTGGTCCCTCCTGCACTTGGAACATTACAGGAAGCAATCTTGTGCCCTTTATAATCTCCCCAAGCTGGTTCATCAATGGATATTCGATAGCTCTTCAAGTCAGAGTGAGTCATAAAACCGCCTTGCTCTTTTACCGTAGAGATAATTGCATCGGCTATGTCTCCTTCATAAAAACACCCGATTCCTTCTTTCTGGAGGATTCTAAAGGTTTTTGCAAGATGTTCCTTTTTGACAATATCTCCTTCTCTTAAAGGCTCGCCTCCAGGCATATAAAGCTTACGAGCTTCATCACCCAGCCTGTAATGAAAATTATCAAGCGTTTTTTTCATTACCCAGTTCACTGACATGCCTTCTTCAGCTAGCTTGGCAGAAGGATCAATCAAGTCAGCCATCGTCTTACTTCCATACTCTTCCAGGGCAGCGTCCATCGCCTTTAGAATACCAGGAACAGCAACAGCTGTTCCACGGGTAGAACGATCTCTAAACGGGATTATTTCTCCCTGTTCATCTACGAACATCTCTGGATAAGCTGCTTGTGGCGCCCGAGAGTGACCGTTAAAAATCTTTGTTGTTTTGCTGTCACGATTGTAAACCATCATAAAGCCGCTCCCGCCAACTCCCGTCATCATTGGCTCTGTGACATTTAGAGCAAATTGAATAGCGACTGCAGCATCTACAGCATTACCGCCATCTATTAAAACCTTTTTACCTATCTCAGTCGCAACCGGATGAGGAGACACGACCATTCCTGTTGTTCCAACGGCTGTCTGTTTATCATATGAACTCTTTTCTGAGCGCTTATATTGTTTTTGAACCATATGGTTTTCCTCCAATAATAGATTAAAACGTATTTCTAAATAGTACCCCTTCTTTTTGTTCCTAAAACTAGTTACAACATTTGGCAGATTTGAATCCATATGGTTTATTTTTCGTGTCCATTTAAAAAAACGGAGTCCAGTACGGACCCCGTTTTTCTATAGTGATTTATCGGTTATTATCGTTCTTCTGTTCACCAGGCTTAACAACAGACACATTATCTACTTGGCTTCCAGATGTAGTGCTTTCCATACCGGTAGCATAGGAATTTGTGGCAGCTGAATTACTTCCGTATTGAATGCTGTTAGAGCTTGTGCTTCCAGAATTCAAGGAATCTTCTGAGCCGCTGGAGCTATTAGATCCATTTGAGCCGCTTGCAGCGGTAACAAGTGGATTCTCTTGAAGCTCACTTCCAGCCTCCTTAACCTTGGAACCAATTTCTTGAATGTCGGACTTCGCCTCTTGAGCGGTGCCCATGACACTTTCTTTCATTTCTTTTGCATTGCTTACAGATCCTGACATTTCATTATTGATCTTTTCATATAAATTCTGAGCGTCGCTAATCGCATCTTTTAAAACATCAGAAGCATTTTTAAACTGGTCCACCATCTGATTTTTTACGTCTGACGGGTTGTCCTTTACCTCTTGGAACATGTTCACTGATGAATCTTTCACATTCATTGCTGAATCCTTCACTTTGTTCCTTGTAGTCGAATCAAGCAGAGTCATCAGCCCTCCGACTGCACCGCCGATAAGAACACCTTTTAACAGTTTGCTGTTGCTGTCTTGGCTGTCACTTGAATTTCTAGAATCAAATGAACTGTTCATTGAACTTGTTGTATAGTCCGTTTCTGAAGTAGTACCTGGTAAAATATTGTTTGCCATTCTATATAGCCTCCTTATAATTGTAGGTTTTTATTAGCTTGGCTATATATCTATTTCCCGGATATTGTGACATGTAAACAAGTTATTTCTATTAGTAAGTAGAGGTAAAATATCCCATACATACTTCAGAGTCACCTTAGGTACTTGTAAATGAGCCTAGTTTAAAGCTTTGCGGCTAAATAAGTCGTCCAAATTAGCAAGTCCGTTTAACACTGCCAATAAAAAACACCGGGAAAGGTTCCCGGCGGATTGTTATCGAGGCTGTTCACTAGATACAAATGTAAACGAAACATGATCCTGTACGGGTATCCACGCTCCAATACCCTGTGATGTAACGTTTTTAATAACAAGCATTTTTTTGTTCCCTTTTAGCATTAGATAGACCTCTCCGTATGTTACCTTGCCTTTTTCATTGATAGCTGGAGCAAATCCGTATAGATAGCCGAGCCGTTTTGGCTGAATGTTATATATTTGGTCCTTTTTCGTACCCGCACCCACGATTGTTTCAAAGGCGAGCGGAAGACCTGTTTTTTCCATTGATTTTAGAATCATCATTTTTTGAACTTCCGGAGAGTTAGGTATCTTTGCCGTCAGTCCTCCGCGTACAACCTTCTGAGCCTCTTGCACATAATGTATCTGATAAGGTGACTTGCCTCCACGGTTGTCGTAGTAATTCGTGTTAATCTTTTGATACTCCCAGTTTGGGGAAGTTTCCGTCGATTCGTAATTTAACGGCCACTGCCCAAGATAGACAATTGCCCTGTAGCCGATCGCAAACGGTGTGCTATTAATGGATGTTTCATTCAGCATCCTGATTAGGTCAGGATTCTCGATTTTTACCTTGGAGGATTTTATAAGCTCCTTAGTCATATCACTCGGTTCTAGCTTTGGCAGATCTTCCGCTGGATTTGGGTAGGTATTTTCCTGAGTAATATTCATTACCGAAGAAGGTACCTTGTACTTTGTTTTTTCCGCTTCCTGAGATTTTGCAGGTTCTTCCTTGCCTTTTTCAGCAAAAACAGGGGCAAGGGATGATAGGAAAATAATCATAGCTGCTGCTAATATGGGGACGTATTTTTTCATGATGTTTAACTCCTTTCGCAACTATAAACTGATCGTCTTGTATTTATAGTTTTTTCGGAGTCTCTTGAGATTATCCGCTCTTTTAAAAAATTATCAATCCTTCGCAGTCAGCCTGTAGAGCATTTTCTCAAAATATGGAGAAAATAACTGAATGAATGGTCCAATTCCGAAGGTTATCACCAAAGTCCCAAGCCCAATTGGACCATTAAATAGGAATGCGAACATGAGAGCTATTACCTCGCCTATGGTTTTGGCTGTGACAAGATTAACTTTCAGCCTTGCCTTAATAGCCAGCATAAAATTATCAATAGGAATCAAGGGAAACTTAACAGGCAAGTACACTGCAGCTCCAAGACCAATTAATACCAGCCCGGCTAACAATACTCCAAACCTTGTGGGTAAATCTTGGAGGATAATGTTTTCAAGCGCCACTAAAAGCCAAAAGTCGATTAGGAGCCCAACAACCATGACTGCCACTATTGCTAAATAATCAGGACGGCTCCGGAGCAAGAACGAATTGACAAAAATCAGAAGAATACCGACAATAAACACCCAACTGCCTACTGTCAGTCCAATTGTATTGTAGAGGCCTACATTTAGGGCATCCCAGGCACCAGTTCCAAGATCTGCAATAATTGTTAAAGAAACACCAAACGTAATAAAGATTAATCCTGCAATATAAAATAGCATACGGTAAAGAATTGCCATGCCACCTCTCCTCAAAAAAAACTCTGCTAGCACAGCAGAATCTTACCTATTATCGTTTACAGTAAATCGTTTCCACAATGGTTAATCACATTTTCTTCCCAAGATTAACTCTCTGAAATAATCTCAAATGTTTCCTTTACGTCGATGCTGCCTATAACAGACTGAACCATAGAACAGTTCTTTTTTGTCAGCACCATTGCTTTTTCTAGTTTTTCCTTTTTCAGGTCTTTCCCAGTAATTTTAAAGTGAATGTGAATCTTCTCAATTCGGTTCGCAATTGCTTCATTTCTCTCGAAATCAGCGTTTATATGTATATCACTTACCTTTAACCTCATCTTTTCTAGGATTTGGCGAAGAACCCCCCCGCTGCAAACAGCAACTGATGAGACCAGAAGCTGATACGGCCTAAACCCATACTCTTCCTGCCCGGCAACTTCAAGCTTGCCAAAGGGAAGCTCCGTATAAAAACCAACCTCTTTTTTCATTTGGAATTCCAATAAACCCACCCCTTCATTAAATTCTATTAGATGTTTCCCCTGTCCTTATTAAGATTACACTATTTGTTCTCTATAATTAAATTTTAAAAACCTTGCAAAGGAAATATATTCCCGATACCATCTATAAGAGTGAATTTTTACTTTGAGGAGAACTATTTTAATGGAAAAAAATTGGACATTTCGTTTTTGGATATTGGTAAGCATAGTTGCTATCTCTGGCTTCTCCCAGGGAATGCTGCTTCCTTTAATTGCAATTATTTTTGAACAGGATGGTGTTTCCTCTTCAATGAATGGCATGCATGCAACCGGTCTTTATATAGGGATCCTGCTGGCATCTCCATTAATGGAAGGACCCCTTCGAAAATACGGTTATAAACCGCTCATTTTAGTGGGGGGCATCCTAGTGGCTATTTCACTTGGCCTGTTCCCAGTTTGGAAAAGCTTCTGGTTCTGGTTTGCCCTAAGGTTATTGATCGGAATTGGGGACCATATGCTCCATTTTGGAACTCAGACCTGGATAACCTCCTTTTCACCAGCAAATCGCCGCGGCAGGAATATCTCTCTATATGGTTTGTTCTTTGGGCTCGGATTTGCGGCAGGCCCACTTATGACACGATTTCTCCAGATTAATGAAGCACTTCCGTTTATTATTTCAGCTTCGATCAGTTTAGTTGCCTGGATGGGTGTATGGTTATTAAGAAATGAGTTTCCAGAAAAAGATATGGAAACAAGCTCATTTCTAGGAACACTGCAGCGTTTCCGCAAGGTATACAAATATGCTTGGGTTGCCTTCTTGCCCCCGTTTGGGTACGGCTTTTTAGAGGCTTCTCTAAATGGAAACTTTCCAGTCTATGCACTTAGAACAGGGATTGATATTAATGCTGTCTCGATAATTTTGCCTGCATTTGCGGCAGGAAGTATTGTTTTCCAGCTTCCACTCGGGATCTTGAGTGACCGCTATGGCCGAAAGCCTATTTTAATCGGAGTTATGCTTTCAGGTGTAATCTGCTTTACAGCAGCAGGTTTTCTTCAAGAATTTGTCGTTGGCCTTCTCATTTGTTTTTTTGTTGCCGGGATGCTTGTAGGCTCGACTTTTTCACTTGGAATCAGCTATATGGCTGACTTATTGCCTAAACAGCTCCTTCCTGCGGGAAATTTAATGTGCGGGATCTTCTTCAGCCTTGGCAGTATAAGTGGACCGTTTATTGGAGGATTGGCAATTGAATATTTAAAGGAAGTTAGTTTCTTCTTTGTCATCAGCGTTATGTTATTTCTTATTTTCATTGCCCTTCTTCTTCACCGGCCATCTGGCTCTCCCGAAACCGTTCACCTGCACTAAATCTATATGAGTGTACTGGTTGGCTAAAACACGATTTGCAAGCCTTGTTAGCCTATTCGTTCGGGTTTAACTTCACCTCTGTTTATTTTTTCTAAAACACTATTCAATCAACTGAGGATATGATAATATATAAATAAATATTATTATTTAATTAGAATCATTATAAATAAATACGTTTTTTCGCTGTCACCCCTTCTGGTGGCAGCTTTCGTCTTTTTTAGGGTAATGATTTTGAGTATTATTCTCAATTAGAAAATCAAAAATGAGAAAATCGGAGGCGACAAACAGTGGCAGAACTATCCTATATGAAGGAAAAAGCCGCAAGACACGAAAGCTTTTTTGATAAAATTAAACCCCACTCTGAATTAATAGCTGCATCACTCAGCGGGGTATTGATTTTGATTGGGTGGATGCTAGGCAGCGCAGAAAATGGAAGTGCCTCAGTTGCTGCGTTTTTGCTTGCTTATTTGATCGGCGGGTATGCAAAGGCGAAGGAAGGCATTGAAGAAACAATTAAAAATAAAGAATTGAATGTTGAAATGCTGATGATCCTGGCAGCCATTGGTTCTGCAATTATTGGTTATTGGACAGAAGGGGCAATTTTAATCTTTATCTTTGCTATGAGCGGCGCTCTAGAAACTTATACTATGAACAAAAGTCACAAAGAAATTTCTTCGTTAATGGAGCTCCAGCCCGAAGAAGCCTTGCTTGTCAGTAACGGAATTGAACAGGTGATTCACGTTTCCAAGCTTACAGTTGGTGATATGATCTTAGTTAAGCCAGGCGAGCGTGTTCCTTCAGATGGAAAAATATCCCGTGGCAATTCGACAATTGATGAGGCCGCTATTACTGGAGAATCTATCCCTGTTACTAAAACCTCCGGCGAAGACGTATTTGCTGGCACGGTCAACCTAACCGGATCAATAACCGTCGAAATTACAAAGCCAAACAATGAAACGTTATTCAATAAAATCATTCTTCTTGTGCAGTCGGCTCAAAGTGAGAAATCTCCTTCACAGCTATTTATTGAAAGATTCGAAGGCACCTATGTAAAGGTGGTACTTTCAGTTGTCTTGCTAATGATGTTCCTCCCTCACTTTCTATTAGGATGGTCATGGACTGAAACTTTTTATCGGGCAATGATCCTACTTGTTGTCGCCTCACCTTGCGCACTCGTAGCCTCCATTATGCCTGCAACCCTATCTGCTATTTCTAACGGGGCACGGCATGGGATTTTATTTAAAGGCGGAGTTCACTTAGAAAACTTAAGCAACTTGAAAGCAATCGCCTTCGATAAAACTGGTACACTGACAAAGGGAAAGCCTGTAGTTACTGACGTTATTATTAATGAGAACATGTCAAAAACGGACGTTCTTTTGAAAGCTGCTTCAATTGAAGGCCACTCGACCCACCCTCTTGCACAATCAATTGTAAATTACGTCAAGGGAGAATTAACAGCCCCCCTTTTACAGCCAGAAAGCATCGAGGATGTTTCCGGCTGGGGTGTTAAAGCATTTGTGGATGGAGCTGACTGGAAGATTGGCAAAGCAGACTTTGTTGGACGAAGTAAAGCGGATGCGTTTGCCTCTGGATCAGCAGGCAAACTAGCACTACAGGGAAAGACGGTTGTTTTTATCAAGCGGAATGATGAAATTGCAGCACTTTTCGCGTTGAAAGATGTTGTACGTGAGGAAACCAAGAGTGCGATTGAGTTGCTTAAATCGCAAGGAATTTACACCGTAATGTTAACTGGAGACAGTTCAAATACAGCGAAAGCCATTGCGGCAGAAAGCAGTGTTGATGCATATATAGCCGAGTGCCTGCCGGAAACAAAGGTCGACGAATTAAAAAAATTAAAAGGTAAATATACAACAGTAGCGATGGTCGGTGATGGAATTAATGATGCTCCAGCAATGGCTACTGCAAATGTTGGGATTGCAATGGGCGAAGGAACTGATGTTGCTTTAGAAACAGCCGATGTTGTATTAATGAAGAATGAGCTGCCTAAAATAGCAGAAGCTATTCGCCTCTCAAAGCGAATGAATCAAATCGTAAAACAAAATGTAGTTTTTTCAATTTCTGTCATCATGTTACTTATTATCACAAACTTTTTGCAGATTCTAGACTTGCCATTTGGGGTAATCGGCCATGAAGGAAGCACCATATTAGTTATCTTAAATAGTCTAAGGTTATTACGTTAAATAGCTTATACAAAAACAAAAAGAGCCGGTTGGCTCTTTTTGTTTGTTAAAATTAACAGCGCCGGTTCTTGTCACTGAAATACGCATTGATGGTTCCGCCAACTATTATAATAAATCCGGATATGTAGAGCCAAAGCATAAGAACAATTATGACCCCTATGCTTCCGTATGTATCAGTAAAATGAGCAAAATTACTTACATAGTAAGAAAATGCAAGTGAGGATAGGATCCAGCCAATTGTTGCAAAAATCGCTCCAGGAAGTGCACTCGTACATGTAAGCTTTTTATTCGGTGTTATCCAGTACAGCCCTGTGAAGACGATAAATAAAATAATGACAGAAATTAGCCATCGCAATGTATTCCAAGTTTTTAAAAATTCATCTGACAATCCAAAATGAGAAAAAAGAAATAAGCCAATCTCCCGGCCGAATACAGGCAAAAGAAGCGCAATAATAAACACAAAGATCATTGCTACAGTCATGACGACCGACATGCCTCGTGCCACAATAAAAGAACGTGTCTCTTTAACTCGATAAGCTTTATTGAAAGCTATTATAACTGCATTCATTCCATTTGAAGCTGACCACAAGGTTGCAACAAACCCGAATGACAACACCTTCCCGCCACTTTTCATAATATCGGATAAACTATTTTCTATAAACGCCATCGTTTCACCCGGAGCATAGTCACGGATTATTTGAAGTAAATCAGCCTCTGAAATAGGTAGATAGGCAACAAGTGTAAATAAAAATAGCAGAAGAGGAAACAAGGAAAGCAAAAAGAAGTATGCCAGCTGGGCTGCCAAGGCTGGAATGTCATCCGTTTGAATCCTTTGCCATATGTGCCGAAAAAACGATAAATCAACCATGACAACACCTCTTTTTCTGTTCCTTCTCTTCTGCCGTTCTTACAAGGCTAACAACCCAGTCCATATGGTCCAACGAGTTGTTAGCATTTGTTTGTTAGTGCATATAGTCAGTTTGGTCATTTTGCGTTGTGTCTGTTACAGCCGGGGGAGTGAAAACTGTGTTCCCCATCGGCTGCTGCGCACTTGCACCGTTTCCAGAACGGGTAAACGCTTGCTTTGTATCTTTCACGATGTCTGCAACCTGTGGAGTAACCTCTCTGATTTCATCCACCTTCTCTGCGATATACGAAACATCATCTGAAACCTGTTGAACTGCAGTCCGGACTTTCGTTACCGTCTGCCTAAGATCACCCATGAATTGATTTGGATTTTTAGCTATATATGCAGCATTTTCACCTACGCTGCGAGCATCTTTCATAACAGAACGGCGAGTCTCTCTATTAAGAAGAGCGATTCCTCCGCCTGCTAGAGCTCCGTATAGCATACCCATCAAAAACGTTCGTGAATTCCCCATTCGCATTCCCTCCATTTTATATTTTATGGTTGATTTTTATATGATCCAGCAATGACTGGCAGCCAGCATCAATTAGCTGATAAACCTCATCAAAGTTTCCTGTGTAGTAAGGATCTGGAACATCTTTGTTACCCTGCTCACTATAATCAAGCAGTCTGGAAATGATTGTTACTGATTCTGATCCAGCAAGGGAATGAACATTGTTTATATTATCCATGTCCATTCCAATCACATAATCAAAATTTAATAAATCATCCTTAGTTAGCTGTCTAGCTTTAATACCTTTATATTCGATTTTATACTGGTCTAATATCTGTCTTGTACCCTCGTGAGGCGAATTCCCAACATGCCAATCGCCAGTCCCTGCTGAATCAACCAGAACTTTCTGCTCTAGACCTTCCCGAATTAAAAGATCTCGAAACCTTGCTTCAGCCATTGGCGACCGGCATATGTTCCCCAGACAAACAAAAAGCACCTTAAGCATGACTCCAATTCCCCCTCTATTACATTTTCCACGATTTACGCATTATCATGCAAGCATGACGTATGCATTATTTCCCTTATGTAAAATTCTAAGCCAACCCTGGAATTTAAAAAGCAGCCGTTAGGCACCTCTTTCATGATTTAGTTGTCCTTTGACACATCGGCCGAACATCGAGAAAAATTAATCGAATAATTTTTAGTTCGTTGAAACTACTCTAGCAGCATTTGATTGAAGACACCTATCTAGCTTATCTAGTTTGCTGAACCCTTTAACTTGACTTTCCGGCTGTGTTTTCAGAATATTCTTCTTAGGGGCTTCATTTATTATTTAAAAAAATTTAAGCAGGGAGGAAAATGCATGAGTTTTCAAGATTGGATTAACACGATTAGCGGCTGGGTATGGGGACCTCCACTTTTAATTCTGCTTGTCGGTACAGGTCTTTATTTAACTATTCGTATTGGATTTTTACAGATGAGGCTGCTGCCTTATTCTCTAAAGCTTGCGTTTACAAAAAACCAGGATAAAACTTCCGAGGGAGATATCTCCCATTTCCAGGCCTTAATGACTGCCCTCGCCGCAACGGTTGGCACAGGGAATATAGCTGGGGTAGCCACTGCGGTATTTATGGGGGGACCTGGTGCCGTATTTTGGATGTGGATCACCGCACTTGTCGGAATGGCCACAAAGTATGCTGAGGCCGTGTTAGCCGTTAAATATCGCGTAGAAGACGCAGACGGTGAAATGTCCGGCGGACCAATGTACTATTTAGAAAGAGGACTTGGTCAAAAATGGCTCGGCATTCTTTTTGCCCTTTTCGGCGCAATTGCTGCTTTTGGGATCGGTAATATGGTTCAATCTAATACTGTTGCGGATGTTGTTGAATCGACCTTTTCTGTCCCCGTTTGGGTTACAGGCATATTACTCACCATCTTTACGGCTCTTGTTATTCTAGGCGGAATAAAGAGTATTGGGAAAGTGACTTCATTTTTCGTACCAATCATGGCAGCCTTTTATTTGATTGCTGGTATTATCGTTATGATTGTAAACTTTGATCTAGTACCTGCAGCTATCGCACTTATTTTTACTGATGCATTTACAGGAGAAGCTGTTGCCGGGGGTGCTATTGGTACGGTGATTCGCTGGGGGGTAGCTCGAGGAGTTTTCTCAAACGAGGCCGGTCTTGGCTCAGCCCCAATTGCTGCTGCAGCAGCGAAAACAGACTTGCCCGGCCGGCAGGCTCTTGTTTCCATGACCCAGGTGTTCATTGATACACTTGTTATTTGTTCTATCACAGGGATCACTCTTGTCATGGGAGGTCTCTATAACGGGGAGGCGACTGGTGCTGAGTTGACATCACTAACCTTTGAAAAGTTCCTTGGCTCAACCGGTTCAATGATTATTGCTATTGGACTTTTATTCTTTGCCGCATCTACAATCATTGGTTGGTCTTATTACGGAGAAAAATGCTTTTCCTATCTGTTTAGTAAAAGTGTCGTCATTTATTATCGAATAGTGTTTGTTTTAGCTGTCTTTTTAGGCTCTATTTTACATCTCGATATTGTTTGGGGGATAGCTGATATCATGAACGGTCTTATGGCCTTCCCGAATCTAATAGGACTTCTTGGCCTATCTGGTGTAGTCGTCCTGGAGACAAGAAAAATAATCAAAACAATAAAAGAAGAAAAAGAACGATCAATAGAAACGTAATCTTTTAATTAAAATTAATAATTGAAGCCCGTCCGGCTGTGTTTATGCAGCCGGAATTTGTTTGACTTTTCCTTCAGATAATGGAAAGATAATTGTACTAATGTTGAGAGGATGAAATGGTGTGGACTTATCACAAAAATCAACGGAGAACGTAGAATTTATGATTGAAAAAATCAAAGAAAAACTAAAAGTATTGAATATGGGAGCTATAAAGCCTTCACACTTTGACGGTGAGATGTATGAGGAACTGAGAGATGTTTATGAAATGGTAATGAGAAAGAACTCTTTCAGTCCGAATGAAATGCAGGCAATTGCAGAAGAACTTGGAAATCTCCGCAAGCAATCATAATTGCTGAGAATCTTTTCATACTAATGATAGGAAACCTCTATACACCTTCTTAAACCGAAACCTGCCTGGAGGCTTATAATGATTCTTTTTCAGGATACAAATATAACCATATTTCAAAGCAGCCTGTTTCAAACAAATTCAATAGTTGTTCATACAGAGGATCTGGTCATGGTTGTCGATCCTGGCTGGCTCCCGGCTGAAATCAAACAAATCCAGAAATATGTCAATGACATTCGGAACGGACGGCCGCTCTATGTTTTTTATACTCATTCTGATTATGACCATATTATTGGACATGGTGCCTTCCCTGAGGCAAAAATCATTTCGTCCGATTCATTCGCCCGAAAAAAAGACAAGGAAAAAGTAATTGAGCAGATCTTGAGGTTTGATGACTCCTACTATATCGAAAGAGATTATCAAATCTCTTTTCCTGAGCCTGACATCATTATTAAGGAGGACGGCCAGTCATTGACTGCAGGCCATACCTCTCTTTTTTTCTATTTAACACCTGGCCATACTGAATGTAGTGCTGCTTGTCTCGTTGAACCCGGCGGTATTTTGATTGCCGGGGATTACCTTGCGGAAGTTGAGTTTCCCTACATATACCATTCAAGTTATCAGTATGAACAAACTTTATCCAAATTTAAGAAGGCTCTTCTAAACCCGTACGAAATCCATATGCTGATCCCCGGCCACGGGCCCGCTGCTGACTCCAAATTAGAAATTGAAGCTAGGAGAAGCGCTTCCCTGCGTTATATCGAGCAATTGCGCGGCCTTGTACAAGAGAATAAGATTGATCAGTCCTATAACTTAATTTCAGGTTATCCGTTTCCAGGTATCATGAATAAATTTCATGAAGGAAACATTCAGCTAATAAAGGAAGAATTGACGCGTTAAGCATAAGAACAAAGTGTAAGCGTTAAGAATAGCCCCGCTAGAAGGTGAAGTCATTCTACAAATCACCAGCTAGGCATCTACCTAAAATCGCTCCTTTGCAGCCTTGCGACGCGGCCTCAGTCGTAGGAGCAGGACTTCCTGGGGTCTTGTTTCCTCTAGTGACGCAGAAGCGATTCTCGAGTGACTGGAGCACACCGATTTGAGATAAAGGAAACACGAAGAGCGATAGCGATTCGATGTTGACTTATCGCTGGGAGGTGGGCGAAGTACACGAGTCGCTGGGCGCTGGAGCTGGATGATTAAAAACAGCCGGTACAGTTTATCGCATCCGGCTGTTTCATTTTACTCATCCTGTTCCGTTAAAATAATCGGTCCTTCTTTTGTAATTGCAATCGTATGTTCATACTGTGCGGAATTTTGAGCATCGATTGTCCTGGCTGTCCATTTATTCGGATCCATTTTCGTCTCCCAGCGGCCCGCATTCACCATAGGCTCAATGGTAAATACCATACCCTCTTTGATCCTCGGCCCTTTTCCAGGCAGACCAAAGTGGGGAACATCTGGCTTTTCATGGATTGTTGCTCCGATGCCATGGCCAATGAACTCCCGCACCACCGAAAATCCCTCTCCTTCAACATATGACTGGATAGCATGGCCGATATCTCCAATCCGATTACCAGGAACGGCTGCTGCGATTCCCTTATATAGAGATTCCTTTGAAACATCCAGCAGCCTTTGGGTTTCGCTATTTACTTTCCCAACTGCGTACGACCAAGCAGAGTCTGCTAGAGCACCATTTAAATTCACGACCATATCAATCGTAACAATGTCGCCTTCTCCCAATACTTCCTTGCGGGGAAACCCGTGGCAGACTTCATCATTAATACTGGCACAAGTTGCATATTCATATCCTCTGTACCCTTTTTGCTGAGCTGTTGCTCCATGCCTGCTTAAATAGCTGTCTACAAATTCATTGATTTCCCATGTACTTACTCCCGGGTTAATCAGTTTTTTTATTTCTTTATGGCAGGATGCGAGAAGCTTCCCTGCCTCCCTCATTTTTTCTATCTCACGCGGAGATTTTAACACAATCATTCCTGATAACCTGCCTCCCATAATGGTGCTGTTGAATCCATATGCTTAATATTAACTTGCTCAGCCTGCAAATTCAAAAAATATTGATTGATTTATATGTATGTAAAAACCCCTTCGCATGTACACACGAAGGGGGGTTCCATTATTTGAGAAGATTTATGGACTCTCGGTTAAAAGCTGGAATGTCATTTGGATTCCGGCTGGTTACTAGCTGGTTTCCACAAACAACAACCTGCTCGTCTTTAAAGTTTACACCTGCATTTTCCAAATCTACCTGAATTGACTTAAAACCTGTGGCTGTTCTGCCTTCCAGTGTTTTTGCTGTAATTAACAGCTGCGGACCATGGCAGATGGCTAAAACCGGTTTATTCTCATCCATAAAAGCCTTTGAAAACTTAACAAATCGGTCATCTGCTCTGAGCTGGTCAGGCGAGAAGCCGCCCGGCAGGAAAAGCGCATCAAAGTCTTGCGGGTTTACTTCATCGATACCCTTATCAATTTTTGCAGTTGCTTTACCTTGCTTGCCTTTAACAGTCTTTCCGCTTTCTTTTTCAATCGTAATCACTTGATGGCCTGCTTCAGAAAATGCCCGTGCAGGCTCTAGATATTCAGAATCCTCAAAGTCATTTGTAATGAGACATGCAATTTTTTTCATAATGCATTACTCTCCTTTTTTAAAAATTCTTAATGACCACACATGGATTTGATTCCCTGAACTAGTCTTCATAAAACATGCCTTGCCCATTCCCCTATTCATAAATACCCTGGCAAACTATCTGCTTACCAGTCTAAAATTCTTCTCTATTATCAACTTATTTTAAGATATTTTAAGATATAATGAGGCTATCAACATACAGAGAGCGGGAACATCATGGAAGAAAAATTCGTTAATGTTATGGAAGAAGTAGTCGTCACCCTAGTTACTGTACTAATGCATAGTCCTGATTATCAAACATTTTGCAGCTGTGAGAAATGCCGGAATGATATTATTGCACTCAGCCTGAATTCTCTCCCCAGTCACTATGTTACAACAGAAATTGGCCGGAAAAATGTTTTTGAACAGCTCAACACGCCAGGTAACCTACAATGGATCAACAAGCGCATTATCAGCTCCATCCACCTGGTCGGAAAATATCCGAAACATTAAGACGGGTTGTCACCATCGATTTAGCAGCCAAAAGCCACTGAGGTTAATCTGTCTTTGGTGAAGTGGCAAAGGTTCACTAATCGCTCTTCGTTCGTGCTGAATGGATTACCGTCACCCTTGAAGTTTGAATTTCTTAACGGCAAAAAGTCTTCAGCACATGGCTGAAGACTTTTTTACTATTTAAGCTAAAAGCCTGACAAGAAAATGGCAGATTATCTCTTACTTCCATGAATTAAGGCATCGGTGAACTATCCATTCTACGCGCAAAGTCAACGAAGCGGAACTTATCTGGCCTGTGTCTGGATTCGGTATATTGAAACTGGGTAGCATCCTCAAAATAAATATAATTTTTCACTACGACAATACTCTGAAAATCGTCCATATCCAGATATCGCCTGTCTTCTGCTGTTGGTTCCTCTACGGTAAACTCTTTCCTGGCAAAGCTTATTTTTTTATTGAGCTCATGTTCAATATAAGCAAAAATAGAGTTTTGGCAGATCTCTTTTGTTAAACCAGGAACAAGGTGCGCCGCCAAATAATCTTTATCAAGAATAATTTTTTCTCCATCTATCTTCCTGATCCGGAACACCCTCCAAATACTATCCTTAGCACTCACATTTAGGTGGCCCAGCATTTCCTCATCAGGCTTCTGACAGGAGAATTCAGCTACCATTGTTTCTGCATTCCCACCGATTTTACCGGCCAGTTCTTTAAAGCTTACTAATCCCGAAATCGGAAACTGCAGCTTTTTCAAATCGAGCACTAGTGATCCCTTACCCCTGATTTTCTGAATCATTCCATTCTGGGCAAGCAAATTTAAGGCTTTCCGGATTGTCTCTCTTGAGGTGTTGTAAATTTCGGCAAGTTCGTTTTCAGAGGGCAAAATCGTCTTGGGGCGGTACGTGCCGTTTTGAATCCGTTCAGCAAGTTCTTCATAGATAATCAAATATTTTTTTTGCATATTTCGACTCCATTACGTTTTTTGTTCCCTTTATTCTACCTTGTTTCAGACTATTTGAGAACAATCGCCGAACTTACACAGAGCTTTTATTCAATCGTTTAATTAGTTCCCGATATATTGACCCTAAAGGGCTTTCTAGCTAATCAAACGTTTGATTAAATGATCTGCCATAAAAACCTAGTGATATCACTTCGAGCGCGGTCCTTCTCCAGTATCCCAATGTAACGGACAGTTTAGCCTATTGAAGCTTTAACAGAGCCATAGTTTAGGATTATGTCATAATATCTTAGTGAAAGCATTTCCTCATCATAATGCTCATTGATCCCCCAAGTATTTTGAAGAAAAACACGAGCAATGATTACTTTTCGTTCCCCTCCAATTGCAGCATCCTTCAATGCAATGAGGCTTTCATAAATTTTTGCCATCAGCTTGCCGATTCGTTTGCTATGGTAAGTCTGTGTATCTCGATCTGCATTTAAAAGTAACGCGAATATTGCTTCAAGCTGTTTTATCCCCTTCCAAACTGGGGTTGCATAGACTTTCAGGTGCTCGGGAAGCTTATTTAAGTCTGCTGTGATTGTTTTTAGAAATAGTTCACCAGCATCAAATCTTTCAATTAATCTAATTACCTCCAAACCTAATATATTTGCAGTTCCTTCCCAAACAGTTAATACTTGAGCATCTCTTAAGAGCCTTGGGGTCACAAAGTCTTCTATATATCCGTTTCCTCCATGAATTTCAATTGCCTCATGACTAAAGTGAATTGCCTGTTCGGCTGTTTCAGCCTTTAACACAGCTATAAGCAGGCGGTTCAGTGCCAAATCCTCTTGTGTTATTGATTCATCTTTCCTTGATACTTGGTCAAACAAATTTACAAGAGAGAAAACAGCCCCAGTCTCAACTTCTTGGCGGACCGCCAGTTTAACAAGCGTCTCCTTTACCATGGGGAAATCGGTAAGATAGCTGCCAAAAGTATGTCTTGTTGCCGCGTAGTTTCTTGCTTCAATAAATGCCCTTTGCATAATACCCACTGATGCAACAGCATTACAAATTCTAGAAAGGTTTAATGCCTCCATCATGTAATGAATGCCTTTATTGGGATCTCCGACAAGATAAGCTTCTGCCCCGTTAAATACAACCTCAGCAGATGGAACTGCACGGACCCCGAGCTTATCTTTAAGGCGCCGGATTTCAAGGTTATTTAGCTTTCCATCATCTGTTTTCCATGGAACAAGAAACAGACTCAGTCCCTTTGACCCGCTTTTGGCACCTTCTCTTCTGGCTAGCACCATTGCTATACCGCAAGCACCAGCATTGGACGCAAAGTATTTTTCTCCGTGAATCTTGTAATGGCCGCCTTCCAGGACTGCCTTTACTTCATTCGCGCCCACATCAGAACCACCCTGTCGTTCAGTTAAAAATGTTGCGCCTTCATAAAGCTCCACTTCTCCTGTAGATAACACATGGGGAAGATACTTTTTCTTTAACTCTGTATCACCGTACTCATCCAGTAAATAGGCTGTAGCCATCGTTAAGGTCACCGGGCAATAAAATCCTGGTTCTGTCTGTGAAAGTAAGTAACCCTGTGCATATGAGTAGAGGTAACTTCCCTTTCTATTTAATTCAGGAATCGGTTTATGGACGTACCCGACAATTCCCTCATTATAAGTCTGTTCAACCGTCTTCTTATAACCCTCATTCAGCCAAACTTCGGAAATATCATTTCCTAAACGATCATATTTAATCAACTTAGGCTGTCCTTCTCTATCTGTATGGCTTGCTCTCTGATCAATTTCCGTACCACACAGTTCCCCAAAACTATCCAGTTTTCCCTCAGCCCATCCATAAAACTCATCGTCCATATATTGTTTTAAAATGAATGACAGATTGGGATCTTCCCTATAAAAATTCACTGAAATTCCTCCTTTTGTCTTGGTAAGCTTATCCCTGCTTCAAGCCTTCTCATCATTTCTTCCATTTCAATTTTTAACTCTTGAAGTTCTTCGATTCGTTCATTTATCTCTAATATTTTCTCTTTTCCATATCCTAGTGTGCGTACCAGCTGCTTTTGGCCAGTTGGATCCTGGTCGAACAAAAGAACCATCTCTTTAATTTCATTAAGCTGAAAGCCAAATCGTTTTCCCCTCATTATCAGCTTCAGTCTTGCATAATCTTTTTTGGTAAAAATTCGTCTCGAATTCTGATTCCGTTCTGGGCATATGAGCCCCATCTCCTCGTAATACCTAATTGTCCGTGTGCTGACAGCAAACTCCCGTGCCAGCTCTGAAATAGAGTAAATTAGCATCCCCTCATTTATTTATAATTTTCTGTAAATAATTATAACATTAACGTTAACGTAAGCTTCAAGCATGCTTTTGTATTATAAAATAATAGGCTTATTTACATATTTTTCGTGAAAATTGTTCTTTATATGGAACTATTAAAGTTTTTTTGATATGATGATTATATATATATAATAAGGTGTGTGAGTCTGGTGATCGGTGAACGAGTAAAGAAATTGCGGCAAGAGAAAAAGATGAGTTTATCCGAGCTGGCAGAACAGGCTGGTGTTGCTAAATCTTATTTGAGCTCGCTCGAAAGAAACTTGCAAACCAACCCTTCTATTCAATTCCTTGAAAAAATTGCAGGGGTGCTTAATATTCCGGTTGACCACTTAATTCATGATCATCCCAATAAGGAAGAGATGGATTCAGATTGGCTGAAATTGGTCAAGGAAGCTATGGATTCAGGAATTACTAAAGATCAGTTCAAAGAGTTTTTAGAATTTAATAAATGGCGCATTAACCAAAAATAAACCAGATAGGCCTGTTGATCTCGATGATCAGGCCTATCTGGTTTTAATTTGGCATTAAGTATTCATTTACTTTAAAGAACTATTGCCATTCTTTCACAATATGTACTTCGCTGGCTTTAATTCTTCCTATAATCCTGTTGGTTATGGCAATTTAAAAACTGCCTGATCTCTTCCTTATCTATTCCTAGTTCCAATGCTTCCATAATTAGCTGCATCCATTCGCTGTCTAGTTCTTCCGGTACTGATTTTTCTTTTATCACTTTGTTCCCCCCAAAATACCTCGCGCATTCCAGGTAATCCGGCTGCCATAGCATGAACCTCATCCCTTAGACCCGTGACTTTGCGTCCCAGCCTTTCAGCTGGTTTGCCTTTTTCTGTGACGTTAGACTTATTTATAAAGAGATTGTAACTGGTTCTATTTAATTATATTGTTATTATTTGTCATGTAAGGTTAAAACTATTGAGATATTTTATCCCATTAAATTACAAAAAAACAACGGGTAGTTAAGACTATTCAGACTTTTTTTCTCGAATTGCCATTTTAATGTCAGAATAAATCAGAATAGGGCGATATTTATTGCTAATTTAACCCCCAAAAAGCCGTTTTATTGGTTACCGTTATTCAGTACATAACGGTAACTCTCCAGCTTTCCCTTTGGAACTGCTCCCACCCTCTCAAGGGTAACTGCATTAAAAAAGGGATAAGCGGTTAAATCATTACCGCAAATTGGGCAATTCCACATTCCATGCTCACTGCTGCTATAGGAAGGCCGGTGACAACGGTCACAGTTTTTTCTATACATAAAGATCCCCCTTTTTCGATTTGCACTGAATTAATTCGGAATACTAGATTTAAGCATTTTTCGTTCTTTATATATTACAATTTGAGTATAATTCATTAGCTAATTAGATGAAAACTATCAAAAATAGCTTTATATTCTCTTTAAAGAACTAAAATCGTTCTTTTTCATGAAAATACTCTTATTATCTTAGTTTTAGTTCTTTCCAATAAGTAATTTGTTCGTTATAATGAATATATCTACTTTATTAAGGAGATTACACTAATGGTAGGAGAGCGTATCAAGCGGCTTAGGGTACAGAAAAAATACTCCATCAATGAATTAGCTGATAAAGCAGGTATCTCCAAATCATATCTGAGTTATATTGAACGGGGTATACAGGAAAATCCTTCCTTGCAGGTTCTTTCAAGATTGGCGCGGTCCCTTAATACATCGGTCGAAGATCTCATGGGGACGACTGGCAATGAAACTGACTTCGATCCGAATGTCGATAAAGAATGGCTGCATTTAATTGATGAAGCCATTGAGCATGGCATTAGCAAGGAGCAATTTTCATTCTATCTTGATTTTATAAAGTTCAGGAACAGAGGAGAAATCGAGTGACAAGTGAAAACAAGGTTTATTTTGAGGCAATATCTTTTTTAATGTGTTAAGAACTCAAGTACCAGTTGGTGAAGGCCTCGGGATTACCAAAGCTTACTACCATGTCTAAGGACTGTATTAAACTTTCCTGTTATTTCCGCCCCAACAAACATTTTCCTTTAACACAGCAAAAAAAATAAACACACCCCATGAATTGGTCTAACGGGTTCGGTTTTCGAATAAAAAAACTAATTAGCACACCGATTAGCAGTCCTATTCGCAACTGGATTAGGCTGCTTCTTTTTTGTTCGGGCCTTTGAAAAAGTGAACCGGTGAAAATTTATGTAATTTCGCACCCCTTGTAACATGATGACATCATTTTTTTCCAACATGAGAATTCATATGCTAATTGGTATGCTTATCCTTAATTCAGGAATCAGTGATCTATAAAATAAGCGGAGATTTTCCCGTTATACTGCAGGATAGAACTCGGTTCGGGGGTATAAGCGGAAGTTTTCCCGTTAAGTAAGGCACAATGTCCGATTTTCATATTTTTGGAGCAAATAGGCGGAATCTCTCCCTCTATTTAAGCTATTTCTCATGTTTTTTTCTAAATAAGAGGAATTTCTCCGCTTATTTATTCAGCCATGAGATTCCCTCCTCTGGTCCGTGAGAGTCCGCTCTTTTAGGGTTGAAGAAGAGGATGCACCGCTATGCAAACAAGGTTGCAGAGTCAAGAATGGGTGCAGGAGTTGTTTTATAGGAATGATGTTTTTCATTATCCAATCTTGCAAAATAGCTGAATTAGGACGCTAACGAGTAGCGATACTTGAGAATAAGGAATCGCTAATGGACTGCCTGGATGCTTACCTTCCATAAGATTGCATAAAAAATGCTTGGAGCATATGTCTCCAAGCATTTTCTTTGCTAATTTACTTACCAATTTTCTTTTTACTCTAATGCCTGAAATCGCATTATGAATTGCTCAGGTTTTTTTTGAATTATTGACAGGAAACACTATTCAGGCTATTAATCCAAACTATTTAATTGCACTGCGATCTGTGAGCCAACCTTCGCGTTATTCTTTACTAGTGCAATATTAGCTGTTAAGCTCGTCCCCTCTGTTAATTCCTTTACCTTCCCAAGAAGAAACGGAGTGACTTCTTTTCCGGAGATATTATTCTCTTTTGCATCACCTAGTGCCTTTTCGATAACAGCCGTAATGAATCCTTCTTCAAGCGCATCCGCTTCGGGAATAGGATTCGCTATGACAACCCCTCCTTGCAGCCCTAGGCTCCATTTAGCAGCGAGCATTTCCGCCGCATCATGAGGAGTATCAATACGGAAATTGACTTTATATGGGCTTGTCCTTGTATAGAAAGCTGGCAGGGCGTCCGTGCCATAACCAGCAACCGGAACTCCTTGTGTCTCAAGATATTCGAGTGTTAAGCCTATATCAAGAATCGATTTTGCTCCGGCGCAAACGACCGCTACATTTGTTTTAGCTAGCTCCTGAAGGTCGGACGATATATCCATTGTCGTTTCTGCCTCACGGTGTACGCCGCCAATCCCACCGGTAACAAACACCTTAATACCTGCAAGCTCAGCGCAAATCATTGTAGCTGCAACAGTGGTCGCCCCATTCTTTTTTGAAGCTAAAAGGTAAGGCAGATCACGCCTGCTGGCCTTTTCAATGTCCGGGCTTTTTCCAAGGAACTCCAGTTCTTCATCAGATAAGCCAATTTTAATCTTTCCATTTAAAATAGCAATGGTTGCTGGAACTGCACCATTCTCACGGATAATCTCTTCAACTTCCTTAGCTGTTTTAACATTTTGCGGATAAGGCATTCCATGCGATATGATCGTTGACTCTAATGCAACTACCGGTTTATTTGTGCGTCTTGCCTCTAAAACTTCCTTTGAATAATCAAGCCATTTCTCGTACATAAGTCACACTCCAGTTTTAAAATATTGTTTAAATGTTTCTTGAAGCCGTGTGTTATTAAGGGTTTGGTTAACAGTTTCCTTTGATTGCAGCGTGAGCAGGGAACATGCCATGCCAATTTTGCAAGCATCCTCTGGCCCCAGTCCATTTAAGTGAGCAAATATAATTCCAGCCACAAGAGAATCACCGGCTCCGGTCACGTCTAAAACTTCTACACGAGGTGCAAGAAGGACGCCTGCTTGCCCTTGTTTAGTAAAATAAATTAAGCCCTGATCACCGCGCGTGATCACTACCTTATCTGCACCCTTTTTAATGATCTCCTCAGCAGCTTTGAAAAAGTCTCCTTCATCCTTAATGTCTATATTTGAAAGGGCTGCTGCTTCCTCCTTATTGGCTATAAGCCAGGTAACGCCTGATAAATCCTGAGGCAGCTTCCTTACCTTAGGGGCTGATACAGGCGTTATGCAAAGAGGGATGCCCTCTTCAAAGCATCTTCTAATTGTATAGGAAAGAACCTCATCAGATGGATTGGTGTCTAAGACAACAATTTCACTCGATGCAACATGACCCCATTTTTCCTCCAGGGTTTCCTTTTCAATCGAATCATATATACCCATATCAGCTAAAGCAACACTCATTTCACCCTCTTCATTCAAGACAGCTGTATATGTTCCTGTATTCATACCTGTAATGACTTTAGATGGAGTAACATCTGCATAAGGTTTCGTACTCTCGAGCAGCCATTTCCCTTCATGATCCTCTCCAACAACCGTCATCAATCCCACACTGCAGCCGAGCCGCCCGAGGTTTTCAGCAATATTCCTCGCTACCCCACCGCATGATTGGGAAGTCTCCGCGGGATTTGATGTTCCAAGCAATAGCCTTTCATGCACCTGGATTTTCCGGTCAACATTGGCTCCCCCCACACAAAGGACCTGACGGCTTGCTGGGAGAATATATGCCCGACCAAGAATTTTTCCTTGTTTAATAAGAGAGGAAACATATCCAGCAACAGCTGAACGTGACAAGTCAGTTTTTGCTGCAAGTTCCATTTGAGTAACAAATGGATCTTCTTTTATTAACTTAATGATTAAAAACTCTTTTTCATTCAAAGGCTTCACCCCCTTTTAAAACATTTGTCTAAATTATAAACTTTTGTTTATAAAATAACAAGTCCAACTGGAATAAGAGTAATCAATTACCTAGTACCATTCTTCCTTAATTAAACTAATTTTATATAAAAAAATACCGCCTGCTCCTTTAGAGCAAGCGGTATCGTTTTCTTAGTAACCCCAAGAAGCACCAATGATTATCAATAAAATAAACAATACAACGATCAGCGCGAAGCCTCCGCCGTACCCAGCACCGTAGCCTGCTGCCCCGCCGTAGCCATAACCGCCATATCCTGCACCGTAGCCGTAGCCCATATTTTTCACCCCCTAACAATTTTAAAGAGAGAAAAGCAGTGGGAAGCGCCTCCGCTGGTAAGGTGTGTGTGAAATTAACATAACGTTCTTACAGCGGGCATACTTCACAATGCCTTACTAAATACTATGGAAATATGCCTTAATTTGTATGGACGAATGCCTTATGTTATTAAAAAAAGAAAGACCTGCCGGACAATCGGCAGGTTAAAGGAGTTAGATAGCGTGTTACGGTTTGATCTGGCGTACTAAATCTTATGCTTTTAAAAGAGTATTGCTTGGACGATTGGCTTATTTTGTTTAATTAATATATTGTTGTTGAAAAACACTTAGGGGAAAAAAGAGCGTACTGCTCCAACTTTCTCTAGTTTTAATATAAACGCTTTGTATAACTTTCTTCGAGACGATCTGCAATTCCTTCTTCTGAAAGTCCCGCTGATTTTGCATGTGAAGCCATCATTTTTGCTGCCGAAGGAAGTGTCTCCGCAGGTGCCCAAGTGTCTTGCTGCCATAGTGCTGATCGTTTTAAAGCCTTGGCACAGTGGATAAAGCATTCTTCCGCTTCCACTGCTATTGATATTAGGGGGGTACGTCCATTTACAGCCGATTTTTCAAGTAAATCCTTATCAGTTACGAGACAAGCCTTGCCGTTAATTCTTAACGTTTCTCCAAGGCCTGGAATAAGAAACAGCAATCCAACTCTCGGATTTGATAATATATTTTTTAAAGAGTCTAACCTGCGATTTCCGGGACGCTCAGGTATAACCAGATGCTTTTCATCCAAGATATGAACAAAACCTGGTGCATCTCCTCGCGGGGAAACATCACAATTTCCTGAACTGTCAGTTGTTGAAAGCACCAAAAAAGGTGATTTTGAAATAAAATCGCGACAATGTTCATCAATGTTATCAATTACCTTCTTGCTTGCAAGGTCACCTGGGTAGCCTAACAAGCCTCTAAGCTCTTCCTCCGTAGTAATAGTTTGTTTGAAGTTCACTAGATTATTTGCCATTTACATTCCTCTTCCCGTTCTGGCTTTTGCTGTTTTACTATTTATATTTTTCGCCTTTAAGAACAGAATTCCTTCCGAGCCAATCAAGTTTGCAATCCAGACACTTTTTCTTTGGGCTGTATAAGATTATTTTGGCATTTTAAGAAAAAGCAACCGCATGTCCCATCGTTCGGACACGCAGTTGCTTTTATAGGATAGGGCTCATCAAGTATTTAGGAATCCATTATGCTAACGAGTTCTTGCCAATTCTAATCTTTTGGGTATTTGTTTTTTTTGACATCCTTTAAGTAATATAGATCAGACGTAAAGAATTCATGAGTTAATCTTTTGACCTCTTTACTCAATAAAAGCACTGCGACGACGTTAGGTATCAGAATACCTGCCAAGGCAAGGTCCAGGAACTGCCAGATTGTTTGGGCTGCTCCTATTGACCCAAGAATAATTGCCGCCATGTAAACAATTTTGATCAAAAACCCTGCTTTTATTCCAAACAAAAACTCAGCCTGTTTTGCACCATAGTGAATGATAACAATGATCGTGGAAAGGACAAAGAAGATTAGGCAAATAGTTACAAGAAGGCTTCCTGCTGTTCCAAAATACTTTGAAAATGCAATCGTTGTGAGAGCCGATGGGTCGTTCATTGCCCCTTCCTCAGTCCATACCCCTGAGGAAAGCACAACAAAGGCGGTTGCCGAACAAATAATTAGGGTATCCACTAAAACTCCGATGACCGCCCAGAATCCTTGCCTGACGGGATGATCTGTTTGAGCAGCTGCATGGGCAATTGGCGCCGTACCGAGCCCAGCCTCATTTGAATATAATCCCCTTGCAAATCCCCACCGAACAACTTCCGCCAAGGCAACACCAGCAAATCCGCCGAGTGGAGCCATTGGCTGAAAGGCATAGGTGAATATTAAACTTAATACTCCTGGCAGCTTATCTATGTTCATAATCAAAATAATAAATGAAGCTCCAACATAAAATAATGCCATGAACGGAATAAAAATCTCAGTTATTTTCCCGATCCGTTTAATACCTCCGAAAACAATTAAGCCAACTAATAGTGAGACGGAGATCCCTGTGTAGAGAGGGTTAATATTGAAGGTTTCAGAAACCGCAGAGGCGACTGCATTACCCTGAACCATAATACTTGGAACAAGTTCAATCATAAGAGCAAAAGCGAACCAAACTCCAAGCCACTTCATGTTCAGGCCTTTCGTCATATAATACATCGGCCCTCCGACATATTCACCCGCTTCGTTCCTTTCACGAAAACGTACAGCGAGTACACTCTCAGAGAATTTAATAGCCATCCCAAAAATAGCAATGACCCACATCCAGAAGATAGCACCCGGTCCGCCAAACATGATGGCAGCCGGTACACCAATAATGTTAGAAGCACCTACTGTGGAGGATAATGCCGAGGTTAGGGCCTGAAAGGGGGTAACCGTACCCTCTCCTCTAGGTTTTTTAAAAATGCTCCCAAATGTCTGTTTAAAAATATATATCGGATACCGAAATTGAAAGAATCCAAGTAACACAGTTAGATAGAGGCCTGTTCCGACAAGCAATATAATTAGGGGCGGCCCCCATAGCCAGTTCGAAATTGTTGTTACATAAGCTAGAATCGTTTCCAAATGTGGTCCTCCTTTAATAATATGCACAGCTAACTGACTTGCTTTTTCCCTCTTCAGTTTGAACCTAAACCGAAGCAGAACATCAAATGAGTTTTCATAATCATCTGAAAATTAAATGTCTTTTTGGCGGCCCCTCCAATATAATATTAATACTATGAAAGTGTTTTTATTTGGATTTAAGGGGGCAAGGAGAGTTCATGTTACACTTAATAAATTTTGCCATCCCGATTACAATGATGTTGTTCATTGGTTTTCTTGTTGATAAGATGTGCCAGCCTGACGTTCCCAGCCAAAAAGTAGATAAATAAACCTGCCTAAATCACAAGGCAGGTTTATATTAATAGTATCAAATTAATTGACTTACCCTACTTCTCTCTTAAATGCATCTACTTTTTCACCATAACAGGCACCCGGGCAGGCACCTTGCTGCCAAGCATGAAAAAGACAATACTGGCCAGGACAATGGAAGCCATTACGCCAAACATGATGGTTCCTCCTGCTTCGCTAAGCAAAAAGCCCCCAATAATCGGTCCGGAAAAATGGCCTAATTTACGAAATTGGGCTGCTCCGAAATATGCTCCCCGCAAGTGTTCCACCGCAAGCTGGTCAACAAGGTAACTGCTGGATGGGAATATTAATATCTCACCAATCGTTAATAGAAACATCGAAACAATGGCCATCGTCCATCCGTTTACCACCCCGAACCCCAATAAGCCGGCTGATAAAAATACCGCTCCCGCCATCATCACCTGCATAGTCGGGAATCTTTCCACATAGTGGCTGATTGGCATCTGCAGCAAAACCACGATCACTGCATTCAAGGAAAGCAAAGCAGAGTATACAAAAACAGCGTTATCAATAGAAGCGGTTAAATGCTGAGGCAAATTTGACTCCACTTGGGCGTACCCCGCATTGATCAGAATACTGCCAAGAATTAAAAAGCCTAATGCCTTATCCCTTCCGATTATTTTTAAAGAAGCGGAAAAAGTAACCCGTTCCCCTGAAGCCAGATTGTTCGTAATTGAAAACCGATTTAAAACGATAAGCAGGACAACAGAATAAACTAGATAGACAGTACCTGTAACCAAGAAAGCAGACTTGGCAGAAGAGAGAGCCAGATACGCACCCAGCAGAGGACCGACCGAAGCTCCGATATTAATGGCCGTGTACCGAAGTGAAAAAGCTCTCATTCGTTTCTCTTTAGGAGTAAGGTCAGCTATTAGCGCCTGAGATGTTGGTTCGAAAAATGACCCGCATAAGCCGTTAAATGCATTTAACAAGATGAACCAGCCTGGTGAATCGGCCAGCATAAACCCGAAGAAAACGAGTACCCATACAAATAACGCACCTATCATGATTGGTTTTCGACCGAAACGGTCGGAGAGATAACCTCCCAGAAACCCTCCTACGGTGGCCATTAATGGACTGATCCCTATGGTTATCCCGATCAGCACTGGATGCAGCTCAAGGCTTCGAGATAAATAGATTGCCAGAAAAGGCAGGGTCATATAGGAAGCACCCCGCGCAAGAACTGTTCCAGCAAGCAGCACCCAAACAACTGGATGAAACTGAGAATAATAATTATGTAGTTTTCCCATACAATTTCTCCTCACACTCCGGTTTCTAAATAATACCAAAAATAAATGAGAATGGAAATACGGATTTGGGCTGGGAAAGCACCTAAATCCTCTGACTGAACTAATTGGTTGACTTACGTTTTTTTACCAATAGCTGGCGTTAATACAAAGCACAAAAAAGATTAAGACTAGTTTTATATAATGAAGAAAAGCTGAACCCACTTAAAGGTTCAGCTCTAGTTCCGAGGCAGGATTAAAATTTCAACACGTCTGTTTCTCGCTTTCCCGGCTTCAGTCTCATTTGTATCTACAGGCTGGAATTCCCCAAATCCTTTAGCACTGAATGAGCTTGGATCAAGCTGATCATGTTCCAGCAGTATCTTCATAAATTCAACTGCCCTCATGACACTAAGCTCCCAATTTGACTCATATCGGGCAGTACTGATCGGGACGTTATCAGTATGTCCACTTATAATAATGTTTCGGGGAGGATCCATAACGAGTAGGTTGGCGATTTCCCTTGCTGTTGGAAGATCCTCCAAACGAACATCTGCTCTTCCAGATTCAAATAGAAGATTATCCCTAATTGTGACAAGCAGTCCCTCTTCTGTTAAAGATGTATCCAGCTTCGAAGTTAGTCCTTTGCTGTCAATGTAGGAGTTCACTTTACGCTGCAGCTCCAGTAGCTCTGCCCTGTCCTTTTCAAGCTCCTCTTCCGTCTTCCCGTCTTCCTCTAGCTCGTCAGTTTGTTCCTCTTCCTCCTTTTTGTCCTCTTTTTCTATAATAGGCTGATTTTGATTTTCCGGAGTGGGACTTTCAAATTCAAGTACACCTGTACCGCCAGAGAAAACATCATTAAATGACCGGGACAGGTTTTGAAATTTTACCGCATCGACTGAACTCATCGCAAACAGAACAATGAACAAGGCCAGCAGAAGAGTTAAAAGGTCTGCATACGGAATAAGCCAGCTTTCATCTATATGCTCATCATGCTCCTGCCTTTTCTTTCTCCGCCTACTCATCCGCCTTCACTCCGCTTTCTTCCAGCACCAGCTTCCGCTCGCTAGCTGGCAGATAAGAAGAAAGCTTTTGTTCGATCACTCTCGGGGCTTCTCCTTCAAGGATGGAAAGAATTCCTTCCACCATCATGTATTTAACCTTAGCTTCTTGTTTCGACTTTCTTTTAAGTTTATTTGCAAAGGGATGCCACAATACATAACCTGTAAATATTCCAAGCAGCGTCGCAACAAAAGCGGCACTAATCGCTCGGCCAAGTTCGTCAGTATTGTCCATATGGCTTAACGCCGCTATCAATCCAACAACCGCTCCTAATACCCCTAGAGTTGGAGCATAGGTTCCAGCCTGGGAGAAAATAGCTGCTCCGGCATGATGCCGCTCTTCCATTGCTTCAATTTCCTCTGTCAGCACATCCCTGATGTAATCCGCACTTTGCCCATCAACCGCTAAGGAAAGCCCGCTTTTTAGGAATTCATCTTCAATTTCACCCGTTCTTGCTTCCAATGCAAGCAAGCCTTCTTTACGTGCAAGCTGGGCCCAATCTGAAAACATGCCGATTAAATCTGCAGGAGAAAGCAATTTCTGTTCTTTGAATAATACCCCAAAAAGTTTTGGGACTTTCTTTAGCTCATTTGTAGGAAAGGCAATCATAACAGCTGCGACTGTTCCTAAAATAATAATTAGAATAGCGGCAGGATTTAAGAGGGCGGCAGGACTTACCCCTTTTAAAACCATCCCAACTCCGACTGCAATAATCCCCAGAATAACGCCTATTAACGATGTTTTATCCATGTTAGACTCCCCTTGTCATCCAGCTGTCTCACAGCTATTCCAAGGAATAGCCGGCATTTATCATACTAAATTCGATTATATTTAGGTCGAAAATATAACTCTTTCTTTATTTCGACATGTTTTTAAAAAATTTAAGTTATCGGTTCGAATTTTAATTCTCAATTAAATTTCTCTTTTCATCGATAACTCATTAAGTAAATCTTTTATTTTGCCGATATAATAATCAAATACATAAGGGGGATCTTACATTGGAGGCTATTCAGTCACTCCGCAGGGAGGATACACGCAAAAAAAACATACTTATGCTGGCCACCTATTCTTTTTCACTGCTGGCCACTATTGGCTACACATTCATGAATCAGGAACCAGCCTTTAAGCTTATCGTCTATATAAGCGAGCTGTTATTTTTTGTGCTGTCTTATTTTATATTTCAATCTTGGTTGAAGAAAGAAATCGTGTTTCCTTACGCAGCTATTATTACTATCTATATCCATCACTTTATTTACATAGGCGGTCATGGCGGAACTGGTGCCTTTCTTCTTGTACTGCTGTTTTTGGCCGTCTTTTCTGCTATCCATTTCAATATGAAAATTTTCTTACTCGGGTACTCACTTGGACTGGCAGCTGTTATTATGAATAATCTGCTAGCTGTTGAACACGCTGACTATTTAAATGATCAGTTTGCGGCGATTGTCCTTCTTTACGTTTTAATTGGTGCAGTGTTGTACGTGCTAATAAAACTAAATGAAAAACAGTATAATTCCCTTGAGGCGTTTTTAGCGGATTCAGTGCAGGAAAAGGAACGAAAAGAGGAACAGGGCAAACGCCTGCACGGAGAACTGGTCGTCATTACCGGCAGCCTTTCGAAAATTAACGATCAGATTCAGACTCACCTTTCATCCCAAAATGAAATGAAATCAGCAGTCCAGGAAATTTCAGCTGGCAGTCAGATTCAGTCAGAACAAATTAATATTATTTCCGAAAGTGCTGAACTGACGAAACGAAAAATGGATGAAATGTCAGAGGTCTCTCTTCACTTATCAAACAGCACCTCAATCGCGGCCACTGCTTCCGAAAACGGTTCCGTTAAAATTGAAGAGCTTCAAAAAGACATGGAGGAACTGTCAAATTCTATTTCCGAGCTTGGACTAACCTTCTCTCAGCTGACTAAGAAGATCGAAGAAACAAATGGCTTCACAGTCAGCATTCAGAAAATTACTGAACAAACTAACCTGCTCGCTTTGAATGCATCAATTGAGGCCGCCCGTGCAGGAGATGCAGGAAGAGGATTTTCGGTTGTTGCCGAAGAAATTCGTAAGCTTGCAGAAGTAACCCGGGAAACAGCCAAACAAATTACTGAAAATCTTGCCGCTGTTAATGAAACCAACTCTGCAGCACTAGACAAGATGAACAAAAGCAGTGAAAAGTTTTCCGAAAGTTTGTCTGCAGTAAATGAGGTTTCTGGCTTATTTACGAAGGTAAGCAGCACTCTTAAGGAGCTCCATTCACAATTTAGCCAGTACGAACGCTCCGTAGAAGATGTCAAAGCTCAGTCTGGTGAAGTTGAGATCTCGACAAGGGAACTAGCCGCCATTATCGAAGAAGCAACGGCTGGATTAGAGGAAATGAACGCCACCATCGAAAATCTGAATGACGATAATCATCGAATAGCAGATTATGTAACCGAAACAAAAAAAGCCGCTGATAAAATCAGCGAGATGTCTTGATTAAAAGTGTGAGCAAGCTTGAAATAACTAGAAAAGGGTGCCCCAAAGGTATAAACCTGAGCTATACCCCGTATAACGGACACTGATAAAAAAGTGTCCCTTATACGGGGTTTTTTGTGTTTCAATAGAATTATTGAGGGGACGGAGGAGTATCATGGGGAAGAATTTATATACCGATTTTCAGATAAAAGAACTT
>NZ_JABUNR010000008.1:0-210800 GCF_013343715.1 Mesobacillus harenae
TTCTTCTACCACTAACTTGGATACATATTCTTTGTACTCTTGTGAAAAGTGCTTCCCCATCTTGAACACGTCCTTTTAAATGATATTTATATTATAAATAAAATCTCATTTTCACGTGTCCACTTTTTAGACTAACTTTACTATTCGGACAGGAGAAGAGAGAAAAGACCCAGGCGAGTCCGAATAGAGGTCCACTAAAATTAAAATTAGGTATAATAAGTATCTCTTGTACTTCCATTTGCGGTGAAATTTTTCTTTAAAATTCTGCAAAGTGTCTTTTTATTTAAACCAGGATTGCACCAGTCATGGATATTTAATGTTGTGATCAATCGGTCAGGAAATAATAACTTAAATTCGTCCACATTCCTCAGAATAGCTTGTTCAATCTTTTCATATTCTCCGCAAACTCCACATACAAAGCTAGTATTTTTTATGGAAATTTGGAACGACTTACAGGCATTACAATAAATCCCCTTTCGCAGCTGGTCATAATAATATTGAGGCAATACCGTAAATGGATTTTTAGTTTGGTGTAATGAAATTAATTTTCGGGCTAGTTTTTTGTGTCCATCATTTAACCGAGACTGAGCTCTATTTAAATCATAAAAAAAGCGATTTAGCTGAGTCGGGAGGATGATTGGGTAGTTCACTGAGGCGTGATATAAGGTGAACTCAGGGTTGATAAAGATAATAGAAGCTTCAATGAGGTAATCTGTATTGAGGTTATGCAGGAGTTGTCGGAAAAGAGACTCACTCCTTTTTAGTTGGTATAATGGATTCTTATATTCACGGTTAGTTGACAAGGCACAGAGTTTGTCTGCTTCTAGAGAAAAGTCACCTTCATAATTTTTGATATCTAATAAGTAGATGATTTCCTGTGAAATGATGAGTGTATCAATCTGAAAATAAGAGTTGTTTACCTCTAGCAGCAAGTCGTTTATGACATACCTTTCCTCTCGAAGAATCTCAGCTAGAAGGTCGAATTTCAACTCACCTTCATAGCCTTTCTTAAGGTTTAAATAGTGGGATTTTTCTTTTCCATCTAACTTCATTCGAGTGCTTAAATATTGAAAATGCAATAGTTCTAATGACTCCGATCGCCCTTTTAGAAACATTAGCCACTTCCTTTCTTAGTCCTATACGCCCATTTTATAAAAAATTACTAGGCTTCAAGCTAAGGAAAATGAATATTTTGTTACATATGGAAGCTAAAGCGGTGAGAGTTTCCAAATAAAAAACAAAAAGGCTGGCACAAGGCCAGCCTTTTAACAGGTAGTATTAAAGTTTAACAACGTTCGCAGCTTGCGGTCCGCGGTTTCCTTCAACGATTTCAAAAGAAACTTCTTGGCCTTCTTCTAGAGCTTTGAAGCCATCTCCCTGGATAGCAGTGAAATGTACGAATACATCATCTCCGCCTTCAACTTCGATGAATCCAAACCCTTTTTCATTATTGAACCATTTTACTTTACCGTTTTGCATATTACTGTTTCCTCCTATGCCTTTCAAGACACTTTAAGTGTCCCAGTTAAATATTATCATTTAATAGATATATAGGCTTTTATTAGCGAAAAGCGTAAATATTCCATAAATGATGCTTATAATATACATGATTTGTGGGCTGCAGTCAAGAAAAGGATAAGAATATACTAAAAAATCTAAAAGATTAAGAGGAGAAGAATAAAGACTGCTGATTTTGTGGTTGAACAGCTAGAAAGTCATACAGGTCAACTCAATTAAAACTAGACTGAAAAGCTTTAAAAGGTCTTACTTAATCACTGGCTTTCCTAATGCGTATGCAGTATTAACCAAGGGTGGTCTCAAACTAAACTTATCTGAAAAATATATATCTTCCTATTATTAGTAAAATTTGTTATTATTTTCTTAATGTAATCGCTTTCTAGGAGGGTGATATATGAAGAAACCCCCATCTAGGGCTGAAAATGCCGCTCAGTTTTCAGTTAATGAATTGGACAGCCTTCTTTTATCAAAAAGAAATGAAGAAATACATATACAGCCAGACATATCTCAATCTCAGGCAATACAGCCATCCTCATTGGGCAGCATTGCCCAGCGGATTGATTATGCTTCAAAACAAATGGAAGAGGTATTTAACCATGTAGAAAAAACTGGAGTAATTCCAATCAGCCAAATCAGGTATGAGATCCTTCCAGTTATTCAACAAGCTGCTGAAATTCCTCATATTTATCATTTGTTTTATGAGCTAAGGTCAAAAGATGAGTATACATATAGACACACTATCTGCGTGGGCATTATCTCAACGATGATTGGCAAGTGGGTTGGATTGGGGCCTGCTGATTTATCTGAACTGGCCTTAGGAGCTACTCTTCATGATATTGGAAAAACTAAAATTACAAGATCTATTTTAAATAAGCCAGGCAAACTCACATTTGAAGAGTATGAAGAAATAAAGAAACATACTATTTATGGTTATGAGATTTTAAAGGGTACCCCTGAAATAGACTTGGGAATATCACTGATTGCCCTTCAGCACCACGAACGGGAAGATGGGAGAGGTTACCCTTTAGGACTAAAAGGCAATAAAATAAGCAATTCAGCTAAGATTGTAGCAATCGCTGATGTTTTTCATGCTATGTCATCTTCAAGAGTCTATCATAAAGCAGAGCCGTATCATCATGTTATCAAACAAATGCAAAACGATGTTTTCGGAAAATTTGATCCAAAGATCATGCTGGTATTTTTATATAATATGATGTCCAGTCTTGTAGGGCAAAATGTTCTTTTAAGCAATGGTGCTGTAGGATCCATTATTCTAATTGACCCTTACGAACCTTTAAGGGTGTTGGTTAAAACAAAAAATAAAATAATTGATTTAAAGAAGGAACGCCAAGTAGAGATATCGAGAATACTTGAAGGCACTATTTAGAAGCATAAAGTCGGGAGTTCCTCATATCTTTTAAAAAAGGAAAAAGGGTGAGGGAAAGTATGTACCGATTTACTATTGATAACGCTGAATGGATCATAACATTTTCTCCGCACCTCAAAATGGAAACAGAAGAGAGAGAACTGATTGTAAAATCGCTATTGCAAATGGGGCCCGATCTTCAGGAGTTTACCCATGGTGATTCCTTCGTTATTTTTATAAATGAGATTGGTCTCACTGTTTTAAGGGTTGAAAAAATTCCTTCCATCATTTTAACCGTGTCTTCGATTGTAACTAAAGATAAGTGGTATAAGAGAGACGGTAAAAGCGTGAAACGGTATTATGAACATTGAATAATCTTATAGGCTTAGAGAACAGGTGTTATGCCTGTCTCTAAGCCTTTCTTTAGGTTTTAATTGGCTCTGGGGTATTTCTTCTATCAATATTCATAAAAACAATCAATATATAAGAGTGAATCTATAGCTGATTATGTTAAAATAATAAACACTTAAAATAGAATCGTTATAGCTTAGTAATTTTTTTAGAAGGAGCTAGCCATGAAATTAATCATAGCAGAAAAGCCCGATCAGGGAAGAACATTGGCTTCTGTATTTAAGATCAAAAAACGGGAGGGGTTCATTGAGATCCTTCCTAATGAAACTTTTCCGGAAGGTGCATATGTAACTTGGGCTATTGGCCATCTCACAGAACTTGCTTCACCTGAGAAGTATGATCCTAAGTGGAAAAAATGGTCATTACCGCAGCTGCCAATCCTCCCAGACAGCTTTAAATACGATGTTGTGAGGGATAAAGCGAAGCAATTTTCGCTCATTAAAAAATTGGTTGCTGACCCAAATATTAATGAAATCATACATGCGGGGGACGCAGGGAGAGAAGGAGAGTTAATCATCAGGAACGTCCTAAGATTGACAGGATCAAAAAAACCTCTGAAAAGACTGTGGATTTCTTCGCTTACACCAAAAGCTATCAAGGAAGGCTTTGAGAATCTCCTTGAAGAAACACAAACACGAAATTTATATTACGAAGCTTACACTCGTGCCTGTGCTGATTGGATTGTTGGAATGAATGCTTCCCGGCTGTACACTCTGCTTTTACAACAAAGGGGTTATGCTGATGTATTTTCCGTTGGAAGAGTTCAGACCCCCACACTCGCTTTAATTGTAAAAAGAGAGCTTGAGATTGAACAGTTTGTTTCCGAGCCTTTTTGGGAGGTACAAGCAGATTTTATTATTGAAGGTAAAAAATATAGCGGCAAGTGGGAAAATAATGGTGAAACAAGAATTGATACTAAAGAGTTAGCTGCGAAAATTGCTGGGTTTTGCAAGGGAAAGAGGTCTGAAATAAAAGATGTAATCTCGGAAAAAAAAGAGTTTTTGCCACCACTTCTGTATAATCTTTCTGCGATCCAGGCAGAGGCAAATAGGCGCTATAAGTTCCCTCCTAAAAAAACCCTTGATGTTCTGCAAGATCTCTATCAAAAGGGAATCATTTCCTATCCTCGAAGTGATTCCAGGCACGTTACAGAAGGAGAAGCAGAGACATTTCCGGTGATTTTAAAGAAACTTCAGGCCTATCCAGAATATGCTGAGCTATTCCCGCTTCCAACCGCTTCTATCATTACGAATAAACGGTATGTTAATGATAAAAAGGTAACTGATCATTATGCTATCATCCCTACAGAACAGGTTCCTCCTGCAGGTAAGTTGTCTGCCGATGCCCAAAAGCTTTATGACCTGTTAGCGAGAACTTTACTAGCTGCACATTACCAGGCTTCTTCAGTGGAATACACAACGGTAAACACAGTCGTTGATTCCAGGGCAATGTTTGTGTCAAAAGGAAAGGTTATGTTAAGTGAAGGCTGGCGGAAAGTGCTGCCGCAAAAAGAGCAAGAAAACGAACCGTCTCTTCCAGTCTTGTTAAAAGGGGAAACAGGTCATGTTGAAAAGGCAGAGGTGAAGGAAAGCAAAACACAGCCTCCTAAAAGGCTGACAGAGGGACAGTTAATTACCTTAATGAAGACAGCCGGAAAACATATTGAAGATAAAGAACTAGAAAAGGTTCTTATGAAAGCAGAGGGGCTTGGAACAGAGGCCACTCGAGCAGGTATCATCACCATGCTAAAGGACAGAAATTATATTGAAGTTCGAAAAAATATTGTATACGCCACAGCAAAGGCGAAAATTCTAATTGGATCAGTTGGAGAACAAATACTCGCTTCTCCAGAAATGACTGCAAAGTGGGAACAAAGGCTGCACGAGATCGGCCAAGGAAAGGCTTCTCCTAAACAATTCATGGAGCTTACGGCCAAGATGGTCACGCACCTGGTGGCTGAAACAGCAGAGGGATCCAAGAATTGGACGTTTGATGCTGAAGTTAATGATGCTTTTGTTCCAGGAAAAAGAAAGGGTACCCGGGCTGTAAAACTAGGCTCCTGTAAAAAATGCAACGGTTATGTCATTGATAAAGGGACCTTCTACGGGTGTTCCAATTTTAAAAAAACAAAATGTGATTTTACTGTTTCAAAAAAAATACTTGGAAAGACTGTTGCCCAAAAGCAGGTGAAAGCCCTTTTAAAAGACGGAAGAACGGAAAAAATTGAAGGCTTTAAAGGGAAGGAAAAAGAATTTAATGCAGTATTAATTTGGGACGAAAAGGAAAATAAGATTAAATTTCAAATAAACTAATTAGGAAAGGGACCATCCTTGTCTAACCTATAGACTGTATAGTACACTTTTAATGTGGACGTATTGGGGGGTATTTATTGCATGGCTACACCTAGCATGGAAGATTATATAGAACAAATCTATCTACTTATAGAAGGGAAAGGGTACGCACGCGTATCTGATATTGCTGAGGCTCTTTCTGTTCACCCCTCATCTGTTACTAAAATGGTCCAAAAATTAGATAAGGACAAGTATTTAGTTTACGAAAAATATCGGGGGTTTATGTTGACTCCAAAAGGTGAAAAAACCGGAAAACGACTAGTATACAGACATGATTTGTTAGAGCAGCTCCTAAAAGTAATCGGTGTTAAGGATGAAAATATATATCAGGACGTAGAAGGTATTGAACATCATCTGAGCTGGGATGCAATTGATCGGATTGGGGACCTGGTCCAGTATTTTGAAGAGGATGAAGATCGAATCTCTGCATTAAGGCTGATTCAAAAGGAAAATGAGAGAGATGATTAAATGAAAAGACACCTGTCACATCCAGAACAGGTGTTTTTTATATTGTTAGTTAGTACCTACTTAATAAATTCTCGGATATTCTTCAAAGGTGCCAGTCAACGGAATCAGCGTTTGTGCTGAATTTTCTGCTCCTGCCAGGCTAACTCCTGTAATTTTGCCAGAGTCTGCCTCGAGCCAAGCCTTACGGTAAGAAATGATCCTGCCCTCAGAGGTTTGAAAGCTAATAATATCACCATGATGATTTTTATGTACGGCGATCAGAATTTCCTCTTCCATGCCTACTCCTCCTTTCATTTCCAATAGTTTCGCACCAATTCCAAATTCTTAAACAAAAAGGTATTAAAAAATCTTTAGAGAAGTATACATACAAGATATCTTATAAGCAGGTGAAAATAGTATGGATCAATTCAAATGGTCAAAGGAAGCAGAAAAGCAATGGGATAACCGTGCTGGCTCATGGAGCACAAAGAGTAAGGAAATGTGGGATGAAGGGAGCCGGAAAAAGATCGTCCCGTTTTTCGGACAATATGTTCCTAAAGGCAGCAAAGTTTGTGATCTTGGCTGTGGAGACGGCTACGGTTCCTATAAACTATTCAAAGAAGGCTACAAGGTGACAGGAATTGACTTTTCTGAACAAATGGTCAATAAGGCACGAAGCAGAACGAATGAAGTTTTATTTGAAAAAGGCGATATTTCAAACTTAGATATTGAAGAAAATACTTATGATGCAGTTATGGCAATTAACTCACTGGAGTGGACGGAAAGTCCGTTGGCTGGCTTAATGGAGATGAAAAAAGTTGTTAAGGACGGCGGGCTCGCATGTATAGGTATTTTGGGGCCAACAGCTATGCCTCGATCAAACAGTTATAGGCGTCTTTATGGTGAGAAGGTAATATGTAATACGATGATGATTTGGGAGTTCGAACAGCTCGCCATAGAAAACGGCTGGACAAAGGTTGCTGACTTGGGTGTATACAAGCGAGGTGCAGATCAGCTCGATCTTGAGATCCTTCCTGCTGAACTAAAGCAAGCTTTGACATTTATGTGGGTATTCATGCTGAAAAATAGTAAAGAGTAAGGAGAGTTCATGATGAACCGCTATTCAATTGAAGAGTTTGTAAACCAAACAAAACAGAAGGATAAAGGTGAAGGTTTATTTGAATTAGAAACTCCCCGCTTGATGGAAGTAAACTTAGATGGACAGGTTTGGGCCAAGGCAGGGGCTATGGTTTCCTATAGAGGTGATATTAAATTTGAGAGGGAAGGCATTCTTGAGCATGGCTTCGGAAAATTGTTTAAAAAGGCTCTTACTGGGGAAGGGACTTCGCTTATGAAAGCTGCAGGGAAAGGGAAGCTCTATCTTGCAGACCAAGGCAAAAAAATCTCTATTTTACAGCTTCAAGGGGATTCGATCTTTGTAAACGGCAACGATTTGATCGCCTTTGAACCTTCCATTTCATGGGACATCAAGCTGATGAAAAAGGTTGGTGGGATGATGGCAGGCGGCCTATTTAATGTGAGGCTCGAAGGCAGTGGCATGGTGGCCATAACTTCTCATTATGAGCCATTAACTTTGCTCGTTACCCGAGATAATCCAGTTTTTACCGATCCTAACGCGACTGTTGCCTGGTCAGGAAGCCTTCATCCGGAATTTATAACAGATATTTCATTCAAAACATTTCTTGGCAGGGGAAGCGGGGAATCGATCCAAATGAAATTTGCTGGTGAGGGTTTTGTGGTTGTTCAGCCCTTTGAGGAAGTGTATTTTTCAGAACAGTCTTAGATTATCTAAAAAATAATACAAACCTGCTATTCGCTGAATAGCAGGTTTTCTATTGAAGGAGTCATCCGTACTATCGACCAAAATTTCAAATTAAGCAGCTTTTATAGTGGTAACACTGTGATCTTTTCGGTTTCTGAAAATTTGTACAGCATACCATCCTGCTGCAAGAGCTGTCAGTACAGCACCAATAATAATGGATGTTTGATAACCAAGTTTAAATCCTTCTGGTGCATAAAAAATATAGGTAGCAACGACACCGGTCATAAATAGCGCAGGGACTCCGCATATCCAATGTAATTTTCCGCTCCTAAGCAGGTACATGGCCCCAGTCCATAACATGACTGTTGCAACAAGCTGATTCGTCCAGCCAACATATCTCCATAAGAATGAATAGTCAATCGTTGCCAGAAGAAGAGTAGGAACGGCTACAGGCAGCGTCACCAGCAAAACCTTCCACTTTCCTTCCATGTTTACAAAGGAAGAAAGCAAGTCCGTCAGCATCATTCTCGAGGAACGGAGGGCTGTGTCCCCGGTAGTGATCGGCAAAATAATAACGCCTAAGATCGCCAAAATCCCACCGAGTGTACCAAGCAGACTAGAAGAAATTTCATTGACTACTCCGGCAGGTCCTCCTGCAGCGAGTGCAGCCTGAAGGCCACCAGTGCCTCCGAAAAAGGTCATTCCAGCAGCGGCCCAGATTAGAGCAATAACTCCTTCAGAAATCATTGCGCCATAAAAGACTTTTCGGCCATCAGACTCTTTTTTCAAAGTCCGTGCAACAATTGGGCTTTGTGTAGAGTGAAATCCGGAGATTGCACCACACGAAATAGTCACCATTAACAGCGGCCAAATTGGCAGTTCGCCGGGATGAAGATTATCAAAAGTTAAGTTTGGAATTGATTTCCCACTGAATAATAATGAAATAGCGATCGAAACGGCCATGAAAATAAGGATCCCGCCAAATACAGGATAAATCTTTCCAATGACCCTGTTCACAGGCAGTACTGCAGCCAGAATGAAATAGCTGAATATTGCAAGCAAAGCCGCCATGAAGCTTAGTGGTGTCAGACTTGCAATCAGTTGAGCAGGGCCGGCCGTAAATGCAGCCGCCACAAGAATCATTAATATTAGGGAAACAATGTTAATAAAACCTTTAGCACCTTTGCCTAGGTAACGTCCAACAAGACTCGGAAATTGTTCACCCTTATGCCTTAGTGACATCATTCCAGAAAAATAATCATGAACAGCACCTGCGAAAATTGAACCGATAACTATCCATATAAACGCTACTGGTCCGTAAAGAGCTCCCATCACAGCACCAAAGATTGGCCCTAATCCTGCAATATTTAGTAGCTGGATCAAACTTCCCTTCCACCAGCTCATAGGGACGAAATCCATTCCATCATTATTTGTAAAGGCCGGTGTCTCATTGCTGTCATCTATTCCAAAGATCCGCTCCACGACCTTTGAATAAACAGCATAGCCTACTACTAGCAAAACTAAAGCTCCCAAAAATGTAACCATTGCTGACTCCTCCTGTATACGCTGACTGAAGTTTTTGAATATGAGAAATATTGTACAATCAACCGCTGCTTTTAATCAAGATGTTTTCTGAAAAAAATAAAAATTTATATAATTAAACCGTTTACATATTTTTTGGATAATTTCTAATCATGGAATTATTTTTGAAAAACCTAGATAAACAAGTGAAGACAAACAAAAAAGCCGGCACTGGGCCGGCTGATAATATTATTTATAAATAAGAATTAATCAAATAATGTTTACGCTAAAATGTTACTGAAATATCTTTATTTTAATCCCATTCGAATGGTGTTTGCTGATAAACATAATAGTTTAGCCAGTTTGAATAGAAAAGATGAGCATGAGACCGCCAGTGGTTGCGCGGTTTAAGGCTAGGATTATCTTCAGGGAAATAGTGCAGTGGCACTTGAGTTTCCAATCCTTTTTCCTTATCCCGCTGATACTCCTCTGCAAGGGTTTCTGTATCATATTCTAGGTGTCCGGTGATCATAATTTGTTTCCCATCAGTTGAACTGATTATAAACGGTCCTGCTTCTTCGGAATCGGATAATAGAATCAGTTCAGGACAGTTGGCGATTTCCTCAGTGGATACATCTGTATGTCGGGAATGTGGAGCATAAAACCTATCATCAAAGCCGCGCAGCAACTTATTTGTTCTATCATGGATCCTGTGAGTATAAACTCCAGAGCACTTTTTGGGTAATTCATGCTTCCCTATCCCATAATGATAATATAAGGCTGCCTGAGCACCCCAGCAAATGTGGAGTGTTGATGTTACGTTTGTCTTTGTCCAAGACAATATTTCTTCTAGCTCCTCCCAATAGTTCACCTGTTCAAATGAAAGCAGCTCAACAGGAGCACCAGTAATAATCATCCCGTCAAACTTCCGGTGCCTTATCTGTGAAAAGGTTGTGTAAAACTGTTCCAGATGAAGAGGGCTAGTGTTTTTGGATTCATGGGTAGCAGTTTTTAAAAAGGAAACATTAACCTGCAGAGGTGTGTTGCCCAAATGCCTTAGCAGCTGAGCCTCCGTTTTCTCTTTTTCAGGCATCAGATTTAAAATTAAAATATTTAGCGGCCGAATATCCTGCCGGCTGGCCCTATCGTTGTCCATTACAAATATATTCTCTGCTTCAAGAATCTCCCGGGCAGGGAGCAGCCTTGGAATGTTAATTGGCAAATGATCACCCCTTTTGTGAATATTCAATAATTTTAATTATAAAACTCATAAAGATTAGAAGCAATTTGTTCACACTAAAATTCATAAATATTCACTAATTTTTTCACAACTTAAATGACCGGCCGATGGTAAAATAAAAATGTAATCGCGGAAGTATAGTCAGGGGGAATGGGAAAATGGAAGTTAATACGATTGTAGAAACTGATATTGAAATTGCGCGCAAAAGCAGCATGATGCCGATTGCTGATATAGCGGAACGGCTCGGATTAAGCGTCGATGATATTGAAATGTACGGGAAATACAAAGCCAAACTTTCTTCTGAAGTTCTACAAAAGCTTCAATGTAAGGAGGAGAACGGAAAAGTTATCCTTGTGACCGCGATCAACCCAACACCTGCAGGGGAAGGGAAATCTACGGTAACAGTGGGCCTTGCGGATGCATTAACCCGATTAGGTAAAAAAACAATGATCGCCATGCGTGAACCTTCCCTGGGTCCGACAATGGGAGTAAAAGGAGGCGCAACAGGCGGGGGCTACGCACAAGTCCTTCCTATGGAAGATATAAATCTCCATTTTACAGGGGATTTGCATGCAATTACTTCAGCCAACAATGCGTTAGCGGCACTTATTGATAACCACCTGCAGCAGGGGAACGAGCTTGGAATCGACCAGAGGAAAATTGTCTGGAAAAGGGCGCTGGATTTAAATGACCGAGCCTTAAGAAAAGTTATTGTTGGACTGGGCGGCCCGATGCAAGGTGTTCCTCGTGAGGATGGGTTCGATATAACAGTTGCCTCTGAAATTATGGCGGTCCTGTGTTTGGCTTCAGATCTTCAGGATTTAAGGAGAAGGCTGGGACTTATGGTCATTGCCTATAACGATAAGAAGCAGCCGGTAACAGTCAGTGATCTTGGTGTAGAAGGAGCTTTGACTCTGCTTTTAAAAGATGCTGTCAGGCCTAATCTTGTCCAGACCATAGAGCACACGCCGGCTTTAATACATGGCGGTCCTTTTGCCAATATTGCTCATGGCTGCAACAGCGTTATTGCTACTGCGTCAGCAACTAAATTAGCAGATTATGTTGTAACAGAAGCTGGATTCGGAGCTGACCTTGGAGCGGAGAAATTCTTACATATTAAAGCTAGAAGTGCAGGGATAAAACCTGAGGCCGTGGTTATTGTGGCAACAATCAGGGCTCTTAAAATGCACGGTGGAGTAGAGCGAAATCAGCTGGGTAAAGAAAATCTTACTGCAGTGGAAAAGGGGTTTGCTAACTTAGCAAAGCATATTGAAACGATCGAAAGCTTTGGGTTGCCTTATGTAGTGGCTATAAATCGATTTATTAGTGATAGTGAGAAGGAAACAAACTTGTTAAAAGAGCTATGTAATCGGAAAGGTTTCCCTGTAGCCCTTACAGAAGTATGGGAAAAAGGAGGGGCGGGAGGAATCGAACTGGCTGAAAAGCTGTTGGCTGTTCTCGACGAAAAACAATCTGAGTTTTCCCCTTTATACGAGTTGTCGGATTCCCTTGAAGAGAAAATAAACTGTGTCGCCAAGAAGGTATATGGAGCAGATGGGGTTGAGTTTTCTGCCAAAGCGATAAAACAGCTGAAGGAGTATGAGCGTTTTGGTTGGGACAACCTGCCTGTTTGCATGGCCAAAACTCAATATTCATTGTCAGACGACCCGGTAAAACTTGGCCGGCCATCTGGATTTACGGTTAACGTTCGGGAGCTGAAGCCCTCAATCGGGGCTGGATTTATCGTTGTCCTTACTGGGGATGTTATGACGATGCCGGGACTTCCAAAAATACCTGCAGCTTTAAAGATGGATGTAGACGAAGAAGGAAATGCGTTAGGGTTATTTTAGCTTTGCTGAAATAAATAGATAAAACAGATTTATTTTAAAGTAAATTGGGAAAAGGTGAGAAGGTGTTTGATCCAACTGCGTTTGAAAATATGAAAATTGTAGTCGAAGGTGTTGTATATGACCACGATTTAGCTGGTAAGATTAAGGTAATTGACCGAGATGACATCGTAAATACTGCTAAGCTTTCAAGGAGTTATACGGTTAAATTTTCTTTAGTTCAAACTACAAGTGGGAAACTGAATCCAACAGCTGCAATTGTTTTGGAAGCGGGCCTTGAGAATCTAGCAGCCGAGCTTCTAAACACCAGTGAAGCTACCAGTCAGGCAGGTTGCCGCGTTGATATCCTTTTTCGGGTAGCCCATAAAAATGATCCGCGAGTTTTTAAGTTAATACGGAAGGTGATCGAGGGAACTTGGGGTGAAAACAGGAGAGTCACCCAAGTTGTTTCTTTTGACCCTCTTGGGGATCATTCAATTATCGAAAACAAGGTATCGGTTTCCTTTGATCGGTTGATTCTCGAAGAACAAATTGACGATTTGACCGAAATGGTGAACTATATGGTACGTTCATTAGAACAGCTAATCCAGATAGATAGGTAGGGATCTTTATTAGCCAGGATTTGCCGGCTGGATAGTTAGAATTATTTCTGCACCCAAATAAATCCTGGAGAGTTTTCAACTACATTTAGTGTTCAATCTAATCCCCCTTTTTCATAAACGGCCCTTGTCTATAAGACAGGGCTGTTTTTTTGCCATTTTGAAAATTTACGATGGATTACGTCTAGCCCCAGACCTCAACGGCTGACTTACTTCGCAAACTCAGTTCGAATCGTTTCGACACTTCTTGTCTACGCCATTCCATAAGAGGTTTTCTACTGAGAAACTTATCAGATTTCCTACCCAAAGTTTACTGTAAAAGGTAAAATAAACTGTAACTGGCTTATATATTATATTCCTTTGAAGGAGAGATTTAATGAAAATAATCGATGCCCATATGCACCTTTCAAATATACAATCTTTCATCGATACTGCCGATAAGCTTTCTAAGGTTCATTATTCTGCGGAGGGACTTGCTAAGGAATATAGAGAAGCAAATGTCGTACTCGGAATAGGTATGGGGCTTGAGGAAACTGAAAAAAATGGTTTTCCGGACAGGAAGACGATTACTCCGATGGGACTTGATATGCCAGGCCAAACCTCATTCGTCTACTGTGCCGGGATAAATCCGTATGATCTCGGGGCAGAGGCGCTAGGCCGCCTGGAGGAAACTGTATTAAAACCCGGTGTGGTTGGTATAAAGATTTACCTTGGATATTATCCCTTCTATGCCTATGACAGTGTTTATGAACCAGTATATAAATTGGCCGCCAAATATCAGCTTCCTGTAGTATTTCATACGGGTGATACATACTCTCAAAGAGGTCTGCTAAAATATTCTCACCCATTAACTATAGATGAAGCAGCTGTTGCCTATCAGGATGTTCAATTCGTGATGGCTCATTTTGGGGATCCCTGGACCCTGACGGGGGCTGAGCTAATATATAAAAATCCAAACGTTTATGCAGATTTATCGGGACTGGTTGTTGGGACAGAGGAAGAACTTTTAAAGCGAGAAAAGGGTAGGTATTTAGATCATCTTCGGCATGCTCTTGAATTTGCTGATAGCTACCATAAATTGATTTTTGGGACAGATTGGCCTTTGGCGCCAGTAGCTCCCTATGTCCGGCTCATTAAAAAACTAATTCCTGAAGAATTCCACCAGCAGGTCTTTTATGATACAGCCATAAAGGTATTTCCGAAAATAAAACCATATATTAATTAAAATAGAGCTTATCTTTAAGACGGTTTAAGAATAGGTTAAAAGCAAAGGGGGAAATAGGATGAAAAAAATTGCCTGGGTTACAGATAGTACTGCATTTCTAGATGAAGAATTAAGAAGCCACCCGGATGTTTATCAAATTCCAATGACGATTGTTATGGATGAGAAGGAATATTTGGATGGAATTGATTTATCCGCGCATGATTTATTTGAGAAGTTAAAGACCTTATCTTCTCCTCCGAAAACATCCCAGCCGCCTGTTGGTGTCTTTAAAGAACAATATGAAAAACTCGAAAAAGATTACGATGCAGTGATGTCTCTGCATGTGTCAGCCAAGCTAAGCGGCACTGTAGATTCGAGCAGGCAGGCTGGCCACCTGGTAGACATTCCAGTTTATACGGTGGATTCAAAAACATTATCATTCATGCTTACAGCCTTGCTTAAAAAAGGAATGAGTCTGGCTGCCAAGGGGACTGACCCTGAAGAAATTGTTGACAAGCTTAACATACTTACAAATACCATTGAAACTTTTGTACAAATTGGAAGCCTTGAACAGCTTCATCGGAGCGGAAGGATGTCGGGAGTTCAGTTTTTGCTGGGCAGCGTGCTAAATATTAAGCCAGTCATCACTTTGAAAAATGGAGAATTAAGTATTAAAGAAAAAGTAAGAAGCGATCGAAAAGCGAAAGAGAGAATTTTTGATTATCTAAGAAAATCACATGAACAATTTAAAATTAAGCAAGTCTTTTTATTATATGGCCTTCACCACCACGCTGCAGATGATTGGAAACAGGAACTCGAACAATTATTTCCGGACATCTCGTTTGATAGTTATCCTTTAGGGGCTGTGATCGGTGTCCATGCAGGTGAAAATACTTTAGGTATCGGATGGTTTGCAGGCGATGATACCGAATAGCCCTTTTGAGTAAATATATCAAAAACCTGTCCGCCCTTTTTGAGTTCTGCTTTCTCTTTTTTCCGAGGAACATGATAAAATAAAGGCGGTAAGAAAGCAGGTGGCTTTATGAAAGATATTTTATTAAAAGCGGAACAACTGGTTAAACAGGAACTTGGCGGAGAATCCTCTGGTCATGACTGGCATCATATCGACCGGGTAAGGAAAAACGCATTGCTTATATCGGAGAGTGAGCCGGGGGCGGACAAATTTATACTGGAGTTGGCTGCCCTTCTTCACGATATACCGGACGACAAATTAAATTCTTCTGAAGAAGCAGGTAGGGAAAAACTCGCCGGCTTTTTCAGTGTACTTGAACTTCCGCTACCTACAGCTCTGTTTGTAACAGAAATTATTGATTCTGTTTCATTTAAGGGAGGTCACGGGTTAGAATTATCATCCCTTGAAGCAAAAATTGTCCAGGATGCTGACCGCCTTGATGCAATTGGTGCTATTGGGATAACAAGAGTGTTTGCCTTCGGTGGAAAAAAAGGACAGGCTATCTATGATCCTGAACTTCCTGTCAGGGAGAAGATGACCACTGAGGAGTATAGAAATGGAAAGAGTTCCTCCATTCATCATTTTTATGAAAAACTACTTAAATTAAAAGATCAAATGAACACTGACACAGCGAAACTGCTCGCAGAAGAAAGACATGCTTTTATGGAGCATTTTCTTAATCAGTTCTACAAGGAATGGGATGGACGACAATGAAAATGATTACAGTTGAAAATGTTACAAAAACATATGGAGAAAAGCAGCTTTTTCAGGATATAAGCATAACGATTGCAGAAAAGGAACGGGCAGGATTGATTGGCGTTAATGGCACTGGAAAATCATCACTTTTAAAAATTATTGCCGGCATTGAATTTCCTGATTCTGGAGAGATTTTAGCTGCCAAGGATTACAGAATCTCCTACCTGGCTCAACAGCCGGAACTAGACCCGAGCAAGACAGTTCTTGATCAGGTGTTTTCCGGAGAAGCTCCGATTTTACAGCTCATGAGAGCCTACGAAGAAGCTCTTATTAATCTTGAAAGCGACCCTGAGAACACTGCCTTTCAGGAAAAGGTATTTTCCCTGCAGCAGAATATGGACAGCTCGAATGGCTGGGACGCAAACACGGCTGCCAAAACCATTCTCATGAAGCTGGGAATCGAAAATATCACTCAGATAATCGGAACAATGTCAGGCGGACAGAAAAAACGAGTTGCCCTTGCACAGGTTTTAATTGAGTCTCCAGACTTATTGATTTTAGATGAACCTACTAACCACCTTGACTATGATACCGTAAAATGGCTTGAAGACTACCTGAACAGGTACACAGGCTCCCTTATTCTTGTTACCCATGACCGCTACTTCCTTGACCGTGTTACGAACCGGATTTTCGAGCTGGATGGAGGACGGTTATTTAGTTACAAAGGAAATTATGCGGATTTTCTTGAGGCTAAGGCAAATAGAGAAGAAAATGAAGCAGCCACGCTGGAAAAGAAAAAGAATCTCTTTCGCCAGGAATTGGACTGGATCAGACGCGGTGCTAAGGCAAGAACAACAAAACAAAAAGCACGAATTGACAGGTTTGATCAACTGGACGATGATTTAGCCTCATATAAAACGACAGAAAAGCTAAACCTGTCATTAAGCGGCAGCAGGCTTGGGAAACAGGTATTTGAGCTAAAGGATGCTTATAAAAAATTTGATCATAAAGTAATTTTAGAAGGATTTAATTTACTGGTTAAGCCAGGAGACCGAATAGGAATTGTTGGAAAAAACGGCACAGGCAAATCGACACTTTTAAATATTCTTGGCGGGAGAGAGCCGCTTGACTCTGGAGAACGAATCATTGGGCAAACGGTTAAAACAGCGTACTACACACAGGAAAATGAAGATATGGACGAAAATCTCAGAATGATCGAGTTCCTTAAGGAAACGGCCCATATTGTCCAAACCTCGGATGGGAAGACTATCTCAGCAGCACAAATGCTAGAAAGGTTTCTGTTTCCGCCTCACACTCATGGCACATTGATCCGTAAATTATCAGGCGGAGAGAAAAGAAGGCTGTATCTTCTTAAATTGCTAATGTCTGAGCCCAATGTCCTTTTGCTAGATGAGCCAACGAATGATCTTGATACACAGACATTAACTGTTCTTGAGGATTATTTACAAGACTTTCCCGGTGTAGTAATTACGGTTTCGCATGATCGTTACTTTTTGGATAAGGCGATTGAGCAGCTGGTTATTTTAGAAGGGGATGGCCGGACTTCTACTCATTATGGAGATTATTCTGATTTTCTGGAAAAGCAGCAGGAAAAACCATCTGCCCCTTTAAAGCAAACCACGGCTCAGCCGCAAACGGAAAAGCCGAAGAAGAAAAAAATGTCTTATAAGGAACAAAGGGAATGGGAAGAAATTGATGACAAAATAGCGCAATCAGAAACAAGGATTGAACAGATTCAAAAAGAAATGGCTCAAGCTGGCAGCAATTTTGAAAAAGCTCAAGCCCTCATGAAAGAAGAAAACGATTTGAACGACCAGCTCGAACATTTTATTGAAAGATGGACTTACCTTTCCGAATTGGCTGAAGGATAAATTCTATTCGCCTGGCTTTGCGGCCGGGCTATCTGTATTATCTTAGTTAAATTCTACAAACAGCCGTCCTTCCGGCTCGTCTAAGCTCGCTTTGTTTCCCCCCTTAATGCACATGGTGAGAATCTAACAGGGCACTATGATAGAATGAATAGGGAAAACGGCTGAACTTTAGTTAAGGAGTGATTTTTTGAAGATAAAATCAATAGAGCCAACGCCGAGTCCAAACACAATGAAGGTTATCTTAAATGAAGAACTTCCAATGGGCCGCAGTAATAATTATAAAAAAGATAAACAGGAAGATGCTCCTGATGTTATTAAGAACATCCTCACTATAGACGGTGTAAAAGGGGTGTACCATGTAGCAGATTTTCTAGCTGTTGAACGGAATGCCAAATATGACTGGAAAGACATTCTCTTGAAGGTTAGAAAGGCATTTGGAGAAGAAAGTGACAGCAGCAATGAGGAAGCAAAAATAGATGAACATTTTGGGGAAGTTTCTGTTCTTGTTCAAATGTTCAAAGGAATACCAATGCAGGTCAAGCTCACTGACGGAAATGAAGAAAAACGATTTGGGCTGCCTGATTATTATGGCGAGGCCGCAGCAAAGGCTCAGTTACCAGATGATAATGTTGTCATGCTGAGAAAATGGAAGGACTTTGGGGTCAGATATGGTGAATTAGACCAGGCTGGCAAAGAAGTTGTTGAAGAAGTAATGGCAGCTTATCCTTCGGAACGCCTCGAGCAATTGGTACATCTGGCCAACAATCCTAAAGAAGAAAGTGAAAAGCTGGCAAGGATTCTTTTAAAGGTAACACAAGAACATTTGGACGACCCTGACTGGCGCAAGCGTTATCAAATGCTAGAACAAATGGGGGATCCGACTGTTGAGGATCTGCCGATGCTTGAAAAAGCATTGCAGGATGAAAAAGTCTCAATACGCCGTCTTGCAACGGTTTATTTAGGAATGATTGAGGATAAGAGTGTGCTGCCGCTGCTCTACAAGGCTCTAAAAGATAAAGCAGTTTCCGTACGGAGAACTGCGGGTGACTGTCTTTCTGATCTAGGTTTTCAGGAAGCCTCAGACGAAATGAAAAAAGCACTATCGGACAGCAGCAAGCTAGTCCGTTGGAGGGCAGCCATGTTCTTATATGAAGTTGGAGATGAGCGTTCACTTCCTGCTTTAAAAACAGCAGAGGATGATCCAGAGTTTGAAGTAAGTCTACAAATAAAGCTTGCGATCGAGCGGATTGAACAAGGAGAAGAAGCTCGGGGTTCTGTATGGAAGCAAATGACAGATGCCCGAAAATCGGAATAAAAGCAACAATGGAGTTTCCTGCAGAATACACAAGCCGCAGGGAACTCCATTTTTAAAAAACTTTTAAGAGGTTTATCTGCTTCCAGCCTAGCACCCAGCGACGAAGATTAGAACCAGTTCCCTGCAAATAAGTCACACCGAATCTCTGCCGCTCTTCGTGTTGATTCCAGTTCAAACTCCATGCAGGGGCCGAGTGGCTGTTTTGGATTTTTCATATATTACAATAAGGTTTTAAAGCTAGAAATACCTTTAATCAACGACGGATCTATATAACTTTTCTGTATTTTTAGTTAAAAATATTAATCATCTAATTTTACGAAAATTATTGCAATTTGCTCTAAAAAGTTCTATATTGAAAAGAAAATTAACCTTGGAGGGAAGCAAAAATGGTTAGAGATTTACGGATTAACAGTCATGTTATCAGTGATGATATTAAAAGAGCCCCAAACAGAGCAATGCTAAGGGCAGTAGGGTTTTCAGATGAAGATTTTAAAAAGCCAATGCTGGGAATTGCAAGTACTTGGAGTGAGGTAACTCCATGTAACATACATATTAATGATCTCGCCTACAAAGCAAAAGAAGGGGCTAGGGATGCAGGAGGAGCTCCGCTTATTTTTAATACCATTACCGTATCAGATGGTATATCAATGGGAACGGAAGGTATGAGATATTCTCTTCCAAGCCGTGATTTAATTGCTGACTCAATTGAAACAGTAGTCGGCGCAGAGAGTTTGGATGGATTTGTTGCTATTGGCGGATGCGACAAAAATATGCCTGGCTGCCTTATGGCTATTGGTCGGATGAATCTACCTTCAGTATTTGTTTATGGAGGTACAATCAAACCTGGCAGGCTTAATGGAGAAGATATTGATATTGTTTCTGTGTTTGAAGGCGTTGGAGAGCATAGCGGAGGATCTATTTCCGAGGAAGAACTTAAGCATATCGAGTGCAATGCATGTGCGGGTTCAGGATCTTGCGGTGGAATGTACACGGCCAACACAATGGCTAGTGCAATTGAAGCGCTGGGAATGAGCCTCCCAGGAAGTTCATCAAACCCGGCGGAAACACCTGAGAAGCATCAGGATTGTTATAATGCAGGACAAGCTGTTTACCGTCTCCTTGAACAAGATATTCGCCCTCGGGATATCATGACAAAAGAGGCATTTGAAAATGCAATTACTGTTGTTATGGCTCTTGGAGGTTCAACAAATGCGATCCTTCACCTGATGGCGATGGCTCATTCTGCTGAAGTAGACTTAAGCCTTGATGATTTTAACAGACTTCAAAAGAAGGTTCCTCATATCGCGGACTTAAAACCTAGCGGGAAATATGTCATGCAGGATTTGCACGAAGCAGGCGGAGTTGCGGGAGTAATGAAGCTTCTTTTAAAAGCAGGTTTGCTTCACGGAGATTGTTTGACTGTAACAGGAAAGACGTTAGCTGAAAATCTGGAGGAATCCGAAGACCTTAAAGTTGGGCAAAAAATAATTTACCCAATTGAAAATCCTTTACGTGAAGATGGCCCGCTTGTCGTCCTAAAAGGGAATCTTGCTCCGTCCGGTGCGGTTGCCAAGGTCTCTGGTTTAAAGGTGAAGCGCATGTCAGGACCTGCAAAGGTGTTTAATGACGAAAAGAGTGCCACTGAAGCAGTTATGAATGGGGAAATTCAAGCAGGAGATGTCCTGGTCATTCGGTATGAAGGACCTCAGGGAGGACCTGGAATGCCAGAGATGCTGTCGATCTCAGCCATCCTTGTTGGAAAAGGACTTGGCGAAAGCGTCGCCTTGTTAACCGATGGACGATTCTCTGGAGGGACACACGGGCTGGTAGTCGGACATATTGCTCCTGAGGCCCAAACAGGCGGACCGATTGCGCACATCAAAAATGGTGATATAGTGACCATTGACAGTGAGGAGCAGATCTTAAATGTTGATGTGTCAGAGGAAGAGTTTGCTGAACGGAAATTAAATTGGAGCGCGCCAACACTCCCAACCAGAGGTCAGCTGGCTAAATATTCACGGCTTGTATCCTGCTCTTCTATAGGTGCTGTGACAGACAATTTTGAAACAGCCGACAAGCCTTCAACAGTAAAAGCTTAATTAAATAAAGTGCCTTCAGTCTAAGATTGCGTAAGAGGCATCATTTATAGTATGCTAACACTGCAAACAGATAGGAGGGATCTCTATGTCGATGGCATATGAAGAATACATGAAACAGATGGTCAAACCAATGCGAGAAGAACTTGTTCAAGCTGGTTTTGAAGAACTTCACTCCCCAGAAGATGTTGAGAACTATATGAATAAAGCGGAAGGTACGACGCTGGTAGTTGTTAATTCTGTATGCGGATGTGCTGCCGGACTTGCGAGACCTGCTGCGACTCAGGCTGTTCTTCAAAGTGACAAAAAGCCGGATCATTTAGTAACTGTCTTTGCAGGGCAGGATAAAGAAGCAACCGCAGCAATGCGGGAATATTTTGAGGGAATTGAGCCTTCTTCTCCTTCGATGGCGCTTTTAAAAGGAAAAGAAGTTATTCACTTCATCCCTCGCCATGATATCGAAGGCCAGCCTTTGGAAGCTATTATGGAAAACTTAATCGGGGCTTTTGAGTCTAATTGCTAAAAAAACCACAAAAAGGATGCCAACCAGGTATCCTTTTTGTTATAGGTCAAAGACTTATAAAATCAAGCTGAAGTATAGGTTAAGAAGAGCCTCAAACAGAAGTTCTCACAAATAATGATAAAATCCACCTAAATGCTAGGAGTTGACGCCATGATCATTACTACTGCCGGGAGAGCAGAAAAAGAATTGGGTGCCAAGGCACAAGAAGCAGCACAGCAGCTTCAAGCATTGTATGTTCCGAGAAAGAAGCGATCTATTAGCCAGCTTCAGCAAATGGAGCAGGATGATTGTATCGTAATGGGGAGAGATAGACTCGAACTTTATCCAATCGGGGTCAAAGAACCTTTTTTCTTTCATCCTAACTCAGCTATGTTCAGAATCAAACGGCTCTTAAATGAGGAGCATGATCCTTTTATAGAGGCAGCGGAGTTAAAAAATGGGATGACTTTGCTGGATTGTACTCTTGGTTTAGGATCGGACAGTATTGTGGGAAGCTTTGCAACAGGATCTGAAGGGCAAGTAATTGGCGCAGAGGTTAATAAATATATTGCCTTTATCGTAAAAGAAGGATTGAGTAACTGGGACTCTGGAATTTCGCAGATGAATAAAGCGATGCAGAGAATCAAAGTTATAAATAAACATGCCATGACAGTTTTAGCCGGTATGGATGACAGAAGTATCGATTGTGTTTATTTCGATCCAATGTTTGAAGAAACTATCGTAGAATCCGATGGGATTAAGAGCTTAACCCGCTTGGCTCACTATGAAAAGCTGACAGAACCATTAATTGCTGAAGCGCTGAGAGTAGCTAGGCACCGTGTCATTCTGAAAGATCATTATCAAAGCAGCCTGTTTTCGGCTTATCATTTTAACGTGTTAAAAAGGAAAACGGCAAAGTTTCACTATGGATTTTTGCAAAAATAAGAGAACAGAGGACAGCCTCCGTTCTCTTATTTAATCTGCGATGGAAAGATAAATAAAATACCCCAGCATTACTAAACAGACAATGACAATCATCCAAGTCCAATCCATTTTTCATCCCCCTTTAATATCACCTAGTGTTTCCCAAATATTATGCGATTAAGCAGGCGTTATTCTTAATTGGTTTAATATCCTAAATATAATCGATTGAAACCACTTTTCAGGGTATTGCAAAAAGAAGTATAATAGATTCAAGAAAAAGAGCGCTGTCCTGGAGGTAATTGAGTATGAGCTTCACCACTTCACGCCGCATGAAAGCATTTGAACAAAGCATTTTCGCAGAATTATCACAGCTTAAAAAGATGCGTATTGCTGAGGGTGAAAAGATTATTGATTTAAGTATTGGCAGTCCTGATTTGCCTCCTCCAAAATTTTTAATGGATGCAATCAGTAAAGATGCCCTTAATCCTGCAGCATACGGATATTCTCTAACAGGAACTGAAGAGTTTCAGGAATCGGTCCGTACTTATTATAAAAAGAATCATAATGTTTCCTTAAATACAAAAAATGAGATTATACAATTAATGGGATCTCAGGATGGCCTTGTCCATTTCCCAATGGTTTTATGTAATCCGGGTGATTACATCCTCGTTCCTGATCCAGGGTACACTGCATATGCAACGGGAGCCTCTATGTCAGGAGCAGAGTTATATCCTATGCCTTCACGCAAGGAAACTGGTTTTCTCCCAGAATTAAATAATATACCAGAGGACATCCTGCACAAAGCAAAGCTGATGATCTTGAACTTTCCTGGTAACCCTGTTCCAGCTATGGTAACCAGAAAATATTTCGAGGAAGCTATAGCTGTTGCGAAGAAATACAAGATTGTGATTCTCCATGACTTTGCTTACTCCGAGCTTTATTACGGAGAAAAGCCATTAAGTTTTTTAGCGGTTGAAGGAGCAAAAGATGTCGGCATCGAAATGAACTCACTATCCAAAAGTTTTAATATGGCAGGCTGCCGGGTTGCCTATGCTGCTGGTAATCCCGATTTAATCGAAAAACTAGCCCAGCTTAAATCCAATCTGGATTATGGCGTTTTTTTGCCCGTGCAGAACGCTGCTGCCAAAGCATTGATCGCTGAGTCAAATTTCCTTCAATCCAATCGAGAAATTTATAAAGCGAGAAGAGATGTCTTGATATCTGGGCTGGAGCAAATCGGCTGGCATGTTGATATTCCGCAAGCATCCATGTTTATATGGGCAGAAATCCCTCAAGGCTTTTCTTCATCAAAAGAATTTTCAATTGAACTGCTTCATAAAGCGAATGTCGTAGTTACACCAGGAAATGCTTTTGGAAGGTATGGAGAAGGATATGTGCGGATTGCCCTTGTACAGCCTGAAGCAGAGCTGCTTAAAGCTGTTAAGAGCATAGCAGACAGCAGTCTTTTTAATAAAAAAGCGTCAGATAGGAGGAGAATTTAATGCCAGTCTGGTTTCGCAAGTCGATAGTAGTCCTTATAACGATTTTATCATTCGGTCTTGTAACCCCTGCTCAGGCAAATGGGCTCTTTGTTTCTGAGGCAGCTGAAGAGTCAGACACTCATGAGGTTTCTGTTTTTACCAATCCGCACGATATACTGCCAGGAGATATAGACCGTCATTCCTTTATAGGGAAAATGGTAAGGGAAGCTGAGGAACAATCGCTGCAGAAATTCGGCACTAAAATCGGCCCCGTTATTGAAGATGAGTTTCGCCAGGTTATCCTGCCAAATATCGAGAGAACAATAGAAACTGTTGCTGAACAGTATCCCAATGAAAAACTTACCAGCTTGGCTATTACGGAAGGGCCTGGAGGAGGAAGATCAGAAAAAATCTTTAATCTTACTGACGATGATGGCCATGATATCATTAGGTTCCATGTGAGAAGGGACCAGCCTCCTCTTGAGGGATATTGGTTTAACTTTCATTACCATACCTATCATGATCAGTTTCAGTCACACCACGAGCTCGGGACGATATATTGGGATAAAAATACACCGCCTAATTGGAGAAGTTAACAGTTTTATAGGTACAGGAGCTGATTATAAGTCAGTTCCTTTTATTTTGTATTCCAAATTTCAAAATGACCAGCCGTGACTTGGCCAAGCATAAACCAGCATGTTCACCTACTTCTTTTACCTGATTTTCTCAGCCATTTTGAAAAACTCATATGGTATAATTTTAATAGTAAAATAGATTCATAAACTATTATCGCTTTTGGTGAAGGGGAGACATATTATGCGTAAATTATTGTTTCTTTTCTTTACAATTGCTGTCTCTCTTACATTGCTTGGAACCTCACAGGCAACTGTTAATGGAATTCCTTTAAGGGATTTTCCCCAGCAGTCAATACTCTTTGATTCTCTCACGCTAAAATCAAAGAATCATATTGAAAATATCATTCTTCTTCCCGAAGAAGAATTTGATCAGATTGAAGCAGCTAATATGATCAGCAGGATCGATAAGCTGCCTGACTCGATGCTCGAAAAAATTGCGCACCATAGAATCCAGTTAAAATTATTTCAAGGTAAGCTAACAGATAACCCAAGTGCTGACCACTTAAAAGGGTTAATTCCACGCGGATATCAAAATGGGACAAAGTGGGATGAAGTTCCCGGGGTCGGCGGTTCAAAAATTGTGCTCGCAAAAATAGGGAACAGCGAGAAAGGGATGGGGCATGGCTCTGTTAATCTTGAATTGCATGAACTAGCCCACTCAGTTGACCGTTATGTATATGATGCAATTAGGGATGACCAGACATTCGTGTTTGTTTGGAAGAAAGAAAGCAAACTTCTTTTTCCTGGCAGACCTTATTTTATAAATTATCCTGAAGAATATTTTGCTGAAACCTTTGCAATGTTTTTTGCAGGTGATGAGCATACGGAATTGTTAAGAGAGGCTGCACCTGAAACTTATCTTTTTATTAAAAGCTTGAAGTAATCTCTGGTAAAGGTAAAATAGATACCAGAGATATTTTTTTGTAAAGGTTGTGTAGGAATTGAAACAGTATTTACAGTTATGTGAACATATTTTAAAAAACGGGGCGGAAAAAGAAGACAGGACAGGAACTGGAACAATCAGTTCATTTGGTTATCAAATGCGTTTTGATCTTCAGGAAGGATTTCCACTTGTAACGACAAAAAAACTTCATCTTAAATCCATCATCCATGAGCTGCTCTGGTTTCTTGATGGGGATACGAACGTAAAATATTTGCAGGATCACGGTGTCCGCATTTGGAACGAATGGGCTGACGAAAAAGGTGAACTGGGCCCTGTATATGGACATCAATGGCGTTCTTGGACAGGTGCTGATGGAAAGACAGTAGACCAAATTAGTGAGCTTATCAGCCAAATTAAATCAAATCCTGATTCCCGCAGACTGATCGTTAATGCTTGGAATGTCGGAGAGATTGAGAATATGGCACTTCCGCCTTGCCATTGTATGTTTCAATTTTATGTAGCGGATGGGAAGCTTTCTTGCCAGCTCTATCAGCGTTCAGCCGATGTGTTCCTGGGTGTGCCTTTCAACATTGCCTCCTATGCACTTTTAACTTTGATGGTGGCGCAGGTTTGCGATCTTGAACCAGGTGAATTTATACATACCTTTGGAGATGTCCATATCTATTCAAACCACATGGACCAGGTTAAACTTCAGTTGACAAGGGAGCCTAGGTCACTACCGAAAATGAAGATAAATCCGGAAGTAAAAGATATCTTTGGTTTTGCCTACGATGATTTTCAGCTTGAAGAGTACGACCCACATCCCCATATAAAGGGAGTGGTTAGTGTATGATCTCACTAGTATGGGCTATGGATGAAAACAGAGCGATTGGAAAAAATAACCAGTTGCCATGGCGCCTTCCAGAAGATCTCAAATTCTTTAAAAAAGTTACCATGGGGCATCCGATTGCAATGGGCCGCAAAACCTATACATCCATAGGAAAGCCCCTCCCAGGCAGAGAGAATATTATTATAACTAGAGATAAAAGTTTCTTATGCGAAGGCTGTACTGTACTTTATTCTGTGAATGAATTACGCGAATATGCCCAGCAAAAGGGGCAAGAGGTCTTCGTGATCGGCGGGGCAGAAATCTTTAAAGAGATCCTGCCTGATGCAGATAGACTCTATTTGACAAAGATATACCACTCGTTTGAGGGGGATACGTTTTTCCCGGAACTCGATCTTTCAGGTTGGGAAGTAATTGAACAGTTTAAAGGGCCTAAAAATGAGAAGAATCCGTATGACTATGAGTTTTTTATTTACGATCGAAAAGAATAATGTGAGGCTTGTCTAAAGGTCACAGCTGCAGCTGCGGCTTTTTCTTTTGATCTGTATTTTTCCTAACTGTCAGCTTCGACTTTAATGGGAACGTCTAGCAAAAAAGAGGAGGAAGAAGATGCTTCGTTTAATAGCATGCTTTCTATACATGAGTGGTTATCTTGTTTACAGCATCCCAAAGCTTAAAATAGTGAACAGACTGCCCGCAGACATGCCGGTTAATGAAAGAGACAGGATAGCCCATGTGACACCACAAAAATGGTCTAAGACAATCATAAAGCTTACTGGATCAAAGGTAGACGTTTACGGGGAGGAGAAACTTCCTGAAGGGCCTGTTGTGTTTGTGTGTAACCATGAAGGAGATTTTGATATTCCTGTTTTACTTGGTTATATCAATAAGCCGTTTGGATTTATTTCAAAAATTGAAGTGAAAAGAATACCAATCCTGTCATCGTGGATGGCAGCTATAAACTGTGTCTTCCTGGATCGGAAAGATCGCATGCAGGCTGTCGGATCGATCGGAGAGGGGATTCGATTGTTGGAGAAAGGCCATTCAATAGCGATTTTTCCAGAAGGAACAAGGAGCAAAGGCGGCCCGATTGGTGAGTTTAAATCTGGAGGGTTTCGTTTGGCTAAGGGGGCTGAAGTACCGATAGTTCCAATCTCTATTGCAGGAACTTCTAAAGTTTTTGAGCAAAATGGAAAGCTGGTCAAGCCAGCTGAAATCACTGTAACAATTTGTCCTCATTTGGAATATGCCCATTATAAGGGCAGGGAACTAAAAGAACTTGCCGAAGATGTCAGGCAAACCATCATTTCAACCCAAAGCCAAAAAAGAATCGCTTCGTAATAAGGGGATAAAACAAGGCCGAACGAAGGTGCTCGGGCTGGGCGATGAAGGTTGACGAATATAACGGAGCCGGCTCCGCAGGAAAAAAGCTTGTACCTGCTAGGATGATTCTCGGAAGCTTGCTTTAGTGTCCAGAACTAACAAATGGAAGCTCCGACAAACTAACCTCTTTATCGGAGCTTTATTTGGGAACTAAATCGGCAGACCTCCAGGAATAAGAATTAGGTTCGACATAACTGAAACGTATTTATGAGAGGGAGACGCTCAGATTGTTTCTTCATATTCCGAAAGTAGCTTCATCATGCTCTGGAACTCTTGAACATTACAAAACTCCTCTGCATGAAAATGGATTTTAACCCACTGAATGAGCTCAAGCGGGGTGTTGAATACCTCTCCGCTTGTATCACTTTTTCTAATCATATAGCGGCCGTTATCCTCATCGAGGGTTATTTCCACCGGAAGGGCGCCATCATAACTGAGCAGGGAAATCTCCAAGCCGTTTCAGCCTCCTATCATGTAAATTTGCCTTATTATATGTTTAGGAAAAGGGATTTTATACAAGTTGAATCAATAAAATGTTCAAATATTTTCATAATTCATTGAAAACATAATGATACGTGATATAATGAACAAATTAATGACAGAGGATTAACGCGGGGGGATAGTATGGAACAGAAAACCAAAACTAAAAAATGGGTGCAAGTTGAAGATATTCTGATAGCTTACAGGCATCTTAAAGACATAGTAGCGCATACGCCTTTACAAAAAAATGAGCGTTTATCAGATAAATACGGCTGTACTATTTACTTGAAGAGAGAAGATTTACAGCATGTCCGCTCTTTTAAATTGCGCGGTGCCTACTATACGATGAAGCTGCTAGAAAAGGAAATAGTCAATACAGGTGTTGTTTGTGCAAGCGCAGGAAATCATGCTCAGGGAGTTGCATTCGCATGCAGACAGCTTGGTGTAAACGGAAAAATCTTTATGCCAGCAACAACACCGCGGCAAAAAGTCAATCAGGTCGAAATGTTCGGCAGAGGAAATGTTGAAATTATCCTCATAGGTGATTCTTTTGATGATTCCTACAAAAAGGCAGTAGAGTGTTCTGAAAAAGAACAGCGAATGTTTATCCATCCTTTTGATGATGAACGAGTAATAGCCGGACAAGGAACAGTAGCGGTTGAAATTTTAAATGACTGTGAAGACCCTGTTGATTATGTTTTAGGCAGTATTGGCGGCGGAGGACTTATGTCGGGTGTAGGAACCTATGTAAAAAGTGTTTCTCCTTCAACCAAGCTGATTGGTGTCGAGCCGGCAGGGGCTGCATCGATGCAGGCAGCTATTGATCACAATGAAGCTTATTCACTCGAACATATTGAAACCTTTATTGATGGTGCGGCAGTTAAACGTGTTGGAAATAAAACCTTTGAGATTTGCCGAGAAATCCTAGATGATATCATGGTTATTCCTGAAGGAAAGGTCTGTACGTCAATACTTGAACTATATAATGAGCATGCAATTGTAGCAGAGCCTGCAGGAGCTCTTCCAATTGCAGCACTGGATATGGTAAAAGAAGAAATAAAGGGTAAGACAGTAGTCTGTATTATTAGCGGAGGCAATAACGATATTAGCAGAATGCAGGAAATAAAGGAAAGATCCCTTCTTTATGAAGGGTTGCTCCATTATTTTATCGTAAACTTCCCACAGCGCGCTGGAGCACTAAGAGAATTCCTCGATGATGTTCTTGGGCCAGATGATGACATTACCCGGTTCGAATACACGAAGAAAAATAATAAAGATAGCGGCCCAGCATTAGTTGGGGTTGAATTGAAGAATAAGAACCAATACACACCACTTGTGACTAGAATGGAAAGAAAAGGATTTCCATATTTGGCGATTAATAAAGATAACCAGCTTTTTAGTTTACTGGTATAATAAAAAAGGGAGTCTTCCTCCCTTTTTTTCGTGAAATGAGAAAAGTCACAATCTTGTAATTTCTTAACCGTTTTGTGAAATTCTTATGAACTTTAACGGACTTTTCCCCACAAACGAAATAAAAGTACTATAATCATAGTAGATTTAACAATGCAAATGAAAAGGGGATGTTGATTCATGTTATCAAATATCGGTGTACCCGGGTTAATTTTAATACTAGTGCTTGCCTTAATTATTTTCGGACCGAAAAAACTTCCGGAAATTGGCCGTGCCTTTGGACAAACTTTGCGTGAGTTCAAAAAATCGACTCGTGAACTGACTAGCGATGTAATGGAAGATTTTGAAGAAGAGAAAAAAGAAGCCACAAAAGCACCAAAATAAAAGGTGTAAGAGACTTTTGTCTTACACCTTTTTCATTCACAGCAAACAACATTAGGATGTTATTTAGCTTTGAAATTAAAACAAAAGCCAGTAAGACTTGTGACTAAATAAGCAATATATGGCAGGGGAACTATATGGAAGATAAAGAACTTAACCTCATTGACCATTTGGATGAATTGAGAAAGCGGCTGTTTATATCGGCGGTAGCCTTTGTAATATTTTTTATAGCTGGATTCACTTATGTTAAGGAAATTTATAGTTGGTTTGTGCGGGATCTGGATGTAAAGCTGATTGTCCTCGGGCCAAGCGATATTATTTGGATTTATTTTATGATTGCCACCGTAATTGCGATAGCAGGTACAATTCCTGTGCTTGCACTCCAAATATGGATGTTTGTTAAACCAGCTCTTAAGCCGTTTGAAAAGAAACTCACAATAGCATATATTCCTGCTTTGTTCGTTCTGTTTCTTGTTGGACTGGCATTTGGATATTTCGTTATTTTCCCTACCGTTTTGAGCTTTTTGATCGAGCTCGGCGGGGATATGCTTGCCACAAACTTTACGGCTGAAAAATACTTTCGCTTTATAATGAATATGACCTTGCCTTTTGGAGTACTGTTTGAGTTGCCTGTTGTTGTTATGTTTTTAACATCTCTTGGCATAATTAACCCATATGTTCTACAAAGGATACGAAAATACGCATATTTCGTTCTAATTATTATTTCTGTAGTGATCTCCCCGCCGGACTTTATGTCAGATGTCTTAGTGACGATTCCACTTCTGTTTTTATATGAAATTAGTATAAATCTTTCTAAGATAGTTTATAAGAGAAAGCTTAAAAGGGAACAAAAGTGGGCAGAGGAACATGGTTACGATAATGAAACTGAAAATGCAGGATAGCGGTGATTTACCCTTTGGATTTCAAAATCTGAGGGGTTTTTATTTAGGGGCTTTTTGCATGTGCAGAAATGAGAACACTTGCTAAGAAAATTTTTTTAACAGCGCATAATCAGACACATTTCGAGAGCAACATAAGGTATAATATATTCAAACGGGGATAAAAGAGGATTGATATTTTGTTATACAAAAGCCTAGAGTTCAAAAACGCTGTTGGACAGAAGGTTAAAGTTTCTGAGATTCCTTTATTGGGAGAAAAAAGCCCTTATTATTTCATGATCCAAGTCCGTTTGCAAACATTTATTACATCCATTTACCGTGAGAAAACTGCTCGAAAATATTACTCTTTTAAGGATTATTTGAAAAGAGTACTCAAATGGCCGGACTACGAACAGATATTTAAATCCGGAGAATTGAAAAATAATGCGTAAATCTTTTTAGCGCCTTTCCAGGGCGCTTTTTGTTTTGAAAAGAATTGAATTTTCTGTACTTTAGCGGTTCTTGTAATTCCCCTAATAAATAATCATTGATATAATAGACCAAATAGCGGTTATGAGAGGAACGTGTCTAAAACTCGCAAAATTATTAACTAGATTTTGAATGGGGTGTGATAGTATGACGAAAATTAAGATTGTTACAGACTCAACAGTGGATTTATCAGATGAAATAATTGAAAAGTACGGCATTAAAGTAGTCCCCTTATCGTTATCAATTAATGGTGAAACATATCTAGACCGCGTTGATATTACTCCCGTAGAATTCATGACAGAAATGAAGAAATCTAAAGAGCTGCCCAAAAGTTCACAGCCTTCAGCAGGAGAGTTTCTTAACGTTTACGATCAGCTTGAAGAAGAAGGTTTCGATGTAATTTCCATACATATGACTGGTGGAATGAGCGGTACAGTTCAATCGGCTGAAAGTGCAGCCAAATTGAGTAAAGGGAAGGTTACCGTCGTAGATTCCCGCTATATTTCAAAAGGCTTAGCCTTTCAGGTTATTGAGGCAGCAATTATGGCTGATCAGGGGAAGGACATAGAAGAAATCGTTGCTCGTCTGAATGAAATTCGTAAAAACACTCGTTTATTTGTGGTCGTTGATACCCTGGAGAATCTGGTAAAAGGAGGGCGTATCGGAAAAGGCAGAGCCATGATGGGATCTTTGTTAAATATTAAGCCGATAGCATCTCTAGAGGGAGGCGAATATACTCCCGTGTCCAAAGCTAGAGGGCATTCACAAGTGATTAAATTCCTTACTAAGCAGTTTGAGGAGGACCTAAAAGGCAGGCAAGTCTTGGGGGTAGGGTTGGTGCATGCTGACGGGTATCAATTAGCTGAAAGGCTTAAAAAGGAAATCTCAAACAAAACAAGTTTTGATCAGTTCGAGATCCAGGATACTACCCCGATAATTAGTACACACACAGGTCCCGGAGCTATTGGGTTTATGTATTATTTTAAATAGCATAAAGCCTGAACAATTTTGTTCAGGCTTTTTATATTTGCTGCAAAGGAATTCGAAAGGAAATGTCGAATTAGCTATTAATCTTTACCATCTAAAGGACTGAGAATATGGGCATAAAGCAAAGGTTTAAAAACCTCCAGTTATATCATAAACTTTTTTCGTTAACTTTATTAATTACTTTCTTTGTTTTATGTACAACTGCTGGTTTTAACTTTTTCCTTCATTCTAAGCTGCTAACAGACCAAATGACCTCTCGAGCAGAGGGACTTGCGAGTTTGTGGAAAACGACAATAGCACCTGAGGATATAGAAAAAGCGCTTGAATTTATTGAGACAAGCCATCCTGCCAAGGATCGTTTAATCGATCATGTTTCCTTGGTGCATGAGCAGAATTCTTCTGTATTAGGTGCCTATTTAATGACAGTGGATGATTTGGAAGCAGGCAGGTTCAAAATTATTGCTGCCTCAAGGCATTATAACGACTTTTTTAATGAGGAGGTTAAACATTATAATGGAGGCCCTGAATTTATTAGTGCCTTTACACAAAGCATGAACAGTAATTCTGTTTCTAGCACCTCTGTGTATAGAGATCAATTCGGAACGTGGATTACAGCTTTTGCCCCCATAAAAAATCAAAACGGAGCAGTCATTGCGCTTCTCGGTATTGATCTGGATGCATCAATCTTGAAAAGAAGCCAGGCTGAAATTCTCCTGCTGTTGGCCTGCGGGTTCATCGCTGTGTCTTTGATCGTGTATTTTGTTTTAAGATGGGGACTTAAAAAGGTGCTTCAGCCGGTGGATGATATTGTTTGTGGCATTAAGCAGGTAAGCGCAGGGAACTTTAACGTCAGCTTGCCTATTCATGACCAATCAGACCTTGGTCAGCTTAGCCTTAAATTTAATGAAATGACTGTACAATTATCTACCCTTTTTGCCACGTTAACTGCCGCCTCTGATCAGCTTAAAACGATCAAGGAGATTAATGAAAGCACTCCGTTGCTTGAAACTGCTATTGGCCAGATGGAAAGTCTATTAGAGCACACAAAGGTTCAAAAGGAACTCCAGCATGCAGAAAAAATGAATGCCATCGGTCAGCTTGCTGCTTCTGTGGCTCATGAGATTAGAAACCCATTGACCGTAGTAAAAGGCTTTTTGCAGATCTTCTCTACTAAAGAAAAGATGAGCAAAGAGGAGGTTATGTTCATTGGATTAATGATCGAAGAGATTAATAGAGCAGAATCAATTATAAATGACTATCTTGAACTCGCAAAACCCGATATGGCCAAGTCAGAAAGGATTGATGGAAGTGATTTAACTGTAAATGCTATTGATTTAATGAGCACATATGCAATGATGTCAAAAAATATTGTCTTAAAGTCGGATATTCAACCGAATGTAAATGTAAAAGGCAGTAAAAATGAATTAAAGCAGGTACTAATTAATATTCTTAAAAACGGAATTGAAGCAATGAAAGAAGGCGGAGAATTAGAGCTTACCCTCAAGGATGATGGCAGAAATGCAATATTTACTATTTCAGATACAGGGATAGGTATGACAGCAGAGGAGCTCGACCGCCTAGGGACGGCCTTTTATTCACTAAAGGAAAAAGGAACTGGAATGGGCTTGATGGTTTGCTATCAAATCATTGAAAGAATGAGGGGACGCATTGAGGTTTACAGTAATAAGGGAGAAGGGACCACATTCAAAGTATATGTGCCCCTGGCAGAAGACGAGGAAGAGAATTAGCTTGTACTGACTTGTTGCTTTACATCAGACTGGAGACTGCTAACATTGGTTTATTCTAGTAAATAAAAATAAGCGGATTTTCTTTCTTCTTTTGTACGGGTTTGCTAGAATAATGTCTGTACGTATATTAAGATAGCAGGTGAAAAGAATGAGATTTAAGATACTTTTTCTTCTTGGTTTTTCTGTGCTTCTCCTTGCAGCTTGCGGAGGAAATGAGATTAAAGATGCACACAATTGGCCTGTAGAGGACTTTTCAGCAACAAATCAGGATGGGGAATCATTCGGGCTTGGTGATTTAGAGGGAAAGGTTTGGATGGCTGATTTTATTTTTACTAACTGTGAAGATGTTTGCTTTCCAATGACCGCTAATATGGCAAAACTTCAAAGAATGGCAGCAGAGGCTAAGATTGAAAATATTGAATTTGTTTCTTTTAGTGTAGATCCAAGTGTTGATGATCCCAATACACTATCAGAATTTGCGAACTCATTTAATGCTGATTTACAATCCTGGAATTTCCTAACAGGCTACTCGCAGGAAGAGATTGAAAGCTTCGCTGTTGATAGTTTTAAAACACTGGTAAAGAAACCACAGCAGGGTGACCAGGTTGCTCATGGCACCAGCTTTTATCTAGTCAACCAGGAAGGTACAATTGTAAAAGATTATAGCGGTTTAAATGAGATTCCATTTGACGAAATTTTGGAGGATATTAAAACATTACAATAGACCTGGAAACAGGTCTATTTTTCTTCCGTATCCAAGGGGCCACTCCATGGTTACTCGTGTTATAATTGGGGAATAACAACTCATGGCAGGTGACTCACTTTGCGCAAGATCTTTACTATGTTTCTTCTATGCCTTTTGGTTTTAATTTCATGTAATCCTTTAAATTCTTCAATAGAAAAAGAGTTTCATATAAGTAAAGAGGTTCATTATCGAAATAAACTCTCTCCAGAACCTGACTTTTTCCCAAGGCAGATTAATATTGTAGCTGCAGGAGATTCATTGACAGAAGGGATAGGGGACAGCACAAAACGGGGCGGCTATTTGCCTTATTTAGAGGAATTGATTGAGAAGGAAAAAAACATACGAGAAGTTCGAATGGATAATTTCGGTATAAAGGGGAACAAAAGTTCACAGCTGATTGACCGAATAAAAAGTGAAGAAGTTCGAACCAGCATCAGAGAGTCTGACATGGTAATCTTGACGATTGGCGGCAATGACGTTATGAAGGTTGTCAGGGAAAATTTTACTCAGCTTGAACTTGATCCATTCAACGTTGAACGGAGCAACTATGAGAAAAGGCTTGTAACCATATTAAACGAAATTCGTTCCATTAATAACGAAACAATGGTTGTTTTGGTTGGTTTATATAATCCATTTTATAAGTGGTTTACCGATATAGAGGAAATGAATGATATTATCGACGAATGGAATAGCGTAAGCCGGTCAATAGTAGCCCGTTATCCATCAGCCTACTTTGTGGAAATAGGTGATATTTTTCAAACAGAAGAGGAAAATTTATTATATACAGATCAGTTCCATCCTAATGACAGAGGATATGAATTGATGGCTCAGAGAATATTCGAAAGTTTGGGTGGAGAACCATTGAAGAGCATTGCCAGGAATGCTTATACTGCTAGTGAAAAGGGGAACAGTGATTAATGAAAAAGCATTGGAAAATGGCCTTTTTTATTCTGATGGGCCTTAACATCACAATCGTCTTATATATACTGATAAATTTATTTCTCCCTATTGAGGGAGGTACACCTGATGTGGCAGACCGGGGTACAAATGAAGATGTAGGGTTTCTTGTAACAAGCAATAAATCTGATTTGAATAAAGTCATAAATCACTATCTCGATGAGGAAATAAAATCCGGACAGATTAATTATGATGTCATTCTGGATCATGAGGTAGACCTGTATGGCACCCTTGCTGTTTTTGGGCAGGATCTCCAAATGAAGCTTTCTTTTGAACCTCAAGCATTGGAAAATGGCGACCTGCTTCTTAAACAAAAATCAATGTCTATTGGCAGGCTGCAGCTGCCGGCCTCCCAAGTAATGAAAATTGTCAGAGACCGATATGCCCTTCCTGACTGGGTTATCATACAGCCAAAAGAAGAAACAGTCTATGTATCGCTTCAAAACATGGAGTTGAAGAGTGATATAAAAGTCAGAGCTAATGAATTTGATCTTAAATCCGATAATATTTCATTCACGCTGTATGTTCCGGCAAACTAAAGATACCGTATCTGCCTTCCCTTTTATGACGTCAGGAAGATACACTTTAAACCCTTTCTTATGAAGGGGTTTCAGACTGTAGGCAGGACTCGAAGAAAATTGAGTCTCCCTACAAGTCTTTTTTTAATTTAAAATCAAGATAGAATAACCACTGTGGTTAGATTATCACTCCGGGCGGACGCTTTCCGCGGGCGGGGCCGAGCCGCTTCCCTCGCTACGCTCAGTCCAAGGTCTCGACTGTCCCGCTTTTCCCGCAGGAGTCGCCACCCTCCGCTCTAATCAACTTTATTACACATAATCAATATAAGAAGAGGCAGAACATCCTCTTGAAAATGCTATCGCATTTTCTTCAGTGCGGCCTTACCCATGGAAGCCCTTCAATGTCCTGGGGGAGTACTGTCCCGCGGAGAAGAAATCGGCCCTTTCCCACCATTCCACTAAAAAAATGACAAAAGGCAGCGAGGAAAGGCTTCTCGCTGTCTTTGTCGACAATTCTTTTATGAAGGGGTTTTTATAATTGTTCAGGAAACTATAAAGTTCCAGTTTGGTGGTCAACCTCCCAATGATAAGTCAACATCGAATCGCTTCAGTTTTCCGTGTTTCCTTTACTTAGTAGGTGTCCTCCAGTCCATAGGTCGCTTAACGGGCACTTGCGCTTTTGTTATGATATTTGCAGATATAGGGCACATTTGTTTAACTTAGTTAAATTTAGCGTTAAAATAGGAACAAACGGGAATAAGAATAACGGAAGCTAGAAAAGAGGGTGTTTTTAATGGTTCAGAAAAGCGAAGAAGTTGCAATATTTGCTGGCGGCTGTTTTTGGTGCATGGTGAAGCCATTCAATGAGCAGCCAGGGATTATTAATGTTGTATCCGGATACACCGGAGGTCACAAAGAAAATCCTACTTATGAAGAAGTCTGCTCAGAGACCACTGGACATTATGAAGCAGTTCAAATTACGTTTGATCCTGATGTGTTTCCGTATGAAAGGCTGCTTGAGCTATTTTGGCAGCAAATTGACCCCACAGATCCAGGCGGACAATTTTTTGATCGAGGCCGCTCTTATAAAACAGCTATATTTTTCCAAAACGAAGACCAAAAACGCTTAGCTGAACAATCTAAGCAGGAACTTGAAAACAGCGGCCGTTTTGACCGCCCTATCGTAACCGAGATTCTTCCAGCAAAAGAATTTTATCCTGCTGAAGAATATCATCAAGATTTTTACAAGAAAAGTCCGCTAAGGTATAACGCATACCGAAAAGGATCTGGAAGAGATGCCTACATACGGACCTATTGGGAGGAATAGTATGGAAAATCGTGAAGATTTAAAGAAACGGCTTACACCAATTCAATACGAAGTTACACAAAACAGTGGAACGGAACCACCTTTCAGAAATGAATATTGGAATGATTTTCGGGAAGGTCTTTATGTTGATATTGTTTCAGGCAAGCCGCTGTTCAGTTCGAGGGACAAGTTTGACTCAAGCTGCGGATGGCCAAGCTTTACCAAACCTCTTGCAGAAGAAGAAGTCATTGAAAAGGAAGACAAAAGCCACTTTATGGTCCGTACGGAAGTAAGAAGCAAAACTGCGGATTCTCACCTTGGCCATGTATTTGACGATGGGCCGGGGCCTGAAGGGTTACGATATTGTATCAATTCTGCTTCACTTAGGTTTATTCCAAAAGAGAAGCTTACCGAAGAAGGATATGGGGAATATGTAAAGTGGTTTAACGACGAAACAAAAGGCTGATTGGAAGGATTTGATCTCTATATGTTTAAAAAGCTATTTGGCAAACAAGAAGAAAATAAAACCGTACAGCTAGTGTCACCAATTACAGGGGCTATTTTAAGCCTAGAAGAAGTCCCGGACCCAGTATTTTCTCAAAAGATGATGGGTGACGGCATTGCCATTAGGCCAAATGAAGGGGTTGCCGTTTCTCCGGTAGATGGCGAAATTATTCAAGTATTTCCTACGAAGCACGCGATTGGAATTAGAGCCAATAATGGTGCCGAAATCCTTCTCCATATTGGGCTTGAAACGGTTTCTTTAAAGGGAGAAGCTTTTGAGACCCATGTTTCAGAAGGAGATCAGGTTAAATCAGGGGATAAACTCGTCACCTTTGATCTTGGTATCATTTCTGAAAAGGCAAGCAGTACAATAACGCCAATTATAATTACAAATACAGACCAAACATCATCAATAAAGGTATTGGGCAGCGGCCAGGCAGAAAAAGGTACGACCCCCCTTTTAGAGGTTACTCTAAAATAAACAGCGAAACAAAAAAGAGAAAAGCAGCGGCTTTTCTCTTTTTTGTTTTTTTATTTACCTTTTGTCGTCATTCCACCTGACAAAATAAACTTCATTGCGTCCTCCGGTTTCACGTCAATCACTTCTACTTGATCTTTTGGGACAAGGAAAGTGAAACCGGCAACTTGAAAGGTTTGTGGAACATAAACCGCAACGCAATCCTTTAGGGGGCTATACAAGCTCTCGAGCTGGTCGGCAGTAATAAATCCCATACTTTTCATGTCGGTGCCAGGTATCGTGATAAGGGCTACCTTGGAAAAAGATTTTTTTTCACCCAAAAAGGAGTGAACGGTATCTTTTATTACTGAATAAACGGTTTTAACAAAAGGGATCTTTTCAAGTAAGCGGTCAACAAGTTTGATAACACTGCCCGTAATAAACTTAGTAGACAACCATCCGAACACAGTGATTAAGATAACGGTTGTTAATAATCCAATGCCAGGAATATAGTCTTCTCTAAAATAGGGCCTTAATAAATTTCCAAGTAACCCATCTAAAAACATAAACAGTTTATAAATTACATAAATCACAAGAATAATAGGAACAATCGTCAAAATTCCATTGATAAAGTTTTTAAAGATACTTTTCATACACATTCCCCTGTTAATTAAATTATGTGAGTACAATACACCTATTCTTGCAAAAATACAATAGGATTCTAATCATTTGGCCGGAACATGGAGTGAATTAGCAAAAGTGCCTAAATAATTAATGATTATATGGGCGAACGCACATACAGGCCAAGTACCTGGGTCATATGTTAAAAGTGAAACAGATATAACAAGTAAGGAGTGAAGCGTTTATGCATTACAAACATGATGGATTTGATCACGGTGCACCGGTTGCTGGCGCAGGTTATTATGGTACCCCGTATGTTGACGCAGGCTATTGCGGTACGCCTTATGTAGGCGGAGTAGCGAACAATTGGTTCCCGCTTATTGTTGTCTTGTTTATACTATTGATTATAATAGGTGCTGTTTGTTACGGCACCTGGTAAAAACAGAAAAGAATTGCCCTGCTATTCGGGCAATTCTTTTTTTATCGTGCTCTAATAGGTTCCAATTTACGGATTACCGTATATAAGTTAACGTCGAAACGCTACGGCTTTTCTGTTTTCTTTATCTCAGGCGATGTACTCCAGTCCAAAGTCGCTAAAAGGTGGTTGCACTTTTGCTCATGAGACAAAAACTTATTGGCGACACTTTTTACATATACTGAATTTTTCGTTAACGTTCTATTCACGAACAATATCGTAATTGACCATTAAAATAGTTCGTTAATTAGATTGACTATGCTATGGTTTTTTGTTATATTTACCAAGGATCATCTGAATTTATATAAAATCCTTAGTGGGGGTAATGATATGAAATCAAATTATGACGTGATTGTGGTCGGAGCAGGTCCTGCCGGAATTTTCACCTGCTACGAATTAACATTGAAAATGCCAGAAGCCAGAGTATTATTAATTGATAAAGGTCATGATATTTATAAAAGAAATTGCCCGATTTTACAGAAAAAAATTGAGAAATGCCCACCTGCAGCAGGTAAAAAGGATTTTGCAGGCTGCCTCCCAGCCTGTTCGATAACAAATGGGTTTGGCGGTGCGGGTGCCTATTCGGATGGGAAATTTAATATTACGAGTGAATTTGGCGGGTGGATGACAGACTACCTTTCTAATTCTCAGGTAATTGATTTAATAAAATACGTAGATGGAATTAATTTAGAACATGGCGCAACTGAGAGCATCACAGATCCTTTAACACCTGAGGTTAGGGAAATTGAACATCGTGGCTACGCAGCCGGCTTAAAATTGCTAAGGGCCCAGGTACGCCATCTTGGCACTGAGCAAAATCTCGAAATCTTAAAAAGTATATATGTGTACTTAAACGATAAGGTTGACATGGTATTTAAAGCTGAGGTGGAAGACCTTATCACTGAGAAATCGAAAGACGGCCATAATGTTAAGGGGATCCACCTTAAAAACGGAGAACAGATCTTTGCTGACAAAGTAGTTATTGCACCTGGACGCGATGGTTCTACATGGCTTGCAAAATTATTAAAATCCCGCCGTTTAAAAATGATAAACAATCAGGTAGATATAGGCGTTCGAGTGGAAACATCCAATATTGTTATGGAAGAAATCAATAAGCATTTATATGAAGGTAAGTTTACCTTTAACACATCTGTTGGAACTAGAGTGAGAACTTTTTGCAGCAACCCATCTGGACATGTAGTTGTAGAAAATCACTCTGGGATCATGCTGGCAAATGGACATGCCTATAAGGACCCTGCGCTAGGCAGCCCGAATACGAACTTTGCCTTACTCGTCTCACATACCTTTTCAGAACCGTTTGATAAGCCTAACGAATTTGCACACGAAGTTTCTCGCCTGGCAAACAGCCTGTCAAATGGCGGTTTGATTGTTCAGAAATATGGCGATATCTTAAAGGGAAGAAGATCAACAGACAAAAGGATTAAAGAAGGCTTCCTTGAGCCGACCCTAAAAGAAGCAGTTCCTGGCGACCTTGGACTAGTTCTTCCGTATAACACGATGAAAAGCCTGATCGAAATGACAGAAGCATTAAATCATGTAAGCCCAGGTTTGGCTTCCGAGCATACACTTTTTTATGGGGTTGAAGCAAAGTTTTATTCAGCTAGACCAAAATTAACGGAACAGTTTGAAACTGAAATTAGCGGACTCTATGTCGGCGGTGATGGGGCCGGAATTACAAGAGGTCTCGCCCAAGCTGGGGCATGTGGTGTATGGGTGGCCCGTAATATTATTAAAAAAATAAAAACCGCAAAAGAACTAGAGCCGGTTGGTGTGTAATCTTAAGGCCTGTCTATGTGACAGGCCTTTTTTCTGTTTTAGATTAACATACCAAGTTATGGATAAGAGTATGTGTGGTGCTTATCAGAACCAGCATCTAGCCAATTTTTCCGAACAGCACGCCCAGCGGATACGAGTGCTGCAGTGGAAATCACCGGTCCAATTAAATGAGTCAGTGATAAAGGCCAGAATGTTAACTATTCGTAACGTTTCGGCCTTTTTTGTTTGCAGACTTCAGTGGCCTTGTCAGCTATTTTTTATTGACAGTACTGGCTGCTCTAATAAGTCCCAGAACGTATTTTCTTTTCTGCTAGTCTGAAAGAAAATATAAGAAAGATTCATCTTCATTAATCATATAATTTATCGAACTGTCGTAAAGTGAATATTTAGGCTTTCATATGGAACGGAGTGAGGCAGTGGAGCAGTCCTATCTTATTAAACCGCAGCTTGATGAAAGTTATCCGGCCATTGATTATGGGAAAGGCATTTATTTGTTTGATTTGGATGGGAAAAAATATCTCGATGCATCTTCAGGAGCTGTAACAGCTAATATCGGACATGGTGTAAAAGAGATAATTGAGGCGATGCAGAAGCAGGCAAACAGAGTGTCTTTCGTTTACCGGTCTCAGTTTACAAGTGAAGCAGCAGAGCAGCTGGCTCGTAAAATTGCCCAGCTAACTCCTGGGGACTTAAACTGGTCTTTTTTTGTGAATAGCGGGTCTGAAGCAACAGAAACGGCGATGAAAATTGCGATTCAATATTGGCAGGAAAAAGGAAAGCATAAAAAAAATAAAATAATATCAAGATGGCTAAGCTACCACGGAATCACGCTGGGTGCTTTATCTATGTCCGGTCATACTGGCAGGAGATCTCGGTTTGTGCCGCTGCTTGAAGATTTTCCGGTCCTTCATCCACCATACTGTTACCGCTGCCCGTATAATCTCAGCACTCCTAAGTGCGGCACTTTATGTGCCCATGAGCTGGAAACAATCATTAAAAGAATGGGCCCAGAAAATATAGCCGCTTTTATTGCGGAGCCGATTGTTGGAGCTGCGGGGGCTGCAATTACACCACCACCTGATTATTATAAAATCATTAAATCGATTTGTGAAAAATTCGATATTCTATTTATTGCTGACGAGGTCATGACCGGTTTTGGGCGAACTGGCCCCATGCTTGCCATTGAACATTGGCAGGTTATTCCTGATATTGTTGCGCTTGGAAAAGGGATGGGGGCAGGCTACGCTCCAATCGCAGCTGCTTTGGTCAGTGAACGGGTGATGGAGCCCATTTTAGCTGGGTCCAAATCGATTATGAGCGGTCATACCCTTAGCGCTAATCCGCAATGCTGTGCTGTTTCTCTGGCAGTTCTGGAATATCTAGAAAAGAATAAACTGTTGAACGATGTAGAGTTCAAAGGTGTGTTTTTAAAAAACAAACTTTTAAAGCTTAAAGATGCCTACTCTTTTATTGGAGACGTTCGCGGGAAGGGTCTGTTAATCGGAATTGAGTTTGTGGCTGATCCGGATAGCAAGCTACCTTTTAATAAAAGAATAAACGTCACACAAGAAGTTGTTTTGCTAGCTAAACAGAATGGCCTTCTAGTTTACCCTGCAGGTTCAGGTGATGACGGGGAAAACGGAGACGCTATCTTAATCGCCCCCCCGCTAACGATAACTAAACGGGAGATTGAGGATGTGGTTTTTCTTTTAAAACAAACATTTGAGGATCTAAAGAGTTATTTAGGAAAGGTTGCTGTCCAGGGGGGAGAATAGGATGGAAAATCCATTTAATAAAATAACAGATATAAAACATATTATGAAATATTATCATGATGGAATGGAGTTAATGTTTGGAGGCTTTGGTGGTGTCGGAAGCCCCCCAGGTTTAATTGATGCTCTATTGCATAGTGGGAAAACGGAACTTACTTTGATCGGAAATGACACTGGATTCCCTGATATTGGAATTGGGAAAGTAATCCGGGCTGGAAGAGCGAAAAAAGTAATTGCCTCACACATAGGCTCTAACCCAATTGCCGGACAATTGATGACAGATGGAAAACTAGAGGTAGAGTTTTCACCGCAAGGAATTCTTGCGGAGCGAATAAGGGCAGGTGGAATGGGTCTAGGAGCTATATTATCAGATATTGGTATGGACAATGAAATAGTGTCAGGCAAGAAAAAGCGGTTCACATTAAATGAGAAAGAGTATCTTGTAGAACCTGCGTTAACCGCTGAGGTCTCTATTGTATATGCGAAAAAAGGCGATCCTTATGGAAACCTTGTTTACGATAAGAGTGCTCGAAATACAAATCCCCTCGTTGCAATGGCCGGCTCTATTACAATAGCCGAAGTGGAAGAGATTGTACCACTGGGGAACTTAAATCCTGAAGAGATTGTAACCCCGGGGATTTTTGTGGATTACTTGATTCCATCGAGTGGGGTGAACTGGAAATGGGCATGGGAATAGACGAGAGGAACCAAATGGCAAAAAGAGCTGCTGAAGAAATAACAGAAGGTATGGCCGTTAATCTAGGTATCGGAATTCCTTCCCTTGTGCCCAATCATTTGCCGTCTGAGTTACTTGTGATGTTTCATGCGGAAAATGGAATACTCGGAATTGGCGGCACACCATTAAAGGGCTCAGAGGATGAAAACCTCTGCAATGCTGGAGGGTTACCGGTGTCTGTTGTACCAGGAGCATCTTATTGTGACAGTGCCACGGCCTTCGGAATGATCAGAAGTGGAAAAATAGATATGACGATACTTGGGTCATTACAGGTCAGCCAAACCGGTGATTTGGCCAATTGGATTGTACCTGGAAAAAAGGTTCCAGGTATGGGCGGTGCAATGGAGCTGTCACAAAAAGCGAAAAAAGTAATCGTTTTGATGAAACATACCGATAAGCACGGCCAATCGAAACTTCTCGAAAAATGCACCTTGCCGTTAACTTCGGGAGCTTGTGTGGATATGGTGATTACAAATATGGCTGTTTTTGAAATCAAAGACCGATCACTGGTTCTAACTGAATTATTTTCACCGTACAGCATAGAAGAGGTTACCGAAAAAACGGATTGCGGATTCTTATCTGCAAGTAAAATTAGAAAAATAGAATACTAACTTGACGGGGAGTGAGAGGGTGGAAACGATTGAGAAAACACTAAAAGATTATTTGAAGGATAACCGGCTCCGGGGAACCCGGCTGCTCCAAAAACTCGTTCAGGAGGATAGCACAAGAGGAAATGAAAGCTCAGCCCAGGCCGTTATAGTGGAAAAATGCCGGCAGTTAGGCCTTCACCTAGACATTTGGGAAATTGGTGAAACAAAACTGGTATCCCATGAGGCATTTTGTTCTGACAGGAAAGACTTTTCGGGAAATCCCAATGTGGTAGGGGTCCTTAAAGGAACAGGAGGCGGAAAGTCTCTTATTCTAAACGGGCATATTGATGTCGTACCAATCGGTAACCGGAAGGACTGGGACCAGGATCCATTTAGCGGACATATTAGCTGCGGAAAACTATTCGGCCGCGGAGCGACAGATATGAAGGGCGGAACAGTCTCCATGCTCATGGCTCTGGAGGCGATTATTAAAACAGGAGTGAAACTTAAAGGTGATGTTATCTATCAAAGCGTAATTGAAGAAGAAAGTGGAGGAGCAGGAACACTTGCAGCTGTTCTCAGGGGTTATAAAGCAGATGGAGCAATTATTCCAGAGCCAACGAATATGAAATTTTTTCCAAAGCAACAAGGATCTATGTGGTTTCGAATTACTGTAAAAGGTCGTTCTGCTCATGGGGGTACAAGATATGAAGGGGTAAGTGCTATTGAAAAAGCTATGTCATTGATCGGGAGGCTGCAAGCTTTAGAGAAAGCAAGAAATGAAAAAATTACAGATCCTTTATATAAAGGAATTCCTATACCTATTCCAATTAATATTGGAAAAATAGCCAGTGGGGAATGGCCTTCATCCGTTCCAGATATTGCGATTATTGAAGGCAGGATGGGTGTCTCTCCTGAAGAAAGTCCTGATCAGGCAAAGCAGGAAATGCTAGAATGCCTCAAGGATTGGGAGAACGCCGACCCGTGGATATCCGATCATAAGCCTTCTATTGAGTGGTTTGGAGGAAGGTGGCTGCCCGGCAGTTTACCTGTTGATCATCCGCTAATGACTACAATGGCAGAAAGCTTTAGTGAGGTTAAAGGAACAGCTCCAATTATTGAAGCATCTCCTTGGGGAACGGATGGGGGTATTTTATCCTCGGTAGGTCAAACTCCTGTAGTTGTCTTTGGGCCCGGAACCACAGAAGCAGCCCATGATACCAATGAGTTTATTAATCTGGCAGATATGTTTGAGGCTGCGGAAGTAATAGCTCTTGCCATATTAAAATGGTGTGAAGCTGCAGACTAAAAGGGGAAAACCGAATGGGGGATATTCGTATTAGAACGCTGATTCCCGGTCCGCTGGCAACAAAGCTGTTAGAACGAAAGGGAAAAAATGTTCCGCAGGGCCCCTTCAATACCCTTCAAACGTTTGCAGCAAAAGGAAGAGGGGCTCTTCTGACTAATATAGATGGCAATACGTTGATAGATTTTCCCGGGGCAATCGGTACTCTAATATTGGGCACTGTCCACCCGAGGTAGTTGCCGTCCTGCATGAACAAATTGAGGCTTACCTGCACCCATGTTTCCATGTTATCCGCCTATTAATGCCGCTTGTAATAACGCCTAAACAATTAAATGAAGGGTTTGATGTGCAGGAGTCTGCGAGTATAGAAAATGTCTCACACCAGAAGGTAAAATGGATAAAAAGTATACGTGTTTATATTTATTCAATGCCTGGCTGCACAGGCTTTCGAACTATAGGGGGGACAGCATGGGCGAAACGAAACAACTGGCGGGAAACGATTATTATTTAAATGTATTTGTGGATCCCGAGAATGGACGTGTTCGAATTGATGATTTCTGGGGAAGTACGGAAAAAATCCTTGTTACAGCAGAAGAGCTTAGTAAGGAGAATGGTGCAGAAAAGCTGATTGTAAAAGGAAGGTCAGAACAGTTAGCAACCTTATTAAAATATGGATATCAGCTTGAAGCCACAGTTGACAGATACTTCCTTGGTTCTGATGCATATTTTTTTTGTAAATACTTTTCATCCGCTCGCAGCTGTAGTGAAAGCTGGATTACAGAAGACAGCATTATAAAAAGCGTGTATTTGCTTGGCAATTCAGAGCAAACCATTCGTCTTCCAAAAGAATATCAGTTAAAGAGGATAGCAGAGAAGGATAGTGAAGTTTTGGCTGCTCTTTACAAGCAGGTTTTTCAGGTATACCCTACGCCTCTGAATGATCCCGAATATGTCAGAAAAACCATGCAGGATGGCACAGTTTATTTTGGCTACTTCTTTAAAGGAGAGATTGTCAGTGCAGCGTCGGCTGAAATAAACACTTTTTATAAAAATGCAGAATTGACTGATTGTGCTACTTTGATAAAACACCGAAAACATGGCTTAATGAAAGTCTTGCTGCAAAGGCTAGAGAGAGAATTGAAAGAAAACGGAATATTTTGTGCCTACTCGATTGCCAGATCTCTGTCATTTGGAATGAATGCAGCTCTTTATCAGCTTGGTTATGAGTATAGGGGACGACTTAAGAATAACTGTTATATTTATGACAAGCTTGAAGATATGAATATGTGGGTGAAGAATTTAAGTTAAGGTGCTGAAATACTGGCATAGAAAGCCGAAAAGTCGGCATGAGCAGGAAAAGGGAGGATGTGAAAATATGGGGAGCATGGAGGAGATCACCAAAGAAATTCTATCTGCCATTTTAAATGGAATAGACGAAGCCATACACGTGGTCGATACAAATGGAATAACCATTTTTTATAACGATGTAGCTGCCCGGCATGATGGCCTGAACGCAGAAGAAGTTCTTGGGCGCCCCTTGCTGAATATTTTCCCCTCTCTAAACAAATCCTCAAGCACTCTCCTTAAAGTGATGGAAACGAAAATGCCTCTATACAATCAAACACAGACATTTGTAAATGTTCATGGAAAAAGAATTGAAACTGTTAATACCACTCTTCCGATTTTTATCAATGGAAATATGATTGGAGCCGTTGAAATAGCTAAAGATTATTCAAGGATCAAGCAGCTGTCTGAACGGCTGGTTGACATTCAGCAAGGCTATAAAAAAATAACCGCGAAAACCAGAAGAGAACAAACGAAATTTACATTTGCGGATTTACTTACTAAAAATCCGGCATTTTTAAAAATTAAACAGGAAGCAATCAAGCTTTCTAAATCTGATTCCCCCATCCTTGTTTATGGAGAAAGCGGAACTGGGAAAGAGCTATTTGTTCAGGGGGTGCATCGAGCTTCACGGCGGAGTGATGCTCCTTTTGTGGCTCAAAACTGTGCTGCTATCCCTGAATCTCTTCTTGAAAGCATTTTATTCGGTACAGCAAAGGGGAGCTATACAGGGGCCGTAGAAAGACCTGGACTATTAGAGCTTGCTGATGGAGGAACCTTGTTTCTTGATGAATTGCACACCATGGCTATTGAATTGCAGGCTAAGCTTCTTCGCGTACTTGAAGACGGGATGGTCAGGCGAGTAGGCAGCACAAAAAGCTTCGGGGTGAATGTCAGGATTATAACAGCAATGAACCTCCATCCTCACCAGGCTATTAAGGAGGGCCGTCTTCGCTCTGATTTATTTTACAGATTAAGTGTTTTAGGTTTCGAATTAATTCCTCTGCGTGAGCGCCCTGATGATACCTTATACTTAGCTGAGCATTTTATTACCCTATTCAATAGGCAACTGGGTAAACAGATTGCGGGCTTTGATAAAACTGTTGAAAACCTGTTCCTTAACTACTCTTGGCCAGGGAATGTCAGAGAACTAAAACATACGGTTGAATACATGATGAACATATGTGAAGGCGCCACACTTACTGAAAATGAACTGCCGTTGATGCTAAGAGGAGAAAGAGGAGTGAAACAGCAGGCACGAATAGATTCTTTATCCTTAAGAGAGAACCTAAGCAGGTTTGAGTCTGAACTCATTGAAAGGGCTCTTGCCGCTAGTAACGGAAATATAAAAAAAGCAGCTGCGCTTCTGGAAATCCCTAGGCAGACCTTACAGTACAAAATTAAAAAAGTAAACAAACGACCTGCCGAATAACGGGCAGTTTTTTTGTCTTTAGTATCCTTACTCAGGTTTAAAACTTATATTTCTGTTAAGATGTGTGCTTCATTCTATAAAATCGGCTCTTACAATGGATATTGAGGGGGTTAGATGTACGTTATTTTCTAGAAATCGGCATTACTTTTTAGTAGTACAAGTAAGGTTTTAATTCTTGGCATAGAACTTGCAAAGTAATTAAGTAGAAGCTATGCCAAGGGGGAGTTTTAATGAAACAATATTTATATAAACCAGAACGCCATTGGAAGGATATTGAATTGTGGAAAGATGTAACTGAGGACCAGTGGAATGATTGGCTTTGGCAGCTGACAAATACAATCAGAACGCTGGATGATTTAAAAAAGGTTATTAAGCTGACCCCAGAAGAGGAAGAGGGAGTCCGAATTTCGACAAAAACAATTCCGCTAAATATCACCCCTTATTACGCATCTCTAATGAATCCAAATGATTCGAGATGTCCTGTGAGGATGCAATCAGTTCCAATATCAAAGGAAATTTACAAAACAAAGTATGACCTGGAGGATCCACTATATGAAGACGAAGATTCCCCAGTCGCCGGATTGACACACAGATACCCAGACAGAGTCCTCTTCCTTGTCACGAATCAATGTTCAATGTATTGCCGTTATTGTACGAGAAGAAGATTCTCAGGCCAAATTGGTATGGGGGTCCCCAAAAAGCAGCTCGATGCAGCTATTAACTATATCCGAAATACACCAGAAGTCAGGGACGTATTAATATCAGGCGGAGATGGCCTTCTAATTAACGATACTATTTTAGAGTATATTTTAAAAAACCTCCGTGCCATTGAGCATGTTGAAATTATCCGGATAGGGACGCGCGCACCAGTTGTTTTTCCGCAAAGGATCACAGAAAATCTGTGTTCAATCCTAAAAAAATATCATCCAGTTTGGCTTAATACACACTTTAACACCTCGATAGAAATCACAGAAGAATCAAAGCTGGCTTGCGAGATGCTTGCTGATGCAGGCGTGCCTGTTGGAAATCAATCAGTAATCCTGGCGGGGATCAATGACAGCGTGCCGATTATGAAAAAGCTCATGCATGATTTAGTTAAAATTCGTGTAAGACCCTACTATATTTATCAGTGTGATCTATCAGAGGGAATTGGACATTTCCGCGCACCTGTCTCAAAAGGACTGGAAATCATTGAAGGTCTCAGGGGGCACACTTCGGGGTATGCAGTCCCTACTACGTTTTTTAAAGGAGGTATGGTATAATGCTTGTAATATCAATATTTTAGGAGGCAGCAATGAATGACAAAAACGGCAACAGGTATAAAGCACGTAGCTATGTACCTGCGCATATCACAGGAGAAGAAAAGTGAGAACGTGGAGACGCTCGCTAACCATAGGGATATACTGGAAGAATATTGCAAAGAAAACGGTTTGACCTATGAAGTATACGGTGAAGTGTTAAGCGGCGGCGCTAGTGAAATGGAAGCAAGACCACAGCTTCAGAAGCTACTTAACGAAATTGAAATGTTCGATGCTATTATAGTAATGGAGCTGAGCCGTCTGTCTCGTAACGGTTACATCAGCGAAGTAGTGCTAAAACAATGTCAAGACTATGATAAACCCATTATTACACCTGTTCATACCTACGACCTAGCCAATAACAATAACGACGTTCTTACATTTCGCTTCGGTTCTATTATAGCTTCGCAGGAACATGCGCTAATCGGGAAGCGTTCTAAGGCAAATAAGATACAAATGAGCAAAGCAGGGTTGCATATAAGCGGTAATGTTCCTTTTGGATACAGACGCAATAACAAGATAAAAAAACTAGAAATATACGAGCCAGAAGCCGATATAGTACGCCTTATCTTTAAGCTTCACTCGGACGGGCTAGGTAGCTACAAGATACGAGATATTCTTAACGAAGCAAGTTACAAGAGTGCGAAGGGCTTAGCGTTCAACCTTCCATCCATTAAACGCATTATTCGAAATGAAGCCTATAGAGGGGCAGTAGTTTTTAACGACAGGAAGCGAGTAAAAGAAGGAGGCAAGTACGTATATAAAACTATCCAGACTTATATTACAGAGAACGCTCACGAGCCGATTATAGAGCCCGCTGCATGGTACAAGTCAAATAAGATACGAGAAGCCAGAGCCGAAGAAGCGCTAAAGAATAGAGAGAGATCCGTAACAGAAGTAACGATGTTAAAAGACCTTCTCTACTGCGGCTGCTGCGGCAAAAAGCTAACCATACGCAAAGATAGCAAGAGCGGCAAGAACTACGTAAAAGTTTGTGACGCCCTGCTGCCATACTCAACGAAGAAATGCGGGAACGCTGGAATCCTATTAGAATACGTTATAGACGATGTGAAAGAAAAGCTAGAAGCGCACAGAATAGAACTGGAAGAGCAGCTAGATCAGATACTAGCACTAGACACTAGCGGTATCGAGCATAGCTTAGCGGAGACAGTAGCACAGCTTGAGCGCCAGCTAGTCGAACAGCAGAAGCAGAGTAAGAAATTAATCGAAATAGCTTTATTGGATATTTTTACACATGAAGAGCTAGCCGCTAAGAAACAGGAGATCACGAATAACATTGAATCTCTACAGGCTGGGTTAGAGGACGCAAGGAGAGAACAAACGGAGATAAACTTAAAAGGAATCGAAGATAAGTTACGAGACGTGATAGAAACGATTGAGCACTTTAAAGACCTCGACTCAATCCGGCAGAATGAACAGCTTAAGACAATTATTAAGCAAATACGCTATTACCGTCAAATGCCGCCAGAGATACGAGCACTATCTGCTAGGATCGACGAGAGAAAGTATTATCCTTTTAGATTGGAAATTGAATATATCTAGAGGACGCTTAAAGCGTTCTTTTTTTATATACGTGTTAGGAAGGAAATGTAATAATAGAGATATATTTCTATTTTAATTAAAGCTAAGTCATCAATAATCCAAAGGGAGAAATAATATGCCTGAAAAAATAGGGGAAATAATCTTTAATCTAATAATTCCAGCAATTTTTACCTTTATAATCACTTGGACAATAGCTTATTTTTTTGCGAATAATTCTTTGGTAACTGTAGGTGAATCTATTGAAATTAAAGAAAATCAATATTTGACACCTATAAATATTAACGCTCTAAATAATATAAATAAATTAAGTATAACTATCCCGAATGAGCAATTGACTGAGAACCAAGTCAATTCAAGTGCACCAATAAATATTTTACGCATAGAGAATAACATTGGGGTTGAGAATGGTTCTGTTTTTGAGATAGCCAAAGTGAACTCTGATTCTACTGTAGGGTTAATGGTCGAAACGACCACTATGTTAAATAGTAAAGATATAATAATTAACAAAAATGGGAATGCGGTAGATGTTAGATATTCATCAGATGTTGTAAGTCCTTTAGAAGATCAAAAAAGACAATTAATAATAAACGCTATTCTATATGCTGTAATAGTTTTTGCATTAAACTCTTGGGCGGATAAGAGACGAGACAAAAAGATACTAGCTGCTAAAGAAGAAAGAGATGCTGCATTTAAAGGATATGAGGAGAGCAAAGCAGACTTAAGATCTTCTTATGAAGTTGCTAACAAGGTTAATGAAAAATTACTAGAAGAGAAAAACCTAGAAATCCAAAATGCACGAAAAGAAATAGATAAATTTGAGAAAGAATTAAACAACTTTAAAACTGATATAAGAAAACATAATATTCTTCTCCTAGCTCGGTTAAATGATTATCGAAAAGAGCTTAACTTCTGGAGGAATACAATTAGAAAAGTTATATACGAACTACCAAAAGGGGAAGAAAAAGCTGAACAATTTATGAAAACAATTGCTTCGTCTTTGAAAACATATCAGACACATGAAAAAGAAGAATATAATTTTGAGACACTAAAGATTTTGTCTACTATGATTAAGGACACTGAGAAAGAAGCAGAAAAGGACAGCAGCCCGGGCGCTCAATAAGCGCTCTTTTTTCGTTCAGACAATGATTACTATTCCACAAACCGATAGAAATTCGTTTTAAGTCGTATGTAAACCACTATGAAATTAGGGAACGAAGTGTCCAAACCCTTGCGACTATAGGAGAGAAGACTAGTATAACTTATTCGTTATAATGAACAAAAGTATACGTATATAGAGAATCTATAAGATGGTGTGAACAACCGCAGGAAGTCATCCGGACTGAGCTACTAACAAACCCAGGGGGCTAAGAGTTTATTTTGAAGATTAATATTCAACTACGCGAAATACTATTGATGTCATAACTTAAAGGTTTTGACCCTGTTTTGCGGATATGATAGGATCAATATATAGAACTGTGTCATAACTTAGTGCCATAAATGTATTGGCAAAAGGAGAGTTTTTTGATGAAGTACGGGTACGCACGAGTAAGTACTACACAGCAAGACCTAGAAGCCCAGCTACAAATCCTAAAGCACGAAGGCTGTAACGTCATCTATTCGGAGAAGTTTACTGGAACAAAGGCAGAGCGCCCACAATTTACAGAGGTACTTGTGAAGCTTGAAGCAGGTGACACGTTAGTAGTAACGAAGCTAGACCGCTTCGCACGTTCTACAGTGGACGCAATAAATACAGTAAGAGCGCTGTTCCAGAAGGGCGTTAAAGTACACGTCCTAAATATGGGGCTAGTGGAAGACACGCCCACAGGTAGATTAATCCTTACGATAATTAGCGGCTTCGCAGAGTTCGAAAGAGATATGATAGTAGAGCGGACACAAGAAGGGAAAGCAATTGCAAAGCAGCGCCCAAGCTTTAAAGAGGGTAGACCGAAAAAGTTTAATAGGAAGCAAATTGAGCTTGCGTTAGAGCTATTAAAAACGCACTCATATACGGAAGTAGTAGAGAAGACGGGCATAAGCAAGAGTACATTAATACGGGCTAAAAGGGAGCAGAAGGCGCTATAAGGCGCTCTTTTTTATGCTGCAAGCCAGGGAAATTCCAAACCATTAAGAGCGCTTAGTAGAGAGAACAGGCGGGCATACATGCGGCTACAGGGTAAGTATAGTGTAACTGGCGGCATCATAGATCATAGTTGCACTTCCTATCTGGAATGAAAGTTTAAAGTGAAGGAGCGCACGCAAATAAAGGAAGCTCTTCCTTGTAGTATTGTGCATAAAAGAAAGCCTATATAACACTTATTGAAGCGGCTTCATAAACGTTCTGAACTCGCTTATGTTCACAAAAATACAACGTTTAAAATTAAAGGAATGATGAAATTAGGATACACGTTGAGCAGTTCCCCTCCCCCCAAGCCACCCCTTCCCCCTTCTACGACTGCCTTTCAAACAATGCGCATGCAAAAAAATACTCGAGGGGTCAACTGCGAACGAATGTGCGTATACAAAAGAGGTGTAATAGTGTAAGATATTGGTAGAATACCGTGAAATGAGGCGAAGAATATGGCGGAATATGTTGTGAACAAGGCAGGAGCAAAGGTGTATACAGATATTAGTAAGCACGAAGTATTAGCGATTCCTACGCTAAAGAGTACGGCAGAACAGGGCGCATTATACAAAGTACTTTCCGTTGGTATGCACCGAAAACAGACGCCAATAGCAACTGTAAAGAAAGGGAACGGAGCAAAGGCGTACATATTGCCAGAAGAGCTTCACGGATGGGCGTTAAACGTACTAATGACGAGCGCAGACGGGGTTAAGATGTTTCCTGCAACGGTTGAATTCGGCGTCTTAAACGGTAGATCTTACGCAGAGATATTGTAGGGAGCGGTAATGTGGAATGGAAAGTAAGAAAGTGGACAATATCTTAGCATGGAATATACATAGAAGGCTCTCCGAATGTTAAATTCGAACCAACCAAACAAACACTTCTTACTTTTGATTGAGCAGTAAGGGAAATAGAAGAATGGAACGATAGGAAGAATAAGTGAATCAAACTTTAAGCTAGCTTGTTAAGTTCACTTTAGTTTAATGTAACCGGGTGATGTCTTTTTTGTGATTTAAAGGGATTAAATATAGGTCGAATAATAAATAAAAGGAGGATACATATGGCTTATGATTTGAAAACTTTGGTGGATAACTTCCATGCAAACTTATCTGAATATAAATCCAGCTCAAGTCGCTATAATGAACATTCCACAAGAATAGAATATATTGATCCGCTCTTAGTCTTATTAGGATGGGATGTAACTAATCAGAATGGATTAAAACCGAATTTAAGAGAAGTCATACCAGAGAATTATGCGAAGAAAGGAGACCGCCCGGATTATACCTTTACGGTGAGTGGAGTTAAAAAGTTCTTTTTGGAAGCAAAGAAACCAGCGGTTGATATAACGACAAACAAAAGTGCAGCTCTACAAGCGAGGCGTTACGGATTTTCTGCAAAACATTACATAACTGTGCTAACTAACTTTGAGTATCTACTAATCTATGATACTAGTGTTATCCCAATGGAGAATGATGAACCTCATGTTGCCTTACTTGGAAAATACCATTATACAGAGTATCAAGCTAAATGGGATGATATCCATTCAATTATTTCAAGAGCTTCCATTTTTAGTGGTAAGTTTGAGGCGAATTTTAAGGATTTAATTAATCATAGAGTTGTAAAAACTGTTGATGACTATTTTTTGGAGCAGATAAATGATTGGAGATTGAAGCTAGCGAATTATTTGTTTTATCAAGACAATGAAGAGTATTCAATAGAACAAGTTAATGATATTACGCAAACATTTATTAATCAGATGATTTTCCTGCGTATTTGCGAAGATCGTAATTTGCCTTTGTATCACAATTTAAAAGAAACATTAAAAGACCACGAAGTTATCAAAGAAGAGGTATTTAAAGTACTTGAGCAGGCGGACAAAAAGTATAATTCTGGCCTCTTTGAAAATAATTCAATTGTAATGAACCTGGATAATAATATCGTTATGGAAATGATAGAGGGGCTTTATTATCCTAAGAGCCCCTATATCTTTAATGTAATTGAATCTAATGTCTTAGGAGAAATCTATGAATTATTTTTATCTCAGAAGCTAAAAATAGTCGATGGAGAGATTACTCTCGTTAAGGTTAAACAAATTAAGAAAGAAAAAAAAGGCAGGGCAGAAAACAGAGATGTCGTCTCAACTCCTACGGAAATAGTAAGGTTCATTGTTAAAAAAGCACTAACCCCATTGGTTGAAGATAAAAAGCCAGAGGAGTTGCTGGAGCTTAAGATAGCAGACATAGCATGTGGTTCAGGTGTCTTTTTAGTTGAAGTGTATGATTTCCTTATAAACTATATAAAAAATTGGTACTTAGATAATCAGAGGAATTTCTTAATTGAAGGGGAAAATGATAGTCACTATCTTCCTTTTGATCTTAAAAGAAGAGTTTTAGAATCATGCATTTTTGGATTAGATATTGATGCTAATGCTGTAGATGTAGCCCAATTTAGTTTGTTACTAAAATTATTAGAAGGAGAGACAATCCCAACTCTAGATGGTAAAAATAAGGTTCTTCCAGATTTATCAAGAAATATACTTCAAGGAAATGCCTTAGTTGATTCAAACCACTTTCAAGGTGGGTTACCACCGAGAGAAGAAAGACTAATGATTTCCCCATTTAATTGGGAAACGAATGGCTTTGGTGAATTTGATGCTATTGTTGGAAATCCACCTTATGTAAAGACAGATGATATGAGAGCTTTTTTAACAGGAACCGAATTCAAAATTTACAAGAAACAATATACTACATCGTATAAGCAATTTGACAAGTATTATATGTTTATTGAACGTGGTCTTTCAAAATTAAAAGACCAAGGTATTTTGAGTTTTATAGTGCAAAATAAGTTCTCCAAAATTGACGCAGGAGAAAAATTAAGAGAGTTAATTTCAAGTTATGCTGTTAAGGAGTTTATTGATTTCGGTTCAACGCAATTATTTAGAGATAGAAAGGTAATTGCTTATAGCTCTATTATTACTATAAAGAAAGAACCTGCTGCTGAATCATTTATTTTTGAGGAAGTAAACGATTTAAATGAGTGGTGGACTAACCAGGTTGATGATCCTGACTCCCTAAAAAGAATGACATTAGACTCTAAACTATTGACCAAAGACCTTTGGCTTTTAGTCGCTAACCCAAAAGAATGGGATTTAATTAGTATTTTGTACAGGGATAGTATATTACTAGGGGACGAGAATTTTTTCCATACGTTTAACGGTGTACAAACAAGCGCAGAACAACCAGCTGTCTATTCCTTCTCTAAGAAAGATATCATAAAAGAAGATAGCAGTTATTTCTATATCAATAGGGATGGCCATACTTTTCCTATAGAAAAAGCTATAGTAAAGCCATACTTTAAACCTCGTAGATCAAAGGATAATAATATCAAGAGTTACGATATAGTCCAGCCTTTCATGTGGATAATTTTCCCTTATGACGAGAGCGGAAAAATTTATTCACCAACAGTAATGAAGAAAGATTTTTCGGAAACCTGGAAATATTTAAACCATTACTATAACAGACTGCTACCAAAACAACTTAGTCCCAATAAAAAAGGACGAGATGTTCCCCATGCAACAAAGGATACGTGGTATCATTATGGTAGAAACCAAGCTTTTAAAGATTTTAAAAACAATCCCAAAATAATAATTGGGGTAAATACACATAGAAGAAATCCGTTAAATCTTTTAGATTACAACGACATGGTAATAGCTTCTGGAGGGACAGCAGGATATTGTGCAGTTTCTATAGCGGATGGTAGCGATTACCATCTAGAGTATGTACATGCTATTTTGAACCACCCAGCAATTGTATGGTTATGTTCTGTTATGGGTAGTGACTTTGAGGGTGATTTTTATTCAAGAGGCACCTATGCATTAAATAAATTACCAATTAAGCATATTAACTTTACTAATAAGGAACATATGGAATATTATCATAAGGTAATACGATATTCGCAGGAAGTATATGATCTCAACGAGGAGTTAGCAAAAACAGGCTTAAGTAAGAAAGACAAAGTAACCCTTGAAAGAGATAAGGAAGAGTTAATAAAAAATATTCAAGATATGATTACAGATTTTTATGGGATGGACCATCTTAAGAGTATCTTCGAGAATTAAGGGTGATGATGTGAAGTTATTAAGTCAGAATTCGGCTCAGAAATTGCGTGGAGGTTATTACACACCAATCGAAATGACTGACTATATTGCTCAGTGGGCATTTTCTGATGGAGACAAAAGGAATGTTTTGGAACCAAGTTGTGGAGATGGAGCATTTCTTGAGAGCCTAAAGAGTTATGCGAATCGGTTTGAAGAATGCTTAGCTATTGAGCTGGATTCAACAGAGGCTCAAAAGGCTTCCGAACTTGTTAGCGATATAGAAAACTTTAACGTGGTAAATAATGATTTTTTTCAGGAGTTTGAATGGAATCTACGGGGGCAGCGGTATGACCTTATCTTAGGGAATCCCCCTTATATTAGGTATCAATACCTAACACCTGAACAAAGAATTACTCAATCTAATATATTGGTAAGTAATGGGATGAAATCTAATAAATTAATCAACGCATGGGTGTCTTTTTTGGTAGCTTGTGTGGAATTGTTAGATACCAATGGAAAGATTGCTTTAGTCATCCCGGCAGAATTACTCCAGGTTGCATATGCAGCAGAGTTAAGATTATTTCTCTCGAAAAATTTATCACAGGTTACAATAGTGACCTTTAGAGAACTTGTTTTTCCGGACGTTCAACAAGAGGTTGTTATATTGCTCGGAGAAAAAGGTGAAAATCTAGAAGAAAATATTATATCTGTAGTGGATTTGCAAAACTTAGATCACCTTAACCAGGATTCCATTAATGAAGCAATCGAATATAAGCAAATTGACCATAATAAAGATAAGTGGACAAAGTATTTCCTTAATAATACGCAGCTTGAAGTAATTTCTAATATTACAAAACATAATTTGTTTAAGAAGTTTAAGGAATATGCTTCTGTAGATATTGGGATTACTACAGGAAATAATAAGTATTTTTCAGTCACTAACTCTTTGGTTGAGCAATATCACCTTCATAAGTATGCTCTTCCGCTTATAGGAAGGAGTGCACATGCGAAAGGTCTTTTCTTTAATGAGCAGGATTGGTTAGAAAACGTAATAGACGGTTTGCCAGCTCAACTGGTTCATTTTCCGGACGTGCCAGAAGAAGAGTTACCTTCGAACCTTCAAGATTACGTAAAATATGGTGAAACCAATAACCAGCATACTGGTTATAAATGCAGTATCCGCAAAAATTGGTATCGAATCCCTTCTGTCTGGGTGCCTGATGCATTTTTCTTAAGAAGAAATGATACTTATCCTAAGTTCGTTCTTAATGAAATTAATGCAGTTAGCACTGATACCATGCACCGAATAAAATTCAAAGAGAATGTTGACCATCTCAAAGTCCTTCTAGCTTATTATAATAGTATCACCCTTGCGTTTACTGAGATAGAGGGTCGCAGTTATGGGGGAGGAGTCTTAGAAATACTGCCAGGGGAAGTTGAGAATATCTTACTACCAAATCTTGAAAACTTAGATGAGGAGACAGTTAATCGTTTGCTTAATTTAATTGATCGAAACATAAGGGAAAGAGGACGCATCGAAGATATTTTGCCCGAAGTTGATGCAGTCATTTTAAATCAGCACCTAGGTATAAGTAATGAAATAATTACATCTTTCAGAGATATTTGGCGTCAACTAATGAATAGAAGAAGACAACGCGCTTAGTATCTTATTTACCTCTATGTTTTAGGCATAGAGGTTTTTTTAAATATGTTTACGTGGGAAATTTCCTACATTTACATAGCATTGTTATTAATCTATAATATTTATAACTCCGTTGGAAAAATATTACTTATAGTCAAAAGGAGGAATAGAAAGGGAAATGTTCTTTAAGAGTGTATATGTAACTGAATTGTTCACAAATATAGCTAAAGAAAAATATATTTTTGATGTTACTTTAGGGGATTCTAAACTTGTCAAAATACATGTAAATTCATCTGATTCAAAGCATGTTACATGCTTATATCAATGCCTGGTGTCGGAACCTCTATTTAATGCACTAAGGGACGGATTTGATAATGAAACCTTTGAATTATCTCAAAAGGAAGAGTTACTGGAAGTAAGAAATATAATTAGACAAGCATATAAACACTTTATGAAAACCACTATTTACTTACTTGATTGGTACGAAATGGACGTAAATAATGTTGGGACTTTAAAAGAGTATAAGTACTCGTATGATGGTGATGAATGGTTCTCTATTCCTTATATACTTATTGGTGAACCTAATGCAACTGTATCGGTTTATCCCTCGCATAATATAACGTCCCAAACTGAACAGATAATTCAAAAGAGTCTTAATGGAGACTTTTTACGATCCTATGTAGCGTTAAGTTATCTTCATAAAGCTAAACGAGAGCAGGATAATCGCCACAAGTGGATTAATGCGACAATAGCTGCAGAGCTTGCCATAAAGGAGTTTTTGATTAGTGATAAGCCTGAGTTAAGAACTTTAATTTTTGAAGTCCCTTCTCCACCCTTACATAAGCTTTATGGAATAGTATTAGAATCTTTCTACGGTGAAAAATCACCTAAGGTTTCTGAGCTAAACAAAGGTGCCTTCAAACGGAACTCATTAATCCATAAGCCAAATGAAGTGTTATTAACTAGTGAAGAAGTGGAAAAATATATTAAAGATGTTGAGCAAGCAATTTTTCATTTATATTCACTGATATATAAAGATAATACATTAATAAAAAGTTATCTCGAAGACTAGATTGAAAGAGAAGAAAATTTATTAGGAACTTATAGTACAGTCATGTAAAGATTACATTTTAATAACAACCGAATTAAGGAGAAACCATGTCAGCAAATTTTGTTATAAATAACATTGTTGGAATTATTGGTATTATTACTGCGATAGCTATCGCTGTTGTATCGTATATAAAAAATAGAACTAAGAAAGAATTATCGTATTCAGTACTTTCGTCAACTTCTCTTCTAATTAAAGATGAGGCGTTAAAAAATAGGATGAAGCTTTTACTTGATGGAGTGGAAGTAAAAGGTGAAGTACATTTAGTATTAATAAAACTAGCTAATACAGGAAATGTGCCTATAAAGCCAACTGAGTTTACGGAAGATTTAAAAATCATTTCAAGAGGAGCAATAATAGTTGCAGAGGTAAAAGAAACGAACCCTGCAAATTTGAAAATAAAGATAGATAATGCTATAGGTGATGTATTAGGTACAACTTCTGTTAAACCGATGCTATTAAATCCTAAAGATGAGATAATATTCAAACTTTTAGTAAATAATTACAAAAATGATATTGAATTATCTAGTAGAATTGTAGGGGTTCAAAAGATTCTAAAGTCAAAAAGGAAATTTCCTTTGAGTGCAACTGTTTTGTCTTTAGGAGCAATTTTATTACTACAAATACTTAGTAAATTTGAAATAGACAATGAGATGACAACCTTTTATGGTATTGGTTCGTCAATACTAACAGCTATGGTTATTTCGGCAACCATCTTTTGGATCACAGAATGGTATAAATGGAAGAAAAACTTGTCTTAAAGCCCGTTAATTACTATTGATTTGGAGTTCTACACATAAGTATTTGTAGAAGATTGGACACATTAATACAGTAATTTTAATGAATTTTACTTTAAACTAATCACTGGAGAGTAATATTGGGGGTGTCAAATTGAAAGTCTTTGAAAGTGATGATAAATTTGTCCTGACAGTGAATGGTGGTTATTTTAAAGAATTTGTTAGTGAGCCTAAAGCGATAATATTAAATTCTCGTCCTAAGCCCTTAAGAAAATGGCTTACTCCTACAGAAAAAGACGAAAATGTATTTACGGACGTTAATTGGAATTATGATTATGAATTCAGCGAGTATTTATGTGATGGAGATTCTGTGTATATTCTGGAAATATTATATACCAGGTATAGACCTGGATATGCTAAGGGGAAAGCCGAATTTATTATAAACTCAGAATACGCAAATGAAAAAATCATGTCACTAAGACTCAGAGGAAGCATCCAAGAATTTCATTGGGACGATATTGCGAAACGATGGAATGATTATTGTTTCAGCTAACAACATTTCAATACAATTACAAACAAAAACAACATATAAAAGAAATCTTTGTGGTATTTTTTGGATACCACTTTTTTTGTGTATATTACCAAACATTCATAAAAGCTGCGCCTAGTTATTGGACGGTAGAACTTTATTGCCGAACAATAACAAGGATAAAGGAGCGCAAAGTAAATGAGAAAAGTATTTAATAAATCCAGGCTGCAAGAGAACGGAGAAAAGTTTATACCGCTGCCATCGAACCTTCGCCACTATGTGTATATGAATAACTATAAGGCGGAAATGAGCTTTCTTTATGGACTTATCGTGGATTATTACAACGTCGAAAAGGGTTATGCGTTTCCAAGTATCTACCAACTTGCCAAGGACTACGGAAAAAGCGAGAAGACAGTAGGCGAGCATTTAAAGGTACTTAAGAAAGTAGGGCTAATCGACGTATTTGAGAGCTCAAGGGGCAAAGTAAACTTCTATAAGCCGCTCGTACCTCTTACGCAAGAAGAATTCTTCGCAAAATACCCAATTGCTGCGGAAAACTTCGAAAAAAGGGAGAATGCTACAAGGAAAAAAGTTAATGACGACTTGTTCCGGTTATGGGCGGCAGAAGCAAAAAGCAAGTAGTGTAAATTCGTTATGCGGGGGAAGTGAAAAGTTAAGATCAAGAAGGTGTTTTAGGGTACTTCTTACAGTAAAACTAGGTGCCGGTACTTGTATCTTCTACACGTAAACTATAATTATTTAACGACATTTATTAAACTAAAATTATTAACGATATTTAGTGTTAACTAAATATCCAGTAGCTAAAGCTACTAGGCTAATACATGCGTATTATCCTAAAGTTTTTAAAAAAAGAAAAGGCATATAAAAACAAAAACGCATGCCTATACAATAGAAAGAGATATAATAAGAACGATAGAAGCGATAAAGGCCAGAGTAGAGTACAGGACAACGCTGCCGTAACGACAGGTCGCACAGCTGGATATTAAGTCCGCTATACCTAATAAAAAGTATGCGTAAAAGAGCAAATAATCGTAAAATATACCGCAAATAATCACACTATATGCGTACCTAATAGTAGGGAAGTACCTAACACTTCCCATTCATTCGTCCTATTCCGCCTAGGGGCTAGTTTTTTACTAGCTCCTTTTTTATTTTGTTAACACGATAAATGAGTGACTACTACAAACGTAAAAGACGAAAGGGGCAACAGCATGATCGGAAAACAACTTCAATATATCCGCCAAGCATTAAACCTCAGCCAGAACGAAATGGCATACGCACTAGACCTTACCTTAATTACAGTATGGCGTATAGAGACTGGAAGACAAAAGCCGCTGCCTAAGACAATACGCCATATACAGGAAGTACTTTGCTATGACGAAGAAGATTTGATCGAAATTAACGAGCTACTTGCCGAAAGCGAGAACAGCCGTAGACACGCACGACTAAAAAAGAAGCTACGTGAACAGGCAAACCTATAAGAATGTAACATTATATGTATAGCAATTATTATTAGAGACCGATTAAATCTATTCGAGCTAGCACCGTTGCTAACAAGCGGTGAAGGCTGCTAGATAGATCTTATTAATTTAAATCTATTACAGGGGGCTAAGTTATTTATGACTATCGAGACTATAAGAGATAACTTGGAGAAAGCGCAGCAGGTTAGAGATAATGTATCAGCAGTTATACGTCAGTTCCATATCGTGCCTTACCAAGAGCACCGCGGCAAAGTAAACGCTGACCGAATGCTAAGCGAAGAAGGTAAGCAATTCCAGCTGTTAAAGCTGCGGGATAAATTCGAAGTAGAGACTATGAAGGCTCTCTATGAAATGCAAAAAACGCAAGACCAAGAGGTAATAAACGCACGTAATGCAGCCGAGAAAGTACTCACCCAGCCTCTTCCAAAAGTAAATGACATACATCAGCAGCTATTTAAGGATAAACTGCAACAAATAAAAGCCAATGTTATGTTTGCGTCTAGTTATAAAAGCGCACTAGAGGCTTTACAAGGACTAACAGACGAAGAAGAACCTGCACTAGTAAAGCAAGCAACTGAGAGCTTACTAACTCTTTCTAATGAAGTGATAGCTAATGCGACCGGGGAAGACCGCATACAAGCTAAAAGGCAACTAGGATCTTTATACAAAGAGTTAGTTAAAAAAGCGCAGCCTAAGGACGCGGAAGAAGCTAAGAAAGCCTTAGAAATGGCTAACAGTATGCTAGCTGCTAACTTAGTTTCTTCCGTTTTAGTTAGCGCTCTAGGCGAAATAAGCAGGGACTTAGCACGCTTTGCTAACAATCCATATGCGTATATGACAACAAAAAGCGACTTTATTAAAAAAGTGAGCATGTACTAACGAGGACGAGTCAACGAAGATTAGGGCGGCGAAAGCTGCTCTCTTTTTTTTGCCCACAAGTACCAAGAATCGATAAGGGCTGCGCCTATCTTTTCAAACAAAGAAAGAAGGCGAAAAGATGAGGTTAAAAGTAATTGGACTAATTCACAAGCTCATACGCTGTAAAAAGGGTAGGTTTGCGAGGGGGCTGCGTTATGAGTAAACAGCAAGAGCAAGCGAAGCCACAAGCAGAGAAGCGACGACCAAAAGGAACTGTTATCGAGGTTAACAAGCCGAACTACAAAGTATGGGCAGAATGCATAATATCGCAATATGTGAGGTATGGGGGAGTTAAATAACTCTCCTTTTTTATTTCCTTTTTATACATCATTTAAAAAACGCAGTCCCAACGTTCGTCGTCGATGCACCAGGCGGCGGAGGGAAAATCGCATTGCAGCCAAATTACCTGATATCACAAAGTCCTGAAAAGGTGGTTTTAAGAAACTTTGAAGGGGTGATTACCTCTTATCCGGAGCCCGAAAATTATGTGGCCGGGCAGGCTGATGATTATTTCAGCAATATTTACCCTGACTACGAAAAGAAAAAGTCGAACGTGGGAATTGCGGCTGTTATGAATGACAGCAAATTCAACTTGGTACCGAAAGATCTGCAACGATTGGATAGAAGACAAAGTTACCAGGAAGACCCAAATTACTCTTCACTTAAGGATAAACGTGAAAAACGTGATGAGCTGAAGGAAAAGAAATTTATTTCCCAGCAGCAAAAAATGACCGAATCTGGTGATCAGGAAAAAGTACCAGGGGGTGATGAGTAGGTGAATCCTATGGATATTTCATGCGAGTGGTGTGGAGGCAAAGCTAGTAACGGAGAAAACACAGTTTATTGGGAACTGCCTGATGGGTCAAGGGCTATAGAAATTACGATGACACCAGCTGTTGATTGCGGGGAATGTGAGATGGTGTACCAGAATGAAGATATAATTAAAGAAATTGAGGATCAGTTGTTTTTGGTGGATACGAAGAAGATTAGTAGTTCGGTAGGATTTAAGGAACTAATGGAATTACCCAGGTTGTTGAAGAGGAATTATTTTGATTTTTCTTCTTAAAAATACCCCCATTAATAATAGGCACTCAGAAATGGGTGTCTTTTATCATGTCTGTGTGTTTAATGTGAAATAATTTGCTTTATAAAGGGAGTTTACTTGAACGAGGATTTTTATGGTGATTCTTAGCTTAAGCCCTACTTTATTTAATCACTTAATCCTTTCTAATCTGATGTATAAGCGATAATTTTAAAAGTTTAAAGTATAGAGCATATCTTTAAATAAAGAATGCTTTTTATTTGAGTAGAAACAAAGCCTAATAATAAAAATTTTATAATAATTAATAAATATTTATTGTAAAACAATAAATTATATATTAAAATCAAATAAATAAGTGAGGTGCTTATATGGAAAAAGTTACAACGTTGTTTTTAAAAATAGCAGTTATTCTTTTAGGAGTCCCGGTTCTCGGTCTGTGCATCTTTTTGGTGCCTGACCTGGCAGATCTTTCAGCAAAACTGCTTCCAGAGTTTTCTTTTATAAAATATTTCGTTCTCATCGTTTTTGATGGTTCGGCGATACCTTTTTACTTTGCCTTGTATCAGGCCTTCAAACTCTTACGCTATATTGATAAAAATAAATCTTTCTCTAATTTATCTGTAAAAGCTTTAAAGAAAATTAAATTCTGTGCAATCACAATCAGCATTCTACATGTGTTAGTTTTACCGCTTTACTATATCTTTGCGGAAATAGACAATGCACCAGGAGTTATCTTTGTCGGAATGGCTGTTCCTTTTGCTTCGATGGTTATCGCAGTCTTTGCTGCTGTTCTCCAAAAACTTTTACAAGAAGCAATAGATATTAAATCAGAAAATGATTTAACAGTGTGAGGTGTAAACAATGGCAATTATAATTAATATTGACGTAATGCTTGCGAAAAGGAAAATGAGCGTAACAGTACTTTCGGAGAAGGTTGGGATAACAATGGCGAACCTTTCTATATTAAAAAATGGAAAGGCAAAAGCAATTCGATTCTCTACTTTAGAGGCAATTTGTAAGGCTTTAGAATGTCAGCCGGGAGATATTTTAGAATACAAAATTGATGAAGACAGTTAATCAATATAGAGGGAACTTACTATACAGTTATTAAGGGAGGTAAAACTATGGACATTAACAATTTGATTATTAAAAATATGGCTAACTCTCATGAACTTGAGAGAATGTATAGAAAAGACCCCAAAGCTTTTAAAAGGTCATTTTCACACGCATGGGAACAAAATCCTGATTCTCAGGTTCTTGGTGTTTGGTATGAAAGGCTGTATTTCAAGGAGGCGACCAAAACAGAAAAATCTCCCTTGCTTCAAAGAGGTTTCATATTCATGGGCATGTTGGCCATTTTGGCCGGGATATGCACCAGGATTATCTTCCATTTTGTTGAACAGGAAGCAATTGCTCCAATTAACCTGGCTTTTGGTATAATTCCCTTTATTACGGCCTATTTTGTTTACAATAATACTCCAAGAAAGAGTATTATTTATTCCCTTGCAGCGTTGTTCCTAATTTCAGGATTTTATCTTAATTTGCTTCCGTTAAATTATAAAGACAGTATTATCCTTGTTTATTTACACTTTCCCGTATTCCTATGGGTATTGGTAGGGTTAGCATTTACAGGAAATGAATATTCAAAAGGTAGTACAAGATTAGCCTATATTAAATTTAATTTGGAATATTGTATTCTCTACGCCAGCATGGCAGTTAGCGGAATGGTTCTGGCGGCACTAACCATGCAGTTATTTAGCTTTATTGGCTTGGATATAGAGGACTTTTATTTTAGTAATGTAGTTTTATTTGGTGCTTCCGCTCTCGCTATTGTGGCTGCATATCTTGTATCAATGAATCTTAAACTTGCTAAAAATATTACACCATATATAGCTAAGATTTTTAGTCCCCTTGTCCTGATCACATTGTTGGTCTATCTTATAACGGTGATATGGGTCGGAAAAAATCCATTCTTGGATCGAAACTTTTTGATAGCCTTCAATGGAATACTCCTTGGTATATTGGCAATTACCATATTTTCCATTACTGAAAGTGAATCTGACGAGAAAAAGAACATTTCTCATTATATAAATTTTGCCTTAATTGCTCTTGCACTTATCATTGATAGTGTAGCTTTGTCAGCCATTGTTTTCAGACTTTCTACTTTTGGGATTACGCCTAATAGACTTGCTGTTTTAGGAGTAAACATACTTATCTGGGCAAATCTAATTTGGATTATGCTCTCATATATGCGTTATCTACAAAACAAATCAGGGCCTTCAGATATTCAAGATGCCATTACTAAGTATTTGCCGGTCTACGGACTTTGGGCAGCTTTTGTTACATTTTTATTTCCTATAATTTTTAATTAAAAAGGCGCTGTTTATGTATTGAAAGGGGTATCCTTCAAAACGTATAACACTTTAGAATGATATTATGCAGCTTTTAATACAAGTCACGTAGTTTTGATTTATCTTCATTATTAAAGTTTTAAAAGGGATTTAACAGGGCTATCGCTTTTAACAATTTGTGTAGGATCGTTAAAAATTCTCTTTCATCGAATAACGAGGCAGAGCAATGCAATAAAAAGATAATTAAAAAGTTGTTTTTCTATGCAAGTCTATTGAAGCAAGCTGTTAAATGTAGCATCTGGAGGAGCAATATGAAGAAGTTAAAACGAAAATTAAAAGGGTTTTTATTTTTATATTTATTTTATTGGCTTTTATGTACCTGAATAACACAGTGTTATTTACGAAAAATAGTAACAGAGAACCTTTATTGCTGGCTCATCGCGGAATGGCACAGACTTTCATTATGGAAGGAATTACAGCTGAAACATGCACAGCAGAGAGAATTTACGAACCTGACCATCCATTTTTAGAAAACTCAATATCTTCAATGGAAGCTGCTTTTGAGGCAGGAGCAGATATTGTAGAGTTTGATGTTTTTCACGATTGGATACTAGAGTGTAGAACAGATGGAGAAGGAGTAATAAGGGACCATACAATGCAAGGGTAACGACCCAAATGAAGGGGAGCATTTGTCCAACTATCTCACAAAGGTTCCAGATAGTCGGTTAAAAAACCTTTCTGTTTATGGTGGGGACAAGCCGATTGCTTCTCTGAAAGAAAAACTACCTGAACTTCGTGTCATGTCTAAGGATACGATGAAAAGTTGCTTTCATACATAGCAGTTGGTTGGACAGGATATATACCGTCAGCATGCGGAAACACAAAATTGCATATTCCAGAAAAATTCGCTCCATATTTATGGGGATTTTCAAGCAAATTTCTAGTCAGAATGGATGATGCTAATACAAGAGTAATTCTCGTTGCGGTTGATGGGGGATGGTCAGAAGATTTTGATAAAAAGCAGGATTTAGAACGCCTTCCTAAAAATTATACAGGTGGTATATGGACTAATCGTATTGATATTATAACCCCTATTTTAGAAGAATAATTATCGTGCAAGTTAAACGAATAGATTGTTTTATGTAGAAAAAGAATAAACCAACCATAGAAATTCAATTTATTGCACAGTACAAAGATACTATGATCAGATAACTATTAAACAGCCCTGGTTACCGGGCTTTTTAGGCTGGAATAGTAAATTTGGAGCTGATTTACAGATGGACGTTGTCTAAACAATCCGTTATAGTAAACGTTAGTAACCAGCTTTCAACAATTCCACAAAATATTAAAACAGGCAGGCGTTAATATATGATGAAAAGCTTTTATCATTTTTTGTTGAAATACCGTCATCCAGAACCAAAGGATGATATTAGCCGCTTTGCAAATTCGGCATACGAGGACCATAGCTTCCCAAAAAATTCGGAGGACTATCACGAGCTAAGCTCCTATCTTGAATTGAACGTTCACTATCCAGAAAGTATGGCAATTTTCGATGATGCATGGGAGCTTTATCTAATTTCTGAAGGGTAATGATGGTTCCTTAGAAAATTAATTAATAAAAATTATTAGGGTTTGAGCGCTAACTGGCTCAAGCCCTTATTTGTGTTAGTAGGCTAAGAAATTTTAAAAACCTATTTAAAACTTCAAATTAGGGATATTTGTTATGACGATTTTTTTAGGCTGAGCATATAATGTGGTAATTAATCTTCACGACCCACGACCAATCATTGAGAGGATGGAGGAAATGGATAGTAAAAAAACACCAAAATTCAAAATCGGTGATACAGTCGTGATTTCCATGTATGGAACGGTAGGGAAAATTACAGATGTAAAGTGGCTGGACGGACTTTATGTGTATGAGATTAATAAAAGCGAAGGTTTGTATTTGGAAGCGAGCCTTCAAAGTCTGCCTGAGTATGAGGGAAGGCTCATTGAAAAGGAACAGATTGAAAAGGAACATATTGATATTGAGTATAAATACTTTTTTGGTGATCTTGTCCAGGTTAAGGGGTATAATTCAGATTTATTCAAGGTTGTAGGCTTCCGAACAGAGATTTGGCGCTACAAAGAGGATGCCTGGGAGGATGTCATTTATGAGCTATCAAGGGTCAATGACGGAGAATGGCTTGAAGCCGGCGAGGAGGAATTAACCCTGTTGGCCGATGCAGAAAGTGCGGATACCGTGATCAAGAAAATGGGGCTTTTATTTGCAGGGAATAAAGACAATAAACCTATTGAACTTGAAAAGGCTATCCAGCCCTTTCGGAAAGCAGAAATGGCGGAGTTATCAAAGAAGAAATATAAAAAAACCCTTGTTGATGGATTGCTCGATATCTACAATGATTATCAAATACTCTATAAAATGTTCCATGATGTTGAATATGAACATGTAATGAGAGTTGTCCTCCGGAAGTTGGCTACTATCAACAATAATGATGGCAATGGCAAAAGCCGTGGTTAAATGAGCTGAATGAATTGATTCAGAACATAAAACATAAAAGGAATACCGAGAAACAATAGCACCTTGAAAATCATGTCTGTCACCTCTCCAAAAGCATGAATGACTTTACTGTCATCACTGTTAACATCTTTCTTAATTTCCTCTATCCATGACTGTACCATGAAATCACACATCCGTTCTAAAGATTATTTAGTTAAAGATATGCTTGTCCCATCATAAAATGACTACATTTCCAAAAGATAAAATATGGATTGGCAGTTTTATATAAACCTTTGCATGAAAGGCTCACTCGCCTCATACATTTTGTACAAAGGGGGCGATGCTGTGAAAGAGATCGAAGTTTTTATTGACACGGAAGAAATAGCCGAGTTTTTCTTTCATGAGCTTACAAAAAGGGGATACGTTCCCACAGAGGAAGAACTTGAAGAAATAGCCGATATCATGTTTGAATATTTAATTGAAAAATGCATTATAGACGAAGATTCAGAGGAAGGCTAACCGAAGAATTAATTAAATATTAAATAAAAAGACGGGTCCATGGACTCGTCTTTTTCCGTTGACATTGTAAATCTTAATCCTAACAGGCGACAAACCTGCAGGACATCTCCGAAAAAGAATGTGCCTTCCAAGTTTTTATGAGGCAAAGCTGTTTACATGCCCGTTGGTTTGTCCTTAGGAAAGCGAGCGATTTTGACGACTTGTTTCAATATTACCTTATATAGCGTTATGTTACATGCTGGATATATTAGAGGAGATTTTTTCAGAAAGGTGATCAAGAGTTGTGAGAGCTGCGATTTGACCTAGAGCATGGTCTGTCATGTCCCGATTAAAAACTTCATCTAGAGTACGGAGATGGTCAGCTGCTTGCGGGTTATGATACCAATCGCGCTTTTGAATAAAGAAATGCTGCTGGTTTTTCCAAGCATCAATCAGTGCAGGACTGAAAAGTTTCTTTGCTGATTTTTTTTTTCGGTTAGTAAACAGCCAGCCCCAATAATCAGCCCTTGATCCGGTATGCTCCTGCTTAGAGGCAAAAGAGAGGCTGAGCGGATTTTCTTTTTTACTAAAGAACAAGAGTTGATAAAGCTTTTTTCCGGTTCGAATACGATAATCAACATCTGAAAAGTTGGTTACGGAGACTCCTTTTAAACGCAATGGTTTGTTTTTACGGTTACTCTCCGGAAAGTAAATAGCTGTAAATCCAAGGGATTCCTGTATTTTAAATAGTAGATCGGACGTAAGTGTTGCTGATTTGTAGAGCCCTTTTATGACTCGTGTTTCAAGCATTTTTTGTTCATTAATGATCATGGCTGCTGTAATAAAGCTAGAGTTTTTATTTTTAAAAAACATCTCCCAAACGGGTCTCATAAATACAGAAACATGGAAACTCCTCAGTAGCTCAAAAAGAGGGGTTTTTCTTTTTTTGCTGTATTCATATAACAGCAGCTGAGGGTATGCATCATTAAAAATATAAGCATTGCATCGTTCTAAGAAGTGAAAATAGCTGTCTCCTTCATCAGTGTGCAAAAGATGGTCCAAATATTCACTTTTCAAATCGGTCATGTAGTATCCGCCATTCCTGGAAACCATGTGAGCAAGGAACGCCCAATGCACTTCAGGATTCCTTTTGTAATAGCTTAAATAGGCTCTTGTCCTCGTAACATTATTAACATTCATTTCAGCTGTTTTTTTTCTAATTTCCGCTACTATTCTTTGTTCATTTCCCGTGTGGACAATCATGCCTGTTTGTTGCTGCACCTGTTCTTTTAAGCATGCAAGGAATGAATTAAATTCGGTATCAGACAAAATTTCACGCTCTTTTATTAAGTTGGCTGGCTGATATATGGTATGTGAAAAAATCCGTTCTAAAATTTTTTTAAAAAACAATGGAATCCCTCCGGATTTTTGAATCTATTAGGTATCAATCAGCGTATATATCAAAGAAGGGAATTTCATAAGTACCCAACAATCCTTTGCTTCCCTTCTATAATATATGTATAGGTTAAAATTCATGTCAGAACAGGGGTTTGGGAAATATCTATAAATTTACAAAAACGTCTAGGAGCCTTAAATATAAGAATTGCCGGTTTTTCATAAAATAAAAATGGAGTGTGATTGAGAAATGTCTATATTCAATAAGGTTTTTGCTAGTGTTGGAATTGGCTCAGCCCAGGTGGACACAAAACTTGAAAAAGATGTTTTCGTTCCGGGGGAAGAGATAGAAGGGCTGATTGAAGTGCGAGGGGGTAAAACTGAACAGGAAATAGACGGAATCTATTTATCCTTGTATACATCTTACATAAAAGAACAGGACGACAAGAAATATACGTCAACGGTTGTTCTAGACCGATTTCGGATAACCGAACTTTTTACAATTAAACCTCAAGAAATCAAGAGTATTCCTTTTTCCTTTACGTTACCGCTGGATGCTCCTTTAACCTTGGGGAGGACTAAAATATGGGTAACAACAGGATTGGATATTAAAAATGCTATAGATCCAACTGATAAAGATTATATTAGGGTAATTCCTAACCAGCTGATGTCTGCAGTATTCACGGCTTTAGAAGGAATTGGTTTCAGATTAAGAGAAGCTGATTGCAAAGAGGCAAAGCGAGGAATGCGGAGGCGCTTGCCAACCATTCAGGAGTTTGAATTTGTCCCTTACGCTGGGGCTTTTCGAGGTAAACTTGATGAGTTGGAGCTGGTTTTTTCCGCTTCTGATAAGGACCATATCGAGCTGTTCCTACAGGTTGACAGAAAAGCCCGAGGGCTTGGTGGGTTCCTTTCTGAAGCCCTTGAAACGGATGAGACCAATGTGAGGCTGACTGTCGATACTTCAGATATACCTGTAATGAAACAAAAACTCGAATCTGTTATAAAAAAATACTCTTAATTAAAGTAAAAAACGATGAAGCAGCTGCTTTATCGTTTTTTACTTTTTTTAATGGTTATTAATATTAATTAGGAACCACTTAAGCTTTTATAGAAGGCGTACCTTTACGTTAAATGGCTTCCAGGACTATTCTTTCTCTTTCTGGCTGAGTTTTCTTTTGCATGTGCTTCATGTTCAGCTATAATATCCTCAGTTGGAATATGGTTATTCTTCTTAGGCTGGTTTACTCGATTCCGATGTTTTTTTCCCACTTGCAGTTCCCCCTTTGTATCTCATTCGGTTAAAACAGCATGAATTTTATTTTTAATGGTAAAGCTAGTTTTAGGTTAACCTTTATTATGTAAAATATAACGTAAGTTAAACGGAAGATTTTCCAGTTCGGCCTGATTATGGTATAGTTTTTAGGTAGTTGAAACAGAAAGAATGGAGGTTCCAATTATGAGTATACATATTGGTGCGAAAGAAAATGAAATTGCTGAAACAGTGTTGCTGCCAGGGGATCCATTACGGGCAAAATATATTGCTGAGACTTTTTTAGAGGGTGCCCAGATCTATAATGAAGTTCGAAATATGTTCGGTTATACAGGAACATATAAGGGAAAGAGAATTTCTGTTCAGGGTACAGGAATGGGCGTGCCGTCCATTTCAATTTATATAAATGAACTTATGAAGGATTACAATGTTCAGACGCTTGTAAGAGTTGGAACATGCGGTGCGATTCAAAAAGATGTTAAGGTAAGAGACGTTATTCTTGCTATGAGTGCTTCCACTGATTCACAGATGAACCGTCTCACATTTGGCGGAGTTGATTTTGCACCTACAGCAAATTTTGATCTTCTCCTTAAAGCGTATAATTCTGGTGTTGAAAAAGGTCTTAACCTTAAGGCTGGCAATGTGTTCACAGCTGATATGTTTTATAACGATAATTCAGAGCTGGAAAAATGGGCTCAGCACCAGATACTTGCGGTTGAAATGGAAACAGCTGCTCTTTACACATTGGCTGCCAAGTTTGATCGGGAAGCTTTATCGATATTAACTGTAAGCGACCATATTTTAACTGGTGAAGAAACCACTTCGGAAGAACGGCAAACAACCTTTAACGACATGATTGAGGTTGCTTTGGAAGCAGTTGTTAAGGAGTAATCGCTTCTTTGGCGAAGTTATTAGCCGGCACATTATTGATTAAAAACCAAAGCTCTTTCCCAAAAGGGAGGAGTTTTTTCTTTAATAGGGAAGAGATTGGAAGAAAAGGCCATTAGACAAAGAAATCTAGAGTGGTAAAATAAAGGGATGAATCAAATTAGAACATGACAGGTGATACAATGAAGAAATTGATTTTTACATTTATGCTGCTCTTTTTGCTAACTGGCTGCAGCGAAGCGGATATTCGTTCGCTAACAGAAAAAGTCCCTTTCCTATCAGACAAAGATAGTAATCAAACAGAGGAAACAACAAACCATGAAGAAACATCGGGGGACTCCAATCCATTGTCAGATCAAACAAAAGAAAGCGGTCAAAATCAAGATACAGAAAAGCAGAATGAGCATACTCTAAAATCTGTATACTTTAATGAGATTAAACAAGTGAGCGGTAAAAATATCATCCAAAACCCGGCCAACGAACTGGCACTGGTCAACAAATTATTTGGGCTTCCTGAAGAATATATTCCGGAAGACCTTGTCAGGGCAGATGTTGCTTTCTCGTTTGGTGATCAAAAGGTTCAAAAAAGCCTATTGAGAAAAGAAGCTGCAGACGCACTTGAACAAATGTTTGCTGCTGCAAATAAAGATGGAATGGAACTGTTTGCCGTTTCTGGTTATCGTTCGTTTAGCCGCCAAAACCAGGTGTTTATTGCCGAGGTAAAGCGCTCTGGAGAAGAAAAGGCTGTACAAGCTGTAGCGTTTCCAGGAAACAGTGAACACCAGACCGGACTGGCTATGGATATTTCAAGCCGCAGCGCTGGCTTTGGCCTGACAGAACAGTTTGGGACAACAGCTGAAGGAATGTGGCTTGCTGAAAATGCCCATCGCTTCGGGTACATCCTTCGCTATCCTAAGGGTAAAGAAGAGGTAACGGGCTACAAATATGAACCATGGCATTTTCGCTACGTTGGAAAAGAAGCGGCCACAGATATTTATGAGAACAATTGGACCCTAGAGGAATATTTCAATATAGTTGAAGAAGTTTAATAACAGCCCTGATGCTAGCCGGGCTGTTTTTTTATACTTTGCCTCTTAGTGACTCGGGTCACTTTACTACTTCACTTTGAGCATTTATGGACTTTTCACTTTTTCCTCGCCGCCAAGGCGCTTCCGTTAATTTGACCTGAGTGAAACGGCTGTCCGTCTTTCAGGAAGATGGTTATAATAAAATTATTCCTAACATGGTGGGGGTATAATAGTGATTAAAATCAAAGAAGTTGATTTTGCTGATTGTATGGCATTACTGAAGTTTGAAGTTGATAATCGTACATATTTCGAAAAATATGTTCCTCCTCGGAATAGTAAATATTATTCTATTGAGGGTGTTAAAAAGTCCCTGGATGATATGTATATGCTAAGAAGGAGCGATGAATATTATATGTATTTAATTCTCAATCAAAAAGAAGAAATCCTTGGCCGCATTAATTTATTTAATATTGATCGCGAAATAGGTCATGGAGAAATCGGATATCGAGTTGGAGAAGTACATACGGGTAATAGGTATGCTTCAAGAGCTGTTGATTTATTGATTCCTGTTGCCCGGAATCTAGGGCTTACAGGCTTATCAGCTCAGGCGATTCTTAGTAACTATGCCTCGTTGAAAGTTTTGGAAAACAGTGGATTCTTTAAGAAAAACGTTTTAAAAGACCATATTTTTTGGGAAGAGCAATATCATGACGCCATTCAATATTTTAAGTACTTGTGATATTTATCAATGTATTTTTAAAAAATACGAGTAGAATAAGGTAGAAGGTTGTCGAAAATCAATTAAGCTTTATATATTGATTTTTATACTATACGGGGGTATAGTAATACTATAAGAATCAATAAAGAGGTGAGCTGAATGGGTAATGAAGACGAAATGGGATTATCCAACCATCCAAGTATGGTTCCTCGAACGGATCTAGAGAAGGAGCAGTTAATTAAACGCTTAAAAAGGATAGAAGGGCAAGTCAGAGGAATTCAAAAGATGGTTGAGGAAGACCGCTATTGTGTAGATGTACTTATACAGGTAACGGCCGTAAATAATGCGCTTAAAAAGGTGGGAATGAATCTTCTAGAGCGCCATACAACACACTGTGTTTCTGGTGCAATAAAATCAGGAAGCGGAGATGAAGCTATCAAGGAACTAATGAAGGTTGTAGACCAATTTACAAGGACTTAAGTGATAAGGGGTGGTTGAAATGGCAGAACCTTTAAAAGCTAACATGCCTGATTCATCAGAACATTTAAAGATTGGAATTACTGGCATGACATGTGCTGCATGTTCAACTAGGATTGAAAAAGTATTAAACAAGATGGATGGGGTAGAAGCTAATGTAAATCTTGTGATGGAAAGTGCTACGATTGATTTTGACCCAGCAAAGGTAACGTCAGAACAGATACAGGAGAAAGTCGAGAAACTAGGATATGGAGTAAGGCTAGAGAAGACCGAACTCGATGTATTTGGCATGACATGTGCAGCATGTTCGACGAGGATCGAAAAGGTCTTAAATAAAACCGAGGGTATTACATCTGCTAACGTGAACCTTGCAACAGAATCGGCGTCACTAGAATATAATCCTTCTATTATATCCGCAGATCAAATTATCGAGCGAATTCAAAAGCTTGGTTATGATGCTAAAGGAAAGACTCATCGGGGAGCAAAAGAGGAATATAAAGAAGAGGAGATTAAAAGCCGCAAACGAAAGCTTTGGATTTCAATCTTATTATCTCTGCCACTTTTATATACGATGGTTGGTCATACTCCGTGGGATTTAGGAATTCCGGTACCAGAATTGTTAATGAACCCTTGGTTTCAGCTTCTGCTAGCTACCCCAGTTCAGTTTTATGTCGGTGGGCCGTTCTACATTGGTGCCTACAATGCCTTAAGGAATAAAAGTGCCAATATGGATGTTTTGATTGCTCTTGGTACATCTGCGGCTTATTTTTACAGTCTGGCTGAATCGTTAAGGACCTTGGGAAACCCTCATTACCATCCACACCTTTATTTTGAAACAAGTGCAATCCTAATCACGCTTATTCTTGTTGGTAAGCTGTTCGAAGCATTGGCCAAGGGCAGAACAACATTAGCAATTTCGAAGCTGCTAGGCCTGCAGGCTAAGGAAGCAACTGTTATAAGGGATGGGCAGGAAATAAAGATTCCACTTGAACAGGTAAGGGTAGAAGATCTGATTATCGTAAAGCCAGGTGAAAAAATCCCGGTTGACGGGCTTGTTATTTCCGGACACTCTTCAGTTGACGAAGCGATGATCACTGGCGAGTCGATTCCCGTTGAAAAGGGAGCTGGTGACAAAGTTATTGGCGCAACGATCAATAAAAATGGAACAATGACCATAAAAGCTGTGAAAGTTGGAAGTGATACTGCCCTTGCCGGGATTATCAAAGTAGTAGAGGAGGCTCAAGGCAGCAAAGCACCCATTCAGCGAGTAGCAGACACTATTTCAGGCTATTTTGTCCCGGTTGTTGTAGCAATTGCTCTGTTAACCTTTTCAGTCTGGTACCTTTTCATAACACCAGGTGATTTTGCAGCTGCACTGGAAACGGCTATCGCTGTTCTAGTAATTGCCTGTCCATGTGCTCTTGGCCTTGCCACCCCGACTTCGATCATGGTGGGGACTGGTAAAGGTGCTGAAAGCGGAATTCTTTTTAAAGGCGGAGAACACCTTGAAACGGCCCATAAGATAGATACAATTGTTTTAGACAAAACGGGGACTGTGACAAAAGGAAAACCAGCAGTAACAGATATTGAATTCTTTAGTGATGAAACTAAAGTTTTACAGTACCTTGTTTCTGCAGAGAAATCTTCGGAACACCCTTTAGCTGACGCAATAATTGATTACGGGATCAGCAGAGGAATTAACCCCGTTAAAACAGACAATTTTTCAGCTATCCCAGGCCATGGGATTAAGGCAGAAATCAATGGGGAAAAGATATTAGTAGGAACCCGTAAGCTGATGGATAAAGAAGCTGTCCTTTTTGACCAATATGAGGCTAGGCTCAAGGAGCTAGAGACACAAGGGAAAACGGCTATGTTTGTTGCCTTAGATGGAAAGGTGGCTGCAGTTATTGCAGTAGCTGATGTAGTAAAGGAAACAGCCAAAGAGGCCATCGATCAATTAAAAGAACAAGGAATCTCGGTTTACATGCTTACTGGGGATAATGAAAGAACAGCAAGGGCCATTGCAGCCCAGGTTGGCATTGATCATGTAATTGCAGAGGTACTCCCTGAGGAAAAAGCGAATCATGTGAAAGAACTTCAACTCCAAGGCAGGGTAGTTGCTATGGTAGGTGATGGGATAAATGACGCCCCTGCCCTTGCTTTGGCGGATATTGGTATCGCCATAGGCACTGGTACTGACGTTGCCATCGAGGCAGCAGACATTACGATCTTGGGGGGAGAGCTTACGTTACTCCCTAAAGCAATTCAGCTAAGCAAGAAAACAATGAAGAATATTCGCCAAAACCTATTTTGGGCACTCGCGTATAATTCGGCAGGAATCCCTATCGCTGCAATTGGGCTCCTAGCTCCTTGGGTGGCCGGGGCAGCAATGGCATTTAGTTCCGTTTCAGTGGTGACCAACTCCCTTCGTTTGAAGAGAGTGAAGTTATAATAATAATTTAGAAGAGGAGAGGATGAAAACAATGGAAAAAACAATCTTAAACGTATCTGGAATGACATGCGGACACTGTGAGAAAGCTGTAAAAAACGCTCTGATGGGTGTGGATGGTGTCGCGAGTGTAACAGTTAATCTGAAGGATGGGAAAACTGAAGTCGAATATGATGCAGAAAAAGCAAATGTAAGCCAATTAAAAGAGGCAGTGGAAGACCAAGGCTACGATGTAGCTTAATGATTTAGAGAAAAGGCAGCGGAAGCTGTCTTTTCTTATTTTTAGTCTAGTCATGAGCGTCTGTTTATTTTTCTGTTTTTTTTTTAGGAAAAATGTTATTGTAAAAATTAAGAGTTTTACTGAGTTATTATTTTAGTTTTGTAGAAGTTCTAAAAACTTGCTGTTTGGGGAATGAAAGTGGTGAACGAGTTGGACGAGGAAAAGGTAACTGGAGAAGATAATAAAAATTGCAGCAGTCCAGACCATGAGGAAGTGGCGGAGAGCAAGCAGAATAACCAGGGATTTCTCCGTATCAAAAAATTTCATTTTGTGATGCTGTTATTTTTTCTTGTATTTATAACAGCAGGGATTACAACCTTTGCTCTTGCTTTCGGTGATGAAGAAAGTGCTGTCAAAATTATCAGGGAAAGAGAAGAATTCGAGAAGCTTTATCAGGCATTTGATACTCTTCAAGATTCATATTTCGAAGAGGTTGACCAGGATCAGTTAATTAATGGTGCCATTAATGGAATGCTTGATTCTTTAGATGACCCATACTCAGACTATATGAATCAAGATGATGCCCAGAATTTTCATGAAAGCATTTCTTCCTCTTTTGAAGGAATAGGAGCTGAGATTCAGGAAAAGGATGGATATATAGGCATTGTCAGTCCACTTAAAGGATCCCCAGCCGAAAAGGCAGGATTGAAGCCTGAGGATGTCGTTTTGTCAGTAGATGGACAAAGTCTACAAGGAATGAGTTCATCTGAAGCTGTAACACTTATCCGTGGAGAAAAAGGGACAAAGGTAAACCTCACAATCAGAAGACAAGGAATCGAAAACCCTATAGAGGTAACAATTACCCGAGACACGATTCCTTTAGAGACCGTATACGGTGAAATGATTGAAGGGGAAGATGGGATCGGTAAGGTTCAGATTACAAACTTTTCACAAAACACCAGCAAAGAACTGGTTGATGTCTTAAATGATCTACAGGAAAAAGGAATGAAGGGACTAGTGCTTGATATTAGACAAAATCCCGGCGGCTTGCTGGATCAGGCTGTCAATATCTCAAGCTTGTTTGTCCCAAGCGGAAAAGTTTTATTTAAGGTAGAGGACAGAGATGGAAATGTAAAAGAATACACGTCCAACAACGAAGGAAGTGCCGAGTTTCCTCTGGTAGTTCTTATTGATAAGGGAAGCGCCAGTGCTTCAGAAATTCTTGCGGGTGCCGTTAATGAATCAGCAGGCGTACCTTTAGTTGGTGAGAAATCCTTCGGTAAAGGAACTGTTCAAAGAGCCCAGGATTTTAGTGATGGATCAAATATAAAATTCACAACTGAAAAGTGGCTGACACCAAACGGTAATTGGGTCCATAAAGAAGGAATCACTCCTGACTATGAAGTAGCCCTTCCTGCTTATGCAGCGCTGCCCTTTATTAATCCTGAAACAGAGCTTAAAATCTCCACAGCGTCTGAACATGTTAAAGCTGCACAGCAGATGTTAAAGGCTGTTGGCTACGACCCAGGACGAGAAGATGGATATTTTGATGAAAAGACAGAGCAAGCGGTCATGAATTTCCAAGAGGATGAAAAGCTTGAGCAAACAGGAATCCTGTCAGGCGAAACGACCATCCAGCTTATGACCAAGCTTAGAGAAAAAATTCAGAATAATGACCCGCAGATTGAAAAAGCAATTGAAGTATTAAAGGAAGAAATGGAAAAGGAATAAAAGCAAGATCTTAAGGAAAGGCCAAACAGCTAGTTCTTGAAGTTATTGACTTCGGTGCCTAGTAAAGAGGCTTACTGTTCCCAACATAAGAAGAGGCTGACTCAAAAGGTTGAATAAATTCGACCTGAGAGTTACCTCTTTTATTTTTTATTCAGTTTTTGGGTTTAACTTGATGAATTTATAAGAGATAGAGGGATATTCTTTCCCTCATTTATCCTAATTTTTGTGTTCATTTCCGTATTGGCTGCCCACTTGAGGACGTTATTGCAACAAGACCCCAATCCGTGGTATTTTTGGAGAGGCCCCTTAATCCCAATCTCTTAAGCGCGTGATTGTGTTTAATCTGCCCAAAAACTGGCTCGACGTCTATTTTTCACGATTTATACTAGAGGAAATAAATTCGGTTGGCATATGAAAATAAAGAATGACTTTTAACCATCATTGAGGATGGTAGGGAGGCCTGCCTCCACCAGGATAAAGAGAAAGAAAGATATTGGGATCCGATCAACGGCAAAATCAATCGGAATCAAAACTTGGATGTCCATTGGAAGGGTTAACTGGCTTGTGTTATAATTTTCTTGTTTTTATTTTGCGATGAAAATCAATGATAAAAATCTGAGTTGATTGGAGTGGAAGGCGCGAAGACTCCTCGAAAATGCTATCGCATTTCCTTCGTGCGTGGGCAAATTCGAGGATGCCCAATCAATGTCCTGCGGGCTTAGCTGGACAGGTGAGACCCCGCAAGAGCAAAGCGATGAGGAGGCTCAGCGCCAGCCCCGCGGAAAGCGAAGCGCCCTGGAACAAAAATCAACGAACCATTTTTACAAGCAGTCTAACAAAAAAGAGGGTGCCAAAAGTTTATACTTTTGGTACACCCTCTTTTTGTGACTTTGCATTCCTATTTTATGCAGACAGCTATGCCAATTGGGTAATGCTTTCCTGGTCGCTTTGGCTCTATCAGTACGCTTCTTTGATAGAATACTTCAGTTGAACTGTACCTGCTGAATAAACTGTAAAACTCCTGTTCTGTTAACTGATGGACATGGAAGGGCTCCTTTGTTTGCATTCCCCGTCCTGCCCCAAAGGGGGTAGAAATTACTAAGGTACCGCCTGGTTTCAGTAAATTGTAAACATTATTAAGAAACTGGACTTCATCCTCTATATGTTCAATTGTCTCGAAGCTGACAATAACATCAAAGGTGCCTAGTGATTTTACAATTTCAGAATTGGTTACATCTCCCAACGTGAAAGTTACTTTAGGATGGTAATAATTCTGTTTTGCATATTGGATCGTTAGGGGATCAATATCAACTGCCACCACTTCTGTAATTTTATCCTTAGCAGCTTTGGCGATAATATTTGAACCATAACCAGTTCCACAGGCGAAATCAAGCAGTCGCCCATTGGCATAGTAGAGGGAGAAATAATATCTTGCGAGATGCTCAAGCAACATGCCGTTTGTAATTTTCATTTTTTCAGGTATTATTCTTTCACCGGTATACTCTAGCATCGTTTGGCCTCCCTTTGTCTAAAATAGTATAACAAACATTCATATGGTTTGTAAGGGACGCCATAATCAGCTAGAATGTCTCATTGAGGGACGCTGAGGGCTAGTAAAGAGGTGATAGTGTGGAACAGATTACTATGCTTGACGAACAACAAAAGGAAAAAATTATAATAGTAGAAGACATGTGCGAGAATTACTGTACTGAAGTCCGCAAGCTGTATTCACCCTTATTTTTACGTGGAAAACTTAGTTTGATCGTGGATTTAACACGTTCTATTCGCGGGAAAACTGCAGCAAAAGATCAGCTCTTTGATGATGGATATGAATCCTACATTGAAATTGGAACGGAAGATGATGATGGTTACTACCCACATGCATACATTCCGATTTGGAAGTGTAAGAGTGAGATGTTCCATAAAACAGGTTATTTCACAAAAGACATCAAAGGGATTAAAATAAAACTTAAATCAATGATGACAGAGATAGCTGAAGATCTTGAACTTCAGCATGAGGAAGGAAAAACAAATGAATAAAACCGAATTATATATATTGTCAGGGTTTTTAGGCAGCGGGAAAACAACACTATTAAAACAGTTGCTCCAATCAGAGAAAGAGGCCGGGCGAAAAGTAGCTGTGATGATGAATGAGCTTGGGGAAATTTCAATTGACTCAGGCGTTGTCGGAGAGGATGTTCCATTAAAGGAACTGCTTGACGGCTGTATCTGCTGTACAATTCAGGACAAATTGGAGGCTCAGCTACAGACCCTCCTTATTGAAGATTCACCTGATGTCATTTATATTGAGACTACTGGAGCAGCTCACCCTGTAGAAGTTATGGATGCAGTAATGTCTCCATTGTTTGCACTCCAGCTTAATATTAAGGGGATTATCACCACCTTGAATGGTGCTTTATGGTTAACTAGGAGAACTATGAATCCTCAGCTCCAGCTGCTGATAGCCGAACAGGTAAGGCATGCAGATCTTTTACTCGTTAATCAGGCAGATCAGCTATCTGATTCCGAACAGGCAAAAATAAGCATGGAGATTCAAAATATAAACCCTAAAGCCAGAACTATTTTAACAACTTATTCCAAAGTGTCCATGAAAGAAATAAAGGGAATTACTATGTTCAAAAAAGAACAAAGCCAAAAAAGCCATGTGTCAGGAGATCTAAGGCTAAGCACTTTTGTTCATCAATTTAAAAAGCCTGTCAGTCAGCAGGGCTTTGAGGATTTTTTAAGAAGTCTTCCTGATAATATCTATCGGATTAAAGGCTATATTCAATTTTCTCATTCCGACTATCCAGATTTATTTCAGTATTCCTATGGAACACCGCTTTATATGAAGGAGTATATGAGGTTACCCCTTAACATGGTATTCATTGGCCAAGGTACCGACTGGAGCGAAATACAGGCTGAGTTAAGTGAGCTAGAGGGGAATGAAGGTTTATAGGGTTGCCGTCGGGGTAAAGGAATCAAACCCTCTCTAAGAATGAAAGGATGATTAGTAATGCCCTGGACAAATAATGACTATCCAGACTCTATGAAGAACTTAAAGCCAGATGTACGAGATAAAGCCATTGAAATTGCCAATGCGCTGGTTGAAGAGGAAGGTTATGAGGATGGAAAAGCAATCCCTATTGCCATTGATAAAGCTAAAGAATATGAAGCAAATCATTAATGGGAAGCCTTGCACTTTAGGCTTCTTTTTTATATACAAAACGACTTTAAAATAAAACAAGGCTATGTGGTTATTCTCATTTGTGCGAATAGTTTTTTTATCTTCGGAAAAACTCTGTTTATGTACTCTTATAGAAAATGAGATGATGATTATGAAAAGGCTGCTTCTATGTATTGCTTTATTAATATTAGTACTAGCAAATGCGCTAACAGTTGATGCAAAAAGCCATCCTATCGAAATGCTTAATTGGGAAGAAGTTAATGACTTGGTTCCAAGATACAGCACCTTCACTGTACTTGATGTTGAATCCAAAAGGAAGTTTAAGGTACAAAGGAGAGCCGGGAGCCGCCATGCAGACGTACAGCCGCTTACTGCAAAGGATACTAAAATAATGAAGGAAATTTATAACGGAAAGTGGAGCTGGAAAAGAAGAGCCATCATCGTTCTTGCCAATGATAGACAAGTCGCAGCATCGATGCATGGAATGCCTCATGGCGCAGGTGCGCTGAAAAATAACTTTCCTGGACACTTCTGTATTCACTTTTATGGAAGTACAACCCACCGTACGAGTAATATGGATATCAGCCATAAGTTAATGATTTTAAAAGCCGCCGGCAAGCTTGAACGATACATTAGTAAATGTGATCCATATGAGCTTGTAAATGCCTATATAGCAGGAATTAAACAGCATGATCAAAAAATTGTATCACTTATTTCTCATCAAAAAATGGACTGGGAGAAGATTTTTCCACAAGTGGAAAATGTTACAGTAAGCAGAATGGAAATATTGTCATTAGAAGATGATGAACACCCGTTGCAAATTACTGTCCCAATCGAAACAGAATGGTATTTAAAAAACCATGGAAGAATAAAGCATCAGGGCGCTGTACATCTAGTCCGCTTCTCACCAAACGGTGCCTGGAAAATCGATTCAAACCAGTTCTTGTCAGAAAACAATTTACACACTCTCGAAGAAAGCAGCGAGTTAAAAGAGTAAGAAGCAAGGCCGAGGCTCTTGCTTCTTTTTTGTGATCCTCTACCGTAGCTCTCCATGCTTGGCAAAAGTTTTTTCATTTTCAATTAAGCCGCAGGTTCCACATTGAATCTTCATATCTGGGCCGTTATATGGGATGTGGAAAGGGTCCAATTGTTCACTGGTATATTCCTCCAAAAGGGTCCCTGATTGCGGGTCCAGCTTTACGGATTGCGAGAGTTGCCGGATTATATTAAATCTGCTTCTGTTTGTTTTACAATTGGGACATCGATAAGGGGTATTCATTTACATCATCCTTTCGTTACTGTTTACCTTATATTTTGCTAATAAAATAATAAGTATGTAAAATACGGATGAAGAAGCATTTTGCAGACATGCAGGAGGTTATTAAAAGCTATGGATTACAGTTATCTCTTAAGCCAATATAAAATGATATGGAATAATAGACAACTATCTTCAATATTGGATGATGAAACAGTCTTAAAGGAAGCGGTCGAAAGAGAATTGAAGGACGAAAATTCGCATCCTCGCATCCGTAAAAATTTATTCGAGAAGTACTACCTAGCAACAAGCAGAATTTTAGAATCTCGGGTTGAAAACAAGGCAAAGCTGCTGTTAATAGAATTACATGCAGATATCCTTAAGGAATTACGAAAAGAGTAGCCTATAATTTTTTGCGAGTATTCAAAAAGCCTATATACTACGAAGAAATGTTGTTATCTTTATCTCTTCGTTATTCTCCTTGCAAGTTTACTGACTATTCCGATAGAATAGAGATAAGCTATGTTTTCCCAATTAGTAACTCTAAGGAGGAATACTTAATGTCCTATTTTGCCAGGCTGGAGATGACCCTGAAAGATAGTAATCTATCGATTGAATTTGTATTTGATTTGTTGGTGAACGGCTGTTGGCTAGACGAGGAACAAAGGGAAATGTCGGTTAAAGAGTACTCCATTGAATCTATTAAGGGGATAGATGAGATCCCCTTTAAAATTACGATCTTTGGAGGTAAGCTAATAATTGAAACAGATAGCCCATGGGACTTAGAATTAATTTCGAATGACCTGAAAGAGGTAGCCATGCGTAAAGAAGGATTAGCTGAGGGTGCAGTTGAATATACATAATGAGATAAGTTTATTTTAGCGCTAGAAGGAGAATCGTCATGAAAAAGGTATTATTAACGATGTTTTCCGTTATGGGCCTGGCTTTTAGCTTAACGGGCTGCACGAATGAAGAAGCAGAACCGCAGTTTCTCGATGTTGAGGTATCAGTAAATCCTGAAAAAGGTGAGATTAATGAACCTATTGTTATAAAGGCAAGAGTTACGTATGGTGACGAAGAAGTTACAGATGCAGAAGATGTGAAATTTGAGATTTGGCGTGCCCACGATGAGGAACATGAGAAGCTGGAGGTACCACACAATGAAAACGGTGTGTATCAACTCGAAAAAACTTTTGAGGAGGAAGGGACATATTATGTCATCTCACATGTAACTGCCAGAGACATGCACAATATGCCTAAAGTCGAGTTTGTAGTTGGAGAGCCAAGTGAGCCAGAGACCAGCCCTGAATCGGAAATGGAAGATATGGAACAACCGGAAGGCAGCGACTCAGAAGAGCATAACAGCCATTAAGACAGGGGATTATCAACTGCAGGTTAAGTAAGCGAAGAGGCTATGCCTTAAAAGGCTGTCGAGGAACTCTCGACAGCCTGTTTTGATTCCGTACTATCGGGAAACCTGGCTGTGCATCTCGTAGAGAAGTGGATGTCTGAATATTGTTGACCCGAAGAAAGAATTAGATCAATAATAGGCACCGACGTTCGCTGCAAGATACGGACTTATATTATCAATATAAACTTATATTAAGTATTTTTTCATGTATCGGAATAAAAACGGATAAAATAAGCCTGAATATATGAGAGGAAGGTGCTCTTTGTGAACATCAGGCTGGCAAAGGAACAGGATCTGCCGAGAATAATGGAAATGGTTAAAATCTCCATAATGATTATGAAATCGGAAAATAGTGACCAGTGGACAGAGGAATATCCACTGACAAAGGATTTCGAAAAGGACTTGAATGAAGGGTCTCTTTATGTAGCAGATCTTAATGGAGAAGTTGTTGGAGCTATTACTGTTGACCAAATACAGCCTGAAGAATACCTAGAAGCGGATTGGCGAAGGAAGGATGAACCATTCTTTGTATTTCATAGGCTTGTGGTGGATTCGGAAATTCGCGGGGCTGGAATCGCCAGCCAATTGATCAGTCACGCCGAAAATCTTTCTATATATAATCGGGTTTATTATATGAAAACGGACACATATAGCCTAAATCCAAATGCGCAGCGACTTTTTGAAAAAAACGGATATCAACGAGTTGATACTATCTTCTTAATGGGCAAAAATTCCCCCTTTTATTGTTATGATAAAATCTTAAATCACTGATTAGCCTTACCTGGCTAAAATAAAAAGACGTCTAATCATTATCAGTGATCTTGGACGTCAATTTCAGAAAACTGCATATCAACACTTTTCGGGATTTTAATTTCTAGTGTATCCTCCTTATAACGGGCAACGGCTCCTTTCTTCTTAACCAAAGCAGGGAGTGTCAGCACTTGTTTATCTTCCTCATTTGGGATATGTTCAATTATCATTTGGTTGGAGGTATGGTAAATTTTTATTTTTTTTAGCCATTCTTCATCTTGTATGGTAAGACGAACATAAACAAAATCATGGGTTTCAAAAATCGAGGCTTCTATCTTAACTGGTCGTTCTGTTTGCTTTTTTGGATTAGTGGGTGATCCAAAGCCTTGCATGATCCCATCTAAATCTGACATGCCTTTTAAGTTAGAGGGGATTGCTTTTGAAACCACGTTTTCAATGTGTTTTTCAAATTCTTCTGTGTTCATGTTCTGAAATTTTTTTTGCATATCCTTACTAAATGGGAATAAATTCCAAGGGAACATAGGGACACTCCTTTCAAAGCTATGTCAAATCCACTTGCACTTATTCAGCTGTTTGATTTGTTGTATGATACATACTATGCACTATTAATTCTTAAGGTTATCAAATATATAAGCCCCTAATTCTCCAAAAAGCAGGATAGAGGGAAAATATAGCGAAGTATATTTGCATAAGTTCATTTATCTTTTTAATATATTTATATTACAACCTATCTTTAAAAGTCCGGGGGAGTTACCGTGATCAGAAAAACTGCTTTAATTACCGGCGGTGCAAAAGGTATTGGAAAAAGAGCGGCTCTTCAGCTTGCTGAAAACGGGATTAATGTTATCATCAATTACCGGAATAGTAAGGATGAAGCCACCTCACTGGCCAAGTATCTGACAGAGAAATATGGAACACGAAACATTGCCGTCAAGGGAGATATTACACAGTTTGGAAACTGCCAGAACATTGTTAATGAATCTTTATCTATTTTTCCAACAGTCGATATTGTTGTCCATAATGCAGGCCCATATATCGCAGATCGCAAGAAAATGACCGATTACTCTGTTGAGGAGTGGCAATACCTTGTTAATGGCAATCTGAATGCCGTTTTTTATCTATCGAACCTGCTGATACCACAGATGCGAAAAGAAGGCTGGGGCAGGATTATTACGATTGGTTACGACAGAGTCGACTCTGCGCCTGGCTGGATTTACCGTTCTGCCTTTGCTGCAGCTAAAACGGCATTGGCCTCATTGACCAAAACAATAGCACTTGAAGAGGCTGAAAACGGGATTACTGCCAATATGGTGTGCCCCGGAGATATTATCGCCGAGTGGAAGGAAAAAACGATCCATGATGCCACTGAAATGGGTGACGACTCATCCCCTGTCGGGAGACCAGGAACAGGTGAAGATGTCTCTAGAGTGATTGCCTTTCTTATTGAAGAGAAGTCCAGTTTTATCACGGGTAGTATAATACCTGTAACCGGAGGCAAGGATGTCCTGGGGAAAGTATATCGGAATAACGAAAGCTAATAAGATTGCTGTATAGCTTTCATAACGGGTTTAGTGCAAAGTCGCTTTTTATTGCTGTATCAGGTGCTTTGTCTTTTTTAAAGCAATGCTAGCTGCGGAAAGCGCGGTGTATTTACAGAACAAGCCGTTATGTCTCAATATACGCCAAAGGAAATACAAAAAATAGCCATGATTTCAATATACGAAATCAATGGCTATTTTTTATTTTTGATTTAGTGTCATTCTTGTTGCCTTTTATAATGTGGATTTGGTTGTGAAAGACTTTTTTTTCAACTGAACCTCTTTATAACTACACAGCATTTTTTGTATGGTTTAAAAATTTCTTTTCAAGATAAACAAGTCTTGCCAGAAGGCAGCTCGCACCAACTGCTAATCCAGCAATTAATCCTACCCAGTAGCCAAAAGCCTGCCACTCAGTAAAGTTTGCAAGATAGTAGCCCAGCGGAAGACCAATTACCCAGAACGAAATAAACGCCATTAAAAAGGTTATATTTACATCCTTATAGCCGCGGAGTGCACCTTGAACTGGGGCCAGAATAGCATCGGACAATTGGAAAAATACAGCGTATATAAGAAAGTTTGATGTCAGGGCTAGTACTTTTGGGTCAGAAGTATAAATTCCGGCAATTTCAGTCCTGAAAATTAATAAAACCACTCCGCATGCAAAAGCCAGTACGACGGCAAAGGCAATCCCGATCCAACTGTATACCCGGGCATCCCTGTACCGCTTCGCCCCTGCTTCAAAACCTACAACAATAGTAAGGGCCATTGATATGCTGAGCGGAATCATATATAAAAAGGATGAAAAATTTAAAGCAGCTTGATGTGAGGCAATAGTCACCGTATTAAAACTGCTCATGAATAAAGTAACAGCTGCGAAAATACTTGTTTCAAAAAAAATCGCAAAGCCAATCGGCACACCTATCTTTAGTATCTCTTTCCACTTCTGGATGGAAACAGCATGAAATTTACGAAAGACTCCGAAATTTGCGAAGGGCTGCTGTTTGACAACAATATAAGCGGCAATGAGAGCAATCAGCCAATATGTGATTGCAGAAGCATATCCAGCTCCTACCCCACCTAATTCTGGAAATCCAAACTTCCCAAAAATAAGCAGATAATTAAAAACAACATTGATCGGCAGAGACAAGAGGGTGATCACCATGGTAACTCTAGTTTTGCCTAATGCATCAATGAAAGAGCGCAGCACATTGAAAATAAATAACGGAATAATTCCAATGCCTAGGGCGATTAAATATTGAAGGGCGACTTCATAAACACTTGTTTCTAAATTCATTTTTAGGAGAAGTGGCTTTACAGTAAAAGCACCTACCAAGAAAATGATAATGGCCATTACAGTCGCCAGATAAACAGCCTGAATTACGGAATAGGCCGCGTCTTTTTCATTTTTTGCGCCTGCAAGCTGGGCAACAATAGGGGTAATCGCAAGCAAAATTCCGCTTAGTCCTGTAAAAACAGGAACCCATAGCGACGATCCTATCGCAACACCAGCTAAATCAGAAGGGCTGTATTGCCCAGACATCATAGTATCGAAAAAATTCATTGCGTACATTGCGAGCTGTGTTACTAAAATAGGTATAAGAATAATATTAAGCTGCTTTAATTTTTCTCTCAGTGTGTAGGTTTGGTACATTTAAAAGCCTCATTTGCATTCAATATATAAAAAAGTATTATATCATAGATTACCGATATCCTCCTTAGCAACGGAAGGTGTTCTGCAATTCCGGCAGTGCCCTTTCTCTTTTTTGCTTAGTGAGCATAGGGCGATATGTGTTTTTAGTTATAAAATAATTTTTTTATGTCAACCTAAAAGCAGTGGTCTATTCCTATAACGGGTTCGGCTTTTTGAAAAATCCCTAAATTAACACACCAATTTGGAACTGAATTAGACTGCCTCTTTTTATTGAACAGGGGGGCGGATAAATAAAAACATTCTTTCTTATCCTTAATTCAGTCTATAAAATAAGCGGAGGACTTTCCCGTTATACTGCAGAATAGAGCTCAGTTCTAGAATATAAGCGGAAGTTTTTCCGTTAAGTAAGGCAAGATGATCGATTTTATGTTTTTTGGAGCAAATAGGCGGAAGCTTTCCCTTTATTTAAGCTATCTTCCGTGCCTTTTCATAATTAAGAGAAATTTCTCCGCTTATTTATCAACCATGCAGATTCCCTTTGCTGGCCCGTACGAGTCTGCTTTTTATGGTAGGGGTTGAGCAGAGTATTGAAGATCTCTCCAAGCGTTGTCTTTGAACCAATTTGCTTAAATTCTAGTACGAATTATTATATGAATTAGTACTTAGTATTTCAAAACAGAATCCGTTACTATTCCTAGATGTGGCTTTTAGCTTGTAAAATAAGTGCATGCAGGAATGGAAGCTCTTTCCTTTGTCTATTATATAACCAAAGGGGTGATAATATTGGGCAGTGAATTCAGCTTAAATCGAATTAATCCTAACCAGACGCAAGTGTTTTTTAATGATGGGCGTTATGAAACCCTGACCGATGATGAGCTTGAACTATTTCTAACAGAAGCGGCGTTAAGTGAAAGTAGCAAGAATGAAGTGGATCCTTTCAACTAATGGCTTCCGCCTGAACGAGAGATTTTCAAAAAAGTCCATAAAAAAACGCGCTGCCAAAGCAAGCGCGATGTTATTAAGCTTCCATAAGGTGAACATGAGAATCTTCCTGTAGGTGTGCGGCAGATCTCTTCATGTGTAAAGTATATTGATCCTTGGAAATCTCATATAAGTCGTAAATATCTTCAGCAGCATTAAGCTGCAAATAAATAGCTGGTCTGGTCTCATTTGCTTTCACAGCATAAGGCAGCTTTTCGGCAGCTTTTAGAGAGCGATGGTTTACCTTTCTGATCCGCATAAAGACAGTCTCGATACCAAGCTCATAAAAAAGCTCTTCAAAGAAGGCATCTTTCGCAATACCGTTGTATCCTTTTCCATGGAATGGCTTTCCTATCCATGTTCCAAGGAAACCAGCGCCGTCCTGGATGTCGTATAAGTTAATTGTTCCTATTGGCGTATTCCAGTCGTCGTAAATTGTTCGTGAAACTAGCTCGCCGCGTTCCTCAGCTTCAATCGTTTGTTTTGTAACGAACACATATTCATCATATGAATACGCCTTCTGACGGACGAAAGGGAAGACTTCCGGATCCATCAGCAGCTCAAATAATTCATGGCAATCTTGAAGATCACGTTTTTTGAGCATTTGTATCCCTCCAATAGGGCAGTCCAAGTCCATGCATAAATAGGCATGGCCACCCTCGAAATTTTTTGTAAAATTGCTAAAAAATTTCGGGGTGGGAATCGAACCCACTAGGACCAGAATACTGGTGGCGCACCATTTGCCTTCCCTGATTACATATCCGATATTTTTCGGTTAAACAATTTCCAATACGTATCATACTAAAAAAAACACGAAAAGAAAATAGGTAATTTGCCAATATTTTTAGAGATTTATTGCCAAAATTCTACAAAGGTAATTAGCTAGAAACGATTGTTCTTTGCAAGGGTTATCTGGTGTGATTCGCATAGGATTTTGAGCTGAAAAACGCTGCAGAAAATGACGAAACTTAATTTCTATCAGGTAGTTTTCAATGCACTGTTCAAAGCTCATCTAGCCTTGGTTTTATAGAAATAATAAGCGGCAGCAGACAGGAATGCCAAGAAAATGATTGGAAGCATAACAGGACCTGCGTATACCTTAATATCACGCCAATGCTCGCCAAGTTCGATCCCCATGAGTAAGAATAGGACTGTCCATGGAATCATTGCAGCTACAGTATATAACGTAAATCTGGACAGGGGCATCCGGGCAATGCCAGCAGGGATTGAAATGGCATGACGGATCACGGGTATAAATCTGGCGGTGAAAATCATTCCAGTTCCGTACTTTTCAAACCAGGCTTCTGAAGCGTCTAAATGTTTTTTTGAGATAAATAGATATTTCCCATACTTATCCAGGAAAGGCCTCCCTCCGTATAGACCCATCCAGTATAAAAAGAGCTGTGCTGCAGTCCCTCCAAACACACCGGCTAAAAAGGCTCCCAGGAAGTGGATCTGGTTCCGCCCAATTAAGTAGCCCCCATACCCAAGGACAATTTCGCTCGGAATAATTTCTATCATTAATCCAAGGGCTATTCCAATATATCCGTGTCCAGACAGCCATTCAAAAAAAATAAAAAACCAATCCTTCATTATACGCAAGCCTCCATTGTTTTAAATGCTTAAAAGACTCCGCTAAACTGCAGGGCTAACACGGCCAGTCCAAGAACCCACACATAGACAGCAAAAATTTTGAGGGAATTTTTTTTAATATAATTAATCATCCAGACAATCGCAAAATATCCGGATAGAGCAGATGCAACTGTAGCAAAGAATAAACTGGTAAAGCTGATTCCCTCGTTAGTTTGGCTGAAAAGCTCTGGTACTTGAAAGACAATGCCTCCAGCAATAGCAGGAATGGATAATAGAAATGAAAAGTAAGCAGCAGTTTCTTTGTTTAATCCCCGGAAGAGGCCTGCTGCAATTGTAAGGCCTGAACGGGAAACAGCAGGGAGAATGGCCGCCGCCTGAAATGTTCCTATTACCAGTGCATCCGTATAACCTATCTCATCCATTTGTTTTCTCCCCTTTCTAATTCCGTCTGCCATCCATAAAGCAGCCCCTGTAACAAGAAATTCCCACCCTATCGTAACACCTGTTTTAGAGATAGAATCAAACCAGTCCTTGAATAACAGTCCAACTACAACTGCAGGGATCGTTCCAATTATCATCAGCATTGAAAGTTTCCCAAATGGCTTTTTAAAAATTGTCAGCAATTCTTCTTTGTAAAGAACAAGTACAGCAAGCAGTGTTCCGATATGGAGCATTGTGTCTAGAAACAGCCCAGCCTCATCTAAACCGAAAAGATGTCTGCCAAGATAAAGATGACCAGTACTAGATATCGGCAAAAATTCGGTCAGTCCCTGGATAATCCCCAGAATTAACGCTTCAATTTTAGATAACATATATACCACCCTTTAAGCCTGTCTTATTTTGTCTATAACAAATGTATTCAGTTTGGCTCTTTCAAGAACTGGATAAAGGATAATTATCGGGTTATTGTGAAACTTTTTCAGAACAGTGCCGTAAACTACCTATAAAGGAAATGGGGGATAGCTAATGCCTGAAAAAGATGAACGGCTGCTTGCTGCCGGAATATACTTAATCAGTTTTTTCACCGCTTTTATCGGTCCGCTGATTATCTGGCTGATTAAAAAAGATGAGTCATCATTTGTTGATTATCATGGAAGGGAATACTTAAATTTCTTTATTTCCTATACGGTCTATTCAATTGTCAGTGGAATCTTGGTCATTTTGCTCATAGGAGTCTTTTTATTATGGGTAATCGGAATTATGGCGGTTGTATTTACTATCGTGGCAGCTATTAGAACGTACGAAGGCAAGGAATACAGATTCCCATTTATTTTCCGCCTGCTGTAAAATATTCGCTCTAATCATGCCACAGCTTTCTGCTTTGGCTTCAGACTGTAGACAAACTCGAAGAATTTTGAGTTTGCCTACGGTCTTTTTCATTTTAAAATTAAGATAGAAAAGCCTATGTGGTTAGATTTCCTCTCCGGGTTGACGCTTTTCGCGGGCGGTACCGGGCCTCTTCCTCCGCTACGCTCAGTATAGGAAGCATGGCGTCCAAGTATGGATCCAGCGGTTTATTTATGATGGCATAAACCCCATACATATCTGGCATTCGTGTCATCCGTTAAACCAATGAGGCGATTAAAACCACGTGGCTTATTGGCTTTTTAAAATTATCGTAAAACAAATGAACGTTTTTGCTTTTTAACCGTCATACGGGTAAATACAAGAGAAAACATTGGAGGAGATGTAAGTGGAGATACTAGAAACTGTCAATTGGGCATTAATTCTGCCAATCCTTATTATTCAGCTGGTTTTGTTTGTGGTGGCCTTAATTGACCTTGTCAAGATAGAGAAAACAAACGGTCCTAAGTGGCTCTGGGCCATTATTATTTTGTTTGTTAACATTATCGGCCCGATCCTTTATTTTGTGATCGGAAGGAGAAATCACTAAATGTCTATAATCAAGGTTGATAACCTAGTCAAAAGTTTTGGAGATATAAAGGTGATTAAAAATCTAAGTTTTATGCTTGAACAAGGCAAATGTATTGCGCTTTTGGGGCCTAATGGGGCTGGCAAAACAACTACCCTAAGAATGCTCTCGGGGCTAATGAAGCCCAGCTCAGGGGATATATCATTCTCTGGAATAAGGGCAGGTACAGATATTAGAAGCTTTATCGGTTATCTGCCACAGCACCCCGTCTTTTATGAGTGGATGTCCGGAGAAGAGTTCCTTGTATACGTTGGCCAGCTAGCGAGGCTTTCAAAAAAGGAATCAAAAAAACGGGCAGATGAATTGCTTGAATTAGTAGGAATCTCTGAGTCGAAGAAACGGCGGATAGGCAAATATTCTGGAGGGATGAAGCAGCGACTTGGAATTGCCCAGGCGATTATCCACCGTCCAAAAATGATCATGCTAGATGAGCCTGTTTCTGCGTTAGATCCGTTTGGGCGAAGAGAGGTTCTACAGTTGTTAGACAACTTAAAACAGGAGACAACAGTACTATTTTCAACCCATATTTTAAATGATGCGGAAGAGATTTGTGATGAAATTTTATTTCTTCATGATGGGGAAATCGTGGAGTCTGGCACAATGGAGCAGCTGAATTCAAGGCATACACAATCAAAAATGGAGGTTGTCTTTAAGGAGCCAGCTAAGAAATTTTTAAGTGAGTTTGCACAAATGCCTGCAATCGAGACTTTCTCATTTGAGGGAAACAAGGCAAGTTTTGTTGTTAAAGACCTGGATATTGTTAAAAAGACTCTTCTAAAAGAAGCTGTTCAGAAAGATTGGCCGCTCGTAAAATTTGAAATCAGCAGAACGACACTGGAGGATATTTTCATGAAGGTGGTAAAGAAATGAGCCAGTGGGTCAGTTTATTCAAAAAAGAGATGCTGGAAATGGCGAGGAACTTTAAATGGATCTGGGTACCGATCACGTTTATTTTACTTGGAGTTATGGACCCACTAACCACTTTTTATATGCCTCAAATTTTGGATGCAGCAGGCGGACTACCGGAGGGGACAGTGATCGAAATTCCGACTCCAGCTCCTGTTGACGTACTGATGATGAGTCTAAGCCAATTTTCTACAATAGGGGTGTTACTCATTATCCTTACTTCAATGGGGGCAGTTGCCGGAGAGAGAAAAAGCGGTGTTGCAGAATTAATACTTGTCAAACCGGTATCCTATGGGTCTTTTATTACAACTAAGTGGGCTGCTATGCTCTGTTTATTATGGGTATCCTTTCTAGCTGGCTATTTGGCTAGCTGGTATTATATTTCAGTTTTATTTGAGCAAATTCCTATTGTTGAAGTATTCATTTCGTTCGCTATATACGGAATATGGCTCTCATTCGTACTTTCAGTAACTATATTTTTTAGCAGTCTGTTCAAATCTCCAGGAGCTGCAGGAGCAGCCTCCTTGGCCTTCGTCATTATCCTAAGCCTCGTAAGTGGAACATTAGCACATATATTTGAATGGAGTCCTGCTCAATTAATGGGTTATGCTGAAGGAGTTTTGAGAACAGGAACGTTGCAGGACCATTCGGTTTCCTCAATTGTTTTTTCTGTCGCCTGCTGCATCGTGATTCTGATGGGTAGCACTTATGTATTTAAAAAGAAAGAACTAGCCTCCTGAACTATTTAAAATTAAACTTTGTCCGGAACTAGTCTTCCGGGCTGTTTTTTGTGTAAACTAAATACTGGAAATATAATGATATCTCAATATAATATAAATAAAAAGAGAGAAAGGAAGGGTACCGTTGAACGTAAATTCAGGCCTTGTTTTGGAAGGAGGAGGAATGCGGGGGGTTTATACCGCAGGAGTTCTAGAATACTTTTTAGAACATGATATTACCTTTCCATATGTCATAGGAGTTTCTGCTGGAGCTGCTAATGCTGCTTCCTACCTTTCCATGCAGAAAGGGAGAAATAAAAAAGTAAACATTGGGTTTGTCTCAGATTCCCGCTACATTTCGTGGAAAAACTTGTTGAAAAAACGCCAGGTGTTTGGGATGGACTTTATTTTTGATGAAATACCCAATAAACTGGTTCCTTATCATTATGATGTGTTTTATAAAAACAATACCGAGTTTGTCATCGGGACAACAGATTGTTTAACTGGCAAGCCAGTCTATTACCGAAAAGAAGACTACCGGAATCAGTTGCTGACACTAATAAGAGCATCTAGCTCTCTTCCATTTATAGCCCCTGAAGTGATTTTTCAAAGTAAAACTTTGCTTGATGGGGGAATTAGTGATCCTATTCCAATCCAGCAGTCAGAACGGGATGGCAACGAAAGAAATGTAGTTGTTTTAACCAGAAATGATGGGTATTTCAAAAAGCCTTCTCGTTTTCACTTTTTACTTAAGAGAAAATATCCGATGTACAAGGGTTTGCAAGAAGCGATTGCATTGAGGCATCAAAAATACAATACAACAATTCAGTATTTAATGGAGCAAGAACGCCAAGGTAAGGTTCTAATTATTCGCCCGTCTGATCCAATTAAAGTCGGAAGGATTGAAAAAGACCCGGTAAAGCTAGAAAACTTGTACAACCTTGGCTATAAGGATGCAGAGAGGATTGCTGAAAAGCTTGTCGCCTGGTAAAAAGCTGCCAATTAAGGCAGCTTTTATTTGGAAATATTGTGGATAAGCGGTTCCATTGCCTGCGTCCAGTGTTTCAGTGCCGAGAGAGCAGTGTAATTAGCCAAACCCCGCGATAAGTCAACATCGAATTGCTTGGGCCTTCGTGGTCCCTTATTTCACTTGCCTTTTGTGCTTTGAGAAAGCCAGAATAATTACTAGTCTTTAAAATGATCTACTCAATGAGAGAAAGTCAGAATGAAAATAGCCTTAAATCAATAGACTAGAAGAGACAGGATTTAATAGACGAGGTGCATTCTTCATGACCACAGAACATTTTTATCGTAGTCAGGCAGCTTCATTTCTTTATGCTTGTATTGCCTCTAGCTTGATTGTGGCAATTTTCATTGCAGGTAGTCTAGCCCTCCCAATAAGGCCACCTATAGCTCTTATTACACTGCCTTTTTTAATCTATTGTTTTTTTCAGTATCAAGCTTACATGAAATATCTCAACATATCTAGGCAAACCAGACCTGTAAACCATATCGATAGTCCAATATTGCTTCAGAATGAGTTACTCATCGGCTTTTTACCAGCGCCTGCTTTAAGAATGATGTTATTTGAGCCGGGGGGAAGACTGGCAGGTGAAATAAAAGAGATGGACCCAGCAAAATGGAGATGGCTAATCCCTGTATTCATTGACCGGTATTTTAAAAAAACATTTCTGATTTATGATCAAAATAAACAATTAGTGGGGAAAATCATCATTTCCAAAAAACACGGCACTAGTATTTATGATATAGACACTGTACTAATTGCACACTTAAAGAATTCAGGAAAGGTAAGAAGGAATAGTGTAAAGATTATGGATGGTTCAACTCTGGAGGTTAATGGTTCCATGCTTTTCACTGATACTAAATATATTTCACAAAAGGGTGAAATAGCAGGGCGTCTTCGGAGAGGGTGGATGCCATTAAAGTGGGAGAATAACTTTCCAGATCCTAATACACCTGTGATAGTTTTTCACCCAACCGCAACAATGAGGGAGAGACTCACTATAATCGGCAGTATTACTACTGACTTTTTATATTATGATCACTAAATGTTTAATTCACCATACATCAGGCTAGAGACTATTGATTAGTATTTTTCTGATGGAGGAGGAGTTTAATGACTGATGATCAGTATAATGAGTGTATCAAAGCTTGCCTGGAGTGTATGGAGGCTTGCAATGTCTGTTTCGATGCATGTTTACACGAGGATAATGTCAAAATGATGTCGGAATGCATCAGGCTTGACCGTGAATGTGCGGAAGTATGCAGTTATGCAGCGTCTGCAATGCAAAGAAACAGCCCCTTTGCAAAAAACATTTGTAAACTTTGCGCTGACATTTGCACGGCATGTGCGGAAGAATGCAAAAAGCATGACCACGAACATTGCCAAAGGTGTGCAGAAGCCTGTTTCCGGTGTGCTGAAGAATGCCGTAAAATGGCGGCTTAATCATTTTAAGATTTAATAAAGATATTAAACCAGCGATATAGCTGGTTTTTTTATTGTTTAGGAGCTTGTGCTAATTCTTATTCTAGAGTTTTTGATATTATTCTTAAACTCAATTTAGTATCAAAAGTTATAAAGGCTCCTTAAAGACAAATAAATAATGAAATGTTAATGAACGGTAAGGTAAAATGGATGTAAAAGATTAAAATAACAGTTATGATAGATTGAGCAACAAATCTTACCGTTTGTTGAACTCGTTTATGATGGATTTTTTTGGAGGAAAACATGAAAAAATTTCTTGTAATTGCTGCGTTTATACTAGCGGCTTTGTTTATTGTCGATACATTTGTTTTAAAGCAAAAGGGTTTAATCAATCAAATAGAACAAGCAGATAAATATGAAAAACTGGAAAATCCTGATCAGCTCCCATACGGAATCGAAGCTGAAAATTTGGCCCCTGAGTTTACTCTTACCGACTTAAATGGAAACACAGTAAGCTTACAGGATTACCAGGGGAAAAAGGTTCTTTTAAATTTCTGGGCAAGCTGGTGTCCTCCTTGCAAGGCAGAAATGCCCTATATGCAAAAATTGTATGAGCAATATCAGGATGATGGATTTGAGATTTTGGCTGTCAATATTACAACAACTGAAAAGAAACCGGGGGATGCTTCTGAGTTTGTTGAGGCCAATCAGTTAACTTTTCCGATTCCAATGGATGAAAAGGGAACAGTTTCCGCAGAATATGAAATTATGGCTTATCCCACCAGTTTCTTTATAGACTCAGATGGTGTAATTCGGTCCAAAGTAATTGGCGGTATGACAGAGGAATATATTGAAAAAGAAATCGCAAAACTTCCTTAGTCCTATAATGATCCGTTGTCAGGTTTTTTTGCATTACAGCATCTTTCGACAAATTTTTGAGCCGGGCATTTTATATAATTAAGACAACAGGTCAACGGGGGTTTTAAAATGGAAGTATTTGTTGCAAGGCAGCCAATTTATGATGAAAATGAGAAAATATATGGTTATGAATTGCTTTACCGAAACGATCAGACAAATGAGTATCCTGATATTAATGGCGAACAGGCTACTGCAGATGTCATTATAACTAGTTTTCTTAACATTGGAATTGATAAGCTTTCAAATGGAAAACCGTGTTTCGTGAATTTCACAGAAAAGCTTCTTCAATTAAGGCTGCCAACCTACTTCCCTCCTAGAGATATCGTTGTGGAGCTGCTGGAAACGATCAATCCTGGGCCAGAGTTATTAGTAATTTGCCACGAATTGAAAAGCCTCGGTTATAAATTGGCGCTTGATGATTTTGTTTTAGACGACTTAAATCCTTATTCTAGAAAGCTTCTAGAGGTGGCAGACCTGGCAAAGATTGATTTCCTGTCAACAACTAGAGAAACAAGGGTGAAAATGGAGAAAGTCGCTAAAAGTCTGAATGTTAAGCTTCTTGCGGAAAAGGTTGAAACGAGACAACAACTTGAAGAAGCAAAACGAGCAGGGTACCAGTATTTTCAAGGTTACTATTTTGCTAAGCCGGTGATCGTATCTTCCTATGATATTCCAGTTTCATTCCAGTCTTACTTTGAGATGATTCAGATGCTGTCCGTTACTGAACCTAGTATTGACGCTCTAACAGAATTAATAGAACGTGATCTGTCATTAACATTCAAACTGCTTAAACTTATCAATTCACCAGCATACCGGCCAAAGAGCAAAATCAAGTCTATCCGCCAAGCAATTGTGTTGCTGGGATTAATTGAAATACAAAAGTGGATTTATGTTCTTGCTGTAAGAGAATCAACAGGTACAAAAAAGATGCTGTCAGAGGAAGCTGTCCGGTTATGCTTAATTAGGGGGAAGATGTGTGAGTCCGTTGCAAGTATGTCAGCAAAACCGGCTCCTGCTGCTTCATATTTCCTAACTGGAATGCTTTCATGTATGGATACAATAACTGGGGTACCAATGGATCAAATTTTAATTGACCTGCCGCTTCAAGAAGATATTAGTGAGGCATTAAAAGGCAAGCCTAATACATACAAAGAAACATTAGATTTGGCATTAATAGCAGAAAAGGCGGAATGGAGCCAAATAAATAAAAGATGCAAAAGCATGGGATTTGAGGCTGTTGATTTATTCAGGGCGTACGGCGAAGCCGTTAACTGGTCAAACCGCATGCTTGAGAAGGAATCATTTTTAAAAGAGACATTATGATCCTGTCATGTATATGGCGGGATTTTTTTATATTTTGACGAAATAAATTGAACTATGGTGCAATTTATGGCATCTTTTATTATATCAATGCTTTTGGAGGGTAAATTATGAATTTAGAATTAATAAAGTGTCATGGATCTGGAAATGACTTTTTACTCATAGATGAAATTAGCAATAATTATACAATTACAGAAGAACAAAGAGCTGAACTTGCCCGGAATCTCTGCAGCAGAGAGGAATCCCTGGGCGCTGACGGGATCCTTTTTGTCCAGAACAGTGAAAAGGCTGATGGCAGAATGCGTGTGTTCAACTCAGACGGTTCCGAGGCTGCCATGTGCGGGAATGGCCTTCGCTGTGTTGCTCGTTACATATGTGAACAGCAGGGCAAAGAAGAAGCGGTAATTGAAACAATGAAAGCGATCCTCCGTGTTGGAATAGAGGAAAATATTTATCCGGGAATCCCAACCTATAAAGTCGAAATTTCACCGGTTTCCTTCCAGCTGGAAGACCTGCCATTAAGGATTGAACGTAACACATTAATAAATGACCAGATTTCATCGCTATCAAACGAACTTGTGTTTACAGCTCTAGCTGTTCCGAACCCGCATCTGGTTTCGGTAGTTGAAAGCGTGCAAATTCAGTCTGATTTGCAGAAAAACATCAGTCAATCAGTGAATGGTCCCAATGAATTGTTCCCTGATGGCGTGAATGTCAGCTTTGTAAAGATTCTGGATGGAGAAGGAATTTATGTGCGTACCTATGAGCGGGGAGTCGGTTTTACAAACGCTTGCGGGACGGCAATGTCTGCTTCAACTCTCGTTACCACTCTACTTGGAATTAGCAATATTGAAACACCCGTAAACGTGTTTAATAATGGTGGAATGGTTCGTTGCATTGTCCATAAAAACCAAGATGATTATACGATTGATTTAATCGGGAATGCCACGTACCTGTACCAGGCTTCTCTATATGTTCATTTTGATGGCGGAAAAGCACGAGCGGAGATTCTTAGCAAGCAGGAGCTATTGGAGGAAGAAAGTTACTCAAAACTTCAAGAGCACGCTCAAACAGTGGTAGCAAAATATATCCAGAACTAAAAAGGAGCAGCGGGATAAATTAATCTCGCTGCTCTTTTTTTAACTTGTTTTCGAATGTTCCATTTAGACTTTACTTTGTTGTCCTTTTAAAAAATTAAGAACCGGTTCAAAGAGCTGTTCTTCCTTGGCAGAAAAATATTCAGCAAACGGGTTGCCGTCCTTTTTAATCCGCTGGACCATCGAGGTAATTTGAAAGCGTTCCATTGACAGAGTCTCATCCACCTCATCCCAAAACAATGGTGCTGCTACTGTAGCACGCGGATTTCCCCTTGGTGAAAAAGGTGCAACAATCGTTTTTCCGGCACTGTGCTGTATATAATCCACATACAGGCGGCTGCCGCGATTTTTCTTCAGTCTTTCAATTGTAAACGAATCTGGATCACTTGAGATTAAGTATTGTGCAACAAACTCGGTAAACAGCCGAGTATCCTCATAAGAGAATTTGTTTTCTGGCAAGGGGATATAAATTTGAAGTCCTTTATTCCCGGACGTTTTAATGAAACTAATCAGATTTAGCTGGTCTAGTACAGTTTTTATCAAAAGAGCTGCTTTAATGGCGAGCTGGAAAGCATCTTTTGATGGGGGATCAAGATCAAATACAATTTCGCTGGGCCCCTTGCTGTGAATCGTTTGAAATGGGATATGGTATTCAATTGCAATTTGATTGCCCAGCCAAAGAAAAGTCTTAAGATTATTACAAACTATATAATCGATTCCCTCCTCAACATGAGTTTGCACGAAATCTGGAGCATAATCAGGCCTGTTTTTTTGATAAAAAGCCTCACCGCCGACGACTCCATGAGGATAACGGATAACTGTAAGCACCCGATCTTTTAGAAAAGGGAGCATGTATGGTGAAATGTCTCTAAGATAGTTGATATAATCCATCTTTTGAATAAGAGGCTCTCCCCAGAGCGGCTTGTCTGGGTGAGTAATTTGTATGTCCTCTGGCAGATTTTTTTGCTGTTGTAAAAACCTTTCAAACGTACAGGCGTCAGGAGACAAATCGAATCGGAATTTATGAAAATGTGGCTCGCGCAGTTCTCCTTGATACAATTCAAGGTATTTGACCTCAATGCATATAGCAGGGGCGGCATACAAAAATCGTTTATCCTCAGAGAGTTTGTTTTGTTTTATGGTTTCAAAAAGGGCAGATTTTTCTTCGGGTTTAAATCCAAATAATACAGTTCCTATCTGAACTGGCTCGGAATCCTTAAGAACGGCGATTGAAAAGTAGCCATTCGCTTTTTCATAAGCAGTAATAATGCATGATACATATTTAAAATTTTTATATTTAAGCCAAGCTTCCGTCCTTTTCCCTTCCTGCCAAGAGCTGTTCTGCTTCTTTGCAACAATGCCTTCTCCGTCAAACAAAGTCACTTTTTCCCATAATGAATTGAAGTCACTTTTAGAGGGAACAAGCTGCACTAAACGGTCCGAATCCATTTGGGGATCAAGTGGAAGCCCGGTTTCTTGGAATAAGGCGATAAGCTGATTCCTCCGTTTATCGTAGGGTTGATTCGACATGTTTTCCCCTTTTAGTCTCAACAAATCAAAAATCATTAGATGGCATGGCTTTTTGGAAGACTGTTCGTGAATTCGCTCATCTGAACGCATTCTTCCTCTGACCTGGACCTCGCCAAAATTAGATTTATAAGGGTTTGCAAGCAACACTACTTCACCATCCAGTGTTAATGGCAAAAAAGGCCGAAAAATTTCTTCATGAGATAAAAGAAAATTCTTAATCTCGGGAAACAGGCTGTCGAGAGGATTGCCGTTTCGACTTGAAAGCATAATGTTTTGATCCCATTCTAAAATAGCCCTAAAGCCATCATACTTTACTTCATAACGCCATTCTTCCCCGACCGGCACATCAAAACTTAATGTTGGCAGCATTGGTTTCACTTCACCACTCCTCTCCATACTCCTTTTACACTAATTTTTCCAACTACCACTAAAAATAGTCGGCTGGCAAATCTTTTAATGCATTGGGTACTGGGATCTGCGTAAATTAAAGATAATCAATAATTAGATTGGAGAAAATGCGATGCATACAATGTGGAAGGGAAGCATAAGTTTTGGCCTTGTTAATATCCCGATTAAGCTTCATACAGCAACAGAGGATAAAGATATTAAGCTGAGGACCCTTCATAAGGAATGCCATTCCCCAATAAAGTATGAGAAGGTATGTCCTGTATGTGAAAAAGAGGTAACCAGTGAAGATATCGTCAGAGCTTATGAGTATACAAAAGGTAAATTCGTTGTGCTTGAGGAAGATGAACTAAGTAAATTAAAAGAAGCAAATGAAGATAGAGCAGTTGAAATTGTGGATTTTGTAAAAATCGAGGAAATTGATCCAATTTATTACAATAGAAGCTATTATATGTCACCCAATGAAGGTGGTGGCAAAGCTTACTCCTTGTTAAGGAAAGCTTTAGAAGAGTCCCAAAAGGTCGGAATCGCAAAGATGATCATCCGTTCTAAAGAGCAGATGGCTGTTATTAGAGTATATGAAAACACTCTTGTGATGGAAACGATCCATTATCCTGACGAAGTCCGGAAAGCCAGTGATGTTCCTAATGTACCAGCGGATGAAAAGATCACCCAAAAAGAGCTTGATACAGCTATAATGCTCATTGACCAGCTAACCGCTGAGTTTGAACCGGGCAAGTACACGGATGAGTATCGGGCCTCTCTTCTGGAACTAATTGAAGCGAAGCGAACTGGACAGGAATTTGTTACGCCAACCGAAAAGGAACCAGCTGCAAATGTTACAGATCTAATGGCAGCCCTCCAGGCATCTATTGATAAAACAAAACCTGAAAAAGCACCTGCCACTCGAAAAAAGAAAGCAGCTTCGCCCAAAGCAAAGAAGAAACAAGCATAGACACACTCTAGATCAGTAAACCGATTCCGCTTTTACGCAGAATCGGTTTTTTGATTATTAGAAAAATTTATTGACTATATTCATGAATTCTTCAGTTTTCGCTAAGAACAAATAATCTTTGCAGGAATCTGCTAGTTTTGCTTGCACATTATTGAGTTTCAGTTTGTTAAAAAAGACAAGGCGTAGTATGCAAAATTATTGACAAAGAATCCAATCTCTTTAGGGAACAGGCTTTCTTGCTTGTATCCTGATCAGAACCTTTCTGAATAGACTGTTATTAAGGAAATGGTTAAAATAGGTATATTAAGGACAGGGGGAGATTTCGGTGGAGAAATACATTTTATCCTTGGATCAAGGAACAACAAGCTCCAGGGCAATCTTGTTTAATAATGATGGGAATATTGTTCATACCTCGCAAAAGGAATTTAATCAGCACTTTCCTAAGCCAGGGTGGGTAGAACATAACGCTAATGAAATTTGGGGATCGATTTTATCCGTTATCGCCACTGTCCTATCTGAATCAGGTGTTAAACCCGGGCAAATTGCTGGAATTGGCATAACGAATCAGCGGGAAACGACGGTAATCTGGGACAAAGAGACAGGGATTCCTGTATATAACGCAATCGTTTGGCAATCGAGGCAGACGAGCAGCATTTGTGAAAAACTCAAAGAGGAAGGCCATGATCAGCTGTTCAGGAAAAAAACTGGCCTGTTAATTGATCCTTATTTTTCTGGAACTAAGGTTAAATGGATATTGGATCATGTGAATGGAGCGCGAGCTAAAGCCGAGCAGGGAAAGCTTCTGTTTGGTACAATAGATACTTGGCTAATTTGGAAGCTATCTGGAGGAGCGGCACATGTTACTGATTACTCAAACGCTTCACGTACCTTACTATTTAATATTCATGATTTGAAATGGGATAAAGAAATACTCCAAATTCTTAATGTTCCGGAGAGCATGCTGCCTGAAGTCCATCCTTCATCAATGATTTATGCTCATACAGATACACAGCATTTTTTCGGACAAAAGATTCCCATTGCCGGAGTGGCTGGTGATCAGCAGGCTGCTCTGTTTGGTCAGGCTTGCTTTGAACCCGGTATGGGGAAAAATACATATGGAACCGGTTGTTTTCTGCTTATGAACACAGGGGAGAAAGCTGTTCAATCGGAGCATGGATTATTAACTACAATTGCTTGGGGAATAGATGGTAAGGTGGAATATGCTCTCGAAGGAAGTATATTTGTAGCCGGTTCAGCAATCCAATGGCTGCGTGATGGTCTAAGAATGATAAAAACTTCTGCAGACAGTGAGAGTTATGCAGAAAAAACACAATCTGCCGACGGAGTTTACGTTGTCCCTGCTTTTGTTGGTTTAGGAACGCCCTATTGGGATAGTGATGTACGGGGAGCGGTGTTTGGGTTAACTAGAGGCACGAGCAAAGAACATTTTGTCCGGGCAACCCTGGAATCTTTAGCCTATCAAACCAAGGATGTCCTTTCTGCAATGGAAGCAGATTCAGGAATTACCTTGAAAACCCTTAGAGTGGACGGTGGAGTGGTTAACAATAATTTTTTAATGCAATTCCAAAGTGATATTCTTGATGTTTCTGTGGAGCGGCCTACAATAAGCGAGACGACGGCACTAGGAGCAGCCTATTTAGCTGGCCTTGCTACTGGATTCTGGAGCGACAAAGAAGAAATATCGCAGCAGTGGGCTGTTCAAAGACGGTTTGATCCCTCAATGGATGATGACATTCGGAGCACTCTTTATAGCGGCTGGAAAAAAGCCGTTAATGCGGCAATGATGTTTAAGTAGGGAGTAATAAATAATTCTGGATGCTACTAACACTTGCAGGGACTAAATTTTTCGGAGAAAAGTTGGCAGATCAGCTAATTGACAATAGCAGAGCGGCTGAAAATCCACGGGGAAACAAGGGAAGGTAAGCAGAAGCTTTCGAGGTCAGGAGTCGATTGAAGCTACGTCTTTCACTATTATGACACGTTTGAACAGGGAGGTGCGGGGTATTGAAAAATAAGACATTGAACCGGAAAATATTTATTATCCCTTTAATCCTTGTTATTGGGGTGCTTGGTACCTATTGGGGATATCATTACTTAAACCTTTCTTCAGAACAAACCTTACAGGAAAAAGCAAACCTGCCAGACGAAGTTGACGGGCCGTTAGAGGAAGAAGCTCAATTTAATGAAGGGGCATCAGAATTTAAAAACGTTGGAGACTTTATAGCTGAGTATCATGAATGGTATAACCAGAAGCTTGGCTGGGGCGGGCTTAAGGCGGTTAGCTGGATAGACCAGCAAAAGGCAGCTTCTGAACTTCAAGCTGAGCTGGCTCTAATTGAAACAGATCATGCTGACCTTCAAAAGGATTTTAATTCTATAGCCGGTTACGCTGAACAGGTAGCATCCGGGGAGAAGGATGCTAAACTGCTTCAAAGTCTCCACCGCTATTTTCATGATCTTGATATCGAATACAATGGGTACCGAGACACCAATGATTATTATGAGATCACAGAATTTAAGAGGGACCGTTAGAACAGGATTCTCACAATAAGGTTTTTTGCAGGTTGATAACAGTAACAATCTGCTGGAAGGACAAGATATGCAAATCATCGTACTTTCAGATACTCATATGCCTAGAATGGCCAAGCAGTTTCCAGAAGCTATTGTAAAGGATTTAGAAGTGGCTGACTTAATAATTCATGCTGGAGATTGGCAGACGATCGAAATGTGGAAACAGTTAACTAACTTTGGCAAGGTCATTGGTGTGACAGGCAATACGGATAGCCCTGAACTTAAAACAGCTTTGAAAGATCGTGAACTAATATCGATTAATGGTTACAATATAGGAATAACTCATGGCCATGGTAAGGGAAGTTCGACTGAAAAGCGCGCCTTAAAAGCTTTCGCCGATGAGCCGGTTGATTGTATTATTTTTGGGCATTCTCACATCCCTATGAAGAAATTAATAAATGGCAAGATACTGTTTAACCCAGGGTCTGCTACTGATAAACGCAGACAGCCGAAATTTTCATACGGGAAGATATCATTAGACTCCAGCCCAGTTTTTGAACATATTTTTTACGAAAATAAGCAATGAAAAATAGTACAGTACAAAGGAGCAAATCATGAAAAAGTTCACAGTTTCATTCCATGAACAAGATCAACTAGATGAAATCACCGTTCATAAATTAAATGAGCAAGACTATGAAAAGGCAAGTGAAGGAGGCACAAGACATTTATTTGAACTTGATACCAATATCGGCTTCTTTGTTTTTTTTGATTGTGTCGATAAAGAAGGAAATGCTTCGCACTTAGTCTTTCAGCTTGAAGAGGACTCTGAGGAAGCTACGGCGTGTTATGGTTTCGAATTAAAGGAATTTTACGAGTTTATGGCATTGTATCTGAATGACTTTGAATTCAATGAGGAAACAAATGAGGATGAGGAAGTTTATGGGCCGATACAACATCTTGCCCACCTTATGTATCATATTGTTGAAGAAGGAAAAACCATATCAGAATAGAAAAAGAGCAGGAGAGATGCCTGCTCTTTTCTTATGGGATGGGGAATTATAAAAGGTCCAAGTAGGGATAACTGAATGTGTTGTCCTGCATTCTGCACCCTTTCGTCCGCTCAAGTCCCATTAGTCGCCAACGCTTGCTTGCACTTTCATTCTTATTCTGGCAAATGCTGCTTGCAATAAGAAATTACTTGAGTTTCTTCGTCTTCTTCAAGGGCAAAATCAATCACTTTTCCGCTTGCCCTGTCTATAAAATGATATTGCAAAATAGTTCCATCACCATTTTCATTTCTGTAAATCACTCTTAAAGAAAGACCTTGTTCTCTGTATAATTCATCTTCCTCGTCCACTTCTATGTTTAATAAGTATTCGTAGCGTTCTCCAGCTAACAGCCCAAATGGGTCTTCCAGGCTCTCTACCTCATATCCTGTTATTTCCAAATCCATGACCTCCCTTCCGTACATTCACTTATAATATTATATAACGAAAAGTTCTTTATCAATCAAAAAAGACTTTGATGGCTCATACTCTGCGCTTTATTTGTCTTTTAGCCTGGCCAAAAACCCTATGATCCTAATGTGTTTTGCCTGTTTTCAGCCAAACAAGAGTTTAGCTGCTTCATAACCAAAGTACAGGCCAAAACCAATTAGAGATAAACCAGAAAAAATTGAAATAATGGTAAGGATCTTGGTTGTTAAGAATTTGCGGAATCCGCTTGCGATGCTGGCCATTGTTATATCCCAGATAAGCACTCCTAGGATAACGGAAAAACTGTAAAAGACCAATTCACTCGTACCAAAGGAAGCGGCTGTTTTAGCAAGAATGGAACCATAGATCCCTAGCCAAAATAAAATGGTTAAGGGGTTAGAAATGGAAAGCAAGAATCCTGATAGAAAAGATTTGAATTTAGAATCTCCACCGCGTTCCTTTTCTAAAACGAGTTTTCCAGCGTTTGCCATGCTTTCAATTCCGGTGTATATAAGAACAAAACAGCCAAACAGCCAGAGGAAGGACTTCATAAAAGGCACTTCAAGAAAGTGGACTACTCCCATGTAGACAGCCACCATATAAATAATATCAGCTGTAACAGCACCTAATCCTAAAAGCCAGGCATGAAAAAAGCCGCTTTTTATTCCTTTGTTCATTTGGGCGGCATTTACTGGTCCAATTGGGGCCGCGAGTGATAATCCCAGAAATACATAGCTAAAAAATGCACTCAATATTATACCCTCCATCTAACATATCGTGTAGTCCTGCTTGTACTATATGTATTCAGTTCATTATGCTTGTACCACTTAAAAATGGATTATTTCTATCGAGGAATTAGGTTATTACCAATTGGAGGAGATAACGTTCAATAAAAAAATGTTATTTTACGAATGAACCTCGTAAATATGTGCATACTATTCTAGAACGTTATTCGTTCTAACATTAGTAATTTTCAGGAGGAAAGATATGGCTACTGGTAAAGTAAAATGGTTTAATTCCGAAAAAGGTTTTGGATTTATCGAAAGAGAAGATGGAGAAGACTTGTTTGTGCATTTTTCAGCCATTCAAGGAGAAGGATTTAAGAGTCTGGATGAAGGCCAAGAAGTTACCTTTGATATTGAAGAAGGTCAGCGTGGTCCACAAGCTGTTAATGTTTCAAAAGCATAAACTTCTGAATTGTTTCTAACTTTTGACAGAAAAACAAAAGCATGCTATTATAAAAAAAGATGTTGATTTAGAATTTATATTCATTTATTATAAAGAGTTAACATTGAGGGCTTTTTATAATAAATGAATTTTTTTTGTATGGACTTATTTTCTTTTTCTAAATTGACAATTACTTGTAAGCCGAGAGCGATCATTAAACAGGAGCGTGAGAATATGGCATTTGGAAGAAAAAATCCAGAAGAAATAATCACGGCGGAAACGAAAGTTTGGGCTTGCAGCTCGGAAGATTGCAACTGCTGGGTTCGCGATAATTTTAAGAGCAGTGAGGTTCCTAAGTGCCCAATCTGCCACAGCGAGATGGAACAGGAAGTTAGAACTTTAGAAGTCGTCAATAATCATAGCCAGAAGCTGAATGCTAAAGCAGAATAGCTTGAACAGAAGACACTATACAAACTAGTGTCTTTTCTGTTTTTTCGCTGTTTTTTTTGCATCAAACAAAAAAGCAATCTACTCAGTGTAGATTGCCCTTTTGTTTGATGCGGATGAGAGGAGTCGAACCTCCACGGTATTGCTACCACTAGAACCTGAATCTAGCGCGTCTGCCATTCCGCCACATCCGCATATGATGCGATATAAAATAATATATCATAGAGAAAATCAGTTGGCACGGAAAATTTTGACAAGCCTATAGTTCATCATTTAAGTGTTTTGGAAAGTACGGTATAATCTTTTAAGGTCCTTAAAAGGCCTAACAGATATGCTGCCAGTTGATCCTGGCAAAAGCAAGGAAAGGCGGGGGTTTGGTGCAGTCTGATAATTACTTCTTTGCTAAAGATTTACGGAACGAAGAGTATTTCTTTTTTCCAAAATGCTTGATGACGAATCATAACTATAAAGGGCTTTCCTTTGAAGCGATCATATTTTGGTCCCTTTTGTTCGATCTTCAGAAGTTATGTTCGCAAAAAGGCTGGTCAGAACCCGAAACAGGCAGGGTTTTTATACTTGAGCCTTTACGGCTGCTTGAATTATATAGAAGGGAAGAAATCATTTCTCCTTTAGATTCGCTAAAAGAACTGATTCATTTTAATCTGATAGAGGCTAGTGAGCCAAGTGAAAGCGGATCAAGTAAATATTTTCTTTTAAAACCGTATGAGGACGAAAAAGATGCCCTTGAGATTGAAAAGAAACGCGAAGAGTACTTTCGAAAAATGGAAAATAGTATATCAACTCATAGTAGTACGCTGAGTCAACAGCCAGAAACTATTCAAAAGGCAAACAGCCATTTACTCAAAAAGTTTATCCTAGATCAGAAGTTACAGGATGAGACGCTGATAAACGAATTGTACAACCGGTGTATAGTGGGAAATTCTGTCCAGGAGATAACCTATCAGCAAATTAAAAAGATCTACCAGATGATCATTGACAAACCTGCTGGCCTTAGCCGCTCTCATTCTGCACAGCAGAAACACAATTCCCCTGACCATCAGCCAGAAGGAGAGCTCTCTAATAGCGAATCCGATGATTCTTATGAAAAAGCGTTAAAATTTATGGAAAGTTATCTAAGTGGTTCCGAACGAACCTTACTTGCGGATGACAGCATTCTCATACTGTATAAGCACTTCGATAAGATGACCTATTTGAGGGAAAATAACTTGTTCAACCTTCCGCTTATGCTAACCCTGAAAAATGAGTTTAAGCTTAATAAAGACCGTTTTAATCTCTTGCTCGACGAAGCCCTTGAGGCGTATGATTACAGCAAGGATCTTAATGAACTTCCAGACTTTACAAAGTTTTTCAAAACTATAATTGAAAATGAAGGGCTTTTTTACAAAGACCAAATTTTAATCAGGCAAATTACAGAAAAGCTATTTGCGCTGCCAGACCACTTAAAAAGCTTTGTATACGAGCAGATGAAAAAGGCAGACAGCTATTTCCCAGAGCGTTATGCGCTAGTAATGAATAACTTTAGAGCAGTTAACACGGTTTATCAGGAAAGGGGAAGTTCAGATCTTCCTGACGAAGTTTTCCAGATGGCTTTCAGACGCTTATTCATGGCTGATAAAATATATAGCATTGCATCTTATTTCAGCAAAGCCATTCAATATATCCAAAGTGATTTGCAAACTAAGGGTCAAAAACAAGTACCTGTATTGGAAGTGCCAGATGATTCAACAGATCACCCGGAGAGTAATTGGGTTGAAAAAATAGTTAATTTAAAAGATACTAAAGGTGCCATTGAAAAAATGTCCGCAGAAGAACAAGACGAGTATAGAAGACAGGCTAAGGCTCTTAAAGAAAAACTAGCTGGTTTAAGAAACAAATAGATTTTAGAACTTATAAGGGTGAGCATTTTATGAAAAGCTTTAAAGATTTATTAAGCCAGGGTGGCGGAACTAGATTTAGCCAACGAGTAGTAGAAACGAAAATGTGCCCTCACAACAATCAAATGCTCGAACTGAGGGAAACGACAAAGATTAACAAAGATGGAGAAAGTACAGTACATCAGCAATGGACTGAATGTCTTTGTGAGGTTGCAACGGCAACTAAAAAGCGACAGGTAGAACTTAAGGTCGAGCAATTTGACCGCTATACAACCCAAAATCCGGATCTAGAACATGCTAGCTTAAATGATTTTCAGTACTCTGAGGATCGTTCCCAGATGAAGGCATTACAGAAAGCCATTAATTATATTGAGAGATTCGTTCCTAACAATGGCAAAAAACTGTATTTTTTTGGTGATGTCGGGGTTGGGAAAAGCCACTTGGCCATCAGCATTCACAAAGAAATTAAAGAAAAAGGGTTTACGTCGATCTATTTGGAGATGGACAAAATTATGAGGATTATAAAAGACACGTGGTCCAAAAACAGTGAAGAAACTGAAGGGGAGTTTTTCAAGGTACTCCAGGAAGTAGACTTGCTGGTCATTGATGATTTAGGTGCTGAGCATAATAGCCAGTGGGTCCAGGAGAAACTGTTTTCTATTCTGAACAGTCGTATGGGAAGAAATACAATATTCACATCTAATCTTAGCCCGCTTGAACTGGATAAAACATACTCACGCCGGATTTCTGACCGAATCCTGGACAGAATTGAAGTTGAAGACTGTATTGAAATCGAGCTAAAAACAAGCTACCGAAAGAAAAAACTGCTTGAACAGCTGATGAACAATAAACCAGAAAACACATAGAGATTCGGCACTCTTGATGAGTGCCTTTTACTTATTCCATAAGCTTTTCATAGGAGAGTGATTAATTATGGCGAGAGTTAAATTGGATCATGTCGGAATAATGGTCAGAGATATCGAAACATCAATCAAGTTTTATCAAAATATAGTCGGAATGGAGTTAAAAGATCGTGTCCCTCATACAAATGGTGAGATTCAGCTGGCTTTTTTAGGGTTTAATGGGTCAGAGGAGACTGAACTTGAATTAATTCAAGGATATAATGGAGATTTGCCGGCGGAAGGCAGGGTCCATCACATAGCATTTACTGTAGAAGATATTGAAACCGAGTTTGAACGGATTAAAAGCCTTGAGGTTACTTTAATTGACTCCGAAATCACGATTCTGCCAAATGGATATCGCTATTTCTTTTTTCATGGCCCAGAAGGTGAATGGATTGAATTTTTCCAACGATAAGTCATTCTGGCGTTTGACAATATCTAGGAAGTGAATTATATTTAAGCTAATAAAATATGTTTCTTATCAAGAGAGGTGGAGGGACTTGGCCCTGCGAAACCTCGGCAGCAGACTCTAAAGAGCACTGTGCCAATTCCAGCAAGCCGACTGCGCTTGGAAGATAAGAAGGGTCAACTAAAATGTACAGCCTCTTCTTATTGTATGGAATTAAACGATAAGAGGAGGCTTTTTGTGTTTTAAAAATGAGTTTTCAAGGAGAGAGAAAAATGGAGGATCTAAATAGAAAGGATGTTATTATTTCTGAGCTTTTAGAATTAGGTATCTATAAAAAAAGAAACCTGCAGCTGTTTGAACTATCGTTATATGAACTGGAGGCTGAATATAATAGAGTTAAGGGAAAGGATAGTTTAGGGGAACACATGAATAGTTGCACTTAATCAAAAGATGATTTCTAAAATATTGTTGCTTTAGAAGATGATCGAAACGGAACGCAGGAGACACCTCAGAAAAGCATTAGCATTTTTGAGGAGTCCGTGGGTTAGCTTGAGATGTATAAACATTGCAGAGGGGCAGTAAGACTCCACAGACGCAGATGCAAGAAGGAAGAGGTATACCACCGTCCGCCCCGTAGACAGCGGGCAACCTGAATGGAAATCAACGACTGCTATAGTTTGAATAGTAACAAAGTTTACGAATCAAAAAAGGCGAAAAGCCTACTCTTTCGAAAAAGAGAGGGCTTCGCCTCGAAGGGTTTTGAATTGTGTTTCGATATATTGAACAGCAACTGAATTAAATTCCTTGGCTTTTTCAAGGTTGCATAAGTGGCCGCTTTTTCCAATGATTGTGATAAGTGCTTTGCTGCAAAAGGAAGCCTCCTGCCTGGCTGCTTCAATAAACATATGGTCCTCACTGCCCATGATATATTTGGTTGGGATAGAGAGGTTCTTTAATTTCAGCTGAGAATATAAAACCCCTAGTTGCTTGGATAAACCGAACCAAAAAAGAAATTCTTCCTGTCCAAGCTTAGCTGCTTCCCGTACGAAAATCAATCGCGAGCTTTTATGGTTCTGTTTAGGCATCATAATCCATGCAAATAGCTTATATAAATTCATATAGGGCATGATCCCCTTTAAAGCATGTCCAAGGTGAATCAATAAGGAGGATCTTAGGTTAAATTTCACTATTGCTCCGGCAAGCACAAGGAAATGTACCCTTTCAGGTGCGACAAGGGTGATAGCGCGGGCTACAGCGGTACCTAATGAGACCCCCATAAAAGCAGCTTTATCAATTCCATTAGCATCAAGAATTTTCACTACATCGTTGGCGATTTCTTTGAAAGTATGATTTTTAAATTCTGAAATCGCCCACTTAGAATTGCCATGGCCATGCAAATCAACAAAGATAACATTAAATTTATCGGTTAACTCTCTTTTTTGTTTATACCATATTTTTGAGTTGCCGCCCAAACCATGCAGCAATACAAGCCATTCGTTGCTTTCATTATTCATATAAACTTGATGATATAGCATAGATGCACCTCATTCTCTATAAACATACAATACTAGTATACATGTTTTAAGGACTAAACCGTTACACTTTTATATAGATACCAGGCATTACTAAAAGCGAGTCTCAAAGTTTTGTATAAGAGAAGCAGCTGCTTACATAACGAAAAACGCGCGGATAGCGAGAAATGGCTCCTGACTTGCGGAACCATTTCAGAATTTAAAGAGTTGACAGATTCAGTTGCATATCCCATAAGCAATTAAAAAAGCCCCGCGTATCATGTAAGGCCAATACGGTTAAGGGGCTCTATCAACTATTATTTAATTGCGTGTGGACGCCACCTGGGAGTGGGCTGCATGAAGGCTGCTTTCCTTTACTGTACTCGATGCTTGCTGGTAAGCACAGTAAACTAAAAAGACGGAGACTAAAATGTAACCAGCGACGAAGTCAGGAGCAGCATTGATCGCCAATTTAGGCGCATGCATGAATCCAGTGAAAGATAAGAACGCGCCGATTAAAGAGAAAAGGCTGGCTTTTCCGTACTGTTTATCGATGATCCCGACGGTAATCGCTCCCAATATAATTCCTGTAAACATGGCACCTTGGCCTAGAGGGACGATACCAGCAGAAATATTTCCAACAACTTCTCCAGCGGAATTGTTAAATCGAGTCATGATGTAGTTTGCGAAATATGGAAGCATAGCAAGAGCTACTGCCGGAAAATACTTTGTTTCATTAGAGTGGAATGCTGTAGCAACCATAGAGATTCCAACAAATACTAAGATCGGGGCAACGGCAGCAAGCGGGATAATTGCAGATAGCGCGGCGATGACTCCAGTCATGGCAGCAATGCCAAACACAATTGCGTTTAAGATACTATACCCACGTCCAGCTCCCATTGCTTTAGAACCTACAGCCGCAATGTAAACAGTAGTTGGGAAAAGTCCGCCGAATAGGGCGCCAAGCATAGTTCCGACTCCATCGACAGCTTGTGATTCACGGACATCATATGAATCTCCGGCAGCTGCCATTGCATCAACGTTATTCATCGTTTCAATAGCGTTGTAGATTGTGATGGGTAAAATAATGGCTAGCAAGCCAACCAAACTTCCAAATAAATAAGTCATTCCATCAAAAGCAGCAAGAGTGGGGAGAATTGGATAAAATCCAACATGAGCCAAACCCTCAGAAATTTTTCCAGGAGACTGGTAACCCAGTGCGAAAGCTAAAATAGTACCAATTAATACTGCGAAAAGTGATGCAGGAATTTTAAATGGCATGGCCATTTTCCCAACTACCCCAACAATGATAATGATGAGGGAAACTAGGCCGACAACTGGAATTGAAAAAGTATTAAATAGCATTTCACCAGCAATGAAGGTTAATGCAACCCCAGCCAAAGCCCCAAGCATCGCTGCGCGAGGAAGGTGATCTCGAACCCAGTTGCCTGATACACTAACTAGTGCCTCAATCAACCCACTTAAAAATGCAGCTGCAATGGCAATTTTCCAGGCTAGTTCATGATTGCTAGTTAAGGCATATGCGGGTGCAAGCACTCCAAACAGAAATACGAACATAACCGGAGTACTAATTCCATAAGCTAAGGCTGTAACATCTGTACGGCCCTCTTTTTTTGCAAGTCGATTAGCCATGTAAGCATAATATAAGTTTCCAGCCATAACAGCTACTGCAGCCCCAGGAATAACCTTTCCAAAGACAATACTAGCAGGGAATCCCATCCCAAGCATAGTAACAGCGATAATAACAAAGTTAGCCAAATTATTCTGAAATAGAGCAAAAAATGCATCTGTATCTTCTTTTTTATACCAAGGATAGTTGATTGCTTTATTCATTATAGTTCCTCTTTTCTTAGTTATTTAGTTCGTTAGTAAAACAGGTTCAGGCAAAAAGGTTATACTTCCATTCTTTAAAGATTGAATCCGGGCTAATGACTCAACTCGATAACCTGCTTCTTCAAGTTTATCCCTTCCCGGCTGGAAGGACTTCTCAATGACTATCCCTATTCCCGCAACAGATGCGCCTGATTGTTCAACAATTTCAACTAAACCAAAGGCCGCCTGCCCATTTGCTAGAAAGTCGTCAATGATTAGGACTCGGTCATCTGCACAAAGGAATTCCTTTGAAACGGTGATCTGATTTGTCTCTCCTTTAGTAAACGAGTGAACACTGCTTGAATACACATTGCTTGTCATCGTTAAAGACTTCTTTTTACGGGCAAAGACGAGTGGAACCCTGAGTTCATGGGCTGTAATAAAACTTGGTGCAATTCCTGAAGTCTCAATCGTTAGGATTCTAGTAATCTTGTCAGTCTGAAAGCGATTTGCAAATTCCTTCCCAATTGAAAACATCAATTCTGTATCGATTTGATGATTCAAAAAACTATCCACTTTCAGTACGCCGTCTGACAAAACAGTCCCTCTTTTTTTTATCGCTTGTTCCAATGATTTCAATTTGCTTCCTCCTGCAGACTGGAATTTAACATAAAAAACCCGAATCCCAAAGCACCACTTTTGACTAAAGTGACGCTCTGACATCCGGGTTTAATTAAAGAATGCAAAATTAAAGCCCATGTACCAAAAGTAAAAAAAGAATGGTCCCATGGCACAATGCTAGAGTATCACTCGTAGTCAAGTTATTTACGGTAACCTGGTAGAAACTTGTGGGCCATATCCCCACTATTATACGAGTTTTTTATGAAATTGTTTGTGTATAGATGTGATTATAAATGATTATTAGCATAATTGGAACAAAAAACTATGAAATCACGAACAAATATAGGTAAATAATAATGAAAACCCTTTCAAAATTGTCTGTAAATCTTTTAAGGGTGAATTTTCAGAATTCTAATCGAAAGTCAGTTTTTAAATTCCGGGTAGACAAAAAACATAAAGAGATATATAATTATAATTAACAGAAATTTTAGAATTAATAAAAAACATTGATTTGTCATTCTTCGCATAATTAAATCTTTTATACTGACTCTTGCTGTAGGTAAAAACGCAAAAATGAAAGGGCTTTCATATGAGGTATGTTTGTTTGCCATTCTTCATAGAAATAGATTAGGAAAAGGGCTGAGGCTACCTAAAAAGTTCGCCCACCTATAAATTAAAAGGAGTGAGGATATGACAAGTTCAAGTTTACAAATGTCACGTCAGTTATTAGTAGGGGAATTGATTAGAAGGGCTGCACATAAAACACCAAACCAATTGGCATTTATTTATGAAAATAAGAAAATCACTTATCTTGAACTTGAAAAAAGAACGCTTCACCTAGCAGGCTGGCTACAAGACCAGGGTCTAAAAATCGGTGACAAGGCAGGGATGATTTTTAAAAACAACCTAGAGTTCGTTGAAGTAATGTTTGGTACAGCGGCAGCCGGGTATGTAAGCGTTCCGATTAACTTTCGGCTAGCTCCTGAAGAATATAGTTATATCATTAACCAGTCCGACACAAAGATATTATTTATAGAAGAAGAATACCAGGAAACTATTCAATCAATCAGGCATCAGATCCCAAATGTTGAGCTAGTGGTTGTTGTAGGCAAAGTAAATGCTTTAGATATGATTCCTTATGAAGCTATTTTTCAATCAAACAGTGAGTACAAACCTATAGATAATCTCGTTCAAGAGAATGATCCGTGCATGATTTGTTATACATCGGGCACGACAGGGAAACCAAAGGGAGCTGTTCTTACACATAAAAATGTTCTGCTTAGTGCTCTCAATAGTGTTGTTGATTCAAAAATAGAATCAGGATCAAAACAATTGATCGTCACTCCATTATTTCATATAGCGGGTGTAGGAAATCTCCTTATCAGTTGTTCTGTTGGAGGTCTAACTGTTATTCATCGAGAGTTTAATCCTGTTGGAGTCTTAAATGCGATACAAGAAGAGCAACTAAATGGTCTATTTATGGTTCCGGCGATGTGGAATTTCATCTTACAAGTTCCTAATATCGGGGATTATGACCTTAGCTCTGTAAAAAGATGTTCGACCGGTGCAGCTATATGTCCAGTCGGCATAAAGGAAAAACTGATGCAGTATTTTCCAAATGCAGGGTTATTTGATGCTTTTGGACAAACGGAAATGAGCCCGACTACAACTTGTTTGCTGCCCCAGGACAATATCCGAAAAGCAAATTCTGTAGGAAAACCTGTACTTAATGTAGAGGCGAGAATCGTAGATGAAAATATGAATGATGTTCCGATAGGTGAAATAGGGGAAATTGTCTATCGAGGACCCACAGTAATGAAAGAATATTATAAGAACCCTGAAGCAACAGAAGAAGCTTTTCAGGGTGGATGGTTTCATAGTGGAGATTTAGTTCGTCAGGATGATGAAGGCTTTATTTATGTCGTTGACAGACGAAAAGATATGATCATAAGCGGTGGAGAAAATATCTATCCGGCAGAAGTAGAAGCGGCTCTTCATAAACATGATGCAATACTAGAAGCTGCAGTTGTTGGCATTCCTGATCAAGAGTGGGGAGAAAGCGTCAAGGCCTTCATTGTACTTAAAAAGGACAAAATTCTATCAGAGCAGGAAGTAATACAACATTGCCTTACCCATTTAGCCTCCTATAAGAAACCGAAAATCGTTGAGTTTCTTGATGAATTGCCAAGAAACCCTTCTGGGAAAATATTAAAGCGTGTCCTTAGGGATAACGAAGTAAAAGTCAATTAAGAGAGTTCCGTTATTAAAAGGTGGGGACGTTAATCGGCCCCACCGATAGCTATCTCCTTGATTTAACGCAAAAGACCAATAGGAGGATACATGATAAAGGAGGCGGGGATTATGGCAGAAGAAGTTATACAGGTCTTGGAAGCGTACTTTATGGAAAAGCTCGTTGGGTCAAAAAATCTAGAGATTCGAGATTTTTACCAACCGTCTGCTGGCTGGTCAGATGAATCCTTTATCTTTACGGTCTGCTGGGATACTTTGGGTGGGAGTCATGAAAAAGGATTTGCAATTCGCAAACAAAATAAAGGCGGTTTAATGAGCGAAGGGAAAAATTTTCACCAGCAATTTAAGTTTCTGGATCGCTTAAGTAAGAATTGTGATATACCTGTTCCTGCTGTGCATTGGTATGAAGGTGAAGACTCTATTTTAGGAAGCCCATTTTTTGTCATGGATAGAATACAAGGCGATAGTTATGTTCCTTGGTCTAAAGAAGGTCAGAAATTTTTTGAGCGTGCACATGCTGAAGGACACATCCCCTTACAATTTATACAATACTTAGCAAAGCTGCATCTTCATGACTATAAACAGTCTGGTTTCCCAGATGACTTTGACGAACCGGGCGGAAAATATGGATATATAGACAATAAGTTAAAGAACCTTGAAGCTATGTATCTTCATTACCAAATCAGTCCAGATCCTGTAATGGCAGATGCACTGGAATGGCTAAAATTAAACAAGCCTGCAGCCCAGAAGTATTCCATCATACATAATGATTATCGGACAGGTAATCTTTTATACAACAGAAATGAAATCACAGGAATACTAGACTGGGAAGCAGCTGAAATTGGTGATCCTATGGCGGATGTTGCTTATGTTTGTGCAAAGTCGAATCGAATGGATTCTCCACTTATGTGTTATTTATTGGAAAAACAAATGTTTATCAAGACTTATAGTGAGTTAACAGGATTAAAAATAGAAGAAGATATACTCCATTATTATGAGGTTTTTCATCAAGTTCGGTTTGTTTTGATTTCCCAGTCAGCCGGAACAGCTTTTGCAAAGTCTCAGACAAATGATCTTCGAATGGCAAGGCAAGGCTACAGGTGGCCGTTGATGCGGAGCATGGTAGCTGATTTATTAGGTTATTAGGGAGGTTTCCAATGTACGATAAGGCGTTTACCGTTAAAACTGCTAATCAGGTTTTGAAAGATGTAATCATTCCAAATCTTACGGATGGTGTTGCAAAGGAACAGGCAATAGCCCTTATCTCTGTATTAAAGAACTTAGAAAAGAATACCAGTGAAAATACCAAACCAAAAGAACAGATAATCAATCTGATGGAGCGAACATTACTAGATTATGCTGGTCAAATAAAGAAAAATCCTAACGTTTTCAGAGATGCTGTCTGGGCTGATCAGCTTGAAGAAGCAATAAAGCAAACAGAAATCATTGAGGGTGTTACGGAAAAGTGGAAAAACTACAATGATTTGCAATGTCAGCTCCTTTATTTTTTATACAAAGAAAGTTTGAACAATCCAACGATTGAACAGAAGTATATAGCTCCTTTAAGAAAACAGATAAGGGAGCAGTTAAACATTGAAATCGCACTTGTTCGTTAATTAGTAAACTATTTAAACAGGAGGGGATTGGTATTTATGAATGATATAGAACAAAAATTTGGCATAAGTGAAGAAGTTGTTAATCTGCGGCAGAAGGTCCGTAAGTTTATTGATGAAAAAGTGATTCCTGTTGAGAGTGTTCTTGAAGAAAGAGATGATGATGGGCGGCGAATACTTAAAGAGTTGCAAGCACAGGCAAAACAAGAAGGAATTTGGGCTCTGGGCCTCCCTAAAGATATAGGCGGCGGAGGTCTGAAATTTATGGATTACGTCTATGTAAATGAGGTTGTTGGCCGTTCTGAAGCAGCAATGTCTGTTCTTGGCACTCATACAGCCCAAGATGGAGCAATGCTGAACCTTTTTGGAACAAAAGAACAAAAGGAAACATGGTTATATCCGATGGTTAATGGCGAGATTAGTCCATCAGTAGGGTTAACTGAACCGAATGTTGCTGGATCTGACCCTACGCTAATCCAATCTATGGCTTACTTAGATGGAGACGAATGGGTTATTAACGCTCATAAATGGTTTACTACAGGAGCTAATTTGGCAGCGTTTACAACGATGTTTTGTGTCACTGAACCTGAGGAACCTAGCAGACATAAAAGGTCCTCTATGATAATCGTCCCTACGAATACACCAGGATACGAGATTGTTAGAGTTATTCCAACAATGGGGCATACATCAGGATGTCACTGCGAAATCCGCTTAACAAATGTTAGGGTGCCAAAGGAAAACTTACTTGGTGAACGTGGAGCGGGTTTTTTAATTGCTCAAAAAAGACTGGGGCCAGGCAGAATCTATCATTGTATGAGGTGGTTAGGGCAGGCTCAAAGGGCTTTCGATCTAATGTGCAGCCGAGCATTAAACAGACATGCTCATGGATCGTTATTGTCAGATAAACAAATGATTCAAAAATTCATTGCTGATTCTGCAACTGAAATCCAAGCAGCCCGTTTAATGACTCTTGAAGCAGCGAAGAAAATAGATGTAGGAGAGGAAGCGCGTATTGATATTGCGATGATTAAAGTCTTCGGAGCAAAAGTTCTTCATGATGTTATTGACCGTGCTATTCAGGTACATGGTGCGATGGGTGTCAGCTCAGATACTCCGCTGGAAAAAATGTACCGAGAGGCAAGATACGCCCGACTTTATGATGGTCCTGACGAAGTACATACTTCTACTATTGCCCGGCGCATTTTAAAAAGCTATCAACAAGGAGAGAGCTGGGATCCTGCGAATTTCTAAAGGAATAGTTCCTGAAAACTCAAAGTAAATAATTTCCGGAGAATCTCAAGATTTTTAAGAATTAGCTTATTAGCATTTTGAAAATAGAGGTGATGGATTTATGCAAAAGGTTCATTATGAAACACTAAAAACTGATGTGAAAGATCATATTTTGACGATTACTCTGTGCCGGGAAAATTTAAATGCTTTTAATACGAAAATGTTAAATGAACTCATTCATGTATTTGATGAAGCAGATGCTAATGATGAGGTTCGAGCCATTATTATAACTGGTGATGGGAAAGCGTTCTGTGCGGGCGCAGATTTGAGTGGCGGGACGAGCACATTTGAAGATAGCGAGACTGAAGCTGATGAGTATCGGGACGGAGGCGGCATCTTAAGCTTACGGATTTTCGAACTGAAAAAGCCGATCATTGCTGCCATTAACGGTCCCGCGGTTGGCGTGGGGATTACCATGACACTTCCAATGGATATTCGTATTGCTTCATCGAACGCGAAAATGGGGTTCGTGTTTTCCAGGCGCGGTATTACTCCGGAAGCATGCAGCGGCTGGTTCTTGCCAAGAGTGATAGGGATTAGCAGGGCAAGTGAATTAGTATTAACAGGAAGAATCCTTAAGGCACCTGAGGCATTGGAAATTGACTTGGTTAGCGAAATTGTTTCTCCTGAAGAGCTCCTCCCGAGAGCCAGAACAATTGCAAGTGAAATTGTGCAAAATACATCAGCAATATCTGTCGCATTGTCTCGTCAATTGCTATGGAAAATGCTAGGGGCTGATCACCCTAGAGAGTCTCATAAAATTGAATCGCAAATGATTCATTGGACTGGAAAGCAAGCTGATGTACATGAAGGGATTTCGGCCTTTTTCGAAAAAAGAAAGCCAAACTTCCCAATGAAAGTCAGTTCTGATATGCCGCCGTTTTACCCATGGTGGGACTAGGATAAACTTGGACTTCGTGGGCAGCCCGGTTAAACAGGAAGTAGCGGAATTAAAAAATATTATTCGAAAAGGAGTTTTTAGATGTCTAAATCATATTTAGCAGAAGAACATGAAATATTTAGAAGGTCTTTCAGGAAGTTTCTTGAAAAGGAAGCCGTTCCATATTTTGAAGAATGGGAACAAGAAAAGCAAGTTCCAAAATCTTTTTGGGAGAAAGCCGGTGAACAAGGGTACTTATGTCCATGGCTAGATGAAAAGTACGGCGGATCAAATGCGGATTTTGCCTATTCAGTTGTGATGGCTGAAGAATTGGATAAGGTAGGATCCGGGATTGGAATAGGACTTCATAATGATATCGTGATTCCTTATATTGCAGAATTTGCTTCTGAGGAACAAAAGGAAAAATGGCTGCCAAAAGCAGTTAGCGGCGAGATGATTTCAGCGATTGCGATGACGGAACCTGGCACCGGCTCAGATCTTGCTGCAGTTCAGACGACTGCTGTCAGTGATGGTGATAATTATATTATTAATGGTGAAAAAACGTTTATCACCAACGGTTATTCTGCGAATTTTGTCATCGTTGTATGCAGTACAAATCCGAGTGCTAACCCAAGGCACAAAGGAATCAGCCTAATTGTAGTAGAAGAAGGCACTCCTGGGTTTAAGAAAGGAAAAAAATTACGGAAGATGGGGCAGCATGCCAATGACACATCAGAGCTGATCTTTGAAGACGCGATTGTTCCAAAGGAAAATTTAATTGGAGAGGAAGGAATGGGCTTTTATTATTTAATGCAGAAGCTGCAGCAAGAGCGTCTTATGCTGGCGATTGGGAGCATTGCTTCCTGTCAAAATATGCTGGAGCTTACCCTTGATTATGTTAAACAGCGGACAGCGTTTGGTAAACCAATAGGGAAATTTCAAAATACCCAATTTAAGATGGCTGAAATGGCTACAAAGATTAAAATTGGCGAAACATTTGTCGATCAGTTAATTTGCGATCATATTGCAAAGAAGAATGTTGTTAATGAAGTGTCCATGGCTAAATGGTGGTTAACCGACCTTGCCAAGAATGTAGCCAGTGAGTGTATGCAGCTCCATGGCGGATACGGATATATGGAAGAATACGAGATTGCTAGAAGATACCGGGATGTGGCTGTGGGGTCGATTTATGCGGGGACAAATGAAATTATGAAAACCATTATTGCGAAAAATATGGGGTTATAGTTCTAACTAACTAAGTAGTTCATATAGCTGAATGAGTACATTCCTTTTATTTATGTTTTTCTTAGAAAAAATATTATTGGAGGTTGATTTTATGAATCTATTTGATGGATTAGAAAAGAATGCTCGTAATAACCAGGAAAAGACAGCCATTATTTTTAATGAGAAAGAATATTCATATAAGGAATACAATGAGCAGGTGAACCGAATTGCCAACGCATTAATCAGCCACGGCATAGAAAGAGGCGACAAAGTTGCTTTAATGATGAAAAACTCCGATCAATTCTGCTTTGTTTATTATGGAATATTGAAAGCCGGCGGAGTTGCAGTTCCGGTTAATTTCAGGCTGACAGCAAAAGAAACAAGCTATATTTTGGATGATTCTGATTCAGTCATAGTATTTGCAGATGAGGATCTGGCAGAAACAGTTCAAAAAGCAGCAGAAGGGTCAAACAAACTGCGTCTCCAAATTATTTCAGGCTCGAACAAAAAAGACAATCAAGTCCTTTTATCTGAATTCAAGAGCTCGTTAGTCAGTAATCCTGAAATCGGCGTTTTAGAATCGGACGATGCTGAAATCTTGTATACATCAGGAACAACAGGCCTGCCAAAAGGGGTAGTCCTTGATCATCACAGAGTTCTGCATGTTGGGCTTGGAATTATTATTGAATTTAAGATGGGTACGGAAGATCAACTGCTGCATCTTGCTCCATTATTCCACTGTGCCCAGCTGAACTTATTTTTAGTGACTGGAACAATGCTTGGCTGCACAAATGTGATACGCCAAGAATTTAATCCGCAGCAGACCTTAAAGGATATCGATCAATATAAAATCAGTTTATTCTTTGGTGTTCCAACCATGTATAACTTTTTGCTGCAGGTTCCAAATCGTGAACAGTACGATCTGTCAAGCGTTAAGCGATGCGGGTACGGAGCAGCACCTATGCCAACTGCCTTATTGAAACAGGCAATGGAGTTGTTTAGTACAGATCAATTCTTTAATATGTGCGGACAGACAGAGGGGGGCCCTGGGGGAGTCCAGCTGCTGCCTGAGGATCATAAACATAAACTCGGAGCATCTGGAAGAGCTTCTTATGGAGTTAATGCGAGGATAGTAGATGAAAACGGAGAAGATGTTAATTCTGGAGAAGTTGGAGAATTTATCATTCAATGTGAAAGCATGATGAAAGGATACTATAAAAAACCGGAAGAAACGGCAAAGGTTCTTAAAAATGGGTGGCTTCATACAGGGGATCTTGCCACAATTGATGAAGAAGGCTACATCACACTCGTTGACAGGAAAAAAGACATGATTATTTCAGGTGGGGAAAATGTTTACTCTACAGAAGTGGAACACATTTTATACAAACATCCTGATTTACTGGAAGCTGCCGTGATCGGTATTCCGCATGAAATATGGGGAGAAACAGTAGCCGCCGTAATTGTTCCAAAGGAAGGAAAACAAATAAAGCATGAAGAATTGCAGCAATTTTGCCGTGAAGAACTTGCTGGGTATAAAATTCCAAAGGTTTTTTATGAAATAGATCAGCTTCCTCGTAACACTTCAGGAAAGATATTAAAATATCAGTTGAGAGAGCGGTACAGAGAAGCGGCTGTTAAATAGCATATTTAAGTTCAATTCAAGTCTTTTAAATTATGGTTTAAAAAATAAATAATTTGTAAAATATTTCGAAGATTGATATTATTATGAAAACCCTTCCATTATATTTTTAGGAGTTGATCGTTTGACTATGCCCTTAGAGGGAATTCGTGTCCTGGATCTGACAAGGCTTCTGCCGGGTCCATATTGTTCGTTGATGCTCGCAGACTTCGGTGCTGATGTGATAAAAATTGAGGATACAAAATTGGGTGATTATGCACGATGGACCGAGCCAAAAACAGGTGAGTTCAGCGCAATGTTTTATTCTTTAAATCGTAATAAACGCAGTATGAGCCTTGATCTTAAATTAGAAGAAAGCAGGGGGATTTTTCTTGAACTTGTTAAGACGGCAGACGTTCTCGTCGAATCTTTTCGTCCTGGGGTTATGGACCGATTAGGCTTAGGGTATGAGGAGCTGAAAAAACATAATCCTAAGTTAATCTATTGTGCAATTACGAGTTTTGGCCAAACAGGTCCCTATAAGGATCAGCCGGGCCATGATATAAACTTTTTAAGTTATTCCGGGTTATTGGATCTGCAGGGAGAACAAAACAGGAAACCTGTAAGCTCTTCTGTTCAGATTGGCGATATTGGCGGAGGTTCCTTAATGGCTGTTATTGGCATCCTGGTCTCCATTATTGAAGCAAGAAAATCAGGCAAAGGCCAGTTTATTGATATTTCAATGCTGGATGGAGCCGTTTCCTGGATGCAGACGATACTCCCAGCCTTCCTAACTGATAATCAAGCACCAAAAAGAGGAGAACTTGTCCTAAACGGAGCCAAAGCATGTTATGAAACATATGAAACAAAAGACCAGCGATATTTATCGGTTGGGGCTCTGGAGTTTAAGTTTTGGAAGAATTTTTGCCTAGTGATTGGGAAGGAAGAAATAATTTCCAAGCTCGATGCTCCTAGCGATCAGCAGAATGCACTTAAACAAGAGATTCAAGCTGTTATCTCTACAAAAACATTACAAGAATGGATAGCTCTTTTTGATGGGATTGATGCTTGTGTTGCTCCTGTATTAACCGTTGAAGAAATGGTCAATGATCCGCAAATCAAGGACCGCAAAATGATTGAAGAAGGATATAACCCTTCTGCTGGAATCACCAGGCAAATAGCTAATCCTATTAAACTATCAAGAACAAAGGCTGAGACTGTCCGCCAGGCTCCTGGTCTCGGAGAACATAATGAGGAGATTTTAAAAGAATTAGGATACTCCCAGCAGTTAAAAAACTAACTTTCTGATAAGGGGGAAATCAGTGAAAACTAGAATTACTAAGCTGTTAGGAATCGAATACCCAATTATATGCGGAGGAATGTTCCAGGTTGGCAGGGCTGAATTAGCTGCAGCAGTTTCGGAAGCTGGCGGGTTAGGGATTATTACTTCAAAAACACAAGTAAGCCCAGAAGGACTTCGGAGTGAAATACATAAAGTAAAGTCCTTAACAAAAAAACCTTTTGCAGTTAACCTTAACCTTTTTCCGAGCCAGACGGCTACTCCAAACGAGGATTTTATCGATGTATTAATTGATGAAGGAGTCAAAATTGTTGAAACAAGCGGCAGAAGTCCAAAAGAATTGATGCCAAAGCTTAAAGAAAATGGGTTTATCGTTCTCCATAAAGTAGCAGGCGTAAAGTACGCGGTATCAGCAGAGAAGCTTGGGGTTGATGCTGTCATTATTGTCGGAAATGAGACAGGTGGACACCCTGGAATGAGTGATGTTGGTACATTGGTCATGCTGCCAAGAATTGTAGATTCTGTGAAAATTCCTGTTATTGCTGGAGGAGGATATGCAGATGGGAGAGGCCTGGTAAGCGCTTTAGCCTTTGGAGCTGAGGGAATCGTCATGGGAACTCGTTTTATGGCGACTGAAGAAGCCCCCATCCACGAGAATGTTAAACAGTGGATGGTGGAAGCTGATGAAACGAATACCATAGTTATTCAGCGAAACATAGGCAGCCCTTCTCGTGTTGCCTTGAATGAAATAAGCAAAGAAGTAGACCGGCTTGAAAATGAAGGAGCCACCATTGAACAGCTGCTTCCTTTGATTACGGGACAGCGGGCAAAACAAGTCTATTTCGAAGGGGACTTAAATGGGGGTATTTGGTCCTGTGGACAATCAGTTGGCCTTATCAAAGAAATACTCTCGATTAAAGATTTGTTCGCCCAGATGGCTGCAGAAGCTAATAAGTCGATCAATTTTATTCAAAAAAGTATGTCACCACATTCTAAGGTATAAATTCAACTAAATCAGAGGAGGAAATAAGATGAGAGAAGTAGTTATTGTTGAAGGAGTCAGAACACCGGTAGGAAAGCGTAAAGGGGTACTAAGTTCTGTACGTCCAGACGATTTGGCTTCTAAAGTGCTTAAAGAATTAATTAACCGTGCTGGAATCTCTCCAGGACTTGTCGAGGATGTCATTTTGGGTTGTGTGGCCCAAGTGGAGGAACAAGGATTAAATATCGCCCGTACAGCTGCTCTGATGGCCGATTTTCCGATTCATGTCCCGGGTACTACGATCGATCGTCAATGTGGATCAAGCCAGCAGGCTATTCATTTTGCCGCACAGGCTATTTTGAGTGGGGATATGGATATTGTCATCGCTGGCGGTGTAGAAAGCATGTCCAGAATTCCAATGGGAGCTACTCGCAGGGAATCTACCTGGAGCGAAACATTAACATCGAAGTATGAAATGATTCATCAAGGATTATCTGCTGAGCGGATTGCCGATAAGTGGGGATATACACGCGGTCAGTTAGATGAATTTTCATTAGAAAGTCAGCGAAGGGCACTTCATGCTCAAGAACAAGGCTGGTTTGACAAAGAGATTATGCCTTTAGAGGTAACTCTTGAGGATGGAACGACTGTGACTGTTACACAGGATGAAGGTCCGAGAAAAGGTACGTCAATTGAAAAGTTGGCAGCACTTAAGCCTGCTTTTAAAGAAGACGGAAGGATTCACGCAGGAAACTCAAGCCAAATGAGTGATGGTGCTTCAGCTCTTTTGTTAATGTCAAGAGAAAAAGCAGAGGAATTAGGACTAAAACCTAGGTTCCGGATTATTGCACGATCTGTTATTGGTTCCGACCCAACATTAATGCTGACAGGACCAGCTGCCGCTTCAAGAAAGGTTCTTGAAAAAGCAGGACTGACTATTGAAGATATGGACACATATGAGGTTAATGAAGCTTTTGCTCCTGTTCCTATGCTATGGCTAGATGAAATGAAAGCAGATCCAAAAAAGCTTAATCCAAACGGAGGAGCGATTGCATTAGGACACCCGCTTGGAGCTTCAGCAGGCCGACTCATGATTACAATGATGAATGAATTGGAAAGATCCGGCGGCCGTTTTGGTCTGCAAGCAATATGTGAAGGCGGCGGCATGGCCAATGCGACAATCATCGAAAGAATTAACGAATAGATTCATATAAAGTCGGCGACATCATTATTTTGTAAGGGTCCTTAAAATAGGGAGGAGAATGGATATGAACATTAAAGACAGTGTAGCGGTTGTAACAGGAGGAGCTTCTGGTTTAGGTGAAGCGACAGTAGCAACGATCATTGAAAATGGCGGACGTGCAGCAATTTTTGACCTTCAAGAAGATAGAGGAGCTGCCTTAGTTGAAAAATATGGATCAGAACGAGTTTTATTTGTAAAAACAAATGTTACAAGTGAGGAAGAAGTTAGCAGTGCTATTAATCAAACCGTAGAAAAGTTTGGAGCAATCCATGTAACTGTAAACTGTGCGGGCATCGGAACTGCAGAAAAAACAGTAGGAAAAGATAAGCCTCATGACCTTGGGAGTTTTACAAGGGTTATCCAAATCAATTTGATCGGCACATTTAATGTTCTTCGTTTGGCTGCTGAAAAAATGACATTAAACGATCCAAATGAAGAAGGAGAAAGAGGAGTTATTATTAACACTGCTTCTGTCGCAGCGTTTGATGGTCAAATGGGTCAGGCAGCTTACAGTGCTTCAAAAGGCGGAATAGTTGGAATGACCTTGCCTATTGCTCGAGATCTTTCAAGGCATGGAATCAGAGTTTTGACAATCGCTCCGGGGCTTATGGATACTCCATTACTAGCAGGAGCTCCTGAAAAAGTCCGTCAAGCCTTAGGTGCAATGGTGCCATTCCCTCCTAGATTGGGATACTCGTCTGAATATGCGCATTTAGCAAAGGCTATCATCGAAAACCCCATGTTAAATGGAGAAACTATTCGTCTCGATGGGGCTATTAGAATGCAGCCGAAATAAGCTCGATAATAGCTGACTCAAGGATTTTTAGAGTCAGCTTTATCTTATAATAGGGTGGAAAATATACTCTGTGAATGGTGAAAGGGTGATTAAATGAAAAAGGTCAGCATGCCAGAATGCTTATTACCCTTAACAGGTGCTATTAATTTTAGAGATATGGGCGGACTAGAGACAGCAGATGGAAGGCGAGTTAAGAAAGGGATCTTATTTCGGGCTGCTTCGTTGACTGGGTTAACGGAAGAAGATAAAAGATACCTGGAAAACCTGCAAATAAAGCGTGTTTTTGATTATCGCAGACAAGAAGAGGCCGACAGAAATCCTGATCCTCCAATTGGCCTTGCAATAAATGAACGAGTGTCTGTTTCAAATGAAGAAAATATCACTACCAATATGTTAACAAATGAAGATGAGATTAAGAGAGAGTACTTTCGCAGATTCACGGTAGATGGATTCACGAAAATATATAGTGACATGCCTATACAAAACAAATCTTATAAAAGACTAATGGGACTGTTTATAGGTCTTCAAGAAAATTTGCCTTTAGTTCATCATTGTACAGCTGGGCGAGACCGGACTGGCGTTGGCTCGATGATTATCTTGATGACACTTGGGGTTCCATATAAAACCGTCTTAGAGGATTATTTATTGTCAAATCAGACCTTAGCAGACTATCATAATGAACTTTTTGAAAGGGCAGCTAAGCTTTTTTCTGCGTCAGAGTTGGCAAGGTTTAAGCATTCTTTCCCTGTAAGGGAAGATTATCTGCAAGCAGCGTTGAATGCCATTTGCAGTACATATGGTGATTTTGATACCTATATTAAAAAGGAATTCGGCATAACAGAGGAAGTCAGAAGGAATCTAGAGAATCACTGTTTAGAATAACATTGGTAATTCAAATGTCAGCTTTGCACCTACTGAAACTGTAAAAATTTTTAAATTTTTTTAATAATGCAATCGCTTTCAGAAGACTAAGGAGGTAAAAGGATGAGTAGTCAAGCCGTGCTTACAGAAGTGAAAAATGGTGTTGCCCGAATTACATTAAATGAACCGGACTCTTTGAACGCGCTCTCAACTGCTATTATTGAAGGGTTGAATGAGACAATAGGTTCTATTAAAAATGATCCGGATATTCGTGCAGTTATCTTAACCGGTAACGGAAGAGCGTTTTGTGCTGGTGGAAATATTAAAGGATTTTCGAGTATTTCTTCAGCAGCAGCAGGAAGAAAACGTATGGAAGATCATACTCACTTTTTAAAAGATTTGGCTCAAATGGAAAAGCCGGTTATTGCAGCAGTCAATGGCCATGCCGTTGGTGCAGGCTTCAGTATTGCTCTTGCCTGTGACTTTATAATAGCATCGGAAAGATCTAAATTCGCATTAGGTTTTCATAAAATTGGCCTCGTCCCAGACTTAGGGGGACTTTATCATTTGCCACGGATTGTTGGAATGGCTAGGGCTAAAGAATTAGCCTTTTCAGACAGGACTCTATCAGCCGCTGAAGCAAAAGAATATGGTATTTGCCTGGAGGTTGTCGAAGTTGAACAACTGTTAGACCGTACCCAAGAAATTGCCGAAACTTTTGCATCAAGTCCGACCATTGCCATTGGTCTCGCTAAATCTTTATTAAATCGCAGCTTCGAGTCTTCCTTAGACGATATGCTCCGAGAGGAATCAATGGTACAGGGAATTGCCTTTACCACGGCAGACCATAAAGAAGGGGTAAGAGCCTTTTTGGAAAAAACCAAACCAAACTTTACAGGATCCTATTCCTAATAAATATAGTAAAAGAGGAGCTGTTAATATGAAAAGCTGGCTTGTTAAAGAACTTGGAGAACCTGAAGAAGTCTTGCAGATTGAAAAACTGGAAAGCCCTGTGCGTCATGATAAAGAAGTGTTAATAAAAGTTAAGGCCGTGGCGCTGAACTTTTTTGATATTCTTTTATGCCAAGGAAAGTATCAAGAAAAACCGCCTTTGCCATTTACGATCGGGTCGGAAATTTCTGGTGTAGTTGAAGAAGCAGCGGAAGGAAGCCGTTTCAAAGTAGGCCAGCGGGTTTTAGGGCTGCCAAAGGCACCTAAGGGCGGGTTGGCCGAATATGTCTCGCTTGAAGAAAGCTCTGTCTATCCTATACCTGATTCAATGAGCTGGAAAGAAGCAGCAGCTTTATTTATTACCTATCATACCTCTTACTATGCGTTATTTTCTAGGGCTGGCCTTAAAACGGGAGAAGTGCTGCTTGTCCACGCAGGTGCAGGCGGAGTTGGTTCTGCAGCCATCCAACTGGGAAAAGCAGCTGGAGCCTATGTAATAGCAACTGCTGGGGGATCAGAAAAAACTCAGATTTGTAAGGAACTCGGAGCTGACCTGGTTATTGATTATTTAGAGGAAGATTTTGTTGAAAAAGTTAAAAAGGAAACAGGTGGAAAAGGAGCAGATGTTATTTATGATCCTGTTGGGGGAAATGTTTTTGACCGTTCAAGAAAATGCATTGCATTTGATGGGCGAATCCTCGTAATTGGTTTTGCTGGGGGAGAAATCCCGTCCATCCCTGCCAACCATGTGTTAATCAAAAACTACTCTGTCGTTGGAGTCCATTGGGGCCTTTTTAATCGATTATCGCCAGAAAAAGTTATTAAAGAACACGAAGATTTGATGAGCCTTTATGAACAAGGGAAAATCAAACCGCTGATTTATAAAGAATACGAATTTGAAGATGTACCGGAAGCCTTAAACTTATTAGGGTCAAGAAAAACATGGGGCAAAGTCATTGTAAAGCTGTGATAACAGTATTTATAAGGAAAGTGGTCTGGAAGGTGTTTCAAGCAAAGGAGAGATTGCATGAACCAGCAGCAAAACAAAGTCCATGAGATAAATTGGCAATTGATTGAGGATTATTTGCACCGGTCAATAACAGGGCTTCCTAACGAACCTATCAAAGTAAAACAGTTTTCAGCGGGATATTCGAATTTAACGTATTTTATTTCGATTGGAAGCTGGCAGGCCGTCTTAAGGAGACCTCCATTTGGTCCTATTCCTCCAAAAGCCCATGACATGAAACGGGAATATGAGATTTTGGAAAAACTAAATCCTATTTTTCAGCTAGCGCCTAAGCCTATCCTTTATTCTGAGGATCCTGCCATTATGGAACGGCATTTTTATTTGATGGAAAAGAAGGATGGCGTGGTGCTCGATGATTACCTTCCACAAGGACTTGAAAACCGAGCTGACACAGGTGTTCTTGTCTCAAATGCAGTCATGGAGACAATGGTGAAATTGCATGCTGTCGATTATAAAGCAGCAGGTTTAAGCAGTTTTGGCTATCCGGAAGGCTATTTAAGCCGTCAAGTCCATGGTTGGATTAAACGGTTTCATAATTCAAAAACAGACGACATCCCAGGGGCTGAAAATATTGAAAAATGGCTGGTTGAGAACATTCCTTCCTCACCTCCTCCTACTATCGTCCATAATGACTTTAAGCTAAACAACATGATGCTTTCGTCATCAGACCCTGGTACTGTGGTTGGTGTATTTGATTGGGAACTGAGTACAATTGGTGATCCGCTAACTGATTTGGCAGCGGCTATCGCTTATTGGACGGAAGCTGATGAAGCAGATACTGGTTTAACATCTGTCACGACGGCTCCTGGATTTTTAACTAGAAGAGAAATGCTCGAACTGTATGCAAACAAGAGTGGACGAGATATATCGCAAATAGATTATTATCTCACCTTTGCTTTTTATAAAATTGCCGTCATTCTTCAACAAATCTATTATCGCTGGAAAATTGGAGAAGCAAAAGATGAGCGCTTTGGAAAACTGAATGCCGGGATTATCAATCTGCTTGAACAGGCAGCCAGGGCGCAACAAAAAGAAATTTTGCGTTAAAGTGAATAGGAGGATACTAATGACACAACTAGTGAAGATTGAAATTACAGAAGGAATTGCCTTTGTAACAATCGATAATCCGCCAATGAATGTATTAAGCGGACAAGTAACCAGAGAACTTGGGGAAATTTTTACGCGTATTGCTGAAGACTCAAATGTTGTTGTCGCAATTTTAACAGGGGCTGGAAACAGAGCATTTATGGCTGGGGCTGATATTAAAGAGTTCCCATCTTCTTTGGGTAAAGAGAAAGAAGATCTTAAGAAAAATAACATGGAAACTCATCGTGTATTGAATTTAATTGCTGATCTTCCAAAACCAACCATAGCCATGTTAAATGGAATCGCTTTTGGGGGAGGGTGCGAACTTGCTTTAACCTGTGACATTCGAATTGCGGAAGACCACGTTAAAATTGGCTTGCCGGAAGTGAAACTCGGTCTATTTCCAGGAGGCGGAGGGACGCAGCGTTTACCACGATTGATTGGTCCCCCGAAAGCGAAGGAATTAATGTTCTTAGGTGAACCGATTACAGCTGAGGAGGCATTAAACCTTGGCTTGGTGAATTCAGTAGCAGCAAGAGGAGAAGGAATGCAAGCTGCCCTCAAAATGGCGAAAAAAATGGCAGGCTATTCTTGCCAGGCGTTAAGCAGGATAAAACAGGCTGTGAATGAGGGAATGGATACCTCATTTGACCAAGGCATTGAGATTGAGGCAGAGCTATTTGCAGAAGTTTTTGCAACAGAGGATGTAAGAGAAGGGGTTCAAGCATTTATTGAAAAGCGATCACCAGTATTTAAGCATCGGTAAAGAGGAGATCTTAGAGTCCGATTAGATGCTGGAAGGCCCCGATAAATGGAAAAAAGTTCAACCAAAACCTGTGCAGGCTGTCAGAACCTCCCGACAGCCTGTTTTTCTTTTGTGGTTTTAGTAAGAGAGCGATTAACAAAAGGAATCCCTTATATCTGGCCAACTTTGCTCTTTTTCCGCGGGCGTACAACTAGCCTTCTCCCCGCTATAGCGCATGAGACTATTCCCTTTCAGCTGAACCCGCAGGACATTGATTTGGCATTCTCGAAGTAATATAACATAATTCCTGAATTCCTCTGGAGAGGGTTTCTTTGGTCCAACCTTAGTACGAGATAAACAGCGATTTTAACGCTTATTTATCCACTTTAAGCTTTGACAGTATCTCTTCTTTAACGACTATCTTTAATAAGTAATCAGCGTAGGCTTCTGATATTTCATCTGCAGATTGGGGACCGCCTTGGTCATACCATTCTTGAATTGAGTTAAGAGCACCTAATATAATCATTCTTACCATTCTTACATCCACACTATCAAAAACCTGATTATCGATGCCTTCAACTATTATTCGGTCAATAAACTGAGAGTAACTTTTTCTCAGTTTGAGCATTTCTTGAAATTCAGTGTCAGAAAAATTCTGTTTTGGTATCCCCACTACCATGAACATTGACTTTTCGCTAGTTGCAAGTAAAATATGTCCTTTGATAGCACTGCGTAGTTTTTCAACCGGATTTAAATCACTGTTAACAACTTGTTCAATTCGTTCAAGGCTGATTTCCATAATCATTTGATGGCAATGGTAAAGAAGATCATCTTTATTTTTAAAATAATAATACATTGACCCTTTTGTCATGAGGAGTCTTGCTGCAATTTCTTCCATAGTGGTGCCCTGGTATCCTTTCTCAGCAAGCACTGCTGCAGCTGATCTTAGAATATCTAGCTTTTTCTTAGCAGTTTTTTTTACCCTAAAAGACGACATCGTCGACCCCTCCTATTATTCCGTTTTTATTTATATACTGGCTAGTCCTGTTTGAATTTTAGGTCATTTTTCTACTATTTGTTTAAATATATAGCAATTATTCTGAAAAATCAATCGGTATTCTTCAAAAGAATTTTTTACTCTGATCTAGTACATGGTTTTCATATATTATATTTTTACGTTAAAATCTGTCTTTTGCTTAATTTATATCTAGTATTAGAGGGATCGAGTCTTCAGGAAGAGACGTAGTCATCGCGGTTCTTTCTTAAAATAAGAGTAACAATTATTTAACAAGGAATGTCGTCATTTGTGGTCGTACTTGGTTGGAAAAGACCCAAAGAATGTGACTGTAACACTAGCTGACAAAGGATGCAGTATTCATTACCCGCACCGTATTTAAAGCATAAAGATATAAGGAGAAAAGGTAACAGGCACCATCCAAATTATGGATAGTGCCTGTCACCTTTTTTATTGCTCAGGTATAAAATACATGCTATCTCAATAAAATTTTATGATGGAACAGAAAGGAGAGATTAGAATGGCAAATGACTTTCAAACAGCAGCTCGTTTTGAACATGGCTTTTGGCTGCAGGTTCTTGGGGATCATGCCAGGTTTATTCATGATTCCTTGGCACCAACAGAGAATGAAGATATTGAGATGGCAGTTTATTTCATTCAAACCTTCGATCAGCTGCTTGAAAACACGAAAAGTGCAGACTTAATTGGATTGAGTGAGAAAGCAGAGGAAGAAGCAGCAAGGATTAGAAAATTTAAACTTTCTATTATCGAACGGCTGTTAACAGGTAAAATAAAAATTCATTTAGGTCCTACTTTTGTTAATCATATGGTAAATGAGGTTGAGGAATATATAAGGGTTCTGGGATATTTGAAACAAGGAGAAGTTCCGCCTATTTTCCATGAGCTTCATCACCATTTAATTTGGCTGCTAGATGCTGCGGGCCATGCAGGGGCTATCGAGGACAATCTTGACCAAGTTGAAAAACAAATAAAGGCAAAAAGCAAAGCTTACATGAAAAATTTTGAGGCTTTTTATATCAAAGCAGTGGAAATGACAGGCTATTTGCGTACTAACATGGCTGAGTTTCCAGGCTTGGCGAGAATGAATAAAGAGGTTTCACTTGAAATTAAATTGTTTATGAACTTTTTAGAAGAACTTGAGGAGATGGAGCTGACGGATCAGGCTCTTGGTACATTTGCCCCTTTAATGGCAGACCATATGTATCGGGAGGAATGTTATTATTTGACCAAGGTAGCTCAATCCACTGGTACTTCCGGTCCTCAGTGTGACCCTGCTAAACCAAGACTAAAAACATAATTTTAAAAAGATGCAGTTGGTTTCTTTTAGCAAAAATAGTTACTAAGGACTAATTTAATATAAATACAGAACAAACGTTCTCTATTTAGACAAGGTTATGATATACTAAAATGGCAATAGTCCTTAAGAATGGTTGGCTAGCCCCGAGGAAAGGGGGTGATGCCTTTGACAGTGTTCGAGTCACTTATGGTAGCAATGTCATTTACCTCTATTATTATCGCTGTCCTGACATTTAACCATAAAAAATAGACCTCCCTTGACAGCAATTGAGGGAGAGGTCTATTTTTGGCAAAAGGCCGAGCCTTTCTTGGGATACGGCTATTGCAAAACCATGGGTGCGCTAACACCTATGGTTTTCACCTTTATTTATATAGTTAAATCGTAACACAGGCAATATGAAAAGTCACGTAACCGTTGTTAAGCGTGAGATTCTTTATCTGGTTTTATCAAAAAGAACACAAGAATCGCTGCTAATAAACATATCCCGCTTAAAATGTAAAATATTGTCTTGCCTGTCCCTCTCATAAGGAGTGCTATAACCGGAGGTCCTGCCGCTACTCCTATAAACCTCATTGAACTATAGATAGACGTAATTGTTCCTCTCTGTTCTTTTTTAATTCCTTCGGTGATTAAGGCATCAAGACAAGGAAGGCTAGCTCCAATTCCAATTCCGCTTATTAAGAAGAGGCCAATCATAAACCATAGCTCCTTTGTGAAGCTTAACAGCACGATTGAGCCTCCAAGCAAAACAATCCCAGCAAACGTGATCCACTTCATTAACACTTTGTTCTCTTTTATTTTCTTCCCCGTAAAAAAGGAAGCAAGGCACAAAGCCCCAAGAGGTACCGCTAAGAAAAAACCTTTTTTCACATCCTTAATGCCATAGTTATTTTCTAGCATGGAAGACAGGTAAAAAAGGACTCCAAACAGAACAAACATTAATATGACTCCTACAATGAAAATGGCATAAAGCCACCTGCCATTATCAGTGAAAATTTGTTTAATCTTTATCAGAAATTCTTTAAAAGGAATTCCTTTCTCTTCGGTTTTAGGGGTCTTGACGAGAACTAACATTAAGATAGTTGACAGAGCACAAAAAATTGGGATTGAAAAGAAAGGCAAATACCATAAAAAGCCTGCTAAAAAAGCACCTAAAATAGGACTTAAAACTTTGCCGAATGTGTTCGAGGTCTCAATAATACCAAGAGTGCTGCTGACTTCATCTTCTTTTTTAAACATGTCCCCAACAAGTGGCAGAACAATAGGTGCTGCACCGGCCGCTCCTACTCCCTGTAGTGCTCTGCCAACAAGGATTAGCCAGTATGCATCTGCAAGCTTCCAGGAAGCCCAGCCAGATATAATCCCGCCAATTCCAGTGATAATCAGGCTTGGAATAATCACTTTTTTTCTGCCGATATGATCAGATAGATATCCAGCAAGAGGGATAAGAATGATCGCCACTAAGGAATAGACGGTTATAATCATGCTGGATTGAAAAGAAGATATTTTTAATTCCCTCTCCATAACCGGTAAAACAGGGATGAGCATGGAATTTCCGAGTGTCATGACCAATGGGATAGAAGAAATCGATAAAATGGCCCATGTTTTGTTGCCACCGCCGCTAGCCTTTTTTTTATGTTTAGAGGTGCCTTTTTCTTTTTTTGAAAGCAACTTTTCTACATGGTTCATATGCCATAACCCGCCTTTTTTCATACTACTCTTATCTTTTACAGTTCCTTGAAATAAAGGAGTGTTTATTTATGGAAATTTTTTGATGGCAATAAAACAGAATCAAAGATAAAATAAAGGAAAAATATACGGGGTGGCGAATGAAAAACAAAGTATTGCAATTGAATACTGGTAAGCCGATTGTATACAACTGGAAAGGCAAGCAGATATCTTCAGCAATAGGTAAAGATCAAGTAAAAGAAGCTTTCCTAACAAAAATGGGGTTTAACGAGGATGGAGTAGCGAATTTGGAGCATCATGGCGGTCCGGAACGTGCTGTTTGTCTATATCCTTATGAGCATTATAATCTTTGGGGAAAAGAGTTTAGCGTGAAACTGGAAATTCCCGCATTTGGAGAGAATATAACTATTAATGGCATGCTTGAGAATGAGGTCTACATCGGCGATGTTTTTCAGCTTGATGAGGCGGTTGTTCAAATTTGTCAGGGGCGTGTTCCTTGTTCGAAAATATCAAAATTCAATGGTATAGAAAACTTGCTTGAGCGGGTGTTCCATACAGGTTACACGGGTTATTTTTTTAGGGTGCTTGAAGAAGGCAAGGTCTCTTCAGATGCGGACATGATCCTAAAAGACCGTGAAAATGGATCATTTTCCGTGCTTAGGGCAAATCAGATTTACCTTCATGAGCAAGATAACATTACCGATATGAAAAAGCTGATGGAGATTTCCAGCCTTTCCTCTGAATGGAAGAGTCAGCTAAATAAAAAAATCAGTAAGCAAAGCAAATAATATTATTGTTATTTTCTAAATATTTTATTGACAAACGGGGAAAATCTTCATATCATTGTTTATAATATTAATATTCCGGCGTTGAAGGAGAAGAGTAACTTTATCAGAAACCCCAGAGAGCTGATGGTTGGTGCAAATCAGTGTGGAAGATAGAGCGAATGGACTTCTGAGCTACCAAACCGAACCTTTTTTCGGGTGTAGGATTTGGCGACATGTCTCATCGTTACAAGAGTCGGGAATTAAAGCTGCAGGCTTGATTCCTTTAAAGTGAGCCGAATTCGGCTAATCAAGGTGGTACCACGGGTCTCTCGTCCTTATTTGGATGTGAGGCCTTTTTGTATTCAAGAATGAAAATTAAGCTCTGTTATAGAACATTGTTGATTTTTATAGCAGTGTTGATTGGAGTTAAGGCGATCGACTCCTCGAAGCCCAAAATTAAAAACTGGATAATAGTAAATTGTTGCGTAAGAAGAGTAGATGGTTTTGGTGCGTTACAGAGAGCCGGAAATGCTGAAAACCGGTACGCAGGAACCTTCGAATGGGCTTACAAGAGGCACCCTGAAATAAAGTAGGGGTGCACGGATTTCCACCGTTAAAAGGAAAGGGTACAAAGAAAAGCGAAGCCGACTGTCCAGAAACAGGGAAACTGGAAGGTCCGCCAAAGAAGCGTACTGTGCTTCTGAAGGAGGAACTGAAGTTTCACAAGTTTCTAGAAGGCGGAGCTGGACAAAGAAAAGCGAAGCCGGTTAGCATTAGCTTTTTTCGTACCTGAAAAGAGGGAACAGTCTATTTTCTTGTTCCAATCGAGGTGGCACCGCGGTTTTTATCGTCCTCTATACAGCATTTTTTATGTCTGTATAGGGGACTTTTTTATTTTACTGAAAGGGGAGAGCATAGTGGAGACGAGACGAGCAGAGGCTGAAGTGCTGATTGAAGAAATTGAAGGGGATGTGTTAACCCCCATTTCGATATTCCAGAAAATCAGCGGGAAAAAGAAATTTTTATTAGAAAGTTCGTTGAAGTATGAGAATTCAGGACGTTATTCATTTATTGGGGCGGATCCCGCTTTTGAACTAAAGGCATTTAACGGTCAAGTTGTCCTTAGCAATGATAATGGTGAGCAGAACATGGAGGGGCAATTTCTTGATGTTCTAAATAATCTGATGCCTATTTTGGATAGAGACTCAGAGTTTCCGTTCATTGGGGGTGCAGTCGGATATATTGGCTATGATATGATTCGGGATTTCGAGAATATAGGTCCAGCTGTAGAGGACCAATTAGATATGCCAGATGCCCATCTAATGTTTTTTGAGGAAGCAGTTGTCTTTGATCATCTAAATCAAAAAGCTTACTTGATAGCCGTTCCTTTATCAGAGGAGCATACTCCTGAACATTTACAGGCTAAACTTGCAAAACGAAAGAAAGAACTTGAATCTATTGCAAACACAGTTAAAGTTGATCCCTTTTCGATTTCAGCCTATCGGTCATCCGTTACACAGCATGAATACGAGGAAATGGTGAAAAAAGCAAAAGATTATATTGAGCAGGGAGATATCTTTCAAGTAGTTCTCTCCCGCAGGCTGGAAGCAGAAGCAGAGGGCGATCCTTTTTCTTTTTATCGGAAACTAAGAGTCCAAAATCCTTCCCCCTATATGTATTACTTAGAGTTCGAAAACTATGTGATAGCTGGTGCTTCTCCGGAAAGTCTTGTAAAGGCACGGGATGGGAAAATCACAACGAATCCAATTGCAGGCACTAGGCCTAGAGGCAGCACCGAAAATGAAGATTCTCTTCTTCAAAAAGAGCTTGAATCAGACGAGAAGGAGCTGGCAGAACACAAAATGCTTGTCGATTTAGGGAGAAATGATTTGGGCCGTGTGTGTGAATTTGGTTCTGTAAGCCTTGAAAAATATATGAAAACAGAGCGGTATAAGCATGTTATGCACCTCGTGTCAGAAGTGAGCGGACAGTTAAGGGATGAATACACCCCAATGGATGGATTAATTGCCTGCCTCCCAGCAGGGACTGTCTCTGGAGCCCCAAAAATTAGAGCGATGCAAATTATCAGTGAGCTTGAAGGAATGAAACGGGGCGTCTATTCAGGTGCAGTTGGCTACCTGTCAGCGAATGGAAGTATGGATTTTGCACTTGCAATCAGAACAATGGTCGTTAAAGGAGGAAAAGCGTATATACAGGCGGGAGCGGGGATTGTGTACGATTCAGTTCCCTCAAAAGAATACGAGGAAACGAGCCACAAGCTGAGATCATTAAGGGAGGCGCAAAAATGATACTGATTATCGACAATTATGACAGCTTCACCTTTAATCTCTATCAGTACTTAGGGGAGCTCGGTGAAAACCCTGTAGTAATACGCAATGACCAAATTAGCTTGGGTAAACTTAATCAGCTGCAGCCAGAGGCGGTTATTCTGTCCCCAGGACCAGGAAGGCCAGAAAACGCAGGCATTTGTGTTGAATTAGTTAAACAGTTTTACAAAAAAGTTCCAATCCTTGGGATTTGTTTGGGGCATCAAGCTATTGGCTACGCCTTTGGAGCCGAAATTGTAAGGGCAAAAACGATCATGCACGGAAAGGTTTCAAAGCTGACGCATACTGGTACAGGAGTCTTTCAGTATTTGCCCCAGTCTCTCGATGTGATGAGATATCATTCACTTGTCGTTGAAAAAATGACACTGTCGAGTCAATTTGAGGTTATTGCCTACGCTTTGGAAGATCAAGAGATTATGGCAATGAAGCATCAGCAATACCCGGTGCTTGGCCTGCAATTTCATCCTGAGTCTGTAGGTACGGCTACAGGAAAGCAGATACTGAGCAACTTTTTATCTGAAATCAGAAAGGAGCAGCTGAAAAATGAAAACATATCTTGAGAGGCTAACAGAGGGGAAATCTTTAACGGAACAGGAAATGGAAGAGGCTTCGGGAAAACTTTTCAGTGAATCTGTGTCGGATAGTGAAATTGCTGCCTTCCTGGTGAGTTTAAAAGCAAAAGGGGAAACCGTAGAAGAATTATCAGGATTAGTGAAAACACTGCGCAAACATTCTTTGAGGTTCACTGCTAAGGTTCCAAACGCCATAGATAATTGTGGAACAGGCGGAGACGGGTCAAAAAGTTTTAATATCAGCACAGCATCAGCTTTTGTAATCGCCGGTGCAGGGATTCCAGTGGCAAAGCACGGAAATAGAAGTGTGTCTAGTAAAACAGGAAGTGCGGATGTTCTTGAACATCTCGGGGTGAGGCTTGACCTTGAGGTTGAAGCAACAGAAAATATTTTAGCAGAGACCGGTATTGCCTTTTTATTTGCACCCCATGTTCATCCCAAAATTAAAAGAATCATGAAGGTTAGGAAGGATCTTAGGATACCGACTGTTTTTAATTTGATTGGACCATTAACAAATCCTATTGAGCTAGATTATCAAGTTCTTGGAATATATAGAAGAGACTTAACTGAAAAGTTTGCAGAAGTGTTAAAGAATCTGGGCAGAAAAAAAGCAGTTGTCCTTAATGGAGCAGGCTATATGGATGAAGCGTGTCTGGCTGGAGAAAATCAACTTGTCATCCTAGATAACGGACACATTTCTAAAGTAATGCTTCATCCTCATCAAGTGAATCTCCCTGTCTATGATATTGAGGAAATAAGGGGAGGTGACTCAAGGGAAAATGCGGAAATCCTTTTGAGTATCCTTAAGGCAGATAAGGGAGCACATCGGGACACTGTGCTACTTAATGCCGGAATTGGGATATACACTGGCGGCAAGGCAGCATCTATCGCTGAAGGAGTTCAGCTTGCTGCTGAAAGCATTGACTCTGGAGCCGCATTAGAAAAATTAAACCGTTTAGTAGAAGCATGCCGTAAATCTGCGAAGGCGGTGATATAAATGAAAACTATCTTGGATCGTATCATTGAACACAAAGCTACTGAGATAAAGAATTTAAAAAAGCTTGGGTTACCCCATCAAACAGAGTTTCAACAAAAGGAAAGGTCACTGATTAGTAAGCTGAATACAAATAAAAATATGGCTATTATTTCAGAATTTAAACGGGCATCACCATCGAAGGGTGACATCAACCCAAACCTCGACCCTGTTGCCCAGGCAAAGCTTTATGAAAGCTGTGGTGCTGATGCTATTTCTGTTTTAACAGATGAAAATTTCTTTAAAGGAACATTTGCAGACTTGACAGCCATCCGTTCTGCGGTGGATCTTCCGTTATTATGCAAGGACTTTATTATTGACCAAATTCAAATCGATTTTGCTAAACATGCAGGAGCAGACATCATTCTTCTGATAGCCTCTGCTTTAGAAACACAACAGTTAAAAGATCTTTATGAGTATGCAGACCATATAGGGCTGGAAGTACTCATCGAAATTCATAACGAGCAGGAACTGGAGAAAGCTTTTGTTACGAAAGCACCACTTATTGGGATTAACAACCGGAATTTAAAAACCTTTGAAGTAAGTCTTGATCGTACAGAGCAGCTAGGTCCGCTTGTTAAACAGGCAGGTTCGCTTTTGATAAGTGAGAGTGGTATGAAGGCGAAGGAAGATGTTGCAAAAGCAAGAAATGCCGGTGCAAACGGAATCTTAGTAGGGGAAACATTTATGAAAGCAGCCAAGCTTCAAGAGACTTTTAATGCCTTTCGAATCCCTATTAAGGAGGGAACGGTTTAATGAAAGTGAAAATATGCGGAATTATGGATCCGGAAACTGCAGATTTCACTGTAAAAGCAGGGGCAGATGCGCTTGGATTTGTTTTTGCGGAAAGCAGGCGAAGGATTGCCCCTCAGGTAGCTAAAAAAATTATAGGTAAGTTGCCAGAGGAGATTTGGAAGGTAGGTGTTTTTGTGAACGAAACGGCTGAGAATATCCATCACATATTTGAAACAGCTGGATTAACTCATGTTCAGCTTCATGGTGACGAATCAGCTGAGTTTAGCAGCAGCCTGGGGCTTCCTGTTATAAAGTCAATTGGTGTCCAGTCTGAAGAAGATTTAGAAAAAATTTCGGCAAGACCTGAAGAGATTGTGCTGCTTGATAGCCCTGCTGGTCAATTTAGGGGAGGAAATGGGACTTCTTTTGACTGGCAGCTGGCTTTAAATCTTGGAATAGGGGAGAAAAGGATTATACTTGCAGGTGGGTTGAATCCCGAGAATGTAAATGAAGCAATTCGAGCGGTAAAGCCTTATATGGTTGATGTTAGCAGCGGTGTGGAGACGAATGGAATTAAAGATAGGGGAAAAATAAGTGCTTTCCTCGAACAGGCGAAAAGGTAAACTGCAACAGAAAAAAAGAGTCTTGACAATAATTTATAGAGAGTTTTGGAGGGGAATTTAATGACACAGAAAGTTTATGCAATGCCCGATGAAAAAGGCCATTTCGGTATTTATGGAGGCAGATATGTTCCTGAGACCTTAATGACAGCAGTAATAGAACTCGAAGAGGAGTATCAAAGGGCTCTGAAAGATCCTGAATTTTCCCGTGAGTTAAACTATTTGCTGAAGGAGTACGTTGGCCGGGAAACCCCTCTCTATTTTGCCGAAAATTTAACGAAACATGCAAACGGAGCCAAAATTTATTTAAAACGGGAAGATTTAAACCATACGGGTGCTCATAAAATCAACAATACGATTGGGCAGGCCCTTCTTACGGCAAGAATGGGCAAGCGTAAAGTGGTGGCAGAAACTGGTGCTGGCCAGCATGGTGTGGCAACGGCAACTGTATGTGCGCTTCTAAATCTTGATTGCGTTATATTTATGGGGGAAGAAGACGTTAGAAGACAAGAACTGAATGTATTTCGAATGGAACTCCTAGGAGCCAAGGTTATCAGTGTTAAATCAGGAAGTGCTACTCTAAAGGATGCAGTTAACGAAGCTCTGCGCTATTGGGTTGCAAATGTTCATGATACCCACTACATTTTAGGTTCTGTTATGGGACCGCATCCCTTCCCGAAAATGGTTCGTGATTTTCAAAGTGTGATCGGACAAGAATCAAAAGCACAGTACCTTGAAAAAGAGGGGAAGGCACCAAATGCTGTAGTGGCCTGCATTGGTGGCGGCAGCAACTCCATCGGAATGTTCCACCCTTTTATAGAGGACAAATCCGTAAAAATGTTCGGAGTTGAAGCTGCTGGACAAGGGGTTGAAACACAATTCCATGCTGCTTCCCTGACAAAGGGAAAACCAGGGATTCTTCATGGAGCCATGATGTACCTTCTTCAGGATGAAGATGGTCAGGTTCAGGAGGCCCACTCTATTTCGGCTGGTCTTGATTATCCTGGGGTAGGCCCGGAACATAGCCATCTTCAGGATATCGGAAGAGTTAGCTATGAGTCAATTACTGATGATGAAGCACTAGATGCCTTTCAATTACTTGCTAAAACAGAAGGCATTATCCCTGCACTTGAGAGTGCACATGCAGTGGCGTATGCTATCAAACTGGCTGCTGGGATGAATAGAGAAGAAGGGATTATTGTCTGTCTTTCCGGCCGGGGTGACAAGGATGTCCACTCCGTGAAAGAGAAATTGGGAGGTAGGAACCATGAATAGAATAGAAAAAGCATTTCATCAGACAGAAAGAAAATCATTCGTCCCTTATATAATGGCAGGTGACGGAGGACTTGATACTCTTAAAGACAGACTTTTATTTCTTGAAAAAAGTGGAGCAACAGCAGTTGAACTCGGGATTCCATTTTCAGACCCCGTTGCGGACGGACCAACGATTCAGCAGGCCGGTATCAGGGCGCTTAAGGCAGGAACAACTTTGCGAAAAACGTTAAAAGCAATTTCAGAATGCAGGAATGAGGTTTCGATTCCTCTTATTGTAATGACATATATCAACCCCGTTTTGTCCTTTGGAATAGATGCCTTTGCCGAAGCTGCTGCTGCAGCGGGGATAGATGGCTGTATTATCCCAGATCTCCCTATTGAGGAGGAACATCTAATCTCTGGAGCTCTTGAAGGGAAAGCGATTGAACTAATCCGGCTAGTTACCATTACCAGTCCTCCTGAGCGGATCAAAGCAATCGTCAGCCGAGGCAACGGTTACATATATGCTGTAACGGTTGCGGGAATTACAGGTACAAGATCAGGGTTTAACCCAGACCTTGGAGCATTTCTGCAAAAAGTAAAAGAATTAAGCCCCATCCCGGTTTTGGCGGGATTTGGAATCTCAACCCCGGATCACGTTAGAGATGTTAGTAAGTATTGTGACGGAGTAATTGTGGGCAGCAGAATTATTGACTTATTTGAGCAAAACGAACTTGATGAAATAAAAAAGTTAATTTCTGCATCCATAGCCATTCAAGCATAAAACAGGAGCCGCTCTCTTTTGAAAGCGGCTTGTTTTTTGATCGGTAAGAAAGAAAAAAATTTTAAAATTGACTACTGTCTAGCTCCAGCATGTACCCAGTATTTATCGATGTTTAAACTTCCTAACGTATCTCGCAAGGAGCTGATGGGTTTCATTTCAGGGAGCTCGGGAACACTTCTGCATCACTGGCGGCAGCATTTAGCTGTTAATTGATTTTAGTGGCAGTTGCACAAACGGTTAACACAGGCCTAGCCTTAAGGAAGGATACGTGGACATCCTTAAATCCAGCATTTTCTAAATCAGCTTGCATTTTATCTCCTAAATCACGGGCCGTCTGGTCGTCAGATCCTTCTTCCCTTGGCTGGACCGTAAGAGCGAGTTTTCCACCTGTTTTCATTATGCGATAGATTCTTTTTAATGATTGCTCCTGTTTATCCCAGAGCGGATAATTATTGACTGAAAAAACATGTTCATACTGCTTACCAGGATTATAATTCTGTATATCTCCTTTGAATAATTGTACCTTACCCATTTCAACCCAATCACGATTGACCTTTTCAGCCTGGGTTTTCATCTTGCCTGATAAATCAATACCATCAACTGAAACTGTCCGGTATCGGGACATAATTGAATGAATAGCGTAGCCTGGCCCGTAACCGATCTCAAGAATATCCGTGCATTTTCGAACCTTTAATTTATTTATTGTCCACCTATTAATTTTTCTGTTCTCAAAATACATCACCAGTCCGACGATTTTCCCCAAAAATCCTTTGGGTTTTTCGAATTGGCGTGCAAGTGTGTTATTAGTCATATGATTGCACCTCGTTAGTTTTTATTAACCAAATTCCTTAGCTGTTAAACGTGTAGTGATATAAAAATATAAATTTAGAACCTAATAATTATTTCTCGGGAAACCGCATGATTAGACAGAAACAGCAAAACCAAGTCGAAATTTAGAGAAAAAAGAGAAGTGGTACAAGGAAGTCGAGCGAAATAACTAAATTCTGCAAATGTAGTTGGAAATTATTTGAAAGATTTAAGATAACCCCGTGCTATTTGTTACAGTATTAGAAAAAAAATTTTTATATAATTTAAGAAAAGCGGACTGATCTTTTCCTTCTGAAGTAAAGAGTATCTTCAAAAAAGAACTCCTGAAATAACCAGGCTGGGGAGCCGTATAAAATTAAAAGGAAGATGGACAGATGAATATGTATGAGGTCATTTTAGATATTTTAGACAAACGCGGATCGGTTCCAATCTCATTCCTGTGTCAGAAAATGAATGAGTTAACGGAGGTAAGTGGTGGTAATGGTAGACGAATTGACACTTCTAGCCTAGAGTTTGCCATTAGCAGCAAAAAGGAATTGTTTTTAATGAAAAATGACTTTGTTTTCATTAACCCAACTAAAGATCCTGTATCGTTGGTCGTTGCAATCAGCGGATACCCTGGTCCAGAGATAAGAGTAAATGTGAACTTTACCTATAATAGCTTCACGTATTTTGAATGGCACCTTGATTCAATAGCTACGCTAAATAGTGAAACAACAAAAACAGCAGGAAATATGAAAGATTTTAAAAAGACACTTTATAATCTCAATATCTGGGACTGGAGTGAAGACTATCAAGGAGAGGGCATTATATTAGATGGAATCAGCTGGAACCTTAAGCTCGTTACAAAAGAAAAAATCTACATCAAGCAAGGATTAGATAGTTTCCCGCATGAATGGAAAGCTTTTTTACGGGCCATTCGCAGGTTAACTGGAAAGTCATTAGGGTGAATAAAAAAACGGAGGATTTCTATAAACCTTCGTTTTTTCTTATTCTAACAAGAATGTCTTAAGTGAGAATAAACTGGAAAGAACAATAACAAGAGAATGGAAGGTGAAACTTAACACTTTTTTATATAGAATAGAGTTTAGGAATAAATAGAAAGCTGTGTTAGATTATATTGTTGATTTGAGTTATAAAAAGGAATCAAAATTGCGAGACTGCTTGAAAATTCATTTCACTCATGAGTTTTTCTCAGAAATGCCTTTTCAGTGGCTGGAGAACCACCATGGAAGCTTTAATGTTTGTCCACAAACAGTGAGCGATTTTGACTACTTTTTTATCAATAATAAACCTTACAGAGTCAATCAAAAAATACTAGCATTTTGGCAAGGAGTTAATCATGCAGGACATTACAGTTGAAGAGTTGGTAAATAATCATTCCTATGTACCCGTTGATGTCAGATCTCCGGGTGAGTATGAAGAAGCATCCATACCAGGTTCCATTAACATTCCTCTATTTTCTAATGAGGAACGGAAAGAAATTGGCACTCTATATAAGCAAAAAGGAACCGATTCAGCAAAATGGAGAGCGATGGAAATTGTCTCTCCCAAAATCCCATTAATTCTAAACCAAATTAAATCCTTAACCGAAGAAGGACTTCAGCCAGTTGTCCATTGTTGGAGGGGAGGGATGCGCAGTAAGTCTGTCGCATCATTTACTGAGTTTTCTGGATTGCCGGCTGTAAGGCTTGATGGAGGTTATCGGGCTTACAGACAATATATTCTTGACCAAATTCCAAAAATGCTCCCTCAGAAGGCTGTTATTCTTCATGGCCATACTGGTACAGGGAAAACTGATTTGTTAAAAGTGCTCGAAGCAAAAGGCTATCCTGTTATTGACTTAGAACGGTATGCGAACCACCGTGGTTCAATTTTCGGTACTATCGGCATAGGAGACGGCCATAATCAAAAAACTTTTGATGCTTTATTGTTTAGTAGACTGCGGGAAATTAAAGATTCACCGTACTATATAGTTGAAGCTGAAAGCAGGAGAATTGGCAGAGTGATGCAGCCCGAGGAAATGATTAGCAGAAAGTTAGATGGGTTTCACTTTCTGGTCAGCGGAACTATAGAAAATAGAATAGATAGAATTTATGATGAGTATGTATCTCCCTTTAAAGAAGAAGCTTGGTTTAGAGAACAGGTTTCAGAAAAAACGAATCGGCTTCAAAAACGGTTAAAGGACCAGGAGCAATCCTCTTTGTTGAACCAGTCGGTAATTGACCAAGACTATAAAGCTGTTATAAGAATATTGCTAGAGCACTACTATGACCCAAGATACAAACACTCTTTTCTCGAATACAAGGGCAGTTTCACACCGATTAACAGCGACGATATGGGTGAAGCTATTAAAAGGATTGAAAAGGAATTACAAATGCTGAACGAGACAATGAAATTAAGTTTAAAAAAATAATAATGTGGTAATTTTAAAAAAGGAAGCTTGGACTTTCTTTTTTTTACACGGAATGTTAACGCAATATTCTGAAATTCAAGGATGCAATAATGCTGAATTATGATCTTTCAGGAGGTTACTAAAATGTTGGAATCAAAGAATTGTCATCAGCGATTTACTGCACTTGAAGAAAAGGCGGCGTTCACCTCAGATGACGGAGTAGATATTTTCGTACTAGGAGCACGATTTCAGAATAACATTAGCTATGGACATGGTGACTTTCCTGTCGATACCCAAGATATGATTGAATCCTCTTTATTGGGTAGAAAACAACTTAAGTTACCATACCTGAATAAGTATAGTCATTGAATCATTAATAAATAATAATCCAGTAGCCCTCGCACTGTACTCTTACCAGCCTATTAATTCCTGTATCCCTTTTCCTTGGCAAAGTAAAATGCGTAGGGAAAGGGATCCCTCAGTTTCAATAAATTTCTAAATACATAAAACTTTTTTAAGGCTAAAATATTTTTTTAAAATAAAGTCTTTACTATATAAAATAAAATTAGGAAATTCGAAATAGTTGTATAGCTTTCCGATAATTAAATCAAAACAGAATACCAGCCAGCTTTTACCGAAGGTAAACAAACCTTGCTAAATTAACTTAATTACTTAATTAACTCTTTTACACTATTATCAACTTATTGAAAGTGAAATTCTTTGTAGAAAGGCGTTTACAATGTTAAAATAATATTGTAAACGGTTTATCATCTGAATAATAATATTATTCATCAAATTCAAGTTAGCGTTCAAACTAATGGGGTAAAAATGTAAAGATGATACACGACTATTTAACTATAACGCAGTGGGGGAATTTCGAAATGAAGAAACCTAATGCAACTCAAGCCAAATGGCCACAGTTTCTAGGGCCAAACCTTGGGTATGTTGAGGAACAGTATGAAAAGTTTTTAGAGAATCCTCAGTCGGTAGATGAAGAACTGAGACTGTTTTTTGAGGAAAATGAGTTTTCTATTGATGTGCCTAAGGCCGAAACTGTGGAAGCAGCTTCTCCTTCTGGAAAATCATTTGCTGATGCTGAAATTGTAGCAGCCGCATTAAGGTTTGCAGAAAACATTCGATCTAGCGGGCATCTTGCAGCAAATATCCATCCTTTAGAGAAAAACAAAAAAGATCTAGAGTTCCTTGAACCTGAATATTATAAGCTTTCAGTTCAAGATCTTCAAAAACTTCCCGCTAAACTCTTGTGCAGTGATGCACCAGAAGGAGTAGAAAATGGCTGGGACGCTGTGCAGCATTTGAAAAAGGTGTACACTGATACGATCGCTTTCGAATTCCAGCATGTTCATAACATGGAAGAACATGCATGGCTTAATCAAAAGGTAGAATCAGGTAGCCTTATCCCCTCATTGAATAAAGAAAAGCGGACTTCTCTGCTTAAGAGATTGACAGAAGTTGCTGAATTTGAGAAATTTCTGCATCGTACGTTTGTTGGACAAAAGAGGTTCTCGATTGAGGGTCTTGATACCATGGTCCCTCTTTTAGATGAAATGATTTCGGACGCTGTTCAGGATGGGGCTAAAACTATAAATATTGGGATGGCACATCGTGGCCGCCTGAATGTGCTTGCTCACGTCCTAGGAAAGCCTTACGAAATGATTTTTGCTGAGTTTCAGCACGCACCAAATAAAGAATTGGTTCCATCAGAAGGGTCTATAGGCATTAGTTTCGGATGGACAGGTGACGTGAAATATCATCTTGGACTTGATAAGCAAATTAAGTCTGACAGCACTGCAAATGCCCGCTTAACATTAGCAAACAATCCAAGCCATTTGGAATTTGTAGGGGCAGTAGTTGAAGGATTCACACGTGCTGTCCAGGATGACAGGACAGAACCTGGCTTTCCTAAATATGACCCATCACGAGCTCTAGCGATTCTGATTCACGGAGATGCCGCCTTTCCCGGACAAGGCATTGTTGCGGAAACCTTAAACTTAAGCAAGCTTGAAGGTTATAGAACAGGCGGAACAATCCATATTATTGCGAATAACACAATTGGGTTCACAACAGATCCGATCGACTCTCGGTCCACAAGGTACTCAAGTGATTTGGCAAAAGGTTATGAAATACCAATTTTACATGTAAATGCAGATGATCCTGAGGCCTGTGTATCCGCCGCCCGTTTGGCAGCCGAGTACCGTGCCAAGTTTCAAAAAGATTTTCTGATAGATTTGATTGGTTATCGCCGCTTTGGCCATAACGAAATGGACGAACCAATGACAACTAATCCATTGATGTATCGCCTTGTTCACAACCATCCTACTGTAAAAACACTATACGGTGAAAAGCTTGAAGCAACAGGGGTATTGTCAGAGCAGGACATTTCTGAAATTACTAACGAGGTGGGAGGCCGTCTCCAAGCAGCACATGAGAAAGTGCCATCCAAGAAGAATCAGGAATTGAGAGAAACTGATCCTCCTGAAGTGATTGAGAAAGGATTTCCAGTCCTTGATACAGCCGTTTCTCTTGAGAAGCTTAAAGGCATCAATACCGAGCTTTTACAATGGCCAGACAATTTCAAGGTTTTTGGGAAGTTGGAGCGGATCCTAAAGAGAAGAGAAAGTTCATTGTCCGATGGAGGGAAAGTTGATTGGGCGTTAGCCGAAGCCCTTGCTTTTGCAACCATTATTTCGGATGGAACTCCATTGAGGCTAAGCGGACAGGACTCAGAGCGAGGCACCTTTGCTCAACGGAATCTTGTACTTCACGATAGCGAAACAGGCAGGAGTTTTTCACCACTTCACACATTCCCATCTGCCAAGTCATCCTTCGCTGTGCATAACAGTCCATTATCGGAAGGGTCTGTGCTTGGATTTGAATATGGATACAATGTGTTTTCTCCTGAAACGCTTGTTCTGTGGGAAGCGCAATATGGTGACTTTGCTAATGCAGCTCAAGTCATTTTTGACCAATTTATCGCAGCTGGAAGAGCAAAATGGGGTCAGAAATCCGGGTTAGTTATGCTGCTGCCTCACGCCTATGAAGGCCAAGGACCTGAGCATTCTAGCGGCAGAGTGGAAAGGTTCCTTACACTTGCGGCAGAAAATAACTGGACGGTAGCTAATTTGTCCACGGCCGCTCAGTATTTTCACATACTGCGCAGGCAGGCTGCTATTTTAAAACGAGATGAAGTAAGACCACTAGTCTTAATGACTCCTAAAAGCCTGCTAAGAAATCCGAGTGTGGCTTCTGAAGCAGCTGAGTTTAGTGAAGGCCGTTTTAATTCGATTATTGAGCAGCCAGGCTTGGGTAAAGAGACTGAAAAGATTGAGCGAGTGGTTCTTTGTACTGGGAAAATGGCTGTTGATTTGGATGAGGCTGTAGACACAGCAAAGCACGATTGGCTTCATATTCTAAGAATAGAAGAAATTTATCCGTTCCCATTGAAGCAGCTAAAAGAAAAACTGAATCAATACCCTAACTTGAAAGAAATTGTATGGGTTCAAGAAGAGCCTAAAAATATGGGAGCCTGGACATTTGTTGAACCGCGTATAAATGAAGCGACTCCGGATGGATTGTATGTTTCGTATATTGGCAGACGCAGACGCTCTAGCCCTGCTGAAGGAGATCCAAACGTCCATAAACATGACCAGTCTAGAATTATTAATGAAGCATTAACAAAGCATTAAGAGGAGGATTTATGGTGGCGGAAATTAAAGTGCCAGAGCTGGCAGAGACTATAACAGAAGGAACAATAGCCCAGTGGCTCAAAAAACCGGGTGATCATGTTCAAAAGGGTGAATTCATAGTCGAACTGGAAACTGATAAAGTAAATGTAGAAATCATCTCAGAACATGAAGGTGTTTTAACTGATCTATTGGCCCAGGAAGGCGATATTGTGAAGGTTGGAGAGACGATCGCTACTGTTGGAGATCAGGGTGGAGGTCAAGCATCTGAAACTGCCGGGTCTACACAAGCTGATTCTGAGCAAACACAAAAGGAAATGGCTAGCCCTCAAACCGAGACGAAGAGTGCAAGTGAAAAAGGCGGAGACAACGGACGGATTATCGCTTCACCTGCGGCCCGTAAACTCGCTAGAGAAAAAGGGATTGATTTAAGCTCTGTTCCAACTCCAGATCCGCTTGGACGGCTTCGCAAACAGGATGTTTCTACGTACAATCCTGAAAAACAACAGGAAAACCAACCTGAAAAATCTGCGAGCTCAAGCCAAAAGACACCGGAAACACCTGCAGGTAAGCAAAGCCAAGTAAGTGAGTCGGGGAAGCCTGTCGAAAGGATTAAAATGTCACGCCGCCGTCAAACAATTGCGAATCGTTTGGTTGAAGTTCAACAGAATGCTGCGATGCTTACAACCTTTAACGAGGTTGATATGAGCGCTGTTATGGACTTGAGAAAGAAATGGAAGGATAAATTCTATGAAGATAATGATGTAAGACTTGGGTTTATGTCTTTCTTTACTAAGGCTGCAGTTGCTGCCCTTAAGAAGAACCCTTTCCTAAACGCAGAAATTCAAGACGGTGAGATTGTCCTTAAGAAGTTTTATGATATCGGTATTGCCGTCTCAGCTGCTGAAGGACTTGTTGTTCCGGTTGTTCGCGATGCGGATCGAAAAAATTTCGCTGAAATAGAAAGAGATATTAATGGTCTCGCCGAAAAAGCCAAAACCAACAAACTAGCCCTAAATGACTTGCAAGGCGGGACATTTACTATAACAAATGGCGGCGTATTTGGCTCATTAATGTCAACGCCAATCTTAAACGGCCCTCAGGTGGGCATACTAGGGATGCACACCATTCAGCTAAGGCCTGTAGCAATCGATAAAGAAAGAATGGAAAACCGTCCAATGATGTATATTGCTCTTTCATATGACCATAGAATTGTCGATGGCAAAGAAGCAGTAACATTCTTAAAGACAATCAAAGATTTAATCGAAGATCCAGAATCCCTTTTACTTCAAGGATAAATTTAAAGCAGAACAGGAAGTGCTTTTCCTGGCTTAAAACAGAGAGGAAACAGCTCTCTGTTTTTTTGCATTATAGAGAATGTGTTTGTGTATGGATTAATTCGAGGATGCCACCCAGACTTGCTGGAGAATTCGAGCCACTGTTGTGGAAGTCAACTGCCAAGTTTAACTGTGCTTTCTGTTGCGGAAAAGGAAGTATGCAGGTTAGAGGAAGCACGAAAAAAACCGCCATATCAATGGCGGTTTGAAAATTATTAGTTATTGGTTTAGCGGTTCTTAAAGGGCCTTAAGCCACGGCGATGAATTTCATCCTTAAGTATTTTTATCCATTCCTTATCTTGTTCCGACTTTAATGCATCACGATACGAGAACACCAACTGTTCATTACTCATAATTTTCATTTGCATTCCTCCTCGGTAGAATGGATGATTGAATATTCAATTTTCTATGTTTCCATACATTATAAAGTTTCTAGAGCTATTTGAGAACCCCTAAACAGCAATTTTTTGAAAAAAGGGACTTTAGTACGAGTCTATTTTTGAGTCTTAATTGATGATGGATATGTTTTGAAATTGGGTAAACCATAGATAATAGATGTTTTTAACGAGGGGGGAAACTAGATGCTAAACATTCGAATGGACCATATTGTCCATTTTATAGATCGTAATCCAATGGAAGCTGTTAAAAAAGTGACCGATTTGGGTTTTACTACAGTTTTTGGAGGCCAGCATAAGGAGTGGGGGACTGCAAATAGCTTATTTGACGTGGGAAACTCCTATGTGGAATTTCTGGCGGTCGAAAATCGAACGGTTGCTAGAAGTTCTAGCAATCCATTAATTAATCAGCTTGTTAAACAAAATGCTGAAGGGCCTTTTCAACTCTGTTTTCGTACAATAGATATTGAAAAATTAAAAGCTGCAGTTCAAGCATCCGGACTGAAAGTCAATGGGATTTATACTGGGAGCAGGGAAGCCAAAAATGGAGAGGTTCTCCGATGGAAAATGCTTTTTATAGACTCTGAAGGTACCGTTCCGTTTCCTTTTTTTATAGAATGGGAGAAACCAGTACGATCAGCAAATCTAATTGACGAGGAAATGGGAAGACAAAGAGACAGGGTCATTCAGTCTGTATGGTTTGCGGTTCGGGATGCAGAAAAAACGGCTTTAAGCTGGGGAAGGCTATTTGGTGTGCCGCTCTCATATTCCTTCGAAATCCCAGAGTCTGGTGCAGCTACAGCTGCGGTAGAGGCTGGAGGTTGTGAGCTTGTTTTTGCAAGTCCAATCTCAAGACAAAGCAGCCTGCATGAAAATTTGGACAGCAGAGGAGAAGGCCCAATCAGTATCAGCTTTGACCCGCCTCTTGAAAATGGAGGATTCAGCCTATTTGGAGGAAAATATAAATAAAGAAAGGGGTTTAACATGATAAAAAAATGGACGATAACAACGGATTCAAGAGACCAGTTCTTCGAAATTACAGATAAAATAAAAGTTACAGTTTTAGAAGCCGGTGTTGAGAGTGGAATCGCATTGGTATATTGTCCGCACACAACTGCTGGAATTACCATAAATGAAAATGCTGATCCCGATGTAAAAGCAGACATGCTTCGCCGGTTAGACGAATTGTATCCATGGGAAGATCCCAAAGATCTTCATGGAGAAGGGAATACCGCTGCACATATGAAAGCCAGTACAGTTGGCTCTTCAGCCAAAGTTATCATTCACGAAGGCACACCTTTGCTTGGAACATGGCAAGGAGTCTATTTTTGTGAATTTGATGGCCCCAGGAACAGAACTTTTTATGTGAAAATAATCTGATTCGTATTGTCATAGGCAACATAGTACCCCCCTTCCTTTACCTGCTAAAGTCTTAGATAAGTTCAGCCAAATAGCCAATGTAACAAGTCATAATCCGTTTTAGAATAAGGATAAGGAAACGGAAGGGGATTGATACCTATGTATGAAGAAACTTATATTATTGAAACACTTTATACACTCGCGCAGAAAGAATCTAACAAAAATTCTAAATCGGCTACTATAATACCAGAAAAAGTAAAAAGCTAATTTTTAGTGAACTTGCTATGACAGAACAAAGAAAAGGCGATGCCAAAGCTCGCCTTTTCTTTATATTCTTGTAAGATTAATATGGACAAAAAAACTAGCCATTTTATATGTGCAAGGAGGATCATAAGTGGAAAAACATCGAATCTTTGTCTATGGAACCTTAAGAAAGCATGAAAAGAACCATTCCCTCTTGGAAAACACTAAGTGTCTTGCAGAGCAAGCTTGGATTTATGGTGAATTGTATGATACAGGATTGGGCTATCCGGCTATGAAAGCCTCCCTGCATCATAAAACCTATGGGGAAGTTTTTGAAGTTGATAAGCAAAACTTAGGTTTGCTCGATGAACTGGAAGATTACATTCCGAATCGTAACTCGAATTTGTACGAACGTGTCTTACAAACTATTTATACGGATAGCGGTGAAATGGAAGCCGAGGTATATGTAACAGATCGGAACGAGCTTTTGGGTGAACCAATCTTACATGGTGATTGGAAGCTGTACCATTTGATGGAAGAAAGGCCAGAAAAAGTTCTTTACTTTGCCTATGGCTCATGTATGGATACTGAGAGGTTCGTAAAAGCAGGAGTCGACCATCTTTTTAAAACAAACGTCAAACCCGGTTTCCTTAACGGATATTCAATGAAATATTTGTTTGCAAGGAGTGACGGGGGGCGGGCAGATATCATTGAAGATGGAGGAGGTACTGAAGGGATTGTATATGAAATTCCTTACGAAGGGGTTGAATATTTATTTGAAAGAGAGGGTTTCTTAGGAGGATGGTACAGACCTACCTTTGTTGATGTCGTTGTAGAAAAAAAGCGTTTGACCAATGTCCTTACCTTCCATGTTTACAATAAGAGAGGAGAGCTTGCTCCTCCAAATCATTATGCAGCAGAAATCCTGCGCGGGGCGAGAGGAAGGCTAAGTGAGGAGTATTATAGTAAGCTGGAGAAATCAATCGAAGGATTTGGTATTAAAATTTCTTTCGATTGATGGTTAATGCTCTTCTCTTTTGATATGGCCTTGTTTAAGCAAACAGAAAAAACTGCAGCAGATATATATATATAAAGGTTGTTATTTAAATAATTGTCACAAAAAATTTGGAATTAATTTGTACATTTTGTTACAACTATATGATTTTGCTTAAAGAATAAATATAATAAACTATATTCACAAGTCTAAAGTGACTTTCAGTATTTTGGGGGTAGTCCGGCATGCGGTGGTTTTTTATCATAATTCTGACTGCGATAAGCATCCTTTTTCTTAGCAAGGGAATTGAGCTTTGGTCTATTGCCGGCCAAATAGAAAACGGCGGGATCGGGGTTAAATTCATAGGCATCAAAATTGGCGGCCCTGTTTTAAGAGACAGCCTGCCAATATACGCGCTTGGCTTTTCTGTCGCATCTGCAATTCCCGTTCTTTTAGCTATTAACTTATTTGTACGAAATCGTTTTGGAAAAAAACTTAATAATGTTGATTAAGCCAGGAGCTAAAGTAAGCTTTCTGGTTTTTTATTTTATGAAAAAACGATAGACTTAAGATGCGGGAAGATGGAATGTTTGATAGGAGGTAACTTAATGTGTGGAAGATTTTCTTTGTTTGAACCTATTGAAACCTTGCAGGAAAAATTTGACTTTGAGTTTTCAAAGGAATTCGCCCCCAGATATAATATTGCTCCTGGCCAGGACATACTTGCTGTTCTTCCAAAAGGAACAGGAAGAGGAGGCGCTTACCTTCGCTGGGGCTTCATCCCAGCATGGGCTCAGGATGAAGCAATAGGATATAAGATGATAAACGCAAGAGCCGAAACGCTGAGTGAAAAAATAAGCTTCAAAAATTCGTTTAAACAAAAGCGCTGTATCATTTTATCTGATGGATTTTATGAATGGAAACGAGAAGGAAAACTGAAAAAACCATACAGATTTGTTATGAAGGACCGTAAACCATTCGCAATGGCTGGACTTTGGGAGCGGTGGAACAAAAACGGATCTAACATTTTCACTTGTACAATTATCACAACGGAAGCCAATGCTGTAACCAAAGAAGTACATGATCGGATGCCTGTTGTCCTTACAAAAGAAGCACAGCAGGTGTGGCTCAGCAAATCTATAGAAGATCCAGAACAGCTAAAATCTTTACTATGTCCCTATTCATCTGTGCAGATGGAGTTATTTGAGGTATCTTCAGAATTAAACAGTGCAAAAAATGAGGGAATCCAGCTGATTGAACCCTTAAACAGTAAATAGGAAAGATTCGTAGCAATCACTGAATTTTTGAAATATCACCTGTGTTTATCCTTTTCATAGGCCATTATTCCCTTTTTTCCGAAGTTGAGATTGGGCGATGTTTTAACCGAGCATATCTCGTGGTAAATAAACAGAGCCATCGTCTAGAAAAACATCTGGGAAAGAGGGATAAGATGAATACATTTAGAGATAATGGCCTTTATGAGATTATTTATGAGAAACGAAACTTTACCTTTTTACAATTTGTCAGGATGGATACTATTTGTGATATTTGTTATGTAACATTAAAGAATCCTGTTACAGGTGAAATGTTTTCTTTTGATAAATCCAAAATAAATGATATTCATTTTCGACAGGAGTTTACTTTTGTATAGTCCTATTACAAAATTTTAGTAGTCACTCTTTATAATAGTTGAAAACTAGTACCAATTTTCTTTATACTAATATGGAATGAGAAAGAAGGAGTGGCTCGGATGATCCATCAAACATGGCAGGACAGCAACGTAATTAAGAAAGTGAAGTGTGTCCATACCGATGCAAAAAAATATGTGGTCAACCGTGCGTTGACAGCTGGTACTACTTACGATGTGAAAAATGAAACTGAGGAATTTTATTTTATTATTGATAATACGGGCAAAGTAGGCGGGTACTACAAGGAATATTTTCAGGAGACATAAACAGGAAACAGGCTGTCAGAGTCAAAGGCAGCCTGTTTTTAGTTTATTATAGGTTTAATTGTAAGACAGGGGGAGAGAAAATCATGCGGCTTGAAGGAAAAAGTGTAATTTTAATACCAATGAATATGGACCACTTAGAAGATTTATGGAATGCTGCTAACAGCAGTGCGATATGGACTTTTATGGCTACTAAGATAGGCTCTAAGGATGAATTGGCAGTTAGTATGCATACAGCTATACTAGAAGCTGACAAGGGCCTGCAGATGCCGTTTACCGTTATACATAAAGATACAAAAGAAGTTATTGGAAGCACCAGGTTCATTGATATTTCCCTGACAAATAAAAGCTTGGAGATCGGTTGGACCTGGTATAACCCGGCAGTGTGGAGGACAAAGGTGAACACTGAATGCAAATATTTACTATTTGAGCTTGCTTTTGAGAGCATGGGAATTAGGCGTATTCAACTAAAAACAGATCTTCGAAATACTAGATCCCAACAGGCAATTGAAAGGCTTGGCGCTTTAAGGGAAGGGGTAATGAGGAAAGACAGAGTCCTTTCTGATGGCTACGTCAGAAACACAGTCCTTTATAGTGTTTTAGATGAGGAGTGGCCTGCTGTTAAACAAAATCTTTTAAAGAAACTAAACACTTAAACTGTTTAAAAGCCCGCACTAAAATATTATGCGGGCATTTTTAGTTAATTTGAGATCAGAATTAAATTATTTTCTTGTTTTTATTGTGTTGAAAAGAATTTTAAAGAATACAATAAACCTTTTTGAGACAGCTTGATTGTATCTTAGTAGTATTGGCAAGGTTTTAAAAAGACAGAAAGCGGCTAAGTATAGACCAAATGCTTTGGACTTCTTTGAGGAATAAAACAACATATCCGGGAGTAATTTCTCCATGTGGCAGCAAAACAAATAACTAGCGTTTACTTGTTATAACACTGCGCAAAAGGAGAAACCTCCACCAGAAAGGGGAACAACTATGAAAACTGTATACGGTTTAATGATTAACGCAGGTAGTGCAACAGAGATGCTGTGGGATCTTGGAGTTTGGGAAACGGAGGAGGCAGCAAAGGACTATTTGGAAAACGAACTCAAAAATGTGGGCGGAACTTGGGTAGGAGAATTAAAGGTAAACGATTCAATAACACAGGCTGTTCAAGTAGGAGACGAAATGGTGGCTTGTACACTTTGCGGGATAATGTACAACGAAGCAGATGTGAATAAGGATGAGTATGAGGGTACAGTTATTTGCATAAATTGCGAACCAGAATATAGAGCATCCCTAAGGCTCAATGGTCAACAAGTCTAGTGCAGATAATTATCTTTTTAAAACTAATCTGATCTACTAAAAAAGGGCCGAAGGATTTCTCTCCACAGGCCCTTTAAGTTTTTATGCCGATTTCGTTATTTGCGGTTTTACCGAAACTAATAAATTTGCGGAAATTAAGCGCTGACGTACCAGAACTCCTACATATGATGCAATCGCTGCCTTAAGAAGACCGACAATGATAAAGGGGTAAAAACCGCCTGCCATGGCAGCAGTCCATGAAAGATCTGCCGCTAATTTTAACCAGGCTGTTCCGAAGGCGAGGGTTATGAACATGCCAACAGTATTGGCAGCCATCGCAATTTTAAAAGTAAAGGCTGTTTTTTCCATAAGCCAGCCGATGAAGAACGCGGATGGAATAAAGCCCACCAGATATCCCCCAGTCGGTCCGAAAAGAATCGATACGCCTGCCTTCATTTCTGCAAAGACAGGAACACCTGCTGCCCCAATTGCAAGGTAAAGCAGTACTGAGAGCGTTCCATAACGTGCACCAAGGATGGTAGCTGCCAGGCCGATGGCTAATGTCTGTCCTGTTATTGGCACTAGCGGCAAAGGAATTGTAATTTGAGCTAATACCCCGATAATAGCTGCGAAAAGTGCCGTAACGATCATCATTCTTAACTTAAGCTGTTCTTTATTCATTAATCGTTTCTCTCCTTTGTTAACTAATTATGTAATTAAGTTGACATATATACAACTTTAATATTAACAGGAATTTTTGTCAACAAAAATTCTTAGTTAGTTAACAATGTTTTCTGAGAACATAATAAAAGCGTGTTAACGATGTTGTTGAATGTAACAAACGCTTGGTACTCTTTGAAAAAACCGCCATCGTCTGTTGAGAATGAGCCTGCGTTTTGTATCAAAACGGACTTAAGACTTTGCGGCGAAGTACGAGCTAGACAGGCTCTTTAATAAAAAGGCTCTGTTAAAGAACACTGTTGATTTTTAGCTGTGTATATTGGGATGGTGGCGATCGATTCCAGTGGAAGCAGCGGTACAGGGAAGACTCCACAGGTGCTTCAGCGCCGAGGAGGTAGTTTTTTCACGATAGGGAATATACCTTTCCCGACAGCCCCTGGATAGTGAGCGCCTTGAATGTAAATCAACAGCCAAGTTAACAGAGCCAATAAAAAAGACCGCCCTGTTAGACGGTCGAAACTGGTTCACCAATAGGTAATTATATCAAAAATACCAATCAGAATAAGAATGATACCTGCGGTTTTTTGGATAACACTGCCAATTTCCTTGCTTTTTTTCATTAACGACCCATCAAGGCCGATAAACCAGATTACTCCAATTAACAAAATAACTGGTATTGAGGTCCCGACTGCGAAAATGGTAGGGAGGATGGCTCCATATGATGAGCTGAGCACAATAGGCATCAAAGTTAAGAAAAAAAGCGAGAACATGGTTGGACAAAACGCTATTGAAAAGCTGACTCCCATCAGAAATGAACCTAATTTTCCTTCTTTGCTTACTTGAGGAAGTAAAGCGCTGACAGAATTAATCCAATTTAACTTCAAGAATCCCAGCAGAACTGCCCCAATTAAGATGAACATGGGACCGATAACTTTTCTGAACCCAGAAAAGTATTCTGGCAAAACTTGCTGAAAGCTTTGACCAAGTGACCAAACTGCTAAGCCTAGAGCAGAAAAAACGGCAATTTTACCAAGAATGAAAAAACCGACATGTATCCATTGGTTTGAAGCCTGCAAACTTTTGTTCCCATAATAGGTAATGGCCCCTATATTTCCAGTCAGCTGGCAAGGAGCTAGTGCCCCAATTAAGCCTAGAACAAAACTGGCGAGCAGAGGCAGTTCCTTTATCTCATAAATGATTGAAAAAAAGGGGCGGCTAAGAAATTGGCTAAGTTCGTTCAACAGTTGATACATAAATCCCCCCAACTCTCCTAAATAACTTTTTCTATCTTACCAGAAGGATATGAAGAAATGATGCAGAAAATAAAACATGCAGCGTAATAGTGTGCTCCTATAAGTGAACCACTAACTTAATAGTAGGAATATAGATAAAACCCGAAGGAAAATCCTTCCTCCGGGTATGAAAGCTTATTGAAAAAGAGTTAGATTCGCTGTTAATAGATTGAAAGCCAGCTCCACTTCCTGGTCGTTTGGAGGTTCTACATCCTTTAACGGATATTCCAATCCGAGCGCCTCCCATTTGTAAACACCAAGTTTATGATAGGGCAATACCTCAAGTTTTGAGACATTGTTAAGCGTGCCAACAAATTCACCGAGACTTTTAAGGTCCGTAATATCATCAGTCACACCTGGAACGAGTACATGGCGAACCCAAACAGGAGTTTGGCTGCGGGATAAGTGGCGTGCAAATTCTAGAATGTGGTCGTTGGGCATGCCTGTCAGCTTAATATGTTTTTTTCGATTAATGTGCTTCAAATCCATTAAGACCAAATCAGTATAGTTTAACAGCTCCACCAGCTGTTCTTGAAATAACGAGTTTGTAGAATAGCAGCCTCCTGAAGAATCAATTGTCGTGTGCACTCCCAGTTTCCTGCATTCTTTAAATAAGTCAATAAGAAAGGGGATTTGCAAAAGTGGCTCTCCGCCACTGACAGTAATTCCTCCCCCAGAAGCCTGGATAAAGGGTAAATATGATTTTAAATCAGTAATGATCTCAGAAACACTCATTTTCTTTCCGGTTCCGATTTCCCAGGTATCTGCATTATGGCAAAATTGACAGCGCAAAAGGCACCCCTGTGTAAAGATGACGTACCGAATTCCTGGGCCATCGACTGTTCCCAAAGTTTCTATAGAATGAATGTTTCCGATCATGATGATTTCTCCTTTCAGGCAGCGGAGCCTCCTAATAGGAGGCGTCCGCATTGCTTTTGAACATATTTCCAGTCTGCTAATTACATAGACTCATGGAAAGTTCTATTAATGACATCAAGCTGCTGTTCCCGTGTCAGCTTAATAAAGTTTACAGCATAACCAGAGACCCTTATGGTTAACTGTGGAAATTCTTCTGGATGTTCCATCGCATTTAACAGTGTTTCCTTATTAAATACGTTAACGTTTAGGTGATGTCCTGATTTTATCGCATAGCCATCAAGGATGGATACGAGGTTGTGGATCTGGTTTTCTTCCTCCTTACCAAGGGCTTTTGGAACAATGGAAAAAGTGTTTGAAATCCCGTCCATAGCGTAGCTGTATGGAAGTTTCGCCACGGATGACAAGGAAGCGAGCGTGCCTTTTGTATCCCGGCCATGCATTGGATTAGCACCCGGTGCAAACGGTTCACCTGCACGGCGTCCGTCTGGTGTGTTTCCGGTCTTTTTGCCATAAACAACATTCGAAGTAATGGTAAGAATCGACATAGTATGAACTGAGTTTCGATAAGTTGGATGCTTACGAAGCATATTCATAAACTTTTTCACAAGTTCCACTGCAATGCTGTCAACTCGATCATCATTGTTTCCGTACTTAGGGAAGTCTCCCTCGGTCTTAAAATCAACCGCAATTCCGTTTGCATCGCGAATAACTGAGACCTTACCGTATTTAATTGCACTTAAAGAATCGGCAACGACACTTAGTCCGGCAATTCCCGTTGCCATCGTTCTTAATACCTCTGTATCATGAAGAGCCATCTCGATCCGCTCGTAGCTATATTTGTCATGCATATAATGGATGATGTTAAGGGTATTAATATATAATTCTGCCAGCCATTCCATCATGTTTTCAAATTTCGCCATCACTTCTTCATAGTTGAGAATCTCAGCAGTAATTGGGCTTAAGCCAGGAGCTACTTGGATTCCAAGTTTTTCATCAACACCGCCATTAATGGCATATAGAAGGGCCTTGGCCAGATTTGCCCTGGCTCCAAAAAACTGCATCTGCTTTCCAATTTCCATTGCAGATACACAGCAGGCAATTCCGTAGTCATCTCCATATTCAGAACGCATAATATCATCATTTTCATATTGAATAGAGCTTGTTTTAATACTCATCTTCGCACAGTATTTTTTGAAGTTATCCGGCAGTCCTGTTGACCATAAGACAGTTAAATTAGGCTCTGGTGCTGGACCGAGGTTATCTAAGGTATGGAGGAACCGGAATGAGTTTTTTGTTACTAGAGAACGGCCGTCAATGGCCATCCCACCGATTGATTCGGTTACCCATGTTGGATCCCCGCTAAAGAGTTCATTGTAATCAGGTGTGCGAGCGAACTTCACGAGGCGAAGCTTCATAACAAAGTGGTCAACTAACTCCTGTGCCTCCTGCTCTGTCAAAATGCCGCTTTCAAGATCCCGGTCTATATAGATATCAAGGAAAGTAGATACTCTGCCAAGGCTCATGGCTGCTCCATTTTGTTCTTTAATGGCTGCAAGATAAGCAAAATACACCCACTGAAAAGCTTCTGAAGCAGTTTTAGCTGGTTTTGATATATCATACCCATAGCTGAGAGCAAGATTTTTTAGCTCAGCCAGTGCTCTATATTGTTCTGAAATTTCTTCACGTAAGCGTATTGTATCTTCTGTCATCGTTTTGCTTGTTGAAGTATGATCATTCTTCTTTTCTTCTATTAGGAAATCAACGCCGTACAAGGCCACGCGCCGGTAATCTCCAATAATTCGCCCTCTTCCATATGCATCAGGCAAACCGGTTATGATTCCAGCCTTCCGGGCTAATACCATTTCTTTTGAGTAGGCATCAAATACGCCTTGGTTATGTGTTTTCCTGAAATCGGTAAAAATTCTTTCAACCTCACCATTTAACTGGTATCCAAATGCTTCACAGGCTGCTTTGGCCATCCTAATTCCCCCATAAGGCTGCATGGAGCGTTTGAATGGTTTTTCAGTTTGAACACCAACAACTTTTTCTTTAGCCTGATTTAAATAGCCCGGGCCGTGGGAGGTAATACTAGAAACGACCTCAGTATCCATATCCAAGACACCGCCGTTATCCCGTTCCTGTTTTGTCAGCTCCATTACATGAGCCCAAAGATCTGCTGTTGCTTCTGTCCCGCCCTCAAGGAATTTGTCATCACCAATAAATTCTTTAAAGTTTTTTAATATGAAATCACGAACATTGATCTCTCTTTGCCAAGAACCTGTAACAAAGCCCTTCCATTGTTCCATGAAGATTCACCTCATAATATTATTTTTTATATAACAGTTGCTATATTTTTATCATACATTCACTGTAACAGTTGTGAAGTGACAAAAGTCACTTTAATTATGTCAGTTTCCTGAACTATTGATTTCAAGGGATTGTTGTAAGTAGATTCGGTTTGGTTGCATCCCAAAAAAATAAACTGTATTATAAAAACTCCGTTCATTTAATGATCTGTTATATAAAAGGTTTAGGTTTTCGGCGTTATGTTTGAATTATAGCAAACGAATTAGCAATGTAATCATGATGAAAATGGAGGAATTGTGTCAATCTGAAATTGAGGGGAGCGAATCATATTTTTCAGGTAAGATTTTGAGGAATATATGGATTAATGCTAAACTTAATCATTACATGGACAAATAAAACAAAAAACAGGAGTGGGCTCTCCTGTCTTAACGTCCTTAGTCTACTACAATATAAGCAATCATTGGTCCGTTGCTACTTTTATCTGGGTGGGTGAGGCAAATAAGCCTATAAACGCCTTCCTTCTCGAACTGAAGAGGGACAACTGTTTCCTCCCCTTTTTTTACGGTGCCTTTCGTGTCAGTACCTTCAATGTAAAAGGGATGTTCTTCACCGTTAACACCAAGGATCCTTAATTCAGCCTTTTCATCTTTTTCAATAAAAATGGTTCCTGGGTCCCATCGATATGCTTCAATTTCCTTACCGTTGGGGAGCTTTGATTTAAACTCACCAGTTACTAGATGGATAACTCTTGGCTTGGCTTCCTGCTGGTTAAAGGCAGTTACAGAACTGGAATTCAGCATATACCAGGCGGCTGCCGTCATTATAGATAGGCATATAATTAAAAACAGCATGATGGATCTCTTCTTCAAAACGATGAACTGCAACAATATTCACCTCCTTTAAAATAGCCACTACTAACATATGCATGCTTCATTGGAGAACTTGTCTATTATTTTTAAGATCCATTAAACTTTTCGCTAATCAATGTTTGAGCTGAATAGAAATGTCCATAAAAAACACAATATAAGCTAGTACATAAATCAATATGAAAAGAGTAGACTGTCTCATCAAAATTTTATAATAATACGGTTTTATAGGAGGTTCCAATGTATCATTTATATTCACATAACGACCTTGACGGCATAGGATGCGGAATTGTAGCTAGGCTGGCCTTTGGTGACCAGCTGGAAGTGCGCTATAATTCAGTGATGGGGCTTGATTACCAAATTGAAAAGTATTTTGAAAGAGTTAATGAAAAAAGTAAGGCTGAAGATGTATTGCTAATCACCGATTTATCGATAAATGAAGAGAATGCCAAAAGGTTAGACGAGTATGTAAACACCGGCGGAAAAGCCAGGCTGATTGATCACCACAAAACAGCCGTGCATTTTAATCAGCACAGCTGGGGCTTTGTTAAACTTTCAGATGAGGACAATCGGCTTACAAGTGCAACATCTCTATTGTATGAATATCTGACTCAGCAAGGATTAATGGAACCCTCATCTGCGCTTGGCGAGTTCGTGGAATTAGTCAGGCAGTATGATACGTGGGAATGGGATCAGAATAATAATGTTAGAGCAAAACAGTTAAATGATCTATTTTTTATGCTTTCGATTGATGACTTTGAAGAAAGAATGACCAAACGGATTCAATCAAAAAGCCAGTTTGAGTTTGATGACTTTGAAAAGAAATTGCTGGAAATGGAAGATGATAAGATTGAGCGGTATATCAGAAGGAAAAACAGAGAAATTGTCCAGACCTTTATTGGAGATTATTGCGCTGGGATCGTTCACGCTGAATCATATCATTCTGAGCTAGGTAACGAGCTTGGCAAAGGGAATCCTCACCTGGATTATATTGCTATTTTAAATATGGGCGGTAAAAAAATCTCTTTTAGAACGATCCATGATCATGTTGATGTTTCTGCTGTAGCGGGAGAATTTGGGGGTGGAGGACATGCAAAGGCGTCAGGCTGCTCTATGGGGAAAGAAGCATTCCAATTATTCGTTGAAAAGGTATTCCCAATTGAGCCTTTAAGGCTAGATGCATTCCGGAATCAATTTAACCTCAAGGGATCAGTTGGAGGGTGCCTTTATGAGAGCCGGCAGCAGGAACGGTTTTTCATATACAAAGGTGATCAGGCTGAATGGATTGTAGAGAAAAGCGGTCAAACGATTAAAGAAACCTCCAGTTTTGAGGAAGCTGAAGCATTCATCAAAAGACAGCACTCAGCGTGGCTTGTCCGTGATGATGTGTTTGTTGAATTTTTAAAGAAACAGGTTAAAAAAGATAAAATTGACTAATTTAAGTAAAATGGTGGCCATCAGGAAAATGCTGATGGCTTTTTCTCTTAGTGAGACTTTAAATAAATTGGATTTAAGTGTACAGCTAACGGGTATAGAAAGGGCAAGCATGAACATATGCAGGCTTTATGGTAAAATCCGGATCTTATTTTGCATTTTATTATCAAATGCAGATGGTTGAACTATTTTAAGCGTACTTTTGCTACAATCAAAAAGGAAAATAGTTTTGTTTATTGGATGTGTTAACATGAAGAAATTATTATTTAGCTTGGTGTGTCTGCTTATCTTCTCACCAATAGGGGAGATGGCCAGTGCAGAGCATTTAGAGGAGCTCAAGCTAACAAGTGAAGCAGCTGTGCTTATGGATTCCCAATCAGGCACTTTGTTGTTTGGGAAAAATGAAGAAAAACGAATGTACCCCGCCAGCTTGACAAAGATTGCTACAGCAATTTACGCAATTGAAACAGGAGTTATCGATGATGTTGTAACAATAAGCAAAAGAGCCGTTATGGCAGACGGCACTAGAGTTTATTTGAATGAAGGAGAAAAAGTACCTTTAGGGAAACTCATTGAAGGAATGCTTGTTAATTCGGGGAATGATGCAGCAATTGCAATTGCCGAGCATTTGGACGGATCAGTCGAGCAGTTTTCAGCGAATATAAACAACTATTTGAGTGAAACGGTCGGAACGAAAGGAACCCATTTTACTAATCCTAATGGGCTTTTTGATGAACACCATTACACCACTGCAGCGGATTTAGGCTTAATCACAAATCATGCTATGAAAGATCCTCTGTTTCGTGAGATCTTTGGCAAGAAAACTTTGAAGTGGAAGGGTGAATCCTGGGAGACAGTCCTTCATTCACATCACCGTCTTCTAAAAGGGGAGATACCTTTTGAAGGAGTAACAGGTGGAAAGACAGGCTTCGTTAATGAAGCAAAACAGACATTGGCCACCACAGCTGACAATGGGGGGATAAAACTTACAGCAATTGTTTTAAAAGCAGATTTCAAAAGAGATATATACCAGGATACAATGAATCTTATTGATTTTGGTTTTGCTCATTTTAAGACAGGTCTGCTCTATGAATCCTCGTTATTCAATGAAACTGAAACTTCATTTACGTTACTGGAGGATACCTTTATAACGGAGCCGGTAACGGGAAGTGTTAAAAGCGTAAGTGAAGATGGCTGGCTAACAGTCGAAAATGATAATGGCGAAGTGATTCAAACAGTAAAATTAGAACCATCTGAAGTGGAAAAGAAAGTAAAGAAGGAAAATACACAAAAGACTGTAGAAAAAAGCAGCATTTTGGACATTAATCCTGTGCTTGGGCTAGCTTTTATAGCTGCTTGTATCTTTTTGGTTTTAGCTGTACGCAGACCAAGGCGAAAGCGAAGATAGATAGGAAAAAGCCATGGGAAATCCCATGGCTTTTCTATTTTAACAGAGAAACTGCAAGGAGAAGAATAAAAGAGATTCCAATCATAACAAGCACCCATAACCAAGCCATCTCAAGGTTGCCGGATTCAATCGCAATATATATGGCTGTGGGAGCTGTTTGGGTTCTTCCTGGGATATTGCCTGCAAACATTAAGGTTGCTCCAAATTCCCCCAAAGCCCGCGCAAAGCTTAATACTACCCCGGTGATGATCGATTTAATCGATAAGGGTAGGGTCACAAATAAAAACACCTTCCACTCGCCAGCTCCGTCCACTTTCGCAGCTTCTTCAATCCCCTGATCAATACTGTTAAATCCCGTTTTAGCCGATTGATACATCAAGGGAAAGGCCACAACTGTTGATGCGATAACCGCTGCCCACCAGGTGAACATAACGGATTGATTAAATAGCTGCTCAATGAACGCCCCCATAGGGCTGTTAATCCCAAAAATGATAATTAACAAGAAACCTACAACTGTAGGTGGAAGAACTAGAGGGAGAGTTAACAATGTCTCAATAACTGTTTTCCCGAAAAATTGAGACCTAGCCATCAGCCGTGCGGTAAATAGGCCAATAATAAACACGATTATAACAGAGATTGATGCAACCTCTAAAGATAATTTAATCGGGATCCAAAAGTCGGTATTCATAAGATCAGTCCAATACAGTAAATCCATATTTTTCAAAAGTTTCTCTAGCCTCTGGGCTTTCTAAGAATTTCAAGAAGAGACTTGTTTCATCAGGCTGTTTCGTGGATGAAACGATTCCGGCAGGATAAATGATAGGGGCATGCAGGGAGCTGTCGAAAGTTGCTGCCATTTTTACTTTCTGTGATTGCAGGGCGTCGGTTTTATAAACAACACCGGCATCGACATTATCTGTTTCTACGTATGTTAATACTTGTCGAACATCTTTTGCCTGAATTATTTTACTCTCGAGTTGATCCCAAAGGTTTAAACCCTTCAAAGCTTGCTTTGCATATAGACCTGCTGGAACAGATTCAGGCGTTCCAATTGAAATTCTTTTAAACTGATCCTGTAGGAGGTTTTCCAATGTTACGTGCTCATTATAATGGGATTCAGAAACAACAAGCACTAATTCATTTCCAAGCAATTGAACATGGCTGTTTATTAGGTTATCATCAACAAGCTCATTAAACTTGCTCTCTGCTGCTGAAATAAACATGTCGACTGGTGCTCCTTGAATAATTTGCTGCTGCAGCGACCCGGAACCGCCAAAATTAAACAGTATTTCAATCTCTGGGTGTTTTGCAGTAAAGTCGGCAGAGACTTGGTCAAGGACTTCTTTCAAGCTTGCAGCTGCTGAGATGGTAATTTGATTTTCTTCAGAAGTTAATTCTGTCGAACAGGAAGTCATTGTGAAAATGAAGCATATGATTCCTGCTATGGCTAGCCGCATTCTCATAGTTTCATCCTTCCGTAATAAAAAGAATAGATCAATAAAATAAATTATATCTAATTATATCGAATAGATTATGTAAAAGAAATCACAAAGTACCAAAAGCATAGTAAAAAAGAGAGAGTAAGAAGCTAAAAGGAATTGAGCATCGAAGGCTTATGCGCTTTCTACTACGGACTGGAAGGAGGACAAAAAAAACTGCCTTACGAAGCCGGCAGTTTTGAAACACTATTATAAACTGGTTTTTTGATCTACTTGGCTGCAAACCTCTTCAGCTGTCAGCCCATTTGCTTCAATAACCGATCCTTTTGTAAACGTATCAGACATTCCCATAACGTTTGAATCAAGCCCGGTGACAACGCAGCAATCACAGCCCTCGGCATCAGATTCCTGGCGCAAATCAATGACATCATGGCCCCGGTCACGAAGTGCTTCGGATATGTTAGTAAGAGACTGTTCCACACCTATTTTCGCCATTATTACACCTCCTCCATTTAGTAAGCTTTCCATTAAAAGTAAAGCTTATTCTTATATAACTTGAATAATGGGGTGCGCTTTAAGTAAAAGTAAACAGGGAGGTGTTTTATTATGTCTAAACGAAAAAAGGATCCTTCAAAAGCCGAGCTAGGATCTGCTCAGGTAGAAGGGCAAGGAACGACGAATGAAGAGACCGGGCAATATCGGGCTTCTTCATCACGAAGAAAGCAAAAAAAGCATTAGTGACAAAACAAAGAGTCTATGCTTATTAGGTCCGCTCTTAGGCATAAGCCATGCTCTTCCATAAGGCAAAAAACGCCTTCTTGCAGCCCCTGTCATATGCTGGTCGGGGCTGTACGAGGCGCTTTCGCTTTTCTTTATCCAGCTGCAATGCCTAGCCCCTCGAGGCATAAGCCATGCGCTTCCATAAGGCGTTTTCGCTTTTCTGTCTTAATACATTTCGGCTACTGTTTTTTGGAGGTTTTGGTCTTCTAAATATTCATCATAAGTCATTTTTTTATCGACCAAACCAGAAGGTGTTATTTCCAAAATTCGGTTTGCGAGTGATTCAATAAACTGGTGGTCATGTGAAGAGAAGATCATAGACCCTTTAAAGTTAATCAAGCCGTTGTTAAGGGCTGTAATCGACTCTAGGTCTAAATGGTTTGTCGGCTCATCAAGCAAGAGCACATTTGACCCGCTGAGCATCATTTTAGATAACATACAGCGAACCTTTTCTCCACCGGATAAAACGGATGGTTTTTTCTGAACTTCTTCTCCAGAGAATAGCATTCTGCCTAAAAAGCCCCTTAAGAAACTTTCACTTTGATCAACAGGTGAAAATTGGCGCAGCCAATCAACAAGGGAAGGTTCGTCCCCGGTAAAATACTCAGAGTTGTCTTTAGGGAAATAAGCTTGGGACGTAGTAACCCCCCACTTAAAGGTACCGCTGTCTGCGTCCATCTCTCCCATTAAGATTTTAAAGAGTACTGTTTTTGCAGTTTCGTTCCTGCCAACAAGTGCAATCTTATCTTCTTTATTCATAGCAAAACTAATGTTATCGAGGACTTTTACTCCATCGATGGTCTTCGTTAAACCTTCTACCATAAGCAGGTCGTTTCCAATTTCTCGCTCTGGGGTAAAGCCTACATAAGGATAGCGGCGTGATGACGGCCTTATATCGTCCAAAGAAATTTTATCAAGCAGCTTCTTTCTCGATGTTGCCTGTTTTGATTTAGAGGCATTTGCACTAAATCGGGCAATAAATGCTTGAAGTTCTTTGATTTTCTCTTCTTTTTTACGATTGGTATCTTGAGACATCCTAAGCGCTAGCTGGCTTGATTCATACCAAAAATCGTAGTTTCCGACATAGATTTGAATTTTTCCGAAATCCAGGTCTGCAATATGTGTACAAACTTTATTTAAGAAGTGACGGTCATGGGATACGACAATTACAGTATTTTCAAAGTTGATTAGAAATTCTTCCAGCCATTGGATCGCTTTGATATCAAGGTGGTTAGTCGGCTCATCTAAAAGAAGGACATCTGGCTTACCAAACAAAGCTTGAGCAAGGAGAACTTTCACTTTGTCTCCGCCGGTAAGTTCAGCCATACGCTTATCGTGAAGTTCCTCACCAATACCAAGACCTTTTAAAAGAATAGCTGCTTCAGATTCAGCTTCCCAACCATTCAATTCAGCAAATTCACCTTCTAATTCAGCAGCTTTCATGCCGTCTTCATCAGAAAAGTCAGCCTTCATATAAATGGCATCCTTCTCTTGCATTACCTCGTAAAGCCTTGTATGGCCCATAATAACAATCTTCAGGACTTGCTCTTCTTCAAATTGGAAATGATCTTGTTTCAATACGGCTAAACGCTCGCCTGGTGATAGATTAACACTGCCAGCCTGAGGTTCGATTTCACCGGAGAGAATTTTTAAGAACGTGGACTTTCCTGCTCCATTGGCTCCAATCAATCCATAGCAGTTGCCGGGAGTGAACTTTATATTAACGTCTTCAAACAGTTTACGGTCACCATATCGTAATCCTACATTATTTACAGTTATCATTTAATTTACAGCCTCCAACTAAACATAATCTAAAGAATTATACCACTTAACAGGAAGATTAGCTAATTTTTAAAAATTAACTGCCAATAGTTCAAATTTAATGAAGGGATATAAACAGAGATAGAGAATTATATTACGGACAAAAAGAAATATTTTAAATTTAAAACCTCTAAAAATCAGTTTCTAAGTGAAAGAGAAAGGGAAGGTAAACCGTATAGTTATTAAATTATTTTATATACATAAATTGGAGTCAAAATAGCGTTTGAACCAAGGCCATACAAGGAAGTCTTTTTTTAGATTCATTCAACACAACATAAAACTTAAAACGCTGTGTTAAATAGAATCTGTGGGTAAGGATTAAACTAGGAGCTCCTCTTAGTGTTGAGAACCCAGCAAACTGGGGATCAGGCAAATAAACGTTCTTTGCTTCTGTCCAAAGAGACTGAAATTTGCCAAGTTCTCAGGAGGTGCAATATACAGTTTTTGGAAGAGTAAACTCCTAACAATCCCGATAAGATCGAGGGCAAAAGGGTGGGAAGTCGTTCTATTACTTTAGCAGTTTGGACTGAAATGACTCGAGGAGATAGGTGTTTCAGCTTGACTGACTCAAAGACTCGCCCCCGGAAAGCAAGGAACTGCAGCCGAAACCCATAGCCAATTTTAACAAAGCCTCTAATAAGCGTGCTTTTAGTTTTAAAGATTGAAAAAAGAAGAATTTTTTGCCTCTTTTCATACTTTCTTCATAAATTTAATGTAAAATAGTAGGCAAAGAAGCGAACAAAGGAGTTTTTTTATGGCTACAAAGCAAATAGTCGATTTGGTAAACCGTTTAAGACAATCGGGGATAAAAGTCAGCTTAACTAAGCCCAAGTCAGAATTTTTCTCTTTACAGAAGACAGAAAAACACCCGCCTACCGTTAACTCACATTAATATAAACCTGCTGTTCGCAAATATTGCGGCAGGCAGGTTTTAACGGTTTTATTTTGTTTTAAATGAAGCCTGTTAAACCACCTTCAGTACATCCAATCAAAAAAAAGCAGTGAGTTTCGCTCACCGCTTTCCGCACTATATTTTATACTTCTTTCATAATAGCCTTAAAAACTTTCGCTTTATCGAATTCTTCCCCCATCGGAAACTTTTCTAAAAATCTGTTATCTCCGTCTATTAAGTATGTGAAAGTACTATGAATGTAGAATCCATTACCTGGATCGCGGTACTGAAACTGAAAGGTGTCTGCTACAGTTTGAATTTTTTGGAGATCCTCCTTTATCTTTGCCGGATCGCCAGTTAATAGCGTCCAATTCCCATCATTTTCTATCTCAAACGTCTCCATGTAGTTTTGTAACACTTCGGGTGTATCACGATAAGGGTCAATAGTGATGGTGAGAAATTCAACTTCGCTTCCGAAAACCCCTTCCTTTTGCAGATCTCTCTTTAGTTGATTCATCTTTAATGTAGTTGTTGGGCAGATATCAGGGCAATGAGTATAAATAAATTCTACCAGCTTGATGGTTTTATTATTTGTTTCCCCAAAAGTGTATTTTTCCTCATTCATTGTTACAAGTGTTATATTGTCAGGTATTTTTGCATTTGCATCCCGGATCATGAAAAAGGAAATCCCGGAGGCTATACCAATTGCTACTATAATGGTGCAGATAATATAAACTTTCTTCAAAAATTACACCCCCTTCTTTTATAAGATAAATAAAAAACAATTGAAATCATATGGATATTCTGTGACAAAGTAAGTTAATCCCCATTATTTTCTTTTGTTATTACGCCGAAATTAATGGCTCTGTTAAAGAACATTGTTGATTTTTAGCAGTGTTGATTGAAGTGAAGGCGATCGACTCCTGCGGGAGCAGCGGTATAGGGGAGACCCCACAGGTGCTTCAGCACCGAGGAGGCTTCCCGACCGCCTCGCGGAAAGCGAGCGCCTGGAACGAAAATCAACAGCTAAGCTTAACAGAGCTAAATTAATAATAACTGTGACAAGTGACTATACCAGCTAACATGAAATAAATAGGATATATAATGTAAACACTTAAAGGAGGTATTTCTATGAGTGCTGGATATGGAGGCGGTTTTGCCCTAATCGTCGTGCTGTTTATTTTATTGATTGTAGTTGGCTCAGCTTATGTAGGGGGCGGGTACGCTGGAGGTTACGGCTACTAAACTTTAAACTCTAATATAAAAGCCGGGGGTCCGCCTCCGGCTTATTTGCTATGGATTATTATCCCTAGATGACAAAAAGCGTTTTTTTTAATGTTTTCTTACTCAATATTACAATATTCAATGGGACAATTTTCACAATCAATTTTCTTTTTTAAATAAGTTAAATCGTGGATGACTATTTTTTTTCTTTCAATTGAAATTATACCCTCATCACGCAGCTCTCCAAGCATCCTGCTGACACTCTCCCGAGCAGTCCCGCAATAATTCGCTAAATCTTGATTAGTAAGAGGGGTGCTTATACAAATGCCATTCTCACTTATGACCCCATAGCTGTTGCTAAGCCGGATTAATGTGGAATATAAGGCGCCTTTTTTCCCATGCAGGACAAGGTCCCTGAACTTTGTAATGGTTTTTCGGATATGGTCATTCATCCATTTGAAAAATTCATATGCCAGCTGGCTATTATTAAAGATCAGGCGCTCCAGATCATCTATATTTACAGCAGCAGCTTCTCCGCTCTCTATTGCTTTTGCATTGAACATGTATTTTGGATCGGCGGTGAATAACGTTAGTTCTCCTACAATATCATTACCGCTGCATAATCGAAGGAACAATTCTTTACCTTCTGCATTCATTTTAGAGACCTGGACTTTCCCTGACAGGATAATGAACATTTCCTTCGCAGGCTGTCCTTCCTGAAAAAGGTAGGATCCTTTTTTGAAGCTGACTGTTCGTTCTGCGGACCGCAAAAGCTCACTCAATTCTTGAGTAAGAGAGTTTTTGTATTCCTGCAATGCCATTTAGTCTCCGCCCTTTCTACGTAATTTTCTCGTTTATTTCTATTTAAAAGAAATCTTATCACTAGGTCAATAGAGATAATGTGAACGTTTTTCCCTTTAAGGACAATTAAATATGTAGGAGTGATGAACTTTAGTTTCCTGTGGGAAAAGTCACTGCCTAAATCGACTCCAAAGTTCTAGGATAGAAGTATAGAATCTTTTAGTCTCAAATTAACCGTAGCAGGGGGAAAAGTGTTGTATTTCGGCTGGAACTCAGTCTCTAGCTTTCCAATCAACGCAGCCGCTAATTCAGCCGTGAACTTTAATACAAGTTTAATTTTAAAAAGGCTTTTGTACTGGCACTATTTATTTCTCACATTAAGGGAGGAAAATTAAAAATGGAATTATCAAGAAGAACTTTGCTAAAAGCAACGGCTGTTTCAGCGGCAATGGCGATGGCAGGCTGCAAGTCGAAGGATGCAGTACAGGGAGCCGTTAATGCAAACACGATGGCTGCTGTTGAACCAGATGAGTGGAAGGCTTCAGTTTGCCGTTTTTGCGGTACAGGATGTGGGGTGCTTGTTGGAATTAAAGACGGCAAAGTTGTAGCAACTAAAGGTGATCCTGAAAATCGTTCGAACAAGGGGCTAAATTGTATTAAGGGCTACTACATAGGAAAAATTTTATTCGGAAAGGACAGGCTGACAAAACCCCTTATACGCGAGGATAAAAGCAAAAAGGGAACAATGGACGGATTTCGTGAGGCAACCTGGGATGAAGCTCTTACACTTGTAGCAAGCAAGCTGAAGGAAGCACATGAAACAGATCCAAAATCGATTGCATTCTGGGGCTCGGGGCAGCAGACGATTATGGAAGGGTATGCATCCGTTAAGCTATGGAAAGCAGGACTCTTAAATAACAATATTGATCCTAATGCCCGTCTCTGTATGGCAAGTGCAGTTGCAGGGTTTATGACTACGTTCCAGTCGGATGAACCTATGGGATCATACCGTGATCTTGATGAGGCTGATGTATTTGTCACATGGGGAGCGAATATGGCAGAAATGCATCCTGTATTGTATTCCCGTCTAACCGCAAGAAAGCTCTCTGCAGTAGGGACTGTTCATTATGATCTTACTACAAGGCGTTCAAGAACTTCCGAAACCGCTGATGTAATAATGGAATTCAGGCCACAAACTGACCTGGCAATTGCAAATGCAATAGCTAATTTCCTGATTCAAAATGAGTTATATGATAAAAAATTTGTAAATGAACATGTCCAATTTAAAGCGGGAACGGAAAATCTGGGGCATACCTATGAAGATAACTACGAGGCAACTGAGATAGGTAAAACAGCAGACTTGGATTGGAATATATCTTTTGATGAATATAAGAAGATGGTCAGCTTTTACACATTGGAAAAAGCAGCAGAGATCTCGGGAGTTGCTGCAAAGGATATAGAGGCACTGGCAAAAGAATTTGCCGATCCAAACCGCAAAATCATGTCTTTATGGACTATGGGAATGAATCAGCATACCAGAGGTACCTGGATCAACAATCTAGTTTATAATCTTCATTTACTAACCGGGAAAATCAGCAAGCCTGGTAATGGACCGTTTTCGCTGACTGGACAGCCTAGTGCCTGTGGGACTGCAAGGGAGGTTGGAGTTTTCTCTCATAGGCTTCCGTCAGATTTGGTTGTTAAAAATCCGGAACATCGGCGTTATACAGAACTAATATGGAATCTGCCAAAGGGCTACCTGGATCCAATAGAAAACCCAGGCTATCATACAGTCAAAATGTTCCGTGAATTAGGAAATGGCAATGTTAAATTCCTATGGAGCATGTCCAATAACTGGGGACAGACCATGCCTAAATTAAACCGGTTCAGGGGCAATGATAAAGATGGAAAGGGTGTTATTGACGGCTTTATTGTCGTTTCTGAGGTTTATCCAACCCGTTCGACGGAACTGGCTGATGTTGTATTTCCAGCAGCAATGTGGGTAGAGCGCGAAGGGCAATTTGGTAATGCAGAGCGTAGGACTAGCATATTTGAAAAATGTGTAGACGCACCCGGAGAGGCAAAATGGGACCTATGGGTGATCGTGCAAGTTGCCAAACGTGTACTTGAAGGAAAAACGATTGGTGACAAACCAGCATTTGAAGTTTTATTTGGAAGTATATGGGATAAAACGAAGAATGACATGATTGAGGATCAGCGTCAGGTTAATAAAATACTGTGGGATGAATATCGTTCCTTTACAAATCCTCATGAGCATCCTAATCAAGAAGTGCAGGAGTTAGGATTTAAACTTAAGCTGAAAGCGAAGCAAATGGCTCCATATGAAGAATATATAAAGCAGCATGGCATTTGTTGGCCTGTCCGCAATGTAAACGGCGCTTGGGTAGAAACAAGCTGGCGCTACGCCAATGGAAAGCAAGCTGATGGATTTGACCAAATTGGGGTAGAAGAGTTTGGTAAAGCTGGAAAGTACGACAATATCGATTTTTACAAGTCTACCGACCACCGTCCGACCGTCTTTTTCAGGCCTTTCGAGGACGCAGCTGAAATTCCTGATAAAGAATATCCATTCTGGCTGAATACAGGGCGGGTCCTTGAACATTGGCATAGCGGTACTATGACAAGAAGAGTTCCAGAACTTCACAAAGCTGTACCAGAAGCTTTATGTGAAATCCATCCAGATGACGCAATGGCATTGGGAGTTGTAACAGGCAACATGGTTAAGGTAGTTTCAAGACGAGGGGAAGTCACGGTAAAGGCTACTACAAAAGGGCGGGGGAACCCTCCGAAAGGTATGGTATATGTACCTTTTTTCGCAGAAGAAACGTTAATTAACCTAGTGACTCTGGACGCATATTGTCCAATATCTAAACAGCCAGACTTTAAAAAATGCGCTGTAAAAGTTGAAAGAGTATAAATGGGGGGTTAGGTAATGAAGAAGGAATATTTATTTCTGGCTGGATTTATTATTGTACTTGCAGCGGCTATACTGGTGTCCAATGATTTTCAATCTGATCAAACGACAACTGAAAAACCTCCTGCAGCTGAGGCTACTGAACAGGAAGTTCTCGTTCAATTGACGGAAGAGGGAAGGGAAGATGCCTCAACAATGGGCCTTATTGGGGCACCGCCATTACAACATGTGAGTCATATTGACCGCTGGAATCCTGAATTGCGCCATGAAAGTTGCTTGACTTGTCATGCTGATGTTTCAACAGGTGCTCCTTCCCCGCCGGCCGACCATTATTATGATGAAGATGTAAAAGGAAACGTTTTTAGAGACAATTGCATTCAATGTCATGCAGAGCAAAGTGCTGTAAAGACGACATGGAAGAACTAGAAGAGGTTGATTGATCTGATCTCAAGTAAAAAGGCAGAACGATTCTGTGTTAGGAGGGGTAAAAATGGTTATTTCTGGAATATATATTAAGACTATCCCCGGTGCTGCCAATTTGGCTGCAGAGGAGCTCGGACAGGTTAATGGAGTTGAAGTTCATTTTATTGAACCCTCTGAAAATAAAATTGTCATTACACTGGAAACTGACACAGTTGACAGAAGCTATCGGACAGCAGAAGGCTTCAAGGATATCAGTGGAATACTTGCGATATGTCTTGTTTATACCAATTTCGAAGACGAACCGGCTTATCAGAATGGGACAATAACCCAATGACTGAAGAGCTTACCCGCAGAGCGTACCTCTCTTTGAATTTGAGTGCAGCTGTTGGATTTCTAGGAAATCTTATCGCCCCTCAGCTCCAGATGGAAAGGAACTTTTTTAGGCCCCCAGGTGCTTTAGATGAATTGGAGTTTCTAACATCCTGTACAAGATGCAATTCTTGTGTGGAGGCTTGTCCGGAAAAAAGTATTTCCTTATTTACAAGTAGCAATGGGACAAAACTGATGAACACACCCTTTCTGGAACCGAACTTGTCTCCTTGTACGTATTGTGGAAAATGTAGGGACGTTTGTCCAACAGAAGCCTTGAGCAAAATAGGGCTTAAATTCAATTATGCTATTGGTCATGCAAGGATCAACAACAACAGTTGTATTGCCCTTAAAGGTGTAATATGTGATTATTGTGAGCAATCTTGTCCCATCGAAGGGGCTTTGGTTTTTCAAAAGGGTAAACCAGTTATCAGTGAGAATCTATGTAATGGGTGTGGGATTTGTGTAGCTCACTGTATATCAGAAGATAAAGGGATTTTTATAACTTTGCCTTAAGTTTGTTTGCAAGAGAAAACATTTTACAGGTGCGTCATCATAATAACGCCTATTCAATTAATTTGGATGGGTGTTTTTTATATTCCAGAAAGATTGATTATTATTGGGAAATCCTATACGTTGTGTGGTCTAATCAAACCATTTCTTAGATTAGGGATAAAAAGATGACCCCTGTATAATCAGAGATCATCTATTAAAAGATGCATAGGTTATTTAAAAAATAGCTTTTAGAAGGATATAGTTGATAAATCCTGAAGTCTTCGTTTTAAAATTTACTTAAAATCCAGTCCCCAACTACCCCGCCTAGATACACGCCGACAATACCTAAAACACCAGCTAACACAGGTGGAGCTGGAAGAGGCAGTCTGAAAAATTTAAACAATATGCCGACCATTAAACCAGCAATTACTGCTAGAATTAACTCTCTCATAAGTACAAGTACACCGCCTTTAAATTAATTGGGTGACACTATATTTGTGTCCTATGTATTCTTTTTTATTCCCTCTACACAGCTGGCCAGGTCAACAGACGTCAGACGACCTGAAGCAGATATTTATTTTAGCATGAAAGCATCAACCTAATAAAGGAGTTTTTTATTGGAGTAGTATTCGAGTCGGCTACTATTGGTATACGTGCTTAATTTTTAATCATGATTCAACTACTTTCATGGGAATTAATTTTTAAAGATTAATCCTCTGTGTTTAAATAATGTTAAAATAGGAATTCAGGAAAAATACGGTCGGAGGTTCTTTAGATGGAACAGCTTGAAAGAAAACGTATTATCGGGCTTCAGGGATTTTACCTATTTGCATTTTTTGGATTCGGTGGTTTGTTCCCTCTATTAAGTGTTTATTTAAGCGATGTTGAGAATCTAAACGGCTATCAAATTGGCGTTGTAATGTCAATAAGTCCTATAATAATGATTTTTTTTCAGCCAATATGGGGAATATTGGCAGATGTCACCAATTCACCAAAAAAACTGCTTACGCTCGCAACATTTTTAACAGGGATATTTGGCCTGGGCTTTTTGTTTTTTGGTGATTATTATTGGTTTATTGCAATAGCAATTCTTGTTGCTATTTTTCAAAGTGCTATTATCCCGCTGTCAGACAGTATTTCACTAAGATATACTAGCAGGGTAGGTGTGAATTATGGCAACATCAGACTTTTTGGTTCGCTCGGATTTGGAATGGCAGTGTTTATTATGGGAAGGCTGTCAGAGCAGAATCCATCCGTTATTTTCTATGGGTTCTTTATAACATTAACTTTAGCCTCCCTTTTGGCATTCTGGCTTCCGCAAGAATTGGCTGTAGAAAAGGCACAGCTGTTATCGGGAATAAAGGAGATTTTACGTATTAAGAAATTTCTTGTTTTTCTTGTTATAACATTTTTGATATTTGGCCCAAATCTAGCTAATAATGTTTATTTTGGATTGTTTGTTGAAGATAGAGGGGGTACATATACGGGTATAGGAATTGCTTTTCTTATAGCTGTTCTTTCTGAGGTGCCTTTTATGCGTGTTGCTGGGGCCTGGATACGGCGCCTTGGTCTTTTGCAAGTTGCTGCAATTGCCGGTGTAGTATCCCTGTTACGGTGGCTGTTTTATTTCACAGAGCCTAGTATTGCATTGATTTATGGATCAGCAGTTATCCAAGGTTTTTCTTTAGGTCTTTTTATCCCTGCTGGACTTCAGTATATTAGGGATATAACGCCTATTAAAATGACGGCAACCGCTATTACGCTATACTCTGCAATCGGGAATGGTCTTGGTAACTGGTTCAGTACGTTTGTTGGCGGCATCATCTTTGAAGAGATCAATATTTATGCTGTTTATTTATTTTTCGCTTTCTTAGCATTTCTAGGAGTATTATCCACATTATGGCTTCTGAAAATGGAATCACGAGAGGCAGAGGCTAGTTCTCTCGGTATGACTATCAAATAATAAAAAATTCGTTAAAGCTAGGTTTGATAGGCTATGCTCTTTTACGTGTCAATTTTAAAATATAAAGTCAGGATGGACAAGCCGCTTCTTTGTCGGAGCCTCCAGTTTGCTCGTATCTAAACGGTCGTCTTTGCTTTTCGTTGTCCAGCTCCGCCTCCCAGAAACTCGGCAAACTTCAACTCCTCCTTCAGAAGCAAAGGACGCTTCTTTGTCGGAGCCTCCAGTTTGCTTCGTTTCTAAACGGTCGTCTTTGCTTTTTTTATCATAATCTTTTTTTTTTGACAGATAATAAGAATGTTTGTTTTAGCTTGATTCAGGAGGAGGAGTCGCCCCATTATGGGGTTTATAGGATTTTGCTGAACTTGCAAGGGTTACTTTGTAGCTGAGTTTCAAACTTTAGTTAATTATACTGGAGATGTAGATCCTCGTACTTTGATTGAGGATGTAGTTAAAAATGCGAAGCCAGAAATTGAAGAATTGGAAAAACTGTTATAAGAACATCGAGTTAACTGCCGCCTACCCCCCTGGCGAGCGAATGCAGGGCTAGAGCAAGTTCCTCATGGAGCTCGCTTGTGCTTGCCAACACCCTTTCAAAGGATTTAGCAGCCGGACTGGTCAGTTACAGCGGTGTTTTGGGTCAGAGTCCCAAGGGAAGGTATTGCATCCATGTACGGGCAGTTCCATAAGAAAAAAGCCCAGTATGCAATAAGGTGCCTTAAGTTATTGGAAGAAAATGGATAGCTCATTCCTTCGCCTTTCCATATACCCCCGGCAGACTGTTAACAGGGAGTGAATAAAATGTCAGAACGTGGTGAATTTCAAAGCAATGAGGGTCAATATAAAATGCCTCCAAGCCTGAGAAAGAAAAGGACCTCCTCTTATCGAGTAGGCTATACTGCAAGCACAGGGAATGAAACAGGAAACAAATCTGAGCCCGGCAAAAGATCTGATTGGGAAAACTGAAATAAAAGGCTGCCATACTGCAGCCTCTTATTTTGCTTTAGCTACTATTCCATTATGGACCTTAATATAGCCGGACCTGAGGATATCAAGGCCATTATCATAGAGGTACAATCCCATCTGCTCAATACTCATTAATTCACGATAAGTATGATTCATCACGTCAGCCATAATTTCGTAGTAGAGCTTTGATTTAAGCTGTACGCGAGGAGTTGTCATAATGATGTACCCGCCAGGCTTCAAAAATTTCCTATGCCATTCAACTACTTCAGCTTTATGGCTGTCGGGAAAATGCTCCAGCATTCCAACACTTAGAATGATATCAAATTCCTGGCCAAACGTTAGATTTCGGATGTCATCTACAATGTAATGAATTTCAAAATCAGACTTCCGATAAACCTTTTTGCCGCCAGTTAACTGGTTAACTCCAAGAAAAGGGTAGCTTTCAGGGAATTCCGCAAAACGTGTATCCTTACAGTAGGGGTCGTAATCAACAAAAACAGTTTCACCTCCGGGATACATGGCACTGAGCTGCATTGCTTCGTATCCTTCGGCTGCTCCTAAAAATAATATCCTTGGCTTCTGGACGTCAAGACCCTCAAAAAGAGCTCTTTTCCCGCGAGGATCCCATATCCCATCTTCCACTCGGTGGGCATAATTCCACAGTTGGATCCGCACAAAATCGCCAAGAGCCGCCTTAGTTTCCGTTGGTTTAAACCGGGTCAAGCTGTTAAAAAATGCTTTCTTCTTTTGATCTATTTCGGCTGGGACATCTTTCACAAACCATTCATGGAATGACCGGTTAAACATCGTCCAAGATGTATGGGCAGGAAGGTCCTGCTGATTCTCCTTTTCCCACTCCTTCTTTTCCCGTGCGAATGAAGTCACCTCATAGGGCTTCCCAATTTGAGACCAACTGAGCTGAGACCAATCACTAACCGTATTTAATTTTACAAACTTATTATATTCTTTTTCATTGTATTCTCTTAAATCAATTCGAAAACTTGGGGTAAGTTCAGTTTCGGAAAATTCGGTAATTGTATTCCTTTCCACTTCAAGCATGTTATCATCTCCCTGTAACGGACTTATTAACGTGATTATACATTATTTATCTAAAAATTCAAAAAATAATAAAGAAAGATAAGGTTTAATCTGTGACAACCAGTATATGCATAGAAATTTGCAGGCATATTTGCTTAAGGTAAATGACTGACAATGGATCCTACAAAAATGAGAAAAAGCACAACCAAGAGTTGTGCTTTTTCTCACCTATAAGGAGATTTGCCTTTTTAAAGCTTCCCCCGAGATATCGAGCGAGATGGAACAAGGGTGCCTTTCTTTATATAGACAAATCCACCTTCTAGTGCAGAGCCAATGACGAATCTTGAAGATGCTGTTAAGACTTTCATTGCTTACCAGTCCTCCTCTTTACTATTGGCCTTGCGTTTTTTTATACCCGAATTAGGAGCAGTAAAACTGAGACAACATTGATTTCCTTTTTTACTTATTAAAATTGTTAATTCTTAACAGTGATAATTCGATTGAAGGCGATCTAACGGAATATGCACAGGACCTTTCCCTCGTGCGTTGCGACTCTGCAAATCAATAAGCGGTGAAAGGGGAGACCCTCTATGCTGCTTTAGTACCGAGGGGGCCCTCCAGACCTTCCCGGGGAAAACGAGCGCCTGGAACGGAAAGCCAAATTTAACAGAGCCTTTACTTAAAGGTAAAGCGTTTAACCTGTCAACTTCTTCATCAGTTCCCTAATGTTTGATTGTGAGTTTATAAAAGAAGAAACAGCCTTCAAATGTTTCTCCTTTTCGGGGGAGGATCTTTCCAAGAAAAGAAGCAGTGACTCATCGAGATTATTAAAGTCAATGGCAAAGTCTTTGTTTATAATCAGGTTTTGATTCAATAGGAACTTTTGGTTCATCTCTTCCTGACCAGGGAGAGGCTTAAGCAAGCAAATAGGCAGCTGCTTTAGCAAGCATTCACTAATCGTTACCCCGCCTGGCTTTGTTAAGATTAAATCCGCTTCTTCATACAGCCGGTTCATTTCATCTCGGCATGAAATATAATCCGCTGCTACAATATTGGGATGTTGCAGATCAGTTATTTTCTCAAAAAGAGTGCGGTTTTGTCCACACAATATTGTGTAGGTGATTCGCCCCGTTTTCCCAGCATGTGTGATCATTTTTTCAATGGGACCAACCCCAAGATTTCCCCCTGACACAATGACTTTATAGGAGCTTTTCTTTTGGGCCTCCTGCCTTCCTGTAGAAATTTTAGGATGGACAGGTATTCCTGTAACAAATATTTTTTCCTGGCTAATGCCACGCTCTAACAAAAATAGTTTTGTTTCCTCACTTGGAACAAAGTGGTAATCGACATCGGTAATTCCCCAAACTGAGTTTATGAAAAAGTCAGTATAGGAGTTCACTACTGGCACATTAAGCATTTTTTTGCGCTTCATTTGATTCAAAAGATAGGACGGAAGAGCATGTGTACAAATGATTAAATCAGGGTTTTCCTCCTTAATTAGAGCAGAAATACTTTTATGAAAAAGTAAATCATATAACAGGTTTTTATGAGACCTGGACCGGCAAGCATTGCTTTTGTAAAGAATACTGTAAAAAGAGGGAATGTTTTTAATCATTGATAAGTAAATTTTAGAAATCAGTCTTTCACAAGCTCCATAAGAATACTGGAGAATGTCTACCTTTTTAATATCATACTTTCCGCCGTCTTCTGTTAAGTATTCGGATAATGCATCAGCAACCTGATGATGTCCCGAAGCAATTTGCAAGAAAGGCAAAAAAAGGACCTTTTGCATCAAAAAACACCCTTTTTAATTTAGTATGAAGGGCAGCTGGCGTTTTCATTCTTATTTTTAAAAACCTTTCATTTCCAATTTAAAAACGCGAAGATTGATTATCCTATACATGTAACCGTTTTGAAAGGAGCAAGGCACAAATGTTAATCCGCTTGTCCATTTTATCAGTCTGGCACCTTATTGATCCTTTGTATTACTGGTTCACCCGACTTCAGTATATTGAAGCTTCTAATAAGAAAAAAGCGGTTTTTCGGGTAAGACTGACAAAATATAAGGGAAGAGATATAATCCTGTCAGATGGAACATCTATAGCTAAAAATGATGTGCTTGTTAAAGTTCATTTGCACAATGTAAGGCTTTTGAGTGAATTGATGAAGACTGAAAACTCACTTACAAAAGGAAAAATCATTATTAAACAGGTATTAGAGTCAATGCCCTTACTGGCTGACTACATAACGAGTCATCCTAAAGAGCAGAACATTAAAGGTGTGATTGGGATCACAATGATCAACAAGGGAGTGAAAAGGCTTGGTTTTGAAACATTCGAGCCAGCGAATAGCTTGTATAAAACCGTAAAGTGGCTGACCCAGCTTCCCATCTTATTTTTATCATCTTCTAATTCATCATTAACAAATTTAAGTAAGCAACGTCCAATTTATTTACTTATGTCAAAGGAGCAGCTCATTGACCGCTATTCACCTGAAAAACAAGTTCGCTAAAGCTGCCAGCAACTCCCACTAGGACTTTTTCCCTATCCCTACTATACTTTATAGAGGGAGGGGATTTTTTATGGAGAAAGCACTATTTATGATTGTAATTCTTTATCTTATATTCTTAATCTATAAAGCTAATAAAAACACTAAAGATGTTGTCATTAATTCCATTGCTTTACCCCATCAAAAATTGCTCACTCAGCAGGATTTTACGATACTCCATCTTTCTGATTTACACCTTGAAAATATATCGGTCAGCCCGGATGAACTCTTAGAGATCGTTTCCGAGAAGCCAGTTGACTTAATTGCTCTAACAGGCGATTTTCTTGATCGCAAACGGAGTATTCCAAGGCTTATTCCTTACCTAAAGGCTCTTCAGACTTTAAAGCCTCGTTTAGGGATGTTTGCTGTATTTGGAAACCACGATTACGTTTTGAAGGGTGAAAACTTTGATCTGTTAAAGAGTACCCTTGAGGATAATGGTGTAACTACGTTGCAAAATGAGCATTTAACATTAGAAGTTAACGGTGCAAACCTTAATATAATTGGAATTGATGATTACAGCACGAACCGCAGTGATATTAAAAAATCGTACAGTAATTTGCCTGAGGGTTATAATCTTGTTTTGACCCACGATCCGAATATAGTGCTTGAAATGGAAGATAGAGAATACGACTACTTGTTGTCAGGACATTTCCATGGTGGACAAATCCATTGGCCTAAACCATATCATCTTGCGAAAATGGGGAAACTTGTAAGTATGAACATGGTGAAGGGGCTGCACCATCACCAAGGTAAACCATTTTATATCAGTGAAGGACTAGGCCAAACTGGAGTTAATATCCGAGTTGGCAGCCGTCCTGAAATCACGTTCCATCAAATCTCTTAAACTTTTAAAAAGGTGCCGAAAGCATAATTGCTTTCGGTTTTTTTGTTTTGTTATCCGATTAGGGGATAAAGGAACAGTAAAAATTTATAAGGGTAAGCGGGAAATGGCAAACTATACTAACGGAATAAAAGTCAGAGGAAATCAAAGCTTATGACCTGCTGTGCTTAGAAATTATTGTTGAAGGACTGATTAATATGTATGAAGAACTTTTGAATACTAATCACCGTACCCATCCTCTCCCAAGCATCCCGTGGATTATGACACAGGTATGGGAGAATACAGCCTTTTTTCATTGGCCTATTCCAAAGAAAACGATAAGAGATAATGTACCGCATGAACTAGAGATTGATTCCTTTAATGGGAACGCATGGATTGGAATTGTTCCTTTTCGAGTATCTGAAATGAGGGTTCGATTTCTGCCTAAAATACCTTTTATGAATTCATTTAACGAATTAAATCTTAGAACATACGTCACTTTTAAGGGAGTTCCAGGAGTTTATTTTTTTACTCTTGATGCAAATCATCCTGTAGTAGCAGGACTAGCTCGAGTTTTCTATGGACTACCTTATAATAATGCTGAACTTACAATACAGAACGAAAAGGATTTTCTCGTAATAAAGAGTGGACGCAACAACAAGAAGGGCTTGTTTGAATTCCAGGGATCTTATAGGCCAAGTTCAAGTATTTTTTTATCAGAAGTGGGAAGCATGGAAGAATTTCTGACTGAGCGCTATTGTTTATGGACTAAGAGGGGAAACAAGCTTTTTAGGGCTGATATCCATCATACGAAATGGGAGCTGCAGAAAGCCGAGGCAGAGGTCTTGAAAAATACCATTGGTGCAGGTCTTTCCTCGAATCTTTTTGCCTCCCAGCCTGTTTTTCACTATTGCAAATATAAAAGAGCTTTTTTCTGGCCATTAATCCCTGAGCACGTTTAAAGACGTACGAACGGAAGAGGGTTTTTAGAAATTAAACCCGGCCGGGTCAAAAGTCGGTTCGTCTATTTTAGAATAATACCAGGGATCGGAAGAGTTTTTTCACAGTAAAGGAATTGCTTCGGGTCTTTTTGCTGGCTCTAGTCTATACGTTGCAGGTTGATTGCGCTATTATTTTTTGTGCATTTTCTTGCGAGTAGTTGTTTCGCCTGATTATATGAAAGCCCAGAGTTAGCGTTCTGTATTTTTACTTCATCTATATTTGTTCCTACAATTGTTACTCTTGGTCTTTTTTGCAAAATTTCACCCTCCAGTTTTCACATTTGCCTACTTTTCACATAAACTGCTTTGTAAACTTTAATCAAGGAGGACGATTATGAATTATTATCATTACTATCATCCTGGTTATCGGAGCAGTTATGCACCGCCAGTAACTAGTTACTCCTACCCATATAGTCAAAGGTATTACTCACGGGAAACCCAGCAGAATGGGGCTGTAGCCTATGCAGAAATAAAAGGCGGCCCGCTCGCACCTGAAATCCGCGGTACCGTCATTCTATTTGAAACTCCACATGGAACTGAAGTTTTTGCCGAGGTAACAGGTCTTCCGGAGTATAGGCCAAGAAATGAAAGTAAAGCACCAGTCGGTCCGCATGGTTTCCATATCCATGAAAATGGATCATGTGATATCGGTGAGCAAAATAATCCATTTCAGGATGCGGGAGGACATTGGAATCCAAGGAATCAGCCCCATGGCAACCATGCTGGCGACTTTCCAGTCTTATTTTCGAATAATGGATACTCAAGAATGTCGTTTTTTACCAATAAATTTTCAGTAAGAGAAAGCATTGGAAAAGCCATTATTATCCATGAAAATCCAGATGATTTCGAGTCTCAGCCTTCAGGTGATGCAGGAAAAAGGCTGGCTTGTGGTGTTATCACCCAGTTGAGATAGACAGTAGGCCTAGTGATATTGATCAAGCTGGTCTTCATAGGCCGTATGATAGGCCCGCTCAGCAGAATCCTTGGTAGCAAATAATGCATCGTCATCTTCAATAACATGGAAAGTCTCGTTAATAAATAGTGCCAGTGCATTAGGGTCCCTTGGGTGTGGTACAATTTCGGCTTCTTTCACATTCGCGACAGACGGGACGTGGGGGTTTCGGTATATAACATAAACCTGGTCGCCGTTCTTAAGATCCTTAGGATCAACACTTTCCACATTTATCATTCCTTTCTTGGATTAGCTGTTATAAATTTTCATTTTGCTGTCGAATCTCATCACCTGTAATGAGGATATTAGCTGTTTCAAGATTCTTATGTTCATTAACAGAATCACCCGGATAATTTCTCAGATTGGGTCCTCTTCCATCCGTTTCAATTGATATTGCATTTTCTTCTGGTGCTTGCGTCAAATATTCTTTTTCCTTTTTCATTGGAATCACCCCCAGTTTACTAATTTGCATGCTGTTACCTCAGGTTTTCCTAATTCTCGTATTTCTACGTAGCAAATTTTTTCCACACTAGCTTTAGAGGTAATGGTTAAAATAAGTAACACATAAAAGGAGGAGACGAAATGGTGAAAGAGAGTCTCGTAATCGATGAGATAAAGAAGCATTCAATAAAACTGAACTCAAATGATGACCTTAATTCATTAGTGGAAGCAGCGGGTGAGGCGGAATTTGTCTTGCTCGGAGAAGCTTCTCACGGAACGTCTGAATTTTATTCTTTCCGAGCAGAGATCACCAAAAGGCTTATAAAGGAAAAGGGATTTTCTATTATAGGAGTAGAAGGAGACTGGCCTTCCTGTTTTACAATCAATCGTTTTATAAAAGGCGAAAGGAACGGAACGGCAGCAAATGCTTTGCAGGATTTTAACCGCTGGCCTACGTGGATGTGGGCTAATAAAGAAGTTGAGTCCCTAATCAGCTGGTTGAAAGAGTACAACGACCAATCAAACGGTAATGTGGGCTTTTATGGGATTGATGTATATAGTTTATGGGAGTCAATGGAGGAAATGGTGAGGCAGCTGCAAAAAATTTCCCCGCGAAGTGCAGAAAAGGCCAGACAGGCATTTGAGTGTTTTGAACCATTTGATAGAAGGCCTGAAAACTATGGGATTTCTGCTGCCTTTTATGAGGAAGATTGTGTTGAAGAAATAATTGCCCTTTTGACAGAAATTCGTACAAAGAAGCACAAGTTGGACAAGTTAGGGGACGAAACAGCTTTAAATTTAGAGGTTAACGGAATGGTTACCCTTAATGCTGAAAGATATTACCGGGCTATGGTTGAGGGCGGACCTGATGATTGGAATATTAGAGATACCCATATGGTCAGCGCCATTGAAGCTGTTAAAAAATCTTACGGGAATAGCTCAAAAGTTATCGTCTGGGAACATAACACACATATTGGTGATGCACGTGCTACTGACATGAAAGCGGAAGGTCTTGTAAATGTAGGTCAGTTGTTAAGGGAAAAATACGGACAGCAAGCGGTGTTTGCGGTAGGGTTTGGCACCCATCATGGAAGTGTAATTGCATCGAGCCGATGGGGGGATCCATTAAAAATTATGGAGGTTCCTAAAGCAGCTAAAGGAAGCTGGGAAGATTTAATGAACAGAGCGGGAGCATATAACAAAATTCTGATGTTTAACCCTAAAAAGGACACTGTCTTCAATCATACCTTTGGGCACCGTGCTATAGGAGTCGTATACAATCCAGAGGTTGAACTGCTTGGGAATTATGTTCCATCACGAATGGCGCAAAGATATGATGCCTTTGTTTATTTGGACAAGACGACAGCTTTAAACCCTTTATCTGTTGCGAACGCATATACTTAATGTCTGCAACTTACAATCAGGCTCCTTAATAGGGGCCTAATTGGCTCTGTTAGCGGGAGTCTCAAAGTTCAAATATTCGTCATAATTGCAGCAATATACTTACCGAGATTGTGGTAATATTTAGGTGTAAAGGATAACCAAAGTAACATTAACATTAACAATTTAGGAGACTCAACCATAGTGTTCGTTCCGCAGTGAACGACATTGGAATTCCTTAGCAATAATTGTAAACGGTTACAAACTCCAGTAGGGGGAGCCATCCAATTTTCAAGTATCATTTCTGAAGTCGTTTTTCAGCCTGATGATAAAGAATGATTCAACTGGATGAGAAAAAAAGCTTTATCTATTAAATTTCGATTTGTACGTAAAGCAGAAGGTCTTATCCAAAAACCTGTTTCTAAAACAATACAAAGTTTGGTTTATGGGACAGGGAGGAGTCATCATTTAATTCCAGGTTGGATATCTGTGACTAAAATACTTGTTACTTGTTAATAGTGGAAGCAAGTCAAATCCCCAAAAGGGATTTGGTGAAATGTGTAACCATCAATAATGCAGGGATATGTGTCCTCGGTTAGAAACCGAATATTATGGGTCCGCTGATCGAATTGGGGCAATTCTTATGCAATCGTATCTGGATAGCACAGCGGTTCAAACACCATTGGCAGAAATAGAGCTCTTGCTCACCTAAAAGGATTTCTTTTTAGAAGCCAAAAAGATTTTGCCGGTGTAATGGTTGGGTCCCCTAAGTTGTTAATAAAGAGACTCTCTGGAAATGGCCAGAGAGTTTCTTTATTATTGTTTAGAAATAAAATTCCAATTCGATCTGCTTCTAGTTCACGGGCTAAGCGGTGGTGTACTTTACACAGCACCATCTAGCAGCTCCCACTATTATATTCGCGCCAGTTATTGTTTTCTTAAATAAAACAATGCAATAAATATTAACAATGCGAGACCAATGAAAACAGGAATCTCTGAGGGGCCTGTTTTTGGAGGTAAAGGCTGTTTACCAGCAGTGGTATTGGAATAAATGCCTTTATTACTGGACTTTGCTTCAGCCATGGCCTGATTGATTCTGCCTTCATATTTATAATCCCCATAATCATAGAAGTCTTCAACGAGTCCGGCATTAGTGATTTCCTCCTGAAGTAGCCTATTATCCACCCAAACCCACGCCAGCAAACGATCATATTTATCAAACAAACTGGGACCGTCTGTTTCAATCATAATTTGTCCGGTTTTTAAAAAAGAACAAGTGAATTGACTTGCTTCTTTTCCATAAGGTTCCATTTGAGACGTACTTTCAGGTGTATCAATGTACAGAAATCTAGTTTTATACAATTGCCCATTAATGTTAAAAGAAGCTGTATCACCGTCAGTACATTCATGAAGATCAGCTTTATATGTATTCTCTAGCTGGAGATCGGCAGGTTTAGAAGTTACAGCTGGCGGGACAGCTGCAGAAGCATTTCCAGCAGCAGAATGTATGGAATAAGAAGACCCGCTTAGTTCTGTGCCGTCCAAATCGATCTTCTCTTCGATTAGATTATATGAACAAGCGCTTTGGTTATGTTTTTTAATTAGCAAAAGCAAGTCCTGTTTAGTTTTAGCAGACAGGGCTAAAGAGGTTGGTTCATGCAGTATATAGACGCAGTCCTTATTTCTGAAATGTCCTCCTAATTCGTCTCTACTGCCGCTATGTGCTTGAACTTCTATAAAAAACGAATTTAAAGTAGTAAAAACAATCAAAAGATTTAAAAACACAATAAATGGTAAACGGTTCAAACTTTCCCTCCTCAGTTTCAAAAACTCTAAATATCGTACCATACAATCGTTCTCTAGGGGGAAATAAGATACCTAGGAACAGCTATCTTAAAAGTTAGCCAAGGCTTTTGGTTGTTTTAACCAATATTTATGTGTACAATATAAAAAACTGAATATTCTAAAATGAGGGGGATCTCGTGTTTAAAGCTGTCAATATACAAAATAGAGAGACGCTTTCTGAGGTATTGCAATGGGCTGTTGCGCTGTCCGGCGGTCTTGTTTTTATCCATTCTGCAGGGAGTTTAGAATTTCCTAAGGAACCTACAATCCTTTGTTTACTTGTTTTGTTTCTAGGGATAAATGAATATTTTCCTATGCCTGTATGGAAAGGGCAAACCACGATAACTATTCCAATTGTCTATGTGCTTTGTTTACTTTATGGGTTACCTTATGCGCTAGCAGCATATGGGTCTGTTCTTTTATTCATAAATGCTCTACGGCAAAGACCGCTGCGAATTCTTTTTTTTCGGCCAGGAAAAATTTTAATAAGCTTTGGAATCGCTTTTACACTTGCCTCAGTAACGTTAGCGGAAGTAAATAATCAAAGTTCAGTCCTATATGGTATATTCCATTATTGTGTAACTCTCGTGATTTTTTACTTAGTCAATAATATTATCGATGATGCAGTAAATCTGCTAAACCCTCGGCCTTACACAATCAGTAAATGGATTCAAAAGTTATATACAGAGATAAGCAGTGCTGGTATATCGCTGGCATATGGAATTTTATTTTATATTATCGGGAACACGAACCGCGGAGAGATTGATGTTTTTTCATTTTTCTTCTTCTTCTCACCTCTGGTAGGCATAGCTATCATTAGTTCAACAATATCAAGACTACGCATTGAGAAACAAAGGCTTAAGACGCTATCTTCGATTACTAGAAAATTGAATCACCTCCAGCCAACTAACGAATGGGTAGATACATTAAAAAGTAAATTTGCTGATTTCTTTAGCAGTGATGCAAGTGTGTTATGGATGAAGGAAAATGATAGTTGGAAGCTTAGGTTTTATGAAGGGCTTGTCCATGAAAGTGTAACTCTTTCTGAAGAGGCATTTCATAGACTAGAAAAGATAGTCAAGCCAGTCAAATTTGAAGACATACATGATTATGGGCCTGCTCACCCCCTATTTCACTATAGCTTGACATCTTTTGTCTATTCCCCGTTGGTTATTGAAGATGAAACAGTCGGAATGTTTATCGTTGCAAGGTCCCGGACAAATAGCTTTCGGAAAGATGATATTCGCTCTATTTCGACATTATCCAATCAACTGGCAGTGATTTTCAAAACAAGAGTGCTCTTTACGGAACGGGAGAGACGCATAATTCTTGAAGAACGAAACAGAATTGCTCGTGATATTCATGACGGAGTTGCCCAAACCCTTGCTGGTGCAATTATGAATCTAGAATCAGCGGAAAAGAAGTTCTTGAAAAATCCTTCTGAAGCTTTAAAGCTCTTAAAAGATAGTGAAATTAAACTTAGATATAGTCTTAGGGAGGTCAGAGACTCAATTTATGCTCTGCGTCCATATCCGACAGATAAGGTGGGTCTAACTGCAGCCATCTATTCCAAGATAGAAGAACTAATGAAAGAATATAATGTGGAAATTGATTTTATAATTAGAGGAAATGAGATTGAATTGAGCTCGATGGTGGAAAAAATAATGTTTGATACTTTTAAGGAAAGCGTTCAAAACAGTATTAAGCATTCCGGAGGTTCACGTATTGATGTGCTCATAAGCTATCAGGCCGAACAGATATTGTTGAAAATAAAAGATTACGGTAAGGGATTTTCCCTTTATCAAGCCATGATCAAGGCGAGGAACCAACCTCATTTCGGGATTCTGCAAATGAATGATGCAGCAGAAAAGATCAATGCATCTTTACAAATTGACAGCAAAGCAGGAATAGGTACAGAAATAGTACTGACAGTGCCAAAGATGGGACTGGAAGGGAGAGAATTATATGATCAGGCTCATGCTAGTGGATGATCATGCCGTCTTGAGAGACGGACTTAAAAATATACTTGAAACAGAGGAGGATATTGTTGTTGTAGGTGAGGCTGTTTCAGGAGATGACGCATTAGTTAAACTGAAAACATGTAAACCTGATGTCATTTTGATGGATATAAATATGCCTGATAAAAACGGTGTAGAGGTAACGGGGATCGTAAAAAAAACACACCCTGAAATAAAAATTCTTATATTAACGATGCACAATCATGATGAGTACTTTATGTCTGCCATCAGAGAGGGCGCTGATGGTTACCTTCTAAAGGATGTTCCATCTTCACAGGTTATTGATGCAATCAGGATGATTTCAAAAGGAGAATCAGTGGTACACCCAGCCATGACAAAAAAGCTTCTCTCCTTTCATCAGCACAAAACGAATGATCTGAGAGAAGCTGTTTTGACAGAGAGAGAAAAAGAGGTTCTAGTTTGTTTGGTTGATGGTTTAAGTAATAAGGAAATTGCAGAAAGGCTCTTTATTAGCGATAAAACGGTAAAAATCCATGTAAGTAAAATTTTTAGAAAACTTTCTGTCAAAAGCCGCTCTCAAGTGGTCATCTATGCCGTCCAAAATCAATTGGTCCCCATTCCCCCTGGTATCTAAAGCTAATTGGGAATTCAAATCAAAAAATAAAACAGACCCAGCGGATTTAACTGCTGGGTCTGTTTTTTATATTAGTACGCTGGGAACTGTTATTCCTCACGTTTTGCAAGGCAGCGCTCACATTCCATTAGGTAGGACTCTGCCTGTTCATGAACCCCTTCACCGCACTCAGGACAAACCTTCTTTGGCAAATTTCTGAAAAACTCAACTGGACTCTTGATCATTAGTAATTCCTCCTTTTTATAATACAGTTTATATTTTGTTTTACCTGTTGTAGTACAGTATAAACCATAAAGAGGTATTTTGTGTAGACTTTTTTTAAATTTTTTTAATTTTTCTTTGTTTTTTTATAATTTGATAAATTTTCAGCTACTTTTAGTAATCATCTTGAAAAAAGTTAGTGAAATGTGTCAAACTTATTACAAGAGATACACCAAATGTTCTTTCAATCTGGATTCTTTTCATTTAAAATCAAAAGATAGTGGAACTACTATATAGGGAGATTGATATGAAAAATGGGAAGCTATGGCATGTCGGATAACCCTGTATTAATCATTGTTGCGATCATATTAACGATGATGTCAGCTTATACGGCAATTGATTTATTTACACTTATAAAAGGCTCTGACCGAAACAAAAGACTCTTTTTCTTGGGTGGAACTTTTTCATTAGGCATCGGAATTTGGGTAATGAACTTTTTTGGAATGGCCTCTGCGAATATCAACACATCAGTAACTTATCAAATCCCTATCAGCATTCTTTCTGTTATTCTTGGGATCATGTTCACGGGAATGGCTTTCTATTCGGTAGCGGGGAAAGCAATTGATTATTCAGCAATTTTAATTAGCAGCTTTTTTATGACTCTAGCGGTCTTGTCGGTTCAGGTATTCGGCATGTATTCAATGAACCTTGGGTTTAGTTACCAGCCAGCTATATTGGTAATCTCGCTGTTGATTATTTATGGCTCTTTCTTTTTTTCTTTTTGGATCATATATATATCAAGAGGATTCCAGCAGAGAAATTATATGTGGACTAAGCCGCTTAGCGCTCTAATTATTACGGGTGCAATTGTGGAAGGACACTTCCTATTAAACAGGGCAGCTACAATCTTTACCCTTGAAACAGGAACGATTGATCAAATTCGAATTCAGGAAAATTTTATAACATGGCTCGTTTTATTAGTCGCTGTACTGATTCTTGGCGGTTTAATTGGATCGAGTGCATTAATAAGCAAGCGGCTTGCGGTAACTGACACAAATCTTAAAGACATTACATCTGCTCTCGATGAGTCATCGATTGTGGCAATTACGGATCCCAAAGGCATTATTTCTTTCGTAAATGAAAAGTTTGTGCAAATATCCGGATATACAAAAGATGAACTGATCGGCCAAAATCATTCTATCTTAAACTCGGGATTCCATCCAAAGGAATTCTTTAAGGAAATGTGGCGAACGATCGGTTCCGGGAATGTCTGGAAGGGCGAGGTACGAAATAAAGCAAAGAATGGCGATCTTTATTGGGTTGATACCACCATCGTACCGTTCTTAAATCAAAAAGGCAGACCATATCAATATGTAGCGATTCGTTCTGATATCACAAATCTGAAAACAGCTAAAGCTGACCTTAAAGAGAAAATGAAGGAAGTCAGTGATTATAAGTTCGCGATTGACCAGGCTTCGATTGTTGCGTTTACAGATGAAAAGGGACTCATTAAAAGTGTCAATGATAAGTTTTGCGAAATCTCTAAGTATAGCCGTGAGGAATTAATTGGGCAAGATCATAGAATGTTAAATTCTGGATTCCACACTAAGGGCTTCTTTAAGGGGCTTTGGAAGACTATTGGATCTGGTGAGGTATGGAAAGGAGAGATTCGTAATAAGGCGAAGGATGGATCTTATTATTGGGTCGACACTACAATTATTCCGTTTCTTAATGAAAAAGGTAAACCGTACCAATACCTCTCTATCCGTAATGATATAACAGAACGAAAACAGACGGAGGAACTCCTGCACCGGCAGGATAAGCTTGCCGCTGTCGGTCAGCTTGCTGCAGGTGTAGCCCATGAAATACGTAACCCGCTTACGTCAATGAAGGGATATGCAGAGTTTCTTCAACTAGATGAAACAGATGAGCAGAGGAAAGAGTTTCTTGACATCATTCTTGATGAAATTGACCGAGTAAATAATATTGTTGAAGAGTTTATGGTACTTGCCAAGCCAAAGGCCGTAGAGCTAGAGGAGAGAAACATAATCCCGATCGTCAGAAATGTAGTCTCTCTATTGGACTTTGAGGCAAGAAAGCGAAATGTCAGACTGAGCTTCGATGCGGATGACGATATTATTCAAGTTGAATGTGACGAAAATCGCTTAAAACAGGTATTCCTGAACTTTATTAAAAATGGTATAGAAGCGATGCCGGAGGGTGGAGATCTGGATGTTAAAATGTTCATTCATGAAGGCAACGTTGAAATCACGATACAGGACACAGGCGTCGGTATACCACCTGATACACTGACGAAAATCGGTGAACCTTTCTATACGACTAAAAAGAATGGCAATGGGCTTGGCCTGCTGGTTAGCTTCAAAATCATAGAAAGTCATAATGGGAAGGTTTATATTGAAAGTGAGTTAAACAAGGGAACAACCTTTAAGATTCTATTGCCTGCAAAGACTGCATAAGCTTAAACACCATTGGAAGGACTTTCAATGGTGTTTATTTTTTATGTTTAAAAATAGACAAATATTTTTAAAAATACAATAACAATTCGCTCGTTTGATCAACTAAAATAATGAAGACATGAAAATCATGTGTACCATTATAGCTATTACGGGAGGCGTAGAAGTTGGGAGAAGCGGTTCAGGTAAGAACAGTCTGTGGTTATTGCGGCACCGGCTGCGGATTGATCCTTGAAGTAAAGGATAATGAGATTATTAAAATTAGAGGTGATAAAGATGCCCCTGTTAATAAAGGCCAAACATGCATAAAAGGAGCTTTTGCTTATAAATATGTCCAAGCCCCCCAAAGGTTATCAGTTCCGCTAATACGAAAGGCTGGAATATTAATGGAGTCAACCTGGGAGGAGGCTTATGAACTAATCGCTACTAGGCTTAACAAGATTAAGACTAATTGGGGTTCAGATGCCATTTCCATGTTTGCCTGTGCTCGTACAACGAATGAGTCTAATTATATAACCCAAAAATTTATGAGAACAGCCATCGGAAGCAATAACATTGACGGGTGTAACCGAACTTGACACGCATCGAGCGTCGCCGGTCTGGCGACTGTATTTGGGAGTGGCTTTCCAACCAATACATTGGATGATATCGAGGAAGCGAACTTTCTGTTGTTAATGGGTTCTAATACAACGGAAGCGCATCCCATAATAGGAAATAAGATAAAGAAAGCGGCTAAGTCAGGTTTGATAATAACTGTTGTTGATCCACGGAAGATCGATATAGTTAAATCCGCCAAGCGCCATTTACAGCTTAATATTGGGTCAGATATTGCTTTAATTAATGCAATGATCAATGTAATTATTGGTGAAGGGTTGTATAAAGAAAATTTCATCGAAAAGCATACTGCTGAGTTTATGAAGCTGAAAAGGAGTGTGGAAATCTATACTCCAGAATATGCATCAGAAATAACTGGAATCTCAGCGGAAGAAATAAGGACAACTGCACGGGAATATGCAGGAGCAGAGAGGGCTATGATTGCCTATACACTAGGAATTACCGAACATCACTGTGGTGTAAATAATGTTTTAGACATTGCTAATCTAGCCCTCTTAACCGGACAAATAGGGAAAAAAGGCAGCGGTATTATGCCATTAAGAGGTCAGAACAATGTTCAGGGAGCAGGTGATATGGGCTGCTTGCCTAACCAGCTTACTGGTGCTGTAAGCATTGCTGATGAAAACTACAGATTAAGATATGAAAAAGCATGGAACACTAAAATCAGCGAAAAGGCTGGGGATACACAAACACGAACCTTGGAACGTATAGAACAGGGGGAAGTGAAGGTCCTTTATGTTATAGGAGAAAACCCACTATTAGCAGATGTTCATATGAATCATACAAAAGCAATACTTAAGAAACTGGATTTTTTAATAGTACAGGATATTTTTCTAACTGATACTGCTGAACTTGCTGATGTTGTACTGCCTGCCAGGTCCTGGGGCGAGGTTGATGGTACTTTTACAAACACGGACAGAAGAGTTCAGCGCGTAAGGAAAGCGGTTGAAGCACAGCCTGGTACAAAAGAAGACTGGGAAATTTTATGCGAGCTATCTGCAAGGCTTGGCTATAGAATGTCCTACAAGCACAGTGAAGAAATCTGGGAGGAGGTAAGGGAATTGGCTTGGGAACTGTTTGGAGGAATTTCATATTCTAGACTGGAAGCAGAATATGGAATCCATTATCCATGCCCAGAGGTGACCCATCCTGGAACAAAGATTCTTCACGAAAGGTTCCATAATGGATCGGAAGGAGAGATCAAATCACCGTTTGTACCAGTTAAGTATACACCTCCATTAGAAATTGCCGATAGCAATTACCCTTTTATCTTAACAACCGGCAGGAGATATGAGGCCTATAATACGCATACTCAGACGCGTTTTTATGCTGAAGGTGTAAAAATTAAGCAAACTGAAGAAACTCTTGATCTTCATCCAAAAGATGCAGTATCCCTGGGAATAAACGAAGGAGATTTAGTTGAAGTGAGTTCAAGGAGAGGAACTTTGACTGTCAAGGTTAAATTAACGGAACAGGTGGTCCCTGGGTTAGTGTTCATGAGTTTCCACTGGTCTGAAGCGCCTACGAATGTTTTGACGTTAAACGAATATGATCCCATTTCAGGAACAGCAGAATTCAAAGCATGTGCAGTACATATAAAACCGGCGGGGGGGACGGTAGACCAAATGATGTGAAGCGAACCTGCTGAGATAAAGGTCACATTTAGAGCAGAAACAATTAGGGTGAAGTACTCTTAAGTTGCTGAGCGCTAAGCACCTTGAATAGAAAAAAACAGCCCGCCTTTTTAAACTAGGCGGGCTGTTTCAATAGTTGAATTATCGTTGAATCGTCTGAATAACCTGCATAATATTCCTGTAAACTGGAATGTTGAGGAATCTTTTTCCGTTTTGGATAAACTGCTGGCTGATCTCTGACCTAATCCCTGTAAGTACTGGTTCAATCCCAATTATTTTTAGGCTGTTAACTAGCTTATTAATACTATCAATGACGATTTCGTCGACTGTGAAGGTTCCTGACAAATCAATAACCAGCTTTTCTATTCTAAGTTCCTTTGAAGTTATGAGTGTTTTGTCCAGTAGCACTCTCGCTCGTCGCTCGTCAATATCACCAATCAGCGGGAGTACCCCGACACCGGGAAGAATAGGAACGATAGGAGCTGAGATAGATAGGTATTTTTCCTCGGTTAGTTTCATTTCTTTAACAGATTGCTCTGTAAATGCTGAACTAAAACCAGATACCATATTGTTGAAAATAGCATCAATGTCCAACAAAACGTCTAGAAGGTCATTTGACCGCCCCTGTGAACTTAACATGTTTGAGATATAAGTCCAAATAACTTTTTTGTAAAGAGTTATTCCTTCCAAGGTTGAATCCAGTGTTGCTGTTCCTCTTTCAACTGATAATCTACCCATTTTTTTCCCCCAAGTTTGGGCTTCGGTTTTACCGACTTCAACATTATGAAGGCACACACTTACCATCTGGACAAGCTCTATTAAGTAAGGCAATGATTCATTCTTGATCTCATTATCAATCGGGTAAGTGTCTTTAAGGAGATCAAGAATCCCTTCGGCCACTATAGTAATGTCATCATTCAAAGAACTGCTCAAACTTTTTGTTATTTCTACATCTATCATTATTGTTCTTATCCTCCGTTTATTTCTCTACTATATATGATACTACGAACCTCACAGTTTCAAAAGTTTTATGGTGTTCAGCGTTGTTGTAATTTGATTATAACCTTAGAAGTACATAATTACCCGAATTACTCTTCCCTATAAAAAGTCAAAACAGATACTAGGTGGTTGACTAGTGATTTAGAGTTTATCAATACCTCACAGAGCGTTAATAAATAACAAATATTTAATTACAGCTAATATTACAACCAAGTTAAACCAGCAAATGAATTTATTTCCATAAATGGAGGTTAAATATGTAAATGGATTATAATAATGGAAAATATAAAGCCTATTTTCAGAATAGTAAGTTCATTTGAAATGTTATTGTTATACTGTCGTTATAGTCGTAATCCATTTAATATGTGCCTGTTCTTTTTGTACACTTAAATTATGTTACGATAATCAATGTGATAAAAAAATTAGCCGATAGGAGGCAAACATATGAAAAAGTCATTGTTATCATTGGTTGCTGCAACGGCAATTTCAGGTACTACAGTTGCCGGTGCACAGGCAGAAGAAGTTACAGTAAAAAAAGGGGATACTCTTTGGGGGATCTCAAAACAACATGATGTTACAGTAGGTGCATTAAAAAAATGGAATGGTCTAACAAGTGATATCATTTATCCAAATGATCGCTTGGAGGTTTCCCCGGTTGAACATTATAAAGTAGTTAAAGGGGACACACTTTGGGGCATTTCTAAAAATTATGGTGTTACAGTAAGTGACCTGCAGGAATGGAACAACCTAAATTCAGATATTATTATTCCGGGTACGCACCTGGTTGTCTATAAGGATTCTCTAGTAGCAAACAAGATTGAAAAACTAGATGTTGAAACTGCACCGCTTGTCGAAGCCAAGCCAGCAGTATCATCACCTGCGCCCGCAGCAGAGGCACCAGTTCAGGAAGAAGCTGCACAAAAACTGAGTGTACAAGCTACAGCTTACACTGCATTCTGTGAAGGATGCTCAGGGACTACAGCAACTGGCGTCGATCTAAGAGCTAACCCAGATGCCAAAGTTGTTGCAGTTGATCCTACTGTTATTCCACTAGGCACGAAACTATATGTCGAGGGTTATGGATATGCAACCGCTGCTGACACAGGCGGCGCAATTCGTGGCAATAAAATAGACGTTTTTATTCCGAACCAAGATTCAGCTCTTGATTGGGGAAGAAAACAAGTTAATGTAACAATTATAAATTAATATAAAAACATTGGACAAGCTGCCTCCTTAGAGGCAGCTTGTTTTATTTTCTCAAGATATTTCTACTTTCAAAGCTATCCCGTTATGTAAAGGAAAATAAAAAGCACTCCCGGTAGGAAGTGCCTAAATGTTGTCATTCAAATGTTCGCTCATCATCAACGTTATGATCTTTGTCGAGAATAACCACTTTGCTTGGCCGATTTTTATTCGCCAAATCAACCGCTTCATTAATTGCTACGGATCGGCTTGAATGTAATTCAGTGGGAGCCACATCCTCCAATTTGACATACCAGCCTGTGATGTCTTTGTCTGGTACAACACTATAAAGATTCATTGATAAGCACCCCTTTCTGAAGGTATGCTTTACAATTCCCGTCTCAGAAAGAGATAAAACGAATATTTAAAACTTGTTAAAAAAAGATTTTTTATTTATTTATTGTTTCCTGCTCTTTTTCAGTCGGGCTTTTCTCATTCTCTTTTGATGGTAAAGGCTTTTTTAGCAAATGAACAACGTAATTAGTTATATTTTTAAAATTTTCTTCTATGACTGCTGTAATATAAGAGGCTCGCTCATACAAAATGGACCTCAAGCTGTCAAGCTGCCTGGATATTTTTTCTCCTTCTGCATCATGTTGATCGAACCTTTCCATTATCGTCTGATGGTAAACGTCCTGAAGACTTAGCTGTCTGGAAATTTGTTCGTTCATTTCTTCTTGCTTTTTCAGCTGGTCAAGCAGAGAAGCTGAAACATGCTCATGATCCTGAAGCTTACGAAATATATCCCTTATAAAGTTCTCCTGAATATTCAGCTGGTTTAGGATTGCTGTATTGGCCAGTTCCCCTTGTTCAAAGTTAGTAAGAAGAGTTTTATTATTACTTTCCAGATCAGTTAGTTTATTTATTAAAGTAACTGATGTTAGCTCTTGTACCTTCATATTGTCCAAAACCTTAGTTGAATAATCCTCCTGTGTACCTAACTTAGAAAGTAAACGGCTAAAATGTTGATTTTGATTGTAATGGTTATCCTTAAGTGAAGCCTGGAAGGATTCAACGGAGTTTGAAAGTTTTTTATTAAGGACCTGCTGGTCATTCAAAATTTCATTTAAATAGCTGAGCCGAAAGACTTTTTGTTGATTGGAAAGATCCCGTTCATTAACTGAAGACTTATAGACACCAGGTGTTTGTTTATTGTTTACGAATAACGGCAATGCTTACACCTCCTTCACAAGATAATAAATTATATTATGAACGGGCTAGCCGTTTTGGTCCCCGGCTACAAGCCCAAACAATCTGAAAGACACTTTTTACCTTTCATGAGAAGGCAGCATCTGGCGAATAATACAATAAAACCTTTAGGAAGGGAGCAGGTTGACTTGTTAACAAACGAACAGCTTGGCAAATTGCGTTCACAGTTATCCCATGCTAAACAAGAACTGGAAGAGCACTTTAAGCATAATGATAACTTTGATATGGAAATGGGACATTACCATGAATCATTAGGAGAACTTTCAAGTTATGATAACCATCCGGCAGATGAAGGTACTGCACTTTATGAACGGGAAAAAGACTTGGCTTTAAATGAACATGCAGAATATGAATTATCTAACATAAATCATGCACTAGAAGCAATTAAAAATGGCTCATATGGGATATGTGAAACATGTGGAAAAGAAATACCTTTTGAACGTTTGGAAGCCATCCCGCAAACCAGCTTTTGTCTTGACCATACACCTGACCGGACCATTTCCACTAACAGGCCTATTGAGGAAGGCGTATTAATGCCGCCGTTTGGGAAGTTCGACAAAGATGAACAGGATGAAAATGTTGGTCTTGATTCTGAAGATAGTTGGCAGGAGGTTGCTTCATATGGAACTTCTGAGACACCTTCGGATTTTGCATATCCTCCTGATCACTATAATGATATGTATAATGAATCTGAGGAAAGCATCGGCTACGTTGAGGATTATGAAAATTACATTGGCACAGATATAGAAGGAAAAGAAGTTACCGTTTACCCGCATAGGCAACATGAGAAATATGAGGAAGAGCTGGATGAGGAAGACATTATGACTTCCTTTGGCGACCTCCCTGCCTTTGAGCATGACCCTTATGTAGAGAAAAAGGATTAATACTTCGAAGGACAATGCCGCAGTAAGGCGTTGTCTTTTTTTTATTATAAATGCTAAAATAACCCCAAAAGAACGTATCGGGAGTGGTGAAAATGTGGAAAGAATTTTTATCAAGTATTGGTTTCGGCAGTGCGAAAGTGGAAACGGTGATTGCAAAGGAAGTTTACAAGCCTGGAGATACAATTAAGGGCGTGGTAAAGATCCATGGAGGGAACACAGAGCAGACCATAAATAAAATTACGTTAAGTCTATATACATCATTGGAGGAAACGAGAGATGACAGTGACTTTTCGTTTATTGATGAAGAATGCCGCCATGTTGAACTTGGAAATATTGGAACAATCCATCCTGGAGAGCAACGGTCTATACCTATTCAAATACCACTTTCAGCAAATCATCCGATAACAAAGGGTAATCTGAAAACCTTTCTTAGAACGAGCTTGGGAATTCCTCAAGCTGTTAATACAACCAGCGAGGACGAAATTATCATAAGTTAACCAGAATGAAGTTAGCTTGAAAGGGAAAGGCATGATTTGAAGAAGGCTGAAACTATGACAAGAAAAGTAAACCTGCAAGCAGCGAACCCATCAATCGAACCCGGAACGGATACCTCTTCGCAGCTTGAAAAAAAAAGCTACCCAACAAGAAGTAGGAAAGGAACTTTGATGAAAATGATCCTAGCTAAAAACCCTGTTTATGGGTTTTTTATTTTAAAGAAAATTAGGATTGATTGCTGATGTTAAAAATTAAACAGGAGTCCAAATTGCGAGCCCCCAACAATCTATTCCTATTTTCTTCGTTGGGGAATATTTTAGGAGCCAACTTAATGCCTGTGATAGTACCTCATCCCTAGGAAAAAGCGAGCTCCTTGGAAGGAAATCACCCCCTCAGGTTAAATTAAACCAATGTCTAAGAAAACCGCCTTGGAAAAAGATTAAGGAGCTAGAAACTTGGGAAAAGGAGAGATAGGTAAAACGTTAAGACAGAGGCTGGGAGTTGTGGACATGAACAAATTGGTATTTTATGGTAAAAGGCTAATGAAAGAAATGAAAGAAGACAGGGCAACTGGACTTGCTGCCCAACAGGCATACTATTACATGCTTGCAATTTTCCCGCTGCTAATCCTCGTGTTATCAATCATACCTTATTTTTCGATTGATCCGAGCAGAGCAGTAGGGTTTGTAGAAGAATATATGCCTTCAGAGTCCGCAGAGATGTTTTCTGATATAATTGTCAATATTGTTAGTGAACGGAATGGCGGATTATTAACCTTTGGTATTTTAGGGACAATATGGTCTGCTTCTAATGGGGTTAATGCCTTTATGAGAGCAATGAATATAGCTTATGGGGTGGAAGAATCAAGGTCATTTATAAAAGCCCGCCTTGTATCCATACTGCTTACTTTTGGACTGATCGTTTCATTAATTGTTGCTTTAGTTCTCCCCGTATTTGGTGGGGTCATTCTTGAATTTATAAAGGGTATTCTTCATGTACCAGATAATATGCAGATCATTTTCCAGATATTAAGGTGGCTGCTTGCAGTGACAGTGATGGTGTTAGTTTTATCTGTCTTATACAAGATGGCACCAAACAAGGACTTCCCGTTTAAGCATGTTTTTCCTGGGGCCATTACTGCAACGATATTATGGCAATTAGTTTCACTAGGATTTTCTTATTATGTAAGTAATTTCGGTAATTATTCGGCTACCTATGGCAGCTTAGGAGGGGTTATTATCCTGATGCTTTGGTTATTTTTGACTGGACTGATCCTTGTGCTTGGCGGAGAAGTGAATGCTATTTATCACCGCCATACAAAAGATTCAGAGCATTATGCCGAGGAGACTAAAACTTATTAATAGTTAATACCTTCAGCTCCGGTTTGAAAACCGGAGTTTTTCCATTTAAGACTGCCAATTTATGATTGGCAATATCACCCTTTCTTTTATACAATAGAAACAACTCTTTTGTGCCTGGCCTAATTACGAATCTACACGTATATAAGAACTGGGTATCGATTTTTCAGGAATAACGATTAAATCAAATTTATCCAAAGCACTAACAGAAGGAAACCTTGTTTCTTAGATCAGTTTGATCAGTAAGAAAACTTGATATTGAGGGATTGGTAAAATGAAAATAGTACTCGTTAAAGGCGTTGCAATAGGTAAAGGAATTCCGAAAATTTGTGTACCTATTGTCGGGGAAACAGTTCAGCAATTGCTTGAAGAAGCGAAGCTGTTAAAAACTATCGATGCAGACCTCGTTGAGTGGCGTGTTGATTTTTTTAAAGAGGTTAGAAATATCGAAAAGGTCATTTCTGCTTTAGCTCAACTGCATGACATTTTAAAAGAAAAGCCGTTAATCTTTACTTTTCGCAGTGCCAGAGAAGGTGGACAGACAGAAGTAAGTTCCGACTTTTATTCTGCTTTAAACAAAGCTGCAGTCCGTAGTGGGATGGCGGATATCATAGATGTTGAGCTATTAAGCGATGAGTCCGTTGTAAAAGAATTGATCGAATATGCACACTCTTTTAATGTATATGTAATTCTCTCCAATCATGATTTTCAGCAAACACCATCTAAAGATGAAATCATCAAAAGACTTAGAAAAGCACAGAGTTTGGAGGGGGACTTGCCTAAAATTGCGGTTATGCCATCAAACAGTTCAGATGTTATCACGCTGCTCGATGCAACGCAAACGATGAAGGAGCAGTATGCAGACAGGCCAATTATAACCATGTCAATGGCCGGTACAGGAGTGATCAGCAGGTTAGCAGGAGAAGCTTTCGGCTCTGCGGTTACCTTTGGCTCAGCCGCCGCTAAAGCCTCTGCACCAGGCCAGATCGATGCCGGTGAACTGCGCAATATTCTATCAATCCTGCATAAAAGTATTAATTAAAAAACGAAAAAAGCCCCTAATCCTAGATAGGGCTTTCAGTCTGCAGATAAAAGGGGTTCGGAATGTGAACTAGGCCCCATATTTCGGACACTTTAATAAAAAGTGCCTATGCTGCTAATAAATGATCCCGGTATTGTACCGGGGTCATTTTCTTTAATCCCCATTGATACCGTTGACAGTTATAAT
>NZ_JABUNR010000008.1:210811-211487 GCF_013343715.1 Mesobacillus harenae
TGAACTAGGCCCCATATTTCGGACACTTTAATAAAAAGTGCCTATGCTGCTAATAAATGATCCCGGTATTGTACCGGGGTCATTTTCTTTAATCCCCATTGATACCGTTGACAGTTATAATCTTCAATCACACGGTCTACTTCAACCTCTATTTCGTTAAATGTCCCACAAGATTTATACTCCGCCAAATCTTTAAAGTGGCCAAAGAAGCTTTCCATCGGCGCGTTATCCCAACAGTTTCCCTTTCGGGACATGGACTGGGTTATATTCAGCTCCCTAACCCTCTTCTGGAACTCAGGATGGGTATAGTGGAAGCCTTGATCGGAATGTAATATGGCATCTGGATGAAAATGGCCATCTAAGNGTCATTTTCTTTAATCCCCATTGATACCGTTGACAGTTATAATATTCAATCACACGGTCTACTTCAACCTCTATTTCGTTAAATGTCCCACAAGATTTAAACTCCGCCAAATCCTTAAAGTGGCCAAAGAAGCTTTCCATCGGCGCGTTATCCCAACAGTTTCCCTTTCGGAACATGGACTGGGTTATATTCAGCTCCCTAACCCTCTTCTGGAACTCAGGATGGGTATAGTGGAAGCCTTGATCGGAATGTAATATGGCATCTGGATGAAAATGGCCATCTAAGGCATCCTCCAGTTTTTTCAGCGTTTGA
>NZ_JABUNR010000009.1 GCF_013343715.1 Mesobacillus harenae
AGACCGTGTGATTGAAGATTATAACTGTCAACGGTATCAATGGGGATTAAAGAAAATGACCCCGGTACAATACCGGGATCATTTATTAGCAGCATAGGCACTTTTTATTAAAGTGTCCGAAATATGGGGCCTAGTTCACTATAGTCCCATCCTTTTTCTATCTAATATAAGGTTTAATAGATTCTCGACTTTCTGAATTTCTTTTCTCGTCAATGTGGTCATAATATGATTACCTGCCTAAACGATAATGCTTATGCATAAAAACTTCTCCGTCTAGTAGAATCTGAGAGGAGTCATGAATAACGTTACATTCCCTAGCTTTATATACCATCCACTAGGATTGATCTGCTAAAAGAAAATAATGGAACTAAATTTATGACGAGCTTCTGTGATTTCCAGGAGAATTGCTGCTTCATCCATTGAATCTGTTAATAGCCATTCATCAAGTATACGTAGTTCCACCCTTGGATAACTTTTTATGATTTTGCGATAGGCTTCCGTCTGCTGCCAGTATTGCTAGTATTAGTTCATCTAGTAATTGCGGTAAACGGATGTATTTAACCATATAAAATTGCCTAAGCAAATACTCCGGAAGAAGTAGCTAAGAATGATTTTCCTGAACTAGTAGGTCCCATTAAAATGATAATGTCACTATCATGGATATAGGTACCACTAGCCAGTTTCAAAATCCACTCTTTATCTAGTCTTCTAGCATCGTGATATTCCAAGTCTTCGATACATACATTGGAGTTTAGAAAAATCGCTGTTTTTCAACCATTTAAGCTTTTTCTAACACGGCAAATGTTTTCTAAATCGACTAGTAAACTATATCGATTCTTCAAAACTCTTCTTTTTAAATTCCTTATTCAGTGCATGATCCTTATAGGCTTAGCCATACAGCTCAACTTTATTTAGACTAATTTGGTAAGTGTTTGTTCATTCACCATTTATCTGTTCCCCTGTATTATGAAACTCCACGTAGAACGTTGTGATGACAGATGTTTGTAGAAGGTTGCCCTGTACCTCCTTTGTCTCCGTTCCGAAAGGAAACCTTCCTCTCCAAACTTTTCATATACAAATTCACCCAACGCTTAAGACAACGGTTGGGTTGATCCTTACCGATCATGTCTAGGTCAAAGCCCTGTTCAATAGGGATTTGCGATGGTGTTTTTCCACTTTATTAATCGTAACTGCTTTTAGATTAAATTTCGGACTATAGTAGATTGACCTTTCAGAAGTGCTCAAAACATTAGTATTCTTCTCAAGCTCTCTAATTTGGAAGTCATTATAAATATTCTTACTCATTATAATGCTCCGCCCATATTCATTAAATCTGTTGAAAAAAACGGATAGGAGGAACTTTTTTCACTATCCGCTATCCAGGGTATAGTTTATTCATCTTGAATTGAGTTTCCACATACCCTTGGCGTTTAGAGTGTATGTGGAAACTCATAAAGGCTTGGCGAGAAACAGTAAAGTAATGCAGTTTTTAAATTTATTAAAGATTTCTACATACTATTATTGTCTCATATTTATAAAATATTTTTATGAGAACGAACATACGCATGGAATCGTATCATCTGCCTGGAATAGATACTTTTCTACACCATCCGCTTCCATATCTTCGCGATACTGCTTCAATGTATATGAACCACCATTTTTTTTCAAGATCGATACATTCTTTTCAAAATGCTCACGGAATCGATTTTCCATTTCTTCTTGCTCTTTATACTGATCTGGCCAAATAGCATATAGCGTTGCATAGTGTTGGAAACCACCACGTACACACCGACCGCCGCAATTCGCATGTGAGAAGCCATTAATACCTTTCTCCACAAGTTTTTGCGCTAAAACATTATCTTCAATCTTAGCAGCTTCTACTGCTGCTGTGTACATACGGGGTAACGAGATACCCCATTCGTATTTAATGATTCCTTTTGCGTCAATGTCTTCACGTAACGTTTCGATTAGTGGGAAGCGAGTTTCAATTGGCTCTATTGGGAAGTGGGAATAAAAGGAACGAATACCCGCAGCTTTACGAATATTCATATCTGCACTATTTTCTTCCACATTATTTTCACGACGTTTAACGTGACTATCATCTCGCCGATGCTTTTCATGTGGTGCGATGCCAAAATAAAGAATGGGTTCTACTTTTTCATTGTCACGCAATTCCTCTAAATAGATTAATGTTTGACGAACTTTTAATTCTTCTGAACATTTCGCTAAACGTGAGTTACCTAAGTATCTCATATCATAGAATACTTCTTCAGGTGTACGACCATCTAAAATTTCAGTGATTTCTAATCCAATATATTCAGATACTTCATCCATGAAACGCAAGTTATCTTCGTCTTCCCATAATGTATTAGTAAAGAATAGCTTACAGTTTTCTTTGCCATATGCCTGAACCATATAATAAGAAACATAAGCACTACCAGCACCACCAGAGAACATTGCAATATGAACACGTTTACGTTCTGAACGTGGCAACTCAAGTTCCCATTTCTCTTGTATTGTCGCTTTAATGTTTATTTCTTCAGCAAAATCTTCAAGAGAAAATACGACATTTACCTGAGGTAAAAGTTTATCAAATAACTCCCTTACTTCATACGTATCTGCCCATTCATATTCAACACTTTCCACACTAATCTTATTTTGACCTTTAAGATAGTGTGGTGTCGCTGGGAAATGGATTGTAACCTTTGATAAATTGTCATACCTTCCGGTAACTTGTTCCGCAAAGCTAGATAATTTAAATGCAATATTTTCCGCTAAATTCGTATCTAGCTTTCTCTCTAAGCTTTTCGATAGATCTACGTTTACTAATTCCACTTCTAACTTCGTTGCAACATCAACCATAAATTGAGCATTATTTATATACAATGGCTCTTCCGATATATCACTAAATAGATCTACAAAAAATAATTTGATTGCTTCTGGTGCGATTGTTTTTTTTAGCTCGTGAACTGTGTAGGCACTATATATACCACCAAAACCCACCACAATGTGCTGTTCCATATTTTCACCTCATTATTCAACGTAATCTTGCATTAATAGAAAAATCATATACTCGATTTCGTTTTTGGGGATATTACGTCCTGCATTTTTTAAAATACGATCAATATTGGAATAAACCGTTTTAGATTTAACTGAGAATTCCGTTTTCGATATTGTCTTGGTTTGATCACCAATCATAATAGATACTAGATTGGTTTGATTAGCAACATCTTCATCTAACGTATTTTCTGTTAATTCTCGAATGCTACTCTCTAGTTCACTAACAAATTTCTCAAACGTTTTATCTGACCAGTCTTCTAAACGTACACCTGTAAATAATTCTAAAAACTCGTTAATCCACACATTACTTTCTTGAGAAGAATTTAGTGCTTTTACTAAGTCATTTGTTTTCTTAAATGATTCATGCTCCTTTAGCCACGTTGTTAACTGTCCTTTTGATGCTAAAGATGTAACACGAATGAATTCTTCATATGCTTGTTGTCGTTTTGTTTCAATTAAAGTTTCTGCGTAGTCTTTAACTGATTGAAGTGTTTCAATATTATGGCCAAAAGTATCATATAAATTATTTAGACTTTGTTGTGGTTTTACTTCTGTTTGCTTTATTAATGTCCGCAGTGTTTCAAACCCAGATGATACTTGCTGTGTAATTTGTATATACCGTGGTAATGATCGTAACCACTTAACTAAAGTGCCACACGTTTGAATTAATCGAGAAACATTTTGCCCTTCTAAACGACCTTCTGTAAAGTCAGCAAATACTGTATTAAGTTGGTTATAAAACTTCAGGTGATTGTCAGCAATTTTTTCATAAGCATAACGATAGTTTTCAGCGCCTTCTTCTTCTAAAATCTCATATAATTTTTCCCCGTTTAGTCCGGGCACGAAAATATCATTACGATATAACATAAATTCGCTCCAACGATCTCTCAGCAATGCAACTAATAGCAACGGAACAACTGGTCGACGGATACCATATGGCGAAGCAGTAAAGATACGTACTAAATCTGCAAAGCTTCCTGTTGGTTTGCGTTCTAATAGTATTAAAATTTCCTTTCGTAACATCGCGTAAGGTTGATATATAATATTTTCATAGTTCATTTCATTAATATTTTGTTCAAAATGCTCATTATTTTTAAAGACGGCTGCATAAATTGCATAGGCTGGACCTGTACCAGAAATACCAAATTGTTCTTCTTTTGGATTTTCTAAAATGGCATCAATGACTTGCTTTGAACCAGCTTTTTGTTGAGAAGATAAGTTCATACGGTTAAATGAGTCATTTACAATCTTCGGTGTTTGTGGATATAACCTGGCGCAAATCATTGAAAGCCATGTTGACATTTCCTTTTCAGACTGTGGGTTTTGAGTACTATCCACGTGATACCATAATAAATCTCTATCTAAACGCTGCAACTTATTAATAAACTTAGCTATTGTATAAGCAGTTTCACTTTGTAAAATATTAATTTCTTCTAAAGTCCCTTTATCTTCTGCTAATAAGTGCTTATCTATAGTTAATTCTTTTAGAATGGCAGCATCTAATACGTGTGTTTTAATTTCCTTTACAGATTCAGGATGGACAACATAAATTTCTTTGCTAAAACTTTGCTTATTAGAAATATAGTCTAGTATTTTTTTTGGACTAGAATTTTCTGCAATAATATAGTATATACTCAAATCATAATGACTATTTTTCAGACGATACTGATTTAAATACTTTAATTGCGACTCTAAAACAAGTGTTACCTTTGCAAAACGAGTCATTTCATTTACATCATTAAAATAGTTCGGGAAGAAGTATTTCGCTTTAAAATCCGATAATAATACGTTACATACTACTTCTGGATTTAATACGTATGATTTTTTCTGCTTATCGATTTTTTTTTGTATATCTACAATACTACCAGCATGAATCTCCCAAACATAGGTTAGTGGATTAAACCGAATTGCTTTAGCATCTGTTAATTTCTCCAATGCGTTTTCGAGTACATCATCTTCTAATATCAATGCAAACTGTAAAAACTCAGTAGTTAATTTTTGATGAATAGATAAGTTACAAATTTGCCATAACGAAATTAATTTTAAAATAGCTTCCGCTACGCCTAATTCTACTTCCTTCGTGTTTACGCGAGATAGTGCTTTGCGGTATAGTACAAATTGCTCGGCGACTGCTCCTGTCATTTCTGTATCTTCTAAACTAGTGAAGAAATAATCGAATAATCTATAAGATAAATAGTAGTCATTTGTTTTAGAGATATGGTTTTGCAGTCCACCTGTTTCATTACTTTCTAAAAACGTGAATAAAGTTCGTTCGTTCTGTCCAAATACGCTAGAAAGCTTGGGTAATAAATATACTGTTGCTGGATGCACTGGATACAACGATTCAACAATAACCCGTTGTCGATCCTCTACATTTAAAATTGGGAACAACGGGAATGTTTGAATTCCTTTTGTCATCCCTGGTATAAGCTTTGGATCGATACTTGGTTTATGTTCTAAGTTTTCTGTTAATATCACTTGTGCAATTTTCAAGAATGTCGCTTGGTCACTTGAGATATTATATAAGCGTAGACGTTTTTCAACACGTTGGAATTCTCTAGCTATTTCGTCATTTAAGCCAGCAAAGTATTGACGTAAATTCTTATGTGTAATTAACATAAAATGTAACGCCGCTTCACGATCAGCTACTTCTGCTAAATCTTGAATGTCTTGCATGGTTTCATTCATTAAATCATTTGGCAATCCTTGTAAGAATCGGCCAAATTCATCATAAATAATAATAAAACCTATATTATGCTCATTTGCTGCTTTTAATAAAGATTCTATTTTCAGCAGAAAATTATCACTATAATCTATTTCAAATTGTGCACCAGAAGTTAATTTAGGATAAATTTCATGAAACCATACAATAGTTGATTCATCTTCTTCCAAAATCTTCTCTATTAAGCCTTCTAATTCAAAGTTCGCTTCTTCCGCTAACGCTTCGAATTGCCCTAATGTTTGTGGGAATGACTCTTGCCACACTGTAATTGACTGTATAATTTTCGCTGCTACACCAGGTAAAACGATGTCGACCCCTTCATTACGTAATGCTTGCTGTAACGCTTTAATAATTGATTTACGAAAGCGTCCTTCGTTACCACTTAAAGCGATGGGTAAATACTTCTTTTCCGTTACATTCGCCTGCTGAATTTTATCCGCAATTTCATCATTAAAATGACGAAATTTATTGCTTAACTTTTCAATACCCGTTGCTTGTTTGGACATTAGAGTACTGACAACAGTCGCTAACAATGACTTCCCTGTACCATATGCCCCGATTATAATATGGGAACGATTTCCTGTTCCCACAAAACCATCTAATAAACCATTTAAAGCTTCTGTATGTGAGGGTGTCGGTATATAACGACTAATAAATTCTTCTTTGCCGATATCAAATCTAATATTTACACTCGTTTTAAATGTCATGCTTTCCACCTAATTCATCTGGTAATTGTGAATCTAAGAATTGTAATTCTGTAATTTGTGGTATCTTAACGTTATCTAAGTTATTTGTACGAACATACTCAATTGGGTATCTTTCATGTGAGGTTAAGTTATTTAATATATCAATCGCCTCTGTTTTTGATAAATTAAATACTTTGCCCCACAATCTCTCATGTGACATAATTTCATCTAATTGAACATATTCTACTTTTTCTTGTTGCGCGTAACGGATCAATGTGTAATAAAAAGCTGTTAAGTCTTCATTTTCATAGTGCATTGAACTTTTACGAATTGTGTCACTCTTCTCTCCCGAACGTTCCTCCTTCATTAGATATAGCGCTGTGAATGGACTAAAAATAGTATCTTCTGGGTCGCTTTCATTCGCTTCTTTTGAATACAGTTGCACTAAAACATCGATATCTCGATTAAGTGATCTTTCCGAAACACCTTTTGACTCTTTTTTATCAACCCATTCTTTAAAGGCTGCTTTTAATTCTGCTTTTGTCGATATTGTTTCATTATATTGAGTAAAAAACCAATTAAATACTGTTGCTGTATCTCCTTTATTTACCAATAGCTCTGCATGCAAAATAGCTACAGTAGATGGTCTTTCAAGCAAACGATCTTTATTAAATATAATTTCACCTAATGGAGTTAATTTGTGTTTTTTATGATTTTCCTCTACTAAGTTTAAGGCTGTTAACCAAAAACGTAGTGACCGGACCATATTTTTACCTAGACCGATTTTTTCAAAATTATCTTTATCATAAAAGAAGTTATTGTTAGTTCTAACATGTCTAAGCCCTTTGCTGATCCATTTATTTCTCAAATAAAAACTTTCATGTCTACCGTAAGCCAATTATATCCCCCGTTTTCACTTCTGGTTCACTTAGCCAGAAGAAATATCCTGACTATTACTGTTTTATATTCCTTGTCTGGTGATACTCTCCAACAATTATTATAGCAATAGACGATGCATTTAGCGAATATATATTCGCAAAAAAAAGCACTTTTTACAAAGTGCAGTGAAAAATTATATTAACGTTTTCATCTTTTCTATTGCTTCAACTTTTTCTTCAGCTGATAAATCGCTGAACAAACTAATTACTGCTTCTATATTCAATTCTTTCATGCGGTTTTGAACAGGCTCTTTCAAATCCGATAAAACTTGTAGGTTTTTGTTAGTTAAATAGTTTGGGGTGTTTTTCAAATTGTTTAACCATGTTGTACATTGTTGCGCAGACCATATTTCTAATACACTGCTATCAACAGTGAACTCTCTTAACCATTCCTGTTCTTTTTGATCTAAACGTTCTTGGATTTCTTTTTCATAATTCTCTATGATTTGAATGAAATCAACCTCAGATTCTATTTCTGTCCACTTATTTTTTAATAAATGGAGTTCTTGCCCTACTTCAAACCGATCATCCTGCTTTGCTTTGATTGCTGGCATATCATTTAAGAAGTTTTGCACATGGTTAGCTGCTTCCTCGATACCTTCACGATCATTTTCTTTAATATCCTTAGCTAAAATCATCTTTACTCTCATAAAGAAATTTTGGCAATCAGTTAGCGTCTTAATATCATAAATCGCATCGTAAATTTCCATTACTTCATCTGTTAAAACTTTTAATGATGCTTTAGTTTCTTCTAAAACTTGATTTATTTGATTTTCACTAACTATTCTATCTTTTTCATTCAATTTACTTCTGCCAATGAATGGTAATAGTTTCTCGCCATTTTCCTTGAGTTGAATAAGCTTAGAATAACCAAGAGTTGGTTTAGGTGTTGACTTTGTTACATATTCATTCACTTTATCTTGAATTGGATCTAGATTATCTAAGATTTCTTCAACTTTAGTAATTAGCGCTTTAGCTTCTGCTTTATATCCATATCGATTCATTGAATCAATTAACTTCCTACACCACTTCTCAAAAGCAGTAGCTTGGCTCCTAGATTGACATTTTAATGTACTTAGAAATATAGAGAACGTTTCTTCAAAATGTTTATGAGCTGCCTCTTCAATTCTACGAGCTTCAATTAAGTGTCTATCACTATAAATGTATTTATCTGAGCTACCAACTACGCTTTGAATAATTTTAGTAGTATCTAAAATCTCAAACACACCACGTAAATCGTCTGTTTTACGCTTAGCTTCCGACAATTTTTGTTTTAAAGTGCCGAATAATTTTACCGTTTCATCGTATAATCTAACACCCTCTTTTAAAAGGATTTCCATATTCGTTACTTTATCTTCTAACTCTACTGGAATGTCTTCTTCTAACTTCAGATCTTGAAAATGGTTATACAAATCTTTAGCAATATTAACATCACTGTTCTGAACTACTTTTTTATATAAATTTAAATATTTATTTGCTGATTCTTCAGGCTTTACTTGAACCACTTTAGTGGCAAACATTGCTTTTAAGTTGATATTTGTGTCAGTATAGACCCTTGTAGACCACTTTTCTAAACGAATACGTTGATTGTCTAGTTGAGTTTTCGTTTCCTCTCGGCGTGAAGCCAAGTATACTGCTACTAATAAAGAAAGTGCATAGTCGTTAATTCCGTATGGTACTTTTTGATATTTATCAAACAATGTTTGAATTTCAAATTCACCATTTTCCTCTAGTAAGCGATCCCACTCGCTAAAAATAGACTGGACTTTTGGATTTTTTGGAGCAATTAAGTTATATTCCTCGTTTAAGACAGCCCAAGACTCTATTGACCTTTGGTATAAAATCGATTCAATACGTCCCTTGATATCAGCACTCTCAGAATGTAATGTTTGATAGATTACATTAGACAGTACAATACGGCTAATACGTGATAGACCTTTTTTCGCTTTACCTAAAGTAGTGTGACCGAACTCAGTATAAGAGAACGGTATTACTCTAGTATATAGTCGTTCAAATATTTCATTTGTAAACATGATTAACCGACTTGAAACTTTTTCAATTTTAGTACTTGTTATTAACAATCGTTTTGCTGCTAAGTCGCGATATACATCTAACAGCACTGAATGAGTTTTTTCTCGAAAATCCGTAATAAAACGTCGGTATTTTTCAAATTCTTGCTGTGTAAAGTTTTGGGATACCCTATGATCCGCAATAGCTTCATAAAATTTATCTTCCTTATCATCTAAAATGATAAATGCTATTGGTAAATCATCACATTTTTCATTTTTTAGTAATTGCTGTATTACTTTGAATTTTTCCGGATCGTAATCACTTGGTACATACAACCAAATAATTTGCCCTTTTGCTTTATCTGGTTCTAGCGCTTCTAAATGATCCATTTTAATTTTAACTAATTTACGTAGTGTTAAATCATTTACATGTAAAATAGTTTGAGTGAATTTCCATTCGCGTGTTTTAATAAAATGTCGCTTACCAAATGCAGGTTCAATGTCGCCTAGTTGAAGTTCGTTACCTAATCCCATATCGAAGATAACTGACATGTCGATATCGAGGTTACGTTTTTTCTTTCTCAACAATAACTTAAAATCGTTCACACCAATCGCATCTGCAACAAAATCAAAGACATTAGCAACTTCATCGTAACTTAAAATACCAAATTGATCTTCTAGCTGGCTAATTGCTAACTCTACTTCTTTCAAAGAGAGACCAGCAGCGTATGCTACTAGTTCAACTGATTCATGTCTATTTTGTGTTTTAAAGCGACCAATACGACTAATTAAAATAGCTGCTAACGTTTCTTTTGAACGCTCATCTAATTTATCACCATATTTAGTTAAAATTTGATTGTACAAAATGCAATACTCACTTTGTTTACGGCCCTCTTGTTCGGCAGCTAATAATTCATTGAAGAATTCAGTTCGAATAATACGTGTCGCTGGTACTAACAATAAGTCCCCAAATTCATTAACTTGCTGATCTGCTAAATTATTAATTTGCGTTTCTAAAAATGTTAGAGACGATCGTTGTTGTAACCAAGAAGATAAATTTGACAAAATCCAAGAAGTAAGCGGATGTAGTGGATAAATTCCTTCCAAAATCACTTTTTTAAAATGTTCATAGTTACTCCAAACACTTGAGTTATCCGCTTCTAGCGCCCACTTCATAAATTTATGGTGAAACTGTTCCCACTCACTATCATTCTTTTCAATTTTAGTAGTGATTAAATCTTTGAAAGCTTTCACATCTTTACGTTCAACTAAATTCGCAAAAATTGTTTCTAAGTTTGAAGATAGGTGGATTTTTTCACTTGATTCGTAACGTCCAACATATCGATTAATATTCGCAGTACGATCGACTCGCGTTAAATAGGATTTTAAATCTGATTGGATAAATCCAAGGAAAACAATTTTATCGTCAGCATTTTGTACTGCTTCATATATTTGTTGTAATGCTGCGTCGGATGCTTTTGTCGGATTATTTGAAGCAAATTCAATATAGCGACCAAATTCATCAAAGAACAAGACTACTTTATAAAATGGTTCTCGTTCGCCACAAAGCTTATCTGCAATTTTTTCCAACACATCACCAGCTGATACACCTTCATCCCAACGAATATATGTACCATTAATTTCCTTATATACTTTATTGATTACTTCAAATACATCCGCATCCTTTAAAATATTATCAATTAAATATTGCTTCAAATTAGTCTTAGCACCTGTGTTGCTTAACATATTACTATTTGTTTTATATAATTCTTTATAGTTATCAAAAGTGTTCTCTACGAAAACTCGAGCAATATCATAGGACTTAGTTAATTCTTTCAAAAACTCTGCATCGATATTATGGGCTGTTAATGTTTTTTGGGTTGCATTTAAAATTTCATAATTCAAGTTAAAATCGCGCATGCCATTTAAAACCAATACTAAGTTTGGCTTTAAGTCATATTTTAAAACTTGTTGCTCAATATTTGTATCAATCGATTTTAAATTCCTTAAAATTGCTTGTTGAACTTTTAAATTTCCACTTAAAAAGCTTGCTAGTGCAACAGATAAATGCGATTTACCTGTACCGTATGGTGCAATCGTTAAGAAGAAATTCGATAAGGGGCTTTCCCCATATACTTTATCTACTAACACGTTTGTAAATGAAGCGGTATCTAGTAAACGATGACTCTTAAAAGTAATTTCATTCTTAGCTACACCAAAGTATTCCGGACCGTGAAATACGAAGCTGCTCGCTACGTCATACTGCTTCTCTTTATTGTAAAACCAATCAACCTGTACCGCTCCATTAAAGTACAACTCTTTTTTAAATCGAATAATATCTTGGAATTTATACATACCTTTCAGCTCACCTTCAACCATTGTTGGTTTTAATATAAATCTGTTAGGAATCAAATTAAAAGTGAATACATCTTATCTAAACAGAAGTAGGAGTTCTGATTTTTAATAATTGTAATTGGTGACAATTGAGCATTAACTTTAATCAATCCAGCATCTTGCATCAAATCAAATGCATCACGCATCTGTCGCTCTCCCCATAAGAAAGGCTTACCAAAGCATAAAACATCTGTAATCTCATTAAATGTAATTTCTGACCGATCTGCTAAGACTTCTTCCCATTTTTCTAATAATACATATCCATACACATACACATTTTCCCTAGATATACGATGTGGCTCTAATTCGTAACCTTTATCCACTAATCGAATTAACCCTAGATCTCCTAATGAAAGATCGCTGCTATAACAAGTTCTAAAAGGCGTGAGATTAACATTAGAAGAGAAATGTCGTTCTATAGCATTTACAATTAGTTCATTGTTAAAACTCGGCATTACTTTAGGAATAAATTCATTAAATAAGTATGACCACAACTTAGCAGCTGAATAGCTATCAGCTAAAAAAGCATGAAGTAATAATTTAGAAATATTCTCAACTAAATAAGGATCCTCTAAAAATACCACCCTTCCTAAAGGTGTTAATTTGCATTCATACTTCTGATCTAATTTCTCAAAAGTAATTAATCTCATTGCTGTTGCATAATAGATATTAGGCTCTACTTTCCCAGATCTCTTGCCCGTAGATATCATTGTCTTCTCAGAAATCTCTTCTTTCGTTAAGAAACCTGTATCTGAATCGGCCAAGCTCACGATACGTGAGATGGCCTCTATTTCAGGTGCAAAACTTTGATGAAAGTTAAGATGATAAGTCATCAACTCTTCTTTATTCATTTGTACCTTTTCCTTTCGTTCAAGGGGGTTACATCAATGACGTGTTTTAATTTTGGACCTAAACTGTCATCTGATAATCGATCCGAACCAACTACTATGCATTGTCCTTTTGACAACTTAGAAAGTTTTGTTGCCCATGTTTTCTGCTCATCACTTTCCGGGCTTAAGAAGCTAGCTATATTTTTATTATCACCTTCTGGTGGCAAGAAGTGTACTTTTTGACTAGCATTTTGAAAACGTGTAATAGCATCTTTTGTAATTGGGTGCTGTAATGTTTGCGTAGCGAATAAACCTGACCAACCAAACTTGCGGCCTTCAGTTAAAATACGCGCACTCGGTGATGTTTCTGACTGATCTAAATTTTGCGCCTCATCAAGGATTACTGGGAACGGCGCTTCCACTGAACCATGCGATAAATTGTAGCTCCAAATGTCCCATAAGATAAATTCAGTTAATAGCACTTGTGTATCGCGGTTAAAGCCCGTTAATTGGACGATAAAGACCTTTCCGGCTGCACGACGCAATTCTTCCCAATCGAACAGATTTTCTGTAGCAAATGGCTTACGATCAATTAACGGATCGATTTTAGATAATACAGTTTTTGCACTACCTTTATCTAAGCTCTCAAGCTCACTACGTAAATAATCTAAGCTCATCTTATCGCCATATTTTTGCAAACCATTAACAGTTGCTTTGTAAATCGCGTTTTTCTGTTGATCCCCAATACCATTCTTTTTATACACAGAATAAAAAATCCCTGCAATACGTTCTGCCACGTCAATATCAGACTCTAAATCGTATTCATCTTCATCATACTCTTTTAAGTTTCTTTTAAATGGGTTGATTGGGAATCCTTCACGTTGAACATTAAATTGAATGATCTTGCCATCCATTGCTTCTTTAAAGTCATCATTTAATTGACTTTTCTTGAAACCGTCCGTATAGTCAAAAATTAGTGTGGAAACATTATTATTTGCTAGCTCCAACAATAGACATTGCATAAAATATGTTTTACCGACTCCCGATGTACCTGTAATTAGAAGGTGACGGTTTTCTAATTTATGATGTCCATACTCCCAATAAATATCTTTATTAGTACGCTGTTCTCGTCCTAATAAAATCCGTACATCTTGCAACTTTGTTTGCTCCCCATCTTCCACTGGTTCTGTAACCGGCGGAGAATCTGGTTCCGAATTAATTACTGTAGTAGGTTTTGTCTCAGTATCATTTTTTTCATTAATTGGTTTATCACTTGATGTTTTTGAAACAGTAAAACCAATTGGTGGTTTTTTCTCAGCTACCACTTGCGTATTTATCAGTTTAACAACTGGATCATAAGCATTATCTTCTTCAATCTGACGATTTAATTCTTTGGCAATTTCTTTAAAAGTTTTTTCATCATCTGCAAAATGCTCGTACTCCACATTTGACACATCTTCAAACTGTACAGCTGTACGCTCAGCTTCTGGCAACAACTGTTTTTGTATATATAATTGTCCATAGGGCTGATGATGTACTTGAATATCTGCCTGATCTAAAAGGCTATGGGTTATAATCTCTAGCTCTTCAGCATTATAATCTAGCCAATAGGTTAAGAGTGTTGCTTTCCAATCAATTGTAAATTCACCATTTAAAATTTTCATCAAGTCACTGTTTAGACGCTCTCGCTCGAATTCATCGATCGTCAAGTATATTGGAGAAAATGCTAGAAGGCGATACAATTGAGCAAACCAATAGCGGCGATCATGCGCTTTTGAGTCTGGTGAAAAAACGCTTGAAAGGAATTTATAACTGTTCTCTAGTTGTGTCATTCCCTTTTCAATGTGTATTGGATTTTCTTTACCCATTTTGCATTCTACTAAGTTCGCTTTAATATATAGTAAATTGTCATCTTCACTTCGTACGATTTCCAATTCTAATAAATCTGGACGGTTTGGTTCATCGTTAAACCAATGGTCATATGAGTCTAATGAAATAAAGCTCTTCAGTAGTGTGTCTTCATTTATTTTTGTAACATTTAATGAATGAACGGCTAATAGACTTGATAAATAACTATGGATTTCGTAATCATATGGGTTTAAAGCTCTTAAAATTTTAATACCGTCTAAAATGACTGAGTCTCCTAAGCAATATTCTGCAGCTCGCATATACATTTCGGGTAGCCATGATGGAAATAGCTTTCGTAATCGCATTTCTAATCGTGCTTGAATATCTTTTTTCATTTCTACAGAAGCTGAAATCGCAACGTTTAATTCCCCGTAAACACCTTCTCCTGTTGAAAAACTGATGATATTTTCAGAATCAAAAATTTGCTTATCAAGCCCAGTATCAATACTAACAACCCAACGAGCTTTTTCATGGAAAATGTCTAAAAGATCCTTAATACCTTTTTGGATGGATAGGACTCTTTCTACACGATAAAACTCATTTTCTTTCGCATATGAATTTTGCGTCCAGAACACTAATTGTGAATGAGCAAAAGATGCTTCAAATTGCATTTGACTGATTGAAACACTACGTTCTTCTTTATTTTCAGGGGCCGGTATAGGGTTGAATACCATTGGAAATTTTGTTTCACTTGGTGCAATTTTCTTCCCTACATTCGTTTTGTATTTAATATCACTTGTGTATAATAAATTATCAATAAATGCTAAATCGTAAGCTTTATATTCTAAAAACTCATTTAACTTAGTTATCTCTGTATTTTTGTAAGTATTGAAATGAATGTTCAACTCAATATCGTCATCTACATTAAACGTTTGATCTAACCACAGCTTTACATAATTTTGCGCTTTATAATTTACTTTGGACGTCAAAATATCCAGTTCTAAACTAAATTTTCCTGCTTGTTTTTGCTGTACTTTGATGAAGTTTTTAATTCCTTCAATAATCGGATATAGATGGTCAAAATTAATGAAACATAGCGACAGTGCATCTACATTGGATGGGAATGTTTTAATATATTCCGCAATATGAGATTGGATTATATATGCTTTCGAAGAACTCGTTTTAAATTCATTATTTTCATCTAAATCATCCTCGTAATCCATTTCGTTTAGATAAGAACTATCAATAATTTGTGTACGGTTCGACTCGCCATGCAACGCATAATATCCTAATACATGTGTCGGTGCGCGGTTCACTTCATTTTGAGTAATTAAACAATCGACACCAGATAAAATAGCAGATTGATTTTCTACTTTAGATAATCTTTGTAGGCAATCTGACAGTTTAACAGATCCAAAGTTTTCTATCAAATTCGTTATTACATCTACTAAACCTTGGCGAATAAAAGCTTGCTGAGCCTCTATTTTTTCTAACATAGAAGGATGAATGGGCGGAATAATAGCTCCTTGCACAACATTATGTCGCTCTTTAAAATCTCTTTCTTCTATAATTGCAAAGAGATTTGAAATTAAATAAAAATGTTCTTTTTCAAAGTTAGGGTAAGAGCTATAGGATGTCCATAAATCATTGTAGATTGTTACATAAGTATTAATTAACTCTGCAGTTACCAAGGTTTTTTGAACGTTAATTGCATTGTAAAAACCGTTATTATTGATTTCCATTACAAACTTCATAAATGGGTCAATTAAACGATAAAGTTTGTTTACCACTTTCCTATCATCCAAGTTACCATTCGTGTTAAATTCTTTAAAAATCTTTAAGGTATTATGCAAGACGATTTCATAATTGGTTAACTGGTAATGGAATGACGTAATATCAGTACTAGTTAACAAATTTCCTAACTGCTTGCAGGTAAAGATCGGCAGCTTATCTTCATTATTTAATGCAAGCTGCTGTTCAATATACGGTATTAAATTAAATGACTGAAGCCAATATTCAAAAGGGCTAAATGACCATTCGAACAACCACTTAGAGTTTTCATCACTAGCCAATTTAACTTCAAAATAAATTTTCGAAAGTGCGTTAGGTGTTTTTATAAAGTCTAAATTTACTGCTGCTTTATTTTTTAAGGCAAATGGATCTTCGTTGTTAAAATATTCAACTGTCACAACATTTTGTAAACTTACATTCAAATAATCGACGAGACCACCTAAAGAAAGACATATTTCATTCCACCGATTTGTGCGGTCCTCCTCTAGAATCCCTTCTGCTAACTTTGCAGCAGATACATTAATTACTACTTTATCTAAATATTGTATAGGCTCTGGCAATTGCGTTAGTACTTCCAAGATCATCTGTGAATATGTGTGTATTGGTTCGCCTTTTAATTTGATCACTCGATCTTTGATTGGAGTTATGCCTCCAGTCTTGATGCCTAAAATTTCCGTTGTTATCGCTTGGTCGAATTGTGCTAGTTTTGGACGTAACTTTTCTAAATCCCCCCCCTTAGCAAAGTCTATAATATCTTCGCAATATTTTTCATAAGATCCAAATGTTTCTTTAATGGTTGCTTCATACTCTATAAAGTTTTCATTTTGTTCCTTAAACTTGCTGAATTTATCACGCAATTTCTTTTCAGCACTGTTACTGAATCCACTTTTATATGCATCCCGCTTAATAAACTTTTCGCCGCTTTCCAACAATTTAAACGTTTTGCCCTTATGCAATTCGCTAAGTAATTTATTATTTACGGTAAGAATATTAGGTAATCCAAACTTGACCCACAAGTTTTTTAAAACATATTCAACAATTTCATCGACTTGGTACAAATTTTGTTCTGATGTGCTGTCCGCAATCTCGCTCACTTTGAAAAGATCTAATGGAACATGTTTAAAAATACTTGCAAAAAGGTGATCGATGATTGCAATAGCTCGTTGATCATCAATGTCTAAAGTACCAAAAAACTGTGCAAAACTCCCTTTATATATGGTATTAATATCAGCCGGTGTAATGGAATAGAAGTCTGCCAAGCCCCCCTTATCCTGTACACTTTCTGTAGCTAATAAAACTACAGATTTTTTAGTTTCGCCAAACTCATTACGAAGCTTTGTAAATCGCTGATCTATACTGACAAATCCTAATTTCCGCATTTCCTCTATTTCTGTTTGAAATTCATCCTTCCATTTAATGTACTTCTCTTCAGAAAGCTGAACCTCTAAGCTATCAAAACGAGAAGTTAAGTATTTTGCTACTTCTAAATAAATCGTTGGATGATTAAAATAATCTAGCCGAATAAATGTTGCTTCGTCTGTATTATTAATTTTATCCCCAATATATGCACTTAACTTTTCAATATAGGCTTTCATCTAATCACCCTTTAAATGGATTTTCTACAATAGATGTAGCGTCCGATAAGTTACGTAAGAAACCACTGTTTCGTAATATTTCTAAGAAAATATACTCATTTTCATTAAAATCATTTAAAAATGAAATTTCTTCAAAGTGTTTTTCAGCCTCTTTAGGACCAATCACAATATTGTAATGTTCATAGCATAACCTTAAAAATGTCGTGAATAATAGGCGTTCCCCCGGTTTAATTAATGTTAACACCAGGATTTTCACTAGGTTTTCATTTAAAGACATGCGCATTGAACCTCCGGTAGGAGGAATGATTAGGCCAATATCCTTGCCTAACTTACGGATCAGCAGGCTTGTATCTTTAGCAGCATCTTGCAATATATTCTTTTTTGTTTCAGCCATCTCTTCATCATAAACTCGATAAATTGCTCTAAAAACATTTTCTTCTAGTTGCTGATAACCCTGAACAGCCTGTTTTCGAATAGATCCTTGGGTGTTTTTCGTTAAATCAATTATCCACGATTGTCTATCTTTTAGGTTCAAAACGGTTGTAGAGCGGTAAGTCATCATTCGAATAATTTGAAGAGCTATCAAATTCCCTACTAGTTCTACTTTTTCAAAAGCATCCAATTCACTAGATAATAAATTTTGCAGTTCTTCGACAGTATAATGAGCTATATTTTCATAGTCTTTTGGGATAACTTCAATTTTTTTATCTATATAATGAAATCGCTGGGTTACAGACGCATCTACAACTTCCTCCCATTCATCTTGAATGTAGTTAGCGAGTGCACTTAATTGCGGAATGGAAATTATCATCTCTTTTAGCTTTTTAGATAAATTATCCCTGCATTCATTGTCTACTTTATTTAACCCTTGTAGTACGTGTAAGTAATAGACCTCCCCACCTCGAGCCATAAACATGTGTTGAGAAAAATTGAATTCACGATCAATACTTAAGAAAGTATCTTCCTTGGATAGATTTTCTGTTCGTGTTTTCTTATTGCCAATTGATTCGCTAAAAATTATTTCTGGTGTTAATGGCAATAATGATTGAGCAAACCAAGAACGTTTTCCGCTAATAGCGGTGTAACCGTAAAATAAATCTTGTAATATGTCTAAAGCGAAATCTTTATCATAATTGGATCCTTCTATTTGAATCGTTTGTTTTAAATGTTCGCGATGATGTTCTAATGCATAGCGGTCAATTTCAAATCGTTTCTCCTGGTCACTACGGTTAAAGAAAATAAAACGTTTTAATCCCATTTTAGGAGCTGGATAATAATGCAGCCTTTTTGTCTCATCTTCAATTTTTTTGAAATAAAATCCATCAGATTTAATTTCCACGTAGTCCTTCTGGCCCTCACTTTTAGGTGATATAAATACTAATAAAAATTCCAATAAATATTCGTATAACGTTTGGTCTTTATAAATACGGTGACCATAAATCTGAATTTGAGGGTTTTGTGATTGAAGATCATATCCTTCATATTTAGGAAAAAATTCTAGTGTCATCGTAGTCTATCTCCTAATCAAAATATAGTTTTTTATTGTCTATATCTAACTCAATATCTATAATTTTTGGTCCTTGTAGTGTTTGAATTAACAACTTGATTACTTCCTCACCATCAGCAAATTGATATTCTTTATATAACTGCGCTTTCAGCCGATGAATCCCATGCGATAAAACTGGATTTAATTTTGTAGAAAGGGACCCATTCGCAATTTGATAGAAATAATCTAGTATAGGCAATGGTAATAAATAGGTTTGTGGTAACCGATTGAACTTAATATATACATTATAAATAGGTTCATCCGAAACTGTATTTTCCATTTGCTTCGAATCTACTACTAAGCTATCAAAATCAATCTTACCTACTAAAAGATAGACATTTTGATTAGTAAGGCCATTACGTTTTAATGGCAAATACAATACACTATCAGAATTAACATCACTACTCTCTCCCATAATAAGGACTTGTAATGCCTTGAAAACAATTTCTTTCAATTGGCGCTTTGAGCGGGAGCGAATACCGTTTTTACGATACGATAAATATTTTGGATATATTGGAGAATATAAAATACCAAATAACTGAGCAGCTTGCTGTTCATCCATCTCGGCAAATAAAATCGCCATACGACGCATAGCTTTACGTATTAAAAATGGTTCTTTTCCATAAAGTAATTGTTCAGTAGTGTAAAGTCGCCGACGCATAAAATAATCCCATATATTTTTTGTAATAGTTCGAACTTCTTCAGCCAATACATCGAAGTTCTCTTTCACAAAAAGATCTTGATCAAATTTTAGCCTTTTTTCATCTAACTTCATCTTTTGAATTTCAACGATTGATTTAATTTTCAACGCATCTGTGTTTTCAGTAAAACCTACATATCCAAAAAACAAGTTACTAATATGATAATCAAATAAAATAGTTTGACGGTTAATCACACTTAATTTATGACATTGTAAATTGCCTGTAATCGCATATGAAAGATGTGAGAGAATTTGGCGTATTGTTAATCTCATGTCATTATCAGCTAACCAACGATAATAATTTATGGCAAACCCCTTAAATTGTTCTTGATGTTTTTTCAATGTCAAATAATTATTATGTATTGGGCATGATAAGCCTAATTCACATGTTTCAGAGCCTTTCCAAAGTTCCTCATTTAATAGGTTATCTATTAAAAATGGCACAATGTCAGTATTATCTAGTAAGGCTAGGTTTATTACTAAGACAGAAACTTGACCTATCAAACCTTCTTTAAATGAGTTTTCATCCATTAATTTAAGGATATCCATCTCTATTTTATTTTTACAAAATGATGTATCTGCATAATAATTTTTAAAAGCTTCAATTAATGGGCCTGTATTTGAAACAATTATACTTGAACCCTCATTGTTAACTGTGTCTAGCCCTTCTTGGATACACTCTTTTTGTTTATCACTCACCAATTCACTCATATCTTTTACGTAATATAATAGCTGTCCAGTCAACCTATTTTGAACAGTATCTTCTTCTTTTAGCTTTTCTTCAGCTTGAATTGCATCAACTTGACGTAAGATTTGATGTAATAAGCTAGTTTTTCCATCACCAGCATGGCCGGTTAATATAATAAATGATGGCTTTTCTTTAATTTGGTGTATTAGGTAACTGCCAATCTTTCTCTCCACACGGATTCTTTCATAGTAAGGACTAGAAAACTGAGATTCTGCAATTGCATTGTCATTTGAACTATTAGCATTATTCATGGATTGTAAATATCTAATATATTGTATATGCATATTAACACCTCTATTTATCTTGTTATAACTATTTTAACATTATATGTAAAATAAATTACGAGTTTTCAGTAAACAATATAATTTGAATATGTATTTCATTATTTTGTTAATTCTCATTAAAAAATAGTGTTAAATTCATTCAATTAAAAATAGGCCAGCGACTCATTGTTAAACAAAAGTTTTTCACCTAGTTCTTCTATTTTCCCTCTAACAGAAAAGGAATATGGAAACTAAAAAACATTTTAAAAATTAGTGAAGTACAAAGAAGCGATCTGATACTTCTCCTGTCTCCCAATCTATGAATACTTCTAACACTGCATCTTCACCAATATTTTCTATGTAGAATCCTCCTTGATGCGGCAAAATTGTTTCTATTATATACTCGCTCGCTGATTCCTTCTCAATCATTCCGGAAACTCTAGAGAGTGTGCTGCCTTCTAGTTCTCATCTCTTAGAAAATTAATATATTGCTGGGCAATGGTGGCGGGATTATTTTCTATGTTACGATCAGGCTTTTTCTCGGTGTCTGAATCTATTTTTTTATATACCATTTCTATCTCGCTATTGGTCAGCACGAGTTTGTCACTAGTAACTGTGTATGTAAAGACTTGTCTTTATTATTGATAAGAATGACTAGCTGAGCACCTTCAGCTGTAAACTCTCCCGATAGCTTGCTGCCAGCTACATCCATAAAAACTTCGCCTGTTTCTTTCAGCTCCAAGCTTGCATCACCGATTGTTTCTTCTTCCCAATTTCCAAGTACTTGTGGATCTAGTTTCATTCTACTACCATCAGAATCCCCTTCATTGGAAGCATTGACAGCTGTTCCATTAACCTCTGGTTTCTTTGCGCCTGATTCTACTGCATCCTCATTATTAGAACCACATGTCGACAAAAGAAATAACAATAATACAAACACTATGTTTATATTAGACTTCAATTCTTCCTCCTCTATTTCAACTTGTATTGAAAAAACCAGTACTTTAATATTATCATAAAAAATGTAAGTAACTGTTCTAACAAGGAAACAAGTTGGTTAACTTTTAATCAAATCGATCAGTAACAATATCCTTTCAACATAAAATAGCGAACACCCTTTTATTGGTGTCCGCTACAAACCTAACTCCTGGTCACAGTGATGCCTCGAAGAATCTTGTTTCACAGAGATGGTTCACGGGACGGGGTATGTTTGTTGTCTTGAGGTGTGTTATGTGTTGGTCTGGGGAATGTTGAATGATGGTTAATAACTTTAATCTAGGCAGTAGTTACCTTATCAATATAGTATGTAGTGTTTTTGAGATTCTTAAATTAGTGAAAGTTGAGACTATTGCTGTCCAGAATTAGTCGATTATAATTTCCATATATGATTCGAAGCGTTTCGACATCTATAATTCCGGGGAATCGAAAAGACGCCTCCCATAATGTATAACTGCGCCAACAGTTTATACGGGAGACGTCCCACCAAAAAGTATATGGTTATTGTATCGGCATATCAGCTGATTGAAAACATTCTTACTTGGGTCTTTAGTTAGGGTGCGGGAAGGATCCCTTCTCCATGTTGTGGTAAAAACATGTTGGTTATAGGAACTAAGAAAGCCAAGGATCATCAGGGACAGAGTAAGATATATAACATCCGGAGGTTACAGTGCCCTCATTGCCGTACCATCCACCAAATAAGTCCGTTAGGCCTCTCTTTTCTATTTCTTTTAATTTCTTGGATACATTTCGATTTATATATTCTGTTGAATACATAGAATCCTCCAATAATGATTAGAAGTTTTTTGGATTTAATCTATTCTTCTTATGTAATGCCATAGACTCCTCGATTTCTTTTGAAGCCTTTATTAAATATTGTGCATTTTCTTGTATTTCTTCTATTTCTTTCATTAATTCTGATGGCTTTTTTCCCAAGGCAACGGCCAAGTTGAAGATCGTATCTAAAGAAGGGGTGGAATTATCTCTTTCTAAATTGCTGATGGTTTTTCGGTCTAGTTTGCTGTATTCAGCTAGATCTTCCTGGCTGAGCAACTGACTTCTGCGTAGCTTTTCTAATGTTTTCCCATAGTAATGGTCTTCTTCTTTTCCAAAGGTAAAGACTCCTTTTTAATACCATTAGAAACCTTTCGGACTAAATAGAACACGCAACAGGCTGACCATTTGTTGACATAAGGAAACCCTTTAAAATACATAAAAAATGCGGCAGATGTCGACTGCCGCAATAGTTTTTATCTAAATATTGAGTCTTGGCTAAAATAGCTTGCTATACTATAGAATTAGCATTTATTCAGCATAGTAACCGAGCCACTGTCTCTATCAAAACAATACAGCACACTCCCATTGCTTCTCTTCATTACATCCATTCAATAGAATAAAGTTCTTATATAGTTCCGCTTCATTGATTGGTATTCTGGTTGATAAATCAGTTGTTCGCAGGACAAACTCTTTGACTCCTATAAATTCAGATTCGACTACCAAATAGAATTGTGTACCTTTTTTTAACCCTCTAAAGTTATTCTTTAGCATATATCTTTTCATGATCCCGCCTGGCAACTCCCATTTATAACTTATCATTTATAGTAATAAATTAAAAGGTGCAAATGAGCATACCCTTGCTTCATAACACTTCCAATAAAAGATTCTCTTATTAGAATGGGTCCCTCTGCTACCACCAGTGCAACATTTTTGAAATCCATAATAAAAAGCGGCAGTTGATTACGCTGCCGCTAATGTAAATAAGTATAAAAAGTTTTAATAATGTAATATTTTTACATGTCGTCAAAATTACCATTGACCGTCTTTTTCTAACATCGTGAAATGAACATAATGTGGATAGTCCACTTCGTCAAACAACTCTTGAGAACCGATTGATCTTGCTTCAAGTACTAAACTAGTTGACATTAATTATGTAAGTGAGCGTTTGGGACATAGCACTATCGAAACGACTTATAAGCATTATTCTCACGTGCTTAGGGAACTGCGGGAGGAGAAGAGAAACAGACGGTTGAAACTTTTGAGAATAGTAGGCTCAGTTTAAATCGAAATTGATTTGGTTTATGATATATGAAAGGTGTCGGTGCGGGAACACTGGCATCAGTCTTAATTATCCGCAGTATGTGGTGGCTAATTAAATACGTTTAAGAAAAAAATAACTCACACTACTTAGCGGGCAGGGTGAGTTACTTTTTGTTTAATGAGTATTGCTTATGGATGCTTAGTTAATTTTAAAAAATGCTCTCTGTTGTTGAATTTAAACTTCCCTATTACTTATAATCTCAGACACTCTTTCTCCTTTTACATAAAATACTGCAATGTCTAAAGAATCAAGAAAGGGTTTAATTTTGTTTATAAATTCTCGATGATCTTTATTATCTGGAATTGCAATGGCTGTCTTGTATATGTATTCATCTAACTTGGGCATAGAGAGTGTTTCAGCTGTGGCAAATAGCAGTTCCGATATATGAACCTTTATTTGACTTCTATCAAATGGTTTACCGTATCTTTTTGAAGTAGAATCGGAACTGGTTTCCCCTATGGCCTCTATAAAAAGTCTTAAGTCCTTGTTAGAGTTAGTTTTCTTAGCTATTACATCCTTTCCTGAATGTTTAATTTCTTTCTTTCGATTTATGATCACATAACCCCTTTCTTCTAAATCTTGGCATACGGCATCAATGACATCTAATTCAAATAACAAGGAAAACACGCCCTTTCTCTTTTCATTTCTTTATATGTAAGGCTTGAGTATATTATTGTAGAAAATCAAACACATATCCTTTTTCCTTTCCTTTATAATGGGCTTTTAATATAGTAATAGCAAACAATCCCTTTAGTAAATTTCCCACCTGCTGATCACTATCTTCAGATAATCCTATTTTTCCTAGCCAAAGTATTTTATTATTTTTGCCATTGAGGTCTTCAACTTGGTAACCGTTATCATTTAATAACCGATATACATCATCCCAATATTTTTTTGGTAATCCTTTTGCATTAAACTTTAGTTCATAATAGGGAAGGAGTTCTTTTTTATTGGTGTTCAAATATTTATGAAAACCGTATTGTGTTGTTATTTGTTTCTTACCCTTTCCAATTCTAGTAACTAGAAATCTGGATTTTTCATCAGCAAATGTTGATTTGTTTCCGCGATACCCTATTGTTCCTAAATAAATTTCACAAGGGATAGAACGTTGATTGCTTGTTAATTTGTAATGAACTACATACCCTTGCCACGCCCCTTTAGCTGTTACACTCCATTCAGGCGGTTCGTCCAATCTTTTTATATGAACTATACCTTGGAACAATCTTCTATTAAAATGATGGTTCTTGATTAGGTTCATAAACTCATTAGCTACTAATTGATTTTCTTTGTTATTATTACTTAATCCAGGGCTTGCATCTATTGGTGCAAAGAATTGATAAGATGTGTATGGGCCACCAAGTGGAGATGATGTTGCATTCAAGTAATCTTGAAAACTCAATCTAGGAACTCCTACTGCCTCTTTATATAATTTTCCTTCAATAAAAATAGATTGATACAAGTTGGGGTCATTTTCCATCAAATAATTGAATAACTCTTCCGTTCTAATCTCTTTCCACTCTATGTTATTAGACAAACAAATGTCTTGTATGTCACCAGGAACTTCTTGCCCAATCAACATAGCTCTAATGTTTTTATCAACCTGTTTCTTCAACCTACCTCTATAATCTAATATCTGTTCCACGCTCTCCATTGTAATAATATCCCTTTTTAACTCGGTTAATAAGAGGTTGCTGTCTTTGTCAGCGAAGATTAAATCAGTACGTCTATTTTCCAATTGTCCCTGTCTTTCCAGAAGAACTAGCCCATCTTCAATTAATTCAGGGTGTATAACTAATATATCTTCAAACTCCTTTTCAGAAAGGATATACACATTGGGTTCCTCCTTACTTTGTAATTTTTGAAAATATCAAAACCTTTATCCAAATAGAATGTTCCTGAAAGATACAATAATTCAGGTGATATGTTATAGATGTTTCTTCGGGTATCAGAAGATATTGCATAATTTTTTACTATTCACCATTAAAATGAGGAGCTAACCAATTAAAGTCCGGACAATTATTAATACATAGGAAACTTCTTGAATCAGAAAAAGCATTCACTCGTGTAATCGCTATGAACAAAGCATTTTGTAGTTCTTCTTTCCTTTTTAAATCATCTCCAATGCCCTCTAAAAGTAAAAAAATATGTGAACTTTCCCAACCTTTATAGCTATGATAACTACAAACCTTCAAACGTCCCTTACCAGGTTGAAATCTCCATTTTTCATTCCTTCTCTCGTTATAATCTTTTTGCCCAGATAAATCATATACATGAGAAGTCTTTACATGTAAGCTTTCAAAATAATTTACCAGCTCAATTCCCGTATCCTCTTTCATTGTAATAACAGTTATATCTTCTATCGTACTGATACCCTCTGATAATATCGTTCTTATGTTTTTCTCTACTACCTGAGCTCTGTTCTTGTCAGCAGATATATTTTGCCAATTTATTCGAGTAAATAAATCTTGTTGAGAATTCATCGTTAAGATTTTTTCTTGATTTTCCATGTCAAGTAGATTTCTAAGTATATCAATTTGTGAAACAATACTCTGTGGAAGCCGATGGGATATTTTTAAATTGCCAGGTTGTCCTTTAAAACCGATTCCTTCTATCTGAATAGGGTCCGTTATCCATAAACTCTGTTTATATAAATCTTGTGCTTGATCATAGAAAACAAGTAACTCACCATTATTTGTATAGAACTGTTTTAAAAAACGGATCCAATCACCATTAAAATCTTGTCCTTCATCAATAAATATAGAATCATACTTTAAATGGCCTGGAAAATTAACATTTATTTCATCACTAATCGCATTCATTACATTAATAGTATAATTTTCAACATCATCTTTTGGAGCTGAGAGCTTTAGTTCAGCTAATAAGATTTTTAGAAAACCATGAAAATGTGCTATGGTTATATTTGCTTTTAATAACCTTCTATTTTCATGACCATGCTGCTGACTACATAAATCTCTAATATAGTGTCTTAGTGTGATATTAAATGTTAAAATGAGTACTCGTTGTCCTTTCTTTATTGCTTCCGTTGCTTTGGTAGCTAGTATCAATGTCTTTCCTGAGCCAGCAACCCCACTCCATCTTCTGATACTTCCACTTTTTAATTCAACCAACCGCTTTTGCTCAGTAGACAGAGTTATTGGTAGTTTTCTTTCTATTGCATAATCACTGGGTCTCAGAACGTTTTCTAGGTTCTTTACTAGCTTTTGTAGCGTTTGTTCATTATCTTTAGCGAATAAAGATCTTTCATAGAATAAAAATTTTGGATAAATATAATCATCTTTTCTTGGATAAGGAGTTTCACATAAATAATCTAATTCATTTCTTGTCCAAACCAAGCAATACTTATGGTTTGGATTGCCACAAAACTCTATAGCCCTTTCTCTTGAAGCTATATGAAAGTAAATTACAGTAGATACCATTGCTGCTGAAATATCAGGATATTTTTCATTAGCATTTAAGAACTCATCTAATTCATACTTAAGAATCATATCCTTATATGCGCGCACTTGGGATATTGGGTTTTTGTTTATATATTTCCCATTAGTTCCAAGTACCTTTCCATCATTACTATATGCAGGTGATTGTAAATGCCAGTCTTTTACCTCAACTATTATTACTCCTTTTTCAGGATGTAATAGAATAAAATCAGGGTGCATTGAATTAATAATAGGTTGTTCGTAAAGTGTCCAACCGTCAAAAATATTTGAAGAACAGATTATTTCTTTAAAATACTTTTCTCCTTCTTCTAAAGGTTCTCGTGTGTTTGGGTTTTCAATTACTTCTACACCTTTGCGATTCCCAATAATCAATATAATACCTCCAAACTTCACTTCAACAATTCAATAGTAGTTCATTCATTTCACTTATATCTCATTAGTATAAATTACCTACTTATTTCCAGTTTACCATTTAAATTATATTAACTCATTTAAATAAATGAAAATTTCAAAATACATTTATATATCTTCATACTATAACAAAGAAAAATAAGATTATTTATGAAAATTCTTTGTGTAAAAAATGTGTAAAATGATTTCAAAACCCACCTTTTTCATCCTTCTCCCCACAAAACAAAAAACACCCACAAACATTGGTAAATCAACATTTGTGAGTGTTCTATCGTTTCTTAATTAAACTCGTTTTTACTTAATAAAAGTGACAGGCACCACCTGTGGACAAATGTACTTTTGAAGTGCCTGTCACTTTGAACCTGAGGCAATATCATATTAATCACTAGTTTCGCTTAGCTTAAGAGGAAGAGATTCAGGGACAAACCTGTCCAGTCCTATCAAGAGATTCAGGGAAATCATTCCTGTCCCCAAGCCCCACCCTCTCTCTCTTACTATTTTCCCGAGCTCGTCTGCTCCAAGTCCTTCTTCATGGATATACATTTGAACGACTGTAATTTTGACTTCCAAATCTCCCATCACTGGTATCTGATATTCGGCAAATGGATTTTCCATTGTATGATGGCCTTTGAACTTTGGATAGATTAGATACACTTGGCTACAATTATACCTAGCCGCATATTACCGTACCATCCACCAAATAAATCCGTTCGGTCTGTTTCTTTTTATTTCTTGGATACAATTTATATATTCTGTTGAATACATAGAATCCTCCAATAAGGATTAGACGTTTTTTTGATTTAATCTAATCTTCTTATGTAATTCCATTAACTCCTCGACTTCTTTTGAGCCTTTATTAAATATTATGCATTTTCTTGTATTTCTTCTATTTCCTTTATCATTTCTGATGGCTTTTTCCCCAAGGCAACGGCCAGGTTGAAGATCGTATCTAAAGAAGGGGTGGAAGTATCTCTTTCTAAATTGCTGATGGTTTTTCGGTCTAGTTTGCTGTATTCAGCTAGATCTTCCTGGCTGAGCAACTGACTTCTGCGTAGCTTTTCTAATGTTTTCCCATAGTAATGGTCTTCTTCTTTTCCAAAGGTAAAGACTCCTTTTTAATACCATTAGAAACCTTTTGGATTAAAAGGAACACGCAGCAGGATGCCCATTTGTTGACATAGCGAAACACTTTAAAATACATTAAAATTGCGGCAGTTGTTTGACTGCCGCACTAGTTTTTATCTAAATATTGAGCCCTGGCTAAAATAGCCTGCTATACTGTAGAATTGGTATTTATTCAGCATAGTAACCGGTCCCTTGTCTCTATCAAAACAATACAGCACACTCACATTGCTTCTCTTCATTCGATTCTATTCAATTGAATAAAGTTTTTATATAGTTCAGCTTCATTGATTGATATTCTGGTTGATAAATCTGTTGTTCCCAGGACAAACTCTTTGACTCCTATAAATTCAGATTCGACTATCAAAAAGAATTGTGTACCTTTTTTTAACCCTCTAAAGTTATTCTTTAGCATATATCTCTTCATGATCCCGCCTGGCAACTCCCATAATCTTTTTTACAACTTATCATTTATAGAAATAAATTAAAAGGTGCAAATGAGCATACCCATAACACTTCCAATAAGAATCTCTTATTGGAATGGGGCCAAGTTGTTTAACTTTAATCTAAATCGATTAGTAACAATCCCGCCACACCGACCGTCCCAACATAAAAAAGCGAACACCCATTTCGTGGTGTCCGCTTCAAACCTTTATCCCCAAATCTCTTTAGAGATATCGACAATATATTTTAGTTTCGCCCATTGCTCTTCTTCGGTTAGGATGTTTCCATGGTGGGTGGAAGCAAAGCCGCATTGCGGGCTGATGCATAATTGCTCTAATGGTACATATTTTGTTGCTTCTTCTACACGAGCTTTGATGTTTTCCTTCTCTTCTAATTGGCCATGTTTTGAGGTGAATACACCCAGCACCACTCTTGGACCGCCATTTGGAATGTAATCCAGTGGTTCGAAGTCTCCGGAACGGTCATCATCGTATTCTAGGAAAAACGCGTTTACTTTTTCTTTTGCAAATAAGGTTGGAGCAATTTTGGCGTAGCTGCCTTCAAATGCCCAGGTAGATCGGTAGTTACCGCGGCAAAGATGAGTGGTTACAGTTAAATCTTCTGGTTTATCCTCTAATACGCCGTTGATTACACGTAAAGCTAAGTCTATTAATTCTTCACGGGAATAGCCGCTATCATTAAAAGGAATTTGCGGTGCATTTAGGCCAGCGATGTATACATCATCTAGCTGTAAGTAACGGCAGCCTGCATCATAAAAGGCTTTGATGGCATCGCGGTATGCTTGAATAATATCCTTTGTATATTCTTCAATGTCCGGGTAGATGTCTTGGTTGCGGATTCCTGCATTAAACAACTGGTTTGGACTAGGGATCGTTTGCTTTGCAACAGCCCGGTCCCCAACAATTTCTTTGAATTCGATAAAGTCTTTTATATGTGGATGGTCCTGGTTAAAGGCGATTTTTCCAATAACACGTATATCGTATCTTTCGGTTTCCTCGCCATTGAATTTAAACCCATGCTCCGGAATATAACCCTCTACCCCATTCAAATGCTCTAAAAAGTCTGTATGCCAGAATCTGCGACGGAATTCTCCATCTGTCACAGCTTGTAGGCCAACTTCAATTTGCTTGTCGACGATTTTTTTGATCTCTTCAGTTTCAATTTTATGTAGCTCAATTGCCGTAATGCTGCCTTCCTGATATTCTTTTCGAGCGTTATGAATTCGCTCTGGCCGTAATAAACTTCCCACATGGTCTGCTCTGAATGGTGCTTTAATTAATGTCTTTGTCATTGTAATCTCTCCCTTAAATTTTAATAGTTTAAAAGCTGCAGCTAAACTAGCTATGTTTATGGCAGAATAGCGAACGAACGTACAGGAAATCCAGTTGCTTTTTCAGGCTTAGGGCTAATATTGAAAATGACAGCCCCTTTAGCTGGCAGCTTATCAAGGTTCGTTAAAAGTTCAACTTGGTAGGTATCCTGGTCAAGGACAAAATATTCTCCAATTAGTGAACCGTTTTTGCGTACATCGATCGCTGCATCCGTATCAAATGTCTCGTGTCCAACGGCCTTAATCTTTCTTTCTTCAAATAAGAACTTTAAGGCATCTATTCCCCAGCCAGGACTGTGGCTATTTCCCTCTTCATCTTTATTTTCGAATGCTTCCTTGTCAGGCCAGCGATTACTCCAGTCCGTACGCAAAGCCACAAATGAACCCGCCTCTATTTTTCCATACGTTGCTTCAAACGTTAGGATATCGTCAACGGATAAGACAAAGTCATTATCTTCTTCCGCTTCCTTCGATTTATCAATCACTTCAAGAGGCAGAACGAGCTCCTTTAAGTCCAGTTCCTCCAGATAACGCCTGTCGCGAACAAAATGAATCGGTGCATCAATATGGGTTCCATATTGTCCGGGAAAATTAAACCGCTGTGCGAAAAAGCCATCATCATGTGTGAATAGTGTTTTAAACTCAGCATCCTCAAAGGCCGAAAAATGTGGCGAGTCTGGACCGAAAGTATGTGTAAGATCCACCCATGTTTTGCTTTGCAACACTTCAATAGCCTTCAATAACTCATTATTTGCTTTTACCGTTGACAATAAAATCACCCCTTAATAAATGTAAAAACACAAAAACCCTCTTCCAAAATAAGAAGAGGGCATAATAAACAAATTAAAAATCGCTCCTCTTATCTTGTAGCATTATGCTACTGGAATTGGCACAGTACTTATAAAAAGTCCGCTGCCGAGGTTTCAAAGGGCCAGTCCCTCCACCTCTCTGGATAAGAAATAATTGGTAATATTAAGTTATGAACATACTATACTCTTTTGGAGATTACTCTGTCAACATGTAATTGGAATTCTTTCATAAACGAGCTTTCTATATTTCGAGGGATTTAAAAAGTCGTTCCCTCTGATCCCCAAAACATACCTTAGGGCCAACTCAATCAATAGGCTGGTCACCTGATTACGGCCACAAGGATGTACCATCTAAAAAGCCTAATCCTCCTTAGGAGGAATTTGGCTTAGGGTCTTAGTGGCGCTTGATTGTGGAATAGTATCTTTGTACTACGCAGCAGTACACACATTGTTCTTTTTCATAGCTCCAATTAAAAATAAGCTACCATATAATTTAAGTACATTTATTCACTATGTATGATTTTCTTCTAAGATATTTCGTTTTTAAGTAATATCAGGTACTGATCTGTATTTTACAATACAAAAATAAAAAGGTTTTTAAGTATATTTTTTTTGATTTTCGCCATCAGGAAATTCTTCAATTCCTCTAAGGAATTCCTCTACCTCGCTATCATCTTCGGGAAAGTCATAATCTAGAAATAATGAAATTTCATCAAGCGGATTGTTTTTAAATTTATCTAAATTGTTAAAAATTTCAAGGTGGTAGTCTTCATGGATTAATGACTTTGATAATACACTAAAAAACGATGTTGATTTTAATAAAGAGTGAAGCTCTTCCATTTCATCAATAGAAATAGAAATATAGAAAATCGTTTGTAGTTCTGATTGTGTCAATTGGGCTTTGAGTATAGACAAGTAATTTTCTTTCAAATGATGGCTTTCAACTGTTTTTATAGATTTCAATATAAAAATTATGTTTCGAATATAATGATCGAGTGAGTATCCGTATTTACTATATATCTCACCATAAGCTTTTTTAATTAAATGATAACCAATTTGTTCGTCAATTTTTATACCATATTCTTTAAAATCTTCAATTAATATCTCATCTTTAATCTGTTCTACCTCAGAAGTCAGCCAATCAAAAGCTTGTTTACCAACAACCCATTCACCAACATGGTTCTCTAGCTTTAGATGATTTATGCTTTCGTTTTGTAAATCAATAAGTCTAAATAAAGTATTTTCAAATTGGTAGGTACTTACCTTTTTATCTTGTTCTAATTGGTTTTCTTGTGTCTTTATGTATTGTTCATTTTGTCTCTTTAGAGTTAATAGAACACCTAGTAAAGTAAATAATCCTCCTATAATCCCTCCTAGATAACTACCAGAAAAACTAATCCAATCGTTTGAAGTGGTTATTTCAAACCATACAAAAGTTTCTGAACTGATAAACCAACTACCCAAAAGTGGTGTGGCTATTGTAAATAAAAGTAAAGTAATAAAATATCGATTTTTAAATAAATCTATGAAAGACTCTATATTAAACACCTCTTGTCATATCAAACATAAAGCAATTGTTATTGCACTTCTGTCGGTCCAATGTATATGTTCTCTTTATCAAAAATGAGTTCTATTGGCTGAATTATATAGTTTGTTTGTTAACTGTATTGTTTTCAACGAAAGGTCGGATGTAATCGCTCTGCTTTTCAATAAATTGTTTCATAGTCTGCTCTGTTCTCTTTGAAACTTTCTTTTCTGTTTATAATTAAGAGCTCGCCCAATAATAATTTGAAGTCTCGTTCCTTTGCTAAATTATCGCCTACATCTCTGCTAGCGCTTTTCAATCCCTTTAACAGTTTTTATCAATGGTCGCTAGAGTTGCAACCATAAACAGCATTCCTGGATTGCAGACAAGAGGATTCAAACACGGCCTGTCCACCACCTACTGCACCGTTTTCCTTCAAAACACTTCCTAAGTATCCAGATTCATTTTAAATTCTGCTAGGTGTCCACCTTTTGGAATTGTTACTTGATATAATCCGCTTGTAGCTCCACCACCATTTATGATATTTTGAAACGCCGCTGTCAAAGGCTCAAAGGCAGTCCCTAGGGTTGTAACTCGGGATAGAGGCAGCTTTGTGTATTTAGCTAAACAGATCTGTTCTTCTAAAATGGCATGGTAATATTTAACATCTGTTATTGCTTATACAATTTCGCTTTTCCGCTCAGTTTCATGATTATCAAACTCGCTCCAACAACACCACACACTCAACATGACTGGTGTGCTGTTTCTAGAAAACTAATTAAAATGGCTTAAATACCTTCCAAAGAAAACTTCCGTATCTATTTGGGATTTCAAAACTGTGGTTCCTCGTTTCATTTTTATCTCCTGCCTATATTTAACCTACTTCATAAAGTGAAAACGTTCACATATCATAATTCTTTATACTAAAATCATACCAGAAGATAAGTATTTGTTGTTACTTTTTTCCACAATATTAACAATCGGTGTTACGCAGTATAAAGTCTAATATGAACGTCTCTTAGTTAGGTGAAATCTAAATTGTACTGTGTAGCAAATGTTTCTGTAAATTATGCGCATTTACTAATAAACGGAGAAGATGTCTTCAACAATAGTTCCAGTTTGTTGAGCAGTCCAGGTCGCAAATGTGTTTAGATTTCGCAACCTAAAACTATTCCCCACCTATAACCCAATTATTTCAGCCAGTAGTTGGTGGGAGTAGAGTCGGGCCTTGTGGTCATAGACCATTGTGCTCACCATGATCTCATCTGCCTTTGTCTCATCTAAGAAGGATTCCAGCTTTCTCTTTACGTTGATAGGACTTCCGATGATCGTGGAACCTAATTGTTTTTCTAAAACGGCCTTTTCATATGGGCTCATGAGCTCATCCAAATTCTTTACTGGTGGTTGCAACTGTGTTGGCGTATTCCTCATCATGTTGAGGAAGCTTTGTTTGATGGAAGTGGCGAGCAATTCTGCTTCCTCATCTGTTTCTGCCACGATAACGTTTACTGCTACCATTACGTAAGGCTCCTTATAATCCTCAGACGGTTGGAAGTTCTCGTAATACAATTTCAGGGCTGGTAGTGTGTTTTCAAGTGAAAAATGACTGGCGAAAGCAAACGGCATCCCGAGTTGTGCCGATAATCTTGCACTAAACCCACTAGAACCTAACAACCAAATAGGGATATTTGCTCTTTCACCAGGGATGGCTCGTACTGGTCCAGAACCTTGAAAATAGGCTTGCAGTTGCTCTAATTGTTCTGGGAAATCATCGCCATTGGTGTAGTTTGCCCCACGAAGGGCATGGGCTGTTCGTTGGTCCGTTCCCGGTGCACGCCCTAATCCTAAATCAATTCGGCCTGGAAACATCGCTTCGAGGGTACCGAATTGCTCCGCGATCACCAGTGGGGAATGGTTTGGAAGCATGATTCCACCAGATCCTACACGAATAGTAGAAGTATGCGCCGCTACATGGCCGATGACGACAGATGTTGCAGAGCTTGCTATGCCAGGCATATTATGATGCTCCGCTAACCAGTACCGTTTATAGCCTAGTTTTTCCGTTAACTGTGCTAACTCTATCGAATGTTGGAAGGATTGGCTAGGCGTCCCCCCTTGCACAATGGATGCAAGGTCAAGGACGGAAAAGCATATATCTTTGATGGATTTTGTCGGTCTATTTATTGGCATGGAATAACCACTTCTTTCTTCTTAATTTACTAGTTGGATGAAGCTTGGATGTGTTTGACTAGTATAGTTATGCGACCTCATACAAAAGGTTATTACATAATAATTTTTTTTATCATAACAGGAAGAATCAATGATTTAAATTGAGATGACTTAGAAGGCATGCATTCGTACACTATTTTTTGGAATAGATCATTCGATTTATCACAGATAGTTTATATAGAAACATTCAATACTTAGGTTACTAAGTAAATAAATACATTTAGTATGCTAAATAGTTACTTAATTCAAATGAATGAAAAACGATCAAATGCCAATTACCCTATATTGCGATTCATAAAGTACCAGCGATCACCACTGTTATGAAGATTCCCTTTTTTCTTCAGGGTGCGTAATTGTTTAAAAATAAAAGCTTGCGAACTCGTTTCTTCCGTTCCTGATAAATTGTTTGTTTTTGAATCCAAACATGAAACAATCTTCTTTGCGCTTATTCCAGGGTGTTCTTTTATACAAGTGAGGATAAAGTCCTCCATTTTCATTGGTCACACCTCTCTTCTGTTTAATCAAAGTGTAATCTATTCACTTCAGTTCCAGGCTCTTCCTAATCAGATAGAATATCTATTTTCTGGATATGGTAATCCTAAATTCCCGCGTAACGTGTTTGATTCATATTCTTTACGGAAAATTCCTTTTTCTTGTAGGATAGGGACGACTAAATCAATAAAGTCATCAAATCCTGAAGGAAGCTCCTGTCTTATAAGTAATAGATCCATCGCCCCTGCCTCGTACCAGTGTTGAATTTGATCTGCTACTTTTTCTGCCGAACCAAAAAATTTCGGTTTTGGTATTCGATAGATAGGCATTAGTGACTGCAGCTCTTGAAATTTTTCCTCTGCTTCTTTTTCTGTCCGTCCGACAATAGGATTTTGGGTAGGCATGATTAAAAAGTCATTAGGTGAACGACCTTCTAATTTCACCCTTCTCTTTAGTTCCTGACTGAATGCTTTCGCATACTCAAAATCGTCCCCATTAACCAATGAACCCTCGGCATGCTTCGAAGCAATATTCATGAAATCCGGAGAAGTGCCGGCTTGAAAAATAACCGGTCTTCCTTGTCTGGAACGGCTAATATTTAACGGACCATCCACTGAAAAATAGTTTCCTCTATAATTTAGAGCATGCATTTTTTGTGGATCCAAGAACACTCCGCTTTTTTTATCTCGTATAAATGCATCATCCTCATAGGAGTCCCAAAGACCTTCGACAATTTCTAGAAATTCTTCTTTCATTGGATACAAATCTGCTTTAGAAAGATGAGTGCGGCTATAATTCGCTAGTCCTCCTGGATTGGATGTGACGGCATTCCAACCTGCTCTGCCGTTGCTAATTTTATCAAGAGAAGCCATTTGACGGGCAACCGTGAATGGATCCGCATAGGAAGTTGCTATTGTGGCAGTAAGCCCAATGGAATGTGTCACCATGCTTAAGGCAGATAGAATACTTACACCTTCAAACATACTAAGATAATGAGGGATCATCCCAGGTCCAATATGGCTGACGTCAGCTAAAAAGATCATGTCAAACTTTCCATCTTCTAATCTTTTCGCTTTTTGTACATAGTAATCAATGCTCTCACTGGCATTAACTGGCATATCTGGGTGACGCCAACCCATGTAATTCCAGCCTAATCCATCTATAATTCCACCAATTTTAAGTTGTTTTTTCTCTGTCATTAATAACACCTTCTTTTCATTCTATTCTTGTTAGCTAGTTAGATTTAAGATCAAACGCTTCTGCTAGTAGTTATTGGAAGTGTAGCCAATGTTGCTGAAAAGTTAAAGAGATTGGCAAAAGTAGCCCTAGTAGATGAATACGCGCTTCCTCTTCCTGTGGTGTATAAACATACGTATTTGCTTCTTCCGTTGTTAGAATTGAAAGATCCCGTTAACCTGTTTCCATTCTTGCCCACATTAACTCCACTGGACCTGCCAAATAGTTTGCCTCTTCCTCTGTTTCTGCAGTAATAACTCCAATTGCTAACATGCTTTTTGGCTTGTTCATATAAATAGATGGCTTGAAATTAGAAACGAAGCATTGGAATAGCTAACCTTTTGCAAATCCTTGTTTGTTTAAATACTCGAACATGAAGGGCAACTTGCTTCTTTCAAGATGATCCTCAATATGATCTTTCCATCCCTTTACTTTCTTCACTGTGAAAGGCGCTTTAACAGAACGACTTTCGGAATATTCACGCACCATGACTTATAACATCTAGTGCTTCGAACTGACGTGCTAAATTATATGGATAATTAAATGTCGTTGAGAGGGTAGCAACAAGCCCAATATGTTTCGTTTCTCTGGCAACAGCCATTAGAGCTAACATAGGATCCATAGGGAACATAGGAGTCTGAGGGCCTAAGTCATTGTATAATCCAGGGGTATCGGCGATGAAGATCATTTGAAATTTTCCTTTTTCAGCTAATTTAGCCCCATCCACATAACTATCCGTATTTGTGTAGGCTGCTGGGTCGGTCCCAGGCATTCTTCAAGCGCTGAATTCAGCTCCGTATCCAGAAACCATTTGTAGTGCTAGTTGCATTTCTTTTCTTTTTTTCATGTATCTCTTCTCCTTTATTTCTACTAGTACTAAAAGAAACTAAGATAAATCCCTCTAAGCAAATAAGGCAAAGTAATTGATATTTAGCTTACTAACTAATTTGCTAAAGGTTAATCATCTGGACAGTTCTTCTTTTGATTTCCTAACTTGCCGCGTATAACAAGCGCATTGTACTATTTAATATATTTAGGTTGCTAAATAATTATTTAGCATACTAAACATCGACACAGAGAAAACTTAGAGTAAGTTTCTCTCCATACGCTTCATAAGATCCCTTAAAAATAAACGTTCTTCCGGTAAGATTGAATGAAGTAGTTTTTCTCGCTGTTGTTTCCATATGGACTCAACTGGTTTCTCTAATTCTTTTCCTTTATCCGTTAGATAAATGCGCATAACCCTTGCATCTTGTTTATCACGTTGACGGTAAATAAATCCGTTTTGCTCCAATGATTTAACCATATTTGTGACCGTAGGCGGTTCACATTTTAAGTGTTCACATAGCTGCATTTGTGTTACCCCATCACCTAACCAAAGACGAGAGAGCAAATTATCTTGACCTACATAAAGATTAAGTGCTCTAAGACTTTCACTATAATCTCTACGCATTTGGAATGAAATTTTATCTAACGACTGACGAATATCGCAATCAACGTTATCATTCATAGATATTCCTCCACCACTAAAAGGTATTTAGCAAGCTAACTATATCACGGTTAAAATTTAGTTGTCAATTTATTAAACAGACCTCCTCACATTTATCGGGCTAGATTATTTAAATCCAGATTCTAAAGTATTGATCCAACAATAAGAGGTAACCCTTGATCCCATCAGCTGTTTCACACTGAAATGACCAGACTACCTGGGTAATGCACCTTATTTCTGCTAATTGACTTATCGAAAAAATTCGATATATAATATGGACTATGGAACCAATCGATGTTTTTAAGGCGTTATCAAACAAAACTAGACTTAACATTTTACTGTGGCTGAAGGATCCTGAGAAGCATTTTCCTAAACAAGGCGCTCACCTGCCAAAGGAGGTAAGTTATAAAGGGGGAGTATGTGTAGGGGACATTCAAGAAAAAGCCGAAGCTTCTCAATCTACCGTATCTCACTACTTAAATATGATGCAGAAAGCCGGTCTTCTTGAATCTGTTCGTTACGGTCAATGGACGTACTACCGAAGAAACGAAGAAGCCATTCGTCAGTTTGCTGAATATCTTAAAACAGAAATCTGAGTTGGTTGATTTCTGTTTTTTTATAACACGTTATATCGATTATTCTAGATATCTAAAAATAAAGATCTCAGGAGGAGGAATTTATTCCATGCGTTACATCTCATATATATTAGCGCTATTAGCAGGGGCAGCGCTTAGTTTTGAAGGAGCTATTTACGGTGAATTAGGGAAAACGATAGGAAAGCTAGAAACAAGTTTTTATAACTTCTTTGTTGGTTCAATCATCCTCGGATTATTATGGCTTTTCTTTGGGAAAGGTAAACTGTCTTATGCAGTTGAAGCACCTAAATGGACACTACTTGGTGGTGTCTTGGGGGTTGTTTATTTAACATCTATCGTAATTAGTGTTCCATTTGTCGGTGTCGGAATCACTATGGTTGCAGTAATTATTGGCCAATTAGCAATGAGTATGATAGTTGAACATTATGGTTGGCTTGGAAGCAAGAAATCTAGAATCAATAAAGAAAAAATATTAGCCATTATCTCAATGGTTATAGCACTAGTTTTAGTATACTAGGAGGTCTAAGAATGGGAATATTAATGATTCTATTCACCTTTTTAGGTGGAATCACATTAAGCGCACAGTCAGCTATAAATGGTACGTTCAGTCGTAAAGCAGGAACAATCGAAACGACACTTTTAACTTTTCTAACTGGAACAATGTTTCTAGCTATTTTTATTCTCTTTTTTGGTAATGGAAATGTGTTTGCTATTTTAGAAGTACCTAAATGGCAGTTAAGCGCCGTATTTTTAGGAGTATTGTTTTTACTATTTATTATCGCTGCTGTTCCTAAAATTGGGGTTATTGCAACCAATATTACCGTTATCATAGGTCAGCTTGTAATCGGTATTGTTATTGACAATTTCGGCTGGTTCAATAGTTTAGTCATTCCTTTAGATATGAAACGTTATTTTGCATTACTATTTATGATCATTGCTCTTTATTTTATCTACAGAGGAAATAAACGTGCCAGCGAAGAAACCACTGCCTAATATAACTAAATAATTTGAAACGCTGCAATCGTTAAAAAGATGATTACAGCGTTTTTTTATTAGCTAAAATGACCCAATTGAACTTAAATGTTCGTTAATTTAAGTGGATTATCACACAGAGTCGGTCGGCTAAAAAATGAATACCTTTGCTACGCAGTATGTGTCAAATAGGAAAAACGATCACCTTGAAGTGACCGTTAAAAAGTTATTAATAAGTTACCAGTACCTTTGTACTGTGTAATAGCGCTGCTTTCCATTAAAAATACTATTATTAGAAAAATCTTAGTGACAACATCAATGTCACTAAGATTTAGTAATTAAATACACAGGGTCAACTTATATATTATTTTTCTCAGTAACCCTGGTGTTATTTATGAAAACATCAATGAGCCGAATATCTCTCCTCGTGATTGACTACGCGGCGAATGAAAAATGCTAAAATCAAGCCAATTAATGCTATGATCATCGTGAACCAAAACACGTTTTGTGATCCTGCTGTCATCGCTTTTGCTATTTCGTTCAGCCTAGTCGGATCTGAGGAGCCGTGCAAGTATTTCTCCATACCACCCGTAAGGATGCTGACTGCTACAGCAATTCCAATTGCGCCTGCCACCTGCTGCAGTGTGTTTAAGACTGCCGTGCCGTGCGGGTATAACTCCGGCGGCAATTGATTTAGCCCGTTCGTTTGAGCTGGCATCCATACCATGCCTACCCCAACCATGAGACCGATATGCAATGCCACGATAAATGCCACTGAAGAAGCAGGAGAAAGTGTAGTGAAGAACCATAACATGACTGAAACAATCACGAATCCGGGAATAACTAGCCATTTTGGTCCATATTTATCGAACAAATGCCCCATTCGCGGGGAGAGGATACCGTTCAAAGCGCTACCCGGCAAAAGCATGAGTCCCGCAGTAAACACAGACAACCCTGCACCTGTCTGTAGAAACATCGGCAGAATAATCATACTCGACATAATAATCATCATACATGACAGTACCAGAAGCAGCCCAACGACATACATCGGATACTTGAAAACGCTCAGGTTCATCATCGGATCATTCATTAAGATTTGACGCAGTACGAACAGCACCAGCGCGACAAGCCCAACAATGATTGAAGTAAGCACAACTACACTGCCCCATCCTTCAGATCCTTCGCCTGCTTTACTGAAACCAAAGACAACTCCTCCAAAGCCAATTGTTGACAATGCGACAGACAGCAGATCTATCCGAGGCTTCGTGACATCGGTGACATTTTCCAAATACTTCAGTCCTATCAACATCCCTATAATCAGGAACGGAAGCGAGAACCAGAAGATATAATGCCATGAAAAATACTCAATTAATAGACCGCCTATGGTCGGACCGGTTGCTGGCGCAAACATGATAACAAGTCCGACAAACCCCATTGCCGCCCCCCGCTTTTCAAGCGGATATATGACGAGAATTGTATTGAACAAGAGTGGGAGCAACAAGCTCATACCTACTGCCTGTAAAACTCGGGCGAACATTAACATTCCAAAATTGATAGCCATCGCTGCGATCAATGTCCCGACGATCAAGCTGATGAGCGAACCTGTGAAGAGCTGTCTTGTAGTAAACATCTGTAACAACAACCCACTTATTGGCATTAAAATGCCTAGAGTCAACAAGAATCCAGTTGTTAACCACTGGGCAGTTGCGGGCGTAATTTGGAATACTTCCATTAAATTAGTCATTGCTATATTAAGGGCAGTTTCGCTGAACATACCAACGAAACCGCAGATAAGCAACGATGCCATAATGGCACGCGTATTAAATTTATTCTTCATTTTTTTATCTCCTTGTAAATAAACTAAATTAATAATTAATAGAATAATTTTCACAAACCATTGTGGCGTAGATACTCAAGTTTTAATTCTCTTTATATCAACCTTCCGTATTGATAAGGAACTCCCATGTTCTCGCGCAATGTTTTTCCTTCATAATCCTTGTGAAACAAACCGCGCTCCTGTAAAATCGGGACAACCTTTTCCACAAAATCAGCGACTCCATCATAGGCTATATCCGGAACAACCGAGAAGCCATCACATGCACCAGCCAAAAACCATTCTTCCAAGAAAGCGGCAACTTGTACGGGGGTGCCTGCAACTACTGGATGATAGTTAATGACCCCATGCGAAAGAACATCTCGAATGGATAGACCTTTTTGCAGCAGTTCTAAGGCTCTGTGGGAACGTGGATCCATAGGGTTGGCGTATGCATTTTTCAACATGTCAGTTGCTAAAGGTTGATCAATATCTAACGAATTCACCGATAGTGGTAATCCAACCATTGAACCAAGGTACCTTACCCTACTTGGAATCTCTTCAGGATTAAAACTCATAAGCTGTCTTCGTCGTTCTAAACCTTCTTCTTCAGTTGAACCTATGGAAAACATAAAACCTGCATACATCTTGATGTCATCAGGATCCCGCCCAAAACGAGCTGCACTTTGTCGAAGCGCTTGCCTATGTTCACGAGCAGATTCTATATCATAAGGATTTGCATAGACACCAGATGCGTACATACCCGCCAATTCCAATCCTTCATTTCCTCCGCCTGCTTGAAAAATAACTGGCTGACCTTGCTCAGAAGGGGGGATTGGCAAAGGACCACGAGATGCATAATACCGCCCTTTAAGATTGATAGGCTGAATTTTGTCCATGTCGGCAAATTTTCCACCTTCTACATCTAACGTCCAGGCGTCTGATTCCCAGCTCCCCCACAATGCTTGAACAACTTGTATGGATTCATGAGCCATGTCATATCTTTCTTTGCGATTGGCAACCTGATTACCAAAATTTGCTGCCGCTAATGGCTCGGATGTGGTGACAGCATTCCATCCTACACGTCCATTACTTATAACATCGAGTGCTTTGAATTGACGTGCTATGTTGTATGGATAATTAAATGTCGTTGATAGTGTAGCAACAAGACCAATATGTTTCGTTTCTCTAGCTATAGCCATTAGTGCTAACATAGGATCCATAGGAAAACTAGGAGTATGAGGACCCAAATCAACCGTTAATGCAGGAGTATCCGCGATAAAGATCATTTGAAATTTTCCTTGTTCAGCCAATTTAGCCCCCTCCACATACCTATCCATACTTGTATAGGCTGCTGGATCTGTACCAGGCATTCTCCAAGCGCTGAATTCAGCTCCATATCCAGAAACCATTTGTAATGCTAGTTGCATCTCTTTTCTTTTCTCCATGTATCTCTTCTCCTTTATTTTAAAAGAGCTCCCAAATAACAAATGAGCCGTAGTATATTACAGTATATTTGAAAGCCAGAAAGTATTTAGCTTGCAACTAATTTAGTGGATTTTATAACCTTTTTACGATATAGCAACTATTTATATTTAGTATGCTAACTATCAACATAGAGAAAACTTAAAACAAGTTTCTCTCCATGCGCTTCTTTAGTTCTCTTAAGATTAAGAGTTCTTCCGGTGAGATTGAATGAAGTAATTTTGCTTGCTGCTGTTTCCATATGAAATCAACTGGTTCCTCTAATTTTTTGCCTTTGTCCGTTAGATAAATTCGCATTATCCTTGCATCTTGTATATCACGTTTCCGATATATGAATCCATTTAGCTCCAGTGATTTAACCATATTTGTTACCGTAGGGGTTCGCACTTTAAATGTTCACATGGTTGCATTTGTGTTATTCCATCACCTAACCACAAACGAGCTAGTAATCTATCCTGCCCTACATGAAGATTAAGTTCTCTTAAATTTCCGCTATAGTCTCTGCGCATTTTGGATGATACTTTATCTAGTGACTCACGAATATCGCATCTAACCTTATCGTTCATAGATGTGCCTCCACTACTGAAATATACTTAGCAAGCTAACTATATCACATTATTTAGTTGTCCATCTAACTTAAGAGACCTACTCTCATTTTATCCGGCTGAATTTATCTAGAACGGACGACAAAAGGATGGATCCATGCATCCAATCATCTGTTAAACACTGATATGTCCGGAATCTGTATATAACACGTTTTGCCTATCAACTTGTTGTATGGAGTAATTTTGTTACAGACACTAGAATAAAACGAATTCTCCATTTTTAAAAGAGGGCAATAAAAGTTGCCATAGTACATTTTTTTGTACCTAATAGCTTGGTTATTACAAAAAAGCTGCCACAATGACAGCCTCGACCTTAAACCATTTAGTTTTGAATTAGTGGTAACTTGTAACCAATGAATGTGGGAGCTTTGGTTAGTCTGCCTGCTCCCCAAACTTCTTCCCGAACTCTTCCATCAAATCAATAATAGGGATTAATTCTTCCCCTTTTGTGGTTAGTGAATACTCAACACGAGGAGGAACCTCTGGAAAAACTTTGCGATTAATTAAACCATCTGTTTCCAGTTCTCGAAGTTGCTTTGTAAGAGACCCTTGTGAAATATCCCATAGAAAGGCTTTAATTTCACTATAGCGACGCTCTTTGCTCTTTAAATACCATAGAATTACATATTTCCAACGTCCGGAGAGGATATTTTGGGTATAAGCAATGCCGTAAAATTCTCTTTGCTCCTTTATACACTCTTTATCAAATCCATCCTTACATATCCTAGACACCGTCTTCACCTGCCTTCTACTGTTAAGTACAAAAAAATGTACTACGTCATTTTTTATTGCCTACTTCAAAAAGATGAGAAATGATTTTATTCTAGTATATGTAACAGAAATACTCAATACGTTTTTATTATCTAATATGTGTTTACCGTTTGATAAACATATGATTGTGTAACTTTAAGCTCAATAATTCTTTTATAAACAAATACTTTAGGAGGAACAATCATGAGATTTGGAATTATAGGTGCTGGACCAATTGGGTCAATTATTTCGAAAAAATTAGTTAAGAATGGACATGATGTCAAAATTGCAGATGCACGAGGAATTGAACGTTTAGAAGGAAAAGAGCTTGCTGGAACAGTTGTACTTGTAGAGGATGCAATTAAAAATATTGAAGTTCTTATCATATCTCTCCCTATAAAGGCACTGCCAAGCATTCGGAACATTATCGATCAAGTCGGGAAGGAAGTAATTATTGTAGATACTTCAAATTATTATCTTTTTAGAGACGGTAAAATTGAAGAAATAGAGAACGGGATGGTTGAAAGTGTTTGGGTTTCAAATCAATTAGGCAGACCTATCATAAAAGCTTTCAACAACTTATTAGCCTACACTTTAGAACATGAAGAAAAATCCGGGGATTCTAGTGGACGATTCGCTATGGCAGTTGCTGGTAATAACCAATCACAAAAACAAGTAGTCATGGACATAGTATCCGATCTAGGCTTCGACCCAGTAGATGGTGGTTCTTTAAGTGACTCTTGGAGACAACAGCCAGGAACTCCTGCTTACTGCACAGAGCTAACAAAAAATGATCTTAAGGAAGCGTTGAAAAAGGCAAATAAAGATAAAGCACCATTACTACGAGACAAGGTGATGGAACGGTTTACAGAGCTCGTTGCAGAAAAAAAGGAAGGGGAATTATCACATAAGGATATTGTGAATATTAACAGAGAAATATACAATTCGTAAAAACAATGGTGCGCTCATAAAGCGTACCTTTTTGTATAACACCCCGATTTGTTAAAAATATTTTCTTTCAAAAAGCATCTACTACGTAATAAAAAGGGAATCTAGACCGTTTGCAGAAGAATGCTCTTATTGAAAATCAATCAATTTAATTCTCAAAATATAGTTATATCATTTTCACTAGAAGGATTGCAGTGGTAAACGGTCTGTCATTCTTTGGTCCTACAGAGGTGGTCCATTTCAAAGGCTGTAATCGGTCACCAATTACCCTCGCATTGCATTTCTATTGTTTTCAAGCATTCCTTTTTGGGAAAGGTAAGGTATAACCTATTTATTTAAAAGGAGGAGTTCATATGCCTTATGATTCTCTAAGTGATCTGCCTGATTCAGTAAAAGATAATCTGCCTCACCATGCCCAAGAGATTTTTAAAGAGGCTTTCAATTCTGCTTCCGAGGAATATGATGAAGAAGAAACTGCCTATAAAGTGGCATGGAGTGCTGTGAAAAATGACTATAAAAAAGATGATGACGGCGACTGGGTTAAGAAATAGACCTAGTTATTACTATAAAGTTATTGCAGAACAATTGGGATCGTAACTAAATTGTATTAGGAGAATCGAAACTTAGAAGGAACATGAAAAAGCTTGGAGTTTACTATACTTCAAGCTTTTCAATAAATTGGCTATAAAACATTTGCAGCCGTTTGTCTATTGATGACTATTTATTAATAACTATCGTTAACTTATAGTTAGCATGCTCGTTTAACTCTTCCAAATATTGATTCATTATTTCATTAGATGGGAATTTACATTCAAGAAGATAACAGCCATCTCCACTGATTTTATAGTTACGCACAAGAAATTGTTCCTTCGTTTTTATGAACGATAAATATGGCTGGTGGTTAGTGCCTTGTGTAATGATCGTTAGAAAAGCATGTATATAAAATCCCAATTTGACCTGGTTAATTTTAATGGTATATCCCTCGATAACTCCACTATCCTCTAATTTCAGCACTCTAGCTGAAACAGCTGGCCCAGTCAAATGGACTTTTTCACCTAATTCTTTCATCGTGAGCCGGCTGTTCTTCGATAGTTCATCTAAGATAAGAATATCCGTTCGATCTAACATTTCTTTAACTCCTTTCATTAATAAAGTAAAAAGGACAAAAGACTTTATTTAATCTATGTATCGGTTAATAGGTATAGTATAGAATATACATTGTTCAAAGGAAATCTCAACAAAAAGGAGTTAATGAATATGAATATACATCAAATTCGAAATGCAACTATGGTTGTAGAATACGCAGGGAAAAGGTTTTTAATTGATCCAATGTTAGCGGAAAAAGGGACTTACCCGCCTTTCCCAAATGCACCAAGACAAGATCAAAACAATCCTTTGGTAAGCTTGCCAACATCCATTGACAATATCATTCAAAATATTGATGCAGTCATCGTTACTCACCTGCATGCTGACCACTGGGATGACGCTGCTAAAGAAGCACTGCCAAAAGAAATAAAAATATTTTCCCAAAACGAAGATGATGCAGCAGAAATTCGAAATGCTGGTTTCAAAAATGTAGAGGTTTTACAAGAAAATACAGTCTTTGAAGGCATCCAATTAATCAAGACTAAGGGCGAGCATGGAAGAGGCAAAATCCTCAAGCTTGCTGGACTGGTGTGCGGCGTTATCTTCAAAAACGAAACAGAAAAAACATTATATGTTGCTGGGGATACAGTTTGGTATGATTCTGTTCAAGAAGTAATCGAAACACACCAACCTGAAATAATTGTTGTCAATGCAGGGGACAATCAATTCCTAGAAGGCGGTTCTCTCGTAATGGGTAAAGACGATGTTTATGAAGTCTATAAGGCAGCCCCTACTGCAAAAATTATTGCGGTACACATGGAAGTTTTAAATCATTGGACATTATCTAGGGAAGAATTGAAGAGTTTTATTAATGAAAAAGGAATCTCCTCCAATGTTTTAGTACCAGAAGACGGAGAATCATACTCATATTAAGAATTCAAACAGACAGAAACAGGATTTCTGTCTGTTTTTAATTAGTTTTCAACTAAACACGTAATTTCTCTGATTTTCTCAGTATTTGATTTGAAGTATTTCAGACGTAAATATCGTTATTATAGTTGGTTTTTCCTTTTCACTGGCCTGCTCAGGACTCTCTCATTCTAGCTCGAGGAACTCCATTTTCCATTATAGGAATGTTGTACAGTTAGTTTAAGTAAAAGCTTTCACAATTTAATCTTAAACACTGTCTATTAACCTCTTTATCGCATTAACTATTACTTCTGGTTCATCATTTTGGATATAATGAGCGCTATTTTCAGCAATAATGAATTCACTATTTGAGGATATCTGGAGAAGCTCTCTCTGCATTTCATTCCATAACTCTTGTGATTCTTTTGAATAATGGTCTTTTTTTCCTGCTGCAATGACTAATAAAGGTATATTTAAATTTCTTCTTGATTCTTTTACCTGTTTTAAACTTTCCATAAATTCATCAAAATTACCTTCGTAAACAAATTGTTTGTTGTATGCCTGATGAAATTCTTCTGGCATCGTTGGAAGAAACCTTTCTCTATAATCTTCGGGAGTAGAATCAACCAAGATAAGTCCACAAACTTCACTAGGATATTCAGTTGCATACAACCGTGCATTAACTCCACCATATGAATGACCTACTAATATGTATGGGGGTTTTATTTGAGTAGCATTAATAAGTTGGTTCAATTCTCTTATCATCTCACGGCTTGTTCTAGGGCTAGAGCTTGAACCACTCTTCCCAAGTCCTGCTCTATCATAAATTAGAACATTTGACATCTTTGAGATTTCAGATATTACTGAATCCCAAGCCTTTGAATAATCTCCATATCCAGCGTCCATAACGATTGTTGGTTTACCATTATTTTCTCCAGCCAATTTTACAAATAGTTTACAATCCTTTATTTGTACCATCATTTCTTTTGTCATTTAGTCCGTTCCTCTCTTGCTACTAACTCATTCGTAGTCAAGTTTAAATTTGGTGTTCTTTAAATCAATTTCTTCAAAGTTTATTTTATCACTACTTGTATGTACCTTGTTCCACAATCCTGCCCTGTTTGTCGAGTAAGAAGATGTAACCTTGTTTGGCAGCTCGATCATTAGTTAACAGACCTCTTCAGCTGCACATTTCCCCCTGAATTCAGACATTCTTGGTTTTTTTCTATCCATTGGTCATACTAATCATTAATAACTCCAAAGTGGTGTGACTAAAAATATGAAAATAATTACCGATCTCGATAAAGCGTACGAACTAGCTGATAAAGCTCATTCCCTTAAAACCCAAGTATGGTTAGATGAAGTAATATTTTCATTTCAATGGTGGACGGGGCTTTTCTTAACCGTAATCCCCTGGATTATTTGGATTATTCTCAGTAAAAAGGAGAGTAAGAACAGATTCTTGTATACAGCATTTTTATTAATTATAATTTCATCATTTTTTGATCTTGTAGGAGTTCAACTTGGCTTATGGCGTTATTACTATGAAGTGATTCCATTTATTCCTTCTTTCGTTCCCTATGATTGGACGCTAATTCCGGTAATCATCATTTCATTGATAGAATATAAACCTAAAGCATCTCCTTACATAAAAGGGTTTGTTTTTGCTTTTGTAACGGCTTTTATAGGCAGCCCTATTTTTGAATACTTTCATTTTTACAAAAGAATCGACTGGGAAATCTACTACTCGTTCCCTATATATTTTTTGATTTATTTATTTGGATTTTGGGCAAGTAAACGAAGAAATTTTGATTCGTACTGGTGATTTAATATTCTCCATTGATGAGACTGTTTCTAAGATTTCCAGTTAAGTACTAGTTCATTTTGGACACTTTGTTCAATTTAAATGACATGGTAAAACATAGGGCGGCTACTTGGAAAAGTGGTCGCTTATGTACCGATCCATTTCGCGATTTCAGGATTTTCTAGACTTTAACAAAACCTATGCATATGGATCTTTCTTCTTTTATTAATTTTTTATACTCGTCACACCATCGTTAATTTAGCGACTCACTAATTCTTTGTTAATTTCAATTATTTCAGTATTACTTTTATTTAACAATAAAAAATTGATTTGCTGGATATTTACATTAACCTAATTCTGGTATATCTACCAACACTGAGAGATTTCTCTTATTAGATTTATGCCAAATAAAAAGCACTCTCCTTCTGAGGAATGCCCCGATTGACAAAGGTGGTTATTAAACTGCATCTTTCGCTTAATAAAAGTTAACAAAAAGGGCCTTAATCCTTCTTGGATTAACGCACCCTATAATTAAAGTACTTTTCTTATCCATATAGTTTAAATAGTATATTGGGAGGCTAATGCAATAAAACTTCATAAAAAAAGCTGCTCTTTCTTGTAGCTGAACAAGATGTATTTTTACAGCTTAGGTTTTGTAAGATGAGCCTCAAATAAGTCTATAATTTCTAAGAACCTTTCCGCTTCTCTAAATGTATGATCTGCTAAGAGCGGATGAATATTGCTTTTAATTCGGCAAGCCTCTATTAACTCTCTAGCGGTTTTCTTAAAGTCACTTAATGAAGCGACCGAAACTTTATTTTGATCCAAAAATTGGTCCAAGATTGGTACCGTTTCAGATTGTGGTCTCATTGAGTCTAAATCAATAGCCTGGAATACCAATTGATCAAAATCATGGCTAAACTCATTAGCCTGTTCTACTAGTTTTCTTTCGGAAGGATCTAAGAGATGTCCGATAAATTTGGCATGGTCAGCCATAATTTTTAAAAAGAATAAATTCTCTTGGATAATCGTATCAGGTCGGGGAGCAAGTTTTCCTTGGTTAAGCTCTTTAAGTCTGTTTGCAAAATAAGCAGCTTCTCTACTAACATGGTCAACCAATAATGGGAAGTTATTTGACCTAATTTCACAGCGTAAAGTTAACCCTAATACTTTTCTTTTATAAGCCCAAATGGCAACTGCAGCCTGATAAACCTCATTATTAAAAGCTTGAATTTGACGTACATCCGTGTTTACAGAAAACCTTGCCAACTTTTCCTCAATTCGTTCAAAGAGAGTAATAAATTGTTGAGCTTCTGATATCAATTGGTGCTGTTCGTAAGTAAATCCTAGACTTAAAAATAAAGCATGTTCCTTCATGATCCTTGACCAAAACTGTATTTCATCCAACGACCTAACCACAATTGGATTCGCCATTATACTCACCCCTTATACAGACTTCACCCCCATAATATGTCTGTGTATTTGTCCTTATTCTTGTCTTCAACCTCACAACTTGTACTACTTCCATTCCATTATAATTGCTCAAACTTGCCCTATTTAGTTTAAAAGCAAGTTTTAATATACTTGTAGATTTAAGATTAATAATCACGTATTTAATTTATAGAATTCTGTCTTCGTACTATTCCAAAATCATCAGTTAGCGACTCGGTCACAACTGTTTATCATCAATTATTACTCCTTGTGATAACAGTCTCTCATTGTACAGTTGAAAAATATACAAAAAGAAAAGATAGCTAATGAGTTTCAGCTATCTTTTCTTTAGTTATATTTATTCTTTTAGATCTTCAATTGAGTCAATATCCATGTATGCTGGAACGACTAATCCTAGCTTTGTTCCGGTAAGGTTTGGACCTAGGTCTTCAAACTTTCCTTCGTATTCAGCGTAGTAGTCAGCGTGAGTCGTTGGCAGCCATGCACCTACCATTGCATCACCGCTGCCGTCTGCTATACCAGCCCACATTGGACCTGCATCAATTTGAACTAAATCTACTTCATATCCAACACTTTCAAGTACATTTTCTACAACATGTGTGCCTGCGATTACATCATCCCATGCGACATAAAGCATCTTTATTTCTGCACCGTCAACCTCGTTAACCCCTTCCGTCCAGGTGCTAACTAACTCTTCATTTTCGCTTACCCATTGTGCTGCTGCATCAGCTGGTTCATTGCCTTCTTGAATTAAATTCATTACTGTTTCTATATGTTCCGGCTCCCAGTTAAATTGATCAAGAAGTTTATAAGCATCAGGGTGATCTTCCTTTAATCCCTGACGTACAATCGTGTTAACATCTTCTGCTCCACCATAGATACCCTTTGGATCTTCTAGATATTTCAAATCGTAGCTTGCAAACTTCCAGTGTGGGCTCCAGCCTGTTACAATGATTGGCTCCTCTTTGTCATACGCTTTTTTCAAAGCTGCTGCCATTGCAGCACTTGAACTCTCCACAACTTCCCACTCATCAAGTCCGTATTCTGGTAATACCTCATCAATCGTTAATTTCATTAACCCTGCACCTGGGTCAATTCCGACAATTTTGTAATCAACCTGTTCACCAACTGATTCAGATGAACTTCCTTCTTCATTTCCCCCGCAGGCTGCTAATCCAAATGTTAGAGCTAGTGCTGATGTAAATCCTACTAATTTTTTTAACATTAAGCATTTCCCCCTTGTTTTTTCTTACCTATATTTTGTGTAATCCGGTCTAGCAAAATAGCAATAACAACGATTGCCAAACCAGCTTCAAACCCGACTCCAGTTTTAATCTGCGTAACGGCACGGTAAACCTCTGTACCGAGTCCAGGCGCCCCAACCATGGATGCGATTACCACCATTGATAACGCAAGCATGATACTTTGATTAATCCCAGCCATAATCGTTGGCATAGCTAGGGGTAATTCAACCTTTAACAGCTTTTGCTTGGTTGTTGATCCAAATGCTTCTGATGCTTCTATTAAATCTGCTGGAACCTGCTTAATTCCTAGTACAGTTAATCGAATGGTCGGTGGCATTGCAAAAATGACAGATGCAATAACCCCTGGCACCACCCCAATACTAAAGAAAAAGATGGCTGGCAGTAAATAAACGAAAGCTGGCATGGTTTGCATAAAATCAAGTATAGGTGTTACTACATGCCTTACTTTTTCACTTTGTGATGCCCAAATTCCAACTGGAACCCCGATTACGATGGAAATCAACACTGCTGTTAAAACTAAAGACAGCGTTTCTAACATTTCTTCCCAGTAACCTAAATTATCAATGAGAAATAAACCTAATATAGCAAATAAAGCAATTTTCCAATTACAAACCTTCCAAGCTAGTAAACTTACAAGAATAATTAATATAATAGATGGGATAAAGCCTAAACCTGATACGATACCTTCAACAAAAAATTCAACACCATCAGATATGCCATCAAACACTCCGCCAAACGTGGCAGTCATCCAATCAACTAAGCTATCTATCCATTCTCCTAAAGGAAGCCTCGGTAAAATTCCTTCCATTTTACATTACCTCCTTAACGATTGTTGCATCAGGTTCAGCAACCTGATTTATATATTGCCCGTTACCCGTAAGAGCACCGATAACAGCACCTCTAATTAGGATTCCTTTTAACCGGTTTTTTTCATCTGTCACCGCAACAGGAATGATCGATGATGACACTTTATCAAATAAATCGATTAATAAGGTTTCTGTTCCAACCACATTTATATCCGTGTGTAAGAAGGCATTTATTGACTCATTATTTTCAGCTGCTTTTGAGGCATCTTTTGCGGTAATTGCACCGAGAAGATTTTGCTGTTTGCCCACAACATATATCGATGAAATTCCTAAATCCTTCATTAATTTAAGTGCCACACGTGGACCCTTATCAACTTGAACGGTTTCAGCACGTTTCATTACATGTTGTGCAGTTAGTACCTTCGAAAGATCAACGTCCTCTACGAATCTCTCAACATAATCATTGGAAGGGTTCATTAATATTTCCTCAGGTGTCCCAATTTGTACGATGTTACCATCCTTCATAAGGGCAATTCTGTCACCAATACGAAGTGCTTCATCCAAATCATGGGTAATAAAGACGATCGTTTTCTCCATAGTGGACTGTAATTCTAGCAACTCATCCTGCATATCTTTTCGAATTAACGGATCCAATGCGCTAAAAGCTTCGTCCATTAAAAGAACATCAGGATCATTTGCCAGTGCTCTCGCTAGTCCCACACGCTGCTGCATTCCGCCACTTAATTGGCTTGGGTATTGATTTTCGTACCCTTTAAGTCCTACTAATTCTAAGGCTTCTGTTGCCTTTTTACTTCTATCGGCCTTTTCCACACCCTGAATCTCTAAACCATACTCAACGTTCTCAAGCACAGTCCTGTGAGGAAACAATGCAAACTTTTGAAAGACCATACTAATTTTCTTTCTTCTTACTTCCCTTAGTTCTTCCTTATTCAACTTCACAACATCTTTACCATCAATAAGAACTTGACCTAATGTTGGTTCAATAAGACGATTTAGCAATCTAACTAACGTAGACTTGCCACTCCCGGATAACCCCATAATGACGAATATTTCACCGGTTTTCACTTCAAAGGATGCTCGGTTTACCCCGACCGTTGAGCCCGTTTCCTTTAATATTTGGTCCTTGGATTTCCCTTCCTTTATTAACTGTAAAGCCTTCTTGGATGATTTTCCAAAGATCTTGGTAACATCACTGACTTTTATCTTTATTTGATTTTCTTCCATTCTTTCACCCCATTTAATTTGTCGCTTAGGACTTTCCTAATTATAGACTTATTACCTATTTTTGTTCAAACAGCGTATTCGGTCTTTATTGATTGTATAATACGTACAGAAATAACCGTACGCATTATACAGATTAAATGCTTACATATCCTCCTTATTACTCCTTATCTGATAGCAAGGGGAACCTTTACATTTCTTTCATGAATATGTAATCTTGGATTTACATATTAAAAAATAGTTAGGATGTGAAATGTTTGAATGATATTGAAACCTTAGAAAGGTCTAGAACTATGGTTATAGATGCAATTGCTCAAAATATAGACCTTTATGGACTTACTCCTTCCGCTGGACGGTTATACGGCCTCCTGTTTTATTCAAATAAACCGCTAACACTTGATGAAATGAAAGAAGAACTCGGCATGAGTAAAACAAGTATGAGTGTTTCGGTAAGAAGCTTACTTGATTTAAATATGGTGGAGAAAGTTTGGGTGAAGGGGGAAAGGAAGGATTTATATTCAATTAAAGAAGATTGGTATGAGTGCTTTTTTGACTTCTTCACAATCAAATGGCGTATAGCCATTACGATGAATAACAGTGCGATGGAAAAATCCATTGCCAAATTACAACAACTTATTGATGACCCACAGACTTCGGATAAAATCCGTGAGCAGGCCCTAATCGATATTAAAAAGCTTGAAGAAAGGCTAGAATATTACGATTGGCAAAACAGACTCATCGACAGCTTTGAGACAAAGGAAATACTAAACTTTATTCCGATTGAAAAGAAAAAGGATTAAGAGGAAACGAGTCGATATGTTACCTTCCTGACATCTTAGTCAAGTAGGTCGATTATTTTAAAACCCTGAACCGATATAATAAATAAAGGGAATGCCTTATTTTTACCTCACCACGTATTCTTGAATTTAGGACTAGCCTCTATTTAGCAGGTTGGTTTTTTTATAATTAGTATCAATCGGGACAACATTATTTTATATTACAAAGGCCATGACACTCCGAAGCGATCATCTAACCAGCCGAACTTTTTTCTGAAGCTGTAATCCTATAAAGGCATGATCAAATTCTTCTTCACAAGTACATCATTTTCCCTTTACACATTCATTCTCAATCTATGTATTAAGCGATGTGTAGTACTCCATCGCTTCTTCTGACTTGCCATTTTATACTTTTTCCATCCTACCTGCTCCCTTCTTATCTATCCTCTAATTATAATTCAACCTTTTCCAAACAGAAAAACCGGTTTTGTCTGCTTAATCCCATTAAATCACTATCTAACTCTGAATCCAATAATGCTTTTTCAAATATAACGATTTATAGTTGAGTATACCTGACTATATAAACCGGTAATTCGGTTGTAATTATAGTATGATAAAAGGTATGTTAAATCTTTGCTTGTGGAGGGATACCATGGAAAAAGAAATCATGACCGTTTCCCAGGTTGCTGAATATCTGCAGCTAAGCGAAATGAGTACATATAAATTGGTTCAGGAAGGAAAGATTCCTGCCTTTAAAATAGGACGGCACTGGCGGGTAAAAAAAGAAGATATAACTGAGTTCATTGAGAAGTTAAAAAGAGGAGAAAGACTATAATTGCTTGCTTAATAAGAAAATATAAATAGCTGCTGATTCCATCATCCATGATCAATAGGGACTGAACTTATCGGCTGGGTGATCAGGTTAAGCTCCCGATCTTATAAATAAACGGAAAAATTCCCCTTAACTAGTCAATAGCTATGAAAATAGATTAAATAGAAGGAGAAATTCCTCTTATTTTACTCAAAAAAGAGAAATAGGTAATTTTGCAATGAATAGGTGGAAAAACTCCCTCTATTTACCCCAACAGAAGCGCCATTCTTCATATAACGGGAAAATCTCCGTTTATTTTACTTTTGCTAGTTACTCAATTTAGGACAAGACATCCCATTTAAAAGGGAGTAAGTTTTATCTCAAAAAAGGAAGACTGATTTTGAAGCATTACGGTGAACCAGTGAGCTTTTACATAAATATATTCATAATAAAGTAACTCGCCAAATACTATGGCGAGTTTTACTTTTTTATTTACCAATAACAATGCCAATACGCCTGTCATTTCCACACTGATTTTTAAAAAAGCAGCTTTTATGATTACTCATAGGGCTTACATGTGCTTTCCCACTAAACTGCTAACGTCGCTTGCTCTCCTTTGTGGTACATCAATGAAAATAGGCAGACCCTTAAATATATTACTCAACAGTTAACTATTTGCTTTTATCTTCACTTTTACAAATTTGCGTTTCCCTACCTGAACGATTAAGCCGTCTGTGATTTCCAACTGCAATTGTGGGTCGTCTATCTGATTTCCATTTACTTTAACTCCTCTATTGTCAATCATTCTCCTGGCCTCACTCTTTGAGGTTAACATTTGCAATCCTACTAAAAGTTCAATGATGGAAGCTTCCCTATTTCCTTGCCACTCGAGTTCAGGAATCTCATCTGGTATTGATCCTTTTTGAAAGACCGAGATAAAATGCTGTTCTGCTCGTTCTGCTGCATCCTGACCGTGGTACATTCTTACGATTGTTTTCCCAAGTAACATTTTCGCATCTCTCGGATGTAACTCACCTGTGTCCAATTGCTCTTTAATAAGCTGAATTTTTTTCGGTGGAAAATCAGTTATTAATTCGAAATATTTATTCATTAACTCATCTGGAATAGACATCGCTTTTCCGTACATTTCTTGTGGACTTTCATCGATCCCGATGTAGTTTTTCTTCGATTTTGACATCTTCTCGACACCATCAAGTCCCTCTAATAATGGCATTAACAAAGCTATTTGCTTTTCTTTTCCAAACTTTTCTTGGAAATGCCGACCCATCAAAATGTTAAAATGCTGATCTGTTCCACCCATTTCAATATCACACTCTAATATGACCGAATCATATCCTTGCATAAGAGGGTAAAAGAATTCGTGCAGGGATATTGGCTTTCCAAGAGCAATTCTTTCTTCAAAATCATCTCTTTCTAAAAGTCTTGCTACAGTTATTTTTCCAGCTAGCTGAATAACATCTTCAAAGTTTAATTTTGATAACCATTTAGAGTTATAGTGTAATTCGACCTTTTCCATATCGATAATTTTTGCAAATTGTTCGAAGTATGTTTTGGCATTATGCTTAACTTCTTCATCCGTTAATTGTTTTCTAGCAACAGACTTACCTGTAGGGTCTCCAATTTTTCCAGTAAAGTCACCGATAATTAGTTGAACAATATGACCATTCTCTTGAAACTGCCTAATTTTATTAAGGACTACCGTGTGTCCTAAATGGACATCTGGAGCAGAAGGATCTAAGCCTAATTTTATTTTCAGTGGTTTGTTTTCTAAGATGGACTTTGCGACTTTATTTTCTAACTCTTCTGTTGGAATTATTTCTTGGACCCCATGACTATAGATAGCCATTTGTCTTTTTACCTTTTGTTGTTGTTCTTCGGTTAATTGTTGAATAAACTGATTCATCTTTTTGCCTCCTAAAATAAATATAAAAAACCACATCCCCTAAAAAAAGGGACGTGGTTTTACTTTTGCACGCGGTACCACCCTTATTGAAGGACAGAGCCCTTCCACTCAACGATTAACGGCTCGCCCGTTCTTTGCTGCATTTTGTTTCGCAAAGAAAGCTCACGGAATGTAATTCGTGTTATCTTTGTATCGATTTGCACCACCCATCGACTCTCTGTATACAGGTAGATAACTACTACTGGATTTCCAGTCATAGCTTTTTCTATATTCTATTGTTTTTTAAAAATGATTATCCCTAATTACTTTTCTAAGTAATTTGGTCATCCCTTTTTGTTCCTCTTCTGATAAACCAGATACAATTTCGACTTCCCCTTTATGGAAGCGTGGATAAAGGTCTTCCATTACTTGTCTTCCCTCGTCTGTTAACACAACATAAGTAATTCTTCTGTCTCTGTTATCACTTCTTCTATAGCATAGGCCTTTTTGTTCAAGCGTTTTCGTTATATTACTTACTGTTGCCTTTGAGACGCCAGCTGACTCGGCTAGTTTTCTTGTCTCCATTGATTCCCATATCCACAAATCGTAAACAATTGAAAATGCGGTCCAGGATAGTCCATATTTAGATAGGACTTCCCGTTCCATTTTGTTTCTCAATCCTTGGGCAATCCTATATATATTGGTTGCAACTGCGATAGCATCTAGACTAAGCAAATGAATAGGAGCCTTAGTTAAACGATTGATTGTATCTAGTTCTTCAGGAAGCAGTTCTCCATCATTATTAAATGAGTGAATATGGCATCACCTCTGTGAATTTTCATAATCATTAGCTATGAAACGATATTACCAAAAAATAATAGCCATTGCAAGACAGCTATCGTTAAAAATATTTCCAAAATGATTTAAAATTTGTTAATGTGTTGCTTTCCACTTTTAATTTTAAAGCTTTTCTAACCTTAGCTGTTGATCTTCTCCATAAAAATGGTCCTCGGCTAGCGAGAACCAATTTTTATCCTGTTTGCGTCATCACTTGTTTTGCGATAAAGAAGATCAGCGTTGCAACAAGCATTTCGGCAAGCGGAAGCGCAAGCCAGACTCCAGCGATGCCGATAAATTTGGGCAGCACCAACAACAGAAGCAATAAGAAAACGAAGCTTCGCAAAATGATAATGATGGTCGATGAACGAATGTCACCGATGGACTGAAAATAAGTCATGTAGACGAAATTGAAACCTAGGAACAAATAACCAATGAAAAACAATCGGATTCCTTGAGTTGCCAAATTACGGACTTCCTCTGATTCTAGGCCAAAGAGTGAGACAAGCAAAGGAGCAGCAATCAACCCAATGATAAGCAGAGTTCCCCCCAAAAAGAATGATGCTTTCTCACCAATCTTCAGACTCTCTTTAATGCGTCCTTTTTCCTTTGCACCATGATAGTAACTAATCATCGGTTGAAGTGCTGCCTCAATTCCGAAAAATGATAAGAACATGAAGCCATGCAAATAGTTGACGACTGAGAAAGCTGCGACTCCTTCCGTCCCAAGCAAGCCGACAATCGTTAAGTTGTAGCCGATGATAAACACAAGGAACCCCGCTTCGGCAAGGAAGCTTGGAAATCCAATTGAGAAAATGCTTCCGAGCTTCCGCCATGACCATTGGAACGAAAACTGGCGTAAATTCGTATGCATTTTGAAAAAGTGGAGAAAAAGAACAAGTAAACCAACGAAACTTGCAAGGACAGTCGCAAGGGCCGCCCCAAATACACCTAGCTCTAAGATAAAGATCATATAGTAGTTCAGCAAGATATTCACGATTGCAGTCACGCCGAGGGCGACCATCGACAACGTAGGACTGCCATCATTTCGGACGAAGATACTGAGCAGCTGCTGGATAGCTATCAGCCAGCCGAGCAGGAACAGAATCGTCAAGTATTTAACCGTATGGGGAAGAGTATCAGCATTAGCACCGAGCAAATTCGCAATAACCTCTACGTTAAAGTAACCGATGACTCCGATAACGAATAAAAGCACAAGGGTGCTGGAAACGGCCAGTGAAAATACGCTCCTCGCCTTAACCAGATCATCTCCTCCGATATGGATTGAATACAGGGTCCCCCCTCCGATGCCGATCCACAACGCGACCGAAAATATCAGTGAGAAGACCGGCATAGCTAGGTTTACACCAGCAAGCCCCTCCGATCCAACCCCGTTACCGACAAACACTCCATCGATGAGGATATTCACTGACATCAACATCATTCCTAATAACGATGGAAAAAAATATTGAAAAAATACTTTTTTAACAGGTTGATGTTTCAAGCCTTCATGTGATTCATTCATCTGTTATTCCTCCTGCAGGTATTACAAGAGAAAGCATAAACCTTAAAGTTGCTTGAAGGTCAATCTTTTCTTTAGACCTGATTTTGAATCCAAGTAACTACCTGTTTCGTCTTGAATGACGGACTTATCGAGCACTCCTAATTCGATCGGAGGCCCAGACCGGTGATAGCCGTCTTTTTGTATTTGTTTAGAAATGGTGCGTTGGTCATTTTATACAATCCGCGCAAGGGTAGCATGGATACATCCCCGTCCAGATAAGATGTCTGAAGTCTTTTTTCATAATGGTCTTTTATACTTGTTTGCTCGCTTTCCGGGGGGGGGCATGCGGACAACTGGAACAGTTTGCCCACTTCCCTAACACTTAACAAGAAAAAACCTGTTGACCCGCAGCTGTTTTTTTACAAATTTACGATGTCAATTTTAAGCCAATTACAGATGCTAGGATAATTCCTATAAAAGAAATTCGTTTCCAATCTTTAGGTTCTTTATAAAACAACATCCCTACGATTGTTCCTCCTACTGTCCCTATCCCTGTCCAAACTGCATAGGACAGTCCCATAGGAAGAGTTTTCATAGCTAATGCTAAAGAACCGAAACTAAGAAAGAAACCAATAAATAATATGATATAGGATTTTAAATTCCCATATTTATTTATAAGATTCATACCAATTACACCAACTATTTCAAAGGCTCCAGCGATTATTAGAAAAAACCAACCCATTTATACAGCACCTTCCTTATTTGCTGATTCTGTGGTGACAAGTTTTAGGCCCAATACGCCAATCAGCAGTAATAGGATGAAAAATATTTTTGTCCAACTGAAAGGCTCTCCAAACACGATCATATCAATTACAACAGTTCCTGCTGTTCCTATACCCGTAAAGACAGCATAAGCGGTAGCAACAGGTACTTCTTTTGTAGCTCTAATCAGCACGACAAAGGATAAATAGATTAGAAACAAAGTGGCTGCCCAAGCAAGTATGTTATCTGAATATTTAAGCCCCATGGCCCAAAAGATTTCAAGAATACCCGCGATAGCAACATATGCCCAATTTCGATTCATTTAAGATTCCTCCAAAACACTTAATCTTTCGAAAGTCCACGCCAATACAGATACCAAGAGGCATCTAATCTTTTCTGCAAGCGTTCGGGACCCCCATATAACATTTCAACGAAGATCCCATCTAATACCCCCAAAAATGCGGCAGTGGCTTGATGTTCATCCAGTGTTGAACTAACTTCTCCTTCTTTTATCGCGTTCTCGATAATCGGCAGCAAAAGTTCTTCTAGCTTATCCAGGTATTCATACACATATTTCATCACCTGATTATTGAGATGCATAGGCGGAAAAAACGCCGTACGAACCCAAAATTGAGTCGAGTCTAGTTTCCCATATCTGTCTTTACACTCTAGAAGAAAATTTAATAAGAACTCCTTAATAGGTCTAGCCCTGTTACTTTCTATAAAAGTTATAACGAATTTTATTTCATTCTCAAAAGCGTCCGTACATAACTGAAGAAAAAGCTCATCTTTTCCTTTGAAATGAGTGTAAATGGACTGTTTTTTAATTCCTACTTCATCCGCAATTTGTGCCATAGATGTCCCTTCGTATCCACTAACTGCGAAATGCCTCAAAGAAACCTCTTTAATTTGAGCTGAGCTCATATTATCATCCTTCCGAACGGTCGTAAGGTAAAATTAACACTTCTTCATTTTTAAGTCAAATCAATTTTAGGTTATTATCGAACACTAAACAGGCGTAGCAGCCCCGTTTGATAAAAAAACAAAAAAACTACCGAAATGGCAGCATGGTTTATAACTCTTATTATCCGTAACCAAATTTCTTTATTCCACAGTAGTACCTTCGTCATTTTTGTATTCTAAAATATCCCCAGGCTGACATTCTAATGCCTTACAAATTGCTTCTAACGTAGATAGCCGGATTGCTTTTGCCTTTCCATTTTTTAATATAGAAAGATTAGCCATGGTGATCCCAACTCTTTCAGAAAGTTCTGTAACGCTCATTTTCCTTTTAGCAAGCATCACATCAATATTAATTATAATTGCCATACTATTCACCTCAGATTAGACTATTAAATCATTTTCCGATTTTATATCGATTGCATCTTGTAAAAGTCTTTGGAGAACGGCAGCAAAGACTGCGATAACCATGGGAGCAAAAATCATCACCATTCCGATGAGTATGAGACCTGGTGCGTCATCTACCTCCGCTAGGATATAGACGAATGGGATTGCTACCACATATAAGCCACTGATTACGAGGGCAGAGTTTTTGATTTTCTTTAGAGCTGTTACAGATAATTCAGAGAAAGCTTGGTTCTTGTCAATGTAGTTTAAGAGGTTAAAGGATTGATACAAAGCGAAGTAAAATGGTACCGCCGAAACATACATAACCATTAAAATGCCGTATACCACATAAGCGATATCAGAGCCTCTTTCTGCTGCTTCATTTGCTTCACCCGCTATCTGTGGCAACAGAAATAGACACAAAGCAAGAACCGGAATGCCAATGAAAATGACAGCTACCTTTAAAAAGAGTGTTGAACCACGTTTCATAAAAAGCACCTCACATAATTTGTTGTTAATTTGATTTTAACAGTAAGTTTATTGTTTTACAATAAATTAATATTATTTTTTAATATATTATTGTTGTTATGTAAATATTCGAGCGAAATAAAAAGCATTTCTCAAGAAATACTCTTTAGCTATGAACTATTCATTTTTAGTTTGTTCACCTATTCCTCGATAGCTGGTTTCATTTATTCTAAAATCCAAGGATTATCTAGTTGAAGATTAATAAGTTTGTTCATTAACCTGAAAAGTGCGTTAATCTTAAGTGATTAACGCACTCCATTGAGCATGAGTTTTACATTGTAACCATTTCCCTTAATGATTCATTGCCTTTTTGATCTATAATTACTCTCCCCGGAATACGGGTTTTCTTTTTTCAGCAAAAGCAATAATCCCTTCCTGGACGTCCTTCGTTCCAAAACAGGTTTTAATTGAAGCGTACTCCTGCTTTAAAATCGTTGTAAGATCCATATCAGGGCTTGCTGCAAGCAATCTTTTGGAAAGTGTCAACGCAACCGGTGGTCCTTCAGCTAACTCCTTGGCAAAATTCATAACCTGAGCATGAAACTCTTCATCGGGAATGATCCCATTGATCAAACCAATCCGTTCGGCTTCTTCGGGATGAATGTCCCGACCAGTAAATATTAATTCTGCAGCCTTTGCGCTTCCTACCAAACGTGGCAGAAAGTAGGTCATTCCCGCATCTGGACTAAGACCACGGCGAATGTATCCGGCTGTTACCCTTGCACCAGCAGACATAAATCGCATATCGCAGGCAAGGGCTAAGGCTAGTCCTGCTCCTGCAGCTATCCCATTAATTGCTGCAATAACCGGTTTATCACAATGAACGATGCCTAATGCTTGATGCCCCACCCAGCCCAATTCATCCATTTGTTTATGACGGGATGCTGTGGATTGATCTCTCTTCGAAAAATCAGACAGGTCAAGGCCTGCACAAAAACCTCTTCCGCTCCCGGTTATCACAATAACACGGACCTCATCGTCAGCAGATGCTTCCGAAATGGCCTGGATGATTTCACCACTAAGTTTATCATTAACGGCATTAAGACGCTCAGGCCTGTTTAGCGTTAGTGTGCGAACCCCATTCTCTGTATTCACCATAATATGCTCCATATGTATTCCTCCTCAAATTTGTTCTTTCTTTCAGTTCACTTAAACATTGATCTCAACAGACTTTTGATCATGGCGTGACCTGTTTTGTTCCTAATATTCTGGTTTTAACAGACATCACCTCATTAAATCCTGAAAAAAGTAAGTGAGTTGAGCTATTCCAAGTTAAGTGATAAATTCTATAACCCTAGCAAGAATTCCTCTATAAATCCTTAATAAAAGCTTCTGGTTGTACCAATAAATTATTACGTTATTAAAGTTTCAATGGATATTGCCTGCTCTGAATCTCTATAGATATTTCAAAGCACATGGTTAGGGTTCATGACCATTAGGATTAAATTTTGTAAAAAGCCCACATCTTTATAGGCTATTTTCATACAATTTTTTAAGAGGTGATGAAAATGGTAAGAGTAAAATATACAGACAGTGACGTTGATTTAGTGGCAAGGATGATGAGGGCAGAAGCCGAAGGTGAAGGAAAACAGGGTATGTTAATGGTGGGAAATGTAATTGTTAATCGGGAAAAAGCAGATTGTTTAGACTTTAAAGAGTTACGAAACATTAGGGACGTCATTTTTCAAGTACAAGGAGGAAATTATTCTTTTGAGGCAGTACAAAAAGGAAATGTTTTTTATAACAGAGCAAGAAGTGTAGAGAAAAGATTAGCTAAACAAACCTTGGACTATTGGAGGGAACACCCTTCCAAGCATGCTCTTTGGTATTTTAATCCGTATGCTGCATGTCCAACCACATGGTACAACCAGCCATTAACAGGACAGTATAAACAACATTGTTATTATGAACCAATAGCTAATACATGCGAAGGTGCTTATAGATTTTAATAAATCCCCCACACATTACAAATTGTGTGGGGTTTTTTTTGTTAACCCTTTTTCGAACAGCTCAGGAATTAGAATTTTCTATTTGCATAACTTCGTGCCATTGTGGATGAGAAAAATTTTATTCTGTATTTTCCTCTAAGCTCTTTCTTTACTTTTGCCGTTAATTTAGCACCTTGTATATTATGGTTTTCTTCCAGTTCAATACCATTTGGAATTAACCAATCTATATCCCAATCAATCCATTCTCCGTACTTTGTTACCCATTCCATCAATTCGGTTTTTAACTCATTTGAAATAGGTATGTCTTCTATATCTATATTACACCCACATTGATTGCACCATATTGGATCTGCCCCTACATCCCCCTCGACTTTTAATTCATAGGTTTCTTTTTGCTCACAAAAACAATGCATATAACCGTCTCACCTCCAGGATAAGCGTTTTATTTTATTGCCTTGCTTGTACAATAGGTTCAACAAAACCTGAATTAACGTAACGTCGCTTAAGAAGAGGTTATCTATTTTTATTCCATTCATCTGCTAACAATCCATAAACAATATGATCAACAAAGTGGTCATATAACCATTCTGCCTGCCTGATCCTTCCTTCATTTACAAAACCCAATCTTTCGGGGATGCTTCTACTTTTTTTATTCTCTACAGCTGCCCTAATTTCGACCTTATTTAAGTTTAGTTGACTAAACGCATAATCAGCTAATCCCTTAGCAACTTTAGTGATAATTCTATTACCTTGAAATTCTTCACCAATCCAATACCCAATATATGCTGTTTTATTTGACCAGTTTATAGTGTTAAAGCCCGCAACGCCAATGATTTCTCCATTGAATAAAACAACCGTGGTTAAACTTTTATTCTCAGCATAACCTTTTAAACTGTTTTGGATAAACTCTTTTGTATCCTCGACCTTTGTTGTGAAATCAAGCCAAGGCAGCCATTCTCTTAAGTAATTTCTTGATTTATCTGTAAGTTCAAAAATTCTTTCAGCGTCATTAAAATCTATCAATTTCAAAGAAATAGTTTCATCAATTTTATGTATAAACATTTAGGTTCCCCCTGTAAATTTTCATACATCTATTATTTTTTCATCAGACTAACCTGCCACTTTGTTAATTAAGAATAACTTAGAGATCACTATCTCCTAAGCCTTCATCTTTTAAGATCATTTTGCTCAACATTCAGTTCAATCAAATTCCCGTCTGGGTCCGTGCAGAAAATTTGAGCGAATCCACTTTTGCTGTAGGGTTTCTCGAGAATTTCAATTTGCTTCTCTTGTAACCATTTAACAGTTTCATAATAGTTCTCCACTCTAAGGGCGAAGTGACCTTCTCTGCTGGATAGTTTCTTATCCTCGCGAATCGTCTGTGAATAGGGATCGAGTATTAAGTGGAGCTGTTGCTCCTCTATTTGATACCAAGCACCTTCAAAACCAAAATCAGGACGGGGTATTTCTTTTAAGCATAAAATTTTCTCATAGAAATCTTTTGCTTTTCCCAAATCTGAAACAGACAGGCTTACGTGATGAAGGCTTTTATATTTAATCATAATAAATCACTTCTTTCATTTTTGATTTTACTTTAGTTCGCACAAACTATACCCTACTCATTTCCCTAACTTTAATATCAGAATAAACATTTAAAATACTATTCTTTAGTGTGGAATTGTATTGGCTAAGAGATAAAAAACCATATATAAACTTGAACATAACAATAGAATAAGAGTTATAAAGCATATTTTTCTCCCAATTTGTCCTATGTGAAATATATTTACTAAAAAGTAATAGAGAGTAGCACTTCCAATAATAAAAAGGAGAAAATCGTCTATTTCTTTCTCAGGAACTGGGTGTGTTACACTTGTTAACCCCGATCCAATAAAAATGAATATACCTAACAAATTTAATATTTTCCTCAAACTCACTTCTTTTTCAGTTACAGCTTTAACACTTTGAACCGTTTGACTATCGTTTTTCAAGGTACCGTCCCTCACTTTATATGATTTTGATTGTTAGAGTTATCTGGTTTCGTAACCGTTGAACAAGGCAGCTAATCCGCCCTAGCCTAATAAAAACCCTTGAATTGATACAAAAAATGAAAATAGAAAAACACCAACAAAGAGCCAACCATTTGCTTTTTTACCCTTTCGAAATTCTTCAAACCCCATCACCAACATCGTTAAACCCAATAAAAATATCATTATAGAGTTATAATTAAAATTTTTAGTAATTAGACCATAAGCAGCAAACAATAGAACCGTTACTGATAAAACATACCGTGAAATCTTCAACAAACGATCACCTCTTTTATCCTTACCATTCAAACCTGCTCAAGAAGGTTAACGACTAAAAATTGAACAAAGTATCCTAGACTTTCCCACTTAAAGAAGAGTGTGTATAAATGTTATACTTAGTGTGAATATTTTGCAAAACAGTATTTACAACTTGGAGGTTAAAAAGTGAGAACTTTTAGGCAGTTAAACGCCGTTTTTGAAAAAATAATTAATTCTGATATGCCCGATCGCGTTAAGAACCTAAAATTAATGAAACTGTTATCTGAAATAGTTAGGGATTATAAAATAAACGATAAACAATGGGAAGAATGCGAAAAGGAAAATCCAGAAGTTATATCTTTGTATAGGAAAATATCAAATTATCTAAATTTCAACTAGTCTCCACCAATCTGCTCAATTATAAAAAAGCTTTATTACGATACAATTAACGCTTACCCTAGTAAATTATAGTCATAAGGATGGGGAGAATAACAAGTTGTCAACAATCACTTAAAGCAATCCAAGGTTAATGGTAGAAAAGTGAACCAAATGTTTATTTGCCCTATTAAAAACCTGCTAACAGTCTGAATATGTATCATGAATAAGGTAAAAAGATGACACAATCACAACAATGGAGGTTAAAACACGATTATATAATTCGCATCATTCTCCGTTAGACCATTTCTTTTACCATTCACTTTTATCCCTTGTAAATCAAATTTGGCACTGCAGCCGATCTTCATCATGATTTTAACATAAATATCCATTATACAAAGTGAATTGGCAGCTGTATAAACCTAAAAATTAGCTAATCCGATTCCTAAGTTAACCTAGCCCATTAGAGAATGGGCAGATGATCACAGCTGCTGTCCCTCCTTCCTTTTTGAGACCCTTTAGGTTCACTTTACGCTTTAAACCTTCTCCCGATCACCTGTCCGCCAGTTTTAAAAAATCCATGAATTTATTATTCCACTTAATTTTGGATAAAAGTGGGCTATAAATCCAATATTATTTAACGATGAATTGTTTCGATTCCCGTTATGATTTATTTCTTACTTTATCTGCGTTAGTATTAAATGAACAAGGAAAGCAGGTGATCAAGATGACGAATACACTTTACCCAACATATGAAACAATTGAAGAAGCTGCTGATGAAGTTTTAGCACTCATAAGTAAGTTTGTAGATGTTAACACCTTTTTCATTGCTAAAAATGACAAAAAAGATGTAAACATCCTCAGTGCCTTCAATCGAAATGATGTTGTATTACCCTCGGGCTTTGAAACTTTGTACCGCGATTCGTTCTGACAGTTTATAGTAGAAGGTGGTCGTGAACCACTCATCATCGAAAACTTGAACTCTTCAGACTTAACTAAAGACATGGAAGTTACAAGAAGTCTTGGTGGAGGATCTCTCATCGGAGTTCCAATTAATTATAAGAATGGAGAAAATTACGGTACCCTTTGCGGAATGGATTTGCGTCCATATCATTTCACACAGAAACATAAGGACTTATTTATAACTATGGCCAGTTTGCTTGGGAACGTGCTGGATTTAGAAAAGAAAAGCTTGCAGGTTCAGATGTTATCAGTTCCTCTAGTGCCGATCTATGATGATACAGCTATTCTACCTCTTATTGGCGAGGTAGATTCTGAACGAACTTCAAGAATAATCGAACATACATTGAGCGAAGCAGCAAAAGGAGAATTGGATTATATTATCTTCGACTTATCCGGCCTTGCCCTCATTGATTCACAAAGTGTTGAGAATCTAATGAAAATTGCTGATTCACTTAAGTTAGTCGGTGTAAGTATGATTTTTACAGGTATTCGGCCTGACCTGGCAAAAAAAGCAATTCAATACCGAAGCGACTTCTCAGACATCAAAGTTGAATCCACTCTTAAACAAGCTATAAAATCCATAAAATTCAACTAAGTCTGGTGGAACCGCCAAAATCTTTTTAAAGATATTCTATGCTTGTGATTTTCGGAGGAAAATAAGGGAATGTTCCAATTTAATTGGGACGTTCCCTTTATTCTTTACATAAGGCCCACCTTGCATAAAAGCTATAGGCTTTGTCGTAAGATTAAATCACTTTTAGCAGAAGTTGATGTAACTCGCAAACAAATTATAGACAGACATGGTACTCGGAATAGTCTTCGTTGAAGAAGGTCTACCATTTTCAGCAAAATTTAAGACTCTTTTTCTTCACTGAAGTTGATTTTAACTCTTATTTCACCGTTATAATTAAATGCATATACACATATGTTCCTTTTTGAAAAACAAAAATTTGCGCTTAATCCAAGCTTGTCTATCATAGTGGCCCTAAATGAGGGCGTAATTTTATAAAGAGGTTCTATTACTTAAAGAAGAAAAATTGGATATGCGATTTGAAATGGGCTAAAACTGTCGATATAGGTGTTGGCCCCATAATAGATAATTATCATGACGAATTTATCATAAGAAGTGGCTGCACTTTTTTAACATCGAACCAAGTAATCAATAAAGCCCCTAACGATTTATTCCTTTTTGAAACCAGAATATAATATTCTTTAAAATATAGAAAATAATTAAATCTGCTACTACATGGATGCCCCAGTTCCAGTTGATAGAATGAAAAAGGTTACTATACTTGTCAGCTAAGGACGAATACGTTGGAATCACCATGGAGAGAAACAAATAATGGAATAGCACCTTTAACCTAGTGGGTTGTTTAGGATAAAACCGGATAAACAAAACACCAACTGTTGGAAATATTAAGTAATATAGTGAAAAATTCATTTTTGTTGCATTCTGGAATTCACTATAAGGGAATTCTACGAGGTCAAAAAAGACGAGGATAAATTCAAAAAGCCATGCTAATGCTTGAGAAAATAAGAAAGTTATTTGAGTCAACCTTATCCTTCCTCTTGAAACGCTTAGCAATATGACAATGGAAATAACCCATGAGAAAGCTAAAATAAAAAATTCTTTACTCATCTGGTATCCACCTTAATCAGCTTTTGTTTATACCACAGATAATATTTGTGATTCAAAAATAAAGACATCATGACGGTGATTAATGTCCAATACCATGTCCACCCGTGATATTCAACAAGCCTTGTTGACCTTTCAAGTATCACCTCCATGATTGTAAATAAACCTGCAAAACATACATAATAAATAAGTGCCCCATACCTTTTAACATTTGGAAAATACAAACTAAAAATAATCGCTACAATAGGAAAAAGAAAAAATTCGAAAGTCAAGCTTGTTCGATTATATTGATTAACACCTTTTAGCAATTGAATAGGATATTCAATCCATCCCTTCTCTACTACAAACAAACCAGCTGGCCGAGTAATAACCTGAAGAAATAAACATAGGACCCAGGCTTCCCTTGCTTTGTTTCTTGGTATTAATGTAAAAACGGCTATGATAGAAATAAGGATAACTCCAATTAAAATCCATCTCTCAAGATTCATGAATCATCTACCCTCTTATTTAATAGTAAGCTAAAGGTTATTATTAACCACTTCCTTCCGTAGAATTCAAGAATTATTGGTTTCCGTTGACATGATAATGCCAAAAGCGGCCTAATGGAGCTATTTATCACTTGTAATAAATCTACACTTTTAGTGGAACCAGCAAGAGCGGCTGTCAAAGCAGCCACTAACCTTAAACTCCTCCCTTTAGCTTAAGTACAGTTCTCATATCTCTAATTGTTACCGGGACAGGAATTTTATCGGGATAAAATAGAAACCGACCTCTAATAAAAAAAGGTCGGTTTAAACTAAGTTTATTTTAAGAGATCCCTTTAACAATTTGAGTAAGCCCGTCACTAATTGGTGTAGCTGGACGACCAAGAAGTTTTTCAAAATCACTTCTTTCGATTTCAAGTGCACCTTGTCTAATACCATCTTGAATTTCAACAAGAAAAGGAATAAGACTATCTGGTACACCTGCACCTCTCATAATGTCAGCATACGTTTCGTCATTAACTTGTTTCACAGGTACTTCTTTGCCAAGAACTGTGCCAAGTACAGCTGCAAATTCTTCTTGAGTTAATACTTTTCCAGAAAGTTCGTAGACTGTGTTTTTATGCCCTTCGCCAGATAATACTGCAGCAACAGCATCTGCATAATCTTGTTGTAGTGCCCATCCTACTCTTCCATTTCCTGCTGATGTCACCCAAGGAGCTCCAGCGAGAACACCTTGAATACTGGGTATTTCATTTTCCAAGTACCAATTGTTTCGTAGGAAAGAATAAGGAATGCCTGTTTTTAAGATTGCTTCTTCTGTGGCCTTATGAGTAGGAGCAAGGAATAATTTACTTTCCTTTGCGTTTGTAATACTAGTATAAACAATAAAATTTACACCTGCTCGTTCGGCTGCTGAAATTGCATTTGTATGCTGACGAATTCTTGTTTCATCATCTCCATCAGTGGAAATGATTAGCAAGCGATCAACACCAGAAAAAGCGGCATCAAGTGTTTCCGGATGATCAAAATCACCATATCGTACATCTACACCTCGAGCCCGTAATCCATCTGCTTTTTCAGGGTTACGAACACTAACAGCTAATTGGTTTACTGGTACCATTTTTAATAAAGTTTCCATAATTTTAGAACCTAATTTTCCTGTTGCTCCTGTAACTAACATTTTCATATCTATTCCCCCGATATAATATTTTAAAAGCCTCCCTATTGCTGAACTTTCAGGAATTGCCATACCTATTAAATAACGTATTTGTTAAGCATTAATTCTTGTACTAGATTTCTCGTTTTTATTTCCAAACAGTTTATTATCCAATGCAAGTAGTTGACTACCGCTAATAACTAGGACAGCAGCCATTGCCAATAAAGCTAGGTCTAATTCATAACCTGCTGCTTCAGCACCTATGAATCCGATGGGGAATTTAACAGTAAAAATGGCACCTAACAAAACCAAGCCAATTAATGTTGAAATAATTCTAGTGCCAATTCCTAATATCAAGGCAATTCCACCAAAAAGTTCAATAAAGGCAACAACATAACCTAAGAAGCCGATAATACCAATACTTTCAAACCATCCTGCTACATTACCAAGTCCCATCTGGAATTTAGCCATACCATGGAATAAAAACGTTACTCCTAAAAATACGCGAATAATTAATAAGCTCACTTCATATTTTTGTACCATCATTCATTCTCCTTTATGATTAAAAATTTTATTCTTACTAGTTTGTTCTTTATCTTAAGGTTTTTAATGCACTGCTCCATGCAACAACTTCCTCAAGCATGGAATTAACATTATTTAGATGTAAATCTTGTGGACTAAACTCCGTTCCATTTTTAAAGTCTGTAAATAAACTTAAGGTTGGGTGTGTTCGAACATCCGCCACTTTTAGTTCGGCAAGTATTCCTCGAAGATGTTCAGCGGCACGAGCTCCACCAGTTGATCCATAACTTACAATACCAGCCGCTTTGTCGTACCAAACTTCACGTGCTGAATCAATGGCATTTTTCAATGCACCAGTAATGCTGTGATTGTACTCTTGTACGATGAACACAAATCCATCAAAGTTAGCAAGTTTTTCATTCCAAGCTGCAATTCCAGATTCTGACCCGTCAGTTGTTCCTAAAAACGGTAAGTCAAAATCAACAATATCCACTATTTCATAATTTGCATCTCCACGTTGATTAGCAATTTCTTTTACCCATTCTCCTACTTGTGGACTCACTCTCCCTTGGCGTGTGCTTCCTAAGATAATGCCTATATTTAGCTTTTCATTTGTCATTGTTACTTCCTCCTTATCTAAATTCCGAAAAAATTTATCAAAAAAGCCCATTTTTCCCCCACCTTGTTTATTGTTGAATAAGTAATATATTAATAGATTAAATACTTCACTTAGCTGTTTCTTTACAATTGGCAATCCTCACGTCTAGTCCTGTTTCATCTGTAAGTTTGGCTGCCCAATCATTTCCTTCATTCTTTCTCCTCACATGTTTTTCCCCTGTAACCGTATACAATCCTAAATCTCCAAGTGTATAAATACCAAGTTCAATCCCTGACTTTTTAATACTCTCTTTCATACGCCTCGTAATATTTATCCCCTAGCTATTTTAGACTATTAAACGAATACGATTTCCTGATGGATCTGTAGTAAAGACAAAACCATTTTCTTCTGAAATGAATGCCCCAATTGCCTTCAACTGTGCAATAATTTTATTTTTCTTGTCCTCACTTAAAAGCATTAGGGTAAATGATTCCAACCCTGCACTATTAGGAGGCGGTGAAGCTGTACCGACGCCATTCCAAGTATTTAAGCCAATATGATGATGGTATTTACCATCGGAAATAAAAAGTGCCTGTGTGCCATATCGGTTAACAATTTCAAATCCAAGTCCCTTGATATAAAACTCTTCAGTTTTTTTCAGTTCCGATACATGTAAATGGATATGCCCCATGACCGTTTCAGATGGTAGACCTTTCCAAGACTGCTGTTTCCCGTAAGATAGGAGGTCAGCGAAGTTTAAGGGATCAACTGTCATTTCAACCTCACCCTTATTCCAATTCCACTCGGAAGGATCACGGTCCACATAGATTTCAATTCCATTTCCATCTGGATCTGATAAATAAAGAGCCTCACTGACTAGATGATCGGAAGAACCTAATTGCACTCCAATTTCCACAAAGTGCTGCACTATTTTAGCTAAATCAGATCTTCTAGGTAGTAGTAGTGCAAAGTGATATAACCCCGTCGTTCTTCCTTTCTTTGGAACAACATCATCTGGTTGTTCCATTGATAGCAAAGTAGTTTTTCCATCCGCAGTTAAGTTAGCGGTTCTTTCCGATTGTTCCAACACCTTAAAGCCGATGACTTCTTTATAGAATGCGATAGAACGTTCGATGTTTTGTACTTTTAGGTTTACTTGACCTACAAATGTAATAGGTTCACGATGCAAATTCATTTTTCGTCACCTCCAATCGATCTTATAAAATAAATATAAGTTAGTTACTTTATGTAAGTTAGTATATTATCGTGTATAACGATAGTCAAGTAACTAACATACAAAAAATAAATTAATGTTAATACAAGTAAGGAATTGATTTCATTCGGTAAGTCGATTTGCTCTAAATTTGAAAATGTCAAAGGTGGACGGGTTTCATCAGTTACCCGCTTCTGTCTGGATCTCAACGTTTTTGTGAGATTGAATAAAAGTGGTAGATTTCTACCCGAACGGTTAAAGGATTTGGAGAGCGAAGGAATTGAAAAACGGGATGTATAACCAACAGAGGAGCAATATTAGTTGGTGAAAGGGAGAAAAGTTATATTACATTAAAAATTAATTCATTGAATTTATGATAGAGGAAGTCTGTTTGAAATTAAAAGCTGATAACGAAATAAGTTTGGTTAAATCAAAGATTAAAAACTTGGACATAACATCAATATTTTTTGATACAGAAAGTACGCGTTACACGGTGCATTAATCTATTAGAAGTGATAATTTGTTGTATGTATTTGAAAATCGTCCTTCTATTAAACAAAACCTTTTGAATAGATTAAGTGAATAATTTCACAAGTTTTTTTAAATGAAAGGCACATTCTAAACTAGATAAATATCGGACTTCACTCTCACTATTTTGCTTCTTTTTTGGTATTTGTTTTAACTTTCAATTTTTAATACCTTTTTAACAAGAAGAGCAGTCTCTATAATAGGACTAAAGAAATAACCCTTCCCCCCTGTAAATTAAGGAGGGGGGTTATAATTACCCCTAGAGAGAGTATTCAGCCAGTTAAAAAAATTCATTAAGTAAACGAATGTGACAGATAACCACTCCAGTGACTACGCAATAGAGTGGCTCCCATTTACAATAATTCTAATGATGTAACCCCCGAACAGAGCTCAATCAACCTCTTTACAACTCTTCCCTATTATTTACATGTAATCCAGGTTTTAACATTTGGGTTAACCCGGAATCTATAGAAAGCTCTTGTCCGCTTATTCCTTTTGCGAGTGTACTGGCTAAGAACAGGCAGGTGAAGGCGATTTCGTCTGGTTGGATGAACCTTTTCTGTGGGACATGTTCCAATATCGTTTTCTCTGCTTTCTCTGCCGGCAAATTGTGAAGTTCAGCTATCGTCTGGATTAACCCTTCTTTCATTGGTGTATCCACCCATCCAGGGCATAGTGCATTAACAGTTATACCTTCTGAAGCAAGTTCCAACGCCCATACTTTTGTTAAATTAGAAACGGCCGCTTTAGTTGAGGAATAAAGGCTATACGTTTCCAGTCCGATTTTTGCAGTCATTGATGATAGATTTATAATTCTGCCTCTTGTTGACCTTTTTATTTTCGGCAGCAAGTGTTTACTGGCCAGCATGGTTCCCTTTACATTAATATCGTAGATCCGATCCCAGTCCTCTAGTTGGACATCCTTTAACTGGCTTTTAATGATGATCCCTGCATTGTTCACGAGCACATCTACCTTTTCAGGAATATGCTTTAAAGCTTGCAGGATTGAGTCTTCTGCTGAGATATCTGTTTTACAAAATAGATACTGGCTTGGATTGGCCACCGAAATGAGATGGGCTTCCTCGGATTCTTGTACGTCCCAATTGATTACATTGGCTCCATTGGCAAGAAACGCTTTACTGATTGCCATGCCAATTCCGCTGCTGCCACCGGTTATTACAACTGTAAGGTCCTTCACATCCAATTCAAACGTAGAAATCCCCTCCCTCTAAGCTGCGTTCTTTCTTTTAATTATTAGCTGCAAGCCTATCCTTTTACCGCACCGGAGGTTAAGCCCTTTACAAAATATTTGGTCACGAAGGAAAATAGGATGACCATTGGAACGATGATCATCGCAGCTCCTGCCAGCAGTTCGCCCCGCTGCAGGGAAGTCGACTCCTTTATACCAGCAAGCCCGATGGGAATCGTTTTATTCGTTTCAGAAGAAACAAGCATTAAGCCAAATGTATAATCAGTGAAGGAGACGATAAAGGAAAACACGCCTACACTAATAATTCCAGGGATAATCAATGGAACGATGACCCGGTATAATGCTTGAAACCGGCTAGCTCCATCCATCCAAGCGCTCTCTTCTAATTCAAAGGGGATCGTTTTAAAGAAACTATTTAGCATCCAGACTCCAAAGGGTAAAGTAAGTGCAATATGCGCTATAGTTAGACCTGTCAATGAATCTTCTATCCCAAACGAAATGAAAATACCTAACAAAGGAATGGCCAATAACATTTGCGGGAGCATGTATCCAATTAACATACTATTTAACAGTAAACTCTTACCCCTAAACCGAAACCGGGTCAGGACATAGGCAATTAAACTTGAAAAGATGATCGTAACGATTGTTGTAGCACCAGCAACAATAAAGCTATTTTTATAATACAAAGGGAAATTCGTTTCATTCCATATGTTAATAAAATAGGTCAAGTCGAAAGCAGTTGGCCACAATGCTGTGCTATGTGTAAAAAATCCATCTCCACCCCGTAAAGGTGAGATCGTAATCCAATAAATCGGAAAAAATGAATAAATGAAAACAGTAATTGCGAGAATGTACAGGGTAATTTTTCCACGAAGGCTTTTTCTCAACATTTACATCTCCTTACATAGAAATTCCTTATCAGGCCATCGATTATCCATTCTCTTTCACCTTTGTTGGACTGGTGACTTTCAAGTAGATAAACATCACGATCATCATGATAATGGCAGAAGAAATCGCCACTGTGGCTCCATATCCAACTTGATTAAGTTTAAAAGTTTTTATATAAATGTAGATTGGCAATGTTTCGGTCCTTTCGAGCGGACCTCCGCCTGTCAGCAGCCACATGAGGTCAAACTTGTTGAACATCCAGATTCCCCGCAAAAGTACGATTGTAATTAGCAGGTCTTTTAACATTGGCATGGTAATATACCAAAATTGCTGCCAGCTATTTCCGCCGTCTAATGTTGCACTTTCATATAAATCATGCGAAATCGTTTGCAATCCTGAAAGGAAAACGAGTGTGACAAATGGAGTCCATGTCCATACTGACAGCATGATCGCTGTGAACATCGCCAAATCAATGGAGACAAATTGAATTTTCTCTAAACCTATCGAACTGATAAACTGATTAACTACGCCGAAGTTCGTATCAAGAATCCATTCCCAGCCAATCGTTACAACGATAACCGGAATGATATAAGGAACGACCGAGATTCCCCGTAGAAAGTCTCGCCCTTTAAACTGTTGGTTTAGAACTAGAGCAATCACGATTCCAACAATAATCTGCAATGAGACTGAACCAAAAGCATAGACAAATGTTTGCCAAACATCACGCCAGAACCGGGAATCCTGCAATAACACCAGATAATTATTCAATCCAACAAAGGTTGGCTGCCCAACAAAGCTTCTTGCTTCATAAAAGCTGTAACTTACCGCAAAGCCAGAAGGAATTACGATTACCAGGCCAAATATGAGCAGCCCAGGGATTAAGAACAATAACACTAAAGGTAAATCTTTTCTTGTCACCTTTCTTTCGATGGGAACCACCGCCTAATCTATTAGAAGCCAGGCATACATCTCTGTATGCCCGGTTTTCTTTAGTTACTCGCCTACCAGCTGTCTGATTTCATCGGCAATGTCTTCGACTGCCTGTTCTGGATCCTCATTGTTCAAGGTTACTTTTTGGAACAGCTTAGGAATGAGGTATGCCTCAAACACTTCGCCAGGCCGTGCGTCTGTTTCAGGCCCATCCGAGTCGATTGAATGAAGTTCAGCGTTTTTCAATAAATCATATTGAGGGACAACACCAGTTTCCCAATATTTCTTGATAACTTCGTCTGAACGCCACTCTTCACTGTTATAAATTGATTCTTGAGCTGGGAAGTAATGAACACCAAATGTGTGCAGGAAGTCATTAAGCTTTTCCTTATAGAACCATTCAACAAACTTCTTTGTTTCGTCCGTGTGCTCTGAATTCAGGACAGCAATTGAGTCATAGCCAAGAGACGCAGACACTCCACTACCGTCTTTCATCGGAATTCCGAATACTTGAAACTTCTCTCCCAAGGCTGGATTCTTCTGTTCGAGAATATCGACCAGTCTTCCTGAGTAGAATGTCATCCCGACTTGCTCGGAAATAAATGCTTCGGTCAATTCTGCATACGATGCATTCGACGCTTCTGCAGGCATATATTGATGAAGCTCTTTTAACAGATTAAGAGATTCAACTACGTTTGGTTTCATTTCTGGTGAATCCAGAATCACTTTCCAGTTATCATCAAAAATCCTGACATTATTCGCCCATAACAGGTTACTTGTAACCCAGTTTGTCGCGCCATCAGATTTTAATGGCATCATTAATCCATATTTATTATTTTCTTTATCCGTAAACGCTTTCGCAACATTCACGAATTCATCCCATGTTTTCGGTACAGATAATCCTTTTTCTTCTAGCCAGTCTGTTCGGATATAGCCGTATGCAAGGTTATAATCATAAGGAATCCAATATGTTTTCCCTTTGATCGGGAACAAAATATGGCCATCATAGAAATCGCTCTTGCCGCCAATATTTTCAATAATGTCGTCTACGGGTGCGACTTTTCCTTCCTTTTCTAATAAAGCAATATGGCCAATGTAACCAGAGAGAAAAGCGTCATACTGAGCTGAAGTCCCATAGGTTGCATTAATTTTCGTAAATACATCTGCCAGCGGAACAGCTTCCACTTCCACTTTGACACCGAATTCCTCTTCATATTCTTTGCCAGCAGTTTGGAGCACTTCCATTGTTTCAGGTCCGGTTTCAGTTGAAGCGACCCGGATGACGGTGGTTTCGGCCTTCTCTTCATCATCTTTTTTCCCCTCATCTGAAGGTGATGGTGCAGGTGACCCAAGGCATCCTGCAAGCAGACCTATAACCAGGACACTAACAAGGCATTGAAGAATCCATTTGGCTCTCATGTTTTACCCCTTTTCTTTTATGTTTTTAAAAATAGTTTCGAAGGCGGCAACAGCTTTAGCTAGCAGATCTAATTTCCACTCAGTGCTGAAAGACGGTGCGACAGGTCATAAGTTCGTAAATGTAATTCCTGATAAATATCAAATAATTCATCATAAACCTGTTTGTTTTCTGTAATTGGCTCCACACGGTCAATAACTTTCTGGGCCGATAAGACCCCCTCTGTTAAATTAGAAAACCAGCCAATTCCTGTTGCAGCAATAAGGGCTGCACCGAACGAAGCATCACTTGATGATGGGATTTCAAGTTCAACATGTAAAATATCAGCTAAAATTTGAACCCACTCGCGTCCTTTACTTCCACCCCCAATCACGCGCATTTTTTCCATTTTTCGTTCTGAAAATTGGAGACTGCAATCCCTAAGTGAATATCCGACTCCCTCGAGCACAGCCCTAGTAAAGTGGGGTCTAGAATGACGTGCTGTACAGCCAAAAAAGGATGCTCTTAAATTAGGATCCCAGTGCGGAGAGCGTTCACCATTTAAATAAGGCTGAAAAATTAACCCTTCAGATCCCGGCTTTATCGACTCCACTTGCTTCATTATTTCAGGGTAAATCGACCTAACCTGCCGGCTCTCTTCAAATTCTTTGTAAAAGCTTTCTTTGAACCAGCGGAAAGATGCGGCTGCAAAGTTCGTCGCGCTATTTTGATAGAATAAATCTCCAACAAGATGATGATAGGTGGTCAGCTTATTATTTTTCGTTACAGTGTCGGAAACGATCGTAAAGTTGCCGGCTGTCGCCAATTTCACTACACCGTCTCCTGCTTTTACCGTGCCGCATCCATAAACTTCTGCAGCTGTATCGGCGGTTCCCACAATAATTTTCACATCATTTGATAGCCCTAGTGCTGAGGCCATTTTTACAGTGATGGTGCCACATTGATCTGTTGGTGACAGTATGTCAGGAAGAACCTTTTTATCGAGGTCTACAAGCGATATCAAAAAGTCAGACCACTCCTGATTTTTGATATCAAATAATAAGGAGCCTTCTGCCTCAATATAATCGGTCGCCATCAGGCCTGAAAACCGATAGCGAACATAGTCCTTCATGAAAAGAATCTTATCGACCTTTTCATATTTGTTCGGTTCATTTTGCTTCAGCCATAATAGATGGCATAAAGTCCAAGTTGGATTTGGCGCATTATAACAAGTTTCATAGATTTGTTCGCCGTATTCTTCATTCAGCTGTTTAGTTTGCTCGCCAGTTCTTTGGTCATTCCACATAATCGCTGGGCGAATGATCTTTTGCTGTTTATCCAGAAAAACCGCAACATGATGTGGAGCCGTAAAACTGAGGGCCAAAATCCCTTTCCGCTCCTGCTCAGAAAAACCAGCAATCGCCGCAGTAACAGCTTCGACTGCTGCTGTTATCCACATTTCAGGATCCTGTTCAACCCACCTTGGGAATGGGTAAAGGGAAGGATAAGGAACATAAGCTTCAGAAACGATCATGCCATCTTTCCGAAGACAGGTTACCTTACAACCACCTGATCCGTGATCGATTCCTAACACATATTCATGCTTCATTTCTCTTCATCCTTTTGATTTAGGGAAATCAGCACTTTTATTATGTCTTCACCCTCGTCAATCGCTGCAAATCCCTGTTCTATGGCCTTCCCCAATGACACAACTCTGCTGATGAGTGGCTCCAAATCAATTTTTTCGGCGTTGATCATTTCAATTGCCTCGAGATAATCATCCCGATTGTAAACCCTCGTTCCGACGAGAGTCAGCTCTTTGGCAATAATCCGATAGATATCAAAGTCAGCTTTCTTTTTAGGCAACCCTGCGATGACGACTGTTCCTTTTATCCCTGTTCCTTCAATACAAGAAACAAGCCCGATGTTGGTCCCAGTTGCTTCAATTGAAACATCCGCCCCCCGCCGATTTGTTTTCTCGTTAATTTGTTCAAGGAAATTTTGATCACCTTTGATCACATCAAACCCATACTTTTGAGCGACTCCGATTCTGAATGGGTTAATCTCCGAAATGATCACATGAGCGCCTTTTAACTTGGCAGCTAATGCGGTAATCAGCCCGATCGGCCCGCCACCAACAATTAAGACAGTTTGACCGGTTGTTATATTACCCTTTTTTATTAAATGGACGCATACAGCAAGCGGCTCAATTAAAGCACCTGCTTCCATCGACATCTGCTCGCCAAGCTTATACACATTTAATTCTGGAACTTTTATAAAATCTGCCATGGCTCCATCGCTATCAATTCCAATTAAATTTAATGAAGTGCACAGATTGTATTCACCAGTTTGGCAGCCGTGGCATTCTCCACATGTTATTAATGGTTCAACGGTTACTCTGTCGCCTTTCAGCAATAGACTGCCTTCGTGCGCCTGTTCGATGGTTCCTGAAAATTCATGACCAAAAATAACCGGCGGCTTTACCCGATTGTCCATGCCGCCATGAAAGGCAAGCATATCTGTACCACAGATTCCTGCATACGCGACTTTAATAAGCACTTCGCCAGCCTGTATTTCTGGAATATTCCGTTCTTTTACGGCAAGCTGATTAGGGCCGGTGTAAGATAGCGCTTTCATTTACTTCGCTCCTTTTCATCTTTAAAACTTATTTCATGTCGACTTACCAGTAACCAAATCCCAATTTTCCCGGATTCATAATTCCTTTTGGATCGATGGTTTTTTTTATATCAAGCAGGACGTCAAACATGTCTCCATACAGTTCGGGCATGAGCCAGCCAAGCTTAAAGCCGATTCCATGGTGTTCATTTAACAGCGCGCCATTTTCTAAGTTGACCCTTGAACAGTCAGCCCATATCTGATTATGAAGCCTGAACAGTTCTTGCGAATCTTTAGGAGGATTGGCAATATAAAACCGGTCATAAATCATCGTGCCCCAAGGATACCAATGCGAGAAATGGGCCATATACTCTGCATTCCATTCCTTGTATTTCTCTTCTACCAATTTCTTTTTCTCATCGTAAAGCTTATGAACTTTGTCATACGTGGTGATCGTTTCCACTGTGCCATACAGGAGCGGATATGCGGGCTGAAGGGGCGGTCGATAGAAATCGTACCGAGTGTTCCACCAGTATAAGCCTGGTTCTTCCCCTAAATCGTTCCCGCCATTTTCCATACAGATTTCTAAGACTTTTTTCATTTGCAGTTCAGCAATATCAGCAAACCCGTCCACCATCAAAACCATATTGACTCCCTCTGCATCCATTCCTGTTCCTTTTAGTGATTTTTTTGTTGAACCAGGATCGTACAGGCGAATTACTGCAGGGTTCAGACGGTTTAACATGATGTTTCTGCCTGCTTCAACTCCATCGTGAATATCGTTAAATCGAACCATTCTGAACAATCGCTTTTCCGGAAGCGGGTCAACACGGATGCGGATCTTCGTGATCACTCCCAAGGTTCCTTCCGATCCTATGAATAATTGAAGCAGGCCTGGCCCGCTCGCATGATTTGGGACAGGTAACGTCTCAACTACCTTACCTGTAGGCAACACCACTTCCACAGACAGAACCATATCTTCCGCTTTGCCATATTTCGTGGACATCACTCCAGAACCCCTGGCAGCCAAATAGCCGCCTAGTGTCGCTATATCAACAGAGGATGGGTAATGAGCCAGCATTAACCCATGTTTATTCAGCTTGTTTTCAAGTACACGTCCATTAATACCCGGCTGGGCCGTTAAAACGAGCGACTTTTCATCAATTTCAATGATTTTATCCATTCTTGTTACGTCCAGTACAATTCCGCCATACATCGTTGCTGCTCCGCCTTGGGTACCTGATCCTCCTCCTCTTGGCACAACCGGAACTTTGTATGTGTTACATATTTTCATAATCTTTGCAACTTCTTTCGTTGTGGCGGGCCTAACTATAAAACAAGGAAGCTGCAATTCTTCGTTTTTCTGTTTCCACATATACGTTAGCCAGTATTGGTCAATTGCCATGTCTTTTTGTGCATCTGTTTCTACTGTGATGACGTTTTCTGGTCCAACTGCATCTTCCAGCTCAAACCGAAACATCTGAAGCGAATAACCTGTTAAATTCAAATCGATTCCCCTTTCTGTTGTTATTCTTTTAAAGCTATAGTTGCGATTTTTCTAATTGGACAGGCTGACTGTATAAGAAAATTTGTCCCCCCGGAAATATGAATGTAAAAGTTCAACTGGTGTTCCATCCACCAAATAGGATGTCCGGTCAAAAAAGAAGAAAGGAATCTCCACGGGCGTGCCAAGCACTTCTGCTATATGTGCATCCATTACAGCTTCCATTCTTTGTTCCGCGTTTTTAATCGGTTTGTCTATATCCTTCAGATATGAATATAAAGACTCTGTTTCAAGATTAAGAGAGTCTAATTTAGGAGCCTGGAATTCGGGTACGATTAATTCTTGATAACCAAAGGGAATCTCATCTATATACCGTATCCTTTTTATCGAAAAAACTTTGTTATATTTACGGAGGTTCAGTCTGTGGCATTCTTTTTCGGTGGGAAGTCGCTTTTCAAAATCAAGGACTCTTGCCTTTGGATTTAACCCCATCTCGAGCATATCCTGATGAAAACCGGTTATTTTATTTAAACTTCGCTGGAGTTTCGCCCTTGCAACAAATGCTCCTTTTCCATGAACCCTGAAAACCAGCCCTTCATTGACCAATTCGGTAACAGCATTTCTAGCTGTCATCCGTGAAACTCCATATTTCATAACAAGCTCGTCTTCAGTTGGGATTTGATCCCCTTGCTGAAAGTGGCCTTTAATAATTAAATTACGTAAATCCTGAGATATTTGAATATAGATTGGTGGCTGAGTTTTACTAGTGGTATTGATTTTCTCCATTTTTATAAGCCCTTTCATTTTCTTAATCAATTCTGCGGATCAGACCCCAGATAGCAATTGGTGCAATTCAGTTATAGCGTGGCAGCGTCACCTGCTCCTTTCATATAGTTATCTATACAACTATACTTATCATGCAAAGTGATATTTTATGTCTACATTTAAAGTGATTTTTTAAAGAATAAGCTTGTTTATAAAGGATTGTTGCAAATAATTTATTAAAGGGCTTGTGATAGATAGCTAATGGGGCAATTTCGTTAGCGAACGAAGTAAAAGTTGAATATTTTTAAAACTAATAGCTGGGTGTTCTTTCTAATTAAAAGATTTTAGAGAACACAATTCATAAAAGGCAATTAAAAGTTAATGAATCCGCTTTAAAAGGAGTAAAACTTGACGAAGATGCTTCTAATTTGAAAGAATTGGTTGTTTGTTAAAAAATTAACGAATACATCGCAACTCAGTATTTCATTGGTTTTATTTAATAAATTCAGGATAACTTTAGATATTATGAAGAAAATATATTAAAAAATACACTTTAAAGGGGGGTAATAAAATGTACTTTGTATGGGGCATTATCGTTTTACTAATAATCATGATTGTTTTTATGCCAAAAACATTAACTATTAGAGAAAATATAATTATTGTTCCAACTGTAGGTTATTTTGCTTGGATTTCACATATCTTAATTGGAATAAAGTTAGACTTTTTAGACTTTGGTCCTACTAAGCAAGTAGAATATACTGATTGGGCTCTTGTTTCATTAGTTCCGTCACTGTTGGCAGTTTTATACTTAAATTTTGAAAGAGAAAATAAGTACTTACTGTATATAATTATTTGGACGGCTTTGTCTTTTTTACTTGAATTCATATTATCAAAAGTCGGATACATGAAACATGATGAATGGAAGATATGGTATTCGATTCCTGTTTATTTTGCAGCCTATTTTGTATTACATTGGTTTTTCAAAAAGGTGGTTAAAAAATTATAATTAATAAAACTATCTGAACATTTATTTGTGGAGGTTCCTATACCCTAAAGATCCATCAGAGGGTGTAATTAGAGGGTTAATAAAATGGCTTGGGGACGGTGTGAGGGGTATTGAAAATATAGAAAAAAATAATAAACTATATTCCTAGCCTAGATAAATATCTTTTTTAATCTTAGACTAACCTTTATTTCTAGTTTTATATTTCCTCTACTTTAACAAGTCATGTTTATCATCCGGACCGCTCCTAATGACAAAAGGACCTCCATTATGATGAAAGTCCTTTATCCGCCTCATTAAAACTTATTCGTTGAATCTCATTTCCCCAGGCACAACAATTTTAAAAGGAAACTCAACTAGCTCTCCTTTTTCCGTAGTTGCCTTTACCTTCATCGTCATAGTGCCAGCGGCATGAAGTAAATTTCCGGTTAACTTAAATTCGCCATTTCCTATGTTAAATGCATTGTATGTGACCTCATAATTTGGCGGCATACTTAGCGTTACTTCTACCTTTTTAATATTTTCGTTATCAAAATTTAAAGAAAGTTCATTTAACCCTGGATACAAAGGGGTAAGATCAACTCTTAGTCCAACATCCTTTTTTTCTATTGAAGTTGGATAAATCCCCTGTTCAGCTGAGCTGGGTGTAGAAACTACAAGAAGAGACGCAAACAACATAATCAGGACACCATAGATGACTTCTACTTTCGCCCTACTCATCACCACATTAACAGACTTTGTTGCTATTTGTTTAATGGTATTCCACTGAAAAATGCCAATAAGCAGCACGATAAATGTTAATCCAATTTTAAATAAAATAGATTTTCCCCATTCACTTCTCATGAAGCTCTCCAATGTAAATGAAGGAACGTATTGTGTTACCATCACCAAACCAGTAGTGATAATCGCGATCAAACTAATCAAAGCCCATTTAGAAAACTCCGGGAGAATCTCTTTAAGCCATTCTTTGATTCTTTCTTTTTGAGGAATCATAATGAGCGCGAGCAACCCGCCGATCCACACGGAAGCAGCCGTCAAGTGAATCGCATTAATCGCCATTGTTATATAACCGCCATACCTAGGATACGGTGCATGTCCGATAATAAAGATAGACAGGATAAGTGCAGTAAAATAGAAAAGAAGTTTTATTTTGTGGAAGAAAAATCCTGTAACAAGCAAAATCACCTGAACTATTGGTATCCACACGAATTTTATTGAGAGAAATTGCTCTATATTAAGAGTTTGTAATTCTTTTTGCTGATTGGTGATTACAAATGCCCAACCAACCAGGACCAACATTAGCAGGAAGAGAGATATCCTGTTCCATCTGTTATCACTCGCTCTTTTCAATATGAACGTGTGAAAGAAAGCCCCTCCAAACAGGGTGGTAATCCCGATAAATAATAGCCAATATCCCACTTGTTTTAACCCCAAATTGGTGAACCATGAAAAAGTAGTTGGGTTTCCAACATCCTCCTGTGTAATCGGGGTAAACTTATCTACAGCAAAATAAAAGACATCCAATCGGTCAGGCTGTGATCTTGCTTCCAATTGACGTGCATACCATGTCACCTGATACGTGCCAGATGACAGCTTCTCTTCCAGCTCCACAATAATATGCTCAGGGTCACTTGGGTCAGTATAAGGTTTCTTTAATTCAACGGCATGTTGACGATCATCAAATAATCCAATTGCGGTAATTTCAACCGGCTGGTTAAACCATAATTCGATTCTTTGAGGAGAGCCATCTATAATTTCCCCATCTGCTGGGGAAAAGTCTATGATTTCTAAAGCATTATTCGTTATGGCAGTCTCTTGATGGCTAACAGTAAATCGTACTTCCTCATTCAAAACATCCCCATCTAAAGCAATGACCTTAATTTTCGCCAAATAATTTCCATTGGGCAACGGATTTTTAATCGTCGTCAGGATATGGTTTTTACTATTTGGGTCAACAGAGACTTCATCCGTCTCCTGAACCTCTCCAGACTCATTGAAAATACGGATAGAATCAGGATGAGTTACCACAGGATCTTGAAACCAAATCTCAAAGGTTTTTGGACTTTGTGGTATCTTCTCCCCTTGTTTGGGATAAGTTTGTTCCAAATTAGAATGAGCAAAAGTTACACTGCCTAAAATCATAAATTGCAGAGCAATAATAAAAAATAAAATGGAAAATATATAGCGGCGTAACAAACGAATGCCCCCCCGTTTTAAGGTATTTTTAAGTAACAATCAACATTGAACAAAAAATTCATTCTAGTCCACTTTTTAGATTTTGTCCAATCTACAATAAAATTCCTACAATCCACAAAAAAGACAACCATTAAAGGCTGTCCTTCAAGTGGAAACTTTTTTTTTCGGAACGTTTGGAAAAGGTACAACGGATAACTCAGTGTTTTGTCCTGATACATGTCCTCCATAAGCTTTTCGTTTTGTTTCTGTAACGCTTGGATTTGAAGTTGTTAGGATTTCGCATCAACAAGTTCAGTTGAATCCTTTGTATGGCACATCTGTTTTCCCTCTGAAAACATCCATTTTATGCAAAACAGCATCATAAAGTGGACGCAGGTATAAAAACCATTCCAAAACGAAATCCCCTACTTAAATAAGTATCATTGAAGACTTATTTAAGATCCTTTTCTTCGTTAGAATCCATAAAATCCCCGCAAGCCTTCATCATTTTTTGGCCTTCAGGAGAATTCATGGCTTCCATCATTTCCATCATTCCGGTCCCATTCATGATACTATCAGGCTTATCTGCAAAGGCGAATTGTCCGACAACCAGTAAAGATGAAAGAGCAAAAGATGAAACCACCAAAATTTTCTTTTTCATTTCCTTATCCCTCCTTCTTTTCTTAATCTAATTATAAAGCTTAAATTTGAAGGAAATATGGACTTTATACATCTTCCTGTTTCAAATTACCAAAATTTTTTCATAAAAAACAAAAAGGGCTTCTCACTCAAAAACACTTCTTTTATAATGTCTATACCCTTAATAAATCTCTTTTTTCCTTGTATTCTACTTCCGTTATTTCCCCGCGAGCAAAACGTTCTTTCAATATTGATTCCGGTTTAGTTGTCCTATTTTCGAAGGGCTTCATAACAAGCATAATGAACCCATAAATCGCAAATCCGATAACAATAATCCAGAAAAGCATATTTAACATCATCCCAAGTCCCATCATCGTACCCACCCTTTCCTTTGTTCAATCAAATTCTTTACCGTCATTCAGTGTGATTCCTCATGTTCGTCTGCTGAAGATGGGATTGTTTTTCCCGTTCCATTGTCTGCAATTTTCTCCCAGTGTTCACCATTATTGAAGGATAGATAAATATCCTTTTCAAAGGTCGCAAAGGTAATCTCATTTTCATCCTGTGGATTAACTGCTATATAGCTAATGGCATTTTCTTTCTCAAAGGACGGTATTTCATACGATGTTTCTTCCTTTGTCTCCAAATTAATTTTCGTTAAAGTTATTTCACCTGAGGCAGACCCTGCAAATAAGTCTCCCTGCGGGGAAAAGGCTAGTCCGGTGACAGGTGCGGCAGAAACCTGTTCTACTGTTTCTCCGCCATCATAGGATACAAATGCTCCTTCTGTTGTTCCCAAAGCTACCGTTTTTTTCTCAGTAGGATGAGCAGCAATCCCAGAAAGTTTGCCAGAAAGCCCTGTTAGTTCAGCTTTTACCCATGTTTTCGTATCATCAACAGAGTAGTGCAGTCCTGCTTCACTCATACGTGAATTTGCTTGGGGGTTGTAAACGTATATTGCATAGGAATAATAGCCGACTGACATCCCATGAAAATCAATTTCCCCATACAAGTCTAATATCTCTAAATTTTCTCCCATATCGTTGCTTCTAATCACTCCAAATGGGTTTTTCATTGAAGAACCAGTCCCTGGATGCCCACTGCTGTAAAAACCATTATCGACCATAGAGAATCCCATATAGTCGTGTTTGTCCCCCGTTGCATTCGTCCACGTTCCACCTTGGAAAACTTTCAAACCATCGTGCGCAGGAACGTAGATTTCTTCGCCATCATTCGTGATGCCCAGGCCATGAACATGCATAAATTCAACAGAGCTATCATTGATGGAGCTATTCTCATCGTTGGCTATAGGATTTAAAAAAGATAAAATTCCAAATGAGATGACCGCAACCAAAGATAAAATAGAGATCCATTGACCTATTTTGACTCCCTTTTGGAGGTTGTCCCGTTGTTTTCTCCCTTCGTGCTTTTTAACATTAAGGGTTTTCATCCGCCTTCTAATTACAAAAATCATAATAATTCCCGCCAAAAAGATAGCTGCGGATATTACGAATCCATAAGTAGCAAATGTATTGGATGCCACCTCCTGCTGATGTTCTTCTTCCGATCCGTGAGCCAAAACCCCGATCGGACTTAAATAAAAGTACATTAAAAATGCCAATAAACCTTTTTGTTTCACCTTGTTATCCCCTTTTCTTAACTATAATCAAATAAACAATTCCCGCCAGAATAATGGGAACTCCCATCCAGGCACAGATGGTTACAAATGTTTTGAAAATCGCCGTAAAATCCTGCTGAATCATCATCGTTCCTGACATTGTCAGGCAGATAAGACCAATAATGATTAATAGAACAGATAATATGACTTCAACCTTTTTCATTTTCGTCCCTCTTTTCTACCGGGAAAGTAAGGTGGAAGGCAGTTCCCTCTCCAACCTTACTATTTACTTCTATACTTCCGTTTTGCAATTCAACCAACTGTTTAACAATGGCTAGACCAAGACCTGTTCCTCCCAGCTCCCTGGATCTAGACTTTTCCACACGGTAAAAACGATCAAATACATATTGGAGGTCCTCTACAGGAATTCCTCCGCCTGTATCGGTAACAGATATCCTAATTGCTTTATGCTCCTTAGTTAAATGGACTCTGATTTTTCCGGTTTCAGTATATCGGATTGCATTGTCAACCAAATTTATTAAAATTTGTTCCATTCTGAAACCGTCAGCATAAATGTTTGGCAGTTCAATCGTCCTATCAAGCTCTAATTTTATTCCTTTTTCCTCTGCTTTGATTTTCATTTTAAATACAACGTTCTCTGTGACCTCTAATACATCCACTTCTTCAAAATTTAGTGGCAGCCTTCCTTCTTCCAACTTTGACAGTTCAAATAAATCTTCTACAAGTTTAGACATCCGGTTTGCCTCTTGTTGGATAATCTTAAGGTACTGCTTTTTCTCTTCTTCGTTTTGGTAGAGTTCATTTTCAAGAACATTTGCGTACCCCTCTAAATACGTAATCGGAGTACGAAGTTCATGTGAAATATCGGCAAAAAATTCTCTCCGGTTCGACCGGAACCGATCTAGCTCTATTGCCAGATCGTTAATGGCTGCAGCCAAGGAACCAATTTCGTCCTTTGATGAAGCCTCTACCCGAATCTGTAAATCTCCTTTACCGATTTTCCTGGTTGCTTTTTCCATTTCCAGCAAAGGGTTGGACAATTTCCTAGAAACAATAAAAATAAAACCAATGGCAAGAAATAGAGCACCGATTCCAGCCAATATCATTGCTTTTTCAATCATATCAACCGATTGATACATTTCCTCGACCGGTTCAAGCACAAAGATTCCGCCAATAAATTCTTCCCCTGAAAAAATCGGCTTACCGACACTAAGAAACCGTTTATCTATTTTACTATCAGTGTACATCTCCTGTACTGTGGAACCCTTTTTCAAAAGGGCAACAGATGGTTCGGCGATCCTTTGTCCTTCTGGAAGGCTGGGCAGGCCTGAATTTGCTACAATTGTCCCCTGGTCATCCACAATCAATATTTGTTGGCCAGTCAAAATCCCTAAAGTTTCAAACATACCTAGAAATTCTTCCTTATCTAATGACGAAATTGACGTTGCATATCTTTCGGACAAGTTATTTATACGTTCTTGTGTGTTATTGAAGTAAAACCCTGTAAATATTTGATTCATGATAAAACTTAATGGCAGGAGTACCGCTAATACAATAAGTAAAATGCTAAACCCTAGTTTGACAACGATGCTATTCCATTTCATTTAATTTCGCTAGGAGCCTGGAACTTATAGCCCCTTCCCCAAACTGTTCTAATGGGATTATAGGAAAGTCCTTGTTTCCGCAATTTTTCCCTGAGGTTTTTTACATGGGTATCAATTGTGCGAATATCCCGAATTCCGTTGATTCCCCAAATTTGGTCCAGTAAAATATCTCGTGTAAATATCGTTCTGGGATTTAACGCGAGGAGCTCCAATAAATCGAACTCTTTTGGTGTTACTTCAACCTCCATATTGCACACAAAGATTTGTCTTTCACTTCGATTTATTTTAAGGTCAGATATTTCAATTGTCTCCTCTCCTATGTTAACGGACGGCGGAGAAGAACGTCTTATTAAGGCTTTTGACCTCGCTACCAGTTCCTCCCGAATATATGGTTTAACTAGGTAATCATCTGCTCCAATGTCAAAGCCTTGGACCTTATCTTTTACATCACCCCGTGCCGTTAACATCAGGATTGGAACCTGGCTTGTTTCTCTTACTTTTTTACACACTTCCCAGCCATTCATGTCAGGCATCATGATATCAAGAATGACTAAATCGACTTTTTCCTTTTCCAAACAAGATAGAGCCTCTTTCCCGCTTCCTGCCTGTTTAATATGAAAGTAGGAAGATAAGTGGATTTTCAGCAACTGCCTCATATTCCTTTCATCATCAACAATTAATACTGTGTCTTTATCCATCAAGGTTTCACCCCTAGGTATTAGTACTTTAGTGTAAGTGTCCATCACTATTTCCTTTTTTATCAACTCAGAAAGATGTATCCGATCATGGAACCATATACGCTGCTAGAGGCATGTTCCATTGTTGATAAAAGTTAACACTCATTTGGTCTGCCACGTCATTATGGGCAGCTGCTCTTTCTGCTGGGATTAAAGTGGTCACTATATATAAACAGTTCATATTAGTTTCTCCATCTTGTTACCCCGAAATAAATTTTTTAAATAGTCCAATATGTCAATGTATCAAATAAACCTATAAGAACCATGATAGCTCCAGCAGTTTTTTGCGTAAACGACCCAATTTTTCTCCCCTTTTTTAGAACTGATCCTCCGGCACCATAATACCAAATTAAAAAGATGGCAATGAAAAGTGGCAGGGATGTTCCAACTGCAAATAGACTTGGGAGAACGGCACCATAAGAAGTGGATAGAACAACAGGCATTAAAGATATAAAAAACAGTACGAACATTGTAGGGCAAAACCCTAAAGAAAAACTAACTCCCATCAAAAAGGAACCTAGTTTCCCATTTTTAAAAAACCTTTCGGGAATGGCCATTATGGTCCATGTACCTTTTAATTTAATAAACCCTAGCATAAAGATACCCACAAGGATAAACATTGGTCCGATAACTTTTCTAAACCAGGGAAAGAACAAAACCAGTTCCCTCTGAAACTCCTTTCCTAAAAACCATACCAAAAGCCCAAGTCCAGAAAAAACGGCAATTTTCCCCACAGTAAAAAAGATGACCTCGGTCCACGCGATCCCTTTTTGCAAAGACTTATTTCCATAAAAGGTAATTGCTCCAATATTTCCGGTAAACTGGCAGGGAGCCATTGCACCTACTATACCGAGTAACAAAGCAAATAGCATTGGTATGGTTTCAAAGGTACGAGCGATACTTATAATTGGCTGCATTAATATGTTACTAATTTGATTAAAGAACGTATACATACCAATCCCCTTTTCTATCCAAATACATTTACATATTGTAATGGATAACTTTGTAGAAAATATGGAGATATGATAAGTTTTTTGAAATAGAAGAGATTATTCCCCTCTATATCTTAAGAAAAGGGATCTTGTTTATTAAAATAGACTTTTTGTAAAAATTTGTTGCTATTTTAGAATCAATCGTTGATTTACGCTTCAGATGCTCGCTTTCCCCGGGGAAGGGCAGCGATACCGTTGGAGCCTCGCACACCTTCATCTCCGTTTACACAACTCATGCATAAACCTCAATCTTTTTTTAGGAAGAGCTTTAAAATATGGTCAGGTTTGTTTTTCTAAGCTTTGGAGTCCATCTTTTTTCTAAAAAAACATAGAGTTTTTTATTTTCCCTTAACGACTTGCCAAGGTAAAGAAATGTTGAATAAATTTACGGAAAGGGAAGGTTTGAGACAGCCTAACAAGTCTTTCTTTATATTAACCATGTTAAAAAGCCCATCCGCCAATAATGAAAGGTGTGTTTACAACTTTTTAGATTTGGGTATCATTGGCGTAAGAGCATGGTTATTACTTTTAACCAACCCTTTACAAACCTGTTAACCAGGCTCCTCCCCCCCTAAAAAGTAAACCCCTCTCAATAGAGAGGGGCTTATTTATGTCATCAATTCTTAATAAAAATAGTTTTTATAACCCTTTTCACTTAAGGTACTTTTTTGGAGATATGAAAACCTCAGTATGTGTCTCCGAGACATTTTACGTTTTTAACCTATCAATTACAATTTTGAAATATTAGTTGCCAATGTTCATCACTCAAATATCAGCTATCATTCCTTACACTAAAATCCACTAAAATTGTTCAACTAATCTCTCTTGTCAGCTGGAAAAAGTCATATAAAATCGCCTTTACTCCAATCACCATTACTAAAAATTCACAATGTTCATTAATAGGCATTTTTTAAAAACAGAAGTACAAATTCTGATAATTTATAGCTAAACTTCAAACTGTATAGTTAATTTCCTGGAGTGATATACTAAACTGTTCTTTCTCAACCCATTAGCTCTTAGAGGCCTTTTGTTCAGGAACTCGATCACTTGGAGACGAGAGAATTAACGGTTAAGTCAATGTTTTTATTTGGGAGGTGAAAATGATGGCAGATAATAATCCTGTTAAGTTTACTGGGAAAAACGTGGATAGAAGAAATGATCTCACTGGTCCTGAAGATGCAGAAAAGCGATCCCATCCGAACCGTCCAGAACATGTATCTATCCAGCAGACAAATAGGGAAAATAATCAATAACACTAACAAAAAAGCGGACTTTTAAACTTGGGAAGTGTTTCGGGTTTCTGAGCAGTAAAATTTCATAAAAAAGTTGGTTTAACTCCTCTTAACAAAATGAGGTAACCAAAGGAGCATTTTTTAGCCTAGAAGAAATCAAAAAGGCGTTAAACCTTTTGGATTAACGCTTTTTTTGTTTGAAAACTATTAAATTTCCAAGTATAGATAATCGCAAGCTGTTTCTTATCCAGTTCTATGGCCAGCGACTAGTTCGCCGATCTCTCTGCAATAAGTCAATATCGAATTGCTTCTACTCTTCGTTTTGGCTCCACTCAGTACGTCGCTAAACGGGAGCTAGCGTTTTTGTTCGTTTAAACACCCCAAAAGTTAGAATTGGTTCGTCTAACTTTTAGGGTTCAGTAAATTCGGGTATTCTGCTAAAACGGCACTTCCTGTGAGTCGCTGTAAAGATAGCTTAGTAAGTCTACTTCGTACTCGCTATAGCTTTTATCTAGCTGATTTCCGTCCCAGCGTCTGCCAAAGACATCTTCTATTAAGATTTCCATGCCGCCCTGGGCGTATTCTTCGAGACGTTTTCTGGATTTTCTAGGAAATTCGTTTTCTCCGAAGGCTTCAATGTTTTTCCCCAGTTCTCCATCACTTAATATGATCGAGTACGCGGTAGATTTTTGCCTTGTGTTTAAATAGTTGGTCCGGAATTCACGGCCGCGTTCTCCGATTGGTTTTTTACGGTCTTTCTTAAAGCCAAGGCTCGCGCATAGCAGGAACAGGTCTTGGTATTTGACTTCGAATTTGATATTAAAATGGAAGTAGATTTCTTCGTATTGTTTGCTCGTGTAGAGCAGTGCTTGATCTGCTAAAAAGTCCATTGTTTACCCCCTGGTTGACATGGTTTCATTGACTTGGATCTCGACGATATCGGAGTGGCCTGGTTCGATTTGGTCGAGCTTATACCATTTGCCGAGCTTGCCTGTGCTCTTAAAGCGCATTTCTTCGGTTCTGGACAACTCGGTATCGGTTAACAGCAGCACCCACTGTGAGGTCAGGTTTGGAATGTTGTCGATCAGATGATCGCGGTTGTTTCCTGATATCCGGCCGAATGGCGTATCCATGAACAATGGGAAGTTGATATCCTCTGATCCGCCTGCCGCGACTTTAGCAAGCGATGTGATAAATGATAATGCGACAACCTGGCGCTGTCCCTGTGAAATATCCTGGGTAATGTTGATATTATCCCAGCCCATAATATCAATCTCGTACTTTTCATTGATATCAATACGTTTAACGAGATCTTTATCCTTGCGGTCGATTAGTGTCTTAAAGATCTCGGTTGTTTCTGCTGTTAGCTTCGAGCGCATTTCATCGCTGTATTCCTTGAACACTGCTTCAAAGCGTTCCTTTAAAGTTTCGATGTATTGCAGAATTTTACTGTCGATCCGCAAGCTTTCATTGTCACGAAGCAAGCGGGTGAATTCCTTCTCAAGCGCATCGAGACTTTTCTCTTTTTCACTCATCTGGATTTTGAGTGTTTCCACTTCAACCTCAAGTTCCCGGAGATAAGCTTTTTTATCATTCAGTGTGACTTCTAGGTTCTTCAGGTTTTCTTGCTCCTGTGCCTTTTGCTGAACATCGACGCTGTATCGATCAATCTCGCGTTCGATTTCTTCAATTCCGTCTTTAATTTCCCGAAATTCACGAAGCTTTGAATCAATTGAAGAAAGAATCTCGTCTTCCTCCAGCCCATAATCATGGATACTTGAAGTGATTTGCGTGATTAACGGTGTTAGCTCTGATCGTTTAAAGTTATTCTTCAACAACTCAATATGGTTTAAATGATCTTTGTTTTCATGCAGATCATTTCCACAGCAGGCACACACTAGATCCTTCAGTGACTTTTCGATCACTTCAATCGGAATTAAATCCTTCTGGTCAACGAGAATTTGATCGAGATAATTTTTAACAGAATAATAGGTATCCTTCATGATCAAATGGGGACCGTTCGCGATCAGTTCTCCCTTAATCTCATTTTTCTTGTCTTTTGCGAGCCTGACATGGAGGTTTTTCTTATCCTTTTCAGCATTCAGTTTTTCCTGAATTCGCTTCACGTCTTCATTTTCGGCGAGCTGCGCTTCAATCCGTTCGATTTCAAGTGCGCAGGAAACCTTATTCTCTTCCTTAAGGCTCATTTTTTCTTGGATATTTGCGATATCTTCAGTTAAAGTATCGATATCATTTTGCTTACGTGTTAGATCAAGGTTATGGGAAGAAGATGTAATTCTGCGTTTCTCGGAAGAATGCAGCCTTTTTAATAGATTGATTGCACCTTCAAGCTTATCGATCTGCAGCAGCTTAACAATCCCGTTTTTAACTTCTGCTTTTACTTGAGCATCCGTTTTGGCGAGTGTTTCAATTTTTTCGGCATCAAATAGGAAGAAGTCTTTGATGCTTTCATCAAGGATGCCATTTAGAATGTTTTTAATTTCATTTTCATCTGTAATTGGCTCTGCTGAATAGTTGCCTTGTTCGTCGGTAATGTTCAGCTCAGCATCCATGATTTTTTCGGTAATTTCCGAACCAGTTTTATAGCCTCGGGCAAGTCGGTTAATCTCATATTTACGGCCTTTGTGTTCAAAAACGAGCTTGACGGTCGTATCAATCGGCATGTTTGGGTTACGATCCATCGCCAGAAAGTTGACAAGGTGAATTTTTTCTTTTGGGTTATCCTGCTGGATGTGTGTGCTGCCGTATAAGCCAAACATTAATGCACGGAAAATTCCGGTTTTCCCTTTTCCGTTTTCCCCGAATACGATCGTAATGTTTTCGTCTCCGCCAGCAAATTCAATTTTCTGCTTCCCGTAAAATTGACGGAAGTTATTGAGTGAAATTTCGATTAACTTCATTTGCCTTCCTCCTCGAGGACCAGCTCCCTGATTTCTTCTCTGATCATCTCTTCAATGCTGGCATTAGATTTCCGGCCTGCCTCAAGCTCCTGCAAAAGAAGCTTGGCTATATAAGACAGCTCTCCCGGAAAGTCGCTGATTTTTTTATCTAAATCTTTATTGATTTTCATTAAATGGCCCCCATTGTTGTTTTAAATTCTCTATATACTTCCCATGGCAGCTTATCCATTAAATATTCGAGTGAATAAGCCTGCAGCTGTCTGCCGACGATTTCCCTTGCATTGTAGCTGTTGATGGCATACTGGGAAAACTCAGCAAACCGCGGGATTTCCTTCGATGCGACTGACTTGTAGAGCTGGTCGCTAGCATCAGATGGCAAGACAATGAAATCAAAAATCTCCGCGATGTTTTTACCAGGATAGGTCCGTAAAATCCGGCCGCGCCGCTGCACAAATTCCCGAGGATTGGAGGTACTTGCCATAAAATAAGCAGTCCTTGTGCTAGGCACGTCCACACCTTCATCTAGGCATTTAATCGCGACGAGTATCTGAATCGAACCATCATCAAATGATTTTAAAATTCTCATACGGTCTTGATTATTAACCTTTGAATCAAACCGGTGTACCCGATAGCCAAGCCTTGATAGTTCACCTGTAATGATTTCAACCTCGCCGGGTGCACAGTAAACAAGCGTATGTGAAACTTCATCCCGGTTCTTTTCACGAAAAATCGAAAACAGCTTATCCTTTTTGTTTTCGGCCTTGCTTAAGATGAGTGCCCGTTTCCGGTTTAAGTCGCTAATTTCTTCAGGGTCTGGTCTGTCCTGGCCATATAAGGTAATCAATCGCCTTGTATATCTCTCATACCTTTCAAGCTCATCCTCTGTCAAGTCAATTATAAAAGGTTTATACGTATATTCTGTCAGCGCACCGTTATCAATCGCGGTTTTCATATCATATTCATAAACGGTATCGCCAAAAAAGTCATTTATATAGCTTGTACCGTCCTCATCCCACCAGCGATCAGGGGTTGCGGACAATCCGAGCTTTGCTTCCATACCGCCGAGTCTATTGTTTCTTAGGCTGCTGACGCCAAAATAGTGGCATTCATCTGCAATCAAAAAGCTTTTGCCTTTGATTTTTTCTATTAGACTGTTAAATTCCTCTGATGCTGCGCTACGGTAAGTTGTAATCGCAACATGCTTTCGGATGATGCCTAGATTAAAGTCTCGCACATCTGTCTGCAGCTTTCCGGTCCAAGACTTTTTGCTGCCAAAGCAGGTCGTAAAGCTTGTAAAGCCAAGCTGCCGGCAATTTTCCTCCCACTGCTCAACCAGATGGGTAAAAGGGACAATGACTGTCAGGAAGATTCGCCCTTTTTCTTTTAAAAACTCATTGGCGATTATTAGGCTCGTAATCGTTTTTCCTGTCCCAGTTGCCATTTCCAATATCCCGTTCCAGTTGTTGTTTTTTACCGCATCAATCGCTTCCTGCTGGTATGGACGCGGCTTAATATCTGGACGTTTGATTGGCTTCCTCTCCTTTTTATAGCCTGCAATTTTTTCTTTTAAAATGTCCGGCATCTCGATGACCGTCAGTCCGTTGGTTGTATTGCTCCAGAGATTATCAAAATCTTGTGCCATGTCGTCAATCCGGTTTCGATCATGCTCTTTCCAAAATACATCAATTTTTTCAAAGTTATCTCGCATCCCGCCAAGCGTTTCATTAGCTGAGCCAGAAAATGCAATGCGATGCCCCTCTTTATCATAAAAGATGCCAAACTTTTCATGATAAAGACTGTTGTTATCTGTAAATGCGATCTTAACATCGAGCTTATCCTCATAAATGAGCCAGGCTAATATGTTGAGCGTATCATCGCGAATATTTTCTTCATTTGGTTCGATTTGTCTGAGCAGGCTGCTGGCAATCACATCACTCTTTGCCCGGTAGCCGAGCCGAATCGCGTCAATGTCCTCCGCCGTCAGATGAGGGTTGGCAATTAAACGGATCTGGCCGTCTTCATGAAGGAAGGTCTCAAGCCCTCTGGCAATGACACTCAGGCTGCCGCTCGTAAAGTAACCGACAGCCCGGTCATATTGGATCGATTTTTCGATCACTTTACTGTAAAAGTCTGAATGAATTTGATCATTGTCTGACCTGTATTTAAATTTTAGTTCAAGCTCGGTAAATGACATTTACGTCCCCTGCCTTAAGGCTGCATAGCCAAGTTCGTCAAAGCTAAGTTTCTCTGACGTTTTCAGTTCTTTCGGCAGAATCTTTTTGTAGATATATTCCTGCTCCCTGAGAATTCCCTTTTCTGTCAGAAAATCATAGATTCCGTATTCATGCATGTTCCCTTCATACTCAGTCTCAAGTAAATGAACCACTAAATCCTCAAAGGTTTGAATCGGGCTGTTTTCTTTGACGACGATAATCATATCGTAGCGATAGTCGTTCACAAACTTTTTGATCTGGCGGTAGCCGCAGCGATGCAGGATACTGTTGAGCAAATATGGATTCCAGCGAAAGCCAATTGGCGGCAGCTTGCGGCGGTAGCCCTTCAAACTGCTGACAGACAGGAACGCCTGATCTCCCTGTGCCTCTTCTGCAAAAGCCTTTATCTGTGTGAGTGAATCATCACTGATCTTCAGTCGTTTGCCCGGGTAAAGCTGATCCACATCAACCTCGACATATGTTGCCTGATCGAGCAGCCTTTTCAGGAACGTAGCGGCCATCATTTCTTTGTAACCATACTCTAGGGTGAAGTCCTTAATTTCCTGGCGGGAGGTTTCACCAGGGAATTGAGCCTCGATGACTTGCTCGAACGAGTCAATTTCTCCATCTTCTAAGTAAAGAAAGTTGGTATGCCCTTTTATATTCGGAAGGAATAATTTGACGAGGGCTGGGAGCTTCGTCGCCTCATCAATGCCTTTATTCCGCAGTAAGCTTGATAGCTTGCGGTCAAACATCATTTCTTTAAACATAAACTGTGCCGTTGAAAAGCCGTTTTTAAAAGCTTGCTTGAAGTAACCGATCAGCTGCGATTTTTCTGCTGACTGTAGCTTTAAATTATCGATGAGGATCGCATGGTTGTTCCCCCATGGAATAATTTTGTCTGAATGAGATATCGCAAGATCCACCTTATACTGAGGCCTGATCACATCAAGCAGCTGCTCCTTTGAACATAGGCCGCCCTTACTCTTCATATAAGCTACCAGCCGATCTTCCAGGCTTAGCTTGGATGTTTCATTTTTAAAGATATTCAAGGTGTTGCCTTGGCCAATCGTATACTTTTCATCGAGATAGTACCTGATTAGCGAGTAGAGATGGAGCTTATTATGGATATTCATAGATTCCAGTTTATTTCGGAACTGGGAAAATACATCCTCTACATTGATGACATCTTTAATAAGAAATTGTTCATTGATATACATTTCAATTTCGGAAATAATCGTGCTATCAAAAGATTCACTATCAAAGTGGGCAAACGTTGACCTGTCGACAAGGAGGATGTTCTCCGCATCCCTGATCCGGGCATCGACAGAACGAACCGTGCTCCCAAGGTCATACTCAAGGTGCTCTTTCGCCAGTTTTTGTAAATAGGCAACCCCATCCTCATCAATACGAAGCGGTTTATCAACGTACTGTTTAAATAAATAGGTCAAAACCTCATTGATTGGAAGCCGGTAGCGGGAATAAACCTCGCCATACTTGATATAGCGTTTGTTCTCAATAATCTGCTGAATAAATTCTGTTGCCGGATTCTCGATTCCAACTGACTCAAATGCTTCCTCCAAGGACTGCTGATATTCATTAAAATTAAATACCTCAGGCAGGTCCTCGATCAACTCTTCGACAGGCTTTAAATTCACCTTGCCGGCTTCATCGAAGAAAAACAGATCAAGATTTTTATAATAGTTAAAAATAAGGTTTTCTTGCTTTAATAGAGAAATAAGAAATTGATTCTCTTCGCCTAGAAGCTTAAGAAGTTCCTCACCGCTAATGAATGCTTCACTTGAAGACAAGACCCTGACAATTTTGGAAAAGTGCTGCCTCCGTATATGGCCGGCGACCTTTTTAACAGTCTTTTTGGCCACTTGCCTGATTCTTTCCCTAGTTACGCCAAATTGCGAGCCGACCTCTTCAAGTGTTTCACCCTTGCCGAACCGATGAAATAGAATTTCGTAATCTCGTTCTGAAACAACAGTTTTCAGGCTGTCAGCAATTCCTTTAGGTGATTTTTGCTTAATTAAAAGACCTGATAGGCTTTGCAGCAGGTGGGGCTCAAATTCATCCTTCAAACTGGCCAAGTCCTTGCCCTCGATGTCCATAACTTTAAGCTTGCTTTGTGAATGGCTTTGGAAGCTGTATAGATAAAGCAATGCCTGGACTTCGAGTTCTTTAATAGAATCAAAGACTTCACCTGATTCAAATACCTGCGGAGCAGATTCTACTGAATCAGAGTAAAAGCTAAGAGTATGCCGAACCTCTTCAACCTTTTTCCTGCCAACCATCGGCTGTTTGGCAAATTCATCAAGGTCAAGCGTTTTTATATCGCCAATGGTTTCAATCCCTTTTTTCTCGCAGAAACTTCTAAATAACTGATACTTTCCTTCTGCAAAAAGGGTTTTAATTTCAAGGTGTGCAGCATTTAAACTGACAGCAAGCTGTTCTCCCCCAGCCTGCAAGGATACTGGAGGCTTTTCCTGAAGAGTTCGAATATGATTTAAGCGCTTTTGGACCATCTCAACCCTGCCAACGCCGACTCCTCTGCCCTTCCCATACTCGGCTAAATGCTCACCGGTAACATCATAGACGGTTACGATGCTATTAAGCTCACAAAATCTCCGAAATGATCGGAACAGGTTATCCGAGAATACCTCATCAATTGTAACCTTTAGTGATTGAGCCTTAGTTTCGGAAACTGAAACTCGTCCAATCCGGATATACTGATTAGCCAGTTCTTTTACTGCTCTAACCTTTCCTACCCCTACACCTTTTTCCGCACTATATTCGTGAAAGTGCCTCGCATTCAGTTCTTGAATGGTTTTGATTCCTTTCTTTTCACAATAATTGCGGAAAGTCCAAAACCTGAACTCATGGAAAACATCATCTACCAAGTTCTGAACATCTGTATCCGACGCTGGTCGTTCTTCATGCTCTACGGCTTCGGATGGACTCTTTGCTAGAAGCACATCATCGACCTTTCTTTTAACTGTTAAAATTTTCCCCACACCTACGCCGGGTAAATAGGAATATTTTTCGATTAGCTTTTCGTTCACCTGATAGATTGATTGGATTTCATGCTCCTTACAGAACTCACGAAACGTTCTGAAAATATTGTCAGCAAATACAACCTCAATTGAATCACCAGATAATACTGTTTCCTTGTAGTCTTCAGGCTCTATCTGGTTTTCTTCGTTAGGGTTAAGAAGCTTATGGAACCGTAGCTTTATGACCTTTACTTTTGCCGGGCTTACGCCTCTTCGCATGCTGTGCTCCTCAAGCAGCTCGGTTGTCAGTTCAGAAATATCCTTAATTCCCTTCCGGCTGCAAAACGCGTGAAATTGCCAGAATGAACCTTCAGGAAAAGCCTCTTTAATAGAGATCTTTACCGGCTCATACTCGCTTTCAGATGGCGGGCTAACGTGGTTTTGGCTGCTGTGTCCAACCTGGTCGGAGGATGTACTGTTCCCAGCAGGAAGGGAATTGGTTGTGCTTTGCCCAGAAGGCTCTTTCTTGTTTTCCTTAAGAGAGATAGAGGTGGTGCCTGTTTCAGTCTTTTGTTGATTAAATTCAGTTGAATGGCTGGGTTTACCAGTTTCCTTCAGCTGGGCTGTACCTCTTACTGGATCTTTGCCATCAGGATGTACAAGAACTGTCTGACCGATTTCTGGATCATGTCGTTCCGTTTGGCCGGTATCATTGTTCGGTTTGCTTATATAAGCTGATTTTGCTTCTATTATTTGTCCAGTCTCCAAATCCTTAATAGCAAAGCCTGCCTTAAGCAATTCTGCTTCAAGCAGATTGGTATCAAGGTGACTATTAATCCGTTTAAAGCCTGGCAGCGGAACGTTATGGAAAAAATGATCCGACTCAACGTGGAAACGCTGGATAAACCCAGACATTCCGAGATACTGATAATCAAGCTTTCGGAAACGCCCTTGATCTTCTGCAGCCCAAATATGCCTGGCAACAGACACTGTCCCAGACGGCAGGATATTGTTTGGCTTCTCTGTGTAAAACGAAAAGCCACGTAAAGAAAGCTCATCCACCATAAGGATAAACTCAGTTTTATTTTTAAGATACATCTCTCTTAAGCTATCCAAAGCGTACCTGTGGCTGTCTACTTTTTTACATTGAGAAAGAAAGCTTTTCAGACGCCCTTCCATCAATCCATCAATTGAATTTAAAATAATCGGTAAAAGTATGTAATCCTTCAATTTGCTGACCCCCAAGAAGCAACACTGAACTTTTATTATCTATCTCTATCATACTACAAAAAACCTTCGTGAGTCGACACAGTCTGACAAATTGGAAGACATTTGGATGGTCGTTTTTTTTAATAAAATCGGATGTTCGTTTTTGTCTATTTCCTTATACTTTTTCTGTTTCACAACTCTTTTGTCCTATTATTATAAAGCAGAGACAAATCTAGCTTTTCTTACAGGACACCAGAAAATGAAGTATAATTGGCCAATTCACCTATTAAAGGTGGTCTTATTAGTTGCTGTGTTTTATGGATGTGTTAGATCAGCAACTGCTGTTTGGGCATTGGGTGATTTAGGATGGGAACAATGGCATGGGTAAACCTTACTTTTATTTTTCTTCTTACCAAGCCGGCACTACGTACTTTAAAAGACTATGTACAGCAGAAATTAGGCATTGAAGGGGCTGATTTTTGGAAGGAACACTATAAAGTGACTAAGAATCATGACCTTAAAAAGGAAAGAAAAGCCACATCATTCTAAAGTGACTGTTCAAGTAAAAAAAACCGGCTGTTGCCGATCACTGAAAACTCTACAAATTAAAAGGCCGAAACGTTACCAACAGTAAACGTTTCGGCCTTTTCATGTTAATACTGATCTCGTTGAATTCCTATCTCACGCAAAAACAACAACCTTTTAGTAAAGGTCATTTATTTATGAACTAGCTGATCTAGCTAATCATAACTAATTAAATTATCTACTGAGGTACTTCTTTTCAAAAAAGCACCCTCTCTTTGTATTTACTAGGATACATTTACTTTTATGCAAAGTTACTCTAGCCAATCACACTATTGGATGCTTTTACTCTTCGATAGAAAGTAGCTTATAGTAAGATAATAAAAGGGCAAATAGGCCAATCCCGAAAAGGATGCTACCGGCAAACAAGAAATTATTGGTATAACCTTCTATTACTTTTAGGTATATTGAAGTATCTGCCCCACCTTGTTTGACTAACCAACTCTCAGCAAGAGATGTCCCGAAATTCACACTGAAAAATAGTAAAATAAATCCAACAGCACTTAATACAGAACCTAGAGCAATTAATCCCATTAATTTATCTTTTGTCACTAAATCCCTCCATTCTTTTACCAATCCATCCTCCATGAGAAAAGGCTCTTGCTGGAATCGGCTATTAAATTCACGTGGTGTTGCTATCTTTCTATTAGAGACACAGCCAGATGCCAGGCTAAATACCCATCATGTTTATCAAGCTTTTTGGGCTTTGATTTGGTTTCGTTCCAAGATAGCACCTAGTATTGATAGTCCAATTATGTAAGGAACACAGAATAATCCATAACCTGTACCGAAGTCGGTTATATCCGAAGTAACGTATAGATAGATTCCCCACAGGATATAAGCGCCGTATCCAATGGTGATAGTCGTTAACCACGTCCGTTTCTTGCTGAGTAACGGATAAAGCAGTGGCCCGATTAAAATAATAAGCAGAATGACAGTTTGTGAGAAACTAATCGACATAAAAATAACCTCTTTACGGTCTTATAATTTTTTTGAAGCAAGAAAATACTGTTTTTCTTCTCCTCTTTAACATAATTTAACATAATTTCCTTTATTGTTGTTAAAATTTCTTGTTTTTAAGGTCAAAAAATGCTGCCTTAAATGGCAGCACCTTATATCAATGATGGTTTTCTTCAGCCGCCATAGCAATTGCTTTCGTTTCATGAATAGTTCCATATGGGTGCTGCGGAGGCGCATAGATTGAATAAAGCTTTATTGGCTTGTTGCCGGTATTGATTAAGTTATGCCACTTGCCAGCAGGTATCACAATTGCATAGTCAGCAAAGGCTTTTTGCTGAAAATCTAATCGATCTTTGCTGTCCCCCATTTGAACAAGTCCTTCTCCTTCTTCAATACGCAAGAATTGATCCAGGTCTGGGTGGATTTCCAAACCGATGCTTTCTCCAACACCGATACTCATGAGGGTCAATTGCAAATGATCCCCGGTCCATAATGCTGTTCGGAACGTATTGTTTTGCGTGGTAACCTTCTCAATATCAACCACAAATGGCTCAGCGCCATAATCTGTTATTCGACTCGAATAATCTTCTTTTAAATAACTAAAACGTGCTGCATTTTCTTGTTCGCCTGTCAAAGCCCACAAAAAAGCATTTCGAACCTGTGGAAGCTGTGTAAGCAAATAGCTCTTTTGGTATTCTTGATAACCCTCTATTTCAGCTTCATATGCTTTTTGTAAGCCGCCTCTATAACTGTTGATAGGAGTTTTACTGATATGGTATACAGGCTGTTGCCCTGTAAGTAAAGAATATAAGTTCGTCAATTGATTTACCTGAACTTTTTTATTTTCCAGGCCTTGAAGTATGGCGTTTTTATGCTGGTGATTTGGTGCTAAACGTGCTAAGCGATTATAAAGATCAATTGCAGAAGCTTCTCTTTTTACTCCGGATAGGACAGCTTCAGTTACTTCCGGATTGCTTTCTTGACGGTAATTGGCCATGTAGCCTGGGTGATACATTGGTGTACTAACATTGGCATAATAAGGATATGGATACATCGTTGAAAAATCGTTCAATTAGGTCATTCCCCTCATCTAATTTACAAAAACATCATATGCCTTTGTATCAGGGAATGTACTTCGGATTTTTGAAAACCACCTAGGTTGGTTAAAATAATACCCCTAGAGCTCATAGCCTATTATCATATCTGCTATTAATTGGTTTAAAGAGGGACCTTCATTTTTATAATTCGAAAAAATTTGTTAACAGGTTCTTTGAGAAATAATAGCCTCCCTTTTTCCTGCCTATGTGTGATTCTACACTTCCAGGTGACAGGCACCATCCAATTAATTACCAGTGACAGACGCCAACCATGGTTAATTAAACATCCCTGTTCGTTATTAGATAAGTCTTCTATTAAAAATCGTATATATTCTCACCGATGAATGTTTGTGAATCATGCACCCGGAAATTTTGGCGCAACACTATTGAATGAACGGTAAGTCAGGTACAAACCAAACAATCCATTTATACACCTATGATTTGCGTATATCTTTCCAAATTGACAAATCTGGGATATTTTCAATATAATTCGAACATTAGCATGATAGGGGGATATGAATGAAATTATCTCTGGCGGACTATATTGGTGTATTTATTCATCAGACTGATTTAACTTTTACCAATTATGTAAAAAACAAGCTTGCTCCGTACAATTTGGCTCCGGAGCAGAATCTAGTAATGATGATCCTTTTTGAGAAGGATGGAATTACCCAGAATGAACTATCCGAAAAGCTTATGAAAGATAAAACAAATATTGCACGAATGGTTTCCAGCCTTGAAAGAAAAGGTTTTATTAGAAGAGTTGTAAACGAGCAGGACCGGCGTGCGCTTCATTTATATCTTACCGTTGAAGGAAGAGCACTGGGTGATAAGATTATTCCTATATCCGAGGAATTTAACAGCCTGATTCTGGAGGATATTTCGGAAAAAGAAATGGCTGAGGTCAAAAGGATCCTAATCAAGATGAAAAATAATCTAACAAAAAGGTAACAGTCGCTTTTTTCTAGATCTAATAGCTATTCGGACAGCTCGAGCGGGTTTTGCTTCCTTGGTGTCCGAATGCGAGTCCGACTCACCTTTAGCTCGGGAGTTCCCTCAGGTGTCCAAATCTAAAGCTTACCTTAGTTAGCTCTAGCTGGAAGCCCCACTACTTTTCCAACACCTTACTTATACAAAACATAAAACTTTAAGACCAAATCATATTTGATTTGGTCTTTTTACTGGTTATTTATCCATACTCCGTCGTGTGCCAGTTATGTGCTTCTCTATACAAAACGAGCTCACTACCCTAGTATCTGCTGGAAAGGCTTTTTTGCAGTAAAATCATTTCCTCGGCAAGGTTTCCGATCCGCGTTTTAACTACTGGAGTGGCGATTTCATTTTGCTCATCAAAATCGGAGTTATGGATAAAGACGTTTCCAAGCGGCACTGTACCTTTAAGATAGGTAAGGATTGGCTTTAGTGCATATTCAGGAACAAGATAGTGTTTTTCACTCCCAGCGGTAGTAATCATGCCTGTTACCTTTGATTTAAACGAGCCCATCGGAATGTGGTCAAAAAGATTTTTTAGGGGGCCCGGAATTGAAGCCTGATAAACAGGAGTTCCAAATAAAAGTAAATCTGCCGACAAGATTGTTGAGATCACTTTTACTGTATCTTCATTGTACTCGCTTAATGGCTTCCCTTTTACGAATTCCACCTCGTAATTACGTAAATCAACCAGCTCTGTCTCAATTTCCGGATCCACAGATTTGGCCGCATTTAATACTTCCTCGACCGCATTGGCAGTTTTGGCGCCAAGCAGCGATCCTGCAACACCTACAAGTTTCATTTTACTTCCTCCTCATTAAATAAGGTGCCACAAAGGGCACCTTATTCATTCACAACAATTTATTTTTGTGCGTTTTCGAATTTTTCTGCTACAGAATCCCAGTTAATGATATTGAAGAAGCTTGCAATATAATCAGGACGTCTGTTTTGGTAGTTCAGGTAGTAAGCGTGCTCCCAAACATCCAGTCCCAGGATGGCAGTCTTGCCTTCCATGATTGGGTTATCCTGGTTTGGCGTACTTGTAATTTCAACCTTGCCGTCTTCACCTGCAATCAGCCAGGCCCAGCCAGAACCAAAACGAGTGGTTGCAGCTGCTGAGAATTCTTTTTTAAAGCTGTCAAAGCTGCCAAATGCATCATTGATTGCTGCTTCTAGTTTGCCTGCAGGCGCATTGTTTTCTTTACCAGGAGCGATGACTTCCCAGAACAAGCTGTGATTTAAGTGGCCGCCGCCATTATTTCTGACAGCAGTTCTGATTGCTTCAGGAACAGCGTCCAGGTTTCCAAGCAGTTCTTCAAGAGTTTTTTCCTGAAGATCAGCCTTGCCTTCAAGTGCTGCATTCAGGTTGTTTACGTATGTTTGATGGTGCTTGCCGTGATGGATCTCCATTGTTGTTTGGTCAATGTGTGGCTCTAGTGCGTTAAAACCATACTTTAAAGTTGGAAGTGAATAAGTCATTATGTAATCCCCCTAAAATTTTATCTTTTTATACTTTTTGGTATAATAAGTATAAGTAAATAATATAAGTTCCTTTCTCTAAAATCAAATGATTTGCTTGCCATGTTAAGAATTTATACTTTATGGTATAATTAATATATTATTTTTAAGATTTTCTCCACCAGATTGGAGGTTTTAATATGAAGGCACTTCAAAAGAACACTAAAGACCGGATTATGAAGCTTTTAAAAAAAGAAGGATCCCTGACAGTCAATGATTTAACCGATCGTCTCGAAATTACCCATATGGCGGTTAGGAAACACTTGATCCGTCTTGAAAAAGATGGCCTAATTCTGTCAAAGTCCATCAAACAGCCAATGGGAAGGCCTCTTCAAAGATACTCGCTTGCGGGGAAAGCACAAGAGCATTTCCCTAAAAATTATGAAGCAATCTCTGTAGAATTTCTCCATGATATAAAGGAGCTCCACGGAGAAAAGTCGGTGGAAGTTCTATTTAAAAACAGAGAAGAACGCCTCACTCATGAATACAGCACCAGGTTGGCTAAAAAGTCTACCCAAGCTGAAAAGCTTTCCGAGCTGACAAATATCCAGAACGAAAAAGGTTATATGGCAGAGTTGTCACAGGTGGATGAAAACACCTACGAATTGACGGAGTATAACTGCCCGATCTTCTCAGTTGCTAAGGATTTCAAAGTTGCCTGTCATTGTGAGACGGAGCTTTTTAAAAACATCCTTGGCACCGAGCAAATCAATAGAACCTTCTGCCAAACCGATGGAGATACCCACTGCAAGTTTTTATTTAAAATAAAATGAGGAGCATACCGGGTATGCTCCCCTTTTTTATGGGCTTGTCAACTACCTGTCCTTTTTAATTAAATCTATAATACATTCTGGGTTTGTATACACGTTAAAATAGTTTACCCTATATCTACTGATCCAGTTGTTAATATCCTGCTCTTCCTTAGAGCGGCTGTAGAGGATAAACTTGTGCTTGTCCGAAAATTCGTCCAGCAGTTTCTCGCTTGTTACAAGCCCAGTATCTAAAAGCACTACCATTCTGTCGAGGTGTTCCAACGCTTTTAGTGCCCCATCATGATCCATGTCCCTGCTGAAAATCCTGATTTTTTCTTCAGTCTCAAGCAAAATGGTTAAGCTTTTTTGAACATGCTGGTTTTCTGACAGAATAACCACGTCAACCATCGGGCGGCTCCTCCTTTATGTTTAATATCACTGTTGAATCGCTTAAAAAAGCTGAGATGGGAATACCGCCCGTAAAAGTTTAATAGAATTGCCGTCAAAGATAGACTATTTAATCCACTTCGTTACTGGCCCGAACGGTTTCCGCTTACCATCGGGCAGCTCCCTTTTCGGGTAGCCGATATAAAGGAAACCTAGCACTTCTCCTTTTTCAGAGATACCGAAAAATTCCTTCATTAACGGGTCATACATCGGTTTTCCAGTTCTCCAAAACGATGCAAGCCCCATGCTGTGAGCTGCCAGCAGCATATTTTGAATACAAGCGTATACTGCACCATACTCTTCAATTTCAATCGCCTTAGGATTTGTACTTGGTTCGACAGCAACAGTAATAATTACCGGAGCCCGGAATGGTTTTTCGAGGATCTTTTCGAGCTTTTTCTGGTCATTTTCACCGTTCTTTATAGCAATCCTGTACAGAACATTCCCCAGCTTTTTCCTCCCATCCCCAGTTAGAACAGCAAACCTCCAGGGTTCTGTTTGGAAGTGACTGGGCGCCCATGTTCCAACTTCCAAGATCTGCTCAATCACCTCTTCAGGGACCAATTCATCCTTCACAAGTCCAAAGCTTCGCCGTGTTTTAATAGCTGTCAATACATCCATCTAAAACACCTCCTAAGAATATAAATTAGTGGGTTATACTGCCGGAGGTCCAAACTTTCCAAGTTGGAAATCACGGTAGGCCTGCTGTATTTCCCCCATTGTATTCATCACAAATGGTCCGTAGGGAACAATCTCTTCCTTAATCGGAACACCAGAATAAACTAGTACCTTTGATCGACGGCTGTTCGCCTTTATGACAAGCTCACTCGTAATATTCTCATTCCCTCCATCATTAAAGGTTAACGTGCCGACCCCATGTTTTTTCAAATTTACCTTATCCGCCCCAAAATCCATATCTCCAGATAGCACATAAACGAAGGCATTGTGGTTTTCAGGAAGTTTATGGATATATTTGGAACCTTCATTCATGGTGATTTCGGATAGTGTGATTGGGACAAGGGAATCAAGCGGCCCTTTCACACCGGCGACGTCTCCAGAAAATACTTTTACAGATCCCCCTTCAAATTGAACAGAAGGAGCATCCTCACTATAAATATTCTGGTACTTCGTTTCTGTATTCTTCAGGTGCTTCGGCAAGTTCAGCCATAATTGCAGTGTGTGAGCGATATCCTGATCAACTCCCTCTTCTGCATGCCTTGCCGCCCATCCAGCATTCATATACTGAATATCACCAGGTTCAAGAATGTCTCTCCCCCCTGCATTGTCAATGTGCTCAAGCCTTCCATCCACCACATATGTTACCGTTTGGAAGCCCCTGTGCGGGTGATCGGAAAACGTTCCGCGCTTGAACCAATCCTCGGCCATTAAGATAAACGGGTCAAAATCCTTCCATCGATTAACAGGGAGGATCCACCCCTTTTGGATGGATGGGAAGCCGGCCTCCTCATATTTCACATACCAATGATCTTTAACATTTCTTACGAAAAACTGTTGCTTCATATACCGTCACTCCTTTTTATTAATGCTTTTTATTTACTTTTATGCCTAAATTAAGCCACATCTTGTAGTAGGAACTAGACGTAGTGGGCAGGACTTGAAATAGTCTCTTGCTTATTAACGAATCAAACTTCTTCTTCCGGCACTTCATTTATCTGAAAAAGCATATCCAGTTCAACTGGTAACAGCAACATGGTTAGTAATATGCAAAATAAAGAATTGTACCTTTCATATTTAAAGCCTTAGTACGGCTGCTTTATTCGGGAAAATTAACCAACTTTAAATACGCAATAGGGTTCATCTCATCGACCTTTATTTAAGCAAATACAGCCAGTTCAGCTTCAACCTGCTGTTTAATCAGCTCAAGGCATTCTTCGTTTGTTTTTGCAAAAATTCGCTTGCCATTCACAATCGCATACGGCCTTTTGGCACACATCCCACAGAATGAAAGGCAGCTGCTTTCGATCACAGCAACTTCTGGGTATTCTGATTCCAAAATCTCTTCCAGCTGAATTTCCGTAATCAAACTGCCATCACAAATTTCCACTACAACTATACCCATGTACTTTCCTCCTATCCTTGTGTATTATTGCTTTCCAAACTAAGTGGTGTAAAAAATGAACAAAAATTAATCAGGCATTGAAGCCTCAAGCAAAGTATCTCTCCATGGTATCTTCAAGAAGTTCAATTATATCTATATCGCTAAAAAATCCATTTACATATTTAATTCCCGCGTGGTGTTTCTGTTTTCCTTCCAAGTAAAATACCTCAGCCTCTCCTTTGAATGTCTAGGAAACCCCATTGTTACTATCAATCTGAAAAGCTACGCAGCTTCCATTCATCATGCTTAAAATCCTTGCAAACGGTTCCCCGTTAATTAATAGGTCTTCTGAGCCTGTTTTTCTGAACAGTTTTTAACATAAGCCTTCCTTTTGTTAAAATATGTTGTCATAGCAACCATTTTAGTTTTTATACTAAAAAGTATAAAAACATGTCTATATTAGACCATATTCACAGAAGAAATGCAATCTTAGAAGTTTGGTGCTAGATCTAATAAAAAAATGAATATGATTTGGCTATCAACTAATTGACAACCAATCGAGAGATGAATGTTGGTGTTATGTTGAATATCCAACATCTAGTTCATCCCCAAAAGCTTGATATTTATGACATGCTTATATCCCAATTCATCCTTGAAGGTAACAAGCTCCAACCTGCCATGTATAAAGTCATTAACTTGGTACATGCATTTTCCAAGTTGTGCTCCTTTGTCAACTTTTACTCTTCTCTTATATACGCCGTGACCTTAAGTTATTTAAGACATATTATGTACAAGTCCTATTACAAAGGGGGGAACAAAAGAGTGAAAGTTTTAGTCACAGGCGGTGCAGGATTTATCGGTTCCCACATTACAGAACTCCTTCTTGAACAAGGATATGATGTAGTGGTCATCGATAATTTAACTTCAGGCAGCTTGAATAACATTCCAGGAAAAGTTACCTTCCACCAAGCAGACATTAATTCTTCAGAAACTGAGAATATCATAAGAACAGAAAAGCCGGATTATTTAATCCATGCTGCAGCACAAGTCAGTGTAGCCAATTCAATAGACTCACCATTAAACGATGCGAATATCAATATTATCGGCACGCTGAGACTACTAGATTATGCAAAAAAATACAGCATAAAGAAAATCATTTTTTCTTCTACGTGTGCAGTATACGGCGAAACTGGAGACATTAGTATCCCCAGAGACTACAAGGTAGAGCCCCTGTCCTTCTATGGAGCTAGTAAATTTGCATCTGAACTGTATATTCAGCTTTACTGCAATTTCCACCAGCTTCCATACACTATTTTAAGGTATGCAAATGTTTATGGTCCGAGGCAAAGCTCTCAAGGTGAAGGCGGAGTTGTCTCTATCTTCTGCAAAAGCTTGCTTGCTGGAAAGAGACCCTTTATTTTTGGTGATGGCGGACAGACCAGAGATTTCATTTATGTAAAAGATGTGGCTCTAGCAAATGTGGCTTCTCTAGAGAATGGAACGAACCAGGTTCTTAATATCGGCACGAATCAGAAAACGTCGATCAAGGAACTTGCAGAATTTTTAAACGAGCTGGCTCCTGACAACTTTCCAGCTGAATATGCTCCAGCCAAAGATGGTGACATCCGTTTTAGCTGCCTTGATATCAAGGAAACAATACACGAATTGAATTGGAAGCCCGCATGGAGTTTGCAACAAGGATTGGCGGAGACTTTCAGATTCTATCAATTAGAATTAGGAGGGAATAAGGATGGCAAGAACCAAAATGATCAACAGCCGTAAACTGATGGATAAGATTTTACGAGCTTTAAAACATAAAAAACCGCTTTCTGTCATTTCTGTTGGTGCGACTGAATCATTTGTCATGGCACAATATACGGTCATGTCAGAAGAAGAATTTATGAATCATCCGGAAGCCTATATCGCTAACCAAGGGATGAAAAGTGGGTTTGAGCACAGGGGAATTCGATTTCCTAATATACAAACTCGCGATGAAGTAGTAGAAGCTGTCCAGAAGGCAGATATCATTGGCTATAATACGATCGTCCAAACGATGAATGGAGGCCAATTAACTGAAAAGGTTTTTGAGGCGTATAAAATCAAGCCAAGGTATATCTTTGAAGCTAACCTCCGCCGTGTACTCATGTTCTCTCAAAAGGAGAAATTTGAAAAGATGCTGAAAGACAAGAAAATCCTGCTGATCAGCTCTATCGCTGATAAAGCTAAGGAGGGAATGGAAACCACCTTAAAAGATAAATTGGATTTTGACATTGTAGGAACCATCAGTATCTTTGAATATGAAGAGATTCCACGGGTAAAAGAAGAAATTGCTAATTACGATTTTGACCTATGCCTTATTGCCGCTGGGACAAATGCCTTAATATTAGCCACCCATATTGCTGAAAAACATGGCAAAGTGGCAATTGATATTGGCTCTGGAATGAACAGCCTGTATACAGGAGAAGTTGTAACCGACGAATGGCTGACTGACATCATAGGGCTCGACCGGCTGATGGAAATGTGATAAAAAAGATTCCATATTGGAGGTGAAAATATGCTGAAAGCTATTAAATATATTGGAGCAATGAGCAAGGGAAAAACCAGACCACAGCTGTTTGAATGTGATGATGGAAATCAGTATGTTGTGAAATTTATGTCAAATCCGATTAGTCCCAATGCTGACAAGCACCTCGTCCATGAAATCATCGCTAACCGCCTCGCTCAGCTTCTTGGCCTTCCCGCTGCTAAAGGTCAAATCATTTATTTCTCGAAAGAAATTATTGAAAACACACCAGAGATAAATGAATTTCAGGTCAAGCCAGGCCCCCATTTCGGAACCATTTTTTATAAAAATAAAACTCGGCCTACCAAGAAAGAGCGTATAAAAAAATGCAGTAACCTTCAAGAAATGGCCGGTGTGATGGTATTTGATCATTGGGTACACAATCGAGACCGATCGAATAATCTTTGGAATTTAATCATTGACGAAGGAGAACACGAAAATAAGCTTTATATGATCGACCATGCGGGCTGCTTTTACAGTACGAGAAGAAGCAGAAAAAAACTTAGGAGCGGGGCCGATTCTATTCGTATCCACTGGGGCAAAAATTATGATCAATTTAGGCCATTTTTAACGGATAAACTGCCGTTCATGAAGTATGTGAAGAAAATTGAACAGCTAGCGGATTCAGAAATCAGAGAAATTGTCTTTTCAACCCCTACCGAATGGGAGCCTGATCCCAATGAACTTGAGGGCATCTATGAATATTTAACTACTCGTAAATCATTTATAAGAGAAATCACTGAGAAACTAATGGAAGATAAACTTAAAATCCGCAGTTCAACTTTCCTTAAGAACTTTCTTAAGGACCTGTTCCCTTAGATTGGAGGTGAAATCAATGATAAAAGCTGTTAAATATATGGGAGCATTAAAGCGTGGGGAAACAAAGCCTCATTTGTTTGAGTGTGAGGATGGAAATTTATATGTCGTCAAGCTCATGTCCAATCCTGTAGGAAAAATGATTCTTGTTCACGAACATATTGCAAATGGCCTGGCCAAATACCTTGGTCTTCCAGTTGCGGAAGGAAAAGTGATTTACCTTTCCAGAGACTTAATCGATCGAACACCAGAAATCCAAAAGTTCAACATGGAGCCCGGTCCCCACTTTGGCTGCCTTTACTACAAAAATGCAGTACGCCCCACAACTGAGAAACGAATCATTAAATGCCAAAACCTTCACCAAATGGCGGGTGTCATCGTCTTTGACCACTGGGTTCGCAATCGGGATCGCTGCTCCAATTATTTCAATTTGATTATTGATGAGGGTGCAGTACACAATAAACTTTATATGATTGACCATGCAGGCTGTTTCCACAGTTCAATCAGAAGCAGCAAAAGGTTAAAGGCAACCGCCTATTATATGGATGTATTTTGGGGAGATTTGTACAAAGAATTTCAACCCTTTTTATCAGATAAGAAACTATTTTACCGTTATATAAGCGCCATTGAGCAGTTTCCTGATGATGAAATCGAAAGAATTGTCCTCTCCACCCCTCCTGAATGGGAAAGTGATACAACAGAATTGGACGGGTTGGCAGCCTATTTAATTGAACGAAAAAACAACTTGAAAGAGCCAATTAAAAAGCTGCTAAGTAACCATTGGGGGATATAGCTATATACCCCCTCACACAAACAGGGAATAGAGTTTCCCTGTTTTTTTAATTTCTTAATTAATTGGATAATCTTCCAGGCTATTACTGAATAATGACCAACAAGACTATTATATAAGCTATTAATCTTCCCTTCCTAGCTTTCAAAAATCTACCCTGAAAATAATTAAGTTTTATAATTCAGGTTTTACTAATAACACAGCGGGAATAACATGAATAACTACAGGTTAAAGGGAGGTGAACACGATGACTTGGCTATACAGTAAGGCTATGGAAGCGTTCGAGAAAGATGCTGAGCGCAAAAAACAGCAAGAACAACAAAACACTGTAAAGTTGAATTACCGAAAATCCAAGTAAGGTTCTTAATGAAAGAGCTTTTAATTTAACTCCACCTGTCATCCCGTAGAGGATGATTTTTTTTATTTTATACACAGCTGTATCTTTATAAGCACATTGTTAAATCTTATTCATTAAACCTTCCCATTAAAATCGTATTATAGTAATTTCCATCAGATAGAACTTTGTCATTTTTTAAGATGCCTTCTACTTGAAAGCCATATTTTTCATAGAGTTTCTTTGCGTTATGGTTGGTTTCGAGGACACTCAGGGTTATTTTCTTAATGTTGTTAGCATCAGCCCATTCGATTGATTCTTTTAAAAGGTTTTTTCCGATACTGAACCCCCAAAAGTCTTTAAGTACGCAGACTCCAAATTCTACTCTATGAGAGGTTCTTTTCAAGTTATTCCCTTCACACCTAGAAAACCCGACAATTCTTCCATTAATTATTACGGCAACTAGAAACAGGTTATTCTTACTTTGTGTGTCAGTTTTTATAATTTGTTTAAAACCGGTTTCATCTATATAAGCCTCGCTCTTTTCCCGGTCAAGATTTTCTGTTTCTCCATCTATTTCCAATCTTACCTCTGATAGGTTTTTAGCATCTAGCTCGGTTGCCGACCGAATCCAATACCTTAAATCATTTATGTAAAATTCTTTTTCATTCACTTTCACAGGGACACCCTCTCAATCCTTTAGCTCATCACAAAAACTGAGTATTTAACTGGGTTTTCAAACCCTAATCCTTCACCTAGTTTTATCGAGGAAAAATTGTTAACATCACAATCCCATTTAGGTGTTACATTTCGGACGATACAATGTTCAATGAACTTTCTGGCTACAATATGGCCGAAACCCATACCTCTGAATCTAGTTAGAGTTGCAATATCAATTTCTGCATACTCAGTTGAAGAAAAGATTGATATACACTCACTAGCAATAGTTTCATTATGAAGCAAACAAAATCCAAAACCATTCTCGATAAAATTGGATACAGAACCCCAATACTCATTAAGATAAAGCTCGTTAAATTCCTGGCTTTGAGAAATTACCTTTTCATCTATAGGTTGTATTTTAGATTCGCTTGAGGCTCCTCCTCCTATTTGTGCTGAAAATTTCAGCTGGTTAAAACGAAAACGAAAACGATTTAATTGCTTTAATTCGTTACCAAATACTTTATGGATCATTTTATCCCATTCTTTAGATGGCGAGAACAAAGTAAACCGCTTGTTCTCCCTTTTCCTATCCTTATAAATTTCTAAAACTGAATGATGAAAATCCCTGTTGTTTTGTTCTCCAGCCACAACAAAAATTCCGGTCTCAGTTCCAATTAAAGCTGACCGCTTAGACTCATCCATATAAACCCGGCCTGGGATATAACCGTCTAGGACTGAGTATGTAAAAGTGGGATAAGTTTCACTTTCGGCCTCTTCCACCAGGCTGGTTGCTTTGGAAAAACGCTTCATTTTTTCATCACCTCCTCTCATTCACTCACTTCTTTTTTGTCCAACTGTATTGTTTAGAAGAGTTTTACAAACATTAAAAAGAAAAAAACAAAAGGTGTGACAAATATGGAACAAGAAGAAAAATTAAAAACTGCTGTAACTGCAATGGCGAGTGATTTAAAGGCACAGACTTTTGGAGGAGCTGAAAAAACGACGAAAACTGTTGTTAATATTAATACAGCTCAGACTTTTATTGACGATTGGAATGCTATGTCTAAAAAGGCAGCGAAGCATACAATCGAACAATACGGCCCTCCAAACGAAGCCACTCAAAGCAGGTTAATCTGGTATAACAATGGGCCGTGGAAAAGAACAATTGTTTATCGTGACGAAATTCCACATGATTTTCCACAACCACATACCGATGTGATTGAGAACTTTATTAACTATTCCGTACCACTAGACATGTTCAGTGAACTTGCAAAATTTGATGGAAGTGTAATCGTTGAAAGGACAAGAGCTGAAGTCTCCTCACGATGTGATATGGAAGCAGCAAATATCCTTGCTCTAAACTTAATGAATGACATTGTCAAAGGGAAACTAACAGCCGAAAAAGCTAGAGATGTTTATTGTGAAGTCACCTCTGCTTTTATGATGAATCAGTCTGCTCCTTACGCAGAGAAACTTCAATTTGAGGTTTCAACAGAAGCAAAGTATGATACGGACATCGTTATGATAACAAATGAAATGGCAGAACATGCTATTGAAAAAGTGGCCGGTATGTTCGAAGATCCTCAGAATAAAGGTAAACTTCATTAATTGTAAGTAAATCTATTAAGGATTATCCTGAAAAGACAATCCTTAACATCTACAAATCTTCTCTTACCAGAACTAATTTTACGGGTTAAAAAATCAAACATAACCAGCTATAAAGCGACATGCTTCATTGGGAGACGGCAAAGAACCTCCCTGGATGATTGAGGCCTCACTTCGGATTATTTCTGGTGATGGATTTTGAGAAGGATATACCATGATTCCATCTTTTCGAAGCATTTCTACATTTCGCTGTACACTAGGCTTTCTCCACATACCTGCATACATACTTGGGAAAAAGATCGTAGGTGTATCCGCCGCGAGCAATGTCGCTGAAACAATATCTTGGGCAAATCCTTGTGCGGTTTTCGCAATAGTATTAGCGGAAGCAGGTAAAATCACAATAGCGTCCGCCCAATGAGTCAGTTCAACATGTGGCATCTTAAAGCCCGATTTTTCAGTTAGATCAACAAATACACTACCATCTATACTATGTATTAATGTACTAGCAGGAATAAAGGTTTGTGCAGAAGGTGTCATCATGATATGCATGCGACATCCAAAATGGTTCTGTATGGAAGTTATATACGGACTTATATTTAACAAGTTTATCGAACCAGTTAAACCGAGTAATATATTCTTAGGACGTGACAATTCATTCACCTCATGTTTTTAAAAGCAGCTAATTTAACGATAATAACCAAGCTGAAAATTTTATTAATTAATTTAGAAGGCTTTTCATCCGATCATCAAGATATTCAAAAGCGTTTGCTAAAGAATCTTTGGGTATCTTTCTATAAAGATCGCCCAAGCTTGCTTCAAAGTAACAACTGTTTGAATCGATTTCTTTTAAATTTCCTGTTATGCCTATTCCTGTTTGTAGATGGACTTCAATTAGAACCTTTTCCATTTGAACTAAAGAATAAGGGAAATGGACATGAAACATATTAGATACCGGAATCGATGGTACGGTTGTGATAGTATGAACCGCATTAAAGTGGCTCGCGAGCTCTTGTGCGTCTTCGTAATACTGTTGCATTTTGTGAGATCTCATTTCATAATAATAATCCGCCGAGAGGATATATGGATACAAACTTATCAAGTCTCCACCGTACCGCCTTTTCCAAACTTTAGATTTCTCGGTGAAATGTCGGTCTCCGGCAAGGATCGCTCCAGCAATTCCGCCAATTCCTTTATATAACGAGATATAGACACTATCAAAAAGCGTGCATATTTCTGCAGCTGACTTCTGGTAATAAGGCAGTACCTCTAATAGCCGCGCTCCCTCAAGGTGCAGCTTAATTCCTTTATCGGAGCAGTATTTTGAAATCCGTTCAAGCGTTTCATAGCTTGGCAATTGCCCTCCTATTTCCCGCTGAGGCAATTCCAGTAAAAGACAAGCGATATCTTCTCCCATCCCCTCGACATCTTCCAATTCTATTACACGGCTTTTGTCAGCAAGCAATACGGTTTCAATCTTATGTAATTCTTTCAGACCGTCTTCTTCATGAATCTCCAGATGGCTTAACGGGTGGTAAGCAACTTTTTGCAGTCCTTTGTCATCGCACCAAATCCGCAAAGCAATCTGTTCAGCCATCGTCCCACTAGGAAAAAATACAGCTTGGTCTTTTCCAAGCAACGCAGCCATTTTTTCTTGGAATTCTTCAATAACCTTCCCTTTTCCATAAATATCACTATCTAAATCACCTTCCATTTTCCGAAAGGCTTCTTTTAATACTTGGATATTTCGCTTGCCATGGGTAGTCAATTGGTATTTCGTTTCGTTATATGTATTGCTTAATGTACTGGATTCGGTCATCACACGCAGGCTCCTATCACAAATTTCTTTGTAATTGTGAAACTCTATTACTTGTTTATCTAACCAACCTAATTTTACGTTACGGGAATTACGTATATTGCTTCAGTCTTGAAGCTATTTAAACAAATAGATGCTCTCAGGTACTAGATTTTCTTCGTTCACTATCAATATTACCACTTTTATTTCATCCGCACATTTTGAAATAGCTCAACCTAACTTATATTCACAATTACTTCTGCTTAAGTCTCTCGTACCAGAGACACCACAGATGAACTTTCCAATGTCATTGAGTTCCTAAAGGACTATCTTCCCTCACTCCAGTAGCCTTTTAATCCTGTTAATCTGTAACTTATACCTGTATAGCTATCGAGTAAGTCTTGAGAAAAATGCGGATATAAATAATGACCCCTCTGGTGGTTATGCGTTCATACCCAAACCACCAAATCATGCATCGTTTCAGCAGTAAATTAAGAATAATACTTAATATATTAGAAAATAAGAGTTTTAATTTGGAATTCGATAATTCCCATGAGAGAACTTATAAAAAAACTAGCCCGTAAAAAGGCTAGTAGGTAAGAATTTATTGAATGTTTGTTAAAAGTCTGCAAAACTCTTTTCATTTAAATAATATTTCGACTCTGAATAGGCAGTAAAAGCGACTTCCACTTCTGGTATTCCCAGTAAATGAACTTGCATTGTTATTATTTGTGCAAATCGATCCTGAATAGCCTTACCTCGATCAAACCATTTTACTTCTATAAATGGATATCCAGGGACTTCCTTTTGGTCAAAAACAAAAGTAGATTGTAATACCTCTAGAGTGAAATTATCCAATTCACAGTCACATAGGTCAGATAGTTTTTGTACTAAAGCATTAGAAATTGTTTTGGTCTGCTCAACCGAAATACCTCTGATAACTAGATGCGGCATTCAAATACCCCCGAAAAATTAAAAATTCTACACGGTTCTATTAACTAAACATGTAATTTCTTTAGCAGATTATAAAAAATGTAACTTTTGTCCTCTAACATACATACTGTATTAAATTAGTCACACCCAACTAAGTAGGTTTTAATTAGATTTTAATCTAAGTTAATGTTCCATTTAATTGAATCTGCTAATAGAGTACCGGTCTATTGGAATTGACGTTTCACCATCTACCAAAAGTTCTGTCATAAGTGTGCCAATTAGGGGAGACAGGGTTACACCACTATGTGTAGCTGCAACAAAGAGGTTTTCAAAACCCGGTATCTTCCCAAGAATCGGAAATCCGTCTTCAGGCATTGCGCGAATACCTGAGAAAGCGCGGACAACTTTAGCCTTCCTTAATGAAGGTACATAGTGGACAGCCATGTTGGCTGTTTCCTGAATGACATCGAGGGTTGTGGCGCGGTTAAAACCCGCTTTTTCCATCGAATATCCCATTAAAACCTCGCCATTATTAGCCTGCCTTAGCCCGCTAATCGTATAATTTAAGAATGGCTTTAATGGCTCCGAAACAAGAATTTGCCCTCTTAATTGGTTTACCGGAATATTAATCCCCAACATTCCCCCTAATTCTCTTGTCCAGGTTCCACCAGCTAGTATAAGGTTCTTACACACATATGTTTCCATGTCTGAAACAACAATATATTTTCCTTCATATTTTTGGATCGCTGTGACTTTATTGTAGGTAGAATAATGTACACTGTTTTTTTTCGCAGCTCTCATATACATATCGATTAATCGGAAAGGATTAACATTTCCATCGATAGAACTATAGGTTGCCCCTGCTACTTCAGGGTTGATGGATGGTTCCTTTTTCAATACTTCATCCCTTGATAAAACCTTTATCTTTATACCGATTTTTCGGTATGATTCAGCAAGCTGTTTTGCTTTCTCACGATCACTCTCATTAAAAAAAGGAGATAGCCCCCCAGTCCGCTTGTATTCAACATCCCCGATCTTTTTTGATAAATAAGGATAAAGTTCAGCACTATACATATTGAATTCAGCATACCAGGAAGGAGTTTTATTATGTACCCACACCCATGCCTGAGTAGATCCGGAAGTTCCCGACATTGGATATTTTTTATCTAGCACTAGCACGCCTTCTTTGTATCTTTCGGATAGGTGATAGGCAATCCCGTTACCCACTACGCCCCCTCCGATTACAATTGTTTCATAGCTTGTTTCCACTTATCTCACCTTCCCATCTTCTAATTCCACCTCATCCAAAACAGATTTCACCGCAGAAAAAGATGTGCTGTCGGTTGTAAGCGTTTCAAGCTTTATAGGGGATAATGGCATTCTCATCCGGGGTAGGGGTATCTTATGAAGGGGTCTGCCAGTTTGTTCATGGATAATATTTGCCACAAGATTCGTGCAAATTTTCGCCTGGCATGGGCCCATCCCGCAGCGTGTCAATCTTTTCACGTCATCGAAGGTTCTGGCCCCCTGATCGATGACTTCTTCAATTTCCTCATAGCTGATTTCTTCACAACGACAAATGATTGTTGTTTTATCCAACATATTCACCTTCTAGTCTTTAATCTATTTAGCCTAAGAGATAAATTGATCTTTTAGCAAAGGAGCTGAAAATTTTTCTATATGTCTAATTCTTGCTTGCCATGCATCCTTATTTTCTAAATTCTCTAGTTCTCTCCAATAAGAAAGTGTTAATTCCTTAAAGGCATCCCTGTTGAGCACCTTTAATTCTTCACATATACTTATTCCTGAAATCATACCTGTCAAAAGCAAAGCAGCGTGATTACTTATCCCTGCAGCATTTCCGGCTAAAAAAACATTCTTCTGGTCTGTTTGAAAATGCTTATTATATTGTGGGATCCAGCCTCCAAGCACTTCCTGATAACCAAAGGAACACCCTAACTGATAGAACGAGTCTAGTATTGGTGACCTGCTTCCATCTATACAGACGAGATCAACTGTTTCCGTTAGGATGCCATTCTGAAGTTGAATATCAATAGCCTCCACCTCGCCATTTCCTTTGGCTTCTTTTACATAGGAATTAAAATAAAAAGGTATGCCTTTTTTTTCTACTTGGTTCACTTTTTCTTTATCCCTAGCATTAACCACAGCACTTTTCTCAATTATCCCTTTAATATTCACGCCAACTTCCATAAGCTGGTAAGCAACATCCAACGCAAAATCACTTGAACCCACAATTAGTGCTTCCTTACCGGGCATCACAAAATCACGGTTTACTAGTGTTTGAGCTGCGCCAATTGTTATGACACCTGGAAGCGTCCATTTTGGAAAGGAAATTGCATTTTCAGCTGCACCGGTTGCAACGAGAATTTTTTTTGCTTTTACCGGAAAGACATCTTTTTCATCAGTAACACCAATACTTCCATCTGCATATAAGCCAATGACTCGGTGGCCAAGCAAATATCTTACGGAAAAGTCTTTTAACTGCTCTGTTAATTTATTTGCCAACTTAAATCCTGCCATAGGCTGATAAGCAGAAGGCAGTGCTCTGATTAACTGCGTTTGCTGGCAAAGCTGGCCGCCCAGGGAAAAGGATTCATCGATAATCGTTACCTCTAAGCCTCTCGATGCCATTTCAAATGCGGCTGTAAGCCCTGCCGGTCCTCCTCCAATAATAAGAACCTCAGTCTCCATCCCGGTCACTCCTTATTACTGGATCTTCTAAATTTGGAGAGACGATCATTCCTTCATCTATCCTTGTCATACAGGTGCGTACATGATCTTCTCCATTTACAGTCATATAGCAGCTGCAACACCTTCCACGGGAGCAGAAAAGCCCTCTTGATTGGACTAACTTTCTGCTAAGTCCAAATTTTTTTATACCATTAGCAATTAACGCTGCTGCAACCGTTTGCTGCTTATATGCTTTATATTCCTGACCGTTGAAGTAAAATTTCACAGGTGCCTGGAGCTGTTTTCCCAGAACAGGGTGGTCCTCTATATGCATCAAAAACACCTCTTATTAGTTTTTCGAAGAAAACACTTTTCCTACACCTAATACTCTTTCGATGACAAGCATAAGAGCAACCGTAAAGAGGATCATGATACTTGACACCGAAGTAATAATAGGATCGTATTGGTACTGCATGTAGGTATAGATTCTTACTGGAAGTGTGACAACGTCGGTGCTTACAATAAATAACGCCACTGTTAAGTCATCGAATGACGTAATAAATGCAAAAATCGCACCAGCTATAACCCCTGATTTGATAATAGGAAGGGTAATTTGAAAGAATACCTTCCATGACCCTGCCCCTAAATTCATGGCAGCTTGCTCTATTGAACGATCAAATCCTACTAAACTGGCAACCACTAGGCGCATTACAAAAGGCACTGTTAAAATAATATGTCCCAGTACTAAAGCAAGAGGACTAGCAGCTAAACCTATCCATGAATAGAACTGTAAAAGAGCTACTCCGAATACAACAGAAGGTATTAATAATGGTGAACCGACCAATTGGACTATTGCTGTTTTCCCTCTGAATTCACGCCTAACTACTGCAAGGGAAGCCAACGTTCCGATTGCTGTTGCAATAAATGCAGTTCCAAAAGCTACAAGAATGCTGAGAGTGAAAGATTGCATAAATTCCGGATGATCAACAAGCTCTGTATACCATCTAAGTGTCAGCCCTTTGGGCGGAAAAACGATGTATTCAGTAGTTGTTAACGAAGATAGCAATACAACAACAATAGGTGCCAACAAAAAGGTATAGACTAATAGACAAACAGAATTAAATAATAATTTGGGCAGCTTCTTTTTCATTGAATTGCCACCCCCTTTTCTGACCTAGCAAGAATTTTGCTATATGCGATGATAGTTATACTTGCAATCAGGATTAACAGGAACCCAATTGCTCCTCCATAAGGCCAGTTTAGCATTACAGCCACCTGTTCATATGTTAAATAGGACATTACTTTTACTTGTGGCCCGCCAAGTATTGCTGGTGTAACAAAAGAACTTACACTTAAGCTAAATACCATTACAGACCCAGCAAAGACTCCAGGTAACGTTAACGGCAGCATGATAGAAAAAAAGGTTCTAAAAGAGCTTGCTCCAAGATTTTGTGAAGCTCTGATAACAGAAGGATCAATCTTCTCTAGGGATCCCATAATGCTTAATACCATGTATGGAAAAAGAACATGTACCATACCAATGACTACACTTAATTCTGTATAAAGTAAAGTCAATGGCTCGTCTATCCAACCTAGGCTTAAGAGCGTGTTATTTACAACACCGTTATTTGACAGTAAGATAACCCATCCATAACAGCGGATAACCATACTTATTAGCAAAGGGGATAATACAAGCAAGGTGAAATAATTCCTCGCTCTTCCACGTGATTTTGAAATTTGAAAAGCAACCGGATAAGAAATAAAGATAGTTATTAATGTGGTTATGAGAGCGATCTTAACTGTTCTCCAAACAACTCCAAGGTAAAAAGGATCTGACATGAACTTAATGTAATTCTGAAGGGTCCACTCGTTTCCAATACCACTGCTTGGATCAAACGTCTTAAAACTTGTAATAAAAAGGAAAAACAAAGGAAGCAAGAAGAAAAAAATAAAGATAGCAAGAGTTGGAAGTAATAATAGCCAAGTATCAATCCGTTTCCTCTTTAAATTCTTTTTCTTCTGTTTAAGTAATAAATCATTTTCTGTTCCGATTCCGACTTGCATTCTTACATTCACCTCACCATTCTAGAAGGCAATAAATCCTCTGGATTCCAAAATGTGTAAACATTGTTTCCCTCTTGTATTTGATTAGGGTTCAACACAGTATTTGATATATCAGCGACAAGATGTTGATCATTAGCTCTTAGGATATACCTTGTCTTTGCCCCAAGAAACATTTTCCTTTCAACTTTTGATAGAAAGGCCTCCTTGCTTTCGTTTGATTTACCCAAGGAGATTTGAACTTTTTCAGGTCTTATAAAAAAGTGTACTTCAGAATCCTTCACTGACTGGATTGCTACTATTTGTTCATTCCCAAAAAAGTGCATTTTACATCTTTTATCACTATAGGCTTCAAGCACCTTCCCTTGAATATGATTGACCTCACCGATAAATTGGGATACAAAATCTGTCTTGGGATAGTTATATATTGCAGCTGGAGTATCTACCTGTTCTATCCGGCCCTCGTACATAACTGCAATCCGGTCTGATATCGCAAGTGCCTCCTCTTGGTCATGAGTAACAAAAATCGTTGTAATCCCAACTTTTTTCTGGATATCCACGATTTCTTCACGCATTTCTTGTCGTAGTTTTGCGTCCAGGTTACTTAAGGGTTCATCAAGGAGAAGCACCTTCGGTTTAATAACTAATGCTCTCGCCAAAGAAACACGCTGTTGCTGCCCCCCTGAAAGTTCTTTTGGATAACGTTTTTCATATCCAGATAATCTAACCATTTCCAGTGCTTCCTGCACCCGAATCTTTATTTCGCTTTTGGCGACTTTACGCAATTTAAGCCCGTATGCAACATTTTCATAAACCGTCATATGTGGAAACAATGCATAGTTCTGGAAGACCATTCCCATTTCTCTTTTATTTGGAGGAAGCAGGTGGACGGGTTTGCCGTCCACCTCGATTTTTCCGCCATCTACTTCTAAAAATCCCGCAATCATATTTAAAGTTGTTGTCTTTCCACAGCCGGATGGGCCTAAGAAAGAAACAAGCTCACCCTTATGAATTTCAAGGCTTAGTTTTTTTACGACTTCTGTTTTGTTAAATGTCTTAACCACATTTTCAAGGCTTAAATAACTCATCCTATCACCTCTTCTTTAATGGGCTACTTCAATTTCTTTATTTGCCCGTTCTGTCCACTCAGCTCTTTTTGCGTTAACAACTTCCCAATCTACTTTTATAAGCTTAGCGATCTCTTCTTCACCGTAAACGACCTTATTTACAATATCTCCTTCTAGTTCGACATTTTTATTTACCGGTCCGTCAAACAAGGAATTCGCAAATAGGTTCTGCGCTTCTTCATCTAGTACAAAATTAACAAATTCCTGTGCAAGTTCCGCATTGGGTGCATCTTTTATTACACTCACAGTTGGCATTAGTGCTGGAACACCTTCTTTAGGTATTACATACTCAATTGGAAAACCTGTATCCTGCAGCGTAAATACTCTGCTGCTGCCCCACGCGCTCGCTACAGTTTGGCCTTGAAGAAAATAGTTGGAAACGTCTGCTGTTTTATCAAACGTAACCGCATTTTGCGCGATTTCCTTTAATTTCTCAAAACCAGGTTCAATATTTTCTTCACTTCCTCCGTTGGCAATTGCTGTCATAAGTAACAAGTGTACTCCATACGTATTTGCAATTGAAGGTAATACAAGTTTTCCTTTAAATTTAGGGTCTGCTAAGTCGTTCCAAGAATTGATAGGATCCCAACCATTTTGTTCGAAAGTCTCTTTGTTATAGGCTAATCCTGTTGATATGATACCGAAGCCAACTCCGATATTATCTTTATCCTTAGCGATATCATAAACATTGTCCAAGTTCGTAACAATATTCTCATCTAATGGTGCAAGTAACCCAAAGGCTTTTGCCTGTGCTTGTGGCCCATCATCTAAAAAGGCAACATCAATTTGAGGATTGTCTTTTTGTGCTTGAAGTTTTGACAAAGTATCCACTGAACTTCCAGTAATATACTTAACCTTAACCCCGTGTTCTTTCTCAAATTTTGGTATTAGTACATCCTTCATTTTTTGTTCATAACTACCACCATAAGCCGCTAATACTAAGGTTTTTCCATTTTCTTTATCTGATCCTTCATCTGCGGAACTTCCACTCTGACTGCTGCATCCTGACGCTATTCCAAGTAATAAACAGATTAATGCAATAAGAGATAATTTTCTTTTCATTCTCTTTTCCCCCTCGTCAATTTAAGTTTCAAACCTGGCCATAAAAAGCAAGTCTAGGTGAAAGAATAGCAGTCATACCCCCCCCCTTCATTTAAGATTTATCTATTTTTATTAAATAATTAACAATATTCAGTTAATTATTTATAAAATATAATATTATAACTTTATAATATTAATAAAAATTAAGAGTCCGTTTTCGAATATTGGATTTAAAAATGGACTTCGGTATAATAAGTCTCTTTATCTTGCCGAATATAAAACTTAGAATATTCTATGATGTCTTCTTGTTTTGTATAAGTAAATCTTTCCCATTCAAAAACAGGGGTTCCTTTTGCAATTTGAAGCAATTCTGCTTGTTCATCTAAGACAATATACGGTTTAATAAATGCTTTTGCTCTCCCTAAAGAAATAAGAAATTTGTTTTTAAGAATATTATAGATAAGTTCATTATTGATATCGTTTGGTACAAGCCCTGGACATTTTTCGGCAGGCAGATATGTATATTCAAGCGCTAGAGGTTCATTATTTTCTATTTTTAGCCGTTCTAGCCTAATTATCTCAGCTTCAGGCTGGATCCTCATCTTTTCTGCAATATCTCTTCCAGCCACCGCATATGAAAAGTGAATCAATTTGTGAGGGTGCATTTCATCCGAGTCAGTTGTTAAAGAAATAACAGAATTGATATCATGCTCTTTTGCCGCCCCCGAAACAAACGTTCCCTTTCCTCTTTGGCGAAATAAATATCCTTTATTTACTAGTTCAATCACAGCTCTTTTTACTGTTATGGTGCTTACTCCAAATAGATCGGATAATTCTTGTTCGGTTGGCAGCTGGCTACCCACTTCCCAAAGGCCGGAAATAATTTTTTCTTCCAAAGTCTTTTCTACTTGTCGATAAAGAGGAATATCTAATCTTTTATCTATATACATTTGTATCTCCCTCAATGTAATGTTATAACTTTATAATTAATAATTTAACTTTATAAATCCGAATTGTCAATATGTTTAGAAAATTTATAATATTTAAAGAGACATATAAAATAACTTATCATTTCTTTTTAGTCTCTGAAAGGAGAAGTAATTTACTAGAGTTAGACAGACAGCGGTTTCCAATTCTTCTTATTTGTCACACATCATTTTCCCCTCGAACCCAACTAGCCAAATGAAAGTCTCACTAACGGTATTGTGATTGAATTATTTTATTAATATTTTAATAGAGCTTGTAATAGGCTAAGGTATATAGGTTGTCTAAGAGGTGAGGAAGATGTTTAAGTTTTTCCTGAAGAACTTTAGGGAGTTTGCTGTCCGCGGTACGGTTGTTGACATGGCTATCGGGGTAATTGTTGGTACTGCTTTTCTCAAAGTAGTGGAATCTCTCGTAACGGATATTGTCATGCCACCAGTTGGACTAGTCCTCGGAAGGGTTGATTTTTCGAATTTATATATTACTTTATCCGGGACTCACTATCGCTCCTTGATTGAAGCGAAAGAAGCAGGTGCAGTAACGGTTAACTATGGAATGTTCATCGATTCGATTATTCATTTTGCGATCGTGACGTTTGCTGCGTATTTTACCATTTTGCAAATTAACCGGATTAAAAAGGCTCCAGTAGAAGCTATTTCATCGAAAGAATGCCCTTATTGCTTTATTAGTATCCCTACGAGAGCTTTAAGATGTCCAAAATGCACCTCCGTCCTAGTTACCGAATCTAAAGAAGAAGGAACTGAGGAAGAAAAAATGAAAAAACAAAAAGAACCAGTCGAAGAAACGCCCGAAAAGCCAGCCTTGCTGGAAAATAAACATGTTTCGGGAGTAAGAATCAACTTCAAATAGGAAAGGGAATACTTAGATGGTGACAGGCACCATCCATTTGTTTCCAGAAGAAGAAGACTCATATCATGCCTATCTTTGCCCATACTGATGATGAGATCCTGATTCCTGTACCCACCAATATTGTTGGATTGTATGTGCTTTCTAATCATATGGGTAATAAGTAAACTGACAAAAGAAGCCGACCACAGGATGTGCCTCATAAAAATGGTTCGTGGTAAGGCTGCTGTACTTTGCGACGCTGTATAAACCAATGATTAACAATGCCCTCAAGCTCTGTCCTACTCTTTAGGAGCGAACCTAAGAGATAAAGGACTTCCCAAGTCAACCATTGTCTTTCCCTTTGACTTGAGGCAAGTAAATACTCTACCTGAAAGAAAATAAATAATTGTAATATTATTTTTATCAGAAACTGCCTTTTTCTTTGTAAAATAATTGTTTTGAAAACTCGCTAAGTTTTCCCATGTTCTTTTCTCATAAGTTTAAGATGCCAAGGTAAAAAGAAAATAAATACGGAAATAAATACAGGTATCGAATACCACGTTTTCCAACCCTTGTTTGTCATGTAACCCGATGCGACAGCTCCCCATTCACATATAAAAGCAGCTACAACCCATAAATACTTGTATAGAAAAGACTTATTTCCAGTCAAAAAATTGAGGTATATTAGTCCAATTGCTAGAGGTACTATTGTAACAAAAATATGGTCAATCAATGTAGTATGAGGAGTTGGCCCGATTTGAAACGCTTTAAAAACATCTCCAACTAACGTATCGCCATACCAGGTACCAAAACCAATAATCCCGGCACTAAAATACATCTCTTTAAATGACAGTTTTTTTGGCATAAAAAACAATATCAATAGGGAAATCCCTATACTTGCATATGGAAACCACATAAAGGATATACTCCCTTTCCGAATTTTTCTTCAAACTTTAAAGGATGAAAAAAATTCGACAAAAACCTATTTGGGTTATTATGTTTAAAATAACCTTGTCCGGTCCATTTATACACAGGATCTTGAGTTATCCTTCTTTTTATATAAAATCTTTAATTTCTTGATAGCTTACCTATTTCTATATGACCTTTCGATTAATCCCTATCAGTGTATTAATTAGGTAAATGCTTAATTTTCCACATTCATGTTAAGGAGGGCAAAATTATATGATAGCTGCTCAATATAAGATTATCTTACCAGGCGATTATGATATGAATATAATCAAAGAAAGAGTAAGAGAGAATGGTTATAAAACAGATGGATTTGAAGATCTAAAGTTTAAATTCTATTTAGTAACAGAAAAGGGAATAGACTACAATTTCCAAAATTCTTATTGCCCGCTATATTTGTGGAAAGATAGCAACGGTCTTAATGAGTTTTTATTTAATGGGTTTTACGACAATATAATCCACTCATTTGGATGGCAGCGAGTAAATGTAGGAATTCCACTTATTGATACAACTACATCTCAAATTATAAAGAGTAAATATCTATATCAAATGACAGGAGAAATTCAACCACAACAAAGTCTAAATAACTTGAGAGATCAACTAAAAGAAGTTATTCCAACTATTGAAAACACAGAATATATACTTATTTATAACCCAGACAAATGGGTGTACGATGTATTTTACTTTCTAAACGATTTAAGCAATCTAAACGATATGAATGGAAGCATCTATACCATATTACATGTATCACATTAAAAGAATGAATAGCCATTCACTTTGTGCTAAAATTTTACATAGGGAAGGTTATAAGGAGGTTTCATTTTATGTTATTAAAGAAGAGTTTCAAAGAGAAGACAATAAATTCAGTTCAAATGGGAAAAGGTACAGTAGCATTTCAAGGGGTAAAATTAAATGTTCATTGTTTCGTCGTGGATGGCGTTTTAATTGATACGGGGGCAAAATCATTAGAAAAGGAATTTAAATCATTTTTTAAATACCATGATATCGATCAAGTGGTCATTACGCATTATCACGAAGATCATACAGGCTGTGCAAGCTTTGTACATAAAGAGCTTCAGCTACCTATTTATATGAATGATATTATGCTTGATTATTGTAAAAAGAAGCCAGATTATCCGTTGTATCGAAAATTATTTTGGGGGAAACGCAGCCCTTTTCATGCGGAGCCAATTGGGACGACTTTTTCATCCCGCCATGCAACATGGGATGTTATTGAAACACCTGGTCATGCTATCGATCATTTGTCATTTTTAAATCGCGAAACCGGTCAACTTTTCACAGGTGATTTGTATTGCCAGGAAAGGATAAAGGTCGTTTTACGTGAAGAGAGTATTCCAACCATTATTGAATCCTTAAAGAAGGTATTAACCTATGATTTTGAGGATGTGTTTTGCTGCCATGCTGGCTAAATAGAGGACGGGCGTGCTGCTTTACTAAGAAAGCTAGATAATTTGCTAGAACTCCAAGGGAAAGTTATCAGGCTCTACGATGATGGATTGCAACCAAGTCAAATTAGTAACACCCTTTTCCCCAAAAAATATCCCATCACCTTTTTTTCATCAGGCGAATGGGACTCTTTGCACATTATAAAGTCGATTATTCAAGAACATATAAAAAAATCATTGTCGGTTTAAAACAATAAATTAATCTAAACTGCCGATTTGCTGACTAAGATGGTATTTTAACAATGGTTTAAACTATATCGACTTTTATTATTCAAACTCGGCTATCACCCTTCTTCTATTCAAGCTTACTTTAATTCGTGCATATGAAGGAATTCAGCTATGCTAACCTTCAAGAAGCTGCAGATAATATAATTCCTCCCCTTCGTATTCCACAAATAACATCCCTCTGCCTTTGTCATCTGCAGCATAAACCTTAGTTCCTTCTGGTAACTTGCTTGCGCTCAGGTCACTAAACAGCCAGCTGTTAGTTGTCTGTTTTTTTATATTACCTAAAAAGTACTTTTTAGAAAATAAATCGTTCTCCTTGCTATCCTCAAACCATTTTAAGCTTGTCACATTGCTAAAAATAAAGCCATCATACTGTATAATGTCTGCATCTTTATTTTGTTTCAAGACGTCTGTGGCAGTCATTTTATCTCCATCTGCAACACAGCCAGCTACTAGTACCAAAAGAATCCCACATAAAAGTAAAAGATTTAATTTTTTCAAAACTTCTCCACCTTAATTTGATAAGGAAATCTGTGAATTCTCTCTTTACTTTAAGAGCAATTCTTCTGGTTGAAGGATATGATGCTCTTTTGAACAGGGAAGCTAGATACGGAACTGTGTACCTTCCTTTTTATTACTGCTAACATCGAGCTTTCCGTTCATCATATCAATGATTTTTATAACTGCCATCATACCAAGGCCCGTTCCTTCTCGTCCTTTAGTAGTAAAAAAAGGTTCTCCTAACCGTCTCAGCTGTTCATCCATCATTCCCTCCCCATCATCAGTTATTTCAATTAATACTTGACCATTTATATTCTCTGTATTAATGCAAAGGGTTCCGCCATTAGGCATTGCCTCTATAGAGTTCTTGATAATATTCAGGAAACATTGCTGTAAAAGCAGGGGGTCTCCTTTTATGTAACAATGTTCTATTCTAGTTTGAATTTCGACGCTGTTCATGTTGGCCAACGGGGTTATAACAGTAATAGACCGATCTAATTCTTGTTTTAAATCTATTATTGCAGGTTCTTGTTGGACTGGCTTTGCAAATGTTAAATAACTCCCAATAATATCATTTGCTCTATCTATTTCCTGAAGAGATAAATCGATAAATTTCTTTCTCTTATCCTCTTCAAATTCCTTTTCATTTAACATTTGTAAAAAACCTTTTACAACAGTCAAAGGGTTCCTTACTTCATGGGAAATACTTGAGGCAAGATGACAAACTACCTCTAATTTTTCAGCTTTTATGATTTGCTTATTAATAGTAAGGGCTTCGTTTAACATTTCATAAAAATAAACAATGAAAAAAGTACTGAGGAAATGAATTAAGAAAAAAGCTGTTACCACCATAAAATCAGAACCGATAAGATGATCAAAAAGAATAGCTCGAATTAAAAAAACTAGCGTACTTATAAACAATGAAAAGCTACACGCTATGATAATTCTGTTTTGTTTCGTCGCCTTATCAAAAATGTCTGCAAGCGAAAGTAATACAATCAAAATAACTCCACTAGCGATAACTGAGGCATACGCCCCACTTCCTATTTCCCCCTAAATTTATACGAATGATTATAAAAATAGCAATTAGGAGCACACTAGCTTTTCTGCCAAGATACAACCCGCCAACCATTATTGCAACTGTTCGTAAATCCATAATGATCTCATCACCAAGTGCGAAAGGAAAAGACATGCAAGCTACCATTCCGGCTAATACAGAAGTAAATTTGATTATCACTTTTCGGCTGCTGGGTAAGTTCTTTAAATGGATCTCTGTTAAATGTGGAATAAATAATAAAAAAATAACCAGAAAAAGCATATTCAATAATAATGTTTCTATATAATCATGCATCCTCTCTTCCCTCCTTGTCATCATGATTCATTAAAGGATCTCTTTACCGCCTAATGTAATTCGACAAAAATCTTTAGCATTCCTGCAAGTAAATGAAAAACTAGGAAATCGCGTTAGTGTAGTACCAGTAAATAAAACATTTAAGCACAAGGAAAGCAACCGTAAATTCACATCGCACGAAATTATGCTATAGCTTAATTTGGAATTTTGAGGAGTCTCGCATCTTCCGCTCCAATCAAATTTAGTTTTCATAACTCATGTAAAAACAACAATCTTTAGCAAAGAGCTTTTGTAAAAGATAGAACAAGAGATTCCGCCATAAAAAAAGAAGCAGCCCAATTCATTAGTGAATTAGACCACTTCTTGAGATTAACTCTACTGTTATATTAATAGACTTTACTTTACGATCATCACAGGAGATTCAACTCGTTTTGCCACTTTATGACTTACACTTCCAAGTACGAGGCTCTGAACTTGATTAAGCCCGCGACTTCCAAGTACAACGCAATCGTAGTCATTTTTATTAGCAAAATCAACGATGGTTGGCCCTGGCTCACCGTGTAAAATATGAATCTGATAATCCGTATCACTGTTTTGAAAGTTCATTTCAATCTCTTTCAAACTTTCTTTTCTGCTTGCGTTAATTTCTTCCTTACTCGCATGATGAAGAACATCCTCTTTTGATGCCGCGCCACTGACAACAAAAATGATATCTATGAATCCTTTATTTCCGCTTATAAGTGTTTTTGCTTGTTCTGCTGCACGCAATGAATGCTCAGAACCGTCTGCTGCTAGAAGAACCTTTTTATACAACCCAACACCCCTAATAATCATATTTAATTCTAAAATAATTTTATAAAAGAGTCGGCGTTAATGTCCTGAAGCCTTCGATAAACCGCCAATTCGTTTTTTTAGCTGCTGACTGGCATTGTTTAAGCCTCTATATGAGACCTCTATATTGTTCTGTTCAAATTTTGTTTCTATTTTATCTAAAGCGCCAACTGCTGAATCATCCCACAAATGTGCATCTGTTAGGTCAATCACTACTTCACGAATATCTTCTTTAAAGTTAAATTTCTGCGGAAGATCACTAACTGAAGCAAAGAAAATTTGACCTTGTAGTTTATAAATCTTCTGGAGTCCATTTTTAGCCAAACTTTCTTCAACATGGATCTTCGAGATTTTCGATGCAAAGAAAATGGCACTTAATGTAACACCAGCTAATACGCCTTTTGATAAGTCATGGGTAAATACCACTGTCGCAACTGTAACAACCATAACAATTGCATCTGTTCTTGGGATCAAGTGAATGGTTTTAATCGATCCCCAATCAAATGTACCAATGGATACCATGATCATGACACCTGCTAAAGCTGCCATTGGAATTTGGACAACAATCCCGCCTAACACGATAATTAAAAACATAAGGAATGTACCGGCTACCAGAGATGATAAACGCCCAGAGCCGCCTGATTTTACGTTAATTACTGATTGACCAATCATGGCACAGCCAGCCATTCCGCCGAAGAAACCTGTTACAACATTCGCATATCCTTGTCCACGGCTCTCCTTGTTCTTGTCACTCTCTGTATCTGTCATATCATCTACAATGTTGGCTGTAAGTAGTGATTCCAACAAACCGACAATCGCTAGTGCCAAGGAATAAGGAAAAATGATCATTAACGTTTCAAAGGTTAATGGAATTGATGGGATTAAGAATACGGGCAGACTTTGGGTAAGAGAACCAAGATCTCCAACTGTGTTTACACCTATTTTCCCGAATATAACAATTGCAGTAACGACTATAATCGCAACCAGCGTCGATGGAACGGCCGTTGACACTTTTGGAAGCAAGTAAATGATCGCTAACGTTAATGCCACTAAAGCATACATCACCCACGTTGCTCCAACAAAATGCTGAAACTGTGACGTGAAAATCAGAATCGCTAACGCATTAACGAAACCTACCATTACTGACCTAGGAATAAACTTCATTACTCTAGCTAATTTAAATACACCAAATAATATTTGTAAAATCCCTGTTAACACGGTTGCTGCCAATAAATATTGCAAGCCGTGATCCGCAATTAGCGTGATCATTAATAAAGCCATCGCACCAGTTGCAGCCGAGATCATACCAGGCCGCCCCCCAACAAATGCGATTACGACTGACATACAAAAAGAGGCATATAGCCCTACCATAGGGTCCACCCCTGCAATAATAGAGAACGCAATGGCCTCAGGAATAAGAGCAAGTGCTACAACTATTCCTGCTAGGACATCCCCCCTCACATTTCCAAACCACTCTTGCTTAATTGATTGTAAATTCAATGTAGCACCTCTTTATCCTTCATTTTTTATATCGACTTTCGACTCTCACGAAAGCCAGGTCCGATATTTAACAAGACGAATCATACCATAGATCGTCTGATCACGAAAACCCAATGAAAACGCAAACAACTATACCAAATCTCCAGATTTCTATCTCATGCTTCCGTTTTCTACTTTTTATAAATACTTTAAATTTCAATATAACCATTCATAACTGAGTATATCTATTTATAATAACCGAGTATTTATGTCCTAGTTATAGTATGATAAAAGGTATGTTAAACTTTGCTTTTGGAGGGCTGAAAATGGAAAAAGAAATAATGACCGTTTCCCAGGTTGCTGAATATCTCCAGCTAAGTGAGATGAGCACATATAAATTGGTTCAGGAAGGGAAAATTCCTGCTTTTAAAATAGGACGGCACTGGCGTGTGAAAAAAGAGGATTTAAGTGAATTCATTGAAAAGTTAAAAAAAGGAGAAAGAATTTAAATTACCTCGGAATTAGACGATCAAGAAGCCTTATGAATCACCATAATGCTTTAAAATTGTCGACAAAGGCAGCGAGAAAAAGCTTCTCGCTGCCTTTGTCATTTTTTGTTGGAATGGTGGAAAAAAGACCGCTTTCCGCTCTTGGCGCTTGCTTTCCGGGGAGCGGTGAGTGCCCAGGAGTCAAGCACGCTTTGCTCCAAAAAGCAGGTTTGCTCTTAATGTTTTGACTCCACACCTGTGCTATAAGCTATTTAGAGTGCCCGTCAAGCACCTTGCCATGTACAAGTTGCTAGTTTCTTCAAATTCATTGCAGCAAAAAAGTAAGCATCGTCTGCATGGACAAATTTTTTAAGACCTCGTAAGGTTGTCCATCACATACCATCAATTTTCATATGCACTTACATTTACATGGGTCAGCAGCCAACAAACCCTTATCCATAATTCGATCAATATGGTAGAAGATGTCTTAGAACACACTGGACTCACTTACAAACTAAGTGCTCGTGTGGAAGTATTGATCAACAGCGAGCATTTCTAATTGTTCATGTTCATTAAGCTGATTTTTGGTCATCTCTAGGAAGTTATTAGTGATTAAGTCTAATAAAGTGGTTTGGAGCGGAGGGGGGCGACTCCTGCGGGAAAAACGGGAAAGTCGAGACCCTGGACTGAGCGTAGCGAGGGAAGCGGCTCGGCCCCGCCCGCGGAAAGCGTCCACCCGGAGTGGAAATCTAACCACACTGGTTATCTAGCCAATTTTAAAATAAAAAAGACCGTAGGCAACTTCAAATACTTTGAGTTTGTCTGCAGTCTGAAGCCTTATGAATCACCATAAGGCTTTTTGTTTATCATTATTAAAGCTAGTCTGAATAGTTGGTATGCACGTTTAACGCGGAACTTATCGTTTTTTATAAAAAGAGTAGAAATATAATACTTCCAATCTAAAAACACCTCTAAAAACAGCCATAGCGGTACTTCTTCTACCTCCTGATCACCGATACGCTTCTCAACAAAATTTTATTGAATTTTTTTAATGTCTGAGAAAGATAATAATCTAAAGTAATTAATAAAGGAGATGGTAATTATGAGCTACCCCAACAAAATTAAAAGTATTTTAGGCGTTGATGTCCGAGCACGCTATTATAATGACGATATTAGAAATGACGATCCCTTCCAAAACCCAATCATTCATAAACAAATAAATGGACTTGATATTGTTCCGCTTAATCCCCAGAGGTTATGGGATAAATAATACTTTAAACTTACACCAGAAAATGCTAATAATCCGCAAAAAACACCTGACGCTTTTTTGTTGGGTGTTTTTGTGTTTAGCTTTTGCCTGTCCCCCACTCCTGGTAAGCAGAGTCTTCTTAAACTTTTCTTTCATTGTCGAATTCGATCTAGTTTTCAGAACTATTGTCGAATCGGTTTATTACCTCTCAGCTTTTGGTAAATAAGAAAAGTAATTTTTACTAATTAAGTCCAGAACAGGAGTCGTTACAGATATGAAACCAAATTCTAATCATACTAGTGAATTAACTCTAAAAATTGATAAATTAAGAAAGAAAATGATTTATACAGGTAAACAGAAGGGGTTATGTCATCCAGAAACAATTAGATATAGCGAGGAACTCGATAAGTTAATTTTCAAACTTCAAAAAACAGAAAATACCTTTTGTATTCAACTCTAAGTACTTATGAATGGTCATGGAACAGGCTGGCTAGTAAATGAATTGATTAAGGCAACTATTTATTATGAATTGCTTCCCATTCATAGTCTAAAATACTCATTTCCCATAAGCTCCAATATTGGTCGCCGATTTTTCGGGATTCCCTGAGTAATCCTTCTTTTTTGAATCCTATTTTTTCATAGCAGGCAATTGCTGAATGGTTAAAATCAAATACACCAAGACTGACTCTATGTAGCTTGAGATCATTAAATGCAATTTTGAGTATTTCTGTCATCATTTGTTGACCTATTCCTTTTCCCCTGACATTTTTATCGCCGATTAGTACACGTCCGACTCTTGCCGATTTGTTTTCTCTTTCAATACTGCCTAATGAGATATGCCCGATTAATTCCCCAGTTGCTTCAAGAATTACGCTGAAAGCTAGAGTTCTAGAGTGTTCCTGATTTGCCTCTAGCAGGTATTTCTCTAATTGCTGCTCATTCAAAGGGAAACGAAAACTAGGCCCTGCCCATTGAAGCAGGAATTCTGGAGAATCAACCCAATTGATTAGTTGCTGGAAATCTGCTTGTTCAAAATTTCTTAATTCAATCATGTTTTTCTCCTTTATGTTGAAGTTCGACATTTTAAGTCCCTACCTAACTTCGATTATAAAGGCGTGACTTGAATCCCCTTTTTCCCAAATGGCATGAATATCGTATATATAAACACCTTTTTTGCGGGGGGCTGCCAACGTATTTCCGGATAGCTTTACGGGCTCTGCTTTCTCATTACTCAACCAAATATTTGCTCCCAATGTGTCTTTTTTAGGTTTGTTCTTATAATCAATTTTTAATTGTGCTTCAGGAGAAACGACAACAGGCTTAAGATCATGATGAGCAATAATCCCAGGCGGAGAAATCATATCTTCACATATTGAGTTGATAAAACCACTCCAACAGTAGGTACCCTGAGCTGAAGGTATATGTGTTGCCCCAACCGTTATAGTCGGAGAAGGTGGTTTGGACGAATTAAAAAGGCCAAATACCCCAAACGCGATAAGTCCAAAAACAAATAAGATTAAAGCCGTGCGTATAAGCTTTATCATATAATCTCCTCCTTTTTAGACTAGACGGTTTTAAACGGAATAAGTTTCAAATCTAAATTATTTGGATTTAACTCGACTAGCGATGCAACTGTAAAAAGCTGCCAAAAAAGCAGCCAAACTTCAAATCCAGCTTAATTGATAGGACTCGGTTGTTTCTCCCAGTCTGTGGGCCCTTCATTCGTCTCAACAAACTTTCTCCAAATCTCTCCGGTTTGTTTGTCAAAGATAATTATATTACTATCGTTCGGTGAGATAAATTCATACCTGTTCTGCTCGCCATCAGATCTGTTAGGTGCGGTGTCCCTTATTGCATTAGAAATCTGAAAGGCGGAAAAAAGGATCGCTAAGCTCAAAATAATCATCGCGCCTGTTAATGATAATTTGGCCGTTTTCTCTTTCACTGTAGTAACCTCCTCACAAACAATTTTTAGTTATAACTTCTACTAACTCATCAAGTGAACCGATGGATATTTCAACTTCAGGTAAATGATAAAAAGTGCTTGTGGTTTTGAAATTATACACTTCCTCGTTTGGTGAATACAGAAAGACCTTTTTGCTTTGACCGAGTGCAATTCCTAGCTCTATGTGACTGCCCTTCCCTGCTGGCAGGAGAATGATGATAAAGTCAGCTTCCATTACAGCGTTTTTTTCTTCAAGCCCTGTGGTTTCTAATTCTTCCATTGTCGATGCTCTGTCGTTTTGGGTCCAATCGTATGTATGAATAAAGCCTTTATTCACTAGCTTTCCACTTACATATCTAACTTCTTCTTTGTTTTGAAAGCTCGAAGCTATATAAAACTTCATTTTACCACTCCTGCTATTTTTGTAGACTTCAAGAGTTGGATCGCTCTAATCCAACTTTTTATAATAAAAGATCGTTGCAGCCAATTCGCCATCCGCTGACTTTGCATAGTTAGGAATTAGCCCTGCTTGTATATATCCTAATGAGGTATACAGCTTATTAGATGGGTCCCCTTCTCTTGTATCCAAAACGATTAATGTCCGATTCTTTTGTTTTGCTATTTCCTCAGCCTTTTGAATAAGTAAACGGCCGATTCCATTACGGCGGTAATTTTGATGTGTCATTAATTTTGCAATCTCAGCTCTATGGCTTCCATTCTGTTTGCCAGATAGCTGTAACTGTACTGTTCCAGTTATTTGGTTATTTATATTAGCCACTAATAAAACCACTTCAGGAGTAAGTACGGTTTGCCAATAGTCTGCTGCATCTGCTTGTGAAATGGGCGGCAAAAATCCGACTGACGCACCTTCTTCGACTACCAGCTTTAAAAGTTCCGAGAGTCCATCAAGCTTTTCCTCAATAGAAAATATCTGTTCAATTTTTACAGCATCCATCAAATGTCACCCCAAATTTAGACTCATTAAATTAACAAATATTTAGATTTCTTGACCATATTAACATATTTTTCCTCATTAAAGGAACTACCCTAACAGGCCAGCTTAAAAGAACTAACTGTTTGATCATCGCGTAACAGCAGTATGGTCAGCCCAGAGACTGTAAGTAGTGAGCAATGTCAATCCATTGTAGGGGTACGAAACGCAAGTGCCGAGCTGAAACGGTTTATTATAGCGAAAATCCAATGACAAACACAGACAGAATCCTATTTAAATTTAGTAAAAAAATCTTTACGCACCATGGGAATTTCGCTTTCTGGTTCAGATCAACAGCAGAGCAGTGAATTATTTAATGAGGTTGGTCTCCGTACCAGCCTTTTTTTATTGATGACGTTTATATGTTAGTTAATTAGAATTAGATCCTGGTTACTGGGAATAATATGCTGGCTGTACTACTTTTTAGTAGACGCTAAAATGTTTCGTTGAAAATTTTAAAGAACAGGTGATGTTAGTGTCGTTTCGCGGGGATGCCCATAAGTTCTATCTCAAACTTAAACGTATGGAAAACAAGGACGATTCATTAAAACAGACTAAGGAATTGAGCGAGATAGCAAAAATTCAATCCTTTTACAAATCCATTGAAACAAACACATTAAGGTTAATTTATTATCGAATGGTAAAGGAAAAAAACGGTTCAGGAATCGTACCAATTTTCGTTACCACGGTACCTTGGTTTTTCTTTCTATTTTCAAAACAATTGCAAGAATTTCTTTTTCAGGAAGGACGTTCACTTTGGATTTTCTTTAGTATTTTATATATACTCACCCTTTTCATTAGTGTCATAATTCATTTTCGAGAAAAAGCGTGGGCAGCAGTTCATATCGAAATTATTCAAGATATTTTCAAAACTAGAAATGAACCAACCTCCGCTGCAAGGCAAGAAAAAGGCAGACAGTATTAAAACACGACTGTCTGACTGTAAATAATGAGCTTAAACTTCTAAAGCCTTTCAAATCGCATCCTTTTGGCTTTCTGCTTAACAATGAATCTTAGTTTTAAAGTCTTAATAATTATGAAAAATTAATACTCTCAAAATGCTCAACAATTGGGAATGGATCATAAAAGTGATGTAAAAGCTTTTTCCATTCTTGATACTCTTTTGATTGCCTAAAACCAACTGTATGATCTTGTAACGTTTCCCACCTCACCAATAAAAGGTATTTTCCCTCCACTTCCATACATCGTTGAAGTTCATGCGAGATGTACCCTTTCCTTGAAGCAATAATATAGGAAGCCCCTCTAAATGCTTCCTCATAGTCCTTTTCTTTACCTTGCTTTACCTGAAGCATAACCGCCTCCAAAATCATCGGATCTCCCCCCTTCTTTTAATGTTTATTCATCCCGATCTTCTTGTTGGTACGTCTGTTTCTCATTACTCACCTCTACCTATAATACCTTCATTATTCTCCTTCTTGAAACAGATTCCTTCTTTTAAATACTTCTGTAATTTTACCATTGGTTTATTGGAGCATATAGACCAATTTACCGTCGTTTCTTTTTTTCAATAGATTCAATTGTTTCTCCATACAAATATCATCTGGAACCATGGAATAGGTTGAAAACAATAAATAACTGGCATGCAAATTAAAATCCTGTTACACTTGATAAGTTAAACATTTTAGGAAGAAGGTGAGAAGATGCTACAAGCACTTATCATTTTCATTGCCCAACTTTTATTTGTTCCAGTTTTAACTATGAGGACAATAATGATGGTCAAGGGAATGAAGGAAAAAGCTGCTGCTATGGGAATGCTCGAAGGAGTCATTTACGTTGTAGCCCTTGGGATTGTCTTTAGTGATTTATCGAATTACTTAAATATGGCTGCCTATGCGCTTGGTTTTGGTGTAGGGGTATATATAGGTCAAATTATTGAACAAAAGCTGGCAATTGGCTTTGTGTCGATCGAAGTAAATATTATGAATAAGAACGAAGAATTGATTACTCACTTGAGGAATGAAGGGTTCAGTGTTTCCACATCCGAAGTCGAAGGAATGAATAACGCACGCAGGTATCGCCTAGACTGTACGGCTAGACGTGATCGTGAACCTGAATTTATTCAAATTGTTAGTAACTATGAACCTAGTGCTTTTATCGTATCCTATGAACCTCGTAACTTTAAAGGCGGATACATTACGAAAGCTATGAAGAAAAATAAAAAGAGTGTCCCAAAGGTCTAGTAATCTATGGGACACTCTTTTTTGTTCTGAATCTTGGTATATAAATGATTATTCTTTAACAAAATAATTAACGGAGGTGTTTTATGGAAAGTACAACTTTAATTTACATAATTTTTATACCTGATCTTTTAATTGGATTGCTTGTTGGCATGCAAGTAAATAGAAATGATGATAACAAAATTGTGTGGCGAACACTCAACAGAGGTCAGGAGGTTTCAATAAAAATTGCAAACAATACATTACTGACACTATTGATTCTAACTGCTATCGGGATCTTTTCGGCGCTTATTTATACTATTGCTAAAAAAAGATACACATGACAAACACAATGGTACCCCAACCCCATTTATCCCCTTGCAGAGTGAATTTCCACTTACTTTGAAACCCCTGTCACTATCACTTAGGGTTTCCTTGATTTGTTAAGTACTCCCCTCCTTTTAATTTTTCCAACTTCTAATTGGTACCCTTTACTAATAAAAATGCACCTGATGGGATGCGTGCACAGAACTTTCTCAAAAAAGAAATGTGCAATTGTCCCTTACACATTATTCCTGCACTCATATACTACATTACATCGTTTTATTGGAGGTGTTTGTGTAATGGGTGGATTTGCCGGAGGCTTTGCCTTGATTGTCGTGTTATTTATCCTTCTCATCGTAGCTGGTGCTGGAGGATTTGCAACACCAGGATACTAAACACCTTTTGAAACGATTAGTAAGAAGGAGGTGTTATTATGGGTTACGGATTCGGTGGATTCGGTGGCGGCATATGCGGCGGCGGCTGTGGATATACAGCACCAGTTGCAGCTGCACCAGTAGGAGTAAGCCCTTTTGTGCTAATCGTCGTTTTATTTATCCTTCTCATCATCGTTGGAGCAGCAATTTGCTAAAGGATAAAAAAATAGATATGTCCCAATTCTTTTGGGGCATATCTTTTCAAAGATTATTGCCATGAATTTTAAACTGCTAATACAAAGATATTGTTTCTTTTAAAATATCTTATAAAATTTGTTGTATCAGTCTCTGCCCCCTTATTGCCTCCACTTATCTCTTGGGTTCCAGCCCCCTTTCAGTACCAATTTTCCATTTTCAAAATCAGCGCCAATGGTTGCATCTTTATTAAGTTTCCATTGATAGGTCTCATATGTGACTCCGTTCTCTGTTGTTTCTCCAAGAAGATCTCCTTCAAATCCAATAATTTGATCGATTTCTTCGATCGACATGCCGACCTTCATTTGCTCATATTCTTCGTCACCGTATCCCACTATTTTCGTTTCAATCTCTTCCTGAGCAGGTTCGCTCTCTGAATCGTCCTCAGCTGAGCACCCGATAAGAAATAACGAAATCGCTAGAAACGTAATACACATTATCTTTTTCATTTATGGTCCCCTTGGTCATTCATTCGTTTTGCAAATAATTTTATTTTTACTCATTATAAACAGCCACTATTTAAACTGATGACAGCTATTTATTTAAGATTATTTTTGCAGGAGTAACCTACCCCTGTTTATTTGACCATTGTCATCCGCCGTCTATACAGGTTTTTGCTGAACTGCCAACCCTAGAGTTTAATTCAATTAAAAGTAAACTTAAAAGAGTTTGGTCTTTAACCAATTTTTCTAATGATTGTTTATTTATTGGGATTTTAAACTTTATGAAAATATATGCCGTAGCTTTCCAAACTTTAACAATACCTTCTGGTGACATATTTGATTGTATAATCATGTCTATTCCCCTTTTTTTAGTTAACTCCTTAGAAAATTGTTAAAAAGCACGTCCAATTGCTAATTTCAGTGGGGGCGAGTTCAAGTTTTCTTGTTTATAGAAGTACCCATTCTATATAGGAAATCTGACATGTGTCTAGTAAACTATTCTTTTACTTGATAAATACAAGAATTAACCTATAACACACCTTCAGGATTAACTATCCTTTGTTTCCTTCTGTTCCTTTAATTCTTTTACTTCAGCCAGAATAAGCTTGGTGCAGTAAACCATGAGTCCACTAAGTAAAATCATGCCCATATAAATCGGATGTAAGTGAGTTTCAGCTGCTCCACCCCACGGGAATAAAATTTGGTAAACTACTGGTAAAATCCAAAAGTTAAGGATATAGAAGCCCACTGTTGTTCCAATTATCATTTTCATCTGATCACCTCTTATATCAATTTTAGCAGAAAATTAAATTGATTAGCTTGAAGATTGAACATTTTCAAAGGAAAATGCTAAAGTTCTGGATTAATTACATAAAAAAAAGGCCTCGTTCGGCCCATCTAATAGATCTGTTTGCAGAAATAGCCCTCATTCATTTCTGATATTTGGACAGTTTCGATGCAACTGATTGGGTCTGCTTCACGGGTCCTTTGGCTTTTAGGCTGGATGCCCAGGAAACTTTTGACTCGTACTTTTGAGTATGTTCCTTGTTGACTAGCATTTGTAAACGGTCTCTGTTTTTAATAAGAGTGTCTTCAAGAGTTTGCAGCCGTCTGGATGGAAAAGATAGGCCAGCAAGGATCGTGGTTATAGTAGGATCAGATTCTGTGATGTAAGTTCCTTCAAATAATTCTACAGGCTCTCCAACACGTTCAAAAATGGATGGTACATTAATCAGCTTTGTCACATTTTCTGGTCCTTGATAAATTTGGCCGGCTCGGATTACTCCAGTTGATTCAACAGGACAAAAGATCGAGTTGGACCATGACTGATGGATTTTCGCTGAGACATCTGCTGTCGTTTTTGCATCTGTGACTGTTGCAGATGAAATAATTGTGACTCCTCGGGTGTTAAGGATATTCATAAGATCCATCTCATCAAAGTTACCATACAAAGAGCTTTTTTGTGTTACTTGCAAAACTTTGTTAATCGCTTCCATAACTTTGTGATTTGACGCCAGATAGATCTGCTGTTTGCTGGATTGAGGGTTAAGCTTGCGCATCTGATCATTGTCCACTAAAAAAACAGAAGAAATAGCCTCTATTTTAGATATCTCTTCAACGCACTCTGCCGTGTTAATCCTGTTACCTGCCAATACATTCCGCTCTGGTACAATTGCAATGGCTCCTATATTCAGCCCAGGAAGCTGATCGATTAAAATCTCAATTAATAATGGGCTCATGCCTGACCCAGTTCCTCCATCCGTTGAGAAAGCCACCAACAGCAGCCTAATATTTTTAAAGGACTGCTTTACAAAGTCGACAATTTCACGGTAATTTTCATGTACCGCTCTTAATCCTATTTTCCGGTCCTGGCCCGCCCCATTGTATCCAGGAACAAAATATCTTTTATCCACCTTTGTATTGACTAATCCATCACGCTGGTTCGTATTGATAAGTGCAGTTTGAAAGCCCAGCGTTGACGCAATCTCCGCTATATTGCCACCTGCCTGACCCACGCCCAAGATTCCGATCGGTTTCACCTAAATCCCTCCTTATCTTATTAAATAATACTCACCAAATCCAGAATTAGACGTAATCCCCCTAAAAAGGACAAGGGTGACACTCCAGGTGACAGGCACCACCCAGAGAATTACCAAATAAACACCCGTCCTATGGACGAGTGTTATTTATACGCTATTTGTCATTTCTGGTGGGAAGTTTGGATCTAAATAGAACTCGGATTCGGCCTGATTGGAAGTAGATCCCCTCATCGCTCACATAACTAATCTTTTCCAAACCTACACTTGGGATAATCAATTCGGCCCGTTTATCCTTGTAATATGCCTTGTTAAAGCAAATCTCAAATTAGTTTGATTTTTTCACATTTTAATTCTTATATATTCCAGTGAACTCTTTTTGTTAGCCAGCTTAACCTCCTTATGTTTTCGGAGTTCCTTGATGGAAGGTCATTTGCCAGCTGCCATGGTTTAATTTCCATATCGAACTTCGCAGCGACCGGTTCCCATCAATATGTCTTAGTGTTTGATAAGTTGCTAAAACAATATCTGCTGATAACACTTTTATCTTAAAATCCGTTACCGTGTATTGTATGGAATGATTAGCAGACTTCATTGCTTTGACTGCATTAAGCTCCATTTGTTTATCGAAGGATCTGCCAGAGCTTCCGAATTCTAAGAAATCCTCCGTAAGCAGCTCTTCCATTTCCTCGTATACGTATCTCATCAATCTCATTTCAAGATTAAAAATATGTGCCTCAAGTGCTGAATGCTCCAACAGACTCTCTCCCCCCATATATCCTCTATCACCTTATTCTTCAAAACTCGCTGGTATCCTTCTTCCCACACCTATCTGAAACTTCCATTATCATAAAGCTATCTGCCAGGTTACTTTCAGTTACTTCCAGTTAATTCCAGGTGACAATTCCAGGTGACAGGCACCACCCAGGAAATTGGCAATTCCCTACACAAGAATAACAATTTTGCCATGTTTCTAATGTTGTTTGTGATAAAATTATAATAGAAATGGGGAATTTGATGAATAAACGTAACTTTGTAGCTCTTTTTACGATCCTGACGCTTTTCCTTTTGGCAGGATGTGCACAGGAGTCTGCCGAACCTACAAATAAAAAAATTGAATCAACTGAAATAGAAGAGGCAAACACCATCTCCAAATCTGAAGAACCAAAAAAAGCCGATTCTCCAGCCAATAAAGACGAGGATCAAGCTAGTGCTTCTAATGAAGTTTCTGGCAGCTTATCTGAACTTAACGTACATTTCATCGATGTCGGGCAAGCCGATTCCACCCTCCTCCAATATTCTCATGATGGTGATGACTTTACCATTCTTATCGATGCAGGTAACTGGAACAGAAACGATGTTGTGAATTATCTTAACGCGCAAAATGTTTCACAAATTGATATTGTCATAGGCACCCACCCTGATGCAGACCACATTGGGCAGCTTGATAAAGTGCTAAACACATTTGACGTTGGTGAAGTGTGGCTGTCAGGTAATACGAGCAACTCGCAAACATTTCAAAGACTTTTAGCTGCAATCGATTCTAGTGGAGCAGATTATTATGAACCTAGAATGGGAGATGAGTTCGAAGTTGGCCCACTGGCAATTGAAATTTTGTACCCACAAACTATATCGGAAAATGATAATGGAGAGTCAATTTCTTTAAAATTAACCTATGGAGATACAAGATTCCTATTTACTGGTGATGCAAGCAAGACTGACGAACTGAACATGCTCCAGAACGGAATTGATATACAGGCGGACATCCTTCAACTGGGACATCACGGCTCCTCTACATCAACTCATACAAGATTTCTAAGTGAAGTAAATCCATCCACTGCGATTTACAGTGCTGGTTCAGAAAACAGTTATGGCCACCCTCATGAGGAAGTTGTCGATCTTGTTCAAGCAGCTGGTGTTCAGCTTTACGGAACCGATGTACATGGCACTGTGATCGTTTCAACAAATGGCAAAGACTATACCTTACTAACTAATAAGGACGGGACCATCTCTCCTTCTAGCAGCAATGAACCAACTGCCAGTAAGGAAGCTACAAGCAGCCCACCCGTCATGCCTACCGGAAACTGCATTGACGTTAATTCTTCCACCTTCAAGCAAGTGCAAGAAATCGTCCATATTGGTCCGGCACGAGCTGAAGATTTAATAAACTTAAGACCTTATAATTCAGTTGATGATCTGTCAAAAATAAACGGAATTGGTCCAGCAAGAATTGAAGATATTAAATCGCAAGGACTCGCTTGCATTGGAGGCTAAACACATGAAAGGTTATCTAGACAGAATTGAAGATAATAAATTTGCAGTGATACTAGTCGAAGACATAAAAAAAGAGTTTATAATACCAAAAGAAGAATTGCCTGAAGGAAGTGCCGAAAAGTCATACTTTAACCTCACTATCCAGAATGATCAGATTACCTTTATTAAATTAGATGAACACGCGACTGGTACTGAACAGAACAAAACAGATAAGTTGATGTCAAAGCTTCGTTCTAAGAGCAATGGAAGCAAATTTAAGAAGAAATAAATCCTGAAAAAAAGCAGTTGGATTCTCTCGACGAATACAACTGCCTTTTTTCACTCTAGCCATCCTAAACTCTCAAGAAGAAGATAGATTCCTGTGAAACTCAAAAGGATATATATCATAATTTTAAAGATTTTCTGATTAAGCTGTTTAAACAAAATTTGACCAATGAATAATCCGAGAAATAAAGTGGGAATAGCATAAAAACTTGATTCCCACACTAATTTGTTTGTTCCAGTAAAAATGATTTGAGTTAATAAACTAATAAAATAAATAAACAAATAAAATGCTAAAGTGGTTGCTCGCAGTCGTCCTTTCTCCGTATCTGTCCCTGTAAAATAGAGCAGTAACGGAGGTCCTGGCATGCCAATGCTTGTGGTTAAAAGTCCGGAAATTCCTCCAGCTGTAATGTCCCTGAAAGGTGTCGGCTTTAACTTTACATTGAATAGCAGCAAACCCGTTAACAATAACAGAAGAATACTTACAGCAAATTTAAACATGTCAATATTAATAGTAATAAAGATTAAAATGCCAAAAGGCACACCAACTAAACTTCCGATAGTAAATCTTTTTAACAATATAAAATCAATATCCTTTTTTATCTTTAAAATGAGTGATGCTGAGATCACTAGAGATAAAATGATATTTATTTGAATAGCATCATACGCCTCAAATAACAGCAGCAGAAAAGGTGTTGCCATAATTGAAAATCCAAATCCAGTACTAGTTTGCAGGACCGAAGCCACTAATATAATGCCTATAAAAATTAACTCAGTCTCCAATACGGAATCTCCTTTTTATAAAACTGGTATTCTCTCTATGAGATCCCAATCGCCAGCTGAAACACCTTCCAATAGTTCTCTCCTTTGAAACATTATTTCTTTAATGGCATGAATGATTCTGGATTTAATTCTTCACTTTCGATCACAAGAGCCGTTAAGCCTGAGTCTGTTTTCGTTTCATGCCATTGGTCTTTTCCCCAGAATACCGCATCACCTGCCTTAACCTTAAAGCACTCTTCCCCTTCACCTCGATCATACCCTTCTCCAGTAGTTATTAATAGAAGTTGAGGTATCGGAGCCTGGTGGTATCCGATCAAACTGCTTTCTTCTAAATACATGTACCCTATATGTGTTTTCTTTTCCGTTTGCATAATCCGAGACATGCTAAAATTCGAATTATATCTTGTAATCTTTTTCCCAAGTTTTTCATTGAATTGATATAACTCCATTACTACCTCCAAAGCATTTTGATCTATATTATGTTTCTATAGAATCATGAATTTTCCTTTATTATTTATCCTTGCACTGTTGGACTTGGTTGTTGATATTCATTAAAGTAGACCGACTTTCAAGCGAGCGGTTCGAGTTCCCTTCGTCGCTTGCTCCTCCATGGTCTCTCCCTTCAATCACTTTCACAACAGGACATTGATTTGCCAACCTCAAGTAACGCACGCACGAGAAAAATTTTTGAGGAGTCTCTCACCCTTACGCTCTAAAGAGAACAATGTAGAACCAACATTGATCTTTAAAATAAATTCACTTATCATGCTGAACTCAGCTATAATTAAGTATGTTTTTTTAAAATGATCTTAAGGAGTAATACATCTTGTCTTTAAAACAAATTACCACCCAATATGACCCATGGGAAGCCTATCTCGATATTGAACAATATAATAAGCCTCAGCTTACGAATATCGAATTAACCACCACCACGCTTTGTAATATGCGCTGTGAGCATTGTGCAGTAGGATACACTCTTCGACCAAAGGATCCTGAAGCACTTCCACTAGAGTTGCTGTTACATAGGCTTGAAGAAATTCCGACGCTTCGTTCACTAAGCATCACCGGCGGAGAACCAATGCTTTCTCTATCATCTGTAAAAAATTATTTGGTCCCGATTTTAAGGTATGCTCATGAACGCGGTGTCCGAACTCAAATTAATTCGAATTTAACACTCGATCTTGGTCGTTATGAGATGATAATGCCTTACTTAGATGTCTTGCATATCTCACACAACTGGGGAACAATTGATGACTTTGTTGAGGGCGGATTTGCCCGTATGGACAAAAAGCCAGATTATAAGCAGCGGGCGAAGTATTTTGACAAAATGATAGAAAACAGCCGTGAACTAGTTAAGTCCGGAGTAATGGTATCTGCGGAAACCATGCTTAACAAACGGACGTTGCCTTACTTAGATAAAATTCATAAGCAGATTATAAATGAAATGCTTTGTCAGCGGCATGAGATCCATCCTATGTATCCAAGTGACTTCGCAAGCAATCTTGAGGTATTATCCCTCGAAGAAATCAGGCAAGCCATTAACTATTTACTTACTATTCGCAATGAAAATGTCTGGATGTTATTTGGTACCCTGCCTTTCTATGCATGCAGTAGTTCCCCTGAGGAGTTAGATCTTTTAAAACGCATTTATAATAGCAAAAATGTAACTGTTCGAAATGATCCTGATGGCCGTTCCCGGTTAAATGTTAATATATTTAACGGCGAAATAATTGTGACCGATTTTGGGGATACCCCGCCGCTTGGGAATATTCAAACTTCAAATCTGCAAGATGCCTACCAAAAGTGGCAAGCTTCAGAGATAGCCAAAGAATTAAACTGTCATTGCCCAGCAGTTTCTTGCCTAGGCCCCAATATTTTAGTTAAAGACAGTTATTATCAAAATATTGATTTTAGTAAACGCAAAAACAATATTAGCAAATATTAAAACAGCAGGAAATCCCGCTTACAATATTATATAGAATAAAGCACATAAACACCTAAATTATACCAGGTGACAGGCACCATCCATAATATGGAATACCAGTTGCTTAAGAAAGTTTATATTTATTGCGTTTGGAAGAAATCAGCTATTGAGTTAAATTGCGTTATCCTATATAATTTGTTATAATAAGTCGTTTTCAACAATATCGAGGGGGAACTTTTTTTGTCAATCGAAGTAGGCAGCAAAGTACAAGGTAAAGTAACAGGCATCACAAATTTCGGAGCGTTCGTACAATTACCCGGTGGAGCAACTGGGCTTGTGCATATTAGTGAGGTAGCGGATAGCTACGTCAAAGATGTTAATGACCATCTTAAAGTAGGCGACGAAATAGAAGTAAAAGTAATCAACGAAAAAGATGGAAAGATTGCATTGTCCATCAAGAAAGCTATCGATAAACCTGAAGGGCAAACCTCGACATATACTAAACGCCCGCCACGCCAAGGACGAGATGACTTCCGTTCAAAAGGCGGTAATTTCAAACCGAAGGAAAACTTCGAAGATAAAATGCTGAAGTTTTTAAAATCCAGTGAAGAGAACTTAACTTCCCTTAAACGCAACACCGAAACAAAACGGGGCGGAAGAGGCGGAAGACGCGGATAATATCCCAAAAAGGCAAGTCCATAAAAATGGACTTGCCTTTTTTTATTACATTTTTATGAGTGAATGTTAGCTGCCTTTGTTAAATGCTCAGCTAACAGCCTGTTCACTTCTGATGGCTTTTCTAAGGCTACAGAGTGGCCTGCTCCGTTAACTACTTCGCAAACACCGTTTTTTACCGTCTTTGCAATGTTTTCAGATTGCTGAATTGTATAAGCGTGATCCTCAGCTCCGGCAATTGCCATAACCGGAATTTCCACACCATTTAGTTCTTCAAGTACACTTTTTCGATGTACCACTTGGTAGGCAGCATCGCCAATCGTCTGATCCAGTCCTGCCATGTGTTCCTGCCAGAAGGTTCTCTCTTCTGCAAAATTAGGATCAGTAAGTGACGTATCACCAAACATGATATACATCATAGTATCAAGAATAGGTTTACCACCGTACTGCTGCAGCTGTTCGACAACTGGCTGAAATTCTGCTTTTTTGTACTCTTCTTCCGCCGAGCTACCTAAAACTGTGCAGGAAATCAGCAAGTCTGGACGCCGTGCTGCAAGCCGCAAAGCTATAAAACCGCCCATTGAATTACCAGCGAAGTGACAGCGGCCTAACTCAAGGGCTTCAATTAAAGCTGCAGCATCCTCAGTTAACGTATCCATATCCAAGTTTTCAAGAGAGTCTCTAGCACTCTGACCTTGGCCTCTCTGGTCATAACAAATGACTCTAAATTCTCCTGCAAAATGTTTTATCTGATTAAAGAACATCCGAGAAGTAAAAAAGAGCGAATGACTGAACACAATAGCTGGAGCGTCCTTGGGACCGTAATCCTCATAATAAATCTGGGTACCGTTTACCTCAATCGTTGGCAAAAAATTACCTCCTTTACTAGATTCTTATTTTGGAAACGTTTTCTATTCAATACTCATTATAAAAACTAAATTGATCGTAAGTCAAATAATAGTCTGAACATTCCAACTATTAAACCGAACTACTGCCTTAATTCTTCCTTTCTTAACATTCATTGTTGCAAAAACGAATTCCAATTATTTTTATGAGGTCCATATTTATCGATTCATATAATTCATTGCCAGGTGACAAACACCACACTGAAGTTCCCACTTCCCAAGTATTATTTTTAATATAAACCTGCACAGTGAAACTCTTAGGTTGTCAGTACGTATATAAACTATTACTTATTAGGAGGAAATGAGATGTTCAAAAAGATCATTAAGAAGCTTTTAAATGAAACGACAAAAAAAAGACGCTACAGCTCAAGCGACAGACGCTATTCCAGTAAACACAAAGGATATGGCCATAAACACTATAAAGGAAAACGCCGCAGCAGAAGCAGCTTTTTCAGCAGCTAAATCCATTCTTGTGCGGAAGGGAGGGGATTCAATAATGAAATCGTTAATGCTTGGCGTTTCTGATGCTTTTGATCTGAAGTTAACTAAAGCAGATATGATAGATGGTCGTTACCTGATCGAAGAGTATCTTGGCTGCGGCAGTTATGGGAGAAGCTACCTCGTTTTTGATCAAGTTAAAGGTCGCAGGGCTGTTCTTAAAATGCTGCGGCTTCATAAGCGTCTATCAAGGAAGAGCACCGAGCATTTCAGGCAGGAATCTTACTGGCTGACCGAATTGGATCACCCCGCCCTTCCCTGCTTTTATGAAAGAGGAACTTTTAAAAAAGCACCCTTTTTTACGATGGAATATGTAAATGGAAAAACCTTTGAGCAGCTTATCTTTGAGGAGGGAATGGTTTTCTCTGAGAAAACAGCTTTTAAAACCGCAATCAAGTTAAACGATATTATTGGCTATCTTCACAGCAAAAATCTCGTCCATAGAGATATTAGAATTCCGAACGTCATGGTTGAAGGACCTGAATTAAAGCTGATTGATTTTGGACTGGCCAGAAGGCTTGGCAGCAATAAATCTAATAAGAAAGTTAAGAATCCATTTAGAGAACAGTCTGTCCGAAGTGATTTTTATGGACTCGGTCATTTTCTTTTGTTTTTGCTTTACTCTTCCTATGAGCCCGAAACCGACCAAGAACAAACCTGGGAGGAGGAGCTGACTCTTACATTAGATGCCCGGAGAATCATTAGAAAACTCCTCCAAATAGATGAACCGTATGATGACTGGAGAGATATACAAAAGGATTTTATGAGGGTGACTGTCTAGTCCAGCTAATCTGAACATCAAAAAACGAATAACTGACCACCGGAACTATTCTCGTATAAAATAAAAAACACCTTCTGCTAAGAAAGTGCTTCTTATGGTTTTACTATATTCACAAGCTATACCAAACTAGTAGGACCAAGGCATATAACATAAAGCGCCTACACGACTGCTCAGAGCTGCTTCCTTCTAAGCTTATAACTGGGTTTTATTTAAGTCCGCGAGCTTCGTTAAAGCTTGCTGCACATCGCTGATGGTTACGATTGAAGTTAAATCCTTATGTGTCTCTACTGCTTTCTGCGCCATCTCAGGTCTAATTCCAGTACAAATAGGAGAAATGCCGAGCAGTTTCATTACCGAATTAATTTTAAAGAGAAATTCAATAACAACCTCATCAATATTGTAAATTCCGGAGAAATCCACGATTAAGTAGTTAAGATTCTTTCCAATTACTTTTTGCGGCATCACCTCTAACAGCTGCCTTGCCCGATCTTCATCAATTTCTCCAATCAAGGGTAAAACAGCTACGCCCTCACTAACAGGTACCACGGGAGTCCCTACTTCATTCATGACCCTTTTCAGTTCTCTTTCGGCAGTTTTCTGTGCAGTTATATCCAATAGGATTGACTGTATCGCCTTTTTATTTCCATAGATTACTGGATGACAGTATAACTCTACATCACAAACGGTACCGTCGAGCCTATGGACAATCGTTTCAACCATCTCTCCAGCCAAATTTTCTTCTGTTCCTCTACGGATTCTTTCTATAATGTATTCTCTGTATTCTTCAGTAAAAACCTCTACAATATTAGCACCGATAATTTCACTTTTGGATCCTTTTAAAAAATCTGCCCCTGCTTGATTTATATATAAAACCTTATGGTCGGAGTGAATGACAGTAGTCTGGAATGAGTATTCCACAATTTGCCGATACATGTTCTCTTTTTCAAATTCAGTTAATGAGTCACCAGGCCTATGTTCCACTTTCGCTCTCCCCCTTTTCTTGATAAACCCTATGTTACTCCTATGAATAAACAATATCAAACGATACAGTTATTGGTATCAGAGGATAGTTGCTGTTTACTTAACTTCATGAAATTCCTAAGAGGACTTTACGATCCGATAAACTCTATGAGAGTTAATATGTTATTCACAATTAATATAGAAGAAAACGGTCTCTCATGGTAAAATTTAACTATAAAGTTATTCTTAATTAAGGAGGAACTTTTATGCAATCCTGCATTAAACCCAAATGGACGTGGTTTAGTTTATTTGTTACTTTAGTGATTTTTTCTAATTATCTCGTTTACCATCTAGACATCGTTCAGCCTTATCCAAAGGAAATGGTTTTTGGCTCCCTGTTTGATTTTATTATCGTCATTCCCCTTATTACCTACTTTTTCATTATTAAAAATCGCTATTCAGTGAAATATTTACTAGCTGTCATGATTGCAGGTTATGGAGCGGCTATACTGATTATTCCTGAAGGCTTGCTTTCTTCCTATTCCTACTTAAAATACATCCTGTTTGCCGGCGAGGGTGCGTTTTTATTGCTTGAGCTGTTTATCGTTTATAAACTGGTTACAAAGCTACCCGCCATAATAAAAACCTTCCACACAAGCGTAACGGATATCCAAGCCTTTCCCTACCGTTTAGAAAATGCTTTTTCTAATTTCTTAAAACCTTCACGTTTATTGGAGATACTTTCATCAGATATCACGATGTTTCACTACAGTTTATTCTCTTGGAGAAAGAAACCTTTCACTTCGTTGAATGGCTCTCAGGTATATAGTTTTCATAAAAGATCGGGAGCAATCGCTTTTTACGTGATGATTGTTCACGCGCTCGTATTGGAGTCCATCGGATTTCACTTTCTGCTGCATTCCTGGAACCCTGTTGCTGCCTTTATCGCCCTGTTTTTAAATATTTACTCCCTTCTCTTTTTGTTAGCTGAAATACAAGCGATACGTCTTTGTCCTTTTATCATCACCGACAAACACTTATACTTGCAGATAGGTATTACAAAAAGGCTGGTCGTTCCTCTTAACGTAATAAAAACTGTCCATTCATATCAAGGTCCCGAAACTTTATCTAAGGAAGAACAAAAACATGTCCTTGATGCAGTCCTTGCTGATTTTGTAAAAGAAAAGCCGGCTATTGAAATAGAGTTTTTTAGACCCCAGCAGGCTAATTTGATTTATGGATTTAAAAAACAAGTGATGAAGGTACAACTCCGGCCGGATGATCCACAGAGATTCGCTTCAGGTCTGCAAGAAAAACTTACGGAGAGACATGGCTTATAGGTTAAGAACATGTTGAGATAGGCGGTTGCTAGGTGCTGGCTTTGGTAGGAGGAACAGAAATTGGTAATTTATTGGTTGGTGCCTGTCACCTTCATATGCAGAACTTTTAAAAAATTAGGGATAATGATAAAGGTGTGCTATACTGTGGTTACCATTTTCTTTATTGATTCATTTTCCCCGTTCTTACGCAGAGCGGGGTTTTTTATTGCCTTCTTATAGAGCCGAAAAAAGTCATAAAAAAAAAGACTCTGCAAGAGAGTCTTTTTTGGTGTGTTTAGGTTAATTATGCTTTTTGAACGTTAGTAGCTTGGGGTCCGCGTTGACCTTGTTCTACTTCAAACGTTACTTCTTGACCTTCGTCTAATGACTTGAAGCCTTCGCTTTGGATAGCTGAGAAGTGAACGAATACATCGTCTCCGCCTTCGCGCTCGATGAATCCGAATCCTTTTTCTGCGTTAAACCATTTCACTTTACCTTGTTCCATTTGTGTTATCCTCCTCGTGTGCTATGCACACATTTTGGTACTATCCTTGTTAAATCTTCAAGTCGAAAGTTTTTGATCACTTTACCAATCCTTGCCGAACAAACAAAAATAATTCTTTTTAAGAATAACAGACAAATTAAATAAATGCAAGCCGTAAATGGAAATTGGTGACAGAATTTCTTCATTCCCTTATATTTCAAATATTTTTTTTAGAAAGGTAAATACTAATCATAGTATTAATTGTTCAGGAGGTAGACCTAATGAAGGAACACAATATAAAATTAACATCAGCAGAATTGGGAAGTTTATGGGCATCCTATATGGCCGAAAGTGCCGCGCTTCCGCTCCTCAAATATTTTAACCGTATTGTCAAAGATCTTGAAATTAAATCTATAGTAGAATACGCATTAGATAAATCTGCTGAACACTTAACAACACTTTCCGGTGTTTTTTCAGATGAAAAATTTGATACACCGATCGGTTTTTCTGATGAAGATGTTGATATAAAAGCACCTAGGCTATACTCCGATACTTATATGCTCTATTTCCTGCGAAACTTAGGTAAAAACGGAATCTCTGCCAACGGGATGGCCTTATCCATGTCAGCAAGAAAAGATATTAAAGATTTATATAACCATTTTTTAAATGAATCTGTAAGAATCGAAAATGAAACCACGGAGATCATGCTTTCAAAGGGTGTTTACATCCGTCCGCCTTATATGGATTCTTATCATGCAGATATTGTGGAGAATGCAGGGTTCTTGAGGGGATGGTTTGGGGAAAGAAGGCCTCTAACTGCTGCTGAGATTACTCATATCTTCTTGAATTTTACTAATAATTCCTTTGGGAAGGCCTTATTGACTGGGTTTGCTCAGACAGCAAAGTCAGAAGAACTGCGGAACTATTTTGTAAGAGGAATTGAACTATCACGTACTATCATGGACTCCTTTCACCGCATTTTGGAAGAATGTTCACTTCCTTCTCCAGAGTCATGGGATGCTGGGATCAGTGAGTCGACAACAGCTCCTTTTTCAGATAAGCTGATGCTCTTTTACACTGTTGAGTTAAATGCGATTGGCATAGGCAATATAGGAGGCTCACTCGCGTTAAGCATGAGGCGTGATCTATCAGCTAAATACATCAAAATGATAAAAGACATCGGACTCTACGCCGAAGACGGAGCCAATCTGCTAATAAAAAACAACTGGTTCGAACGCCCGCCCCAAGCCATCGACCGAGAATACCTAACAAAAAGGTGACAGGCACGTTCCATTTAATTTCCATTAGCGTTTTTTTTAAAGCCCGTGATTGTATTCACGGGCTTTTAGCCAATCAAGCCGCAGTAGGATTCTCTGTATTCACGGCCTGTTTTCCAGGAAAAGGATGGTGCCTGTCACCTGTTGCTAAGGTTATTAAGTAGTTTAAAGAGGACAGATTCTATTTCTTTAATATTTTTATTTTGGTTAACCCAATCATTTGGATTTTGAACATAGCTGCCCGGGGCAATTTCAGGTCCAAACATTTCTGAAAGCTTATTTATGCTATCTTCAGTAAACTCCGGATGGAATTGAACTCCAATAACTCGTTCTCCAAAAGAAAACGCTTGGTTTAGGCATCCTTTTGTTGAAGCTAGTCGGAGAGCACCTTTAGGCAGATCAAAGGTGTCTCCGTGGAAAATAAAAGAAAAAAAAGTGTTAGGAATACCATTAAAAAAAGGTGAATTTCTGGCCTCCTTCGTCAATTCTATCGGCCACCAGCCAATTTCCTGGTGACTGTGGGGGTACACCTTACTTCCTAATACATCCGCTAATAGCTGTGCTCCTAAACAAATTCCTAACACCCATTTATTATGGTCTATTGCCTCTTTTACAAATTTCTTCTCAGCAACCAGCCACGAGAATTCATTTTCCTCATAAGATCCCATTCTTCCGCCTAATATTATTAAAAGATCAAATTCATTTAGATGAGGAAACATTTCGTTTCCATAGGCCCGGGTCAGTGAAATCGAGTGACTCTTTTTAGAGGCCCATTTTCCGATTAAACCTAACTCTGCAAGTGGATCATTTTGAATATAGTGTATTTTCATTCGTCCTATCTCCCACCGATAAACTGCTTTCGTTTTGGATATTGACTAAAACCTGGATGAAAAGAGATTTCTCTCCCATTCGCTTACATAACGTGAATACTTATCCCATTCGTTCCTTTTAATTTTAATGAATTCTTCCCAGATACTCCTGCCAATCGTTTGTGCAAGAACCGAATCTGTTGAAAGACAATCAATTGCTTCATCTAAACTTCTTGGAATTAAACTAATAGAACGTTCGTTAAGTTTTAACTCACTTGCAGTGCTAACGTCAAAATCGACAGGCTCACCTGGTTCAATATGGTTCTGAATACCCCTAAGACCCGCTGCTACCAAGCATGCTGCAAGTAAATATGGGTTACATGTACCATCCGCCCCCCTGTACTCAAATCTCCTTGCCCTTCTTTTCTCAGGAATTCTTATTAAAACGGACCGATTTCCAGAACCGTAACAGACGTGAGCAGGAGCCCAAGACCCCGGTTGAAGTCTTTTATATGAGTTTATACTTGGAGCTCCAATTGCAATGAGTGAAGATCCATGCTTTAAAAGCCCTCCGATAAAATGGTAAGCCTTCTCTGACATATCAAGCCCTCGTTGATCAGTGGTATCCTCAAATAAATTCTCTCCAGCCTCATCGTACAAACTTATATGAACATGGAGGCCACTTCCTGAAAGGTTTTGAAAAGGTTTCGGCATAAGTGTACCTACCAGACCTTTATCCCGAGAGATCTGCTTAAATAAATGCATAAAAGTTACCTGATCATCTGCTGCCTTAAGGGCATTGGTATATTTCAAATTGATTTCAAGCTGTCCTGGTCCATATTCACTGGATATTTGCTCAGTACTGACGCCCATTGCCTCTAATGAATAAACAAATTCTTGAACAAAATCTTCTTGAATATCTGTGCCATCAATTGAAAAGCAATGGCTTTTATCAGCAGGAACTAAATTTCCATCTACATCCTTAAGTAAGTACGCCTCCTGCTCAAATGCCATATTCATTTTGCCTCCAAGAAGGCTTTCTACTTCCTCGAGTAGCCGTTTAAGAGCATTTCGCGGACATCCATGCCATGGTTCTCCATTAATGTCTACTAAGTCACATAACATTCTAGCGGTATTTTTCCTATACGGGAGGATGGCAAATGTTGCTGGGTCAGGAACAGCGAAAAAATCACCGTCGTTCGGTCCATATGATGGATTTGGTATATATTCGTCAAAAACATCAAAACTCATAATAGCTGTACTGAAATTAATCCCTTTTTCCATAGCGGCTGGTAATTGTGAAGGACGAATTGTCCTTCCACGTGTAACGCCTGCATAATCGAGAAATTCCATCCTAATAAATTCCACTTTCTCTTCATCCACAGTTTTAAGCACACTAGATTTTGTAAACATGGTTGTGACACTCCTTCTGCAGTCGGTTTAAAACAGTATAAGTTAGTAAGTTAACCCCTATGGGAATAATAGAGTCATCAAAATTAAATTGTGGGTGGTGTAGGTCATACGTTGTTTGCTCTCCCTGGGCAGTTCCAAGCCTGAAATAGGTGCTTGGAACTTTTTCTGCAAAGGCACCGAAATCATCTGCTCCCATAGAAGGTTCCTTTAGCTGAACAACAGATTCCCTTCCGAAAAGCTCCACTGAACTCTTTTCAATAGCCTTGGTTACCCACTCAGAATTAATTACAGGCGAATGACTCTCTTTATAATGGACTTGCGCTTTCCCTCCGAATGACTGTGTTATATTTTGAACGATATTTATCAATTGAGCCTTAATCCGTTCTCTAGTTTCATATGTAACAGCCCGGGTTGTTCCCTCAAGCGTTACACGTTCTGCCACAACATTGTTGGCTGTTCCCCCAGCTATCTTCCCTATATGAATAACGACAGGTTCAACAGGGTTGTTAAATTTCGTTACTATCGCTGGAATCGCTTGAAGAACTTGAGCACTTATTGCAATAGCGTCAATTGCCTGATGCGGTCTGGCACTATGCCCACCCATTCCCTCAATTTCAATTATAAAATCATCACAGGAGGCAGTTATGGCCCCGTATCTAATCCCGATTGTTCCGTGTGGCAGATGGGGCCATAAATGAAGGGCCAACATCGCGTCTAAATTGGGATTATCTAAAACTCCTTGCTCGATCAGTTTCGCAGCTGCACCGTCTGCTTCTTCCCCCGGCTGGAAAATACACCGCACTCGCCCATTCAAATTTTTTCTTTGATTATAAAGCTGGTACACTGTTCCGAGTAATATTGCCGTATGTCCATCATGGCCGCACCCATGCATAATTCCTGGATGGCAAGAAGCAAATGGGAGCCCAGTTTTTTCTTGGATCGGCAGTGCATCGATGTCTGCTCTAATCCCTATATGAGGTCCACTCCCCATTTCTCCTATAATATCTACGACAATTCCTGTCTCACAAATTCGATTAAAAGGAATCCCCCATTCACTCAAACATTTACCAATATATTCTGACGTTTTGAATTCCTCAAAAGAAAGTTCAGGATATTTATGAAGATGTTTTCGTATCTCAAGGAGTTTTGCTTTCAGCTCACTCTTTACTTGGATTTCTATTGGGTTGATTAAACTCAAAGAACAATGCCTCCTTTTTAAAGTAATGAATTATATTACAGTTGTGTATCTTTACCGGATGACTGCGAAATTTCCTTATTCCTATTAAATATTCTGAATAGAACGTAAAGACCGATCATCCATATTGCACCTCTAACAAGAGTCATTGGAGAGCCTACAAAAGTACCATAGAATACTATTCCAATACCAATTAATCCTAATATTGGAAAAAGCGGATAAAGAGGCTGATTCCATGGCAGGCTTAGGACTTCCTGAAGATTGTTTTTTCGATAGAGAATCCCAGCAATCAATGCTAAAGTCCAGGATACTAGCCAAGCAAGCACAAGTTGTGTAGAAAGCTCTACATATAAGAAATCAGGATTTACTGATCCCAAGATCACTAATCCAACTGAGATAGCCCAAACAGTGATAATTCCGTACACTGGAGTACCAGTTTTAGGATGGATATATCCCAAGAAGGCAGGCAAATAACCACTTCTGGCTTGAGCATAAAGAATACGGGAAGCAGCATATAATGTTCCCATTAGAATACAAGTAGCGGCCGCTATCCAAGCTGTCATATTCATTACATAAGCTCCAGCAATTCCAAAGATTATTCCAGCTGCCTCAGTGAAAGGTGAACTATCCATCGTAATTTGATCCCATGGAATGAGACCTTGCAAAACAATTTGTGCAGCTGAATATAAAATTAAAAATGTTACACTTGACCAAATCAACGCCTTTGGCAAGTCCTTTGGATTTTTAACTTCACCTCCGGCAGTTGCTAATGTAACTGCTCCTAAATAAGCATAAGTGCCCAGTGGGACAGCAGCCCAAAACCCATCAATCCCGTGTGGTAAAAAAGGTGTAAAATTATTAAAGTCAATATCTTTAAATCCGATTATTGAGAAAAGTGCCATCACAAGAGTCATGATAACAACCAATAATAGCTGAGTTTTAGCTGTTATTTCTGCTCCAAGTATATTTAATAAGGCAAAAATAGAAATGAAGATTACTGCAAACAATACTGGCCAAAAATCTCCCTCTAGACCTGGAAAGAACCACATCGTTATTGATCCCAATGCAAGACCAACACTCCCGCCTGCGATTACCCATCCTGCAGCAAAAGTGAAACCGGCCAAGAAGCCCCACCATCTACCCATGAAACGTTCCACCCATAAAGACATTGCCCCAGCACTAGGCATACCTACGGCTAACTCCGCGAGTGCAACCATTAAAAATAACTGAGAAAGCCCTGCTACTCCATAGGCCAAAATCGCACCAGGTCCAGCGATAGCAATTCCCTGTCCCATTAGCAGGAAGATCCCATCTCCAATAACAGCTCCAACTCCTAATGCCCAAATGTGCCAATAACCTAGCTTTCTCTGAGGCTCAAGCCCTAACTGGTTAACTTTACTCATACCTTCTCCCCCTCTATAAATGTTCCTGATAAACATTTTCAAAATTGCGATAAAGTGCCATTTCTCCAATAGCACGTGCCATCTCTAAATCCATATATTCTGATTTAACCCAGGAACTTAGAACATCTTCAAAACATTCCTTGAATAAGTGCACACCAAGCCAGTTCATTTCTGGCATAGTAAAAGCATCTGATCCATACATTACCTTATCAAATGGCGCAAATTCGTAGACTTGAGACAAGATTCGCTTGACCCCATGCCCACTAAAAGGGTTTTGTAATGAAATATCCATATATACATTTGGCAGTATGCTGACTATGAAGGCTGCTTCTTCCACCCACGGATATCCTCCATGTACAAGGTGAACCTTAGTGTCTTGGTATTTTTTATCCCGAAGCATATCCAACAAGAAACTAGGACTAGCTTTCGGAAGGACCACTTCCCCATCTCCAATACCAGTATGAATATGCATCACTTTGTTTGCTGTTGTGCATTCCTCCATCGCTATATGCAGACAATAATCTCTCAGCATCTTCACTTTTGATCTATCATCCACTTTAAATTCCTCGTACTGCATAGAAGCACCTTGGTTATCCATTGGCATAATATCCAGCCCGCTTCGATAGGCAATAATGGATTTTAGCCCTACCACTCCTTCTCTTTTTAGAGCAAGCTTGAGATCTAATCGGTATTGATCTATGAACTCACCAAAGTTTTCGGATTCTTTGGCCAAACGAATCATTACTGGCTCGATACGATAAATCTCCCAAATCCTCGCACCACATAATTCCGCATATTCCTGTTTTTTCAGCATGGGTGTTGGATAACCAAAATCAGCCACTACTCCTGTTAAATTTGCATCCTGAAAAAGGTTTTTTGTGTACTTTTGAAAATCCTTAGCTCTCTCGTTTCGATGTTCAACTACAGCTTCAAGGCTTGGTTTGCATGATAAATACTTTGCTAAACGCTGAATTAGGATTTGGACCCACATATTGCTCCCTGGATAGGGTTGGTTGTTTACCAGCCTGTAGTTGGCGGGAATTTTATTTGGAATCACTGCGAGAGATAGTTTTTTCACGAACTCTTCCTGGGTGTATGGTTCAGGATTAGCTACGTATGGATGAGCATGGACATCAATAGCTTGGCAGTCTTGTAATGAAACCTTCATTTTACCCCTCCTTTTTGTTTTTTTTACAAGATGCAAAAAACGTGCCAAGTATTCAGAATTTGCCCACTGTTAAAAAAACCCTTCATTTCTAACAATTTAGGGATGAAAATATGGTTGTGAACATCACATCTTAGACAAAAATTTTTCGCTAGCAAATTTTTTTTCGTATTAAATTTGTCATATTACTTGTAGTTTTGGAAAAGAAAAACTATTATTCTTAATATAAATAAAACTTTTTGAATATTATGAATCGGTACTGAAAAAATATTTGCTTCATATAAATTAATTTTAGGCGGTGATTGTTATTCAAACGCTATCAGAACTTCCCTTAATAAAAATATGGAACTACTCCTTTGACTCTATGATTCTTATAGATGAGGGAGGAGCTATTCTCTCGCTTAACCGCCCTGCCACTCGACTATTTTTAGGAAGCCCTCAAGGACTAATAGGTTCCCCCATTTATGAATTCATTCCTTCGGAGGACTTTAATAAAAGCCTTCAGAAAAAGGATATAACAGGGATATCCATTTCAATAGGAACAAAGCAGCTTATCGGAAATATTTCTTTTTTTGAAACCGAAAACTTTAAGGGATATTACTTGCTCATACTTAAAGACATCACACAAACCCAGCAGCTGAATCTACAAATTCAAGAAATGAATAAAACTAGGCAATTATATGACGTAATCCTTGATCAGGTTAATGATGGAATATGTGTTATCGATGAACATGGATTTATCCTTTTTTATAATCGGACCGCCGGTGAATTAGACACATTGGAACCAGATGCTGTTAAAAACAAGAGAGCACAAGACATTTGGAACTTAGAAGAGAATACTAGTACACTGCTGACCTCCTTAAAAACAGGGCGCACACTTAATCACCGGGAAACCCACTTCTCATCAAATGGTCAGGCTATTACTGTTTTGGCTCGAACCACTCCTTTATTCCTAGGGGGACATAAAGCTGGCGCTATAGAAATTTCTAGGAATATCAGCAAGGAAAAGAAGCTGACAGAAACCATTATGGATCTTCAAAAGCAAAGTAAAAACGACTCCCTTCCTACCTCTGCCATTTCCTCGGTAAAAAATAATACGAGGTTCCGGTTTGAAAATATCATTTTTTCTAGCAGAGAAATGGGCCATACCGTTGAACAAGCCCGCCGTTCAGCGAGGTCTAGTTCGAACATTTTAATTTCAGGTGAGACTGGAACAGGTAAGGAGTTATTTGCTCAAAGCATTCATAATGAAAGTCCTAGAAAAAATAAACCGTTTATCGCCCAAAATTGTGCTGCTCTTCCTGAATCATTACTGGAAAGTCTCCTATTTGGAACTACTTCGGGGAGCTTCACAGGGGCCGTTGATCGACCGGGGCTGTTTGAGCAGGCACATGGGGGAACGCTTTTGCTCGATGAAATTAATTCAATGAGCACAAACCTTCAGGCAAAATTATTACGTGTACTGCAAGAAAGGACTATTCAAAGACTTGGTTCATCAAAACTAATAGAGAATGATGTCAGAGTAATTGCTACAACAAACGAGGAACCTCTTAACGCAATTTCCAATGGTCGACTTCGGGAAGATTTATTTTATCGCTTAGGCGTCGTAAACTTGGTGATCCCTCCACTTAGATATCGTAAAGATGATATTCGCGTATTGGTCGACCATTTTATTGCCAAACATGCTAAAGCCTTGGATGTAAATGTACACGGACTAGAAAAGGATGTTTATCAATTTTTTATGAACTATCATTGGCCTGGAAATGTCCGTCAACTGGAACATATTATAGAAGGATGCTTAAACCTTGTTTATGAGGAAGAAGAGATTAGCTATGATCACCTCCCTTCAATGCTGAAAAATAATATAGTACAACAGGAATTGATAGCGGATGACTTACGATCAACGAAGCAAACAGGTACCTTACCCGAGGAATTAGAGAAACTCGAGCGCAAGATGATCACCCAAACATTAAAGAATACTTTTGGTAATATTACTAAAGCCGGTGAGGAGCTTGGGATCTCTAGACAGAATCTCAATTATAAAATCAAAAAACTCCAAATCTATTAAGGGGGAAATGATTTGTCATCAAAATTTCTGCAAACAGAAGATGAAGTAATTGCCAATGCTTTAAAGATTCGGTTTTATCCTATTTCAGTTAAATCTGCTTATGGAACACAAATTAAGGATGAGAATGGAAAGGATTATCTAGATTTAACAGCAGGATGGGCTGTGGCGGGAATTGGTTATGGCCATCCAAAGGTTAGTAATAGGATTAAGGAGCAGTATGATTCTTTATCATTTACTTCACAGTTATCTGCCCCTGAGCCAACATTAGTGTCCCTTGCGAAGAAACTTATTGAGGTAACCCCTGGTCAATTTCAGAAAAAGGTATGGTTCGGTCATTCAGGTTCGGATGCAAATGACTGTATTGCTAAACTAGTTCCACTTGAAAAGAATCGGGCCAGAATGATTTCTTTTATGGGTTCCTATCATGGTCAGACAATGGGATCGCTTTCTTTATCAGGTCACCCTGCCCAATCCAAATTTATTGGCAGTGGTAACGTGATCAAAATTCCTTATCCTAATCCATATCGTCCCCCTTTTGGAGAAACAACAAATCTAACTGATCAGGTCATTCAATTTTTAGAACAAGAAGTTTTTAAAACTATATGCCCAGCGGAGGATACTGCAGGCATTTTGGTCGAGGGAATACAAAGTGATGGGGGGCTCATTGTTCCCCCTGATGATTTTTTTCCACGTCTTCAAAAAACATGCAAACAAAATAATATTAGCCTAATATTCGATGAAGTTAAAGTTGGCTTGGGAAGGACTGGTGAATGGTTTTCGTTTGACCACTATAATGTTGTGCCTGACGCGGTTGTATTAAGTAAGTCACTTGGAGGCGGATTACCGATAAGTGCTGTTGTAGCCAGACAAGAGATTCTTGATGTTGGAACAGGTATTCATATGTTTACTGCAAGTGGAAATCCAGTTAGCGCTTCAGCATCGTTGGAAACTCTTAATATTATTGAAGAAGAAAATCTAATAGAGAATTCAAAAGTAAATGGAGATTATTTCATTTCTCTTTTAAAGGAACTGCAAAAAAAATATGAGCTGATTGGTGACGTAAGGGGCAAAGGTTTAGCTATAGGAGTAGAACTTGTAACAGATAGGATTTCTAAAACCCCTGCTGCCAGACAGACTGCGGCTGTCTGTTATCGCTGTTTTGAGCTGGGCCTGCTGGTCTTTTATGTTGGTATTCACAGCAACGTTATAGAGATTACACCCCCGCTTATTATTACTAAACAAGAAATTGATTTGGCAATTTCGATCCTTGACCAAGCTTTTTCAGATCTTCAAGATAAAAAGATAAATATGGACCTCGTTGATAAATATGCTGGGTGGTAACAGAACTATACAATTCCTATTTTTTCATAGAAAGCAGGTATGTTTGCCTTCCTTCTTGAATATATAATGTAATCGCTTTCACTATATATTAGGAGGTAATGCAGATTGGCTAGTGAAGAGAGTTTGATAGCTCGGAAACGTTTGATAGAACATGTTGCTTCACAGAAACCTGGTGGGACTCTAGAAGATGCACGACAGGGTCTCGAGACACTAATGAGCACTTTTCCTGTTGCGCAAGACATTAAAGTGGAAAATCTTTTAGTTGAGGGAATGCCTGCTGAGTGGGTTGTTGCTCCGAATGCTGTTGAAGATCGAGTATTTCTTTATCTTCACGGAGGCGCCTACATTATGGGGAATTGCAATACACACAGGGACTTGGCTTCGAAACTATCCCGTGCGACAGCTTCTCATGTATTAGTAGTTGAATATCGCCTCGCTCCAGAGCATCCCTTCCCTGCTGGAATAGAAGATGCCGTTACTGCTTATCGCTGGTTAATTTCTGCGGGTGTCTCAGCCGAGAAAATTATTGTAGGCGGAGACTCAGCTGGCGGAGGTCTAACTCTTGCTTTGCTTCAATCCTTAAGGGAAGCTGGTGAAAGTTTACCTGCCTTAACAGTTCTGCTTTCACCATGGACAGACATGGAAGGAACGGGAGAATCAATGGAATCACGTGCAGCCGCTGATCCTTGGCTCAACCCATTAGAAACCCGCGGAGCACCTGTACTCTATTTAGGAGAAACTGACCCTCGCAATGCTTTGGTCTCTCCCATTCACGCAGACTTATCGGGCCTACCACCGATGATTGTCCATGTTGGCAATGATGAAATTCTATTAGATGATTCAGTTCGCCTTGTGACTAGGGCCAGAGATGCTGGTGTTGATGCAACTTTAAAAGTTTGGGAAGGCATGTGGCATGTATTCCAACAATTCGGAACACCTGAATCAGCCAATTCACTTGAGGAAATTGGCCAATTTGTTCAGCAAAGACTTGCTGCAAATTCTGCTTCACCGGCAAAATAATAAAGATTACCTGTAATCGTTAAAACGTTTAAGCCCTGATCCTAAATCTGGAACAGGGTTTTATTTTTAGAACACAAAAAAAAGGCTCTCAGAGAGAGCCTTTTTGTAAGTTTAGGTTTAATTATGCTTTTTGAACGTTAGTAGCTTGGGGTCCACGTTGGCCTTGTTCTACTTCAAAAGTTACTTCTTGACCTTCGTCTAATGACTTGAAGCCTTCGCTTTGGATAGCTGAGAAGTGAACGAATACGTCGTCTCCGCCTTCGCGCTCGATGAATCCGAATCCTTTTTCTGCGTTAAACCATTTTACTTTACCTTGTTCCATGTGTGTTTCCTCCTCGTGTGCTATGCACACATTGTGTTACTATCCTTGCTTACATCTTCAAGTCAGAAAGTTTTAACCACTTTTACAACCTTGCCGAACAAACAAAAATAATTCTTCTTTAGAATAACAGAACAAATTCATTAACGCAATAGGTCTTTTGTCCTATATGAACAATAAGCCACCATCCATTTAATTTTCTGCCTATTATTAAATAATAAAATGCCTTAATGTCTATGTTTTAACAGGTTACTTAAATGCTCACGTATTCAACAGAAAAAGTCTATGCTGGCTTCAGCCTATTTTTTCAGCAAATTTTATAATTTCAACGTCATGACTTTGAGATCAACAGAATATTTTATATTTAAATAATACTTCTTTCATTTATCGAGTTAAAGAACCCTCCTTTGTAACCAGGTAGGGTTCTAATCATTTAAAAGTTAGGAACCAAAATATCATAGTTCATTGGCGTTCATTTTTAAATTCTTTAGTCAGCAGAATCCTCTGATATTTTATGCTTCGAACTCTTTAATTTTTGCAGTTGGACTTAATATTTTTTCTGGATTAAAATCTTCAAGCGCTTCGCCATTCTTTATTTTATTAACCCAATCATGATTAGCAAGAGCTCCTTTACCTATTGTGACGATATCGGCTTCCCCTTTTTCAATTATTTTGCTAGCCTCGATCGGATTTTCGAGATGCCCATTCGCTATTACTGGAACCTTGCCGTATTTTCTTGCTAAGGCAGCTAGTGAAAGACCGCCATCGCCAAAAGCAGAATCCGTTGCTGCAGTGCCTTCTCCTTGAGGGAATGCAGGCTGCCATGCTTCATATTCCGTTACATGAATATAATCAACACCAGCTGAAACTGCCTGACTAAAGATTACTTCGGCATCTTTCTCTTTTCCTTCCCATTTATGTGTATAATCATTTACTTTACCTTGGGATATTCTTATTCCCACGGTAAAGTCATTCCCTACTGCTTCACGGACCGCCTTTGTTACTTCCACAAGCAAACGAACTCTATTTTGGATGGAGCCGCCATAATTATCAGAACGCTTGTTTGTATAACTTGTTAAAAACTGGTCAATTATATATCCATTGGCTCCATGGATTTCGATTCCGTCGAATCCAGCCTTTTTAGCATTATTAGCGGCTTCAACAAACCCTTTTACCACCTCTGTTATTTCATCTAGAGTGGCTTCTTTAGGCCTTGAAAAAGGTCCCTTGCCTCCGTAGAACTCCATTTGCTCACCCTTTGGCTGAACAGAAGAAGGGCCAATGGTGTCTTCCACAAACCGATTCCCTTGTGACAATGCACCAGCATGCATGAGTTGTGCAAATATTTTAGCGCCATGTTGATGAACAGCATCAACTACTTTTCTCCATGCTACTATTTGGTCATCAAAAACAATGCCAGGCTGATCAAAATACCCTTGGCTATACGCCTTATCAGGATAAACTCCTTCTGTAATTATGAGCCCGAAACCGCCTTTTGCAAATGAATTATAATAAGACACCATTCGATCTGTTGCTAACCCTTCTGGCGTAGCGCTTGTCCTTGTCATTGGGGCAACCCCTACCCTATTTTCTAATAAGGTATTTCCTAATTTTACTTTTTCGAATAGCAAATTCTTATTAGCCATTTTTAAGACCTTCTCTCAAATATTATTTAAAATAAACATACGAACAATTCTTTAACAGCCATTAATCCCACAGGACATCCCATCTATCGAAATAACGGATACTTGTTTATTGGCCTCCTCTTCAATAATTTTTTCAAGAGTTTCCTTCGAACGAGCTCCTGCTACCACAGTTTCTCCTATTACAAAGGTAGGAACGGCCGTTATATTGGCTTCTGAATAGGAATGGTTTAATGCTTTTTGATGGGCTTCTTTGTATTTTCTAGTTTCAAGTGCTTCCCGGTAGCCTTCTGGCTCAAGACCTACTTCCTCTGCCAATTTAGTTAACACTTTGATGCTGCCAATGTCCTGCTCCTCTTGAAAAAAGGCACGTAATATCCGATCATTGTATTCGTTAGCTTTTCCATATTCCTTTGCAAATTGATACCCTTCAAAGGCTAAATGAGTGTATGGCTGAGGTGATACCTTTGGCAGAACTATTTCAATTCCCATTTGATTAGCCATCGGATAAACTGCTTGCTTCCACGTATTTTGCAGGTAATCTCCTTCTGGTTTCAGTGTTTCATTTGGATAAGGGCGGAGTTCGTATGGCATCCATTCAACCTCTGCATCCTTCCCTTCCATTGCTTCCTTAAGAGGTTTTTCCGCTAAGAAACAAAATGGGCATACATAGTCTGAATATACCTTTATCTTTACTGTCACTAGTATTCCCTCCTGATCCAAACTTCACGTTCAGATTTTTCTCATTCAAAAACTATTATTAGCTTGCTTTTACAATCGAATTTTATAAAAAATTTTTTTAAATAGCTGGTCAACCTTTATTAAAAAAGGCCATTGGAGAACTTGCTCCAACAGCCGTATTGTTGTGTTAGCCTAATAGGTTGCATTCTTCATATACACGATCATAATGCTCTTGATTACCTGCCTCAAATTCTTCGTTCTTATAAACTAGTTCTCCTTTTTTATTGATTAAAAAACAAGAACGCTGGGCTACCTCGTCTTTTTCTTTAAAAACATGATACTTTTTCACTGTTTTTTTATGCCAGTCGGATATAAGAGGATATGGAAGCGTACCAAGTGAAGTTTCAAACACATTTTGGGCAAATATGTGGTCCACACTTATCGCTAATACCTCTGTATCATTTTTCTTAAAAGTTTCATATTCCTCTTTCCAAGAGGTTAATTCTTTAATTCAGCCAGGTGTGAAGGCTAGTGGAAAAAAAACCAGCAAAACGTTCTTCTCTCCCTCGTAATCAGAAAGACTAACATCCCTCCGATTAGTAGAAGGCAAAGAAAAATCAGGAACCCTTTCTCCAATCACAAGACCCACAAATCTCAACTCCTTTCAAACTCGTATACCCTCTTCTTTCCACAAAACCAAGAATTTAATCCGGTGACAGGCACCCTCCATTTAATTTCCATTTATCATTTTAAGAGGCATAACCCCAATACATTCAATGGGTTTCAGCAAGAGATTCTAATATAGTTTGTGTTTCCTTTGGGATAATACCCTAAAAAATGGATGGTGCCTGTCACCTAATCTTATGTAAGTGCATTTATCAGTTTTGTGATTTCTGCTCCTTGGTTTGTGAAGATTCTGATGCCTACCAGAATGACGGCAGCCAATAAGACTAAATATCCGACTGCATATAGTTTTAAATTTATTTTGGCTCGAAACTCTTCTTTAAAAAATCCAAGCAAACCAGCGACGAAGATTGAGAGGACATTAATATAAGCAATCCACATATTAATATGATCATTTATGTACCATTTCAGCAGTTCTGATTGGAGGTCACTTTCCTCGGATGAAATCAAATAGCTTTCCTGATCAAAGATTCCAATTTTAACTTCCAGCCCGCTTTTGGTCTCTTCAAAGTTAAAACCATATGGGTGAGCATCAGCAAAGTATGATAACAAATTAAGAACTATTATTGATGAAAAGTAAACTAATAATACGAGTGATAATTTTCTCATCTGATCCACCTTTTTGACGTATTTTAACAAACTCTAACTTACTGTAACAGGTATAAGCAAACTATGTAAAAGCATTAGGCTTTACCAAACAATGCTTGCGAAAGTTGAAGACAATCTTGTAAATAAAAAAAATGACGCGTTTTTTTACTAGCGCGTCATTTTTAATGATATTTTATTCACTAGCCTCTCAATAAGGAATCCCACTCCCTTAGAAGGTGGCTTTTAATTCTTTTAATACTATACTCCGCGTCCGATCCTAACCATAAAATGCAAAAAGAAACCCCCTCAGGTTAATATAAAACATACTATTAGAAATTAGTTTACATAATTATATTATTAAACACTATATTTCATCAGCTGGACCGAAGCGACTCCAAGGGCTAGGCCTGGAGCTTGACAGTAATCAATCTTAGAACTTCTTGTCTTTTAAAAAACAGCCCCGATTCATAGGGACTGCTTCCTTTTAAACATGTGAGGCAATGATTGATGCGTTGCCTTCCAATGAAAATTTCCCAAATTCAGCTGGCAGGAGGAAATGATCCCCTTTTTTAAAAGAAAAACTTTCTTCCCCTTTGAAAAGAGTCCCCTCCCCGTCGATGACACTAATGAGCTGGAACGGCACATCCTCGTTAATCTCTCCTGATTTTCCCTTAAGATCCCATTTAAAAACAGAGAAATGGGCTGCTTTTACAAATGTAGTAATGTCCATATCTCCATGTTGAATTGTGATCTCATCGACCGGGAATTCTTCTGTTGGGACAGTTATCACATCAAGGGATCTTTTAATATGAAGCTCGCTAAGATTTCCTTCTTTATTCCGACGGCCATAGTCAAAAAAACGGTAAGCTGTATCAGAGTTTTGCTGGGTTACTAAAGTGACAGTACCTTTTCCGATTGAATGAACAGTTCCGCTTGGCACATAAAAGAAATCACCGGCCCGGACTGGTACTTTGCGCAGCAGTTCGTCCCAGTTTCCATCATTGATCATACTCTCAAGCTCTTCCTTTGTTTTCGCATGGTGCCCATAAACGATTTCTGCACCTTCTTCTGCTTCGACAATATACCAGCACTCTGTTTTGCCTAATTCGCCATTTTCATGGTTTTTAGCGTACTCATCATCAGGGTGAACTTGTACAGATAGATCTGTTTCTACGTCGAGAATCTTCGTTAGCAGCGGAAAGCGATCGCTTTCAATGGAGCCGAACAGTTCTCGATTTGTTTCCCAAAGCTCTCCTAAAGTTTTTCCTTTTAGCTCCCCATTTTTCACAACGCTTTGTCCATCATGATGGTCTGCGAACGCCCAGCATTCTCCTGTCTGACTTGAGGGCAGCTCATACCCGAATTGCTTTAGGGACTCCCCTCCCCAAATTCTTTCTTTAAAGACTGGTTCGAAAAATAACGGTTCTTTTACCATACCAACAAATCACTCCTTAAAAAATCATTATTTTTACATAGCACTCCTATATCATCACTGTAACCTGCAAGATTCGGATGAACGAAGATAAGCTAGTCTCAGATTCAAATACCCTTTTACGGCTGCTTCTAAAAGTGCATTATTAGGTCCTCTGCACCCGCCAAATAGAAAAAAGGCCCAGATTAAAAATCCCACAGCATTTCTACGTAGGTTCGATGGTACTTCACTTGTGTTCATACTCACTTTATCTTCGCTCACAGGAGTTTTATGAGTGTTCTAGCCTGCGTCTTAGAAGTTTTCTTGCCGTTTTTTGAGCACCAACTTTTCGAGTCATAAATAATATCTCGCAATATAAGCAAAGATAAGGATAAAAAGGGTGGCTATAATGGTTAACCGCAGAATTTTTCGCTTATTGTTAGGGAGTACGGTACTTTCCAGTTTGTTTAGCTTAGCAGTGATTGGTTTGACTATATTTCATCATTTAAATATGAGTCGTATGCTAGGAGAGATAAAAAAACAGAAATCCAAGGTGTGCCAATGCAGTAAGACCAAGCAAAAACAAAAGAGTGATCCTCCTGAAGCATTAAGCTAGTAATATGACTACTTTCATTCCATATGATAGGAAAAAAGAAATCTGAGGTCAGGTATACACTTAAAATCAGCACTATAGCAGCACAGAAGACACTATCCCCAACTATCCATCAGATAAAGCTGCCCATTTGGACAGCTTTTCTGTGGTTATTTTAACAATTTGCGTACAAGGCTCAGTTTTTTATCATTATACGGCGGGAATAATGTTGTAAGATTAATTCTGCTGCTCTTTTTAAGGATGCTTTTTGCGTGTGAAAAAGTGGTGAAGCTGTAATGGCCATGATAAGCTCCAATTCCAGAATTGCCTACGCCGCCAAATGGCAATTCTGGGTTAGCTAAATGGGTGAGGGTATCATTCAGGCTTACTCCTCCAGAAGAGGTTTCAGTCAGCACCTTTTCTTCGACGTCTTTTTTTGAGGAGAACAAGTAAAGTGCTAACGGCTTCGGCAATTTTTTAATCGAATCGAGCGCAACATCCAAATCCTGATAGGTCAAAATTGGAAGAATCGGACCAAATATCTCGTCTCCCATTGAGGCTGAATCCCAGGTGGCTTCTATTAAAGTTGGTTCGATAAAACGGGATTCAGGGTTGGTCGCACCGCCAAAAATGACCCGGTTTTTATCTTTCTCGATGATAGTTCTTAAACGGTCAAAATGCCGGTCGTTTACAATCCGGCCAAAATCCTTGCTGTGTTCAGTTTCTTCGCCATAGAAAGTTTTTAGCGTCCTTTTCATTTCAGCAACTAGATTATCTTTTACAGATTCATGTACCAAAAGATAATCAGGTGCCACACAGGTTTGCCCAGAATTCAGGGTTTTCCCCCAAATGATTCGGTGTGCAGCGACCTTAATATTTGCGCTTTCATCGACAATTACAGGACTTTTGCCTCCCAATTCAAGCGTCACCGGCACAAGGTTCTTTGCGGCTGCCTCCATAACGATTTTTCCGACTGGTACACTCCCTGTAAAAAAAATATAGTCAAATTGGGCATTGATTAAAGAAGTGTTTGTTTCGATCCCACCTTCAACAGAACGTATATAGGATTGGTCAAATGTAGACCCTATCATTTCCGTTATCACAGCAGACACGTTTGGCACCACTTCTGATGGCTTAAGAACAACACAGTTACCGGCTGCAATTGCCCCTATTAAAGGTTCTATCAAAAGCTGGAACGGATAATTGAAAGGTCCAATAATTAAGGCCGTCCCATACGGTTCATACATAATTGTGCTTTTCGAAGGAAAAAGCACTAGAGGTGTCTTCACTTTTTTTGGCTTTGCCCATTTTTTTAGACGTTTCTTGGTATGGGTAATGCTATTTAATACAAAGCCAATTTCGGAAGTATAAGTTTCAAACGGATGTTTCCCAAGATCTTTATGAAGCGCCTCATTGATTTTAGATTCGTAGGCAATGATGCCTGCTCTGAGTTTTTCTAGCTGTCCTAAACGAAAATCCAAATCCAATGTTTTTTTGGACTTGAAATATTGATTATGCTGATGCAGGATATTTTTTACATCTTGAGGCTGCAGTTCTTCGCTTTCCATCAGATATCTAGTCCTCCCTTTTAGTGTATATCAAACATTGTATTCATAAGATATTTGCAGATTTTAGCTTTACATTAGGATAACTCCAGCAAACTATATGCCGCAGCCAAAAGGTTATCTGCCAAACTTCATATGTATTATAGACTTAAGTGTACCTAATAAACAAAAAATAAGAGAGAGACCCGTTTGTAAAGGTCTCTCTCCTTAAAAGGTGACAGGCACCATCCATTTTATGGAGATACCCTTCTTATTTAATTAACCAGCCTCCATCTACGAGTGAATCGGTTCCAGTCATATAAGAGGCTTCTTTAGAGGCTAGAAAAGCGATAACATTTGCGATTTCCTCTGGTGCCGCAATCCGTCCTAAGGCTGTCTTTCTCTTAACACTATTTAAAAATTTTTCATTTTGAAGTCCACCTTCTGTAAGAGGTGTTTCAACAAACCCAGGTGAGACGGAATTGGCCCTGATTCCAAGTGGAGCAAGCTCTAGAGCCAGCGCTTTTGTAAAACTAATGACACCTGCCTTAGCTGTGCTGTAAGGAACGAATTGGGCACCTGCCTTATGCCCTGAAAGGGAAGCAACATTAACAATCGATCGATTCTCAGGAACCAGATCACGTTCGGCTCCTTTTGCCATAATGCGTCCCAGTTTTTGAGAAAGAATAAATACACTTTTTAAATTTAAATTTTGAGCATAATCCCAAGTTTCTTCACTTGCTTCCAACACTTTCCCATTTGCAGAGCCTCCAGCATTATTAATTAGGACATGCAGATCGCCAAATTGTTCTTTAACATAATCGGCCAGCTCCTGGACATCATCGGAATCTGTGACATCTGCCTGAAAAATTTCTGCCATTGGAATTCTCTTTGTTTTGTTTATTTCGTTTGCAACAGCTTCCAATTTAGCTTTAGTTCGGCCTACTAGGATAACCTTTGCACCTTCGTTTGCAAGACGGATCGCCGTTGCCCTTCCGATTCCGCTTCCTGCTCCTGTAATTAATGATATATTGTCGATAAAACGCATGTTAACCCTCCCCTTAAATTTTAATCGCTCGCGAGCTCTCCTAGACTGCAATCTATTGATTAGTTATTAACTCCATGCTTTACCAGGGCTGCACCTTTATCCTTTTTTAAATCCTTGATTATTCAGCCAACTTCCGCCGTCCATTGTTACACATTCTCCATTGATATATTCCGATTCAGGTGCTAATAAAAAGTAAGCGAGATTCGCAATTTCTTCTGCTCTGCCAAATCTTTTGAGGGGGATCCCATTCATCGCTTCTTTGTAACCATCGCTAGAGTCTATTAGTCTCGCAACCCCCTCTGTATCTTCAATAGGACCTGGAGCTATACAGTTGGCTCTAATTCCATATTTGCTTCCCCACTCTACCGCAAGCGTTCTTGTCATAGCCAGAATTCCTGCCTTGGCACTTGCAGCGTGCACATTCCCTGCAGCTCCTGCCCAGGCCATTGTCGCTATGATATTGAGAATGCTCCCTTGCTGCTTGTTTGCTATCCATTCCTTGCCTACCGCTTGAGAACAATACCAGGTGCCGTTTAAATCAATATTAATAACCGCGTTCCAACCGTTGATTGAAAGGTCCTCGGCTGCACAGACAAAGTTTCCGGCTGCATTATTGACAAGTCCATCTATCTTTCCAAATGTTTGCTTAGTAACCCGGACCATTTCATTGACATTTTCAGGAATTCTGACATCCATTTGAAAATCCAAAATCTGACCTTCAAAGGTTTCAATTTCACTTTTGGCGGTTTTTAATTTATCAGCCGTTCTTCCCGTGATCACAACATTGGCACCTTTAGAAGCAAATTTCTTAGCCATTGCTTTCCCTATGCCGCTGCCTCCGCCTGTGATTATGATAGTTTTACCTTCCATGCTCTTCCCCTCCTTAATCCTTCTATCTAAGCTGAAATGCATCCCAAATAGAATGTTATCGAAATTTAACCGAATCCAAAGCTGAGCAGCAGGACAAGTCCTGTTATCTCTTTATTTCAAAAAAACCTTTAACTTTTACTTCCCCAGCCTCATTGACTGCCTCGGCCTCACAAATCCAGCGATCGTCTTTTTCATCGACAATGTTGCCTCTAACTGTTATTTTTTCACCTGGCTTTGTCATTGCCTTGAATCGGACAGAAAATTTAACTAAATCCTCTGCTGAAAACCATTCGCCTATTGCTTGGCCGATAAAACCCATAATCATCATGCCGTGTGCGATCACTCCCCCAAGCCCGGCTTCTTCAGCAAACGGGACAACCGTATGGATCGGATTAAAATCTCCAGATGCGCCAGCGTATTTAACAAGCTGAGTATGGGTAATTTCTTCTTTTTGAATTGGTTTCAATTGATATCCATCATTCATCATTTTCCCTCCTAATGCCTTTCAATCACGGTTGAACGTGAGATTAGGACAAGTTCATCCTGTTCATTAAAATATTCTTTTTTAATAACCACAAAGTTCATGGCAGCTTTCGTATATATATTTTCGACTACACCCTTAACCGTCAAAATGTCCCCGACCTTCATTTCACCGAAATATTCATATTCCTGCTCTCCATGTAGAACCTTTTTTCCATTTAAGCCCAGCAACTCTCCTATGGATTGCCCACCACCCCAAAAATCAATAACCGTAGGGAAGGTTGGCAAGAGTTTTTCCCCAATTAAATATTCTTCTTTCAAGTCACCGATCGCCAATGCGAGCTCCTTAACTTTTCCTGCTTCAACTTTAAAAGTATAGGATTCTAATTTTGCGCCAATTTTCTCTTGCAAGGCTGTGTTCATTTCTAGCACTCTCCTTTTTTGAAATTCTGTATATTAAGATAATTCTTTGCCTACTACAGAAACAAACGACACACATTGCATCGGCGAACCGCCGAGATTATGGGTCAGACCGAGTTTAGGATTATCCAGCTGACGCTTTCCTGCTTTTCCCTGGAATTGCAAATACATTTCGTAGAGCATCCTTAGCCCGCTCGCACCAATTGGGTGTCCAAATGATTTTAATCCGCCGTCTGGATTAACAGGCAATTCTCCGTCTAGCTCAAACACCCCATTTAAGACATCTTTCCAGCCTTGGCCTCGTTCACTTAATCCCAAATCTTCATAGATCACCAGCTCTGTCGGGGTAAAGCAATCATGAACTTCAGCCATGCTAATTTCTTTCCTGGGATCTTTAATTCCCGCTTCCCGATAGGCTGCCTGAGAGGCTACAACATTTTCTTTTATCGATGTAAAATCAAAATCCTGACGCAGGCGCCCATCCCCAGGGCCTGCAGCGATCGAAAGCGCTTTTACATACATCGGCTCTTTACTATATTTATGGGCATCTTCTGACCGAACAATAATGGCTGCGGCAGCTCCATCAGCTACACCCGAACAATCCATTATTCCGAGTGGTGCGGCAACCAAGGGTGAGTTGGATATTTTATCCATAGGAACTTCACTGCGGTATTGAGCTTTAGGATTGAGGGAGCCATTGTAGTGATTTTTATAAGCAATTCGTGATAATACTTCTCTTCCTTGTTCTTTTGTCAGGCCATACTTTTTAAAATAAGCCGGTGCAAGGAATGAGAAGGAGGCCGGTGCTGAAAAATTTGGCGCCGTTCCGTCACTCGGCGGTTTAGGCGTGTTAAGGCCACTCAAACCGGAATCCTTTAATTTTTCTACTCCAATTGCAAGAACCATATCATAAGCTCCAGAAGCAACGGCATAACAGGCATTACGAAATGCTTCCGAACCTGTCGCACACATATTTTCCACTCTTGTAACAGGAATATATTGAGTCTTTAAAGCTCCAGAAAGGGTTATTCCTGCATATCCGGAAATCATTGTCCCCAACCAAGCTGCTTCAATGTCCTTTGGTTCAATTCCAGCATCATTAAAAGCTTCATAAGCTGCCTCTACTAACAAATCCTCAACACTTTTATCCCAATGTTCTGCAAACCTTGTACAGCCCATTCCAATAACGGCTACCTTGTCGCTAATTCCCTTTCTGCTCATCTAGACACTCTCCTTTTGCCTAATCGGCCTTGCTTTCCAGAAATAGTTACTGATTCCTCCTGCTTCATACAAACGCCTGAACGTCATCTCCATATTCATGCCTATTTCAATTTCTGCAGGGCTGCAGTCCGTCACCTCACAAATAATCCGGCCGCCATGAACAAAATCGATCACAGCCACTATCATCGGCGGTGCAGGCGATGCTGCCAGATGATCGAGTGTATACGTCATTACTTTTGCAGATTGCCCAACAAAACAATAATCCTCCATCTCATCCTTTGCCTGGCATTGTATACAAACACGCTGGTGCGGGAATCGTGCGGTACCACACCTTCGACATTTTGATCCCGTAAACGATAGATTTTGCCGATGCTTTCTATATAAAGCAGGTGCAGAGGGCCGATCCGTCGCCGGCCTTCTCGCCGGCTCGGTTTCAATGAGGTCTCTCCACTTAAGATAGTCACTGTATAAAATTTGATCATTTTTAAAAGCTAAACAGCCATTTACGCCTTTACGATCCTTTAGCTCTTTAATGGCATCTGTTACTTCAAACAGCATATAGTCCAGGCCTTCTGCAAAGGCAATAACAAGCAGCTGATCACCGGGTTTGGCAGTTTCCAAAGCAGATACCAGCATCATTGGAGCATGGGCGTTCCCAGTGTCTCCCACTGAATCAAACAAGGGATTTTCTAGTTGCTCTTTTTTAAATCCAAGAGCACTGGCTGCCTGTGAATGTGCCCGTATCCCTGGACCAGAAATGATGACCTTTGAAAGTGAATCTGCAGAACGGCTATTTCTTTCTAAAAATGGTGTAATTGTCTCTTTTACTTGTTTCAAAAACACAGTGGAGCCGAGCCGTTCTTCCCAGGTTTGAGTAAACCTGTCCTCTTGGCTGCGCCATTGACTAATGATTTCTCCCTGGAGACTTCCTTGGTCGACCATACTTGCAATAACATTATCCCCGCTGCCCATTAGAAAGGAGACAGCACCGTCACCAAACCAAAGCTCGTTTTGTCCAGTTGGTGCACCAGTCCTGCAGTCCGATGCAATCACCAATGTCTTTTCATCGGGCTGTGCCGATAACATCGACGAAGTTCCGCTTCTCAAAGAGGAAGCGGTTTCAATTCCGCGGACAGTTTCTTTTAGGCTTAAAGCTGTAGCTATTGTCCCAACCGACCCTTTTTCTTTGTAAGGTGAGCTGACTGTAGCAAAGTAAACTGCATCGACATCATGTGGATTGATTCCATTTAAACAATCAAGTGCTGCCTCCACACCCATAGAAATGCTATCTTCATCATAACCAGCAACTGCTTTTTCCCCGGCTGGCCCCAGCTTCCCAAAAAATTCACTGATTTTCTTTCTTTGAAGACGATTATAGGGAACATAGGCCCCATAAGAAATAATTCCTTTCATATTCCTGCTCCTCTCTTCACCTTTTTAAAAGACTTTTAAACGGTTATTAGACATTTACTGTCGGGTTACTTTTTAAATATTCTTTATGAAGCTGCCCAGCAATGATATTTTTTTGAATTTCAGATGTACCCTCATAAATTTTGGTGATTCTAGCATCACGGTAATATCTTTCAATTGGGAAATCTTTAATATAGCCTATCCCCCCATGAATTTGCACAGCTTTGTCTGCTATTCGATTGTAGATCTCTGATCCGAGCAGTTTGGCCATTGCTGCCTCTTTGATTACATTCATCCCTTGATCAACCATCCATGCAACACGGTAAGTTACAGAACGCAGCGTTTCCACATCCAGCGCTATCTCTGCTAAATAGTGCTGAATAATCTGCTGTTCAAAAATCGGTTTTCCAAATTGTTCTCTTTCGTGTGCATATTTGACTGATAATTCCAATAATTTCTGACAGGAACCAAGGTTGCGTGCTGCAAGACCTGCGCGGCCATTGGCCAGGATTTTCAAAGCATTAACATATCCTAATCCTTCTTCACCTAAAACATTTTCTGCTGGGACTTCACAATCATCAAAGAAGATTTCTGAAGAATGTGAACCGCGAAGTCCCATCTTTTCTTCCGTTTTTCCGACTATGAAGCCTTTAAAATCACTCTCTACGATAAATGAAGTAATCCCTTTAGCTCCTTTACTAGGATCCGTGACGGCCATAACTGTAAAAACAGCTGCACTCGGCCCATTGGTAATATAGTGTTTTGAACCATTTAGAATGTACTTATCTCCTTTACGGACTGCCTTCGTCTTAATCGCCACTGCATTTGAACCAGCACTTGGTTCCGTTAAAGCGAATGCACCTAGTAATTCTCCAGTTGCCATCCCAGGCAAATACTTTCTTTTTTGCTGCTCATTTCCCATTTCTACTATGCCAACAGAGCCAATGCCCGTATGTCCCCCAATAACAGTTGTATATCCGTTAGAAGTACGGCCGATTTCTTCGTATATTGCACATTTTGCAACCATATCAATACCCAAACCGCCATACTCCTCTGGAATACTTAACCCAAATAAGCCAATATCTTTGCTCATTTGCATAATATGGTCGGGTATTTTATCCTCTTTTTCAATTTGATCAGCAAGAGGATCCACAGTGTTGTCAACAAAGTCCCTAATCGATTTTTTCATTTCTAGTAGTTCTGGTGATAAATTAAAATCCATTTTTATCTCTCCTTTATTTATGGTGCTATTAAACTTGTTTTTTGAAAATCATCACATATAACTGGCCATAGCTGATTTTGTATAAAAATTAACTCTTTTCCATGTTTGTATACTCTTCGACAAGCTTGCGTCTCAACACCTTCCCAACAATTGTCTTAGGAAGCTCGGTCCGAAATTCAATCCCTCGGGGCACTTTGTATCTAGCTATTCTATTTTCGCACCAGCTAAGCAATTCTTTTTCACTAACAAATGCTCCTTGTTTAAGCACAACAATCGCTAGAAGTTTTTCTCCAAGATAGGCGTCAGGTACTCCAAAAACACATGTCTCAGCTATTGCCGGATGCTGGTAGAGAACTTCCTCCACTTCAACAGGATATATATTTAGTCCTCCAGCAATAACCATGTCTTTTTTCCTGCCGACAATATAATAAAACCCATCTTCATCACATGTAGCGATGTCTCCGGTGTACAGCCAGCCATTCCGAATCGCTTCCGCAGTTTCCTGAGGTTTACCCCAGTAGCCTTTCATAACTTGAGGGCCTTTTAAAATCAATTCTCCGCTTACACCGGCAGGCATCTCATCAATCCCGTTGTCTGTATCGACGATTTTTGATTCTGTATAAGGAATAGGCAGGCCTACACTGCCAATTTTTCTTTTTCCATTCAAAGGTGTCCGATGAGTAGATGTTGTTGCCTCAGATAAACCATAGCCTTCGAAAATATGAGCTCCGGTTTTTTCCTCAAGATCTTTGATAACTTTAATAGGGAGCGGTGAGGAACCCGATAAGCAAATCTTAAAACAAGATAAATCGTATTTACCTAGTTCAGGATCATTCAAGATAGCAATATACATAGTCGGTGACCCCAAAAAATAGGTGGGTCTGTACATTTCAACTAACTCTAACACTTTTGCAGCATCGAATTTCTCAAGGATGATATAGGTTGCTGCATTCATAAAGGTATAATTCATATTGGTCATGGCCATTGCGTGAGTCAGTGGTGCGACACCCAAAATCCGTTCTGACCCTTTATTGATTACATCTTTAAAAACTAACCCAGCTTGCTGTATATTAGCGAGAATATTGAAGTGAGTAAGCATGGCTCCTTTAGACTTGCCTGTAGTTCCGCCTGTATACTGTATGACTGCTATATCTTCTTTAGAATGAATGTGTAGCGGAGGAAGTTCGGAACTACTTGCTTTTAACAGTAATTGATCATTGCCTAATTTATTTACCGTACTGATGATCTTTATGCTTTCACATTTTTCTATTTTTTTAAGTTTTTCAGTTTGCTCTAGTTTACAAACAAACCACGTGGGAGTTGAATCTTCAATGATATACTCTAGTTCGGCAGCTTGATATAAAGGATTAACCTGGACGACTGTACCTCCTAAACGCTGTGTTGCGTAATAGGCGATTACATAATGAATCCCATTTGGGAGCATTAACCCAATACGGTCACCCTTTTGAAACCCTTGTTGAAATAAAAAGGCTGCAAAAGCGTCTACTGAGTCTTTAAGTTGAGAATAGGTCAATTGAATTGACCCATCAATCACCGCAAGATGATTTGGATACTCTTTAGCAGTTTGTTCAAACATTTGATAAATAGAAAACCGGGATAGATGTTCGAAGTCGACCAATCCTTCCCCTCCTGTCGAGCACACTTTTTTTCTAATCATTTCTTTTGAAGCCTTGAAAAATTTGAAGAATCTAACAGGAAGCACATCCATTTCACCATAAGCAGCCTTTGATTTTTGCTCTTAATACTTTCCTGAAAAGCAGTAAACTATTAAACTAAAGGTTCGTAAGGGAAAACATCCTTACTAACTTCAAGCGGTGTAAAGGCTGATTGTAATGAGCCTTTGATTGCATCAATACTCTCAATTGACCACCCTTCTGCGTTATAAACAGACCGAACAGGACGAGGCTGGGAGAATACCATGATTTCCTTTCCTCTCACCCCGAAAATTTGTCCTGTCACATCGCTTGCTTGATCAGAACTTAAGTAAGCAACAAGTGGAGCAATATGAGCAGGTGACATTTGTTTTAATTTGTCAACTCTGGCTTTCTCGCTATCCGTTTCAGTTGGGATCGTCCCGATCAATCTGCTCCATGCAAAAGGCGCTATCGTGTTAGCGGTTACATTATACCGTTCCATGTCTAGTGCAGTAACCTTTGTTAAGCCAGCAATTCCTAATTTAGCTGCAGCATAGTTAGCTTGACCGACATTTCCTATTAACCCAGAAGTTGAGGTGAAGTTAATAAAACGACCACTCTTTTGTTCCTTAAAATAAGGTGCTGCTGATCGAGTCATATTAAAGGATCCTTTTAAATGAACGGCAATCACAGCATCCCATTCTTGCTCACTCATTTTAAACACCATTCGGTCCCTTAAAATACCCGCATTATTAACGACAATATCGATCCTTCCATATGTATCTAGGCCAGTTCGCACGATTTTGTCAGCGCTTTCATATTCTGAAACGGAATGATAGTCTGCTACCGCTTCTCCGCCGAACTCTTTTATCTCCTGAACTACTTCATCAGCAACCTTTGTATCATTTCCCTGGCCATCTGGACTGCCGCCCAGGTCATTTACTACTACTTTTGCTCCTTCTCTCGCTAACAATAGAGCAATCTCCCTTCCAATTCCACGCCCTGATCCTGTAACAATAGCAATTTTGTTTTCTAAATTTTTCATCATCATCCAACCTTCCAAGTATTATTTTTTAAGGATTCCTTCTATAGCATTTTATTTATAAATCGCCGTCAAAACGTCTGTTTACAGAGAACAACTCTTTAAGCCAGCTCTTTATAATCCTAACTTCTTTGCGATGATGGTTTTCATAATTTCATTTGTACCTGCAAATATGGAGGTAATCGGTATATCTCTGTACCGTCTGGCAATCTTGTATTCTTCCATATAGCCATAACCGCCATGCAACTGGATGCATTCGGCCGAAACTCTTTTCGCCATATCGGTTATCCACCATTTTGCCATAGATACTTCGGTGACAATATCTACACCGTTGATATGCTTACCAATTAAATGGTCCACAAAAGTACGCCCTATTTTAATTTCCGTAGCCATTTCGGCTAGTTTAAATTGTGTGTTCTGAAATTTACTGATTGGCTTTCCAAATGCGTTGCGTTCTTTCACATAACTTAGCGTCAATTGAAGCATATCCTCAGCTGCAACCAATGAATTAATAGCAGCTACTAATCGTTCCTGTTGCAGCTTAGTCATTAAATAATAGAAACCTTTGCCTTCTTCTCCAAGAAGGTTGGAGGCTGGTACTTTTACCTCCTCGAATATTAGCTCGGCTGTGTCCTGGCTGTGCATTCCCACCTTCTTTAATTTTCGGCCTCTTGAAAATCCAGGGGTGTCCCGTTCGACGAGAAATAGACTAATTCCTCGATGGGCTGGAGTCACATGCGGGTCAGTTTTACAAGCAACGATAACTAAATCGGAATGAATTCCATTTGTAATAAATGTCTTTTGCCCATTAATCATGTAAGAATCTCCATTTTTTAGGGCTGTTGTCCGTATGTTTGCTAAATCTGAACCAGCTCCAGGTTCTGTCATGGCAATTGCCGTGATCATGTTGCCAGTAACACAGCCAGGCAGATACTTCTTTTTTTGTTCTTCTGTTCCAAAGGAAGCGATATAAGGGACGATAATATTACTATGGGTGCCAATACCACTTAAGCCTGCACCGACTCTTGCTAACTCTTCATTTAAAATCGCTGCAAACCCAAAATCTGTGTTCATCCCGCCATATTCTTCATTAACCCATGGACAAATGAAGCCTTTCCCTCCTAGTTTCGTCCAAAATGAGCGAGGAATGATGTGTTCTTCTTCCCATTTTTCAAAAAAAGGGACAGCCTCCTTATCCAAAAATCTGCGTAATGATTGACGGAACATTTGGTGTTCATCTGTATAAAATGTATTACTGCTATCTGGTTTCTTACCAATCATTGACTTATCCATCCTTCTCCCTCCCTTCAACTTTTTTTTAAGAACTTGAAGGCTCTCACCTTTTAATTTCAAGTCCGGAAAAAATACTTTTTGTTCATACTTTCAAGCTGGTTTTCAACCCTGCTGAAAGGTCTTCTCGGAAATGGGGATGGGCAATGGAAATTAGTGCTTCTGCCCGCTCTCGAAGAGATTTACCAAACAATGAAGCCACTCCGTATTCTGTTACAACATAATCAACTGCCGACTTAACGGATGTCACAAAAGGTACGTTCAACTTAATTCGCGATTCTGTTCCTTTTTTCGCTGTTGATGGCAGTGCAATGATGGATTTCCCTCCTTTTGAAAGGCTGGCTGCATGAATAAAGTCCATTTGGCCGCCGACACCAGCTACCGGATAGGCGCCGACTTGTTCAGCATTGATTTGTCCTGTCAGATCGACCTCTAGAGCTGAATTAATTGAATGAAAATTACTTATTTGGGAGATCACCACAGCATTATGTGTGTATGTCGTTGGGTATAGTTCGATAGCTTGATTCTGATCAGCATATTTATATAATTCATCAGTGCCTGTTAAAGTAGTACATACGGTTTTATAACGATTAATCTCTTTCTTCTCATTCGTAATGACTCCGAGCTCCATTAGTTCGGCAACTGTATCGGTAATCGATCCCGAATGGACTCCTAAGCCCTTCTTTGTTTTAAGAGCCAATAAGACACTATCCGCAATTTTGCCAAGACCCATTTGAATAGTAGCGTAATCAGGGATAAGTTTTGCAACATTCCTCCCTACCATCATTTCCAGCTCAGAGGGCAGTCCGCTAGCAAGCGTTAACAAGGGACGGTCGGAAACAACGAAGTGGTCAATTTCTGATACGTGTACGAGGGTATCTCCTGAAGTGGATGGAAGCTCATTATTGACTTGTGCAATTACATTCTTGGCGTTTTTTATTAGGGTCTGAACGGTATCGACAGAAATACCGAGATTGCAATACCCTTGATTATTTGGCGGTGATACTTGAATGAGTGCTGCATCTACCTTTTCTTGTTCTATCCAGCGCGGAATATCTGATAGGTTAACAGGTAAATAATCACAAACGTTATTTATAAAGGCACTTTTTAGCGGAGCCGCAGCTAAAAAAGTCCTGATTTTAAAATGAGTGTGACATACCGGGTCCGCATATAAACATGGACTCCCAATCACAGCGTTATATAAGTAAATATTCTCGAGACGGTCTTTTTGCTGGACCAGCTCTTCAACAAGTGTTTGCGGTTCATTGCAAAATGGAGCAAGAAATATTTTTTGCGATGACTTAATTGTAGAAATGGCTTCTGTTACACTTTTCAATCGAGAATTATAAAGGCTTTCCCAATCTTTTCTTACCATGCGACTTCACCTCCGTCTTATGGATCCAGTACAGTTACTTGATTTTACATATCAGCTGAATCTCCCGTGAATAACTAGTAGGATCTAGGCAATCCGAGCACGTGTTCAGCCACAAAGGATAAAATTAAATTTGTTGAAATCGGAGCTACCTGATATAAACGGGTTTCCTTGAATTTTCGTTCAACATCATATTCTTCGGCAAAACCATAACCGCCATGAGTTTGTACTGCTGCATTTGCTGCCTCCCAGGATGAATCAGCGGCAAGAAGCTTCGCCATATTCGCTTCTGCCCCACACTTTTCGCCTGCATCAAAAAGGGATGCAGCCTTGAAACGCATCAGATCAGCCGCTTCAATATTAATGTGAGCCCGAGCGATCGGGAATTGAACCCCTTGGTTTTGCCCGATTGGCCGGCCGAAAACAACCCTGTCTTTGGCATAATTGGATGCCCGTTCAATAAACCAGCGGCCATCACCAATACATTCTGCGGCTATAAGAATACGTTCTGCATTCATTCCGTCCAAAATATACTTAAATCCCTTTCCTTCTTCGCCAATGAGGTTTTCAGCTGGCACCTCTAAATCTTCTATAAACAGCTCAGTGCTCGCATGGTTCATCATCGTCCGAATCGGTTTAACGGTTAATCCATTTCCAATGGCAGCTTGGAGGTCAACGAGTAACACAGAGAGACCTTCTGACTTTTTTTTCACTTGTTCCAACGGAGTTGTTCGTACTAGTAGGACCATTAAATCAGAATGCTCCGCTCGTGAAATAAACACTTTTTGGCCGTTTACGATATACTTATTGCCCCGGCGCTCTGCGAATGTTCTCAACTTAGTTGTATCAGATCCTGTGTTTGGCTCTGTTACGCCAAACGCTTGTAATCTTAAAGAACCTTCTGCAATTTTAGGTAAATATTTTTCTTTTTGTTCAGGACTTCCATGGCGCAGCAGTGTCCCCATTGTATACATTTGGGCGTGACAGGCTCCTGCATTTCCGCCAGAGCGGTTTATTTCTTCTAATATGATAGAAGCTTCTGTAATTCCAAGACCTGATCCGCCATATTCTTCAGGAATAAGAGCAGCTAGAAAGCCACTACTGGTAATCTCATTCACAAATTCTTCTGGATAGGTAAGATTCGCATCCAATTCTCTCCAGTAAGCATCCGGATATTTACTGCAAACCGCACGGACACTCTGCCTTAACTCTTCATGAAACTGGGTTTCCTTAACAGACGCATTCATATGTATATCCTCCTCAAAATTACTTTATATCTGTTCGCAGATAACCTTTATTGTCTTAATTATTTACCGACAAAATGAGGCTCTCGCTTTTCGACAAAGGCACGAACCCCTTCTAATCGGTCTTCAGTGTTAAGACAGCGATTATAAAACAATATTTCTAATTCTTTTGCATCTTCATTTCCCATGCTGAATAGTTGGTCAACTGATTTTTTACAGTTTTGAACAGCTAAAGGAGCGTTTTTTGCTATTTGTTCAGCCATTTCAAGTGCAACCTTGTTAATTTCGGCGGATTTTGCCAGCACATTCAAAAGGCCAACTCGTTCCGCCTCTTCGCCTGAATAAATCTTACCGGTACACACCCATTCTTTTGCCCGGTGGACACCAATTCGTTTAGAAAGCAGCCTAGTCCCGCCTCCTCCTGGCATAATCCCTCTTGTGACTTCAGGGAGCCCGAATTTTGCCGTTTCACCTGCAACAATCATGTCGCAATTTAAAACAATTTCGAAACCGCCTGCGAGGGCATACCCATTTACTACCGAAATAACAGGCTGCTTCATTTCCTGAATCGTATTAAACATTTTTTGAAAAAGTAAATGTTGGTTTTTCCATTCTGTTTCTTTCATATTGTTGCGCTCTTTAAGATCAGCACCTGAGCAAAAGGACTTTTCATTTGATGAAGTAATGAGTACTGCTCTAATATCACTGTTGCTTATTTCCTGGCAGATACTTATAATTTGTTCAGCCATTTCCGACGTGAAAGCATTTCTTGCTTCTGGCCGGTTTAAAATGATTTCAGCGATGGCAGCTTCTCTCCCAACTCTTTTCCACTCTACATAAGCCATCCGTTTCATTCCTTCCTCACTTTGTTTTTTCTAAATTTTCAGTTTTCAACAGACAGACTTGCTCCTATTACACCACTTTTTCTGAGTTCTTCAATATCTTCATTCGTATAATCCAGCTGAGCGAGGACTTCCTCTGTATGCTCCCCAAGGAGTGGAGAGTGAGAGAGGATTTTTCCTTTTGTCTTTGAAAACTTAATCGGGAATCCAATCTGCTTAACGGTGCCAGCAGTAGGGTGATTCATTTCTAAAAATAACTCACGATCAATGATTTGTGGATCTTCAAAGATTTGATCGATATCGTTTACGGGGCCAACACAAGTATCTTCGTTTGCCAGTAAGTCCAGCCATTCCTGTTGATTCTTTTGCCTGAATAACTCTGACAGGTCGAGTTTTAACTGTTTCTGGACTTCACCGGATCCTTCATGAAGTTCGGTCCATTCAGGTTTTCCAATAAGTTCACATATTCTTTTCCAGAATTTAAATTCTGAAGCGCCAACTGACAGATATTTTTTATCCTTAGTTTGGTAGACATGATAATAAGCAAAGTGACCATCCAAACGAGTGTTTCCCCTCTCAGGTGTTTTGCCAGAAGCAAAATAGTCTGATGCTGAAGCATATAGCCAAGATACGGCCCCATCCATCATCGAAACATCAATATACTGCCCTTGTCCTGAACGTACTCTATGGAAAAGCGCCATACAAATCCCTGATAAGGCCATTAGCGCCCCTCCTCCGATATCAGCTATTTGGACCCCTGGAACAACCGGTTTTCCATCCTTCTCTCCGATCAGGCCCAATATTCCGCTATATCCTATGTAATTGATATCGTGACCAGGCAAGTTGCGATACGGTCCCGTTTGTCCATACCCCGTCAGCGAGCAATAGACAATGCCTTTATTCACTTTTGAAATTTCTTCATAACCGAGCCCTAATCGATCCATAACACCAGGACGAAAACTTTCTAAAATGACATCCGCGCTCTCTGCCATTTTTTTAAAAATTCTTTTCCCTTCCTCTGTTTTTAGATTTAGCTCAACGCTTTTCTTGTTACGATTGATGGTTAGGTGTCTAGCTCCGATCCCCTCAATTGCTGGCTTTCTCCACCTAATGTAATCACCTTTTCCTGGTTCCTCGATTTTAATGACTTCAGCTCCATAATCAGCCATCATTAATGTACAATAAGGGCCTGGAAGTAATCTGGATAAATCTAAAACTTTCACACCACTTAAAGCTCCCATAATAAACTCCTTTTAATAGAGTGATATTTTTGCAACTATAATGAGCCCCCACCGTCAACTGTAAGAATTTGACCTGTAATAAAGTTACTTGCACCACTGGCGAGTAAAAGGGCTGCCCCTTTCAATGAATCCGGATCTCCTGTCCGTTTCATTGGATTTCTGCTAGTTAACATTTCTTCATCCATATGCTTAGACATATTCGTTTCAAAAATCCCTGGAGCAATCCCATTTACGTAAATACCATGTTCTACCCATTTGCGAGCAAGATCTTTGGTAAAATGATGGACAGCTGCTTTGCTCGTACTATACCCAATTGCATTTAGCTCTTCTATTGGCTTTGCTCTCAATCCAGCGATCGAACCGATATTAATGATTTTCCCATAGGATCGGCTAATCATATGTCTTCCTACTGTCTTAGACATTAAAAATGTTCCTGTCAGATTTACATCGATTACCTTTTTCCATGCTTCAAGTGGCATATTTTCAACATGTTCCCCCCATGTTGTTCCACTGTTATTAACTAGGATATCAATTTGGCCAAAATCATCTAGGATGTCCTCTACCGTTTTTAACACTTCTTCTTCATTCGCTACATTGCATGCATATGCTCCTGTTCGGACACCAAAAGTTTCTCTTAAATACACTGCACTTTCTTTGCAGTTCTCTAGTTTTCTGGAACAAATAGCAACATTTGCCCCATACTCAGCAAATGCTTCTGCAATGATTAGTCCAAGACCAACTCCTCCTCCGGTGATAAGCGCGGTGCGCCCGCTTAAATCAAACAACCCTTTTGACATATTACTTCCCTCCTGTTTTCTGTGATCCTCGCTGTACTATAATTCTACTGATTATTCACTTTTCCCAACCCGCTTTGATAGGTCGTGTACTTTTCTTTTATGTTTTGGACCAAAAGAAATTCCTGATAAAATTCGTCAAATGGTTCGCCTTGATGAATAAGCCTTTGTAAATGTTTAACAATGCCTAACTTTTCACTCTTTAAGTAAAAAGGATTTCTTTTCGTTTGTTCCTCGTAGTAGAAGATGCTTTGTTTTGTCAGTTCCTGAGGAGGTCTTCCATTCTTAATAAATCTTTTAATGACTTGTTCCCGCTTTTCGATAATCGCCAAGTAATCTATAAGTTTTCTTTTATATTCAGCCTTTCGCATTACACCCTTTTGATGGGCAGTCACAATATATTCCGCATCTATTTCGAGGGTCTTTTGTGCCGACCTTATAAACAAATCAATATTACCGTCTGCATCACAATAGAACGGGCCAAAAGAGGTTAAATCAAAATCCCCCACATACAAAATTCCATGTTCGGGCAGATATGGACAGCAGTACCCTTCCGTGTGCCCAGGAGAATGAATCATCATCACACTTGTACCAGACACTTCAAATTCCTGATCATATGCATAACTATCCCTTATATCCAAGTTTCGCTCGAACACCCTATCAGAACCAGGAGGGGAAAAATGGTGCTGTTCATCAAGCAGGCTTTTTAATTCAGCTTCTTCTAAAACGGCTGGAAACCCTTGAGCCTTCACGAGTTCTTCGGTATTTAAGGCTTTGTTTAAATCAAGCGGATTAATGAATTTCTCAGCATCTGGAAATAAGGATACTCCCCATGTATGATCAAAATGATGGTGGGATAAGTATATTCTTTTTATATTGTGTTGTTTTCGGATGGATAATAAGGCTTCCATCCCTGCCCCACACTCTATAAGTGCAGAATTGTCCTTGCCCTTGATAACCATACATGTAGAGAATGGAGCACGGCTATCATTTTCCCCCATGATTATTTCAACTGGACCGACTTTTATGATGCTCATGGTTACCCCTTCTTTCCTTAAATGACCTGTTTAATGATGTTCTAGCCAGATTAGGTTAATTGTTAATTTTGCTGAATTTCTCTAATACCTTTGTTTTAAAATCTTAAAGGTTCCCACTGTTTTAGCTAATACAGTCCCATTCCGGTCGGTTACCTCAGCTTCTGCAGTAACAATACTTCTTCCTCTTTGTACTACTTTCGCAGAGGCGATCATTTCATCCCCGTCCTTTAAAGAGGCAAAATAATTAATTGTAGTATTAATTGTGGTTATTGGCTCTTTCGTTACCGAGCGGATTGTTGCACCCATGACAGAATCTAATATAGTAAAGTAAACTCCTCCATGGACTGCCTGATTTACATTGAGATGGTTAGGTTTTATCTTTATGGAATAAACGACGGCACCTTCTTCAAACTTTTTTAACTTTATCCCGACAAAATTGTTAAAGGGACTGCTCTCATAAATTTTTCTCATATCATCAATCGATTCCAAAGACATAAAATTCACCTCTTTTGTTTTAACATATATGTGAACCGGTTTAGTTATTGATCAATAGAAATTTTAATAGCTAATTTATATGTAGGAGACTATATTTAAAGGATTTTTCAAAATGTGACGCGATACAACTTATAAAAATGAAATTGGAAGATACATCTCGTCCGTTTTGAAATTGCTTTTTATCTATTAAACTAAGGCATCTTGAAATCTTATTTCATTAGAGATTTGAGCTGCCACTTCTTTTATAGCAATAATAAAAGTATTTATTACTTCATCATCAACCCTAACCATTGGTGCTGAGACCGCGATGCCTGCTATTAGTTGACCATCACGACTAAGGATCGGTGCACTCGCCGCAAATACGCCTGGTACACGTTCTCCAAAACTGGATGCATAGCCATTTGCTCTTATTTCTTTAAGTTCATCTCGTAACTTTGATTTATCAGCAATGGTTTTTTCTGTAATTACCTCTAAATTTTTTTCAATGATATACTCTTCTATTTCTGTCTGACTTAGATATGCCAACAGCAGTTTGGCAGAGGCGCCTGCGTGGAGAGGCGAAGTTTGGCCAACATGAGAAATGGTCATAAGCAGCTGTTTTGCCTCTTCAAAAGCAATACACTTTCGTTGATTGTTTTCAATAACATTTAAATAAACATTTTCACCTAATCGATCTCGCAAACTTTTCAAATGTGGTTTAACAGTAGATATTAAATGCGAATGTTCTTCTACTAACTTTCCTAAATAATATAGCTCCATCCCTAGCTTGTAGGTTTTCCTATTATTATCCTTTTCTAGGAGTCCATGAAGAACTAATGTGTTTAATATTCTTTGTAAACTAGACTTAGACAGCCCCAAATCCTTATGAAGGCTAGATAATGATTGTTCCCTGACTTCACTGGTAAATGATTTTAAGACTTGAATTGTTCGATTAATCGTCTGCATGGAATTATCTTCACTCATCAACAAGTACCTCCTTTCCATCGGTTCCTATTTGCAGTTAATATCGTTAAACTTTCTATTCAGCGGATTAATTACAATGCCTCTCCTTTTCCACCGTCAATATTAACGGATGTCCCTGTTATATAGGACGCTGCATCAGACACTAAAAAACCAATAACATTAGCTGCTTCTTCTGCCTCTCCGATTCTGCCTAATGGAACTTTGTGAGCTGGTGACTGTGAAAACTCATCCCAAGTTAATTGACTATAATTCTCCTGCCATTGCCGTTCAATTTGTTCACTTTTAATGAGGCCAATACAAACCGTATTAACCCTTATATTGTATTTCCCAAGGTCTTTGCTCATCGCATTTGTAAGAGTCATGCCTGCTGCTCTGCTTACAGAGGTTGGCATAGACGAAGCAGGTGCAGTTTTAGCGATTGTTGCTGTGACATTAATAATTGATCCCTTTCCTTTTTCCTTCATATAGGGAAGGGCAGCATTAGAACAATGGATGGCAGCAAATAGTTTCAAATCCAGATCCTTTCTCCATGCCTCTTCATTAATTGATTCGAAAGGTTTTGCGGCTGATTGTCCAGCATTATTAATTAAAATATCAACTCCGCCAAAATGTTCAGCTGTTTCACGAACAAAATCTTCACAATCCTGTCTTAAAGTAACGTCTTTGGATGTGAAATAAACCTCTTTACCTGTCTTCTCTTTAATTGCAGCAGCTGCTTCTGTCAATTTATTGAGACTCCTGCCGCAAATTGCTACGTTTGCACCTTCTTTTGCTAAAAAAAGAGCAGTCGCAAATCCGATTCCCTTACTGCCACCTGTTATAAGTGCAACTTTATCTTGTAAATTTAAATCCACTTGCTTTCCTCCTTATGGCCTTTGATTAGATTTTTATCTTTTAAAAGTAAATTGGCAAAATGATTCAGCCAATTGTTGTTCAAAGGACTTTTTGCTCCTTCATTGTACTGATCTTTTGTTCTGAATATCCAAGCTCTAACAAGATTTGGTCTGTATGCTCTCCTAATAATGGAGGGTGCTGTCTCAGCTTTGCGGGTGTTTCAGAGAACTTTACAGGAAAATTGGGAACCTTTAGATCCTTCACATTAGGATGGTCGATTTCAAGGATCATATCTCTTGCTAAAACATGAGGGTGAGTTAATACTTGTTCAACAGAATGGATAGGCCCACATGGTACACCCGCTTCATCCATTAAACGAAAGATTTCTTGGCTTTCCATTTTGGAAAGACGGTCTGAGATGATTTCAACCAGGATGTCACGATAAGCAACTCTGTCATCATTTATCATAAATCTTTCATCTTCCATTAAATCGTTCCACCCAAAAGCAGTACAGCATTTCCTCCATAATCCATCATTGGCTACAGCTAAAATAACTTCCATATCTTTAGCCTGAAATGCTTGATAAGGACAAATCGTTGGATGACCGGAACCGAATCGATTTGCGGGTTTTCCAGTTGCGAAAAAATTAGTTCCATGGTAATTCAGCAAGGCAACTTGGCTATCTAGTAAACTGACATCGATAAACTGCCCTCTTCCCGTTTTTTCTCTGGCCAATAGCGCCGTAACCATAGAAAAAGCAGCAAACATTCCTGTTGTAAGGTCAACAATAGAGGTCCCGGTTTTTACTGGAGGTCCATCAGACTCGCCTGTTATACTCATTAAGCCGCTGTAGCCCTGCAGCAATAAATCATAACCGGCCCGATCTTTTTCAGGACCTGTGCGACCGAAGCCGGAAACAGAAACATAGATTAGTCTTGGGTTGATTTCTTTCAATTTTTCATATCCATACCCCAGTTTTTCCATTGTGCCTGTTCTGAAATTTTCAATGAAAATATCAGATTCTTTCGCTAATTTATAAATAATCTCTTGGCCCTCACTTGATTTAATATCGATCGTTATACTCCGTTTATTGCGATTTGAAGAGAGATAATAGCAACTTTCATCATTCCAGGTTGGTGGTGTAAAACGCCGCGTTTCATCCCCTGTGCCTGGCTGTTCGACTTTTATTATGTCTGCACCCATATCCCCAAGCATCATTGTGGAAAACGGACCAGCTAACGTTCTAGATAAATCTAATACTTTAATTCCCTCTAATGCCTGCAAATTCTGCTCACCTCTTTAATTTTCGGCTCAGTTTTGTAAAGATCGTAGTTGTTGATTTCCGCTTGAGCCGCTTGGTTTCTGCGGAGCGTACGGTGATCCCGCCGGAGTCCGGCACCTTCCGCTCCAATCAACTTTTTAGTTTTACAATTCATGCAATAACAACAATCTTGTAAAAATGGGGCTTATTTAAAGTTTGGTTTTCTCTTTTCAACAACTGCATTTACACCTTCTTGATAATCTTCAAGTTCCGTTACGATTCCCATTGCGGAAGAGATCATATCATAGGAAGTCCGCAAATCCATGGTTAGTCCCTGGTATACTGCTCTCTTAGTAAAACGCATAGCTGCCTGAGGCCCTGAGGCCAATTTATTTATGTATTGGTCAACAAACTCTTGTAATTCCTCATCTTTGACCACATGTGTAACTAATCCCATATCCTTTGCTTCGTGGGCTGAGAGAACGGTTCTGTTCCAAAGCAGCTCCAAAGCTTTATCAGTCCCTACTAATCTTGGTAAAAACCATGCGGCACCGTCTCCAGGAACGATTCCTACATTCAAATAACTTTCCGATATTTTCGTGTTTTCTGAAGCAATACGGATATCACAAGCTAATGTCATGTCAAATCCAGCTCCAAACGCAACTCCATGTAAAACCGCTATAACTGGGATATCAATTTCCTGGACAAGAAGCGGGATTCGCTGAACTTTTTTCCACAAAGAGTTTTTCCTTGCCAATGCTGTTGATGAAAGGTCTTCCGTTCCGTTCGTTTGAAGAAATCCATCGCCCTTTGCCATTGACTTGATGTCACCGCCCGAACAGAAACCCCGGCCATTTCCAGATAAAACGAGGACCCGGATATCATCAGAGTCCCGGACTGTCTCCAGGGCTTCAATCCAAAGATCAATCATTTCAAGGCTAAAAGCGTTCAAGCTGTCAGGACGATTCAGAACAATTTTCGCCACATTATTTTCAACAGTAAAAATTAAATCTCTCATCTCGTTTCCACCTTTTTTTGATTATTTTTTACGCCAGTAATCAGTGGCCAAAGTTCATTTTTTTCTAACTTTTGCAGTTGTTTAGTTATTACTTTTTCCCAATCGGATTCTTTTCCAAATTCATCACGCCATGCCCACAGTCTCCGTGTATTGTGATGTAAAATATGTTCATAGGTAAAACCGATTGCTGCTAATACTTGGTGGGCAATCGGCGCTGCCTTTCCAGCCGCTTCATTTATACGAAGTTTAGCAAGAGCAATTTCTTTTGAAACAGGATTCTTTTGAAAGGAATGAATAGCATAACTGGCCGCAATTCCTGCTGCAGCCGCTTCTCCTGCAAGTAATGCCAGGTGGTGCTGAATTGCTTGGAAACGGTGTATTGGCCTTCCAAATTGTGATCTTTCCTTTGAATAATTAATGGCAATCTCCAAGATATTATCTAAGGCACCTGCCATCATGACACTTTTAGTTAATGCGCAGCTATAAAGAATCCTCTCTTCGTACTTGATCTTGTCTACGGGGATGATTGTACACTCTGGTATAAAGACTTGATTAAAAACCACTTGATCCCGTGCCTCTCCAGCTATATTGTTCCCTTGAATAATTTCAGCCTTTTCTAAGTTCAGAACAGAGAGGGCACCTCCTTCTGATGCCTCACCTAGTACAACTAATTTCTTTGCAAATCTACCCCAAGGAACGTTTTTTGCCCTGCCAGTCACAATCCAGCCGTTACCTTCTTGATAAAACTTGAATGGCTGCCCATCAGTTTCCGTGGCAATGGTAAGTACCTCATTAGTCACTGCTACTCCATGTTCAGCCAACAACCAATTTGCGATAAAGGTTTCAGCTAAAGGAACAGGTGCTGAGAACCTGCTTGCAAGGCGGACGATACTTAAAGCATCTTCATAATCCCCTCCGCTTCCTCCTAACTCTTCAGGAACAGCAACCGTTACGATTCCATACTGAGCCAGTTTATTCCAGAGTTCATTCGCCCAGATCCCTTTCTCAGCTTCATTTACAACTTCCTTTGTTGAATAGGCTGCAAATACCTTACTGGTTGATTCAATAATCAATTCACTCATCTCGCTCATTGCTGGATAACCCCCTTTGCAATGATTCCCCTAAGGATCTCACTCGTTCCCCCTCGTAACGTGAATCCTGGTGACTGTAAAATGGACTGTGCCAAATATTTTTCAATGAGAGATTCAGAGTTGACTGATGGAGTAACTGAAACTAATAATCTAGTTATTTCAGGAATTTCTTGTTCGAACTTTGTCCCCATATCTTTTACTAATGAAGCGATCATATTAGAAGGTACGCCTTCCTCGAGCAATTGGGCAATTCCCAATGACATATTGCGTAATGTCCACAATCTTGAAATCAGTCTGCTCACTTTATTTAACGATTCTGTATTTCCCTGCTCAATGAGAATGTTGGTAAGTTCATTCAGTAGAGGATATGTACTTAAAATCCGTTCAGGACCACTTCTTTCATAAGCCAGTTCAGCCATTCCCTGCGCCCAGCCGTTCCCAATTTCACCAACAGCCAAATCATCCGGGACAAAAACATCATCAAAAAAGATTTCATTAAAATGGTGTTCACCAGTCATTAGATGTATAGGCCTGATCGTTACCCCAGGAGCTTTTAAATCCAAAATCAATTGACTCATTCCCGAATGGCGATTGTCTGGGTCTTGGGGAGAGGTCCGGCAAAGAACAATAGAATAATGCGAAAAATGAGCCCCACTCGTCCATGTTTTACTCCCATTCAGGATCCAGCCCTTATCAACTTTCATTGCGCGTGTTTGTATGTTTGCTAAATCAGAACCTGCATTTGGTTCACTTAAACCTATAGCAAAGAAACATTCACCCTTTGCAATTCTCGGCAGGAAAAAATGCTTCTGCTTTTCTGTTCCATATTTAAGTAAAAGCGGCCCAGTTTGTCTGTCTGCAATCCAGTGCCCCGCAACTGGAGCTCCTGCTGCCAGCATTTCTTCTGTTACAACATATCTTTCTATCGACGGACGTTCCCCACCGCCATATTTTTTTGGCCAGGTCATTCCAATCCAGCCACGCCTGCCCATATCTTTTGAAAATTCAGCGGAATATCCGCTTAACCAAGAATCACATTTCGGTTCAATTAAGCCACTGTCTATTTTCTGTTGAATAAACAATCTAATTTCTCTTCTTAAATTCTCAGTTTCTCTAGGAAGCTCAACAACAGGAATTTGAAGCGCCTTCATAATTTCACCCCTTTTTACGTTCTGTTACCGTTAAACGGTACGACATACCTATAATTAAAATTTTAAAGGAAATAAACCTTTTAGTCAATTCTAAATAATCAGATAAATATGCTTAACTCTTTAAACTGGCTTTGTGTAAAAGTAGGCATCAACCCGCTTGCTTTCGTGGAAATTAACACAAAGGGAACAGAACCAAAGTATAAACAACACTGAGAATTCAAAATCCCAGCGTTGTTTCCGGTGTCTTATTTTTTGTTATCAGATCCTTAGCTCTCTCTCCTTAAAACCTAGTTATTTACCAATCTATCTTTCTCGATTTCAATTAGTTTTGTACGAAGAATCTTTCCTACTGCTGTTTTAGGGAGTTCTTCCCTAAATTCAATATAACGTGGAACTTTATATCTCGCTAAATGTTCATTGCACCATTCTTCAACTTCTTTTTCTGTTATGGTTGTATTTTCTTTTAACACAATGGCAGCCTTAACAGTTTCTACCCTGTATTTATCTGGTATTCCGTAGACGCATACCTCTTTTACCTCTGGAAGTTTATAAAGGACTTCCTCAATTTCAAGAGGATAAATATTATATCCCCCGGCAATAATCATGTCCTTTTTCCTGCCTACGATATAAAAATATCCATCTTGGTCCATTACCGCTAAATCACCTGTATATAGCCAGCCATTTTTTAACGTTTTTTCCGTTTCGGTTTTATTCTTCCAATAACCTTTCATAATTTGAGGACCTTTTATAAGAAGTTCTCCTTTTTCGCCTAACAGCACGTCTTTTGTTCCTGTTTCAATGTCTACGATACGGCAATCGGTGCTTGGAACAGGGATGCCAATGCTGCCTGGCTTTCTTACTCCATTACTAGGATTCTTATGAGTCATTGTGGTAGCCTCTGATAAACCATATGATTCAGTAATGGGTACAGATGTTTTCTCTTCAAACGCTTTCATTACTTCAACCGACAGAGGTGCCGAACCGCTGCCGAATGATTTTATTGCTGATAAGTCTTCCGCTTTTAAACCAGGGTGATTTAGCAAAGCAATATACATGGTAGGTGAGCCGCTAAAAACCGTTGGCTGAATTTTCTTGATCGTGTCAACGACAATATTTAAATCGAACTTTAGAATTGGGTAATAGGTTCCGCCCCTAAATATAGTTGTAATCATGATCGTCAAACCCATTGCGTGGAACATGGGTGCCATTCCTATCACACGTTCCCAAACATTACCGTTCGCCTCTTCTGGACTTGATACTTTGTTTTGGTACAAGTTACACACAACATTATAATGTGAAATCATAACCCCCTTCGGCTTGCCTGTTGTCCCGCCAGTGTATTGAAGGATCGCTATATCGTTATCAACATCCATTCCGATGATGGGAGGCTCGTTTTTGCCGTTATCTACCCAAAAATATAGGCTGCTGTCTTCTCCTCTATCACCATCGGCAATAAGGATATGTAATTTCTCTTTATAACCAATCTTTTCAATCTTTTGCACCTGAGCCTGATGGCTTATGAACCATTTTGCCCCTGAATCTTCTAGCAGATTTTCCAGCTCTCTGGGCTGATACATTGGATTCACCTGTACGACTGTTCCACCTAACCGTTGAACGGCATAGAAAGAAAGAATATACTCAAAACAATTTGGCAGCATAATAGCAAGCAAGTCTCCCTTTCTAAAACCATTTTCATATAAGGAAGCAGCTAAGCCTTCTGCCATACATTTTAATTCCAGGTAGGTTGTAGGATTGTTTCCTTCTAACACTGCAACTTTATTAGGGTGGAGGTCTGCGGAATCCTTTAACAAGTCAAAAACTGAACTAGAAGGGGCTGTAACCTCATAGGGTACTCCCTCCGGATAAAAAGCTAACCATGGTTTTTTCATAACTATCCCTCTCCTTCCATAAAGAAAGCAAGTTTCTTTATTGGCATGCTCTTTGACGAAATCGGGGTTGATTTTTCTGTCCTATAGTTTATCAATTTGTGAATCACTCTAGATTTGGCAACCAGAGAGCGATATCTGGAAAAATCATTACTAATATTAATGTAGCGAAAAGCAGGAAAACAAATGGCCAAACAGCGGAGTATATTTTTTTTATGCTTAAGTCTTTGGCTACTCCCCGAAGGACAAATATACTCATTCCGAAAGGCGGTGTTAAACTGCCGATACAGCAGCATATAACAAAGATGACTCCAAACCAAGTTAAGTCGAAGCTCATGGCAGTTAAAGCCGGGATAAATAACGGAGCTGTAATTAAAAGCGCTGCAACCGTATCAATGAACATTCCAGCTATTAAAAATAGGACTAACATCATAATTAAAATAAGCCAACGATTAACATTTGCTTCTGTTATAATGCTGGCAAAATGCTGGCCCACTCCAGTAACGGATACGATTCTGGCATAGGCGACAGCACCAATTAAAATCCAGAAAATCATTCCATTTAAACGGACAGTCATCATAAACACTTTTCTAATATTTTCAACAGTGATTTTTCTCCGAACTGCTGCTGCAATGATGGATCCAACCGAACCAACTGCACCCGCCTCTGTTGGAGTGGCAATTCCCATATAAATTGACCCAAGAACAACTAATATCACCAATAAAGGGATGACAATGCTTTTTAATGATTTGAATTTCTCAGACCATGTAAATCGTTCTCCAATATCAATGCTCGGACCTTTTTCTGGTTTTATAAAACATAAAATCATGCAATAGGCTATGAAAAGTAATGCTGCTAATAACCCTGGCATGATCCCAGCCATAAATAAGGCGCCTGCAGAGACCCCCGATTCAGCTGCGAAAACAATCATAACGATACTTGGAGGAATTAGAATCCCCAGTGTTCCTCCTGCCATAATGACACCAATTGTTAATTTATCGTCATAATCCCGCTTTAACATGGATGGCCGGGCAACCATACCCAGGGTGGCAGTTGCAACAGAAGTGATTCCCACCATCGCTGCAAAAATTGCTGCAATAAGCGTTGTGCCTGCTGCCAAACCTCCTCGAATTCCGCCGAACCACCGGTATACCACTTCATACAAATCATCCGCCAAATCACTATACATGAGAACAGCTGCCATAAAGATATATAAGGGAAGAGCTGTCAAAACGGATTCAGTGATTTTACTGAAAGAACCTAATACAAATCCATCAACGCTTGGCAAACCATCCCAAAAAATAAACCCTAGAATGATCGAGATACCGCCCATCGTAAAACCAACGGGAACGCCGAGGAAAAGAAACACCAATAATGAACCAAAAAGGATAAGTCCAATCAATCCGACCTCCAATTACATCTCCTCCTCGGTTTCATAGATTTTTTCTCCAGTAAAAATGATATATAGATCATTTATCAGCTTAACAATCCCTTGCAAGGCAATTAACAGTCCTCCAAGAGGAACGATCAGCCACTTTATCCATAATGGCATTTCCATTCCGCCAGTAGCGATTGCTCCGATATTATAGTAGTGAGTAACATAATCAAAACCCAACCAAATCAGGCTAATAGCCATTAAGAAAAGAAAAAAGGAACTTATCATTTCCACCATACTTTGTTGCCTAATCGTTAATCTTTCAAAAAAAACATCAACCCGTACATGCTGTCCAATCGCAAGTGCATAGCCTCCAAGCATAAAACCAATGATGCCTGTTCCCCACGTTGCCAATTCAAAAGCCCATGCTGTGGGTGAATTAAAGAGGTATCTCAGTAAAACATCGACCGTCAACATAACACACATCAAAAATACTAATGTTCCAATAATCCAGACCATTGATTTATTTATTTTTGTGATCACATCCATCACTCGAATTAAAATTTCCTTCATCTTAGAAAACCCTCCCTGAAGATCAAAATTATTATTTTCAGTACAGAAAAGGATCTAGATTGCCAAGAGCATACATAAGCACGAACTCTAGATCCTTTTTGTTCTGGCAGCCTTACCTAGCTTATTTAGCTAAGTACTCATCAAAATATGCTTGAGCTTCAGGATTATCTTTGATCCATTTCTCCCTTTCCGTGCTAATTGTTTCTGCAATTTTCTTTGTTCTGTCGTTAATAGCGGCATATTTATCCCAAACCAATTTTTCACTTAAATTAAAAAATTCGTTATAGCTTTCTTCGGTCATACGGTTAATTTCAAGTCCTTCTTTTTCCGCATAATCAATCCCCATTTGGGTGAGCTTTTTAGAACCTTCTATCCCCGCCTCTTCCATCTCTAACGCTGTATCCATAACAATCTTTTGAAGATCGGAAGGCAATTTATCCCAAGCTTTGTTACTAATCGCAACTAAACCATAAGAAGGGGCTACAGGTCCCGGTACTGTGATACTCTCTACTACTTCACTTAATTTATAAGTTTCTAAAGCATAATAAGGAAATAGGATTGTATCTATCGTTCCTCGCAGCAACCCTTCATATTGTTCAGCAAATGGGATATTCGCTACGCCAGCTCCCATCTCAGAATAAAACTCAGCTGTTAAGTTGCTTCCTACTTGGTTCATAACCAAGCCCTTAAAATCATCAGGTCCGGTAATTGGCTTCTTAGACAAATAGCCGCTCGTTCCGCTATACCAATAGGACAATACTTTAACCCCATATTCATCAAGGGCCTCTTCATACAGCTTTCCAACATCTGTTTCACGGAGAAGATGGGAAGCATGCTCTTCACCCATCCATCCAAATGGCAAGGATGAAAAACTTCCCTCTGGAACCTTATCGCTCCAGGCAGAAGGAGTGATGTTTTGAATATCAATCGTACCTCTGGAAAGTGCATCAAGTGATTCCGCTTGCCCTGCAAGCTGGTTACTGTAAAAGATTTCAATTTTCACACGGCCTTCAGTCCGCTCTTCTATCAATTTGGCCAGCTCTTCTGTTGATTTATATTTCGGCTCCCAATCCCATACTGATGGAGGATAGGTGGTGTTGTATCTTAACGTGAAAATCTCTTCACCGTCTTCATTTCCTCCTGTGCTTGAGGAATTCGTTTTGGTCGAATCCGATCCGCAAGCTGTAATAAATATAATTGTAAATGCAATGATTGTTAGGAATGGTAACTTTAAAAACCCACTTTTTATTTTCATTGATTTCCTCCTGAGTTAATTTTTTATTTTCAAATAACTTCTTAATAATTTTAAATATTCAGAAATAAGATAACGCAAATATTTTATGTTTCAGATAAGCACTATAGATAAACCTAATGAAAGCTGACTGGACCTATTTCCCCCCTCCTTTATAAAAGATATTCCTACTATATATTGCAAAAATAACGCCATCATTAAAAACAACTCTGCTTAACAAGATTTAATATTGATGAACTAAGACAAGCAAAGAGTACCAAATTTAAAATGACATTATTGTTTAATAAAATTCCGCAACCATACTCTCTGGCTGATTAAGACTCCCTAGTATGAGAAACTGTATTCTCGAGTGCCCAGTCCGTTAAGTTTTTTACAAAAACATCAAGTTTTTCAAACCGTATATCTTTTGTTTGCCCCTTCTTCCAACGGTAGTACATTTGCTGCATAATAACGATATGTTTGAAGTAGCCGAAAACGATATAATAATTCATCTTTGATACATCTCTGCCGCTCTTTACAGAATAGGCTTCAATAAATTCCTGTCTGGATATAAATCCAGTTCTAGTTGTTATAGGGCTAGTTCCCTTTTGAAATTTAAAAAAGTCTGGGTCGCCATTTTCATGCCATAAAACCAAGGCTGACGCTAAATCTGTCAGCGGATCGCCGACGGTACTCATCTCCCAGTCCAATACAGCTGAAATACGACTTATATCTTGATTAGAAAACAAGATATTTTTTAAATGAAAATCGTAATGAATGAACGTCGGCTCCTGGGAAACTGGCATGTTCATGGTGATCCATTTTATTAATTGTTCCATACCAGGTACATGGTTCGTCTCGACATTTTTATACCGGCCAATCCATCCCTTTACCTGTCTTTCTAGAAATCCTTCCGGACGAGTAATCTTAACAAGCTCGGTATTCTTGTAATCTATTTTGTGAAGCTTAACGAGTGTATCGACCATTGTATTTGAAATTTTTCTATAAACGGTTTCGGTCCCATCTTTTTTATCAGGAAGTGCTGCTTCCAGTAAAACTCCATTTAGACGTTCCATCAGATAAAAAGGAGCTCCAATAACTTTTTCATCTTCAACAAAGAAATATGGCTTTGGTGCAAGCTTAAAAACAGGGCTGATCGCTCTTAGAACTCTGAACTCACGATTCATATCGTGGGCCTTAGTGTTCACTGGGCCGAGTGGCGCTCTCCTTAGAACTCCCTCCCATTTGCCGATTCTTATGAGGTAAGTCAGATTCGAGCTGCCTGCGCTAAATTGTTCCATAATCATTTGCTCGTTGCTTAAGTCTGGAAGTTTTCTTCTGAGAAGCTCTTCAAGCAACCGTTCATTTAATTCCTCGCCTTTGCGAATCGGAATTGTATCTGTAATTATTTTTTTATCCATTGACATTATGTCCCCCTCAGAAATTAACTCAACAGCGTGTCTAAATAAAAATTCAATATTCAGACTAATAAACCTATATTACTTGCCAATAGAGCAAATAAAATTTTACCTATTCAAGAATCTCGTTTCCTAAGCTGGTGTTTTAATGTTTTTCCAGATGCTGTTTTAGGCAGCTCTTCGATAAATTCATAAATCTCGGGTATCTTAAAGTTAGCTAAAAATTGCGAACAGTATAATTTTATTTCTGGAATGGCTTTTTCATTTAAGGTATCGGATATAATAAAGGTTTTAACCCTTTCTCCAAAGATTTTGTCTGGGACAGCAATAACTGCAACTTCATCAATATCAGGGTGTTTCTTTAAAACATCTTCCACTTCTAATGAAAAAACTTTTTCTCCACCTCTGTTAATCATGTCTTTCTTTCGGTCAAGAATGTAAACGTATCCGTCTTCATCGACCTTTGCAAGATCACCTGAACGCCAGTATCCGTCCACAAATGAGTTTTCATTTGCAACAGGATCATCCCAATATTGCCCTATTACCATTGGACCCTTAATTAACAACTCTCCAACTTTGTTTGGTCCGAGTTCATTTTCATTAGAATCAATCACTTTTATGTCGGCTGTTTCAACGGGTTTACCAACTGAACTGGCTTTTGACATGGGATAACTGCCGGGCATAATAGTTGAGGGTGATGTTGTCTCTGTCGCTCCATATACATTGTGGTATGTGGCATTAGGAAAGATCTCCCTCAACATTTCTAATGTATGCTGATAAATAGGGCCTCCTCCAAAGCTCACCCTTTTGACAAAATCAAAGGAAAACTTCTTTAATAGCGGACTAGTTGCCATCATTGCATAAATCGTCGGTACATTACTATGTACATTTACTTTCTTTTCGTAGCATTGTTTAATATATTGTTCGTTTTGATATTTTTTAAAAATAAGCAAAGACCCGCCGATAAAAACCGAATGGAGGAAACGAGCGACCAGACCTGTCACATGGAAGAAGGGAACGGCAAGTGTGCTTCTCACTTCAGAGTTCCCTTTAAAGACCAGCTGATAGTGCATGACGGAATGAATCACATTAATATGGCTTAACACAGCTCCCTTCGGACGGCCCGTTGTTCCGGAAGTATACAGGATAAAAGCAGGATCTGTTTCCTTATTGTCTACCTCTGTTAATTTGTCGCTCCCTGACAGCAAGCTAGGGAAATTTACATAATCAGCCGCTTCTTCACTAATGGCAACGAAATGTTTTGAATACAGTTGTATCTCATTAAACTGATTTTTACATTCTTCAACCAGAGAAATTAGACTATTGTCACAGAAGATAATCTTTGGCTTTGAGTGGCCAAGTATAAACGCAATTTCAGGAGGTTTTAATTTAGTGTTCACTGGAACCATAATAATCCCGGTTTTTATACAGGCGAGGACAATAATAGCAAATTCAAAACTATTACTGACAAGCACAGCCAGCCGATCCCCTTTCTTCACTCGATATATTCTTTCAAGCGAAGCCGCTAGTTGATTGGACTGCTTATCCAATTCGATATAGGTCATTTCCTCATCATCTAAAATTAGGGCCGTTCTATTCCCATATTTCGAAACTGTATCATTGAAAAAATCCTTTATCGTTGATGGCCGATTTGTAAAAACCTTAATCTCACTTCTACCAAAAAGTGAGATCTTATTAATGTCTGTTTTTATCAACACTTTCACCCCCTTTTGTTCCGTTAATATACTTCTGAATCGACTGTTATCGTTGATATTGGTAAATTCCTTTATACGTGTCTTGTGAAAGTTCCCCTTTATGTTTTAAATATTGCAGGTGTGAAATAGTCTCGCCAATTGCAAATCTCATTTCATGGGAAGTCAACTTACTTCCAAACAATTTCAGGCATATATCAAAAATACTTGAAGGGGCTTTAGCGATGTCCAATATTTTCATGAATCTTTCTTCGTGATGATTTAATATCTCGTCAATCCTTTTATTTGCATTCGTAAAGGGGTTTCCATGTGAAGGTATGACATGTTCGGCTTCTAGCTTTTTATAGCTTTGAAGAGATTGCATATAGTTTTCCAGTGGATTTGGTTCACCATAAAAATGATAGGAAATATTAGGTGTGATTTTAGGGAGGATATGGTCGGTTGAAAATAATACACTGTTTTCCTTATTATAAAAACAAATCAGTCCATCAGAATGTCCAGGGGCATTCATAACCTCATATTGTAATTTACCAAACTGAATTTTATCGCCAGCTTTTAAATAACCAGTTACTTGCGGATGCGGGCTAACTAAGTGGTTAAAACCAGATTCGTTTTGAGTCATTTCTTCTACAATTTTGTCTGGTATACCGCAATTTAAATAGTTCTGTATTAATTTTCCTTTCTTTTGTTCTTTTGCGAACTCTAAAGCAGTATTATGATCTGTTTTCGTCATAAGAACCTTTGCACCAGTCAGTTCCTGAAGACTTCCGGCAAATCCGTAGTGGTCAGGATGATAATGGGATATAATGATGTTTGTTATTTCTTTTTCTTCGATAATGGCTTTCCAACTTTTATATGCCTCAGCGTCATGAAGACCTGTATCTAGGATAGTCCAGCCTTCTTCTCCTTCTGCAAAAAAACAATTAACATGGTTTAACCTAAAGGGCAGTTTTATTGTTAATGATGTAACTCCTAAACTTTCTAACATTTATTTGCATCCCCTTTAATAAATGGATCTGTTGAAGCTAATAAACGAGTCATAAACATTGCTCGTTCAAGCCGCGAAACCTACTTTCTTATTTAACTAATAGTCTTATTAATTTTCCTGACTGTTCACACCACCCACAGACTCTCTGCAAAGGAAAATCTAACCAAAACTAGTCTTTACTGAGGGATTTCTAAGGTGATTTTACCGAAGTTTTTCCCTTGATCCATATATAATTGAGCTTCTGCTGCCTTTTCCAGCGGGAAAGAGCAATCTATTACTGGACGGATCTTTTGCTGTGACATGAAATCAAGCATTTCTGCAAATTGCTGCGGACTTCCCATTTTCGTTCCTCGAAGATCAATGTTTTTCAAAAATATCCATTGAAGCATGAACTCTGGGACCGCTCCATTCGTTGCGCCGTAACTTACAATCCGGCCGCCTTCCTTAGTCAGGTTTAAAAGTTGGTTAAATCCAGGGCCTCCAACACCGTCTACTACCAAATCGGCAGCACCCATTAATTTACGTAGCTGCTTGGACCAGTCCGGCAGCCTGTAGTTTACTCCGCCAACAGCACCCATGCTTTTTGCTCGTTCAATTTTTTCCTCACTGCTAGATGTGACGAAAACCTTTGCTCCCTTTGCTACGGCCATTTGCAGGACAAAGAGGGCAACTCCACTCCCGATGCCGGGAATCAGCACGGTTTCACCTGCCTGCAACTGACCTCTTACTACAAGGGCCCGGTAAGCTGTCACACCTGCTAAAGGAAGTGATGCGGTCTCCTCCCAAGTAAGATGCTTTGGTTTTGGGTAGATATTAATAGCAGGCACGCTAATATATTGGGCATATGTTCCATCAACTGGCATGCCTAAAATATAAAAGTTTGGGTTGGATATTCGCTGATCCTCTCCCCAGCCGATACCAGAATCGATTACTACTTCACTGCCAACTTGAATATCTTGAACGTTTTCTCCTATAGCAGCAATATCTCCTGCACCATCTGCTCCCAAGATTGAAGGGAGTTTCATTCCAGGGTACATCCCTTTAGAAATGAAAACATCTCTGCGATTTAGAGCAGCATACTTTAGCTTTACCAACACTTCACCTGCTTGAGGCTTTGGAGTCTCAACTTCTTCATAACGGAGACTTTCAGGGCCTCCCACTTCTCTTAGCACAATTGCTTTCATCTTTATTACTCCTCATTTTGTAAAATAGTTAAATATAATTTTCTGTATTGAATTTACCACCCTAGTTCGCTGGCAACAGTTTCTCGGTGGTACCTTGGGCTTCCAAGGTAATTCTCTAAAAATCGAGCACGTTTTAGGAATAAGTGGCAATTATATTCCCAGGTAAAGCCCATTCCCCCATGGATTTGTATATTGGAACCCGCTGAGTCAATATAGGCTTCACTGGTGTAGGAACGAGCCATTGACACTGCCTCTGCCATATCCTCAGAATTGTTTTCTACAGCCCAGGCAGCGTAATAGGATAATGACCTGGCGTTTTCCAAAGCTAGTTTCATATCAACAATTTTATGCTTTACGGCTTGGAAACGGCCTATTGGCTGCCCGAATTGTTCACGAGTTTTCGCATATTCAGTTGCCATATCCACGGTTCGGTCCATTCCCCCTACCATTGTCGAACAGAGAGCCGCATTTAAATGATATAAACCAAATTGCAGGATCGGCCACCCTGCGTTTTCAGGTCCTAACAATTGTGTCTTAGGCACTTTCACCTCTTGAAAGGTTACCGAAAACATTTTCCTTGTTTCATCCATACTTTGTGTTGTTTTTAGCTCCAAGCTCACTTGATCTGTGTCGATTAGCAGTAAAGAGATACCATATTCACTGTGCGAACCTCCTGTACGCACAGGAACTATCAGGGTATCTGCAATGTCTGCATGAGGAACGAGGATTTTACTGCCTTGTACTAAATACTCTTCCCCTCTTCGCTCAGCCCTCGTTTGAATATTTGCTGGTGAAGAATTTTTATCTCCACTTTCTTCCATTGCGAGTGTAAATTTGCGTTTCCCTTGCGAAATCTGAGGTAAATAAGCATTCTTCTGAGCTTCACTGCCATAAGTTTCTAATAAAGGGACAGCAAAGGCGAGGGTTTCTGGGTAAGGACCTGGAACAACTGCGCGCCCCATTTCCTCAAAAATAGGAACCAGAGATAAAGCACCTAGACTGATACCTCCGTAACTTTCTGGTACATTAATTCCCATGAAGCCCAATTTTCCTAATCCATCCCAAAGTTCTTCAGAAACTTGTTCATTTCCCTCCATATAACTGCGGGAAATTGCTAAATCCCCCTTTGATTCCAAAAATTGACGAGTTGTCTCTTGAAACATAATTTGTTCTTCATTTAATGCAAAGTCCATAAGCTCACCCCTGAATTGTATTTTCACCTTACTAAACTCAAAGATTAATATTTTATATCCTTTGGCAAACCAAGAATACGTTCAGCCACAATGTTTTTCTGAATTTCGGATGTACCGCCTTCAATTGTGTAGGCAAAAGAACGGAGGTAATCATGCTGCCAACTTGGATCAACCAATGCATCATCCTTCCAGAGCGTATTGGATGAACCGTGGAGAGACATGGCGTATGCGAGCATTTTCTGCCCTAATTCACTTGAGGCAAGCTTATCCATCGACCCTTCAGGTCCTGGGCGGCCAGTCCGAATAGCTGTGGTTAAATGACGATAGTAACTAAATAACAATGCCTTTGTTTTAGCGCGAAAACTAGCAAGTTCTTGACGGACAATCGGGTCTTCAATTAGTGAATTTCCATTACTTGTCAATGTTTTCGCCAAGTCAACGAGTTCATCAAATTGTTTTTGAAGCCTGAACGTCTGTCTGGCTACCCCTACCCGCTCATGGCTAAGTAAAGTTAACGACACTTTCCAACCATTATTAACTTCGCCCACAACGTCGGCATCATATGCGACTGCATCATTAAAGAACACTTCATTAAAATCGCGGCGGTCATTTATCGAACGAATCGTTCTCGTTTCTACTCCTTCCTGATGCATGTCAATCAGAAAAGCTGTCATTCCTTCATGTTTTTTCCCTGTATTATCAGTTCGAACAAGTAAGAAACAGCGATCGGACAAATGTGCATAACTAGTCCAGATCTTTTGGCCGTTGATACTCCATTTATCTCCCTTTTTAACTGCCTTAGTCTGAACAGCTGCTAGATCAGAGCCAGCATTTGGTTCTGAATATCCTTGAGACCAAATTTCTTCGCCATTTAAAATTTTGGGAATATACCGTTCCTTTTGTTGCTCGGTTCCAATTTGCAAGATCGTTGGTCCTACCATTGCGGTACCAATAATATTCAAAACAGGTGGTGCCTTGACTCTGGCCATTTCCTGTTCATAGATAACCTCTTCAATTAATGAGGCTCCTCTTCCGCCATATTGTTTTGGCCAAGAAATACCTGCCCATCCACCTTCAGACAACTTCCGCTGCCATTCTCTTAAAAATTCCCCTTTTTGCTGGTTATCCTCAGGGATATAACGATTTCCATCTATCCATCCCTCAGGTAAATTTTCTTCTAACCATGTTCTCAGTTCTGTCTGAAAGGCTAATTCTGTTTCCGTATATGAAAAGTCCATCCTGTTCATCCTCCATTTCGTTATTTCCGCCGTTTAACTTTATTAATCTATGAATTTTATTATTATGGCATGCTAACAGTCATAAAAGCGGTAAACATTCATAAGATTCAGTCTACTTTTCCGAAGATATGTTTCTTCTCAATTCTTTGTAAACCGATAAAATATTTATCTTATCTATGTTTGCTTATACAGTAGAATGATCTCTGGTTGGTTGTGTGGAGAAATTTCCTGGAGTGGATTTAAGTGAGCCGAAAATGCATAAACTACAAGCCGTTAACTTGTAGAAACATGCAAACCAATGGGAAGAGGCTTAGCTGCGATTGTAATATTGAGGGTTGTAAAAATAGATTTTCAGTTTATGATTGTCAACTTTATTCCTCCTCTAGTTTAATCACTGAGAGCAATGACAATTCATGATAGCGTTTTCATAAATAAATAATAACAATATTTAAAAAATTTTACAACGTATTTATTAATTAAACACAAAGTAAAATATTAAATATTTGGTTAGTAAGCTTTCAAATGGATCTTTATGTTCAATTTGAACTCTGATTTCACTGCAAATGCCGTTTTCCCCGTACGAGTCCGAGAGCCCTGTTTCTTAACGCAGCCATGTTTTAAATAATGTCTATCACGCATTCAGCATTGATCTACTTAATATTTACCAGACCAAAAAACAGCCTGGCAGGAGCCAGACTGTTTCTAGTTGACGTTTATTATTTAGTTGTCATTAAGCATTTTGAAAACCTGCTCAACATCCTTATCACCACGGCCTGACAGGTTGACGATTAAAATATCATCCTTTGACAGTTCTTTCGCTAGTTTTACAGCATGGGCGACAGCGTGGGAACTTTCGAGAGCTGGGATAATTCCTTCCGTTTTTGACAGGAGCTGGAACGCCTCTAGGGCATCTTGGCCAGTTGCCGTCACATATTCTGCTCTTCCACTCACTTTTAAATGGCTATGCTCTGGACCAACACCTGGGTAATCCAACCCAGCTGCAATTGAGTACGTTGGTTTTGGCTGGCCATTCTCATCTAGCAGAGTCAAGCACCGAAAGCCATGAATAATGGCTGGAACCCCTTCTGAAAGCGTTGGCGCTTCACTCGGTTCAACTCCAATTAAGCGAACATCGAGTTCTTTAATATAGTGAGCGAATGCCCCGATAGCATTGCTTCCGCCCCCGGCACAGGCGATAACAGCAGTTGGCAGCTTGCCTTCTTTTTCAAGGATTTGGCGCTTGGACTCTTCACTGATAACCGACTGAAAATGTTTTACCATCGTTGGAAATGGATGAGGTCCTACTGCGGAACCTAATAGATAAAACGTATTTTCATAGTTTTCGACGAGGTCGCCTAAGGCTGCGTCTACAGCATCCTTTAATCGTCCCTGGCCTGCCTCGACTGGAACAACTTTAGCGCCCAGAAGCTCCATTCTAAAGACATTTAGGGCCTGGCGTTCCGTATCGAGTTTCCCCATATAAATGATACATTCCATCCCGAACATGGCACAAACCGTGGCAGTAGCAACACCGTGCTGTCCAGCTCCGGTTTCGGCGATTACACGCTTAGCACCCATTCGTTTTGCTAATAAAATCTGACCCATTACATTATTGATTTTATGGGCGCCTGTGTGGTTCAGGTCTTCCCTTTTCAGATAGATTTTTGCCCCGCCTACTTGTTCTGTTAAGTTAGCAGCAAACGTAAGCGGATTTTCACGGCCCACATATTCTTTTAGGTAAAATTTAAATTCCTCTTCAAATTCTGGGTCGCCCTTGTACTTTATAAACTGTTCCTCTAAATAGTCCATAGCTTTCTGAAGATCCTCAGGTACAAAGCTCCCGCCAAATTCACCAAAATAACCTTTTTTCTCTGTGCTCACACTTGCCATACTCAGCTCGACTCCTTCTAACTAAAAAATTTTAACCCTCTTTAGGATTAGAAACTATTATACTGAAAATATCATCTATTTTCCAAACATTTTGATTTTATAAATGCCGTTAGTTCTTCCCTCTTTCATTTAGTCTGTTTTCGTAAACTTTGTTGCAAATAAAAATACAGTCGTGGATTTCCGCTTCAATGCCTGCTCCATCAACTTAAGTTTTCACAACTCACGCAACGACAACAACAATCTTGTAGAAAAGAGCCTTAGTCATTAATTCAATTTATTATGCCTACAGAAAGAAGTTTTTTTAATTCGTCTTGTTTTTGTTAGGGTGGATTCGGTCAATGATATCATCCTTATCAAGCCCGGCATCCTCTGTTATCGAGAAATCTGACTCAGATATGTGTTTCGAGAATAATTTCTCCACTGCTGACTTAAACTCGTTAAGCAATGGGAATTCAGATTGATAGCCTAAACTTTCAATAATATTTTCGTAATACCATTGCTGCTGTTCCCGACCCCGTTTAAATCTCGTCCAAACCAGATCGCCATTTTGTTCAAACTCAATAAGAATGGATCTGACGTTATGTAGTTTATCTGCACAGGAGACAACACGAATTTCCTCTGAGGCCGTTTTTATGAACTGAATGGTATGTTCCTTGCGATCTTCCCACGATAATGATTTATCCGGCTCGGAGCAGCCTTCTACGATCCCTGCTATTTTGGGACCAAATACCTTTTCTACTTCTTCCAATGTAAGATCCGTATCTTCAACCGTATCATGTAAAATACCCGCAGCCACAAGATCCTCTCCGTAGCCAGCTTTTATCAACATCATTCCGACCGCAGCAGGATGAGAAATATAAGGTATATTCGTCTGCTTCCGATACTGCTTATCATGAGCTACGCTGGCAACCTCAAGCGCCATATCAACAACATTCATCACCATTCCCCCATTTCATAACCTCTGCCCCCCATTTTACACCTTCACCCTAGTTTATTCCAGAGACTACCAGGTGACAGGCACCACCTAATTTATTACCAGGTGACAGGCACCACCCAGGTATTTACCAATTAAACAAAAGGGTTGCATTCATGCTTCAGGAATGGCAAGCTTGTTAGATGAGTCTAAATGAAAAGAAATGCGCAGGTGATAGTTATGATTGAAATAAAAACTTCTACTCTCAGTGATGGGGAATTTAATAGAGGAGTATTTGCAACAGAGAATATCAAAAAAGGTGACCTGATCCATAAAGCACCAGTCCTGTCTTACCCAAACGAGCAGCATGTTCATATCGAAAAAACAGCACTGGACGATTATGCTTTTGAATATGGTAAAAACCATTCAGCCATCCTTTTGGGATACGGTATGCTTTTTAACCACTCCTATACTCCTAACGCTACCTACGATATTAACTTTGATGAACATACCTTCGACTTTTATGCCTACACAGATATAAAAGCCGGCGAAGAAATTCTCATCAACTACAACGGAGACGTTGACGACAATGATCCACTATGGTTTAACAAAGACGAAGAATAGCAAAGGTACATGCACCATCCATTTATTCCCTAAAGAGCAGTCGGCTTCCAAGTGAAGCCGCTGCTTTTTTTATAAAAAAGTTCTTTAAGAGGTTTCAGAATAGTCCATTTAAAAAAAGATTGTGAAAACTCTCCTTTTGGGATTACACTGTAAATATAGTAAATCGCCTTTGGATGGTGTTTTAATTGGAATTAATCAAACATTTACTTTTCAATCTATCAATCCTTTTAGTTATTCTCTTTGTTTTCAAACTATGGGCCGATCGTTATTTTCCCGCTCAATTTCCCCGGATTCTAAATTTTTCAGGGCTATTCCTTTCTCTCATGATCTGCATTTGGTTTTCCATACCCGAACAAGGGATTATGGTTGACTTAAGACAGATTCCGATCGTGATAGGCGGATTATATTTTGGATTCGGGCCATGGCTGGCTGTTTCGGCAATGTTGATCCGAGGTTTATTTTTCGGATTCGATACCGGATGGTGGACAGGCTTGCCCATATACATAAGTTTGGCTGTCTTTTTGTGGTTCACTCACCCTTGGTTCCTACGGCAGTCTGCCAAAAAACGATTCCATTTTTCGATGGGAACCATTACCTTTACAAGTTTGATCTCAATTTCGGGCTTATTTTTAATGGGTCATCCTTTTAATGGAATACCAATTTGGCTAATCGTATTTCTTGTGCAGGTTATTGGCTTGGGCATGATTGTTTATCTGCTCGAGGCCTTGATGCAAAATGATTTTTTGCGGGAACAAATAGTCAAAGCACAGAAAATGGAAATGGCCAGCCATATGAGTGCAGCAATATCTCATGAAGTAAGAAACCCGATGACTGCAGCACAAGGCTTTCTCAAACTCGTCTCTGAGGATGTAACCCTCACGGATAAAACAAAGCAATATATTGGAATAGCCTCCACTGAACTTAAAGCAGCAGAACAAGTCATTCAGGATTATTTGACGTTTGCCAAACCTGAGGTTAAGGATATAGAAAGAATTTGGGTCGACCAGGAGCTCAACCGCGTCATCCAAACTCTTCAGCCATTAGCTAACATGAATTCTGTTAAGTTCATAACCGAAAATACGAGCATAAACTGCATTATTGGAGACAAGGGCCATTTTCGTCAATCTTTTCTCAATATCCTGAAGAATAGTATTGAGTCTATGCCGAACGGTGGTACCCTTACGATTAAAACAGTGGATACACATCAATTTGTCAAAGTATCGGTCCAAGATACGGGTTTTGGAATGTCAGCAGCCCAGCTCAAGCGTCTTGGTGAACCTTATTATTCTACTAAAGGAAAGAATGGCACTGGACTGGGCCTCATGGTTGCTTATAGCATTATCCGTAACCTAAAGGGTTCGATAAAAGTGAACAGCGAGCTTGGCAAGGGCACAGAATTTATTTTCACCTTCCCTGAACATATAAAAGAAACTGGCATATAGGTATTCGATTTTAAAATTAATTCAGGAGAAGTTAAGAGGAATTCAAAGAAATCTTAACTTAATTCCGTCAGGTTTAAAGATAATTCCAAGGAATTCTAAGTTAATTCTTAAACGCCGAACATTCAGACAATAAAAACGGCCAGTATCTTATTAATTTTATCCAAAACTTAGAAAGCCAGGAGCCCTTTGTGCAGGCTCCTGGCTTTTTAGCTTTGTATATAGACCGAATCAATTCCATTCAGCTATTATACAGTCAAAAATACCTCTTCAGTATTAGGTACTGTAAGCCCCAAACGGCTTAAGTGCTTACGCATCCCGCTCCGCTCCCATGTTTTGAAAATAGGGACAACAAGCGTATTTTTCGGATAAAAAATTCCTATGTTTGTTAGCTCTTCAAAATTAAGCCCCTGGCGAACATATGCCTCAATCGTCTCATCACGTTTATTAATAATTTCCAGATACTTTTCCATCTCTTGCTCAAATTCTGGCCTTTTGAATACTCCTTTTTGATGTCCGGTTATAAAGGTATCAGCATTAAGGCTCAGCAGGCGCTTTCCTGAATTAATAAAATCCTCAATGGATCCGTCTGTACCATGATACCAAGGACCAAATGAGGTCATATCATAATCGCCGACATAGACAGCTCCAAGCTCTGGAAAATAAGGAGATGCATGACCACTTGTATGTCCTGGCGTATGCAAAAAGATGACCTTCACACCTCCGAAGGAATATTCAGTCTCATACTCATACCTTCCGGATATTTCCCCTAAATTCTTTACCCATTCGTGAGGGAGCTTTTCCTTCCACATAGCAACTCCAGCTTCACCCCACTCTTGGTAGATTCCATTTGCCTTTGCGATTCCTTCAATCGTTCGGGCTGTTTCATATTCAATCGGGTTAATCAATTTTTCGGCATCAGGAAACAGATGGTTATGCTGAGTATGGTCTGGATGATAATGGGTATTAACAATTAACTCCACACCATATTGTTTTTTAAGCTCCATTAAAGACTTTGGATCTGCTCCAGAGTCAATTAACACTTTATCCGAACAGTCAATATACAAACTCCTTGAGAAAGGTACCTTACTGTTGTTCGGGCCTTCGACGATAACTAGGGGACCTATGCGATTCACTTTCATCACCTCTTATAAAATTTATCCCTGATTCATCTCTATAAATGAATGAATATTCACTCATTATATCATATTTTTCTTTTAAAAAAGGAAAAAGCAGACCTGATTTTTCCATCTTTATTCCTGAACTTATAAAAGGAAAAGATCTAAGCTTATCTAAATTTATTACACCTATTATTGCTTCTGGCAAAAATGACCCCTAGTGTAGTGTGTACTTTAACAACAATTATCTTAAACAAGAAAGTACAATAACGGCATCCCCGTTTAGCGACTTATAGACTGGGGAGAAAGGACTGAGGTAGGAAACACGAAAATTTGAACCAACGATGCTGACTTATCATTGGTGGGTTAGAGGAGTACATAGTCGCTGGGAGCATGAACAAGATGCAGACAACGCACAATTTATCGCGACAGGCTAATTCGAAAAGGTGACAGGCACCATCCAGTTTACTGGATGGTGCCTGTCACCTTTCTTAATTTAACATTTTTTCTAGATGTTTTACGGTTGGTGTGAGGTTGACGAGAAAATAGGATTCTCTTAGTCTTCTGGATGGTGCGCTGTTTTGCAGGTATCCGGCTCCGCCTTGGTGAAGCATTGCGGCATGGCTCGCTTTTGAAGTTAGGTAAACGATACGCAGCCTTAGCTTTAGCAGTTCCTGAACGCGTTCAGGAAGAGCTGGATCCTTGGCGATCTTATATACTTCTTCTCTGATTGCCCGCAATTCCGCCTCCAATTCGTCGGGCTGAATCGGAAGATACTGGTTGCAGCCGCCCTGCTTGTTACAAACCTGCCGTACGGATGTAATCGAAGCCTCGGTCACACCTAGCCCTAGTGGGATTTGATACAACACAAAGGCAGGACGGATTTTTTGGATAAACCGATCAACATCATGAGAAACAATCCATTTTTCAGGAATTCTGACTTCGTTAAACGCACATGAAAATGTCGCACTACCATTTACCGCCATGTACTCGAGTTTCGCTTTTAAGGTAAGTCCCTCAGCATTGCAAGGTACAACGGCCATTACACGCTGATCCTCATCAACCTCTGCAATGATGCCAAACCAATGGTCAGGCCCAAGATTGGAAACAGAAGGCAGCTGACCGTTGACTACATAACCGCCATCAACTTTCTTCGCTTTCAAATGGAGAACTTCAAGACCAGCATAATACTTCATTGGATTTGATAAGCCCGTACCGCCCAGGATTTTACCCTCTTCAAGAAGCGGTAAGATTTCATTTTTTAGATAGGCATTGTCGCTCCGCCGTATATAGGTCAAGGATGCAAGGTGACACCATAGATTAAAGGCAGTCGTCATGCATACCTTTGCCGTTTCTTCTACAACACGAACTTCCTGGGCAAGGAGTATGCTTTCGTCTAAACCGTTTCTAGAATGAAGATAACCGGCTTCGCCGATGCCTTTTAAATAATCTTCAGCATAAAATGCTTCAGCATCAATTTTTCGAACATATGGTTTTAAGTCTTGGTGAATTAATTCCTCTAACCGATTCATTTTCATCAATAGGCCCCCCTTTCTTAGCTGTCTACTCTAAAAAGAAAACCCCCGATAAAGGAGGTTCCGTCCTATTTATTTATCTGATGACAATTCTGTAATTGTGTCAATTGGAGCCTTAACTGCTTCACGTGCTTTTTTGACGGTTGATTCATCAGGAGAATCATAGAAGCACAAGCATTTTGTCATGTCTTCACACACATATGTTCTTGAAAATGTTACCTCTGGAACTTCTGCATAGTGAACAGAGTTCTTTGTTTTTCTTTCAAGGTAAGCATCCATTGTCAAATTTTCAGGAAGATTCCATTCAACAAGGTAATTAACCGTATTGGCTTCTTTTTTCACCTCATCTAAATCCTTGCCGACTAGACGGACAGGCTTGATCAAAGTAACCGGGATTCCTAATTCTCTTAAACTCTCATTAATTGCATTGCGGTCAGAAGCTTCAATAATGAAGAACGCTCTAGATAAATCCTTCGCAACCTGAACTTCAATAACACTTGATTCTTTTTTGCCTAGTTCTTCACCAATTTCTACAACCTTTTTTTCAAAAACCGCTTTTTCTTTTATCGCTCCATTAAAAATGGACTCCACTAAATATAGTGACATTTATATGTTCCTCCTTCAGGTATAATGAAATTATCCGATAAGAATACTCAGATATTACTTGTTACTTATTTTATTATACTAACTTCAAAAAAACAACTCAGTAGCATAAAAAATTATGATATATTTATATCAATGATTACGGGAGGACTCGACTATGAGAGAATCAAAATATAATTTACCATGTAATATTGCGCAAACCCTTAATATTATCGGGGATCGCTGGACCCTGCTGATTGTCCACGAAATCATGGTGGGCCGGACTACTTTTAATGAAATGAAGAAAGGACTTGATGGTATTTCTTCCAATCTGCTCTCAGACCGACTTAAGCACTTGGAACAAACAGGTCTCATCCATTCATCCCTATACTCCAGCCATCCGCCAAGATATGAGTACAAGTTGACAGAAAGCGGAAAAGAGCTTGACGGAGTATTCAATGCGATCATATTATGGGGCCGCAACAACCTAGAGAAATGCTACAAGAAAATTATCCATAAGGCCTGTCAGAATGAAATTGAGCTTGCCTATTATTGTCATCACTGCCAAAAAAATGTTGATGAACTCGAAGTGATTGAATTGAGCAGCACAGATGACGAGCCAGTTAACAGATAACTATTTTCAAAGACAGAGAGCTGAAAAGCCCTCTGTTTTTTAATTGGTTGCGAAACTATAAAAGTTTCAAGTTACGGAAATCGAATCCGTTGTCTACATCCGAGGCCTAGCCCCTCTGGGTCGCTTCCGCTTTTCGTGTAACTTAGTCCGTTTCCTTCATTTCCTTTGTTCTTTCTATAAAAAATGTAAGTGTTCTATTGTTGGCTACAAAGAACAACTTTCTATCCGTTCGTTCTTCCCCATTGACGGTTTATCCATGCTTCAAATAAGCCAACGGCCTTGTCTAGGAGTAATCCTGATATTCCGATAAATAGGATACCGGCCATTACGAAGTCTAGTCTCATTGAGTTCCTCGCATCTACTATGAGGTAACCAAGTCCTGACTGCGCTCCAACCATTTCCCCAGCGACAAGGAAGATCCAGGCTGTTCCGACAGCGATATGAAGGCCATTCGCAATATATGGGAAGGCGGCCGGAAAAATGATTTTCCATAATAGTTCAAACTTCTTAATTTCAAGGTTTTGGGCAATTTTTAAATAATTTTTATCAACTTTCCGTACAGCTGAGACTGTGGAAAGCAGCACAGGAAAAAAGGCTGCAATAAAAATGATCACAATCGCAGGGATATCTCCGATTCCAAACCAAAGGACAATAAACGGCGACCAGGCTATCGGCGAAACGGGCCTTAATACCTGTGCGACTGGATCAAGTACCCCCCATAGCAGCGGAAGCCGGCCAAATATGAGCCCGAGTATAATCGCTGCCACAACTGCCGATAAATAGCCAGCCAGAAACCGCAAGATACTCACCTGGAAATGAACAAATAGCGTTCCATCCTGAATGAGTGATACAATGCCTTCCCCAACCATTAATGGCGTTGGGAATAGTACGGTATCATAATCTCCGAAAATGATGATTGTTTGCCAGACTGCAACTAGAATGGAAAACCCAATGATGGCATTTATAAACGGTTTAAATCTCGACATATGCTCACTTCGCCTTATCCATCAAGGAATTATCAACGAATTCATCGTAGGCCGGCGGGTTTTCCATTAAGCCCATCTCGGTTAGATTATTTTTTAATTCTTCATATTCTTCTTCCTTGATTCTTAGATTATCATACGAAATCCATTGAAACGATAGGTCAAGGACATCCTTTTCGACCTTCATATACTTTGATGACATTTCGTGTGTGTGTTCATTTTTTAGCTCAGCCATTTCGCCTGCTTTAACATACTCATTGACAAACTCCTGGGCAACTTCATTATTTTCTTGGATAAAGTCGTTCCTGAGAACTAATGTACAGTCGATCGAATCTGCCCAAATGTCCTGGTCCTGATACAGAACCTTTCCATTATCAATAGCTACAGAGATAGCACCGAATGGCTCAGCGACTACATATCCTGCAACGCGTCCTTCTGAAAGGGCTGCTGGCATCTCTGCTGGCGGCATTTCTACTGCTTTTACATCTTCATATTCCATGCCGTTTTGTTTAAGCATTTGATATAAAAGGATATTATGAGTTGAAAATTTATGTGGTATCGCAAATGTTTTCCCTTTTAAGTCCTCAGCGTTGTTTATATCGTTTGCTGTTACAAGAACATTTCCATCTCTATGGCCTAATGCAACTGCTTTCAAGTCAATGCCCTGTTCTTTTGCTTTCATTGCGAGGGTTACTAGGACAGACGCTCCGTCTATGCGGCCCGTGTTAAGTGCGTCCATAAGCTCAGGCCATGAGCCGAATTTAATCAATTCAAGATTGAAATTCTCGTATTCTTCCATTTCTTTTTCAATGTATAAAGGAACTGCGTGAGTAATTGGCAAATAGCCGATTTTGACGGTTTTCTTTTCCCCATCACCTGATGATTGGCCGCTATCGCTATTGCCTGTGCCGCAGGCTGCCAGAGCCAATATTAGCATTGCTGTAATCATCAGCAAAAGAGCTGACTTGAATGAATTTTTCATTTGAATTCTCCCTTTTAAAAGATTCTTTTTATATATTAAACTCGATAGGTGTCGCTGTACGATTGAACCGGAATTCCTCAAAGATCAGCTTACGATAGTACTGAAAGTCACTATGAGTGCGGTCACGAGGTTTGGAAAGCTGAATTTTTATTTCCTTATGAATCTTGCCGGGGTTTGCATGCATGATAAAAACACGGTCAGACAAGTAAATCGCCTCGTCAATATCGTGGGTAACCAGGGCGATTGTTGTTTTTTCTTGAGATTGGATGCGCAATAGCTCATCCTGTAAATAATAACGATTAAACGTATCCAATGCTGCAAAAGGTTCATCCATTAAAATCATTTCTGGCTGCAGCGCCAGTGCCCTAGCGATCGCGATCCTTTGCTGCATCCCTCCTGAGACTTCATGTGGAAACAAGTCACCCTTGTCGCCAAGTCCGACTAACTCTAAATAGTGCACGGCGCGGTCCCTTCGATCCTTCACATTTAGATTTAACCCTTCAAGACCAAGCTCGATATTCTTAAGAGCTGACCTCCATGGAAAAAGCCCATAGTTTTGAAAAAGCATAATACATTTGCGAGTCGGCTCCTTTACGATTTTATCCTCTAAAAGGATCTTGCCTTCGTCTGCTTTTTCAAAGCCTCCGATAATGTTTAAAAGTGTACTCTTCCCACATCCGCTTTCTCCGAGGATTGAGATGATCTCTCCGCGGCTAATTTCGAGAGAGATATCCTTTAGCACAGGTATCTCCTGTTTCTTATTAGAAAAACTTTTACTTACCTTTTCTACTTTAACAATATTACTTTTATTCAAGACTAGCTGCCCCACCTTCCATGCCTCACATTTGAACAATGTCTGTTCACAGCCAGGATTTGCATTAATTCATTAATTCCTATAAAAATACTATGTTTTAACTGTAATGTTAGTTATTTTATTATAGTTCCTTCAAATTTTCAACTTAATATTTTGCAAAATTTGAAAAAGGTGACTTAAAAAGGTGACAGGCACCATCCAGAAAACTGGATGGTGCCTCAGTTTGTCGACAAAAGGGGTTCGGAATGTTCTCATTCCGAACCCCTTTTTAGATTTTAGCGGATTTTTCATGGAAAATAGACTCTCTTATCTATACTTTTAGGCCATTACTGGACTTCTCCACGTCCAGTTGGCCATC